>JAUHWG010000006.1 GCA_030424595.1 Polyangia bacterium
TCTGCACTCGATCCATGTCGCCTCCGGGTTGACGACCGCGAAGCCGAGCTCGCTGCCGTCGAGGAGGCTCGGAGGGGCGTCCGGGAGGGCGACAAAGACATCTTCGGCTTCGGCCGGGTAGAGCTCCTTGGTGGTGCTCATCGTCCCGATCTGAACGCCGCCCATCCCCGGATCACCGACGTAAAAGTTGACGGTGACCCCGTGGGGGATCGGCTGCTCGCCGATGTTGCGGATCCTCGCGGTGAGACCGTACTCCCCCTCGCACTCCGGCCAGACAGCGGCGACGACGACGTCCGGCGCGGCGAAGACGTTGTCGATGTAGTTTTGGCGGTAGTTGTTGAGGCCGGGGGCCGACCAGTTGTTCTCCTCCTTGGTCGGTACGCTCCCGTCATCCTCGATGTTGGTCACATGATAAGTGTGCTGATTCCAGATCTTGCGGGTACGGGTCCAGCGCGGGTTTGAGAAGACACGAACGCCGGTGGTCTTGATGTTTCCCGGGCAGGAGAACGAGGAGTAGTTGTTCGAGGAGGCGACGATGTCGGCGTGGCCGTCGCTGTCGACGTCGGCGATCAGGGGGTACTCGTGGAGAGTGCCGGACGTGTTGCAGATCTCGCTCAGGATCTTGCCGTCGAAGCCGCGATAGATCCGGAGGAATTCCTCGTCGCCGTAGACGACCTCAGCCCGACCATCGCCGTCGAAGTCGTAGACCGAGGAGCCCGTGAAGGAGGATGAGCAGTCCTGGGTCTGCTTCGACCAGATCAGCGTGCTGGCGTTCGGGATGTTCTCGTCCATCAGCTTGGCGCCGTCGAAGACGGCGTAGCCGACCCCGCCCGCGACGCCGACGTCCGGCTTGCCGTCGCCGTTGAACTCGGCGACGGTCGGCGGCCCGCCGCCGCCGGAGTAGCCGTTGGAGTTGACGGGGCAGAGCGCGGGGTTGAGCGACCCGTTGATGTTGACGTTTTGCCGGACGACGACGGCCTTGTCGGGGGCGTCGGCGTCATAGCGCCAGACGTGGAGGTTGTGAACGTTGCTGTTCTTGCCGAGGTTCGCGATGACGACGACCTCGGGCTTGCCGTCGTTGTCGAGGTCCGCGATCGCCGGGAAGGTGCCCGTCAGCTTGGAGTCGGCGAGCATCGTCCCATCGGCCTCGAACGCGCGGGTGGCCGTGACGATCTCGAGGTTGCCGTCGCCGTCGATGTCTGCGGCCAGGGCCCGCTCGCGCCACCAGCTCGCGGCGTACTTGACCGGGAAGGTCGCCTTGACGGCCCCTGTCTGACCGTTGAGGACGCTGCCCGCGAGGAGGACCTCGGGGGCGCCGTCACCGTCAAAGTCGGCGATCGCTGGCATGTCGCAGTAGCTGATCGACAGCGCCGACCAGTAGTCGGAGCCGTCTGGGTGGAACGCGCGAGCGCGGCCCCCTTCGGTGCAGGTGACGATCTCGGCCCCAGGGACGCCGTCGAGGTCGGCGGCGGCGATCGCCTTGCCAGGCCAGATTCGGTTGCTCTGGGGGTTGACGGACCACTTCTTGACCATCGTCCCGTCGATGACCGAGTAGGCGTGGAGGGTGCCGTTGTTGTTGTAGGATCCGCCGGCGAAGGACGACCAGATCATGTCTGGGATGTCGCGTCCGTCGATGTGGTCGTCACAGTTGTCGTCGTCGAGCTGGGCGATGATCGGCGGCATCATCACGCTCCCGGCGGTCCACTCGTGGTTGAGATCCGGCTCAAAGATCATGTCGCTGGTGAAGAGACACTCTGGCAGACAGTCGAGAGAGTTGGGATCCTCGGGCTCTTCGCCTGGCTCGCACTTCGCGGGGAGCGGGAGACATACGCCGGTGTCCGGGCTGCCGCCGCCGCCACAGACCTTGTCCCCGGCCTCGCCGAGGCTGTAGTCGCAGTAGCTGTCCGCTGCGCAGTCGCTGCCGGTGATGCAGGCGTCTCCCGGATCGACGCAGCTCTCAAAGGCGCAGAGCTGGTCCTCGCCGCAGCATTGTTCGCCGCAGGCGTCGTCGACCGGACAGCAGACGCCGCCGACACAGACGCCGTCGATGCACTCCTCTTCGCACTCCGGACCGCCGGTGTCGGTGTCGGTCGTCGAGTCCGTGACGCCGGTATCGGAGGTCGAGCTGGTGTCGGAGGTCGAGTCGGTCGCCGAGGTCGAGTCGGTCGCGGTCGCGGTCGCGGTCGCGGAGGCGGAGGCCGTCGCAGTCGCAGTAGCGCTGCTGTCGCTCTCGCTCGCGCTGCCGGAGGCGGTCGTCGTCGCCGTCTCGCTCACACCTGTTGTGGGGGCGCTAGTCCCCGTCTCTGTCGAGCTGCCGCCGCTCGTCGCGGTCTCACCACCACAAGTGTCGGTCTCACACGCAGTGTCATCACCGCAGGAGGCGAGCATCAACCCGATCGCCGAGGCGAGAAACCCATGAATTATTCCCGTACGCATACCGTCACCACCCATCGCATCGAGGAGAGCATCGGCCCTTGGGCCTCGCAAGCCCACGCTCGTGAGCGCCGATGCTGAGCCGGCCGGGGCGGTGCAAGAGCGCTCTGCAGGACCTTCTGCGTCGTATCGCGCGCAAGGTGATCGCGATAATTGTTCCAGGCATCGGCGTTCGTGGAGTGTCTATTGTTGTCCGTTGAGGCGCGGCGGTGCGCGCGGATGCTCGGAGTTGCACGTTGAGCGAAAATGGCTGCAATGCGATTCCGCCCGCGCTTCGTTGCATGTCCAATAGGCCCTGGATACGGCGGATGTCGGGAGGCCCCAGGACGACGCTCGATTCAGGCGGAATTCCGCGGTCACGGCCTCCGTCACCAGGGCGCGATGCGGCGCCAGAGGATCGTCAGAGGGGGAGCTATCGACCGTCGACGCGGTGCGCCAGAGCGCAGGTTGGACCGCAAAACAGGACGTTGATCGAGACCCCACATCCTGTGTCAGACTCGCGTGGTCCATGGTTGGAGCTGAGACAAAGGGGAGGCAAACATGAGTGACGAGACCGTTCGCTTTGATCTGCCGCAGTCGGCGATCCCGACGCGCTGGTACAACATCCAGGCGGACCTGCCGCGGCCATTGCCGCCGGTGCTCCACCCTGCGACTCACAAGCCGGTGGGTCCGGAGGACCTCGCGCCGCTCTTTCCGATGGCGCTCATCGGTCAGGAGGTCTCGACGGAGCGGTTCATCGAGATTCCGGAGGAGGTCCGTGAGATCTACAAGCTGTGGCGGCCGACGCCGCTGATCCGGGCCCGGCGTCTGGAGAAGGCGCTCGACACCCCGGCCCACATCTACTTCAAGTACGAGGGGGGATCGCCGAGCGGCTCGCACAAGCTCAACACGGCGGTCCCGCAGGCCTACTACAACAAGATGGAGGGGGTTCAGGGCCTGACCACAGAGACAGGTGCTGGCCAGTGGGGCACAGCGCTCTCGATCGCGTCGAACTTCTTCGACCTCGAGTGCTACGTCTACATGGTCAAGGTCAGCTACGAGCAGAAGCCGTACCGCCGGGCGATCATCCAGTCCTTCGGCGCCAACGTGACGCCGAGCCCGAGCAATACGACGGAGTCGGGGCGGCGCTTCCTCGCCGAGGACCCCGAGAGCACGGGCTCGCTCGGGATGGCGATCTCGGAGGCTGTCGAGGTCGCGGCGACCAGCGGGGGCAAGTACAAGTACGCCCTCGGCTCTGTGCTCAACCATGTCTTGATGCATCAGACGGTCATCGGCCAGGAGGCGCTCCTCCAGCTCCGTCGGGCCGATGCCTACCCTGACGTGGTGATCGGCTGTACCGGCGGTGGCTCGAACTTCGGCGGTATCGCCTTCCCGTTCATCCGCAACAACATCAATCACGGGATGAAGACCCGGATCGTCGCGGTCGAGCCGGCGGCTTGCCCGACGCTGACCCGCGGCTCCTACGCCTACGACTACGGCGACACCGCCGGGATGGCGCCCGTGGTCAAGATGCACACGCTCGGCGCCAACTTCGTCCCGGCGCCGCTGCACGCCGGCGGCCTTCGCTATCACGGGATGGCGAGCATCATCAGCGAGCTGCTCGACCAAGAGATGATCGAGGCCATCGCGATCCCGCAGCTCGAGGTCTTCGGCGGCGCGCTGAAGTTCCTCCGCTCGGAAGGGATCGTCCCGGCGCCCGAGCCTTCGCACGCGATCGCTGCGGTGATCCGCGAGGCGTTGGCGGCGAAGGAGGCTGGCGAGAAGCGGACGATCCTCTTCAACCTCTGCGGTCATGGCCACTTCGACATGGCTGCGTACGACGCCTACAACCGCGGCGAGCTCACCGACTACGAGTACCCGCAGGAGGCGATCGACGCGGCGATGGCCAAGATGCCGCAGATCGAGGGGCAGCCTGCCCTCGTCCGCAAGCCCCCGCCCCCCGCTCGGGTAGCGCAGAGCTCGGTCGAAGAGGTGCGCTCGGAGCAGGTCGCGGCGCCCGTGGACGAGGAGGTGCCCGTGGAGGCGGCCCCCGAAGCGGCGCCGGCGGAGGAGGCCGCAGCGGAGGCTGCCGCTCCACAGGCGGAGGCGGAGGCGGAGGCGGAGGCGGAGGCGGAGGCGGAGGCGGAAGCGGACGCCGCTCCCGCGGAGGCCGAGGCCGAGGCTGACGAGGCCGCGGCGTCGGAGGAGGGGGCCGGCGCCGAGCCTGAGCCCGGTGCACCTGCGGAGCAAGAGTCACCGGCGGAGTCTGAGGCCGAGGCCGCTGCCGAGGCTCCGGAGGAGCAGGCGGAGTCCGAGGCTCAGGCCGCGCCCGAGGTTCCGGCCCCGCCGTCGATCGATGTGCCGCAGGTGCCCTCCGTCGAGGCGCCCGCGATCCCTGCGCTGGACATCCCGGGCCTCGGGGATACGGACGACTTCGGCGCCGAAGAGGAGTAGGCGGCGCTCCGGCGACCTACGCCGGAGCGATGGTCGCGGCGCCGACGCCCAGCCTCTGCTGGGGTCGGCGCTTCTTCATGCACGGTGGTAGGGTCGCGCCGTGATGAGCGAACGGGGGAGCCGATGAGCGAGACCGAGGAGACATGTCTCGGTGGTCTGTCGCTCGATCTCCTGCGAGCACGCCTTCGCGAGGTGCTCGCCCTCAAGAGGCTGCCCCGGGCGGGGTGGGTCCGCGAGGGGGTGGCGAACCCGGAGTCCGTCGCGGCCCACAGCTGGGGGGTGGCGTGGCTGGTCCTCGCCCTCGCACCGGCGGCGATCGATCGCGGACGAGCCCTCGCGATCGCCGTGCTCCACGATCTCGCCGAGGTTCGGGTCGGCGACATCACGCCGCTCGACGGGGTCGGCCCTGCGGACAAGCGTCGCCGCGAAGAGGCGGCGATGGACGGCCTGCTCGGGGGTCTCCTGCGGGCTGAGGAGATGCGCCAACTCTGGCTCGAGTACGAGGAGCAGAGCTCGCCCGAGGGGCGCCTGGTCAAGGCGTGCGACCGTCTGGACATGGCCCTCCAGGCCCAGCTCTACGCGGTCGAAGAGGGGATCGATCCCTCTGCGTTCATCGACTCGGCCGTCGACGGGCTACCGCCTGGGCTCTTCATCGAGCTCGCGCGGACCCTCGAGTGAAGGCCAGCCCGCGCGTCGCTCGGGTCGTCAGGGCCTGAGCGTGCAGAGCATCGAGTCGATGAACTCGTCGACGAAGGTCGACAGGTCGCGGACCGGGGCGATCGGATGGTTCTCGTCGACGCGTCCGCTGTTGATCAGGGAGCAGAGGCCGTGGACCGTGGTGATGATCCGTAGCGTGGTCATGTCCGGATCGACCGACGCCGCGATGACGCCGCGCTCGCGTCCCTCGGCGATCCAGCTCCGGACGTTCGTCAGCGGCTGGAGGTGCGTCGCGAGCTCATCGTCGGACATCTCCGAGTAGTTGATCTGCTCGTGCTCCATGAGGACGCTGTAGAGCCAGCGGTTGCTCCGGCTGAAGTTGACGTAGGCCTGTCCCCAGGCGCGCAGACGATCGACAGGATCGTCGATCGCGGCGACCCGGTCGATGACCTCGCGCTGACCGAGCTCATGACCGTACACCCGGATTTGGTGGAGGATCGCCGCCTTGGAGTCGAAGTGCTGATAGAGCGCCGTCGCCGAGATGCCGAGGCGTTTGGCGATCGCCCGCATGGTCAGGCCCTCTTCGCCGAGCTGCGATCCTAGCTCCACACTCGCAAGGATGATCGCTTCCCTCAACTCTGGTCGCGGCGTTCGAGACATGTACATGTCGTATCACCTGGCCCCCTGCGTGGAAACGACCTTTTCTGCGCAGAATAGACGTGGTCGTCGTATTGGCGCCCATTCTCACCCGAACACAGTTCCCGAGGATCGGCCCTTCCCGGTGTTAGACTGGGCCGTCTCCGCTGATGTCTCTGCAGAGCAAGTACGCCGCCGTTGTCGCCCGCGAGCTCCGGCATCACGCGGTGTGGGAGCCCGGGGAGCCGGTGCGCCTCGGCGACTACGGGATCCTGGGGCAGGGCCGCTTCTCCGTCCACGGCAACATCAAGGACGACTTTGAGATCGAGTTTGACGTCGCTCGATCGCGCAATCGTGAGTTCGCCTTCCGCTCCGACGGCGTCAGCGAGAGCCGCTCCGAGGCCAAGGGCGAGCAGGTCGGCGCGGCCGCTGAGCTCCGCGTCGGCTTTCGCAGCGCCGACGCCCTCTACGTCTCCTCTCCGAGCGCCTGGACCGAGCAGATCAAGGGGCTCGCGCGGGCGGTCCGTCCGCTCAGCGGTAACCCCCAGTGGCGCCCCGAGTGGATGGTCGTCACGCGCCTCTACCACGCGTCGCAGGCGATCATCCTCCTCTCGAACAGCGACGACGCCGACGTCTGCCTCAACCTCAGCGCCGACGGTGTCGCGCTCGCCGGGGACTCATCGAACGACGCCGGCGAGAACGGATCGGTCGCGCTCCAGCTGACGGGGGTCCGCGGTCCGCTCTTCATGGGCCTGCACTGGGTCCACAAGGACCTCGAGGATGTGGTCCCGCGGCGTCGCTTCGTCAACCGGGTGCTCGTGCTGGGTGGCCTCGGCCTGGTCGTCAGCGGGGCTCTCGCCTCGTGGCTCGTGGTCGTCGGGATCACGCATCCAAAGGAGGGGGCGAGGGTCGCCTGGGACGAGGTCACGGCGGACCGAGGGGACGAGCCCCGCTCCGGGCTCGACGAGGTTAAGAGCGAGGACGAGGGCACCGGCCAGGGCAGCTACGGCGGCAGTGACTCGGCCGGGGGGGGCTCGGTCAGCGGAGGCGAGGACAGCGGAGGCGAGGAGAGCAGCGGGGACGCGAGCGGCGAGGCTGACGCGGTCCGTGTTCACATCAAGTCCGACGCGCCGGCGGAGATCCGCCGCGCGGACGGGACCCTCCTCGGTCGGACGGATGACCCCAAAGGGATCGGTCTACCCGAGGGGGTGACGACGCGGCTCGTCGTCGTCGCCAAGGGGGGCGGGAGGGCCGAGATGACGGTTCAGCCGCGCCCCGGCGCGGTGTTCTTCGCCGAGCTCGTGGAGCGCGGGTCGGGGGCGCAAGGGGTCGGCAAGCCGGCCTATGTGCCGGATCGGCCCACGGCGAGGCCCGAGGAGGGGAGCAGCTCCACGGGGTCGATGACGACCACCGGCGGGTCGACGGCGGCCGACCTGAGGCCGAGCGAGGTCGACTCGTCGAGCGGAGGCTCGCCGAGCGGCGGCTCGTCGACGACCGCTAGAGCGGGCCCCGACGAGCGAGAGCTGCCGCCGCGTAGGTCCCGGGAGGGGATGCCTGCGATGTTCTGGGGGACCCTCGTCCTCGGCCTCCTCGGCCTCGGCCTCGTGTGCCTCTGGATCGTCCGTCGATTCCTCGCGCCGCTCGAGCCCGTGCGGCCCGAGGACGTCGAAGGCCGCCCGCCGCCGCCGTGATTCGAGGAGGTCGGCCGACGATGGACGCCGAGCCGCGCGCCGATCGGCTAGCCCGCTCTTCGCTCTTGAGCGGCCGCGCGGGTGGTCGCGCCGAAGGAGCCGAGGAGCTCGCGGTACCAGGCCTCGGCCGCCTCGCTCTGGCCCGGCAGAGCCGTCGAGCCCCAGATCAGCGACAGTGTTCGCTGCGTGGTCGCGCCGGTCTTGGTCCGCTGTGCGTCCTTGACCGGGTTGGCGCAGGGTCCATCGCTGTCGTGGAGGCAGAGGAGGTCGCCGACGTTGATCGTCTGGCCCGACGCGTTGAAGACGTAGGTCGTCCCGGGGGCGGCGAGGCCGACGCGGAGCGGAGCCGTCGTCCGATCGAGATCGACGACGCTGATCGGCAGGCCGCTGTGGAGCGAGACGACGTTGCAGGCGTCGACGGCCGGGTTGATCGAGCCGAGCTTCCCCTCGCCGACCGCCCGTCGGAGGTACTCGCAGGAGGGCTTCCCCCGCCCGGTAGGCTTGTAGCGGCCGTTGCGGAGGAGGTCTCGGATCGCGCTCCGCGTCCGCTCGTCGTAGCGGAGGGGGGTGGGGGCGTCGAGGCTGAGGAGCGGGAGCAGGTGCGCCGTATCCTCGACGGATCCGAGGGGCGCGGGGAACGTGGTGATGAAAGCTCGTAGATCGAGGGAGGGGAGGGGATCGCAGAGGAGCATCGCCGCCGATGATACGGTCGATCTGTGCCGGGCGTGCATCCGCCCGTGGGGATCGCCCTGCTGCTGTGAGATCCTCGCGTCGATGGTGCGAGTCTGCGGAGGTTGGGCGCTCCTCGTGGTGAGCGCCTGCGGAGCGAGCGACCCCGGCGGGACGACGGCGGTCGACGGGACCGGCGGGGGCTGTGGCGCGCCGCCCGACGCGATCGTCCTCCAGGGGGGCTGTCCGCTGCCGCTCGCATGCCCGCCGATCGATCGCTACGGCGGCGGTGCAGGGTGCACGCCGTACCCGCTCGATAGGGGCGCACCCTACAGCAGCGCGGAGATCTGCGTGCTCGATCACCTGTCCTCGGGGACTCCTGGTCGGGTCATCATCGACGGGGCCTGTGGTGAGCTCGAGGAGACGATCACCCTCAGCGTCGTCGCGACCGGCGAGGCGATCCTGAGCGTCGAGTCGCGTGAGCCCTGCGAGGGCTGCGAGTGCGGCGACGTGCGCCGGATCTGGGGGCCGCTCGACGCGTGCGAGCTGGCGGCGCCCGAGCTCTTCGCCGAGTGCCTCGACGAGGCGGACCCGGCGGGCCGTGTCGCGTGCATGACGCCAGAGAATTGGTTGCGGGCTTGTGCCCCCACCTCACCGCGTTGCGTCGGCCGCTGAGCTGTGGGCGCTCGCGAGGCGCCCGAGCAGGGACCGCGACGGTGTCCTCGGAGACTCCGGCCTCATGGCCCTGGACGGAGCGTATTCGAGCGAGCTACAACGGCAAACGCGTGCCTGTGCGCGCACTTGGCCTCGGAACCCCCTATGTCGATCAACGCTTCGCTTCGCCTCCCCTCTCTCTTCCTCTGCGGTCTCAGCCTGACCCTCTCGCTCGCCTGTGGCGATGACGGGAGCGCGAGCAGCTCCGCGACCGACGGGGGCTCGACGGACACCCAGAGCAGCACCTCGACGGCGACGAGCGACGCGACGACGGCGACGACCCAGACCAGCGGGGGGGACAGCGAGAGCGCCACCTCGGGCAGCGCTACGACAAGCTCGACATCGGCGACGGCGACAGCGACGGCGACGACGACGAGCGGGGAGACGACGGGCACGAGCGGGGAGACGACGACCACCACGGGCGGCGGGGTTGAGGGCTTTCAGGTCGGCTTTGACGTCGTCGACGTCTCGCCGACGCCGGCCCAGATAGACAAGCAGAACATCTACATGGGCGCCTACGGAGCCCCGTACTCCCGCGGCCCCGCGAAGGGGGTCCACGACCGGATCTACGTCCGGTCGATGGCGATCGAGGCCGAGGGCGTCGGCTTTGTGATGGCGATCGTCGACCTGCCCGGGATGGGCAATCAGAACACTCGAGCGATCCGCGAGATGGTCGCTGACATGTCGGACCTCGAGGAGTCCCAGGTGCTGATCGGCACCACCCACACCCACTCGAGCCCGGATCTGATGGGGCTGTGGGGCGGGGTTCCGGACGAGTACAGGAACCAGCTCAAGGAGCAGGCCGCGCTGTCGATGGTCGCCGCTTGGGAGGCCCGCGAGGAGGCGGAGCTCTACGTCGCCACCGGGACGGCGCCGAACCGCAATCGTCGCGGCTGGGACTTCACCGACGACGCGATGGTCGTCCTCGACGCTCGCGATCTCGAGGGCGAGCGCATCGGCACGCTCGTCAACTTCGCCGCCCACCCGATCATCCTCGGCGAGAGCAACAAAGAGATCTCCTGCGACTACACGGGGCCGATGGTCCTCGCGCTCGAGGAGGAGCTCGGAGCTCCGGTGGCGCTCTTCAACGGGACCCTCGGCGACGCGAGCCCAGCCGTCCCCGACGGCGAGTACGAGAACGACTTTGTCCGGGCGGCCTTCTACGGCGAGCTGCTCTCGGGGATCGCCGCGGGCCTGGTCGCGGAGGCGGAGCTCGTCGAGCCGGTCGTCGCCCTCGACTATCGCGAGTGGACCCAGAAGGTCGACAACTTCCTCTTCCAGCTCGCCGCGCAGCTCGGGATCCTCCAGTACGACTTCGACATGAAGGGCCTGGAGCAGGAGGTGGTCACCCAGTCGACCTACTTCCGCCTCGGCGCTCAGGTCCAGGGGGTGGCGTTCCCTGGGGAGTCGCTCACCCGCAACGGCCTCGAGATCAAGGAGGCGATGAAGGCCCCGCACCGGATGATCCTCGGCAATACCGGCGACGCCCTCGGCTACTTCATCCCCAGCGATGAGTGGCAGACCGGCAAGAACGACAACTACGAGGAGTCGGTCTCGCTCGGGAAGACCGCGGGGGACAACGCCCGTGACGCGATCGTCGAGATGATCGAGGCGGACGTCGACTTCTGAGCGGGCGTCGCGTAGGGGCGCGTCGCGGTGGTCCGCCGCGCTCGCACGGTCCGTCTGGGACGGCGGACGCTTCGGTGTGTGGGTGATCGTGACAGCGGTCGAGCGAGCGAGGAGAGGCCCCTCGCTCGCGCCGGGTGTCCTCTTGGGGACTGTGGACGGGTGTCGGATGTGACAGCACAGGGGAGGGCGTGTCAGACGTAATATCGCTCATTCGGGGCGCTGCACCCCTCTATTTCTTAAAATTTCAACTTCGCGTGATCCGATCAGGCCGCTGATCACACTACCAAGATGCTGGTTGTTGCCGGCAAGGTTGGGTTGTTGATGGTGGGTAGATCTTCAGTTGTGGTGATGATGGTCGCGGCCTGTGCTGTGCTGAGCTCCGGTTGTGATGAGTCGGAGGCGCCGAGCGCAGCTCTTGCAGAGCTTGCGGATGCGGACCTCACCGACGAGGAGTTCGCCATCGCCGAGGCGATCGCCCAGGAGATGGTCTACGACGAGGATCTCGGCGACTTTGTCGCGATCTCGGACTACGACAAGGGGATCCTCTCCGACTACCTGCAGGGCCGGGACCTCTTCATGGAGGAGACCTTCGACGGCAACGGTCGGACCTGCGTCACCTGCCACAGCCGGACGACCGGCAAGATCACGCCCTCGGAGATCGAGACCCTCTGGGGCGAGGATCCCAGCGCGCCGATCTTCCGCTCGATCGACAGCGATGATGGGGTGGGCAGCTCCTACGAGCGGCTGCGCGAGCACGGGACCGTCCGCGTCGGGATCACCCTCCCCGACAACGTCTCTCTGGTCGACGATCCGGCCCAGCAGAGCATCGTCGTCCTCCGCGGGATTCCGACGACCCTCGACACCCCGGCGCTCGATCCCGTCCTGATGTACGACGGTCGGCAGCCGGACCTCGAGTCGCAGGCGAACGGTGCCATCCACGATCACGCCCAGCCCAACCAAGAGCCGACCAGCGAAGAGCTCGGCCTCATCGCCAGCTTCCAGCGGACCTTCTCCTTCTTCTCGTCCTGGCGGACCTTCATCTACGCCAAGGGCGGTCCCGCGCCGAAGCTGCCGAAGGGCAAGAGCGAGGCGGAGAAGCGCGGGCGCAAGTGGTTCGTCCCGAGCCCGGAGGGCCTGTGCAGCCACTGCCACGGCGGGCCGATGCTCAACGAGACCAACGAGTTCTTCCTCGGACCTGTGCCTCAGGGCAGCCGCTTCCTCTCGGTCGCGGTCTCGGAGTTCAACCGCCTGGACAACCCGGTCTACAGCTTCGCCTTCGACAACCCCGAGGACCCGGAGAACCCGATCATCGTCGACAGCCCCGACCCCGGCCGAGCCCTGATCACGGGCGACATCGCGGACCTCAACGCCTTCAAGATCCCGAGCCTCTGGGGGCTGAACGAGCGGGGCGGGCCCTTCTTCCACGATCACTCGGCGAAGACCCTCGAGGAGGTCACCGATCACTACGCCGACTACTTCGCCCTGCCGCCGGCGAACCTGGTCCTCTCGGAGCAGGACAAGGAGGACATCACCGCCTACATGAAGCTCCTGTAGGGGGGAGGTTGCCCGGGGCGGGACTTGAACCCGCACTCTTGCGAAGGGGATTTTAAGTCCCCCGTGTCTACCGATTCCACCACCCGGGCGTGGATCTCGGTATGCCATAGCCCGAGGCCGTCGCGAGGAGTGCGAACGATGCGCACTCCTCGCGTTTTCAGCTTCTGAAGGGCGTTCTGGGGGCCTGCGCAGATGTTTAGCATTTGTCGCTGTCGCGCGCTGTCGCGCGTGCTATCACCGCGCTGGCCGGAGCCCTATGGACACGCGGATCCCCCCCCTGAAGAAGCCGAAGGCCGCAGCTGAGCCCGATTTCATCGAGATCGTCGGCGCCTGCGAGCACAACCTCAACATCGATCGCCTGGAGGTGCCCAAGCGGCAGCTCGTGGTCTTCACCGGGGTGAGCGGCTCGGGCAAGTCGAGCCTCGCCTTTGACACGCTCTACGCGGAGGGACAGCGGCGCTACATCGAGAGCCTCTCCTCCTACGCGCGCCAGTTCCTCGGCCAGCTGGAGCGGCCCAAGGTCGAGCATCTCCGGGGCCTCTCGCCGACCATCGCCATCGAGCAGAAGAGCGCGTCGAACAACCCGCGGTCGACGGTCGGCACGATCACGGAGGTCTACGACTACCTCCGGGTGCTCTACGCCCGGATCGGCGTCCAGCACTGTCACATCTGCGGCGAGCCAGTGCAGACCAAGTCCTCCGAGGAGATCGTCGCCGACCTCCTGCTGGAGGCGGAGGGCGCCAAGATGATGCTCTTCGCCCCGCTCGTCACCCACCGCAAGGGCGAGTTCCGCGAGCTCTTCGTCGAGCTCGCAGGTCGGGGTTTCCTCCGCGTCGAGGTGGACGGAGAGGTTCACCGACTCGACAGCCCGCCGGAGCTCGACAAGAAGCTCAAGCACACGATCGCCCTCGTGGTCGACCGCCTGACGATCCGCAAGGGCGACCGCCAGCGGATCGCCGAGTCCGTCGAGCTCGGGCTGCGCGAGGGCAAGGGAGAGCTGCGGGCGGAGGCGATCGAGGAGGGCGGGCCGAGGCTCCGCTTCTCCGAGTCTCGGGCCTGTTGTGGGCTCTCGTTCCCGGAGCTCAGCCCGCAGAGCTTCTCCTTCAACTCGCCGCTCGGCATGTGTCCGGAGTGCAACGGCCTCGGCACCCGCCTCGACATCGACCCAGAGCTGGTCGTGCCCGACCCGTCGATGAGCATCCGCGAGGGGGCGATCGCCCCGTGGGCCTCGGCGATGAACCGCGGCGAGGGCTGGACCTACCGGATCGTCGAGGCGATGGCCGAGGCCTGCGAGGTCGATCTCGACGTGCCGTGGGCCAAGCTCGGCAAGCGCAAGCAACACAAGGTGCTCTACGGGGTCGGCGAGCGGAAGATCGCCGTCAAGATCGGTCGCGAAGGATCGGTCACCCAGGGCACCTGGGGGATGCGCTTTGAGGGGGTGATCCCCAACCTCCAGCGCCGCTTCCAGCAGACCGGGTCGGAGAACGCTCGCGACTACTACCGCAAGTACTTCGTCGAGCGGGCCTGCGAGGCCTGTGACGCTCGCCGTCTGCGTCCCGAGAGCCTCGCCGTTCGGGTCGCGGGCCTCGGCATCGACCAGGTCACCGGCAAGAACGTCCGCGACGCGACCGAGCACTTCGGCCGCCTGGAGCTCCGCGGCTCGCAGAAGACGATCGCGGAGGGGGCGCTGCGGGAGATCCACAACCGCCTCCAATTCCTGATCAACGTCGGCCTCGACTACCTGACCCTCGACCGAGCAGGGCCGACCCTGAGCGGCGGCGAGGCCCAGCGGATCCGCCTGGCGTCGCAGCTCGGATCGGAGCTGAGCGGGGTGATGTACGTGCTCGACGAGCCGAGCATCGGCCTCCATCAGCGCGACAATCAGCGGCTGATCGGCACCCTCCAGCGGCTCCGCGACCTCGGCAATACTGTCCTCGTCGTCGAGCACGACGAGGACACGATCAAGGCCGCCGATCACGTGATCGACTTCGGCCCTGGGGCGGGGCATCTCGGCGGGAGCGTGGTCTACAGCGGCTCTCCGGCGCTGATCGGCGAGTGCGAGGAGAGCATCACCGGGGCCTATGTCGGCGGCCGTCGGGCGATCGAGATGCCGGCCGAGCGTCGGCCTCCGCAGGGGGGGATCTGGATCCGCGGGGCCGCCGAGCACAACCTCAAGAAGATCGACGTCGAGCTGCCCCTGGGCACGCTGGTCGCGGTCACCGGCGTGAGCGGTGCGGGCAAGAGCTCGCTGATCAACGGCATCCTCCTGCCGGCGCTGATGCGGATGCTCCACGGGAGCACCGGCCGGGTCGGGGCCCATCGCAAGGTCGAGGGGCTAGAAGCGCTCGACAAGGTGATCGCCATCGACCAGCGCCCGATCGGTCGGACGCCGCGGTCCAACCCCGGCACCTACACCAAGGCCTTCGACGAGATCCGATCGATCTTCGCCCAGCTCCCAGAGTCGAAGACCCGCGGCTGGAAGTCCGGGCGCTTCTCCTTCAACGTCAAGGGGGGACGCTGCGAGGCCTGCAGCGGCGACGGCGTCGTCAAGGTCGAGATGCACTTCCTCTCCGACGTCTACGTCCCCTGCGACGTCTGCGAGGGCAAGCGCTACAACGCGTCGACCTTGGCGGTGCGCTACCGCGGCTATTCGATCTCGGAGGTGCTCGGGCTCAGCATCAGCGACTGCGCAGAGCTCTTCGCCAACCACCGCAAGCTGCGGCGGATCCTCCAGACGCTCTTGGACGTCGGCCTCGGCTACATGAAGATCGGCCAGACGGCGACGACGATGAGCGGCGGCGAGGCCCAGCGGGTCAAGCTCAGCCGCGAGCTCGGCAAGGTCCAGACCGGGCGGACCCTCTACATCCTCGACGAGCCGACCACGGGCCTTCACTTTGAGGATATCCGGCGGCTCCTGGAGGTGCTCCAGCGGCTCGTGGACGCTGGCAACACGGTCCTCGTGATCGAGCACAACCTCGACGTGATCAAGTGCGCGGACTGGATCGTCGACCTCGGCCCTGAGGGGGGCGAAGGCGGCGGGGAGGTCGTCGCTGCGGGGACCCCCGAGGAGGTCGCGGCGGTCTCCGGCTCCTACACGGGGGCCTACCTGAGGCCGCTCCTCCGCGGTCGCCGAGCACCGTCGCGGACCGACGGCAAGGCGGTCGGGAAGCGGTCCGCTGCGAGCAGGCCGTCGTCGAAGAAGGCGTCGTCGAAGAAGACAGCGTCGAAGAAAGCAGCGTCGAAGACGACGGCGTCGAAGAAGACAGCGTCGAAGAAGACAGCGTCGAAGAAGACAGCGTCGAAGAAGACGGCGTCGAAGAAGACAGCGTCGAAGAAGACAGCGTCGAAGAAGACAGCGTCGAAGAAGAGGACGACGTCGAAGAAGACGAGCAAGAAGAGCGCCTCCTCGAGGTAGGAGCGCAGGAGTGCGGTAAAGCCGCGAATAGCCCCCTGTGCGGCCGGTCAACGCCCTCAGGGGGCGGATTTTTGGTATGCCAAGCCCGGTGACCGACGAGCTCCCCGCTTCGTCTCTCTCGGCCGCAGAGAGCTACCGACTCATGACGGATCTGGTCGCGCCGCGGCCGATCGCCTGGGTGTCCACCTGTGACGCCGAGGGGCGCCGCAACCTCGCCCCCTTCAGCTACTTTCAGGCGGTCTGCTCGTCCCCGCCGACGATCGTTCTCGGGATCGCCTGGTATCCCGACGGGCGGATGAAGGACACCCTCCGGAACATCCTCGAGACCCGTGAGCTGGTGGTCTCGCACGTCAGCGCGGGCCTGATCGAGGCGGCTGTCGCGACCTCTGTCGCCTACGAGCACGGGATCTCAGAGTGGGAGAGGGCGGGGGTGGCGGCGGCGCCATCGTCCGAGGTCCGGCCAGACCGGGTCGCCGAGTCCCACGCGTCGATGGAATGTGTGCTTCGCCACGCGATTCCCCTGGGTGCCAGCCCCGCCGGCGCCCCCTCGTCGACGCTCGTGGTCGCTGAGGTCGTCCATTTTGCGATCGCAGAGGGTCTGCTCCTGCGCGACCCGAGAGGGCGTCTGCAGCCGATCGATCCCGCACGTCTCGGCGCAGTCGGGCGCATGGGGGGGATCGCGTACACTACGACCGATTCCCGCCTCGAGATCCCGAGGCCCTCGGTCCCGGGGGAGAAGCCGTGACTAGCTCGTCAGACCAGCCCACAACGCCGTGCGTGCAGCCTTCGCTCTTCGCGGCGATCCCCCCGGAGGTGACGATCTACGAGGTCGGGCCCCGTGACGGCCTGCAAAACGAGTCGACCGTCCTCTCGGTCGAGCGCAAGGTCGGGATGATCGAGGGGCTGGTCGACGCCGGGATCCGGAGGATCGAGGTCACCTCCTTCGTCAATCCGCGGTGGATCCCCGCGCTGGCGGACCATATGGAGGTCGCCGCCAAGATCCGGCGCAAACCGGAGGTCGACTACAGCGCGCTGGTGCCGAACATGCGCGGGCTCGACTCGGCGACCCGGGCTGGGATGAAAGAGATCGCTGTCTTCATGGCGGCGAGCCAGACCCACAACCGGAAGAACATCAACAAGTCGACCGAGGACGCGCTCAAGACCTACGGCGAGGTCATCAAGGAGGCACAGTCCCGGGGGATGAAGGTCCGCGGCTACGTCAGCTGCGTCTACGGCTGCCCCTACGAGGGCTCTGTACCCGCCCAGCAGGTGATCGACGTCTCGGCGGCGCTCCTGGACATGGGCGTCTTCGAGATCAGCCTCGGCGACACGATCGGCGTCGGCACCCCGCGCCAGGTCGAGCATGTCTTCCGCGCGCTCCTCGGCGCGGGCCTGACGATGGACCAGCTCGCGGTGCACTTTCACGACACCCGCGGCACAGCGCTGGCGAACATCACCGTCGCGCTCCAGTTCGGCGTCCGCACGATCGACTCCGCGATCGGCGGGCTCGGGGGCTGTCCCTACGCCCCTGGGGCCTCAGGCAACGTCGCCACCGAGGACGTCGTCTACATGCTCTCGGGGATGGGCGTCTCGACCGGGGTCGACATCGACAAGCTCGTCGGGATCTCTACCCAGCTCTCGAGCTATCTCGCCCGCGAGCTGCCGAGCAAGTACCTCAAGGCCCACATGGGACATTGCGCCCGTGTCGGTAGGTCGCTCTAGTCGACCCCTCTTCTTGGCCGTCGCTGTCCGTCCTGAGAGGCTGCGCTCGCGGAGCCCGGGGCGAGCCTTCTCCGCGGGCGCGGGCGCGGGCGCGGGCGTGCAGCTCGACCAGGAGAACGCCGAAGGCCGCGCATGTGCGGGACTGGAGCGCTGAAGGCTGCGTAGGCGGTCTGCGACCGGAGCAGAACACGCGGACGTTCGCGACAGGAGAACGCCGAAGGCTGCGCTGGGTAGGCGCAGTCATTCGCGCATGGGGAGCCTGCCTAGCTGCGTCGGGAGGCGACGATGAGCCGCTCGAAGGCTGCGCTGGCCTGCGCGGAGAGGTCGTTGACGACCTCTTGGTCGATGTCGTAGCGCGCCGTCGCGGCGAAGACGATGACGGGTACGCGACCGCGGAGGGTGATCGGTAGGACGAGGATGTGGCCGTCGACACCGCCGAGGGCAGCGTCAAAGGCCGTGTCGATCGCGGTGCTGGTCCGCATCTGTCCGACGAAGGGGACTTGCCGCTCGATGACCTCGGAGAAGAGGGACGGCCCCGTCGCCGGAATCCGGATCTGGCGGACGGCCTCGACCATCAGGTCCTCACCGCGGGCGTCGTGTCCGCGGATCTCGCCCTTGCTGTGGACGAACATGATGACGCGGACGAAGCCCTCGACGAGGAAGTCCAGGATCAGATCGGTGAGGTCCGTCCGAGACTGGACCGTCGCGAAGTTGGTGAGGATCCGGTTGAAGGCCTCGGTCGACAGCGGTGTGACCTCCGCGTGCTGTAGCTCGACCCGCTGGCTCTGCTCGTCAGCGCCAGCCCATGCGGGGGGCGGCGCGATTCCGTTGCTCTCCGCGGTGTTGCCGAAGGCCGGCGGCGCGTCGATCGGAGCCGCCGCTGGGACGGGGGCAGCGATGGGGGCGGCAGCGACAGGGGGGGCGGCGACAGGGGGGGCGGCGACGGGAGGCGCAGCGACGGGGGCAGCGACAGGGGGCGCGGCGACGGGAGGCGCGGCGACGGGAGGCGCGGCGACAGGAGGCGCGGCGACAGGAGGCGCAGCGACAGGAGGCGCGGCGACAGGAGGCGCAGCGACAGGAGGCGCAGCGACGGGAGGCGCGGCGACGGGAGGCGCAGCGACAGGAGGCGCAGCGACAGGAGGCGCAGCGACAGGAGGCGCGGCGACGGGAGGCGCGGCGACGGGAGGCGCGGCGACAGGGGGGGTGAGCGGTGAGGCAGCGACGGGAGGCGCAGCGACGGGAGGCGCAGCGACGGGAGACGCGAGCGGCGAGGTGGTGACAGGCGGGGCGGCGATGGGCGCGGCGACTGGGGCCGGAGATGCAACCGGAGCGGCGACAGGAGCCGGGGCGGCGACTGGGGCCGGAGATGCAACCGGAGCCGGAGCGGCGACAGGAGCCGGAGCAGCGACAGGAGCCGGGGCGGCGACAGGAGCCGGAGCGGCGACAGGAGCCGGAGATGCAACCGGGGCGGCGACAGGAGCCGGGGAAGGCTTCAACACCGCTGCGGGCTTCGACACCGCTGCAGGCTTCGTCACCGCCGCGGGCTTGGGCTTGGGCTTCTCCTTCGGGAAATAGCGCTCGATCGCCGCCAGCAGGGCCTTGTGCGGCGCGACGGCACGCACGAGGTAGGCCCCCGTGTGCCCCGAGATCGCGTCGACAGCCTTCATGTCGGTGGGATCCGACATCGCCAGCGTCAGGTTGCCCGCCGCGTCTGTCCCGACAGGCAGGACGACGTGCTTGCGCGCGAGCTCGCCGGTGATCTTGGCGCGCGTCTCGTCGTCGATCGACTCGAGCGCGTCAGCCCCAAGCTTGGGGATCATCAGCTTGCTGTGGAGGAAGCCGACGACGTCGTCCTCGGGCACGTAGCCGAGCTCGACGACGGCGGCGACGAAGGAGATCTTGACCTCCATCGAGCGTGCTTGCACAGCCCGAAGTTGGGTCTCGTCCAGGTGACCAGCCCGGAGCATCATGGTCCCTAGCAGACTCAAGGGAGTGCAGAATTCCCTAGACCGGAGCGGGTCGTCAACCGCTAGTGCACACAGATCGACGATCCGCTCCCGGGCCGATGCGAGCGATCGCCGCACCTCGGGTCTACACCTCCCTGGAGCGCTGTTCCTCGCCCCCCTGTGCTATCTGGTGCCGGTGATCTATCTCGACCACAACGCCACAACGCCGCTTGATCCACGGGTCGCGGCGCGAATTGTCGAGGTCTTGCGGGACCCGCGGCTGCAGGGCAACCCGTCGAGCATCCACGGCTGGGGCCAGCGGGCGCGGGCTGTGGTCGAGCGAGCGCGGCGGAGCATCGCCGGCGCGCTCGGGGCAGAGCCCCTTGAGGTCACGCTGACCTCTGGCGGCACCGAGGCGGACAATCTCGCGATCTTCGGGGCTGTGCGGTCTTTGCGCGCCAAGGGGGGGCCCCACGGGATCCTCACATCGCCGCTCGAGCATCCGGCGATCCTCGCCCCCGCGCGCTCGCTGGAGGCGGAGGGCGTCCCCCTGACCCTCGTGGGCGTCGACTCGATGGGGCGGATCACCCCCGAGCAGGTCGCGAAGGCCCTGGAGGAGGGCCCCGAGATCGGCCTGGTCTCGCTCGCCGCCGCGAACCACGAGCTCGGCAACGCCTACGACATCCCGGGGATGGTCGCCGCCGCTCGGGCTGTGCGTCCGGGGATCCTCTTCCATACCGACGCGGTCCAGGCGATCGGCAAGGTGCCGGTCAATTTTCGCGAGTGGGGGGTGGATCTCCTCAGCCTCAGCGGCCACAAATTCTACGGGCCGAAGGGGACCGGCGCGCTCGTCCACCGTCGTCACCTCGATCTGACGCCGCTCCTCCGCGGCGGGCATCAGGAGCGGGGGCGGCGTCCGGGGAGCGAGTCGACCGCCTCCGTGGCAGGCCTCGGCGTGGCGGTCGAGCTCGCGACGGCCGAGCTTGAGACAAACCGCGCCCACGTCCGCGAGCTCCTCGCGGGGCTCCGCGCCCGCCTCCAAGAGCTCGACGATGTGCGCCTCTACGGGGATCCGGAGTCGAGCGTCGGCAACACCTTGAGCGTTGGGGTCAGCGGTTGCGAGGGGCAGCTCCTCCTGATCAACCTCGATCTCATGGGGATCATGGTCTCGACGGGCTCCGCCTGCACCGCGGGGACCTTGGCGCCGTCGCCGGCGCTCCTCGCCCTCGGCTGCACGCCTGAGGAGGGCCGCGCGGTGCTCCGGATCTCGGTCGGGAAGGGGACCACGGCTGCGGAGCTCGACGCCCTGGTCGACGCCTTGCCGGAGGTCATCGCCCGGGTTCGGGCCGAGGCCTAGGAGCCCGTGGTGAACGTCCTGTGTGCTCTCGCGCCGGGATCGCCGGCCCCCTCGGGGTTGACGAGAAGGCGCCGTTTTGGGCTGTGCTGCCGAGCTCGGCGGAGCCGGGAGGCGATGAGGGCGAGCGAGGCGCGCGGGACCTTCGCAAGAGTCTAGGAGGAGACGGGAGGACCGCGAACGCCGAGCCCTCGAACGCTCCTGCGGCGACGCGCGCTGACTTCTCCCGCGGGCTCACGAGCCATGGGGTATACGGAGAGGGTCATGCGAGTGGTCTGCGCGATGTCTGGAGGGGTCGACTCGTCGATCGCCGCGGCGCTCCTCCAGGAGGAGGGGCATGAGGTGATCGGCCTGACGATGCGCCTCTACGACGCCGACCCCACCGCCTCGGGCCCGGCCCGCGGTCGCGGCGGCACCTGCTGCTCGCCGGCGGAGATCGATCGGGCGAAGGACGTCTGCGCCGAGCTCGGGATCCCCCACTACACGGTCGACGAGCGGCGGCGCTTCGAGGCGGCGGTGATCGACGACTTCGCGCGGGAGTACGCCGCAGGTCGGACGCCGAACCCCTGCGTCCGCTGCAACGAGCACGTCAAGTTCGGCCCCCTCCTGGAGCGGGCGCGGGCGCTCGGCGCGGAGGTCTTGGCGACCGGGCACTACGCGCGGATCGAGGACGGTGTGCTCCTCCGGGGCGTCGATCCCGGCAAGGATCAGAGCTACTTCCTCTTCGCGATGGGCGCTGATCTGCTCGCGCATGTTCGCATGCCCCTTGGGACATGGAACAAGGACCAGGTTCGCGAGCGGGCGCGGGGACTCGGCCTGGTCAACGCTGACGCCCCCGACTCGCAGGAGCTCTGCTTCGTCGGCGGGCGCTCGCACGGGGCGGTCGTCGAGCGTCGGGCGCGGGAGCTCGGCCTCGACACCGAGGTCCTCAGGCCCGGGACGATCGTCGATCAGGACGGGGCCCGGCTCGGCGAGCACGACGGGATCCACCAGGTCACCGTCGGTCAGCGTCGCGGCCTCCGGATCGCGGGGACCTCCGCGCGCTACGTGCTCCGAGTCCTGCCGGAGCGGCGGGAGGTCGTGGTCGGCGACGCCGAGGACCTCGAGGCGAGCTCGATCGAGGTCGCGGATCTCCGCCGCCTCGTCGACCTCCCGGCGCGGGGTGAGCTTCGGGCCGAGGTCCAGATCCGACACCGCTCGAAGCCCGTCCCCTGCACCGTGACGATCGACGGCGAGCTGGCGAAGATCCGCTTTGACACGCCGGTCCGCGCGGTCGCGCCGGGCCAGGCGGCGGTCCTCTACGACGGTGACCGAGTGCTCGGCGGCGGGTGGATCGCGGGGGGCGAGGCCGGCCGATGACCGGCTTGCCGGCGATCTTTGAGGACCTCCCGGATCGCCGCGGAGACCCCGAGATCGACGCGGCGCTCGTGGAGCTAGGGCCCCTGGAGCGGCGCCTCGGCTATCGCTTTTGTCGGCCGGCGCTGCTGCGGGCGGCGCTCACCCTCACCTCGTGGTGCAACGAGCATCCTGGCTCAGGGTGGCCGAGCAACGAGAGCCTCGAATTCTTCGGCGACGCGGTGCTCGATCTGGTCGCGGCGGACGCCCTCTGGAACCGCTTTCCCGAGCAGGGGGAGGGGCCGCTTACCCGCCTCCGGGCGAGCCTCGTCTCGGAGCGAGCGCTCGCTCAGGTCGCCCGCGAGTGCGGGCTCGGCGAGTGGCTCTACCTCGGCCGGGGCGACGAGCTGCGGGGCGGTCGTGAGCGTGAGGCGAGCCTCGCCGACGCGGTCGAGGCGGTCTTAGGGGCGGCCTTCCTCGACGCGCGCGTCGCCGGCCAAGACCCGTTGGCGGCGGCGGCGAAGGTCTTCCGCGCGCTGCTCGGCGCCCGCGCCGACAAGCTCGCGCCCCACCACGGCGTCGACGCGAAGTCCCGCCTCCAGCACTGGGCCCAACGGGTCCATCGCCTGACGCCTGTCTACCTGACAGAGGCCGGCGAAGACTCGTCGCCGGAGGAGCCGCGCTGGCTCTCGCGGGTGCAGCTCCAGCTCGGCGACGGCACCACCCTGGTCCTCGGGGAAGGCGAGGGCCGGAGCATGCGCAAGGCCCAGCAGGCGGCGGCTAGCGCTGCGCTCGCCGCCGTCGACGGCGGCCCGTAGCGGTCCAGAGCATTCGGAAGGCCCAGCCGGCATGCTTGTCGCGGTCGACGGCGGCCCGTCGCATTCGCAAGGCCCAGCAGGCACGCTTGTCGCGGTCGACGGCGGCTCGTAGGGGTCCTGAGCATGCGGAAGGCCCAGCAGGCACGCTTGTCGCGGTCGACGGCGGCTCGTAGGGGTCCTGAGCATGCGGAAGGCCCAGCAGGCGGCGGCTAGCGCTGCGCTCGCCGCGGTCGACGGCGGCTCAGCGGGACCCTGAGGGGCGGGTCCTGCCTGGAGCTGCTGGCTAGCGGCCGGTCTTGCTCGCGACGGCGCTGACGATCGTCAGCACCAGGACCCCGATCAGGACGACCATCAGCCAGAGCGCGTGGAGGGCGAAGACCCCGCCGCTGTGCATCATCGACAGGATCGCGAGGGCGGTCCAGGGGAGGAGGAGGGCGAACGTCGCCATGCCTCGGCCCCAGGAGCGGTCGTAGGACCAGGGCCGCAGGATCCCCATGAGGATGATCAGCTCGGAGAGGCTGAGGCCGAGCCCCTGCAGCAGCGCTCCCTCCTGGTTGTGGCCGTAGGCGGCCGTCCCCTCGAGGCTCGGATCGTAGGGATCGCCGAGGTAGTTGCGGACCATCATCACCGCGAACGCGAGCCAGAGGCAGGGGAGCCCGCCGAGCCGGAGGGCGCGTCGGAGATCGGGCGGGTCTGCGCTGGCCATGGTCGGAGGGTACGAGATCTGCGCTGCGCGAGCACGGGTGTCTCGTCGGAGCCATGAGGACCCGCGCTCGCCACGGTCACCCCGTGGGCCTGTCGTGGGCCTGCGTCAGCTAGTGGGCCTGCGTCAGCTAGTGGGCCTGCGTCAGCCCCGTCTGGAGCCATACGCCGACCTGTTGCAGGGTGACGAGCCCGCCGACGCGGGTCAGGTCGGGGATCCCCTCCTCGTCGCGCTCTAGGCCCGCGAGCTCGACGCCGAGACGGGGGAGGATGACGCCGAGCACGGCGGCGGTGTTCGCCTCGTCCGCGCCGAGGGCCCGGGCCTGGGCCTCGAGCTCCGCGCGGATCTCCGGGATCAGCTCGCGTGACTCGGTGAGCAGGTTTTGGCTCGCCCACTCGAGATCGTCGGCCCGCAGCGGCGCGAAGGCCTCGCCGGCGCCGGGGAGGCGGCGGTGGACGAGGGCTGCGCGGAGCAGATCGCCGAGGGTGAGGCGGTCGGGGTTGTCGATCCGATGGACCCACTGCGGATCGAGGCCGAGCCCCTCTGGCGCGAAGGTGAGGCCGGAGAGGAGCGTCGCCTGGGCGATCCGTCGCGTCGCCTTGGCGACGTCGCGGAGGCTGGCGAGGGGCCGCGACTTGGCGCTGGTCTCCTCCAGGGGGAGCTCCGGCAGGCGTTGGGCGAGGGCGCGGAGGGTGGGGCCCCAGGGGCGATCGAGGAGCGAGCCGATGTCGCCGAGGGAGACCTGGCCCGAGCGGTGGAGGGCGAGCGCCGCGGAGCGGAGCTTGTCCAGGGCGCCGTAGCCGACGCGGAAGACGTCACGCAGGCCGATCGCCTCGGTCCGCGCGGCGAGGAAGTCGAGCAGCTCCTGATCGTCGGGGCGGGCGGTGGCGAGGAGCTCGAGCCCGAGGTCGAGGGTGCCGCGGGTCTGGTTGAGCGCTCGCTCGGCGCTCGCGGCGTCGCCCGGGGGGAGCCGCTGGACCGAGATGACCTCGTTGACGAGGAGGACAAACTCGCGGGTGTGGATCCCGGCGACGGCCGGCCGCATGTGCTCCAGGACCCGGCGCAGGAGCCCGGCTTCGCTGGGGATAGGCGACGGGTCGAGGTCGATGCCGGGGGCTAGGCCCGGGCGCGCCTGCTCGCCGCGGCGCAGGGCCTGGGCCGGTGTCAGCGGGCGGAGGAGCTTCATCGCCTCCTCCCAGGGGACGAAGCCGAGGTCGGCGAGGCGGCCGTTTCGCCAGCGGAGGAGGTCCTCTTCGATCGCCGAGTGGAGCCCCGCCTTGACCGACACGACCATGTCTCGGCCACGTGAGAGATCGTCGTGGTAGAGCGCGTCCAAGATCCGGATCGCCGCGCGGCCGACCGGATCATCGGGCACCGCGACGACGAAGAAGCCGTCCGGGGTGTCGTAGGTGAAGAGGTGCTCGACCGCGCGGCGGACCTTGTCGCGGGCCTCGTCGTCCTCGGGGTCGAGCTCAAAGATCGTCGTCCCGGGGAGGATGGCGAAGGTCCAGGCCTCGGGATCCATCGCGTCGATGAGCGCCGTCAGGGCGCCGCGGGGGAAGTTGGCGGTCTCGTAGGTGTCGACGATCGCCGCGATCCACTCCCGAGTCCGGAGGACGTCGAGGCGGTCCCCGGTCCAGGCGCCGAGGTCGAGCACCGTCGTCAGCTGTTCGGGCTTGGCGTTGGTGAAGAGCAGGTCGACGCGACCCTCGTCGTGGAGCTGGGTCGCGAGGCGATAGAAGCTCTGGGCCGGGATCGCCGGGATGAAAGTGTCGAGGTCGTCGCGATCCTCGAGCGAGAGAGGGTCGCGGAGCGCGACCTCGAGGCCCTCCGTGAAGGCGTCGAGGCTCGCGCCCATGGGCTTCTGGCTGGGCGAGCTCACGGGGCGCAAGGTATCATCGTCGCGATCCCGTGCCACCTCGTCACCCCACGATCGGTCGGGCCCTCGGCGAGCTTCGCAGGACCCTCTTCGCGGGCTCCGCCGCTGGCGACTGGCTCCGCGGAGGGCGGATCCTCGTCGCCTGCTCGGGCGGGGCCGACTCGCTGACCCTGCTGGGGCTCCTGCAGCTGCTGGGCCGCTCGCGGGGCCTGGAGCTGGTGATCGGGCACGTCGACCACGGCCTGCGGGAGGAGTCGCGGGACGAGGCGGAGCTCGTCGCCCAGGTCGCCGCCGAGCGAGGTCTGCCGATGCACCTGCGTCGCCTGGAGCTCGAGCGCGGCGCCGGGTTGGCGGACCGGGCCCGCGACGCTCGCCGTCAGGCCCTCCTCGAGATGGCGGAGGAGTCCGGTTGCTCGCTGGTCGCCCTCGGACATACGGCCACCGACCAGGTCGAGACCGTGCTCATGCACGTACTCCGGGGCGCGGGGCTCGACGGTCTCGCGGGGATGCCGGCCGTGGATCGGCCCTGGCTTCGGCCGCTCCTCGGCCTGACCCGCAGCGAGACCGCACAGCTCGCCCTACGACTCGGCTTCGACCCCGTCGACGACCCGACCAACCACGATCCGCGGCATCTCCGGGTGGAGCTGCGAGAGGCGATGATCCCGCGACTACGCCAGCGCAACCCGGCGATCGAGCGGAGCTTCGCATCGCTCGCGCGCCACGCCGCCGACGCCGAGGAGGCGCTCCTTCAGTGGTCTTCAGCCGAGGAGGCGTCCCGACGCTTGCCGGAGGAGGGCGGCCGTCTGCGCTGGCGATGCGACGGTCTCGCCGCGCTGCCACGGGCGGTCCGCACCCGGGTGCTCCGTCGGATCGCCCTTCGGGGCGGCGCCGACCGTGACGCCCTCTCAGAGCGGATCATCCTCGCGTTGGATCGCGCGCTCATGGCCCGCGAGGCCGCCCGTGGGACCCATGGGGCGGCGCTTCGGCCTCACTCGTGGGATCTCCGTCCCTCGGTCCGCGTAGGGCTCGACCGCAGCGGCCTGTGGGCGCGGAGGCCACCGCCTGAACCGTCGCACAACCATTGACCCCCCCCAAGGCCGCGGCTATGCTGCGCATCCGAGCGGCATTCCCGCGCTCCCCTCCGTTGTGAAGCAGCAGACAAAGACGCTCCTGGTTTGGTTGTGCTTGATCGTGGCCGTGTTGGCCCTCGCCAACATGCTCAACAGCAGCCAAGAGGTGAAGCAGGTCACCTACGCCAAGTTCATGGAGGTGGTCGACACCGACTGGGAGACCCTCAAGGAGGGGACGACGCTCGACATCCAGGTGCACCCGGCCCACGTCGGCATCACCTACGAGCTCGACGGTCGGGCCTATGAGGTGACCGGGCCGCTCTCGGACACCCTCTACGACAAGCTCAGCGAGAAGGGGATCGACTACAAGGTCGAGCCCGAGGAGGACAGCGCGCTCCTCCAGTTCGCGCTGATGTGGCTGCCGATGATCTTCATCGTCATTTTGATGGTGATGTTCATGCGGCAGATGCAGGCCGGCGGCGGCCGGGCGATGAGCTTCGGCAAGAGCCGGGCCCGCCTCCTCAACGAGCACACGACCAAGGTGACCTTTAAGGACGTGGCCGGCGTCGACGAGGCCCGCGAGGACGTCGAGGAGATCATCGACTTCCTCCGCGACACCCGCAAGTACACCCGCGTCGGCGGCCGAATCCCCAAGGGAGTGCTCCTGATGGGCCCCCCCGGCACCGGCAAGACCCTCCTCGCCAAGGCCATCGCCGGCGAGGCGGGGGTCGCCTTCTTCTCGATCTCGGGCTCGGACTTCGTCGAGATGTTCGTCGGCGTCGGCGCGAGCCGGGTCCGCGACCTCTTCGAGCAGGGCAAGAAGAACGCCCCCTGCATCATCTTCATCGACGAGATCGACGCCGTCGGCCGTCACCGCGGCGCCGGCATGGGCGGCGGTCACGACGAGCGCGAGCAGACCCTAAACCAGCTCCTGGTGGAGATGGACGGCTTTGAGGGCAACGACGGCGTCATCCTGATCGCCGCGACCAACCGCCCCGACGTCCTCGACCCGGCGCTGCTCCGCCCCGGCCGCTTTGACCGTCGGATCATCGTCGGCCTGCCGGACGTCGGCGGTCGCGAGGAGATCCTCAAGGTTCACACCCGCCGGGTGCCGATGAACGACGAGATCAACCTCTCGGTCGTCGCCCGCGGCACCCCCGGCTTCTCCGGCGCGGATCTCGAGAACCTGGTCAACGAGGCGGCGCTCTTGGCCGCCCGCGAGGGCCGTGACCGGGTCTTCGAGGACGACTTCGATCGGGCGAAGGACAAGGTCCTGATGGGCTCCGAGCGCCGCTCTGCGATCATCTCCGAGAAGGAGCGCTGGACCACCGCGTGGCACGAGGCCGGACATACGCTGGTGGCGATGATGCTGCCGCCGGACTTCGTCGACCCGATCCACAAGGTGACGATCATCCCCCGCGGTCGCGCCCTCGGCCTGACCCAGCAGCTCCCCCAGGAGGATCGCTACAGCCTCGACCGCAACCACGCCGAGGCCCAGATCGCGATCCTGATGGGCGGGCGCCTCGCCGAGGAGGTCGCGCTCAACGGTCAGAAGACGACCGGCGCGAGCAACGACATCGAGCGGGCGACGCAGCTGGCCCGGAGGATGATCACCGAGTGGGGCATGAGCGACGAGCTCGGACCCATCGCCTACGTCAAGGCGGAGTCGCAGCCCTTCCTCGGCCGCGACATCCAGGGCGGGCCGAACTACTCCGAGGCGACCGCCCAGGCGATCGATCAGGCCGTCCGCGCGACCGTGATGACGCAGTACGAGCGGGCCAAGGAGATCCTGACGACCCACTACGACTCGCTGGAGCGGGTCGCGACGATGCTGGTCGAGCGCGAGGTCCTGACCGTCGAGGAGGTCCGCGATGTGATCGCCGGTCGCAAGCTGGCCCCCGTGCGGCGGCCGCTCTCCCGGAACCGCCGGGTCGAAGAGGATCGTCCAGAGCCGGTCACCGGGGCGCTCGTCGCAGAGCCGACCGCCTGAGGTGAGCCTGTCCTTCTGGGCAGGAGTCCGCGGACGCGACGGGTCCACCGGCGGCGCATCATCCGGGCTTGGGCGCCTCGAGGGCGGCCTTGAGCTCGCCGGCGACCTCGGGGTCGTCGCGCTCGATCAGGCCGTCGCGGCGCCAGCGGACCGCGCCGTCGCGGCCGATGATGACGGTGGTCGGGTAGCCGTTGACCTTCAGCATCGGCACGATCGTGCTCTTCGGATCGAGGACGATCGGGTAGGGGACGCGGTGCTCCTGGACGAGGCGGCGGACCTCGTTGTGGGCGCGGACGGCGTCGATGCTGACGCCGACGACCTTGAGGCCCTCATGGCCGCGCTCGCGGTAGAGGTCGGCGAGGGTCGGCAGCTCCTCTTTGCAGGGCTCACACCAGCTCGCCCAGACGTTCAGGAGGACGACGTCGCCGCGGAGGTCGGCGAGGTCGAAGGGCTCACCGCGCAGGGTCTCGCCGCGGAAGTCGATAGCTCGCCCCTGCTGCGCGTCGCCAGCCCCATCGCCAGCCCCATCGCCAGCCCCGCCAGCGCTCTCGGCCTGCGCAGCGTTGTTCGGAGCCGGTTCCTTGTCGCCGCAGGAGGGGAGCGCGGCGAGGAGCGTGGCGAGTCCGAGGTGTGCGAGGCGGGGGCTTTTCATCGGGTCAGGCGCTCGCCGCGAGGCCGAGGCCGTAGCCCCTTGCGAAGGTGCCGAGCTCTGAGCGGAGGAGCCGGCGGGCGCGGTGAAGGCGGCTCATCACCGTGCCGACGGGGCATTGTAGCTGCTGTGCCGCCTCGCGATAGGGGAGGCCCTGGAGGTCGACGAGCTCCACGACCTCGCGGAAGCGATCCGGGAGGGTGTCGAGCGCAGAGACCACCTCGTCGGAGAGATCGTCGCGATGCCAGCAATGCTCGGGATCATTGGCCGCCTCGAGGCGGCGGACGTCGAAGAGGTGCTCGACGAGGTCGCTCCGGGCCGCGGCGGTGTTGACGACCTTCTGGTGGCGGCAGCGGGAGATGAAGGTGTTGACGAGGATCCGCGAGAGCCAGGCGCCGAGGCTGCCGTCCCGGTTGAAGCGGCCCCAGCTGGCCCATGCCTTGGTCAGGGCCTCCTGGACGAGGTCCTGGGACTCGGACGGCTGGTGGGTCAGGCGCATCCCGATCCGGAAGAGCTGCGGCATGTGCGGGGTGGTCAGCTCGACGAAGTCGGTGGCGGTTGCGGTCGACATGCCCGCTACTAATGCAGATCACGCACCTGTCGATAAAAACAATAATTTCAATAGATTGTGCTGGAGATGCGCTACAGGGTGAGGCCTGTGACAGGATTTTGATATCGATGCAATATTTCCTGTCATTCGTCGCCAGGCCCTCGGGCTACTCGATCCACTCGTCGTCGCTGGCCTCCCCAGGCTCCGGCGAGGTCGCCACTGGCTCGATGCGCGGATCCGCGACCAACGCCCAGGTGAGGGTCCCCGTCGTCTGCGCGGGGACCTGTAGGCGCCGCCCGTCGGCGACCACCGTGAGCCAGCCGGGCGCCGCTGGATCCGCAGGGCCTGTCAGGAGTCGTGCGGGGGGAGGGCGCGCGGAGGGGGCCCGCCGCGGGAGGTCCGCAGCCTCGCGGACCCGGCCGTCGGCGTCCTCCAGCGAGATCCAGGCGAGATGGCTCGCGATCGCCTTGGGCTCCTTGGGTCGCGGCTGCGTCAGGGCGAGGGCAGCGGCGGCCCGGACCCGGGGGGAGGGATCGTCGAGGAGGGCGGCGAGGAGCGGGGTCGCGCCGTCGATGCGGCCGAGGGCGAAGGCTGCGCAGCTCCGGATCGCGGCTCGCCGGTCGGCCGCGAGGGTCCGCAGGGGATCGCCGAAGGCGGCCCTCGCCGAGCTCGGCATGTTGCCGGCCGCGGCGATCGCCAGGCAGCGGTCGCTGACGCTGCGGCGCGGGTCCTGAGCGCGCTGGAGGACGGCGGCCCAGAGGCGACGCTCTCGGGGCGGCGCCTTGGTCTGGGTGACGGCGAGGGCGACGAGCCAGGGCCGGTCGCCGACGGCGTCACCCGTGGCCGGGAGGGCGCCGGAGACCGCCGCGAGGAGCCAAGGGGGAGAGAGCGCGCCGAGGGCGGCGGCCGCCTGGAGTCGCCGCGGCTCGCCGCGCTGGAGACGCTCGTGCCAGGCCTGGCGCTCGTCGGCCGCGGGCAGGCGCTCGCGGCTGCGGGGCGGAGGCCCCGTCGGCAGGTTTCGGGCGCGGATGAGGCGCTCAAGCTCGATCGCCAGCTCTGGCTCGACCCCGCGATCGATCGCCGCTTGGATCGCGGGCAGGGCCTCGTCGCCCAGATGAAGGAGGGCGGTGAGAAGATCGGAGCGGAGCGAGGGCTCCCGAAGTCGGAGGAGGAGACCGTCGAGGAGCTCCCGCGAGGGGGCTTCGCGGTCGCCTATCGCCTGGGCGATCCCGGAGTTCTTGAGGCCGTCGGGGGGCGCGTCGAGGAGCTCCAGGAGCCGTCTGTCGACCTCGATCCCGGGCTGACGGATCAGACCGTCGAGGAGGGCGCGGACGACATAGGCCTCGTCGCCGCGGTCGAGGGCGCGGAGGAGCGCCGGCAACGCTCGCGGATCGGCGATCCTGCCGAGGGCCTCGGCGGCGTCGCGGCGCATCTGCGGGTCGGGGTCTTCGAGCATCCGCGCGAGCACCAGGGTCGCCTCGCGGGCGCCCAGGAGGCTGAGGCTGCGGGCGGCGGCGCGGCGGACCTCGGGGTCTGGGTCGGCGAGCTTGGCCACCAGGGCGGCCCGAACCTGAGGGCCGTGCTCCGCCGGCAGTGCGGTCACGCCGAGCAGCCTCGCGGCCTCGATCCGGAGCAGCGGGGCGTTCTCCCGCAGCGCGCCGAGGACCAGGCTGATCCGCGCGGGGGTCGCGTCGAGGAGCATCAGCCGCAGGGAGTAGAGCCGTCCGGAGAGGTCGCCGAGGGGCTGCGCCCAGAGCCGCTCGGCGGTCGCGACACAGGCGAGCATCTGCCGGTCGGCGCAGGATTGGAGCGCGTCGCGGCGGATCTGCGGCGAGGGGTCCTCGAGCGCCCGGAGGATCAGCGGCTCCACCAGCGGCGTCGCGTAGGGTTGGAGGGCGTGGAGCGCGGTGCGACGCTCGCTCTCGGGGGCGTCGTTCAGCAACGGGGCGCCGATCCGATCGAGCTCGGTCGGCCACAGCGGCCAGCGATGGCCCTCCGGCTCCGCCGCGATCGTCCGCGCAGGCGCGCCCAAGAGGGACACGAGGCCGAGGAGCGGCAGGATACGGCGCGGGCGGAGCATGGTCGCGGGGGAGCCGTCTCTACTTGTCCGCCTCGGGGGCAGGAGCTGCGCCCTCGGCGTCGTTGCGACCTGCTCGGATCCCCTCTAGGAGCGAGAGGGTCCGCGACTTCTTGAGGCTGCCCTCCTCCGACTCGCCGACGACGCGGACGAGCCACGGCTCGACCTTCGCCCGGATCTCTGGCGTGGTCGCGCGGGCGGCCCCCATCGACGTCAGGATCTTCATCTCGTAGGTGTCGACCGGCTCCAGGAGGCGGACCGCCTCGCCTTGGCCGTCGGGGCGGAGGTCGATCGTCAGCAGCGGACACTCGGTGTCGCGCTCCTCGGCGGAGGCGATGTCGTGGGCGTGCATCAGCGCGAGGTTCGACGCCTCGTCGCTGGTGATCATCAGGGCGTGGATGATCGCGCAGCGGGTCAAGAAGGACGCGGTTGGCAGGCGGTCCTCGAGGATCCGGACGACCTCGCGCCCGTCCTTCTCATCGCGGTGCTGGGAGAGGGCCCAGGCGGCGAAGCGCTGGGCCTCGGGATCGTCGCCGCGCAGGAGCTTGGAGAGGCCCGGGACCGACTCCATCGACTGGACCCAGCCGGAGCTGTAGATCAAGCGGTGATCGCTGGGCTGCTCGCTGAGGGTCGCCTCGAGCTCCTCGGACAGGGTCTTGCTGATCGGCCGGTACTGGAGTCGGGCGAGGGCGATCGTCGCCTCGCGCCGGAGCTTCGGGTCGCCCTTGCGGCTCGCGGCCATCAGCGCCTCGTAGATCGGCGTCCGCTGACGCCCCGGGATGTCGGAGAAGCGTCCGAGGGCCCACGCGCCCCAGACGGCCTCTTCGCCGCCGCGGTCTAGCTGACCTATCAGCGCCCGCGGGACCATCGTCCGATCCTGCGGCGCTCGCCGGATCGACAGCTCGGCGATCGCGCTCAGGCGCTTGCTCTGCTCCTCGGGGGCGTCGCCGCGGAGGTCGGCGAGGTGGACCCCGAGGTTGCGCCAGAAGAAGTTGAAGTTGCCGTTGACGAAGTTGAAGGCGAAGTAGGTGAGGCCGCCGCTGAGGATCAGGAGCACCGGGAACGAGAGCGAGGAGCGGCGGGTCGTCGCGACGACGGTGCCGATGTCCTCGGTCGGGCGGACCGTGTCGGCGGTCTTGCCCTGGAGGTGGGTCAGGCGGAAGGCGCCCTTGAACATGACCTCGTCGAGCCAGAGCGCGTCGGCGATCGCGGCGACGACCATCGCCCCGTAGTAGGCGATGAAGAGCCAGGTGTCCGTGCTCGGGTCGGCCGGGATCGCGCGCAGCAGGCCTGCGGTCCAGACCGCCAGCAGGATCCCGCCGAGGTTGGCGATCACGACGGCGATCCACAGCTTGTGAGCGGGGGCGACCCGACGGCGCCGGGGTCCATAGCCTTGGGGGAGCGCGGGGCCGGACATGGGAGCAGTCATACCCCTTATGGACCGCACGCGGGAGCGGAGGTTCCCTGCGGACTTCGTCGATTTCTTGGATCGGCGCGGATCGGTCGCTAGCGTGCGCCCCAGCGAGTGATGAGCGACGCCAAGCAAGGTCATGAGCGGGCGAGGACGCGCCCGCGTCCCCGGAGGGCCCGAGCGGTCGATGCGGGCAGGACAGAGCGGGCGCCTGCGGTCGCCGCGGCCGATGCCGTGGCCTCTCCGGCGGTGGAGGTCAGCCCGGAGGCGGCCCTCGAGGGCTCACCCAAGCCTCGACGCCGCGGGATCGTCCGCGCCTTCGCCGTCGCCGAGACCCTGGCGATGCTCGCCGCAGGGGTCGGCGTGGCGGCCGTGCTCGTCGGTGACTACCGGGCGACGATCGACGACTCGCGGGTGCTCCCCGGGGTTCGCCTCGGCGGCGTCGACGTCGGCGGGCGCGAGGCCGATGAGCTCGGCGAGCTCGCGGCCAAGGTGGTCGCAGGCGGCCTGGAGCGCCCCCTAGAGCTGCGCGCCGGAGACGCGACGACGATGACGACAGCCCGCCAGCTGGGGGCCTTGCCGAGCCCGGACGCGGCGATCGCCGCGACGCTCGCGGTCGGTCGCAGCGGTGACGTGCTCGCGGACCTGCAGGCCCGCGCCGCCGCCGAGCGGGGCGACGTCGACATCGCCGTCGGCTACCGCTTTGACGAGAAGCGGGCGCTCGACCGCCTCCTAGAGCTGGCGCCGGCGGTGGAGCGACCCTCGCTGCCGACCCGCTTTGACTTCGACGCCCGCAGGGTCCTGCCGGCGACCCCGGGGACCTCGCTCCTCGCCTTTGACTCGCTGTCGACGGTCGCGGTCGGCCTCGCGTCGGGGGCCAAGGCGATCGATCTCGTGGTGACGCCTCGGCCCCCCGTCGACGACGATCCGCTGGCGGAGATCGCCGGCTCGCTCGACATCAGCGAGGTGCTCGGGACCTTCTCGACCCGCTACAAGGCGGACAACGATCACTTCGATCGCAACCACAACCTCAAGCTCGGGGCGACCGCGCTCAACGGCAAGGTCCTGCTCCCCGGCGAGGCGATGTCGTTCAACGACGTGGTCGGCGATCGCAGCCCGGAGATGGGCTACCGCTACGCGCCGGGGATCACCGCCGGCGAGCTGGTCGACGTGGTCGGCGGCGGCATCTGCCAGATCTCGTCGACCCTCTACGGGGCGGCCTTCTTCGGCGGCCTAGAGCTGGTCCACTCGCGACCGCACAGCCGCCCGAGCTCCTACGTCGACATGGGCCTCGACTCGACCGTGGTCTACGGCGCGATCGACATGAAGCTGAAGAACCCCTTCGACTACCCGGTCGTGCTCCACACGGCGGTCTCCGGCGGCGAGGTGACGGTCGAGGTGCTCGGGCCGAAGCGGCCCTACGATCGCGTGGCCTTCGAGCGCGAGCTCGAGGAGGTCATCCCGTATCGGACGGTGTACCGCGACGATCCGAAGCTGCGGGTCGGGGCGACGGCGATCGCCCAGCAGGGCAAACGTGGCTTTAAGGTCACCCGCAAGCGGTTGCTCTACCGCGGGGACGATGTGGTGGACACGGAGAGCTGGGACCTGAACTACCCGCCGACGACGGAGATCATCCGCCGCGGGACGAACCCGAACGGGGCGCTTCCTGAGGGGAAGACGCCGGCGAAGCTGCGGGATCCGGCGCCGCAGCTGCGGATCGTTCAGTAGCTCGGCGGTGGCGAGGAGACTCGCGGAGCTCCGTGCGGGTCGGTCGCGTCGGCGGTTGTCGATGGCGCAGACTGAGGTGCTCGGTTTGCGGGGCTGAGGTGCTCGTCTTGCGGGGCTGAGGTGCTCGGCTTGCGCTCGGCTTGCGGGCTGAGGTGCTCGTCTTGCAGGGTTGAGGGCGGGGGCTGTGAGGGGAGGGAGGAGGCTGAGGCGTAGGCCGGTCGAGGGGGGCAGCACTCTCTCAGACAGGTCGGAGCATGCGTCGCCCCCTTGTTCCAAGGGGTCGACGCACGTCCTAGACTCGTTCGCGCTGCCCCCCTCGCCCGTCCCCCAGCTCGTCCTTCTCAGGAGAGTGAGCTTGGGTATCGGGGGCCGAGGGCTCTTCGTGGGGAGGTGGCGATGCGGAGGTGGACAGGTCGGGTATCGGGGGCCGAGGGCTCTTCGTGGGGAGGTCGCGGGGCGGCGGCAGAAGGTGGGGTATCGGGGGCCGAGGGGCTCTTCGTGGGGAGGTGGCGAAGGCGGAAGGTTGGGTATCGGGGGCCGAGGGGCTCTTCGTGGGGAGGTGGCGATGCGGAAGGTTGGGTGTTGGGGGCAGAGGTGCTGTGCGCGGGGAGGTCGGAAGGTTGGTTGGCGTCGATGTTGGGCGGTGCGCTTCGTGAGGGCGCCCTGGGGGGTGCTCCCTTTGTCGGCTTTTTTGGCGCTCCGGCGGGGTCGTCGTACCTGTGTTTGGCTAGTTCGTGATTCAGGAGCGGCCCATGTCCAAAGAGAGCACCCGCCAGGTCGAGTTCGCCCTCGACAATCGACAGATCTTCTTCCTCTTCTTCGGCCTCTCGGTGGTCGGATGCTTCGTCTTCGCCCTCGGGGTGACGGTCGGGCGTGCCGACCTGGGGGTCCCCGGCGCGGAGGGGCCGGTGATCGCGGAGAAGTCCGCGGATCTGGACGCGCTCGCGGAGGACGATGCGATCCCGATCGAGGCTCCGGACACGTTCGCGTTCAAGGATGGGATCGCGGAGCCGGCGACGGCAGGTCTGCCGGAGACGCGGGATCCGGAGACGCCCCCGCGGGACGAGAAGGCGGTCAAGGCCGAGCGCGCGGCGGCGAGCGGGGCGAGCAAGCCGCGGGTCGCGAAGCGTCCGCTGCCGGCCGTGCTGAGCAAGGCGGATCCGGAGCCTGAGCCCGCGGTAAAGGCCCCGAAGGAGACGGTCAAGGTCGCCGCCAAGGAGGAGGCGCCGAAGGCCGAGGCTCCGGCGGCCGAGACGGCGAAGGGCGAGGGCGAGGGGATCAAGGACGATACGGTGATGGCGTCCGGGACCGAGAAGGCCGAGGCGGCGCCGACGGCCGCGAAGAAGCGAGTCTTCACCCTCCAGCTCAAGGCCTACGCGGACGCCGCGGACGCCGAGAAGATGGCCGACAAGCTCCGTCGCAACGGGCACGACGTCCGCGTCGAGGTCGGCGATGTCCAGGGCCGGAGCTGGCACCGGGTCCGGATCGGCGAGTTCACCCAGTGGGACAAGGCGCTCGAGGCCAAGTCCGAGTTCGAGAAGCGCGAAGAGATCATCGCCTACGTCGTCCCCAAGTGAGGTCGACCGCGGCGAACACGGGCGGGTCCGGCGAAGGCTGGGTCCGCTCGCTGCGTTCTCAGGCTCCGCGGTGTGAGCGAGCTCGGGGAGCACGGGCGGGTCCTTCTCAGATCCCACGGTGAGGCCGAGCTCGGGGAGCAGGGGCGGGTCCTTCTCAGATCCCACGGGGAGGCCGAGCTCGGGAAGCACGGGCGGGTCCTTCTCAGATCCTACGGTGAGGCCGAGCTCGGGGAGCGCGGGCGGGTCCGGCGAAGGCTGGGTCCGCTCGCCGCGTTCTCAGGGTCCCAGGGGGAGGTCGACCTCGGTTCAGCGTCTCCGGCGCCTGCGATTCGGTCCACATGGAGGACGGCCTGCGGGCGGGCCGAGGAGGCTCTCTGTCGGCCGTCGATGTTTGCTGGCTAACTGCTATTTCATGCTTCCGTCGGCGGGGTGTCCCGCCGGTCAGACGCGGGCCTCGCGGGCATGATCCGGCGCGGCGATTGAGTTACAACCCCGGCGTGCCCGCGCCCCACAGCAACGTTGATACGCCGGTAATGCGCCAGTTCCTCGAGATCAAGGGGCGCTATCCCGACTCGATCCTGATGTTCAGGATGGGCGACTTCTACGAGATGTTCTTCGAGGACGCGATCACGGTCGGTCCTGTGCTCGACATCGCCGTGACCTCGCGGGACAAGAAGTCCGAGGATCCCGTGCCGATGGCGGGGGTGCCCTACCACGCGATCGGCGGCTACCTGCGGACCCTGATCGAGCGCGGCTTCAAGGTGGCGATCTGCGAGCAGATGGAGTCGCCGGAGGAGGCCAAGGCGCGCAAGAGCAAGATCGTCCGCCGCGAGGTGGTCCGGGTCGTCACCCCGGGGGTGCTCCTGGACGAGGAGCACCTGCGCAGCGAGGAGCCCAACTATCTGGTCTCGGTTGTCGCCGAGAAGGGCGCCGGCGGGCCGGTGGCGATCGCCGCGCTCGACGTCTCGCTCGGCGAGTTCCTGGTGATGCGGGCGGCGGATGTCAGCGCGCTCAAGGCGGACCTCTCGCGCCTGGCTTCGCGGGAGATCGTCGCCGACCCGGCGATCCACGACTGGCTGCAGGAGGTGCTCGGGCCCGACTGTCCGCGGCTGGAGGGGCACACGAGCAAGCGGATCGCCTCCTCGGTGCTCGCGCGGGTCCGTCGTCTCGTCGAGGAGAGCGGCGGGGAGCGCCTCGCCAGCGGCCTCGAGCGGGCCGCCGGCCTCTGCCTCGCCTACGCGGAGGCGACCCAGCCCGGGCAGACGCTCCTGCTCCATCGCCTCCGCCAGCAGAGCCCGAGCGATCACCTGATCCTCGACGACGCCTCGCTGCGCAACCTCGAGATCTTCAAGACGATGCGGGAGCAGAGCAAGCGCGGGACCCTGCTCTGGGCGGTCGACGCGACCCGGACAGCGATGGGCGCGCGGATGCTGCGGGCCTGGATCGGCGCGCCGCTGCGGGACATCGCGGCGATCCGCGGCCGTCAGGACGGGATCGAGGCGCTCCTCGCCGAGCCGCGGTCGCGCTCGGAGCTCCTCTCGCGGCTGCGTGATGTCCGTGACGTGATCCGCCTCGCCGCGCGGGCTCGCCTCGGCACCGTCAGCCCCCGCGAGCTCGGCTCGCTGCGGTCCTCTCTCCAGGCGCTCCCCGGGATCGCCAAGCTGCTCGCTGAGCTCAGCGGGCGACGCACGGACATGGCCCTGCCGCCCAGCCTGGATCTCGGCGAGGACCTGCTCGCCGACCTGATGGCCGAGCTAGGGCGCAGCCTGGTCGACGAGCCGCCGAACCACACCCGCGACGGCGGCATGATCCGCGCCGGCGCCGACGAGGCCCTCGATCACCAGATCAAGCTCCGCGACGGCGGCCGCGACGCGCTGGCGGCGATCGAGGCCCGCGAGCGCGAGCGGACCGGGATCCACAACCTCAAGGTCCAGCACAACCGGGTCTTCGGCTACTTCCTCGAGGTGCCGCGGACCCAGGCCGCGAAGGTCCCCGCCGACTACGTGCGCAAGCAGACCCTGGTCAACGCCGAGCGCTACGTGACCTCGGAGCTCGCGGGCCACGAGAGCGCGGTCCTCGGGGCCCAGGCGGCGGCGCTGGTCCGCGAACAGGAGCTCTTCTCGGCGCTGCGGCGACAGGTCAGCGACGCCGCGGAGCGCCTGTGCCAGCTCGGCGAGCGGCTCGCGACCCTCGACGCCCTCGCCGGGCTCGCCGAGATCGCTGAGGCCAACGGCTACGTCCGCCCGGAGATCGTCGACGAGCCGATCCTCGAGATCGAGGAGGGGCGCCACCCGGTCGTCGAGCGGATGATGGACTCGGGCCGCTTCGTCCCCAACTCGATCTCGATCCGAGCCGGCGGCGGCGAGGAGGACGGAGACGCCCGCTTTCTCCTGGTCACCGGCCCGAACATGGGCGGCAAGAGCACGGTGATGCGGCAGGTCGCGCTCCTGGCGATCCTCGCCCACGCCGGCTCCTTTGTCCCCGCTGTCCGGGCAAAGATCGGGATCGTCGATCGCGTCTTTACCCGGGTCGGCGCCGCCGACGATCTCGGCCGCGGCGAGTCGACCTTTATGGTCGAGATGCGTGAGGCCGCCCAGATCCTCAGCCAGGCGAGCAACCGCTCCCTCGTCCTCCTCGACGAGATCGGCCGGGGGACGGCGACCTACGACGGCCTCGCGATCGCCTGGTCGATCACCGAGTTCCTCCACGATCAGATCGCCTGTCGGGCGATGTTCGCGACCCACTATCACGAGCTGACCGGGCTCGCCGATCGCCTCGCCGGTCTCCGCAACATCCACGTCGCGGTCCACGAGGAGCGCGGGCACATCGTCTTCCTCCACCGCCTGGAGTCCGGCGCGGCCGAGCGGAGCTACGGGATCCAGGTCGGTCGCCTCGCGGGGCTGCCCGCCCAGGTGCTCCGTCGAGCGCAGCGGATCCTGACGCGCCTCGAGGCGGACGAGCGCCTCGGCAGCGGGCCGCAGCTCGACCTCTTCGCGCCGGTCGCTCCGTCCGAGAGCGTCCATGATCTGGACGAGGTCGAGGTGCCCGCTCGCGCTTCGCGCCTCGACGGTCCCGCCGAGGAGATCCTGGGCTCGCTGCGGGCGATGGATCCCGACGACCTGACGCCACGTCAGGCCCACGAAGCTCTCCGCCGGCTCCGGGAGGCGTTGACGACGAGCGACGGCGGGCGTCTCCGGGTCTGAGTTCATGCAGGTGCAAACCTGCGGCGAGGCGGCTCGTGGACAGCCTCGCGCTGCGGGGATGCGGCCGATCGTTGGGTCGGCGTTGGGTCGGCTCGCGTCGCAGGGGGACGCGTTCGGTTGCTCCAGGGCTCGCGAGTCTCTCCGCGGGCGAGGCCGCTGCGCGCGGCGCTGAGCGCCGGACCCCGCCAGCCTGGGGGCCACGAGCGCGCGGAGGCGCTGATCTGCGCGCTCGGGCGCGCGTTTGCGATCCTGCGGGGCGCGACGTGACCTCAGGAATTTCCGCAGGTGGTCGTAGAAGGGGGCTATCTTGCCGATCGTGACGTTCGGTTCGCGAGCACGCGCGGGGAGGCGCGGGCACGCCATCCCCGACGCGACTCTCGCGTCGGATGTGCGTGCGACCAGCTCCGCGGGGGAGACCCGGGCGAGCGGAGATCCTGCGGGCCCTGCGGTGCATCCGCTCGGTGACACGGTCGATGCGGGCGGGCAGAGCCGTCCGCACCAGGCCAGCGATCCGGTGCTGCCGGGCGCCGTCGGTCCGAGCGGCGTGGGCATGACGATGACCCGGGTCTCGGGGCACCGGGTGAGGGCCCCGGAGGGGGCGCTGCCGCGGCGGATCGGTCGCTTCGCGATCCTCCGGCGGCTCGGCAGCGGGGGCATGGGGACCGTCTACGCCGCGTTCGACGAGGAGCTGGCCCGGCGGGTCGCGATCAAGCTGCTCCACACAAGCGGCGGCATCAGCCGCATCGATCGCTCCCTCCTGGTCTCCGAGGCGCAGGCGATGGCTCGCCTCTCGGACGTCCACGTCGTCCAGGTGTACGAGCTCGGCACCCACGAGGGGCAGCTCTTTTTGGTGATGGAGTACGTCGAGGGGCGGACCCTCGGCGAGTGGCTCGAGGAGACACCGCAGGCCTGGTACGAGGTGCTCCGTCGCTTCATCGACGCAGGGGAGGGCCTCGCGGCGGCCCACCGCGCCGGGATCGTCCACCGCGACTTCAAGCCGGAGAACGTGCTCATCAGCGACGACGGGGTCGCCAAGGTCGCCGACTTTGGCCTCGCTCGCGGGATCGCCGACAGCCACGGGCAGATCGCGGGGACCCCGGCCTACATGTCCCCGGAGCAGTACCTCGGCGAGGCGACCGACGAGCGCAGCGACATCTTCTCCTTCTGCGTCGCGCTCTACGGCGCGCTCTTTGGTCGCCCCCCCTTCGCCGGATCCAGCTTCGCGGAGCTCCGCGACAGCATCACCAGCGGCACCCTCTCCGATATGGCTGAGGGGGCAGGCGGCGCTAGCGGGACTGTGCCGACGCGCCTGCGCAGCGCGGTGCTCAAGGGCATGGCCAGAGACCCCGCGGAGCGCTTTGCCGACGTCGAGTCGATGCTCGCGGTGCTGCGCCGCTGTCTCCCGGCGGAGCGGCGCCTGTCGATCTGGCTGGCCTGGAGCGGCGCGGCTGCGGTCGCGGCGATGGGGCTCACGGCCCTCCTCAGCCCGAGCCCAGGGCCGACGCCCGCGGAGGTCGGGGCGGTCGCGTCGGCGACCTTCGAGGCGGCGCTCTACGGCGGGGAGGCGGAGTGGGTCTACCCGTCGGAGGAGGGGGATCCCAAGGCGACCGCGATCCGCCGCATCATCGAGCTCGAGCACGTCGAAGGGCCTGCGCACGGGATCGCCCGGCTCCAGGCGGACGTGCTCCGGGCTCGCTTCGCCGAGGACATCGCCGCGCTCGGCGATCGCTACTGGGAGGACCCGCGGACCCAGCCCTTCGCCCGCGACTTCTACGCCCAGACCCTGATCTTTCAGCCGGATCACGAGCTCGCCCTGCGGCGGGGCCGGGTCACGGTCGGCCAGATCAATCAGATCCGGGCGCAGGCCGAGGTGAGCGGCTTCTCGACCGCCCAGATCGCCGCTGCGGCGCCGCTGCGCAAGCTCGCGAAGGTCGACGATGTCGACATCGACGCGTTCCTCAGCGAGCTCGCGACGGTCTGTGACGGCCTCAGCGCCGAGGACCGGGCGCAGGCGGATCCTTCGGCGTCGGCCGAGCCCGCGCCCGAGGCGGACGACGAGGCGAGCCTGGATCCCGAGGCGGAGCCGGCGGACTCCGAGGGGGCGGAGACCGACGGAGCCGGCGACGAGGGGGCCACGCCCACACCGGTCCCCGGCGTCCGCTCCTCCGGCCCGAGCGCCCGCGTCTTGGTCGCCCGCGCAGAGGAGGCTCGGCTCGCCGACGACGTCTCGGAGTCGGTCCGGCTCTACCACCAGACCCTCTTCGTCCAGCCGCGCAACCTCGCGGCGCTGGTCGCCCTCAGCGACATCGCCTTTGATCGCGGTGACTACGAAGAGGCGGCGAACCTGGCCGAGAGGGCGGTCGAGGTCGCGCCGAAGAAGGGCGCCAATCACCGTCGTGTGGGGGACGCCTACTACAAGCTGCGCCGTCTCAGGCGAGCCCGCGAGGCCTTCGAGCGGGCGCTCGAGCTCGGCGACCCGAGGGCGCAGCGACGCCTCGACATGATGGCGGAGGAGGGGCTGTGAAGGACGCATATCGGCGTCGGCGTCGGCTCGGGCGCGAGAGCACGCTCGAGCTCGCCTCGCCTGTCCTCGGGGTCGCGGGTCAGGCTCGTCAGGCTCGTCAGGCTCGTCAGGCTCGCCTCGCGGGCGGGCCTGCTGCATCGCCGTCCAAGGGCACAGCGCTGCTGGCCTCGCTCCTCGCCCTCGCGCTCGGGGGCCCCGCGGGGGCCCAGGCGCCGCGGCTCCCTGCGGGGGCGATGGCGCGGGTGACCCAGCCGGAGGAGGCCGAGGCCCCACCGCGGGCGGCGAAGATGCTCGGGCCGAGCGTCGTGATCGTCGGTCGCCGCGGCGACGGCGATCCGCCCCCGCGGGCGGCGGTCGACGACCTCTACGTGAGCATCGCCGAGGGCCTGGTCCGCAGCGGCGCGCGGATCATCGACGCTGAGTCGGTCGGCGTTCGTCCGGGCACCTGCATGGACGGCGGCTGCGCGGACAGGCTCCGGGAGGCCGAGGTCGACTACGTCCTGTGGGCCGCGCTCTCGGCGAGCGATCGCGACTACACGCTCGATCTTCGCCTGGAGCGTCTGGACGACCCGGAGGAGGCCTCGTCCTTCGTCGAGCGCTGCGCCCTGTGCGGGCTCGCGGAGGCCTGCGAGCGGATCGAGGAGGGCGCCTCGGGCCTCCTCGTCCCGCTCGCGGAGGTGCCAGAGGCGGCGCCGCGGCTGGTCTTGACGACCGAGCCGAGCGGCGCCCGGGTGGTCATCGACGGCGAGTTTGTCGGTCGATCGCCGGTGGACCGAGTGCTCAGCCCCGGGATCCACAGGGTCGAGGCCAGCGCCGCGGGCTATGTCGCCGCGGACCATGTTGTTGAGGCCGAGCCCGACCGACGCTTCGACGTCGCCCTCAACCTCGCCAAGGTGACGCCGCCGCCTTTGCCTCCGCCGGCGCCTCGCCTCAACGGTTGGATCCCGATCGGCGTCGGCGTGCCGACGCTCGCCGGCGGGATCGTCCTCGCGGCGGTCGACGGTCGTCCACCGCTCGGCTGCGGATCCGAGAGCGGCGGCTGTGACGGTCGCTTGGAGACGATCTGGCCGGCGGCCGGGATGCTGGTGGCGGGCGCAGCCCTGACGACCCTGGGCGCGGTGCTGGTCCATCAGCTGCGGCGATCGAGGCGGGCCAAGGCGGCGGCGAAGAAGGCCGCGCCCGGACCCTCGCCGACGACGAAGAAGAGCCCCCAGAAGGCCGAGAAGAGCAAGGCCGAGAAGAGCAAGGCCGAGAAGACCAAGGCCGAGAAGACCAAGGCCGAGAAGAGCAAGACCGAGAAGACCAAGGCCGAGAAGACCAAGACCGAGGCCAAATAGACCAAGGCCGAGAAACCCAAGTCCAAGCAGGTCCAAGGCCGAGCCGACGCGCGTCGCGTCGCGTCCTGAGCCAGGTCGTGGATCTCGCCGGGGTGATCCCCTCCGCTGTCGTCCATGCCCCCGTATCGCCCTCTCGCGCAGCGAGAGGCGGTGGACAAGGGCGGGGGTGCTCGGCATTCTCCCGCCCCCATGACCGACGCTCGCCCCGACTTCGATCCCGCGCCCCAGATCGCCGCGGAGCTGGCTCTCCCGCAGCGCGGCGTCGCGGCCGTGATCCGCCTCCTCGCCGAGGGGGCGACCGTCCCCTTCATCGCCCGCTACCGCAAGGAGATGACGGGCGATCTCGACGAGGTCCAGATCCGGGCGATCGACGAGCGCCGGGTCTACCTCCGGGAGTTCGAGGAGCGTCGGCGGACGATCCTGAAGACCCTCACGGAGGCGGGCTCCCTGACCCCGGAGCTCGAGGCGAAGATCCGCGCCTGCACCACCAAGGCGGCGCTAGAGGACCTCTACCTCCCCTACAAGCCGAAGCGGCGGACCCGGGCGACGATCGCCCGCGAGCGCGGCCTTGGTCCCCTCGCGGCGCGGATCTTAGAGCAGCCGGAGAGCGGGGATCCGGAGGGGGAAGCGGCCGCGTTCGTCCGTGAGGACCCGGAGATCCCGGACCACAACGTCGCCGACGTCGCCGCGGCGCTCGCGGGCGCCCGCGACATCGTCGCCGAGACCGTCGCCGAGAACGCGGACATCCGCTCGCTCGTCCGCGAGACCTTCTCGCGCGAGGGGGTCGTCCGCTCCAAGGTCGCCTTCGACAAGAAGGGCACGACCTCGAAGTTCGAGGGCTACTACGACTACGAAGAGGCGATCGCGACGATCCCCTCGCACCGCTACCTCGCCGTCCGCCGCGGGGAGCAGGACGGCTTTTTGCGGGTGCGCCTGGCGATCGAGGCGGAGACCGTCCTGCCGACGATCGCGGCGATGATGGGCCTCGTCCGGGCGAGCCCCTTCGCCGGCGAGCTCGAGGCGGCGATCGCCGACGGTCTCAAGCGTCTGCTCGGCCCGAGCATCGAGACCGAGATGCGGATCGAGCTGAAGATGCGCGCCGATCGTCAGGCGGTCGAGGTCTTCGCCGCCAACCTCCGCTCGCTCCTCCTGGCGCCGCCGCTCGGCGGAGACCCGGTCCTCGCGCTCGATCCGGGGCTGCGGACCGGCTCGAAGTGCGCGGCGATCGATGCCACCGGCAAGGTCCTCGAGACCGCGACGATCTACCCCGGCCAGGGCGAGAAGAAGGACGCGGCGGCTCGGCGCGAGCTGGCGGCCCTGATCTCCCGCTGTCAGCCGCGGGCGCTCGCGGTCGGCAACGGCACCGGCGGTCGCGAGACCGAGCGCTTCGCCCGGGAGGTGCTGGCGGAGATGGGCGAGCGCGGGGTCGTCGTCGTCTCGGTCAACGAGGCCGGCGCCAGCGTCTACTCCGCCTCGCCTGGGGCCCGCGAGGAGATGCCCGATCTCGACGTCACCCTCCGGGGCGCGGTGTCGATCGGCCGTCGCCTCCAGGATCCGCTGGCGGAGCTGGTCAAGATCGATCCCAAGGCGATCGGCGTCGGTCAGTACCAGCACGACGTCTACCAGCCGCTCCTCGGCCGCAAGCTCGATCAGGTGGTCGAGAGCTGCGTCAACCACGTCGGCGTCAACATCAACACCGCGAGCGCGCCGCTCCTCGCCAAGGTCGCGGGGATCGGCTCGTCGACGGCGAAGGGGATCGTCCGCCACCGCGAGGAGAAGGGGGCGTTTCGCAGCCGAGCGCAGCTCCTCGAGGTCTCGGGCCTCGGGCCGCGGACCTTCGAGCAATGCGCCGGCTTTCTCCGGATCCGCGGCGGAGAGCACCCGCTGGACGCCTCCGCGGTCCACCCCGAGCGCTACGGCCTGGTCGAGCAGATCGCGAAGGATCTCGGGGTCGAGCTGACCCAGCTTGTCGGCGACGAGCGCCTGGCGAAGAGCGTCAACATCGGCCGCTACGTCAGCGACGCGGTCGGCGAGCCGACCCTCCGCGACATCCTCCGCGAGCTCAGCAAGCCCGGGCTCGACCCCCGCGAGAGCTTCTCCGCGCCGAGCTTTCGCGCCGATGTTCAGACCCTCAAGGACCTGGAGGAGGGGATGATCCTCGAGGGCGTAGTCACCAACGTCACCGCCTTCGGCGCCTTCGTCGACGTCGGCGTGCACCAGGACGGGCTGGTCCACATCTCCCAGCTCTCCGATCGCTTCGTGAAGGACCCGAACGAGGTCGCGAAGGCCGGGGATCGTCTCAAGGTGCGGGTGCTCAGCGTCGATCATGAGCGCCAGCGGATCGCGCTCAGCGCCCGCCTCTCCGACGGCCAAGCGGGGCGCGGGGGCCAAGCGGGGCGCGGGGGTCAGCGGGGCGCGGGGGCGCAGGCCAGCGGCGGGGGAGGGCGCGACCGGGGCCAAAACCGGGGCTCGGACCGGGGTCCGGACCGAGGCCAAGGCCGGGGGCAAGACCGGGGCCGGGGCGGATCCCAGCGGCGCGAGAGATCCGATAGGCCGGCATCGGGGGACGGTTTCAGCAACAATCCCTTCGCCAAGCTGCTCAAGTAGCCGCCGTCGCCGAGCCCGTCCTTCGGCGACCCCAGAGCGACCGAGGGGCGACTCCTGCCCAACCCGATCGATCCTCGGCGGTTCCGTGGTAGCGTCGCGGATAACGATGTCTGAGGCAGTTGTACGCGCGCACTTCGCCAAGATCGCCGTTCGCCGCCTTCGTGCCCTCCCAGAGGGCAAGGGGGCAGATATCCGCGAGCGGATGACGAAGGGGCTCGCGTCCCGCTTACGCGGCCTGAGCTCCGACGACTGGATGCCGGTCGAGGAGATGATCGGCCTCTGCGACGCGATCGCGGAGGTGCTAGAGGAGGACGGGGCCTGCGAGCTGTGGACGGAGCTCATCCGCGACACCTACGACAGCGGCCTCCTGCGCCCGCTCATGGCGGAGGTGCGCTCGACCCTCTCCGGGGAGGCCGCGGCGGATCAGCTCCTCCGCCTCGCCCCGCAGGCATGGGCGCTGGCCTCCCGCAACTGCGGCTCGATCGAGCTCGACGACAGCGACGGCCAGGTCCGCCTCAGCAGCGGCGACCTCCTCCCCGCGCTGGTCCGCAGCCCCGGCATCCACTGCCTCTTCTACGGGGCGTGCCAGTCGATGCTGGACCAATTTCGGGTCAACGCCGAGATCGCGGTCTCGGTCGCTGAGGACAACCCCGAGAAGATCATCTTCGCGATCCGCCGACGCTGACGTCTGCGCGCATTCGCCCTGGTCGTCGGCGGCGTCGATCGATCCCGCAGGGCCGACCGCGGGTCCGGCCGGCGGTGTCGCTCGCGTGACGGGCGCTCGTCACCGTGATAGTGTCCGCGGCACCAGGAGACCCGATGTTCAAGCGCTCTACCTTCGCATCGCTCGCCCTCAGTTTCGCGTTCTTCGGCAGCGTAGCCCTCGACAGTGGCTGCAAGAAGGATGACACCGTCACCCCCGGAGATGACGAGGAATTGGCCGCGAGCCCCAACGCCGGCGGTGGCGGCAGCAGCAGCAGCGACGATAGCGACGATGGTGACTCGCTCTACGACGACGACGGTTCCGACTTCGACGGGGTCAACGAGGCCGATCCGGACACGGAGTCGACCGAGGAGAAGCTGAAGAAGCCCGAGCCCAAGGAGGTCTGCAAGGGCAAGAAGAAGAAGCGGGTCTGCAAGATGGTCGATCCCGATCCGGGCATCTCGGCGCAGATCGGCGTGAACGCGATCACCAAGGGCTACTCCTGGGGCATGACGCCGGACCAGGTGCTCGGGGAGCTGAGCAAGAAGATCGAGGCTGAGTACGACGCCAAGCAGAAGAAGGCCAAGGACCCGATGTCCCAGGACCGGAACCGCGAGTGGCGCAAAGAGCAGCTTGAGGAGCTCCGCCGGGGCAACGTCCAGTTCAAGTCGAACGCCAACCAGAAGTGGAACGTCAGCCTGATCCAGTACGAGTTCGAGGACGACGCCCAGGAGGAGATGGTCTGGATCCGCTCCGGCCGCTACCTGCGGAAGTTCTTCTTCTTCAAGGACAACGGCCTGTGGAAGATCGTCTACGCCTACCAGACCGAGAAGTGGGGCAAGGAGTACGACCAGGTCGTCGAGGAGACCTTCAAGAAGTGGTTCGGGATCAGCCCCGAGGCCAAGGTCAAGCAGGACCCGAAGACCGCCGCCCCGCTCATGACCTACAACGAGTGGACGTCGAAGAACGGCGAGAAGATCCGCTCCTTCGACCTCAGCGCGGTCCACGGCGTCTACATGATCACCGTCCTCGACGGCAACATCGAGCAGCAGATCGGCGAGCGTCTGCCGAACGTCAAGGAGGAGGAGGGCTTCTCCACCGACGTCGGCGATGTGCTCGGCGGATCGGACGTCGAGTACGACGCCGACGGCAACATCATCACCACGGATCGCTCCGATGAGGATGACGAGTAGCTCGCTCCGGCAGCCGGAACGCTAGCGAAGCCCAGGGCGCCGCGCCGGTCTCGACCAGCGCGGCGCTTCTGCGTCGTGCGTCGCAGTCCGGCCCAGGGCCGCAGCGACGGCCCAGGCCGCAGCCGCCCGCACCCCAGCGGCGAGGGCTCAAGAGGCGGCCTGTCGTGGACCGTCGGGCGGGCGACCATCGTCGGGAGCGACCTCATCACCTCGACGATCGGGCGACCGCCCAGAGGTTGGGCCCTGGGCGGTGGAGCATGTCGCCGCGGTGGCGGAGCTCGGCCGGTTTGGAGCGGGGCCGCCCGTCGGAGTCGCGAGGCGCTGGCCGATGCGGGCTTACTCGTCCGCGGTCGGAGGCGCAGAGGGGTTGGCCTCGGAGGCGTCGACGTCGGCCTCTTCGGCGCCTCCGCGGCGGTCGTTCTTGAAGTAGAGCAGGGCTGAGACCCCGCCTGGGGTCGGCGGGCCGCCGGTGCGCGCGTCGACGTTGCGGCTCGTGAGCCCTGGCGGTCGGAACGTCGGGACCTGCTCGTGGGGGATCCCGCGGACGACGTCGAGCATATAGTCGGTCCACAGCGGCGTCGCTGTGGTGTAGCTCGCGTCCTCGATCCCCATCGACCGCTCGTAGGTGTCATCCCCCATCCAGGCCGCGGTCACGTAGCGCGAGGTGAAGGCGACAAACCACGTGTCCGTCGTGTTCTCCCCCTTGGAGGCGGTCCCCGACTTGCCGCCCGCCGGCACCCCGATCTTCTGGGCGCGGTAGCCGATGCCGGCGGTGACGACCTCGCGGAGGAGGCGGGTGATCAGGAAGGCGGTGCGCTCGTCGATCGTCTGCTCCGGCGGCTCCAGGGCGAGCTGGGCCATCCGGTCGAGGCGGCCGGCGACGTCGACGGCGGGATCGTCCGGCGCTCGGTTGTCGACCAGCACCGCGCCGTTCTTGTCGGTGACCCGTCGGACGTACACGGGATCGACCCAGGTGCCGCCGCGGGCGAAGATCCCGAAGGCCCGGCTGAGCTCGTCCGTGTGCACACAGGAGGCGCCGAGCGAGAGGGCACGGTCGGCGATGAGCTCGGTCGTGAAGCCGAGGCGGCGGGCCCACTCGACCACCGCCGGGGCGCCGAGGGACTGGAAGAGGCGGATCGACGGGAGGTTCAGCGAGCGGATGAGCGCGGTCCGCAGGAGCACCTTGCCGTCGAGGGTCTTGCCGATGTTCTGCGGGTTCCACTCCTCGTCCGGCTCTGGCTCATAGGGCCTGTCCTCCAGGACTGAACCCATGGTGTAGGTGTTCCCGTCGAGGGCGAGGGAGTAGTAGATCGCCTTGAAGACCGAGCCGGGCTGACGACAGGCCTGGGTGGTCCGGTTGTACTGTGAGCGGTCGTAGTCGGCGCCGCCCTCCATCGCGGTGACGTAGCCGCTTTGGTGGTCAAAGGTGTAGAGCGCCGCCTCGACCCGGGTCGGCTGTCCGAGCTCGACGATCTGAAGCCCGCTGTTGCGGTCGATCATCCTCGGCGCGGCGGTCGGCTCCCCGTCTTCGCCGGGGGTGGCCGCGTCGTCGGTGGGGCCCTTCTTGGCGCCGGCTTTGGTCCCGGCTTTGGCGTCCGCCGTGCCGTCGCCGCGCTGCTTGTCCTTCTTGACCGGACGTCGGAGCGGGCGGACCCAGACAACATCGCCGACCTCGAGCGCCTTGCCGACGTTGTCGATCGTCTGATCGTTGAGCCCGCTGTTGCGGTCGTAGACCGCGGCCCAGCTCATCTGTTTGAGCGGCAGGAGGGCGACCTGATGACCCGTCGTCACCAGGGCCTTGGCGCGCTCGACCTCGGTGACCAGGGCGAGGCGCCAACGATCGGGATCGTCTGCGAAGGGGGTCTCGCCGTACTCCCCGCGGATACGCTCGACGAAGCGCTCGCGGGTCTTCTCTTGGGGCAGGGTCGCGACCGGTCCGCGCCAGCCCTGGCGGCGATCGAGGCGCGTGAGGTGGTCGTCGATCGCCGCGTGGGCCTGGGCGTGCATCTCGACCTCGGCGGGGGTCTCGATCTGGAGGCCACGGCCGAGCACCGCCTCCTCTCCGTAGGCCTCGAGGAGGGTCCGGCGGACGTGCTCCGCGTAGTAGGGCGCGCGGAGGCGGAAGACGTCGGGGCGCTGGCTGAGGACGATCGGCGCGGCGCTGGCCTCGTCCCGCTCGGCCTCGCTGATGTAGCCGGCGTCGACCATCGTCTGGAGGACGACGCCGCGGCGGCGGATCGCTCGCTCCTCGTCGGCGACGGGGGAGTAGCGCGACGGGGCGCGGGCGAGGCCGGCGATCAGGGCACACTCGGCGAGCGTGAGCTCGTCCAGGCGCTTGCCGAAGTAGCGGCTCGCGGCCGCGGCGACCCCATAGGAGCCGTGGCCGAGGAAGATCTTGTTGAGGTAGATCTCGAGGATCCGCGGCTTGCCGAGCCGGGACTCCAGGCGGAGCGAGAGGATCGCCTCACGCAGCTTGCGCTCGAGGGTGCGGTCGTCGCTCAAGAAGCCCTTCGCGACCTGCTGGGTGATCGTCGATCCGCCCTGGACGACGCTGCCGGAGCGGAGGTTGGCGACGGTCGCCCGGGCCAGGCCGCGCCAGTCGAGGCCGTTGTGGTCGTAGAAGCGGCGATCCTCTGCGGCGAGGAAGGCGTGGATCAGCGGCGCCGGGATGTCGTCGATGTTCGCGTAGGAGCGGTGCTCCCTGGCGAGCTCGGCGAGCAGCGATCCGTCGGCGCCGTAGATCCGGGTGACCCCCGGGGCGGAGGTCTCGTAGGTGGCGATCTCCTCGAGGTTGGGCAGTCCCGCGGCGTAGTGGCGGAAGAGCTTGTGACCCTCGGCGGCGCCGACCAGGGCGAGGAAGATCAGCCCAAACGTGTAATACCGCAAGAGCCAGCCCAGAAGGCCGGCTCTCGCGGGATTGAGCACCCAGACGCGGGTACTACTCGCCCGGTTCGGGCTGTCCGGAGCCATCGACGTCGGGATCGTCCGAGTAGTTCTTGAGCGCCTTGAGGGCGCGGGTCTCGGCGGTGTTCATCGCCTCGAGGCGCTCCTGGACCCGCTTGAGCAGCGAGCCGAAGACGGCGGAGGCGTTGTTCTCGGGCTTGAGTCCGACGATGTAGCCGTACATGCCGCCGGAGGGGGAGACAGGCATGACCTGACCCTCTTCGGTGCCGATCGCCGCGGTCACCGGCTCGCCGCCGACCTTGTCGATGATCTGCAGGGCGGTCGCGCTGCCCTCGCTGCCGGGCTCGCAGGCAGCCTCGCCGCAGACGGCCCCGACACGGGCGACGATGATCGCGTTGCCCTTCTCGAACTTGATCGCGAAGACGCGGGGGCCGGAGCCCTCCTTGAGCGCATCGGAGTAGTTCTCGACGAAGGTCGCGAGGTACGAGAGGTCGGTCTTGAGACCGTTGGCCTCCTCGTAGAGCTCGAAGGTCTTGATGATGCCGGCCTTGTGAACCGCCGCGAGCTGCCAGCCGAAGAGCTGATCGATCTTCGGGTGCTGCTCGAAGGTCGACTCGTTGAGCTCCTTGAGCTCCGCGGCGCCAGCCTTCGGATCGGTCGCCATCTTCTTCGCGAGGTCCTCCATCTTCAGCGAGATCTTCTTGCGCAGATCGGCGACCTGCTGGACCTCGCTGAGCATGTCAGCGCCCTTCTTCTTGCCGGACTCGACGAGGGCACCCTTCGACGAGATCGTGTGGCCGATCCAGCCGAGGCCGACGCCGAAGAGGAGCGCCGCGACGGCGGCGATCACGACGATGCCCTTGTTGCTCTTGGTCGGGAAGTCGCCGCCAACGTCGGCGATCAGACCTTCGTTGGGATCGAAGGCCGCGACACCGCCAGCGAACGCGTCGCCAGCAGCCTTGGGCTGCGCCGGGGCGGGCGCGGCCGCAGCGACGGGCTGCGGCTTGCTGACCTCGCCGGGGGCGGGGATGTCGATCTTCGGCTTGGCCTGGACCTCACCGGGGGCAGGGATGTCCGCCTTTGGCTTGGGGGCCGGAGCCTGTCCGGGCGCGGGGATGTTCGCCTTGGGCTTGGGCGGAGCCTGGCCCGGCGCGGGGATCCCTGCGCTGGGCTTTGGCGCCGCTGGGGCGGGCGCGGCGTCGCCGGCCGCCTTCTTTGCGAGGCGAGCCTTGAGGGCGCTCAGATCAGTTCCTGGTTTCTTCGGTGGAGTCAAGGCCGGGTCCCGAGTGTGGGTATCGAGAAGAGGTGCAGAAGGAGACTAGCGGCAGGATAGAGACAAGCCCGGATGGCGTCAACGGTGCCGGTGATGGCGGTCGCCCCCCGGCTGACGTTGAATCCGCGCTGAGCTGCGCGATCGGGGGCGCCCGAGGCCCGTCAGGCGCGCGGGGCCGCTGCCATCGCGGCGCGCAGAGCCGCGACGCCGCGCTCGGAAAGGGAGACTGCGACGACCTCCGGGCGGGGGTCGGTCATCGGCACCAGCTCACCCTCGATCCGGGTCGGACCGTCGGCGGAGGGCATCAGGAGCGTGATCGCGTGGGCGGTCGAGGGGCCGCAGCTCGATCCACGGCGGCCGCTCGGGCAGGAGGCCCAGGCGGAGAGGTCCGCGATCACCCGGGGGGCGAGGAGACAGCCGCCGATGGTCGCCATCGGCGAGCCGTGGCGATGGACCGCCTGGTTGTGGAGGGGCGCGTCCAGGATCGGCGCGAGCTGTCGCAGCGCGCCGCGGCCGAGGGATTCGATCTCCGGATCGAGATCGCGGCGGAGGAGATCCAAGAGGTGGAGGAGCACGCCGGTCGCTCCGAGGCTGATGGTCTGGACCATCGCCCAGCCGTGGGCGCTCGACAGGCCGAGGGCGAGGCGGAGCGGTCGGTGGCCCGCGGAGATCAGGCGTCGGGCCCCGTGCTCCCCCCTGTCGGCGCCGGAGAGGGCGTGACGACGGCGGCTGCGGCGGTCGATGCCGTGGGTGTCGCCGAGGTTGCGCCCGAGCAGGCGCATGGGCTCGTAGGAGGTCTCATCCTCGAGAACGCGGAGATCTCCAGGGAGTTCCGAGGGGTACTCGGCGAGCGTCGTCCGCGGCGCGACGGTGCACTCCCAGTAGCTGGGATCCAGGGCGGGGGAGGGCAGCGGAGCCAAGGGATCACGCATCGCCCGTGGAGAGTTGCACGACGACTTGGTGTGACCAAAAAAGCTACACCGGGGACAATGTGCGACTGGATCTCGTCGAGTGAGGCAGAAATTCGGTCGGCGGCTCCCTCCTTCATAGGCTGAGGTCATGGCTGGATCTCCCTTGCGTCCCGTAGTTCTCAGCGGCCTCGATCGGCTCTGCGCCGGCGAGGGACCCTCGCTGCGCGGGGCCCCGGTCGCTCTGCTCTGTCATCCGGCGTCGGTCAGCGGCGAGCTCGAGCACGCGATCGACATTCTCAGCGCCAGGGTCGGGGCCGATCTCGTCGCCCTCCTGGGGCCCGAGCACGGCCTCGACGCCGCCGCCCAGGACATGGAGCCGGTCGACGACGGCCCGGCGAAGATCCCCTCGTACAGCCTCTACGGCGATGATTTCGACAGCCTGCGGCCGAAGCCGGCGATGTTCCACGGGGCCCAGTGGCTGGTCTGCGACCTCCAGGACATCGGCGCCCGCTACTACACCTATGTGTGGACGATCCTCCTGGCGACCGAGGTCGCCCTCGCGGCGGGGCTGCGGGTGCTCCTCCTCGATCGGCCAAACCCCCTCGGGGGGCTCGATGAGGCGGTCGAGGGCGGCGCTATCGAGCCCGGCGAGGAGAGCTTTGTCGGCCTCCACAACATCTCGGTGCGCCACGGTCTGAGCGCGGCGGAGCTGGTGACGATGGCCCTCGCCGAGCGCGGCGTCGACGGTCGGGAGCGGGTCCAGGTGCTCGAGTGCGCCGGTTGGCGTCGGCGGCAGCTCTTCGCCGAGACGGGCCTCCCCTGGGTGCTCCCGTCGCCGAACATGCCGACCCTCGAGACCGCGCAGGTCTATCCCGGGCAGTGCCTGCTCGAGGGGACGAACCTCTCGGAGGGCCGGGGGCTGACCCGCCCCTTTGAGATCTTCGGCGCGCCCTTCATCGACGGGCGGGCGCTCGCCGAGGCCATCGCCCCGGAGGACCGCCCCGGCCTGGCCCTGCGGCCCTGCACGTTTAAGCCGACCTTTCACAAATTCGGCGGCCAGCGCTGCGGAGGGGTCCAGCTCCATGTGCGGAGGCCGGCGGAGGTCCGCTCCCTGCGGACGAGCTGGGCGCTGCTGCGGGCCTGCTGGCGCCTCGGCGGCGGGGCGATGCGCTGGCGGACCGAGCGCTACGAGTTCGTCGACGATCGTCCGGCGATCGATCTCCTCGCCGGCGGCCCTTGGCTGCGGGCGGCGATCGAGGCCCAGACGCCGGTCGCGGAGCTGGTCGCGGCGCATGAGGGGGCGCGCCAGGCCTTTTTGGCGCGTCGCCGACCCTTCCTCCGCTATCCGGAGTGATCGCTCCCCGGCGAGCGCGCAGCGGAGGTCGACGTGTCCGCGGGGTGCATGACCTCCTAGTATCGGCGGCATGCCTCGCCCTGTGCTCGCGGTCCTCGGCGGATCGTTCAACCCGCCGCACCTCGGCCATGCCCTGATCCCGAGCTACCTCCGGCTGCGGGGGTTGGCCTCGCAGGTGGTCGTCGCCCCCTGCTGGTCGCACCCCTTCGCCAAGTCGATGGCCCCCTTCGAGGAGCGGCTGACCTGGACGCGTGCGGCGATGTCCTGCCATGGCGATGACGTCTGGGTCAGCCAGATCGAGGCGGAGCTGGCGGCCCGCCGCGGCGAGGGCCCGAGCTACACGATCGAGCTGCTCGAGGAGCTCGCGCTCCGCCACCCGGCGCACGACGTCCGCCTGGTGATCGGCACCGACATCGTCGCCCGCGGGGAGCTCGACCGCTGGCATCGGATCGACGACCTCCGACGAAAATTCCCGCCGATCGTGATCCCGCGCAAGGGCTACACCGACGCGGCCGCCTGCGCGCTCCCGGAGGTGTCGTCGACGGCCGTCCGCGCGTGGCTGGCGGATCCTTCGGCGCCCGGAGCCGCCGAGGGGCTCCGGGCGAGCGTCCCCGCGGCGCTGCTCCTCCTCCTGCGTCAACCCTCGCCGGGACATGTGTGGCTCCTCGGACATGGTCATGTGGCCAGCCACGCTGGGCCGTGGCTGCGCTCGCGGGGATGGACGACCCGGACGATCGGCGCGCGAGCGCTGGTCGCCGGCGAGGCGACGCTGGCCCGCGAGGAGGGCGAGCCCGAGGCGGACGCCCTGTGGATCCTCTGCGGCGACCCGGCGATCCCGACGGTCGCCGCCGCCGTCGCGCGGGAGGCCAGGTCGCGCGGGCTCCGTACGCCAGCGCTCCACGGCGCCGGCGCGCTCCGGGCCCGCAGCGCCGCGGCCCTCGGCGCGCTCGTGGCGGGCGGACTTCCCGTGGCGACGCTGCACCCGATCTGCTCCCTGCGCCGCGAGGAGCTGGCGCGCTCACGCCTCGCCTGTGCGAGCTTCGGCGTTGAGGGGGATGAGGCCGCGGTCGCGGTCGCCCGGCGGATGATCGGCGGCCAGCCTGCGCTCGATCTCCAGGGCCTGGACGATCGCGATCGGCGGGCCTATCACGGCGCGTGCGCCCTCGCGGCGAACCACCTCGGCGTGCTCTACGGTGAGGCCTGCGCGGTGCTCGAAGCTCAGGGCGCCCCGCGATCGGCCGCCCGTGACGCGATCGCGTCGCTCCTCCGCTCGTCGCTCGCCAACCTCCTCGGGCTCGGGATCCCGGCGGGGGTGACCGGGCCGGTCGCGCGCGGCGACATGGCGGCGATCGAGGGTCACCTCGAGGCCCTCGACGGGCCCGCGGGGCAGCTCTATCGGACGCTCAGCGAGCGCCTCGCGGCGATCCTCGGCGAGGTCGTGATCGCCCCTTCGCGGCGCTGATCTGGCGCGCCAGCTCAGCGGGCGACGGTCAGGCCGCGCTTGGCTTCGAGGACGAGCTCGTCGCGATCGACGACGATGTCGAGGCGCATACCGGCGCGGACGCGACCGCGGAGAACCGCGTCGGCGATCAAAGGCTCGACGGTGCGGGCGAGGAGGTGACGCAGGGGACGTGCGCCGAGCGAGGAGTCGTCGCCGCAGCGCTCGATCAGGAGATCGCAGGCCCCATCGCTGAGCTCGTAGCGGATCCCGCGGTCGCTGAAGAGGCGGTCGCTGGAGCTCTTGACGAGGCGGTGGCAGATCCGGCTGAGTTCGCGGCGACCGAGCGGGTGGAGCACGAGAGGGGCCTCGATCCGGTTCCAGAGCTCCGTCGGGAAGGCGGCGCGGGCGGCCTTGAGAACGGCCTCCTCGCCCGGGCGATCCGAGCTGGCGGCGCGCGTGCGGCTGCGCTTGGCGCTCGCCTTGACCTTGAGCTCAATCAGCTCTCCCGAGCCGAGGTTGGAGGTCATGATGATCAGCGCGTGGCGGAAGTCGATGGTCCGGCCGCGACCGTCGGTCAGGCGGCCCTCGTCGAAGACCTGCAAGAGGAGCTGGTGGACGTCGCGGTGGGCCTTCTCGATCTCGTCGAGGAGGATCACGCAGTGGGGCTGCTTGAGCAGCGGATCGGTGAGGGCGCCCCCCTGCTCATGGCCGACGTAGCCCGGCGGGGCGCCGACGATCCGCGCGACCGCGTGGGCCTCCGCGTACTCGCTCATGTCGAGGCGGAGCATCGCGTCATCGCGGTCGAAGAGGGCGGCCGCCAGGGATTTGGCGATCTCGGTCTTGCCGACGCCGCTCGGGCCCAGGAGGAGCGCCGAGGCGACCGGGCGCTGGGAGCCGAAGCCGGCGCGGTTGCGGCGGACGAGCTGGGCCAAGGTGTGGATGACCTCCTCGTGGCCGACGACGCGGCGGCTGAGCTCTGCCTCGAGGTCGAGCATGTCCTGTCCGCCCTGGCCCTGGACGCGCTCGCGGGGCAGCCCGGTGCGCTCGCAGACGATGTCGATCCAGGTCTCGCGGTGGACCTCTTCGCCGCCCTCACGGGCGATCCGGGCGCAGCTCAGGTCGAGCAGGTCGAGGGCGCGACCGGGGAGGGCGAGCGGTCCGCCGAGGAAGCCCTCCGCCAGGCGAGTGAGCTCTCCGAGGCGGGCGTCCGCGGTGAGGCTGATGCCGTGTCCGCCCAGCACCGCCGGTGCGGCGAGCTTGACCGCCGCGCGGAGATCCTCGCCCTCGAGGGCCGGCATGTCGATCACGTCGAGCGTGGCCGAAAAGCCAGGCAACCACGACGAGAGGCGGCTGCGACCCTCGTGGGAGACGATCGTCAGGACCGGCGGTCGGCCGCTGGTCCAGATCTGGCTGAGCACGCCGAGGTACTCCGGCGGGGCGTCGGCGAGGAGTCGGTCGAGATCGTCGAGGATCGCGACGCCTGAGTTCTTGGCGACGACGGCGAGGTCATGGCGAAGCTCGCCCTCCGACTCGTAGCTCGGCGCGCTGAGGAGGAAGACCGGCCGGTCGAGGACGCGGGCGAGGTGGGTCGCGACGAGGGTGCGTCCGCTGCCGGCGGCGCCGACGAGGAGCGGCGGGCGAGGGGAGGAGCGGAGCAGCGAGTCTGCGAGGCGAGGCAGCAGGCGCTCATGCCCGTGCAGGGGGGCGAGCGTGCGCGGGTCGATCGCCTGAAGCTTCGGTCGGCGACGCTCCGCGCTCACGGAGGTGGTCTCGGCCTCGACGTCGCTCGTGGTCTCGGGGGAGCGCTCGCTCGTCGCTCGCTCCTGGGGGGGAGCGCTCGCCTGGCGTCGACGGGGCAGGGCCTGCGTCGAGGCGGGCTGCGGGGCGGGGCGGCGGATCGAGGTCTGCGGCTGGACAGGCCGCTGGGAGCCCTCGGCGCGGGCGCTCAGGCGGACGGGGCGGGGCGACTGGCGGGCGAAGGAGGTCGGCCCGAGGATCCGCATCCGCTCGATCACGAGCTTGCGCAGGTGCGGGCCGGCGATCCCCGCCCGCTCGAGGAGCTGATAGGCGTGGCTCTCGGCGGTGCGGACGATCGCCAGGAGCTGATCGAGCTCGCCGCGGTTGCGGCTGCCGCCGCGTTGGGCCAAGCGAAGGCGCCAGTCCGCGGGCTCGCTCGCGATCTCACCGTGGAGCTCGGCGTGCTGACGGGCGAGCTCCTGATCGCTGACGCCGTACTCGCTCAGGATCCCGCGCACAGCCTCGGACCGGCTCAGCTCGATCAGGAGCTCACAGGAGCAGTGATGCCCACGCTCACGGGGCGCAGGCCGTCGACTAGGGCGCGCACCTGGTTCGAGGGGGCCTGCGAGGCTCATGGTCGGACGCTAACCGCCGCGGATCCTCGCGGCAAAAAAGCCGCGAGGGCTCGCGGGCGGCGGCGACGCTCCATCTTCCCCTGCGACATCGTGCTCGGCCCGCGGGTCGCGCGAAATCGCGTCGCTGCGGGTCGGGAGGGGCCTTCTACGGCGTCGACGGCCGAGGTCCCGTGTCGCTCGTCGTCCGGGTCAGCACCTCCGCCCGGGCGAAGCGCCGCAGGGGCTGAGCGGGCCGCGAGCGTCGGAGAGCGCAGGGCGCTCGCGCTGCGACGGTCTGGGCGGCGCTTGTGTGACCGTGCCCACCGACCTCTTGGCGTCGGTTGCCGGCAGGTCGACGATCCGATAGCAACCTCGGTATGGCTGGCCCCGAAGAGCAAGCGAAGCCCCGTCTCCAGATCCTCGTGTGCGATGGGCCGAGCTGCGGCGTGACCTACGAGAGCGAGCTCTTGAAGGAGCTGATCGAGCGCCGCGTCGCCGGCGACGAGACGCTCCGCGGTCGCTGTTCGGTCGTCGACTACAACTGCTTTGGCCGCTGCTCGGAGGGGCCGAACATCTTCGTCCGGGAGGTCGCGCCCGGCGAAGATCCGCTCCTCGATCCGGAGCCGGCCCAGCTGGAGACCCAGCGCGGCTTCTACGCCGAGATGAACGAGGCGAAGAGCGAGCGGGTCGTCGACGAGCACTGCGGGCGCGGAGTGCCCGTCGGCGAGTGGGTCGACGACTACTAGCAGACCGTGACGAACGTCCCGCGCACCTCTCGCTTGCCCTCGTCGCCCCTCTCTCGCCCGCTCAGGACTCCAGGGGCGGGTCGAGCGGGATCCAAAAGCGGAAGTGCGAGCCGACGCCGGGCTTCGAGGCGACGCTGATATCGCCGCCGAGGCGCTGGCAGAGGCGGCGGGTGAGCGCGAGTCCGAGGCCTGTGCCGCCGAAGCGCCGGCTGATCGTCGCGTTGGCCTGGGCGAAGCGGGCGAAGATCCGCGGGAGGTCCTCCGGCGCGATCCCGATCCCCGTGTCGATCACCTCGATGATCAGGTAGAGCGACTCGCCCCGGAGCTCCGCGAGCGCCACGATCTTGATCAGTCCGTCGTGGGTGAACTTGCAGGCGTTGCTCAGGAGGTTGTGGAGGATCTGCCGCAGGCGGGTGCTGTCGGTGATGACCGTGCTCGCGGTGTCGGCGATCTCGATCTCGAGGCGGTTTCGGTTGGCCGCGAGATCCGGGCTGATGATCTCGCTGACCTCGCGGAAGAGGGGGTCGAGCGCGACCTCCTCGAGGTTGATCCCGAGCTCACCGGCCTCCACCTTCTCGAGGTCGAGGAGGTCGTTGATCAGGAGGATGAGGTAGTTCCCGGCGCCGAGGACCCGCTGCGCGTCGTGGGCCAGATCCTCCAGCTCGAGGGCGGTCAGGTCCTCCGAGAGCATCTCGCCGTAGCCGATGATCGCGTTGAGCGGGGTCCGCAGCTCGTGGCTGAGCGTCGCGACGAACATCGTCTTGGTCGCGTTGGTGTGGTCGGCGAGATCGCGGGCCTCTTGGAGCTCGGCCGTGCGCGAGGCGACCAGCTCCTCGAGATGCTCCTTGATCTCGGTCAGCTCGCGGTTCGCCTCGTAGAGCGCCCGCGTCTTGCTCTCGGCGTAGCGCTCGGCCTCTTGGCGAGCTCGATCGACGCGCGCGAGGCGGTGCCGGAGGGCATCGATGGTGTCCATGGTCGGTCCCTAGCCCCGGTGTAGCGTGAAGATCACGTGGGTGTTGTGCCCGCCCGAGAGGTCCTTCGGGGTGAACGTGATCGATTCGTCGAAGTGCTCGATCGAGGCCTCGATGAGACCGGCGGCCAGGTGGGCGAGACCACGCGGGGAGCGGTACTCGAGGATCATGTCGCCGAGGATCGGCTCGGAGCAGTTGAAGGTCGGCAGCTCAGCCTGCGGGTAGAGCTTTCGGACCTCGACGTGGATCTCATCCTCGACTCGGCGGAGCAGATCGTAGGTCCCGTCGATGTTGGTGAAGAAGCCGCTGTGGCTGCGCTGGAAGGCGGCGAAGAGGTGCCTTCCGAAGGCGCGGGTGAGCTCGTCGATCGGGGTGTTGAGCCGCCCCGCAAAGGCTGCGACGAGGGTCTGCATCTCGCTGAAGTCGTAGCTCCCGACCGAGGTGTAGGCGCCACCTGAGGGGAGGGCCGCCTCGGCGATCACCTCCTCGATGATCTCGGGCGAGAGCGCTGACTCAGCCATCATGAGTAGCTCGGTAAAGATGACGCCTTTCACGACCCCCCCTCGCGACGACTCGCGGTCGCGTGGCCTCGAGTGTACCAGCGACGACCGGCGTTCGGGCCGCTGGGCCGCGCCTGCGGAGGCGCGGCGTCGCGCCAGTGTGTGTACATGGTTGTAGGGTCATGTCCGATTTTGGCTCCGGTGAAGACCGCGCTCGCCGCTCGGAGCGGCGCGATTTCCCGCATTGATAGGGCCAACGCCGGGCCTCGAGTGTAGGATCGGCCGATGGCCCCCTCGGCAGACGCCCCGGACATCGACGTCATCCTCGCTCGCCTCCACGAGCTCCACCCCGACGCTCGTTACGAGCTCGACTGGGAGACGCCAGAGCAGCTCCTGGTGGCGACGATCCTCGCCGCGCAGTGCACCGACGAGCGCGTCAACAGGGTGACGAAGACCCTCTTTGTCACCTACCCGGACGCGGCTGCGTTCGCCCAGGCGGATCGTGAGGAGCTCGAGGAGGCGCTCAAGCCGACCGGCTTCTTCCGCCAGAAGACGAAGACCGTCCAGCAGGTGTGCCAAGCCCTCGTCGATCGCCATGAGGGCGAGGTGCCGCGGTCCATGAGGTCGATGGTGGCGCTCCCGGGGATCGGTCGGAAGAGCGCCAACGTCGTCCTGAACACCGCCTTCGACATGCCTACCGGGATCATCGTCGACACCCACGTCGTCCGGGTGGCGCCGCGCATGGGGCTCTCCTCGGAGAAGAAGGGCGAGAAGATCGAGCGCGACTTGATGGCCGTCGTCCCCGAGTCGGAGTGGACCTTCTTCGGCCCGGCGATGGTGCTCTTCGGTCGCTACACCTGCACCGCGCGCGCGCCAAAATGTGACGGCTGCGTGATGGCAGACGTCTGTCCGCGCATCGGCGTCTGATCTCTTGGCGTCGCCCGGAGCGCTGCCGCCCCCGGCGTGCTCGCTGTCGCCACCGCTGTCGATCGTCTGAGTAGGCTATGCTCGAGCGATGGCACGTTGGCTGGTGGTTGTATTGGCCTTGGGCGTATCGGGCTGCTCTTCGTCGGATCTCGACGACCTGTGCAAGCGAGCGACAGCCCTCGCCGAGCGCCGCGATCAGTCGGCCTCAGAGCGGGTCAAAGAGCTCTTTGAGGGCTGGAAGCCGGACTCGAAGCAGGCGAAGTCGATCCAGGCGTCGATGATCCGCGACGATGAGATCGCGAGCTACGGCGTCTTCCGGAAGCTCATCAGCAGCAAGGCGAGCACCGCCTGGCAGTGCCCTGCGATCGAGCGGCTGATGGTCGAGCCGGTCTCCGACGACGCTGACGAGCTCTGTCGGACCAGCGGTGCGATCTCTGTCGATGAGGCCGACTCGCACACCTTGGCGGCGCGCTTGGCCGAGGGCTGGGCGCCGACCTCGAGCTGGGGGACGATCGTCCACGAGGGTCTCCGCGCCGTGCCTGCCGAGGAGCTCTACGCCCGGATCAGCAAGTCCTACGCCGACGAGACCGGCAGGGAGTGGCAGTGCCCCGGGCTCGAGGAGATCGTCCGCGTCGCCAAACGTCACGACCTCGAGAACTGGTGCGAGCTGGCGACGAGGGTGGAGACCGGACCGACCGGGAGCAAGCCGATCCACCTTCGTCGGGCGAAGATGCAGCAGCTCACCGGTGAGCCGCTTGGGTTCAGCGTCGGCGAGCTCCGTGAGATGCAGGAGGCGGTCGGCGCCGTGCGCTGTCCCGCGATCGAGCGGGTGCTCGGGCTCATCGATGTGACGCGAGAGATCGACGCCGCGGTCGAGACGACCGGCGGTGATGACGACGGCGACGCAGGCGACGGGTCGTAGAGCGAGCGGGTCCGTCTGCGCGCCAGCGGCCCGTGGCGAGGGGGCCAGCGCGTGGCAAGCGTGCGGCAAGCGTGCGGGGCCTCGCCAGCCGTGGTCGGCCTCGGCCACGACCTGCGCGCTTGGCCGACAGCGACGCGCGCCGTCGAAGCCTCGCAGCCAGCGGCAGGAGTCCCGCGCGCTCGCGCTTGACGAGAAGCGCGTGAGCAGGGGGCGTTCGTCCTGGTCTGCTAGGCGGCGGACGTGCTGCCGAGGATGATCCCTCGCTCGGCGAAGTCGGCGAGGAGCCGGGTCACCCGGGCGAGGACCTCGTCATCGAGCTCGATCTCGAGGGCCTGCGTGCCCCTGAAGAGCGCCTCCTTGACCGTGACTCCGGCGAGGAGGCGCTCGCTGATCGCCGCCGCGAGCGGAGACAGGTGGAGGAAGCGGACCGAGTGCTCGGGGTCGCGGTAGACGAGGAGGGCGGTCGGCTCCGCCGGGGCTGACGAGCGATCGTCGAGCGCTTCGGGGAGGCGGTGGATCGCGTGGTCGTAGCGGGCGATCCGAGCGCTCGGATCGCACACAAGCGACGCGTCGAGGGCAAACGCGGGGCTCATGTCCGCGCTTGGTGCCGGCGGAGGAGCGGCCCCTGTGGCCATCTCGACCGCCTCGTGCCGCGCTAGATCGACGAGGTAGTCGGCGACCGAAGGATCGGCGCGCCAGCGCGGGCCGATCCAGGCGACCCATTCATCGATCAGCTCGCGGAGGATCCGCGAGCGCGGCCCCTCCTCGGCGAGCCAACGATCGATCCAGACCGCGCCCGCGCCTTCGAGCCGGGCGAGCGTCCGGGGCAGGAGCTTGGCGAAGAGGCCGTGGATCGAGCCGCGGACGAGGCTGCGGTAGACGCCGATCCGGGCGTCGCCCATGGCCGAGAGCGCGGCGGCGGCGGCCGGGTCGGGCGTCGCGCGAGGGGGCTCTTCGACCTCGCCCGGGAGCTCGAGCACCCTCCGGGCGAAGCTGCGCTGGACCTGGCCGAGGTCGATCCGGGGGCGTTGGGGATGCTCTGGGGCGAGCGCCCCAAAGCTGGAATTTCGTCGCTCCTGGCTCTCCGCAGAGTCCGCGTCGAAGCGGGCGAGGGCGGCGTCGTAGCGGCTCTGGAGGCGGGCGACCTCATCGCCCAGCTCGGCGAGGGCGGGCACGTTGTTGTCGCGCTCGTAGATCACGGGCAGCGGACCGGTGCGGGCGATCACCCAGGCCATCAACGCCTCGACCTCGGCCGGCACCGAGGTCCCGTGGGTGTCGATGAGCAGCCCCTCCAGGTGGTCGAAGCGCTCGCCACCGGCGATGTGGAGCTCGACGACCCGCGAGAGGTCGAGCCCCTCCAGGTACGCGTAGGGATCAAAGCCGTGGTTTGTGGCGTTGACGAGGACGTTGTTGACGTCGAGGAGAAGGCCGCAGTCGGCGTGGTCGAGCAGCTCCGCGAGGAAGTCCCGCTCGACCATCCCCATCGTCGCAGACTCGATCTCGGACCAGCCCGGCGCGCCGTAGTAGCTGATGTTCTCGACCGCGAAGGGGCGGCCTAGGAGATCCTGGACGCGGCGGATCCGATCGCTTATCGCCGGGATGATCCGCCGGTCGACGGGGAGGGGGAGGAGATCGTGGAGGCAGCGGCCGCCGGCGTCGCTCCAGCACAGGTGATCGGTGTGTCGTCGGCCGCCGAGGGCGTCGAGCACCCCCCGAAGATCGCGGATGTACCCGGGATCGAGCGCCTCTTCGCCGCCGATCCCGAGCATTAATCCGTGGGTCAGGATCGGGAACTCGGCGGCGATCGTCTCCAGGGCGCTGGGGAACCGACCTCCCCGCCGGATGTAGTTCTCAGGCGAGATCTCGAAGAAGCGGATCGACGGGGGAGTCTCTCCCTGGGCGACCTCGTCGATGAACGCCCAGCGCAGCCCGAGGCCGACGCCTGTCGGTGAGCGATCATCCATGGCGGGGCTCGCCGGGATCAGCCCTCGGCCTTCTCGCCGTCCTTCGCGTCGCCGGTCTTGGCACCGCAGGAGCCGGCGCCGCAGGAGCCCTCGGCCTTCTTGCCGTCCTTGCCGTCCTTGCCGTCCTTGCCGTCGGCCGCAGCGTCGTCGGCCGACTCGCCCTTCTTGGCCTTGCCGCCGCAGGCACCCTCAGCGCAGGCGCTCTCGGCACAGCCGGCCTCAGCCTCAGCCTTCTTGGCCCCGTCGGCCTCCGCGCTCTTGTCGGCCTTGTCGGTCTTGTCGGCCTTGTCGGCCTCGGCGGGCTTGTCGGCGGCCTTGTCAGCCGGCTTCTCCTCAGACGCCCGCACCTCGGTCGCGTCGCTCTGCGAGGTACAGGCGGTCAGCGGGAGTCCAGTGCCGAGGACGGCAAGCGCTGCGGAGATGGTCTTGATGTCCATGACGAGATGCTATTCGCCTCCGCCCCAAAAAGGTAGGCCACGGCTCCCTGAGCCGCGGCCTACGCTGGGTCCTGGAGGGGCCGCTTAGCCGCAGGTGCCGGCGCCACAGGCGGCCTCGGCGCTCTTCTTTTTCTTCTTCGCGGCCTTTTTCTTCTTTGGAGCGGCCTCTGTGGGCTCCGCCTTGGCGATCGTCTCGGACTCGGACTCGACCTCCGCGCCGCCCTCGGCATCCGCGGCGACCTCGCTGGATGCGCTGCTCGCCTCGGGGTCAGCCTCGGCGTCGGCGTCGGCGTCGGCGTCGGCGTCGGCGTCGGCGTCAGCCGCCTTCTCTCCGCCGCAGGAGCCCTCGCCGCTGCAGGAGGCCTCGCCCTTCGCGGCGCCGCAGTTCGACCCGCCACAGCTCGCCTCCGCGCCGTGCTCCGAGGCGGGGACCTCGGTCGCGTCGGCTTGGGAGCTCTTGCAAGCGGAGAGGTTGAGTCCGGTGCCTAGCACCGCGAGTGCGGTTGAGATTGTCTTGATGTCCATGGTCTTCTCCTGATCGCTCGCTGTGTGGAGGGCGGTGTTCGCCCGTGCCTACTTGGCGGGTGCTTCGGCGGGTGCCTCAGCGGCTTCCTTGGGTGCGTCCGCGGCCGGCTTGGCGCCCGCTGCGTCCGGTGTGGCGGCGAACTCGACCCCGACCATCGCCTCCTTCGCGACCTTGTCGGAGAGGGCGCCGAGGGTCTTGGCCGCGAGCTTGCCGAAGGCCTCACGCGGGTGCACGTCGTACTCCTCGAGGCCGATCGCCAGCGGCTTCACCGTCTTGACGTGGATCTTCTTGGGGGTGTCGCCGTCGAAGTGGAAGACGACCTCAAGCTCGGCGGTCTTCTTGGCCTTGCGCTGGTGCAGGAGGAACTCGCCCTCGACCGTCAGCGTCACTTTGCGCTCGGCGCCCTCCATCTTCGAGATGTCCTTCTCGGAGGCCTCGAGCACGTTCTGCACCGAGTACTCGATGAGCGCGTTCTTCTTGCGGTCCTCTTCGGGGGCGTCCTCGCCGATCTCGAGCCACGCCTGAGCGTGCTCGTTTTGCAGGTCGCTCTTCTCCTCTTCGCCGTACTCGCCCTCGGCCTCAGCCTTGCGCTGGAAGAGCTCGAGGGCGCTGATGTCGACGTGGACGAGGCCGGTGCTCTTGGTGATGTCCATGAAGTCGACGGTGATCTCACCGCTGATCGCGTCAGCGGGGACGCGGCCGCGGATCTTCTCGAAGGGAGCGTCCATCTCAAAGCCCAGCTCGCCGCCTTCGGAGCTGATCTTGAAGGTCGTCGCGTCGAGGCTCTTGGGCTTCTCGGGCGCCTCGAGCTTCTCAGCCTTCTCCGCGAGCGGTTTCTCAGGCTCGCTCTTGCACCCAGAGTAGAGGGGAGCGAGGGCCATCGTGGCCAGTGACATGGAAAGGATCGCGCGTCGCATGGGGTTGTTCGTCCGTGTGGTCATAGGTTCGTCGCTCGTCGTCGGCGTGTTACACGATGCGCACCTCGCGGACCAAGAAAGTTCGGGGACGGAGCTCTGTCACCGGAGCGACCCAGGGCGGACGAAACGACGTAATCCGCCCTGGAGCAGGGTCTACTTGCAGTCGCCCTTGAGCTCCGGCGCCGGGCAGACGGAGAAGCCAGGCGGCAGGCAGCTGTCGAAAAACTCGTAGGGAGTCGGGGGATCGACGTCGTCGGGGCAGGCGTAGGTGAGCACGTCGGCGCAGATGCTCTCGGGGATGCAGCCCTGGAAGGTCGCGGGGGCGATGGTGCAGCTCTTCTTGACGTCGATCTCCTTCGCGAAGGTGCCCATGCAGCCCTCGGCGGCCTCGCACTGCTTCTCGTCGAGGTCGAAGCACTCGTCGCCGCCGGTGGTGTCGCCGGTGGTGTCGCCGGTGGTGTCCGTATCGCCGGTGGTGTCCGTATCGCCGGTGGTGTCCGTATCGCCGGTGGTGTCCGTATCGCCGGTGGTGTCGCCGGTGGTGTCCGTGTCACCGGTGGTGTCCGTATCCCCGCTGTCGGTGCCGCCGGTGGTGTCGGCGGCGGTGGTCCCTGTGTCGGTGCCGTCCGTGATCCCGGTGGTATTGCCCATCGTCCCGGTGTTCCCGGTGGTGGGGTCGGAGTCTGAGGCCGTCGACGACTCTGAGGCCGTGCCGCTGCCGCTGGCGGAGTCGCTCTCGGCTCCGCTGGTGCTCGCCGGCGAGGTCGCGGACTCACCCGTGGTCGCCTCCGTGTCCTGGACGACGATGGCGGTGGAGCAGGCCACACAGAGGCATGCAGCGGTCGAAATAAGTAGAGAGTCAATACGCATAAAGGAAGAGTAGAGGAACCTTTTGGGACTCTCCAGCGCTATTTGGCGGGGCCGGCTGCGGGACCGGCTGCGTCGGCTCGGAGCGCCTCCTGGGGGAGCAGGAGCGGGTCGAGCGACTCTCGGGCGATCGGGTGGTAGGTGGAGCGCGCAGCCTCGTAGATCGATCGAGCACGCTCGCTGTCGCCGTCTGCCGCGAGGATCGCGAGGTAGAGCGGGGTCAGGAACTTGCGCCGGCCGATGGTCGTCAGGAACCAACGGAGCCGCTCGTCGACCCCCCTGTAGCGCCGCCGGACGGCGACCTCGAGCCAGATGGCGAGCAGCTCACGGTTGTCGCTGGCCGTGAGCTGGTGATGGTGGTCGAGCTCGGCGAGGCGGGCGGCCGCGAGGTCTGGGGGGAGCTGCCCGAGAAAATGGAGCCAGTGGAGCGGTCCCCAGGTCTTCCCGAGCGCGCGGCTGTGCAGCCTCCCGGCGAGCCAGGCCTCGGCGTCCGCCTCGACCGCGGCGAAGCCGGCCGCGCTCGGCTCGGGGGCGTCTGTGGGGAGGCCAGGGCCGTAGATCCAGTGGGTGAGGTCCGGCGCCTTCTTCCCCGGGAGGGGGGTCGCGACGTCGAGGAGGCGGGCCCGGACGAAGTCGACGAAGGCCGCGGTGTTCTGGCCGGTGAAGGCGTGTTCGTCGAACCAGGCCCGGAGGAAGGGATCGAAGGTCTCGCGACCGTAGGTCTCCTCGAGGGTGCGGAGGAAGAGCGCGCCCTTCTCGTAGGCGATGTCGGAGAAGACCGCGTCCGGATCCTGGCCGCGGACCCCGGAGCGGAGGAGCTGCTGCTCCTCGGGCAGCTCGGCGAGGGACTCTCTCAGGAGCGCCTTGCCGAGGGTCGCCTCCATCTCGGCCCGCTCGCGGCCGTAGAGCTCCTCGATGATCCGCCGCTCCAGGTAGGTCGTCGGCCCTTCGTTGAGCCAAAGGTCGTCCCAGGTCGCGTTGGTCACCAGGTTGCCGGACCACGAGTGGGCGAGCTCGTGGGCGATGAGCGAGATGAGCGAGCGATCGCCGGCGAGGATCGTCGGCGTCGCGAAGGTCACGATCGGGTTCTCCATCCCGCCGAAGGGGAAGGAGGGCGGCAGGATCAGCACCTCGTAGCGGCCCCAGCGGTAACGCCCGAAGTCGTCCTCGATCGCCGGCAGCATCGACTCGATCTCGGCCAGCTCCGCCGCTGCGCGAGGGAGCACCGCGGGCTCGGCCCAGACCGCGGTGCGGGGCCCGAGCTCGCGCTTTTCAAGCTCGCCGACGGCGATCGCGAGGAGGTAGGCGGGGATCGGCTCGTCGATCGAGAAGCGGTAGAGGGGGCGCTCCCCGTCGGCGCTGACGCCATCGTCGTTGGCGGCCATGACCGGTCGCAGCGGTCGGTCGACGGTGACCGTGGCCCGGACCGGTGTGCGGATCGCCGGGCTGTCCTGGCTCGGCACCCAGGAGCGGGCGTGGATCGCCTGCGACTGACTGTAGAGGAAGGGCGAGTCGCCGCTGGTCTGCGCCGGCGTGAGCCAGTGGAGGCCGCTGGCGCCGTCCGAGGAGGTGCGGTAGCGGACGCGGACTCGATCTGCGCTCTCGGGCAGGTTGACCGTGAGGGCCGCGCCGAGCAGGGGATCGACAGCGCCCAGGGTGAAGGTCGTCGGGGCCCAGCTCTCGGCCACGCCGGCCGCCGGCTTCACAGCGGCCTCCACCGCCTCAATCTCGAGACCGCGGGTGTCGAGGTGGAGCGGAGCTGTGGGGCTCCTGCGCTCGATCCGGTAGGTCGCGACCCCGGCGATGCGCTCCTCGGCGAAGAGCACGTCGAGCGCGAGGTCGAGCTCGCGGACGACGACCTCCTCGGGGCGGGCGTAGGAGAGCGGGTCGGCGCGCTCCTCGGCCTCGCTGGGGGCTGGAGCGGGCGAGGATGAGTCGGCCTGGGCGGGTCTCGCGGGGGCGGGGCGCTCCTCCGGCGCAGGCCGGCTCGAACAGGCGAGGGCGACGGGGCCGGCGAGGAGGCCTGCTACGAGGAGAAGGGCAGGGCGGGGCGTGGACAGGCGACGTCTCGGCACGTGCGCTGGAGTGTACGGGACGGACGGCGGATCGCGGCCGCGGCCGAGGCGTCTCGTGCGGGCCTGCGCGGCGCAATTAGAGAGGGCGCGCCAGCTGTGCTAGCGCGCCCTGCAGATCCCAGACGAGGTCTTGGGGTCTAGTCGCGGCCGGAGAGGGCCATGACGAGGCGGATGACGTACCAGAAGAGGAGGGCAACCGAGGCGAAGAGGCCGAGGGACGCCGCCACGTACTGGTCGGTCCGGTAGTGGTGGAGGATGTTCGAGGTGTCGTAGAGGATGTAGCAGGCCGCGAAGGCGATCATCGCGACGGTGAAGATGATCCCCAGGTTGAAGCCGAAGACGATGCTGGCCCCGATCAGGCCCATCGCGGCCAGACCGCCGATCGCCAGGGCTCCGCGCATCCAGGAGAAGTCCTTCTTGGTGTAGAGGACGATCCCGGTGAGGGCGGCGAAGATCGCCATCGTCGAGACACCGGCGGTGAAGATGATCGGGTTCTCCGGGCCCGACATCGCCTGCGCGATCATCAGCAGCGGGACGAAGATGACCGCCTCGGCGGCGACGTAGAGGCCGAGGCCGGCGTACTGCAGCGGCAGCGAGGTCGCCGAGCGGGCCCACCTGTCGGCGACGTAGGAGACCGCCATGAAGGCGCCGAGGACGATAAGCCAGCTGTACTGGCTGCCCATCATCGAGTTGATCGCGAACTCGCGGACCGTGTCCGAGCCGAGCAGGAAGTACTCGAGACCGACAAAGCCGAGGATGGCCCCGGCCAGGTGGATGTACGTCCGCTCGATGAACTTCGCCCGCTCCTCGACCGACGAGGCGGAGACCGGGGGTCCAAGCTCGATCGCGTCGTGGAGGTTCTGATGCTGCTGTTGCTGCTGGTTGTAGAAGCTCACGATGTCCTCCTAGCGGCTCGGGGAGCCGCAGCGCCTGCTCTAGGCGACTGGGGGCCAGAGTAACCCTCGATCGGGGGGGCGGCAAGCGGGGGACGACGCTTGAAGGTGCCCGTCAGTGGGGTAGGCTCGCCGCCGTGGCGCAACCTGCCGTGGTCGCGAAGGGGCTCTCGAAGCGCTTTGAGGTCGCCCGCCGCGGGGCCGGGGTCGGCGCCGCTCTCCGCGCGTTGTTCCGCCGTGAGACGGAGGTGGTCGACGCCGTCGTCGACCTCTCGCTGAGCATCGAAGCGGGGGAGCGGGTCGGCCTCCTCGGGCCGAACGGCGCCGGCAAGACGACCACCCTGAAGATGCTCGCGGGGCTGCTCCATCCGACAGGCGGCTCCCTCGAGGTCGTCGGCTACGAGCCCCGGCGACGCTCGCCGGACTTCCTCCGGTCGATCGCGATGGTCATGGGCCACAAGCGCCAGCTCAGCTGGGACCTGCCGGCGATCGACACCTTCGAGCTCCACCGCGTCGTCTACGATATCGGCCGCGAGGACTATCGTCGGCGCCTCGATCAGCTTGTGACGCTCCTGCGGGTGAGTGAGATCATTCACAAGCCTGTAAGGACCCTCAGCCTCGGCGAGCGGATGAAGTGCGAGCTGGTGGCGGCGCTCCTCCACGGCCCGCGGGTGCTCTTCCTCGACGAGCCGACACTGGGGATGGACGTGTCGATGCAGCTCGCGCTCCGCGACTTCATCCGCGCCTACAACGAAGAGCACGGGGCGACCGTGGTGCTCACGAGCCACTATATGGAGGATGTCGCCGCCCTTTGCCCGCGGATCGTCGTCATCGACGGCGGAGCGCTCCGCTTCGACGGCGGGCTCGGGGAGCTGACGCGACGGATCCGCCCGCGCCGACGGATCCGGGTCGCCGCCGACCGGATCCCCGAGCTCGCCGCGCTCTCCGAGCTCGGCGCTGTGATCGAGCGTCACGCGGGGAGCCTGGTGCTCGACGTCGAGCCGGGGGCGATCGAGCGGGTCGTCCCGGAACTCCTCGCCCTCCCCGGGAGCCGCGACCTCGAGGTCCGCGACGCCCCCCTCGAGGAGGTCATGCGCGAGCTCTTCGACCGACCGACCGAGGAGCGGGGATGAGCCGCGGCCTCGGTCGTCTCGCGGTCGTCGGGGCCCTGTGGCGGCTCGGCTTCGCCGAGGCTGTCGCCTATCGGGCCTCCCTCGCGGTCTGGATCCTGACCACGACCTTCCCCCTGGTCTCGCTCGCGCTCTGGGCCGGGATCGCCCGCGCTGGCGGTCCTGTCGGCGGCTACGGCGAGGCCGACTTCGTCGCCTACTTTGTCGCGGCCTTCATGGTCCGGCAGCTCACCGCATCGTGGGTGGTCTGGGATCTCGAGCGTCAGATCCGGCTCGGGGAGCTGAGCGTCTACTTGCTGCGGCCGGTGCCGCCAGTCCTCCACCACGCGGTGACGAACCTGGCGGCCTTGCCCGTGCGCCTGCTCCTGGCGTTGCCCTTGGCCGCGGTGGTTCTCGTCGCCGCAGGCGGGCTCGCCGTCGCCGGCGATCCCGTCGTCCTGCTCCTCCTGCCGCCCGCCCTCGTCGGCGCTTGGCTGCTCAATTTTACGATCCAGGTGGCGGTCGCCTGCCTCGCCTTTTGGTGGCAGCGCTCGGCGACGCTCTTCGAGATCTGGACCTGCCTCTTCGTGGTTCTCTCGGGCTACGCGGTGCCGACCAGCCTCTTCCCGGGCGCTCTCGCCCGGGTCGTCGTGTGGCTCCCCTTTCACGCGATCCTCGGCTTCCCGGTCGAGCTCCTCCTGGGGCGCCTGGACCGGGGCGAGGCGCTGCAATTTCTCGGCCTCCAGTGGCTCTGGCTCGGCCTCTTCACCGCGATCGCGGCGCTCGTCTGGCGCCGGGGAGTCCGGGCGTACGGCGCCTTCGGGGCCTGAGCCGAGGTAGGCATGGGAGTACGGACCACCGCTCGGATCGTCGGCGCTCAGCTCCGCCTGAGCTGTCTCGAGGCCCTCGCGTACCGCGTCGGCTTTTGGTCGGACGGGGTGGTCGGCGTGCTCTGGGGGGCGATCGGCGTGATCCCGCTGTTGGTCGCGATCGAGCACCGACCGGACGTCGCGGGCTGGAGCGCCTGGGAGTTGATGCTCCTCAGCGGGCTCTTCATGGTCGTCTCTGGGATCTTCAGCGGCTTTCTTCAACCTGCGCTAAGGGCCAGCATGGAGCATATCCGCCGCGGGTCGCTGGACTACCTCCTGCTCCGCCCGGTGAGCCCGCTCGTGCTCTGCCTCGTCGCTGACTTCGCGCCCTGGAGCGGGCTCGAGATCATCGCCGGGATCAGCCTCTGCGTCGTCAGCCTGGCGAAGCTCGGGGTGTCGCCGAGCTTCGCCGAGCTCGGGCTCGCGGCGGCGGTCTTCGCCGCGGGGATCATCGCCCTCTACGCCCTCGGGATCATGGCCCTCGCGCTCAGCTTCCGCGCGCTTCGACTGCAGAACCTGACGGACTTCATGGAGACCCTCCTCGACTTCGCCCGCTGGCCGACCTCGGCCTTCTCCGGGCCGTTGAAGGCGTTCTTCACCTTTGTGATCCCCTTCGCCGTGATGACGACCAGGCCGGCGGAGGGGCTCCTCGGTCGCCTCGATGTCAGCTCTGCGGCGGTCGCGGTGACGACGTCGCTGGTCCTGATGAGCCTCGCGTGGATCCTCTGGCGTCGATCGTTGCGGCTCTACACGTCGGCCTCGTCGTGACAGGTGCGGAGCCGTCGGCGTGTCGGCACAGGAGACGCTCGGCCGCCTGTCTCGACGAACAGCGTCGCCGCGTGTGCGACGGACCTAGGCGGATGATCGGACCTTCGAGAGCCCGTGTGTGAAGCGCCTTCGTGGCCTGTCGCGGCCTGTCACCGGAGGCTAGGGCGCGCAGACCAGGTCGAGCCACATCCCGCAGGAGTTGGGCTCCGGCGGGTACCAGTTGCCGGTGTCGTGGTTGCACCACTGGACCATGCCCTCGCCCGCCTGGTGACAGGTCGAGCAGTCGTAGCAGTAGAAGTCGCCGAAGTTGTGCGCCTTGGGATCGTTGAGGCTGCCGCAATAGGCGGTCCAGCAGCCGCCGTCCGGGTTGAGGCCGTTGACGTCGCACTGATTGGCGATGCCGGTCGGGACCTCGCAGCCGTTGCCCCAGTCGCCGTCGCAGTTCTCCCAGGGATCTTCACAGGCGAAGCCGGTACAGGCTCCGTCGACGCAGGATCCGCCGCTGGCGTGGGGCGGGGTGGCGCACTCGATCACGGCGCCCGCGCAGCCGCCGTCTCCGTCGCAGACGTCGGCCTCGGTGCAGGGATCGCCGTCATCGCAGGCGGCGTCGCTGCCGAGGGGGTAGTAGAGACACTCGGAGCCGCTGCACTCGCCGATCGCGTCGTAGCAGTCGCTCGGCGGCGTGTCGCAGGGTCCGCCGCAGTCGTCGTCGGTGGTCGGGCCCGAGCCGCTCGAGGTGGTCCAGGTCGCGTTGCCGGTGGCGGGGCTCGTCGTGACCTCGCCCGAGTCCGAGGTCGCGTCGCCGCCGCTTTGGCTCTCCGAGGTGACCCAGGTCGCCTCCGTGCCGCCCTCCGAGGTCTCGTCGGTGTCCATCTCCATGTCCGTGTCGGAGTCCGGTCCATCGGCCGCGGAGCTGATGGTCGGCTTCGCCGGGCCCTTGGTGGCGCTGTCGTATTGCTCGCCCAAGGCGCAGCCGAGGAGCAGCGAGAGCGAGAGCGGGAGCAGCGTTGCGGAGGAGATGCAGGGACTCACAGGTGCTCACTTTAGCGCATCTTGGGGCGGCGTCACGAGGCTCGCGCCAAGAGCTCCACCCGTGTCTGTGGCGAAGGTCGAGTGTGCTCGCGTCGGGGCCGCCGGTCCCCCAGGCCTCGACGAAACCGGGCCGTGCGGGCTCGTAAGCGCAGGTCTTAGCGGAGCCGTGAGGACCGACGAGGGCTGGATCGCGGGCTGGATCGCGGGCTGGATCGCGGGCGGGGCCCGTGCCCCTCCGAGCACAACGAGACCCGCGCGTCCCTCGTGGGCCCGCGCGGGTCTTGTAGCTTCAGTGATCTGGACTTCAGTCCCGGCGGTACATCGTCACGACGCAGGCGCCGCCGAGGCCGAGGTTGTGCTGGAGCGCGGTCTTCGCCCCCTCGACCTGGCGCTTGTCGGCCTGGCCGCGGAGCTGCCAGACGAGCTCGGCGCACTGGGCCACGCCGGTCGCGCCCAGCGGGTGCCCCTTGGAGAGGAGGCCCCCCGAGGGGTTGGTGACGTACTTGCCGCCGTAGGTGTTGTCGCCGTCCCAGATGAACTGCTCGGCGCCGCCCTCGGGGCAGAGGCCGAGCGCCTCGTAGGTCAGCAGCTCGTTGGCGGTGAAGCAGTCGTGGAGCTCGACCACGTCGACGTCCTCGGGGCCGATGCCGGCGGCCTCGTAGACCTGCTTGGCGCCGTTCTTCGTCATGTCGTAGCCGACCATCTTGATCATCGAGCCCTCCTCAAAGCTCGAGGCGTAGTCGGTCGTCATCGCCTGGGCGGCGATGTAGATCGGGCTTTGGATCCCGTGCTTCTTGACGAACTCGTCGGAGGCGAGCACCGCCGCCGCGGCGCCGCAGGTGGGCGGGCAGCACTGGTAGCGCGTCAGCGGATCGAAGATCTCCGGCGAGGCGAGGATCTCCTCGACCGAGAGCTGCTCGGTGAAGAGGGCGAGCGGGTTGCGAGCGGCGTGCTTGCGGGCCTTCTCCGAGATCTTGGCGAAGGTCTCGCGGCGGGTGCCGTGCTTCCAGCGGTACTCCCGACCGGCGCCGCCGAACATCTGCGCGGCGGGGGGCGCCTGGGCGAAGCCCTGGACGTCGTTCATCAGGTTGGCGTGGAGCTCCAGGGGGTTGGTCCGGTCGTTGAACTTCGACCCGAGCGCGCCCTTCTCCATCTGCTCAAAGCCGAGGACGATCACGCACTCGGCGATCCCGCCCTCGATCGCCTGGCGGGCGAGCATCAGCGCGGTCGAGCCGGTCGAGCAGTTGTTGTTGACGTTGAAGACGGGGATCCCGGTGAGCCCGAGATCGTAGGCCGCCCGCTGACCGCAGGTGCTGTCGCCGTAGACGTAGCCGGCGTAGGCCTGCTGGACGTCGGCGTAGTCGATGCCCGCGTCGGCGAGCGCCGCCCGGCCAGCCTTCGCCGCCATGACGTTGTAATCCTCGCTCTTGCCGGGCTTGGCGAACTTCACCATTCCGACGCCGATAACGTTGACCCTCTTGCCCATCGCGCTCTCTCCTTGCCTTAGGGGACGAAGTTACTCCGCGCCGCGACCCGGCGCCATCGGCCGGGCGGAGCGGAGGGGTGGGGCTGTGGTGACGCTCCTCGGTCTCTCGCGGCGCCGATGTCTACGCTGACGGGAGCGACGCGACCTCGGAGCACCGAGCGGTGCCGGAGTCGCGCCGACCGAGAGGGCCGACGGGGGCTGGAGAGCGGGTGGGGCGTCACGACAGGCTCCTAGACTAGCTTGTTGAGGAAGCCGAGGCTGCGGGCGACCCGGAGCTCTCCCTCGACGCGGAGACGGCCGCGCTGGTAGAGATCGCGCGCGTCCGCCTCGCCGCGGGCGAGGGCGACGAGGTCCTCCTCGGCGAGGGTGAGCGTCGCGGTCGCGTCGGTCGCGGCGCCCTCCGTGACCTCGGAGCGCTCGCCCTGGAGGGCGACGGTCCAGCGGCTCTCGGGCGACTGGAGGACGAAGTCGATGATCGCGTCGACCTCCGCGGGGAGCTCGGGCTTGGCCGCGATGTGCTCGCCGAGCGCGCCGAAGACCTCGCGGGCGCTGGGGCCGGTGGGCGCTGCGGGGGCGGACTCGGCGGTCTTCGCCGGTCCACCGCCGGCGAGGCGGGCCTTCATCGCCGCCTCGACCGCCGCCGGATCGATCTTCTGGAGGAAGGTCAGCTTCTGCGAGGCCATCACGTTGCCCGTGATCTTGAGCTTGCCGCCGAAGTAGAGCTGCTGCGGGTCGGACTTGCCGGCGCACATGTCCATAAAGTCAGCGTCGCTCATCTCCAGGGTGCAGGCCGGCTTGGCGGTCTCCCCCGGGTTGACGGCGCCGCCGGGCAGGTCGAGGGTCCAGGTGCTCCCGGGATCAGTGAGCTTGAACTGGAAGACCATGCCGATCTTCTTCGCGTCCTCGGAGCCGGCGACGTACTCGCCCATGGCGACGAAGACGTCGGCGGAGCTCGGGGTCGCCGAGGCCGGGGCAGCGGCCGCAGCCCCAGCACCACCAGCAGCTCCTCCGCCGCCGGCGACCCGCGCCTCGGCGTGGGCCTTGACCACCGCGGGGTCGATGTTCTGGAGGAAGAAGAGCTTCTGCGAGGCGAGGACGTTGCCCTCGATCTTGAGCTTGCCGCCGAAGTAGAGGTCGTTCGGGTTGACCTCGCCGGCGCACATCGCCATGAAGTCGGCGTCGCTGATCTCGAGGGTGCACTCGGGCTTGGCGGCCTCGCCGGGGCTGACGGTGCCGGCCTTGAGATCGAGGGTCCAGGCGCTCTCGGGATCCTTGACCTTGAAGAGGTAGACGACGCCGATCTTCTTAGCCTCGTCGCTGCTGGCGACGTAGTCGCCGATCGCCGCGAAGACGTCGGCGGTGGTCGGCTTGGAGCTCGCCGGGGCGGCCGCGGCCGGGGTGGCGGCGACGGGCGCTGCCTTGGGCTTGGGCTTGGGCACCTCGCTGTAGAGCTCGATCGCGGCGTGGGAGATGACGACGCTGTCGCGCTCCTTGACCTTGGCCCGGAAGATCACCCGCGTCGGCGACTCGACCCACATCTCGGTGACCAGGGTCTCGCCTGGGAAGACGCTGTCGGCGAAGCGGACCTTGATGCTCTTGAACTTGCGCGGGTCGTCGTTGAGCTCCCCTAGGATCGCCCGGCCGGCGTAGCCGAAGGTGCACAGGCCGTGGAGGATCGGCCGGTCAAAGCCGAAGGCCTTGGCGAAGTTGGGGTCGACGTGGAGCGGGTTCCAGTCGCCGCTGAGGCGGTAGAGGAGCGCCTGGTTGGCGTTGATGACCTGCTCGACCTCGGCGTCGGGCTCGCGATCCGGCGGCACGTTGACGTCGGCGGAGGGCCCTCGATCGCCGCCCCAACCGCCAGCGCCGCGGATGAGCGCGGTCAGCTCGTTGTAGATCAGCTCCTCGCCGGTCTCGTCGCTCGTCGAGATCGCGAAGATGACGGTGGCGTGCTTGCCCTTGTCGAAGATGTCCTTGACGGTGACGCGGTGCGTCAGCTCGGCGTTCGGCGGCAGGGGGCGCTTGAGCTCGGTGTACTGCTCGCCGTGGAGGAGGCGGTCGAGGCCGAAGTTGAGCCCGGGGGCCATCACGCCCTTCTTGGCCTGGTCGAGGATCGCGTTGACCCCGGGGATCACGGCGTAGGTCGGCAGCGGGACGAAGCCCTCGCTGTGCATCTCGAAGACGTAGCGCAGCTCGTCGTCGTCGAGCGGATCCTCGGCCGCGCCGACGCCGAGGGCGTAGAGGGCGAGATCGTGGGCGGTGTAGGAGGAGGTGATCGGCTCCGCCTCGTGGCCGAGCGCGAGGTCGACGTCGATGAAGCGGTTGCCGCCCTTGCTCGGCCCGGCCTGGATGTTCGCGAGGACAGGCGCGAGCGCCTCGGTGATCTCGCCGGGGTGGGTGGTCGCGCCGAAGTCGACGATGGTGGACCACTGAAGCTGGACGTCGTCGGGGCTGATGTCGCGCCCCAGGCGGACGCTCAGGCCCTCGGTCCGCTCCCAGCGCAGCTTCGAGAAGAAGCCGCCGCCGACCTCAAAGAGGCCGCCGGTCTCTTCACACTCTTCGTGCGCGAGCCAGGCGACGAGGGGGCTGACGTACTCGGGGCGGAGCGCGTCGACGAGGTCCTGCGGGAGGACGGTCTCGGTCATCCGCGAGCCGGCGATCGGGGCGATCGTGTTGACGTGGATGCCGCGCTTGCGACCCTCGATCGCGAGGGTGTTGGTCAGGCCGTGGAGGCCGAGCTTGGCCATCGCGTAGTTGGCCTGGCCGAAGTTGCCGTAGATCCCGGCGGCGGAGGCCGTGTTGATGATCCGTCCGTAGCCCTGCTCGCGCATCACAGGCCACGCCGCGTGGGTGACCCGGAACGCGCCGAGCACGTGCACTTGGTAGACGAGGTCCCAGTCGGCCTGGGTCATCTTGGCGAAGGAGACGTCGCGGAGGATGCCGGCGTTGTTGACGACGACGTCGACCCGGCCGAAGGCGTCGACGGCGGTCTTGACGATCGCGGCGCCCTCGGTGACCGAGTCGTAGTTGGCGACCGCCTCGCCGCCGGCGGCGATGATCTCCGCGACGACCGCGTCTGCTGCTGCGGAGCCCTTGCCGCCGCCCCGAGCGTCACCGCCGAGGTCGTTGACGACGACCTTCGCCCCGCGGCTCGCGAAGAGGAGGGCGTGGGAGCGGCCGAGACCGTTGCCCGCGCCAGTGATGATCGCGACTTTGCCGTCGTACCGAAGCTCGCTTGCCATGACCTGTGATCTCCTGGGTCGAACCCGCGGGTCGGGGATAGCCGCCGGCTCGCGTGATCGTCAACACTGTCCTCACCTGGATCGGGCGCGCAGGCGCCTGCGCAGTCGAGTCTGCGCTCGTCGCCCGTGGCCAACGTCTGCGCGGTCTCCATCCCTCGTCGGCTCGGCCAGCGCTTGCGGTACCGCCCAAGCGATCGCGGCGCGAGCACGCCGGTCTTTCGCCGTGGGCTGCGAAGTCGGGAGCGGTGGGCGAGATCCTCCGGCGTGGGCCCACCATGCCGGACACGCTCCCCCTTCGACCTCTGAGGGCGCGCCGAGATTGTGGAGACCTCAGGCGACGCGGGCTCGCTTGACAGGAGCACGGCGGGCGCGCGATCCAGAGGTCCGTGGGCGCGCAAACGAACCGTGAGAGGCCGCTGGCTGGCAAGGTCGTCTTGGTCGCAGGGGCGACCCGCGGCGCTGGGCGAGGGATCGCGCTCGGCTTCGGTGAGCTCGGCGCGACGGTCTGGTGTACCGGTCGCTCGGTCGCAGGGAAGACCCCCCCAGGGCGACCCGAGACGATCGAGGAGACGGCGGCCCTGGTCACGGCCGCCGGCGGCCGAGGACGCTGGGCCCAGGTCGATCACACCGACGCCGCCCAGGTCGAGTCGCTCTGCGGGCGGATCGCCGGCGAGAGCGGACACCTCGACGTGCTCGTCAACGACATCTGGGGCGGCGACGCGCTGACCGGCTGGGGAACACCCTTTTGGCAGCATGATCTGGCGGACGGCCTGCGTCTGCTCGATCTCGCGGTGAGGACCCACCTCGTGACCGCGCGCTTCGCTGTTCCGCTCCTGGTCGACAGGCCAGGCTCCTTGGTCGTCGAGATCACCGACGGGGTGGGGGACCACTACCGCGGGTCGCTCTACTACGATCTGGCCAAGGCCTCGACGATCCGGCTCGCCTTTGCGATGGCCGAGGAGCTGCGGCCGCGGGGGATCACGGCGGTCGCGGTGACCCCGGGCTTTCTCCGCTCCGAGGCGGTGCTCCAGCACTTCGGCGCGAGCGCTGAGGGGTGGCGCGAGGCTATCGCGAAGGATCCACACTTCGCCGCCTCGGAGTCGCCGCGCTTTGTCGGCCGCGGGATCGCTGCGCTCGCGGCCGACCCCGAGAAGATCGAGGTGTCCGGGAAGGTGCTCTCCTCGGGGATGCTCGGCGCCCGCTACGGGCTAGGCGACGTCGACGGTCGGCGTCCCCATTTTGGCGACTACTCGCGCGGGGTGGTCGTCGACGGTCTCCGGGCTGCGCTGGCTGCGGGGACGCTCGACCTCAGCTCCGCGGAGGGGCTCGTCGCCTCGGTCGGCGAGCTGGCGGCGCCCTTCGTCGGGCAGGTGAGCATGCCCCTCTTGGGGCGCCTGCGCGGGCTACCTACGCCGGTGAGCGAGGAGGCTCTGGTCGCCGCCGTCGCTGCGACCGTGCGTGTCGGCTGAGCGCTCTTGCGGCTGAACTTGTCGGGTCTGGCGGGTCGGGTCGGGCGGGTCTGGTCGGGCGGGTCTGGTCGGGCCGGTCGCTGGTGCTTCGCAGGTCGACCGGAGAGGGCGCCCCGAGGTCAGCGCGAGCTCAGGGACACGCGCCCTCGTGCCAACGCGCGTCGACCAACGTGCGGATGATCGCGGCCCCGCGGTGTCCCCAGATCGGGTGCTCGTGGCCGGCGAGCTCATCGGCGATCCGGCTGGCGGCGGCGGCCGTGGTGATCCCCTCGGCGGCGGCGAGACGGAGGGTCTGCTGGGTCACCTTGAAGACCGAATTGTCCCACTCGCGGCCGAAGTGGCGCTGGATCGCCGGATCGTCGTCGACGTAGCCGTACTGCTCGTTGGCGCAGGAGACGATGCCCATCCGGTTGGCCAGGAAGTCCGGCACGTAGACGATCCCGCGGTCTCGCAGGGCGTTGGCGTCGCGCTCCTCGGCCAGGAGCTGGTTGTTGGCGGCGCCGCAGATCACCTTGGCTGTGATCGTCGGGATGGTCTCGGGGTTGAGGATCCCGCCGAGGGCGTTCGGCGCGAGGACGTCGCAGGGCTCGCTGAGGATGCTGTGGTCGTCGCCCTCGCGGAGGCGGAGCTCGACGTTGGCGCCGGCGTAGCGCTCGCGGAGGCTGGCGAGGCGCTCGCCGCTGATGTCGCTGCCGAGGACGGAGGCGACGTCGCGGGCGAGGAGCTCGTCGATCATCGCCGAGCCGACATTGCCTGTCCCTTGGAGCACGATCCGCTTGCCGGCGAGGGTTCCGAGGCCGAGGTGGTCGAGCGCCCCCTCCATCGCGCAGACGACCCCCTTGGCGGTCGCGGGCGAGGGGTTGCCGGAGCCGCCGACCGCGGCCGGGATGCAGGTGACGAAGCGGGTCTGGGCGAAGACCTCGGCCATGTCCGCGGGGCCGGTCCCGGCGTCCTCGGCGGTCAGGTAGACGCCGCGGAGCGAGGTGCAGAAGGACGCGTACTCGCGGTAGATCGTCCGGCGATAGGCTGGATCGCGGAAGGGGGCGTCGGGGTCGCGGGCGATCAGTCCCTTGCCGCCGCCCCACCAGATCCCGGCCAGGGCGTTCTTGCGGGTCATCCCCTGGGCGAGGCGGAGGCCGTCGCTGAGGAAGCCGGCGAGGGTGGGGTAGGGCCAGAACCGAAGGCCTCCCTGGGCCTGACCGCGGCGGGTGTCGTGGACGAAGGCGCCGAAGAGGGCGCCGCTCTCCCTGCCGACCCCGAGGAACACGCCCTCGTGACCGTGGAAGTCGGGGCTTGTCCGGAGGAAGTCGCCGAGCCCGGCGAGCGCCGGATCCGAGACCTTGATGTTGCCGCTTTGCGGGTCGGTCACCGCATAGGCCCGGCTGCGGCCGATGCTGCGGAGGTGATCGGCGAAGGCACGCGGGCGGAGAACGACCGGGTCGACCATGGCGGGGTCAATCTATGCTTCGACGGGCTTGTCGCGCAGTTGCTAGGGGGCCCAGGGAGCGGAGAGCTTGCTCACGCATGCGGCCGAGCGTTCATCCGCAGGTCGCCGCAGGTCGCCGCAGGTCGCCGCAGGTCGCCGCAGGTCGCCGCAGGTCGCCGCAGGTCGCCGGGCGGCGGCGAACTCGGAGATCGAGCGACCCCGCGCTCGAGCGCGGTGATGCGGCGTCACGCGCCCCGCGCTCCTGCGCCCGGGCGGGTGTTCGGCCGAGGCCGACCTTGCCGGCGACCTCGCTAGCCGCCGGCGGCCGAGGCCTCCGGGATGTTCAGCAGGCTGAGGCCGCTGACGGACGTGATCCGCTGGAGCGTGCCGTCCTGCTCGGCGAGGCGGAGCATCGGGTTGCGCGAGCGGTTCTTGCCGTCGTCCAGGCGGCTCTGGAAGTCGAGCAGCGGCTGGACCTGGTAGCCCCAGAGGGCGTCGGCGTGGACCCAATCCTTGGAGTAGATCGTCCGCAGGACGATGCTCCGCTCGTCGCCGCCCAGCGCCTTGATGTTGGCGACGTAGGAGGGGACGTAGCGGAAGTACTCCTCGGCGTTGCTGAGGTAGAGGACGCGGATCGGGACCCCGAGGTCGGCCGCGACCCGGCCGACAGTCTGGAGGGTGTTCTCGCCGGTGAGGTCGCCGCCCATCGTCCGCACGCGGCCGGCCATCCACAGCTTGCGGATGTGCTCGTACATCGCCGGATCGGAGAGCCACGAGCTCGGCGCGCCGTCGTGCGTGCGGCTGAGGACGAGGCGCAGGTTGCGGTAGACGGTCTCGCGGCTGCCCTTGTAGGAGCGGATGAAGCGCTTGCGCTCGGACTCGTCGACGTCCGCCAGCGCCTCCTCGAGGATCGCGACGGTCTCGCTCGCCTGACCGGACTCGAAGCGGTTGACGAGGGTCTCGGCGTCCTCGGAGACGCCCAAGAGGATCCCGTAGATCTGGTGGAGGTCGACGACCCGCCGATCGATGTCCATCAGGAAGACCAGGTCGGAGCGGGCCGCCGCGATCAGCGTGTAGTTCTGATCGGAGGCGACGCCGACGTAGGCCCCGCCGAGATCCTTGAGGTACGGGAACCACACGTCGTGGCGGATCTCGTTGCTCTTGACGTAATGGATCTCGGTGGGCGCGAGGGGATCGTCGTCGCCGGCGAGAAAGCGCGCGCGCTCGTCTTCGGTCAGCGGCCGCAGATCGCCCGCGTCGATCGCGGAGAGCTCGGGCTCGGGCTCGGGCTCGGCTTCGGGCGCCGGCTGGTCCGCGGGGGCTGGGGTGGCGACAGGGGTCCTCTCCTCCTTCTCCTGGTTGGCGGTCAGGGAGGCGGAGGCCGAATTGGTCGGATCCGGAGCTGCGTGGCCCCCACAGGCGCCGAGCAGGCCAAGCGAGAGGATGAAGGAGAGGGGGCCGGCGAGCGCGGGCGAGCGGCGAGACATGGCTGCGCAGAATGCCACGAGGTCCCCGTCGACACCGAATTTTCCAAACAGAGAGCGTCTGTGCGGTCTCAGCCGGAAAAAGTGGAGCCGAGCCCTTGTCAACCCGATATGGAGGGAATACATACGCTGCCGGCTTGGTTACGCTGCGCCGGACCCTCCTACGGGTGCCGACCGCGGCTCACGCCAAACTCGCACCACCACCTGACCCCGCGCTGGAGCATCAGGAGCCCGGCGCCGGTGACGTGACCCCGAGCCTAGCCATGACAAGCAAAGACTCGTCCCCAAGCGATGTAACCATCCGCGCGGAGCACCTCTCGAAGCTCTACGGAGACTTCGTCGCGCTCCACGACGTAACCTTCAGCGTCCGTCGAGGCACCGTGTGCGCCTTCCTCGGCCCCAACGGCGCCGGCAAGTCGACGACGATGAAGATCCTCACCGGCTACCTCGCGCCGACCTCGGGGCAGGCGAGCCTCGCCGGCTTCAACCCGAGCGACCCGTCGCAGCGCCTGCCGATGGCCGAGCGCCTCGGCTACCTGCCGGAGAATGGACCGCTCTACGCCGACATGACGCCGCGCGAGTTCCTCTCCTTCGTCGGCAAGGTCCGCGGGATCCCCAAGATCGACGCGGCGATCGACCGGGTGACGCCTCTGACCGGGATCCAGGAGGTCCTCTGGAAGCCGATAGGCAAGCTCTCCAAGGGCTTTCGCCAGCGGGTCGGGATGGCCCAGGCGCTCCTCCACGATCCCGAGGTGCTGATCCTCGACGAGCCGACCTCGGGGCTCGATCCCCTGCAGATCCGCGAGGTCCGGGCGCTCATCCGCGACCTCGGCAAGAGCAAGACGATCCTGCTCTCGACCCACATCCTCCAGGAGGTCGAGGCGGTCGCCGACGAGGTCGTCGTCGTCCGCGAGGGCCGCTCGGTCTTCACCGGCACGCTCGCCGAGCTCCGCGGCGACTCGACCGTCGAGGAGCGCTTCTACAAGCTCATGGACGCGCCCCCCAGCGCGGAGAAGAAGGAGGTCGCCTAGATGTTCGGTCTGCGCCCCAACGTCGTCGGCTCGATCGCCGGAAAAGAGCTCCGCTCCTTCCTCGGCAACCCGACGGGCTATGTCTTCCTCACCCTCTTTATCGGCACCTCGGCGGCCGCGGCCTTCCTCGACGACGGCTTCTTCGGCCGCAACCTCGCGGATCTGGCCACGCTGAACCGCTCGATCGCGCCGATCCTGATGTTCTTCGTCCCGGCGATCACGATGTCGACCTGGGCCGATGAGCGCCGCGCCGGCACCGACGAGCTCCTCCTGACCCTGCCGGTCCGCGACGGCGAGGTGGTCCTGGGCAAGTACCTCGGCGCCCTCGGGATCTACAGCGTCGGCCTGGTCTTCAGCCTCGCCAACCTGGCGGTGCTCCTCTACCTCGGCGAGCCCGACATCGGCCTCATCTTCGCGACCTACCTCGGCTACTGGCTGATGGGGGCGCTCTTCGTCGCGGTCGGCATGGTCGGCTCGATGTTCACCGGCAACGCGACCGTCGCCTTCATCCTCGGCGCGGTCGGCTGCGCGGGCCTGGTCTTCGCCGGGGCGGAGCCCTGGAGCAGCGGCCTCCTCGGCACCCTCCTCTTCGCCGGCGCGGCGGCGCTTTTGTGGCTGGTCGTCACCGGGGCGAGCCGCGGCGTCGGCCTGGTCGCGCTCGCTGGCGCGGGTCTCGGCCTCGGCGCCTGGCTCGGCGGTCTCTGGCCGGGCTTCACCGACCTCGTCGCCCACCTCGGCGCGCAGGCTCACTTCACGCCGATGGGCGAGGGGATCGTCCGCCTCGGCGATGTCGCCTACTTCGGCGGGGGCGTCGCTGTCGCCCTCGTCCTCTGCACTCTTCTCCTCAACCGGAGGCACTGGTAGTCATGCCGCTTCTCCATCGACACCACCGCTTCATCCGTTGGGTGAGCGTCGCGGTCACGGCCGGGTCGCTCGTCTACATGGCCCAGCGCTCGAACATCCGCGCCGATGTCACCGCTGAGGGGCTCTCCCAGATCACCCCGGCGACGCAGGAGCTCATCCAGAGCATCAGCGAGGACAGACCCGTCGTCATCCACGCCTACGTCTCGAAGGAGGTCCCGCGCGAGTACGTCGCGGTCCGCTCCCGCCTGCTCAACATCCTCCGCGAGGTCCAGGCGCTCTCGGGCCCGGGGCTGACCGTGCGGATCGTCGAGCCGGCGCTCCACTCGGAGGAGGCCCAGGAGGCGATCGAGAGCTACGGGATCGCGCCGCGGCCGGTGCTCAACCGCGAGGCCGGCCGGGTCGGCGAGTCGCAGGTCTTCCTCGGCCTCGCCCTGGTCTCAGGCCCCCACGAGGAGGTCCTGCCCTTCCTCGACCGCGGCCTCTCGGTCGAGTACGAGCTGGTCCGGGCGCTCAACACGGTCACCCAAGAGAAGAAGAAGGTCGTCGGCGTGCTCCGGACGGACGCGACGATCATGGGCAACTTCGATCTCCAGGCCCGGACCCAGCAGCCGGCCTGGCGGGTCGTGAACGAGCTGCGCAAGCAGTACGAGGTCCGCTCGCTCGGCCCCGAGCAGCCGGTGCCGGAGGACGTCGACGTCCTCTTCGTCCCGCAGCTGTCGAGCCTGACCCAGCCGCAGATGGACAACGTCAAGGCCTACGTCGACGGCGGCCACCCGGCGCTGCTGACCGTCGACCCGCTGCCGCTCTTCGACCTCAAGCTCTCGCCGAAGGAGCCGATGCTGCCGCCGCCCGGGCAAAACCCGATGATGGGCATGCAGCAGCCGCCGGCCGAGGAGAAGGGCGACTACGTCGGCCTCCTGAACCACATCGGCGTCGAGTGGGATCCGATGAAGATCGCCCTCGACACCGAGAACCCGCACCCGGGCTTCCTCGACGCGCCGCCCCACGTGGTCTTCGTCTCCGAGCGCTCCGACGGCAGCACGCCCTTCGGCGAGGGGGCGGACCCGATCGTCGCGGGCCTGAGCGAGGTCGTCGTCCTCTTCGGCGGCTCGCTCGCGCCGGCGAGCGGTCACGAGGGGGAGTTCACGCCGCTGCTGACCTCTGGGCCCAGCACCGGCTTTAACACCTTCGACGAGATGACCGACAGGCACATCCTCTTCGGGGTGCAGGGGCCGATCGTCCCGAGCAAGCGGACGATGACGCCGCCGGTGGTCCAGGCCGCGCGGATCGTCGGCCCCGAGAGCTCCGGCGATGAGGCCAAGGGCAAGAACGTGATCGTCGTCGCCGACCTCGACATGTTCGGCGACCAGTTCTTCGCGATGCACGAGCGCGGCGGTGACATCGACGGCGACGGCCTCGACGACATCCGCTTCGACAACGTCTCCTTCCTGATGAACTCGATCGACGCGCTCTCCGGCGACGAGGGCCTCGTCGACCTCCGCAAGCGACGGGCGATGTACCGGCGCCTGACCCGGGTCGACGATCTGACCAAGGACGCCAGGACCAAGCGGGAGGAGGCGATCCAGGCCGCCAACACGACCGCCGAGGCGAGCCTCCAGGAGGCCCAGGCTGCGCTCGACGCCGCGGTCAAGGCCGTCAACGAGCGCTCCGATCTCGACCAGACCACCAAGGCGGTGATGCTCAAGAGCGCCGAGGAGGCGGAGAACCGTCGCCTCGCCGCCAAGCGCGAGGCCGTCGCCCGGGACAAGGCGAAGGCCATCGCCAAGGTCGAGGCCGAGCACCTCCGCGAGGTCGACGCGGTCCAGAACGAGATCCGGCTGATGGCGGTTCTCTTGCCGCCGATCCCCGCGCTCTTCCTCGGCGCGGTCATCTTCGGCCGCAAGCGCCGGCGTGAGCGCGAGGCGATCCCCAACGCGCGAAAGAAGGCATAGGCATGAATCGCACGACCCTTATTTCGGTAGGTATCGCGGCCATCTCCCTCGCCGGGGCGATCGCCATGCGTCCGGTCCAGATCGAGCCCAAGGCCTACGAGGACACCGGTGATCTCCTCTTCCCGGAGTTCACCGATCCCAGCTTGGCCGCGAGCCTCGAGGTTACCTCGTGGAACGACGAGGCCGCGCGGGTGGTCGCGTTCCAGGTCGAGCAGAAGGCCGGCCGCTGGGTGATCCCCAGCCACAACGACTACCCCGCCGACGGTACTGAGCGGATGGGCAAGGCCGCTGCTTCGTTCATCGACGTCCGCCGCGACACGGTCCGCTCGGACCGGACCGAGGACCACGCGAGCTTCGGCGTCGAGGATCCGGACAAGGCCGACGGGACAGGCCGTGGCCAGCGGATCACGATCAAGGACGCCGGCGGCAGCGCCCTCGTCGACATCATCGTCGGCAAGACCCTAGAGGACAAGCAGGGCTACCGCTACGTCCGCTTCCCCGACCAGAAGCGGGTCTACGCGGTCAAGCTGACCCTCGACGTCTCGACCGAGTTCACCGACTGGATCGAGAAGGATCTCCTCAAGATCGACAAGGACGCGGTGGTCAAGCTGATCAGCGACATCTACAAGGTCGACGAGAAGGAGGGCAGGGTCACCGGGCGCGATCCGCTCGCGGTCGAATTCCGGGCCCCGGCCGAGGACCCGAGCCAGCCCAAGGCGTGGGTCAACAGCGACGGCACGACCCTCCCCGCGGGCAAGGCGCTCGACGACTCCAAGATCAATCAGGTGCTCGGCGCGGTCGACCGCCTGAACATCGTCGGCGTCCGGCCGCGGCCGGAGCAGCTCACCCTCAACGCGCTCCAGGCCAAGGGCTTCTTCGTCACGCCGGACGGCTCTCGGCTCTTCGGCAACGAGGGCGAGCTGCGGGCGGTGCTGAACGACGGTGTGGTCTACACCCTCTACTTCGGCGAGGTGACCTTCGACTCCGGGCTCGCCCTGACCGCAGGGGTCGGCGATGGGGTCGGCGCCGGTGACAGCGCTGAGGGGGAGGGCGAGAAGACGGCGAACCGCTTCATGTTCGTCGACGTCGCCTACGACCCGCGCTACGACGAGGGGGCGCCCAAGCCGGCAGAGCCAGCCGAGGGGGAGGGCGAGCCGCCGCTCGTCGAGGGGCCGGGCCTCGCCCACGCGACCGAGCTCCAGGCCCGCTTCGACAAGTGGTTCTACGTGATCGCCGACGAGGCCTTCCAGAAGATGCACAAGGAGAAGGCCGACTTCCTGAAGGACGCGGCCCCCGCGGCTGGCTGATCCGACAGGGCTACGACCGAGGGCGGCGCGCGAACGCGTCGCCCTCCGCCGCTTACGGGGCGAAGAGCGTCGAATCTGCGGTCTGAGCCGGGATCGCTCTGCCTGTGCGGAGGTCCCGCGCGGCCGGCGATGTTTACAGGATCTTGAGTTGAACGGATCGGAGCGCGGGGGCATACCAGCCGCGAGATACTCCGATGAGCGCGGACGAGGAACAGGCGGAAACACAGGACTCTGGGGGCACTGGGGACTCTGGTGCTGGAGACACGGGGCACTCAAGCCTGAGCTGGCGAGAGGGTCTCTACCTCGTCGGCCCGGATCCCCTGACGTCCCCGTACTACGCCTCGGGGTTTCTCCTGGCGGCGGGGGTCGGCTACGCGACGCCCTTCTTCCAGATCGCGCTCTATCTCCTCCTCTTCCTCCTGGCGCCGCTCTACATCGAGGCCGTGCTGCTCACGCTCTCGAACGGCGGCACCTATGTGATGACCCGCTACGCGCTCTCCCACCTCGGGAAGCTGGCGATCATCACCGCGGCGCTGGTCGGCGTCATCATCTCCTTCTCCTACGTCGCGACGGCGATCGTCAGCCTCCTCTCCTACAGCGACTACGTCATGTCGCTGTGCTCGGGGGACTCGGCGACGGCGATGGCGATCGGCCTCTCGGCGATCCCCTCGATCGGCTTCGGCGTCTGGGTGATGCCCGGCCAGTGGCGGCGGATCGTCTTCACGGTGTTGGGGACGAGCCTCCTGGCGCTGGTGCTCTCGTCGATCATGGCGAGCCAGGCGGTCGTCATGTTCGCGCCGCTGGTCCTCCTCTACATCCTCAACAACCAGGGGCTCAAGGAGAGCGTCCAGGTCTCGCGGACGATCTTCCTGATCAACCTCGTGGTCATGGGGATCACGATCATCTTCGGGATCGTCTACCTGGCGATCAACGGGGTCGACCTCAGCGTCCTGACCCAGGGGGCCCCGGTCGACACCGCGACGCTCGGCGGCGGAGAGGCCCACGGTCTCGAGGGCCGCGTCGAGCTGCCGAGCTTCCTCCCCGGGCTCGCGCTCCTCTCCGCGCCGCTCTTCCTCGCCGGGGTCGGCTCGTCGATCCTCGGCGCCTCGGGCGTCGAGTCGGTGATGAACATCCCGGAGGAGCTCGAGAACCCGAGCGTCGACGTCAAGAAGATCTACCGCTGGATGCTCTCGATCCTGCTCGTGGTCGGCGGCTCGCTCTCGCTGCTGCTCTTCTTGGTGCTCCCGCCGGAGGCGCTCCTCGGCAACTCCTCCTACCTCCTCGCCGCCCTCGGCAACCATTCGGTCACGAACGTCACCGACTCGGCGTCGCTCGGCAAGATCTGGCACGTGGTGATCGTCGCGAACGCGGCGCTGATGCTGATCGGCGCGACGAACACGGGGTTCGCCGGCGCCCGCGGCCTGTGGAAGACGATGGCCCGCGACAGCCTCCTGCCGCGGCTCTTCCTCACCACGAACAGCCGCGGCTCGTTCTCGCGGATCCACGGGCTGATGCTCCTCGCGATCTTCTTCCTCGCGGTCAACGCGGACTGGGATCTGCACAAGCTCGAGCGCTGGTACGGGGCGACCTTCGCCCTGGTGATGTTCTCCGGGATGGTCGCCTTCATCCTCCTGCGCCGCTACAAGGGCGACGACCGGCGGATCTACGAGGCCCCGTGGAACGTCACGGTCAGCGGCGTTCGAGTGCCGATAGGCGCGCTTATCGGCGTCGGCGTGCTCTCCTACGCCCTCCTCAGCATGTGGAAGGTCAACGCGGACCACATCGGCGAGCTCCAGACCCTGGTGTCTCTGGTCCTGCTGATGGTCGCGGCGGTGCTCCTCGCCTACAACCACCGGACGATCCTCCGCGCTGCTCACCGCTACTACCGGCGGGTGGTGGAGTCGGTCGAGTCGTCGGCGATCGAGACCCAGGATCGGACCATCGTCGTCGCCGTCGGCGGCGTCCGGATAGGCCAGCTGATCACCAAGGCGATCGATCTTGCGCGCATGCAGAGCAAGGCGACGTCGATCCCGTACCGCCAGATCGTGGTCTTCCACATGACCAAGTCGGTGCGCAGCGAGTACATCTACAAGATCGACCGCGACTCGATCCGCCGCGAAGGGATCGAGGGCAACACCGTCCGGATCTTCACCGAGCTGACCGAGTACGCGCCGCCCGACATGACGATGTACCTGGCGGTGGTCCCCAACCGCAGCCCCTCGGAGAACACCCTCCAGGCGGCGATGGACATGCTCGTCGACTTCCACGAGCGGCACAGCTTCAAGGGGCACATCGTCATGGTCGGGACCTACGGGGTGCGCCCGAGCGATCTCGCGGCGCTCTCGGAGCGGCTCGAGGGGTCGACGCTGGTGCCGGTCCCTCTCTTCGGCGAGTAGCCGCGCCTCCAAACGCGATCCTCATCGAGAGGTGGTGCGGGTCTGCCCCGCATGTGGGCCTGCTAGGCCAAAGTCCAGCGCCGGCCGTCTCCGCGTCCGCTCTCCGCGTCGGATCGTCGAGCTCACCTACGGGCTGCCCTACGGCGCAGGTCGGAGTAAGCTAGGCGCTGATGGTCGGCGATCTCCTCTCCCGCTCTTCGCTCGCGGCCTTGCTCGCCTGCGTCGGCGGCTGCGCGGATCCTGGGCCCGAGGATCTCCCGCCCGTGGTCTGCGACGAGGTGGTCGAGGTCCCGGACGAGGCCCTGCGGGCGCTCCTCATCGACGCGCTGCCGCCCACCTCGAGCGACGACGCGGAGACCGGCGGGGAGGAGCCGGAGATCCTCTCCGCGCAGCTCGCGAAGCTCACGGGGCTGCGGGGGGCTGGCCTTGAGATCCAAGACCTCACGGGTCTCGAGTGCGCCCACGGACTCGAGGCCCTGGGCCTCGCCGACAATGAGATCCGCCATCTCGATCCGCTCGCCCGCCTGCCTGTGCTCCGTGAGGTCGAGCTGAGCGGCAATCCGCTGACCTCGGTCGAGCCGCTCGCGGGGATCGACACCCTCGAGAAGGTCGTGATCGGGCGCACTGAGGTGAAGGACCTGGGGCCGCTGAAACACCTGGGGGCGCTGCGTCACCTCGACGCGACGAGCACCGGGGTCGCGGACCTCGGACCGCTGGGGGACCTCCTCGCCCTCGAGACGCTCGCCCTCGCCGACAACGCGATCGTCGATCTCGATCCGCTCGCCGAGCTCGACCAGCTCTTCGCGCTGCAGCTCGCCAGCAACGGGATCCGCGACGTCGAGGCCCTCGCCGGGCTCGAGCTCCTGGAGTACCTCGACCTCGACGGCAACGCGATCGAGACGCTCGCGCCGCTCGCCGGGGTTCGCTCGCTGCGAGACCTGGAGGTCCGCGACAACGAGCTTAGCGACCTCGTCGGGGTCGGGGACAAGCCGCGCCTCCTCGAGCTCGACGTCGAGGGCAACAGCCTCCAGTCGTTGGACGGGCTCGTCGGCCTGCCGCAGCTGATCCGCCTCGACGTCGAGGACAACCGGCTGACCAGCTTGGCCGGCGTCGAGGCGCTCGCCGAGCTGCGAACCTTGCAGGCCCGCTACAACCAGCTCAGCGAGGCCGCTCCGGTCGCGGGTCTGAAGGCGCTGCGTCGGCTCGACCTCCGCGACAACCTGGGGATCACCGATCTCTCGCCGATAGGTTCGCTGAGCAGCCTCGACTGGCTCGGGATCGGCGGCGTCGCGGTGACGGTCGATCTCGCGCCGATTCGCGATCTCGCGCTCCTCCGCCAGCTCGAGGCGAGCGCCGTCGTGCCGAGTGATCTCGGGGTGCTCGCCGACCTCGAGAGCCTGCGCGTGCTTAACCTCAGCGAGTCGACCGCGGTGACCGACGCCTCGCTCGCGACCCTCGCCTCGCTGACCGGCCTCAAGACGCTGGTGCTCGACGGCTGCGAGATCGCCGATCTGACGCCGCTCCTGGCGATCACCGGGCTCGACCGCCTCGACGCCGCGCGGACCGGAGTGGCCTCGCTCGCCGTCCTCTCGATGTGGGAGGACCTCACGACGATCTCGCTCGAAGAGACCCCTATGGCCTCTCTCGCCGGTGTTGAGGGGATGAAGCGCCTGAGCGCGCTCGACGTTTCGGGGACGACGATCGACGACCTCTCGCCGCTCATCGCCCTGCCGAATTTTCGCAACGGGGACAGTATCGACGTTCGCGCGACCGCGCTCGACCCGGACGACTGCGCGGCGATCCTGGAGCTGCGCGACCGGGGGGCGGTGGTCCATGCCGACCTCTCCTGCGAGTAGGCCCGGCTCTGCGCGCGCTCTCGCGCCTCTTCGTTCACTACAGCGCGTTGTCTGCTCGCGCTGAGACTGGTTACGCTTGGGTGGGACCGGACGCGCAGATGCGGACGGGAATGTTCGATGTTCGATCTAGTCATTGTTCACAGCGAAGATCCTGACACCGACGGAGCGATCGAAGAGCTCCTCGAGCTGACGCGAGAGCGAGTCGGCGACGCGCCGGTCAAGGGTGGGGTCGTCTTCGCTGGCATCGATCACGATCACAGCAAGCTCCTCGGGGCGCTCTGTGACACCTACGAAGGTATCGCCCTGATCGGCTGCACGACCGACGGGGAAGTCTCGTCCGAGCACGGGTTTTGCGAAGACTCGATCGTGCTCCTGCTCTTCGTCGGCGACGCCATCTCGGTCGGCGTCGGCCTCGGCAAGGGGGTGTCGCAGGACGTCGAGGCGGCCGCGAGCCGGGCGGTGGCGGCGGCGCGGGTCGGTCTCATCGGCGAGCCGCGCCTATGCCTGACGACCCCAGAGAGCCTCACCTGTGACGTCGCGGCGCTGGTCCGTTCGCTGCGCAGCCTCCTCGGTGAGGAGCTGCCGGTGATCGGCGGGACGGCCGGCGACCAGTGGCGCTTCGTCAAGTGCCTCCAGTTTTGCGGTCGCGAGGTGGTCAGCGACTCGGTCCCCGTTCTCCTGGTCGCGGGCGAGCTCATCGTCTCCCACGGCGTCGCCAGCGGCTGGACCCTGATCGGCAAGCCGGCTCCGGTGACCGAGGTCGCCGGCAACGTGCTCCTGAGGGTCGGCGAGCAGACCGCCGTCGAGTTCTACCGCCACTTCCTCGGGCCTCACTTGATGCCCTCGGGCGAGTACCCGCTCGCGGTCTTGGTCGGCGATCAGTTCTACCTCCGGGCGCCGCAGGAGTTTGATCTCGAGCGCGGCAGCGTCACCTACGCCGGGACGATCCCCGACGGGGCGATGGTCCAGGTGACCACCGGCAAGCGAGACGATGTCATCGCCGCGACGAAGAGCTCTGTGGACCGAGCGATCGCCGGCTACGGCGGCGAGCATCCGCGGGCCGCGTTGGTCGTCTCCTGCGCCGCTCGCAAGCAGCTCCTGGGGACTCGCACCTCCGAGGAGTTCACGCTCCTCCAGGGCTCGGCGATCGGCAAGCTGCCCTTCTGCGGCTTCTACGCCTACGGCGAGGTGAGCCCGGTCCGCGCCGGTGAAGCGCCGCACTTTCACAACGAGACCTTCATCACCCTGCTCCTCGGGACAGACTAGGATTGACCGAAGATCGCATCCGGGCCCTCGAGGCCCAGGTTCGTTCGCTCGAGCGGAAGAACCGGGTTTTGGAGCGCAAAATTGTGCGCTCCGAGGAGACGCGTAAGCTCCTCGAAGAGGGTCGTGCGAAGAGCGAGATGCACAACCAAGAGGTCATCACGGAGCTCCGTGAGGCCGAAGAGATCGCGCGGCGGGCCAACGAAGAGCTGGAGAAGCGGGTCGAGGAGCGGACCCTCGCGCTCTCCAAGGCGAACGAGGCGCTCTCGGTCGCCAACCACGCGCTCGGTCAGGCGCGGGACGAGGCGATCGCAGGCAACCAAGCGAAGAGCCGCTTCCTCGCCAACATGTCCCATGAGCTGAGGACGCCGCTCAACGCGATCATCGGCTACTCCGAGCTCCTCTCCGAGGAGATCGCCGAGACCTCCGGCGACGCCCACGAGGAGGATCTTCGCCGGGTCGTCGGCGCCGCGCGGCACCTCCTGGCGCTGATCGACGACATCCTCGACCTCTCCAAGATCGAGGCCGGTCAGATGGGGGTCTACATCGAGCTCGTCAACCTGCCGCAGCTGCTCGAGGATGTCGTCGCGACCGTCATGCCGCTGGCGGCGGGTAACGGCAACAAGCTCCTCATCAAGCTCCCAGAGGAGGGCTTTGGCGAGGTTCACACCGATCACGTCAAGGTCCGCCAGATCCTCTTCAACCTCCTGAGCAACGCCTCGAAGTTCACCCACGACGGTACGATCACGCTGAGCGCGCTGACGGTCGGCGGGCGCCTGCAGATCACCGTCAAGGACACGGGGATCGGCATCTCCGCCGAGAACCACGCTCGCCTCTTCGACGCCTTCACGCAGGCCGACGAGTCGACGACACGGCGCTACGGCGGCACAGGCCTCGGCCTGACGATCACCAGCGCATTCTGCAAGATCCTCGGCGGCAACATCACCTTCGACAGCGCCCTCGGCGAGGGGACGACCTTCATCGTCTCGCTCCCCCTCGACGTCCGCGAACCCTAGATCCTGTCCAAAGAGACATGTTTTCTGCGCGGGTCGACGAGACGCTCTGGTCGCGCGAGGTCTGATGACGTCTGCGGTGATGGCGTTCTCTTTCGACGCTCGCGCGCTCGCGCCCTCCGGGTCTGGCCCTCCGGTCCTTCGAGCGGGCTCTTCGGCCGGCCTGCGCGTCGACTACTGGCCGTGAGCCTCGCGCCAGGCCGCGAGGCGGTGCTTCGCGTTTGGACGGTAGGTGCCAGGCGCCGCGGGGGGGAGGCCGTAGCGCTCGCGGATCCGATCGTCTGGTTGACCCTCGACCGTCGTGGCGCACTGCTCGGTCGTCAGGAGGTGTGCATACCCGTGGTCGGCGAAGCGCAGGGCGGGGTCGTAGGGTCCTTCGTCGGCGAGCTCCTCGGGGGGAGGGATCCGGTAGCCGACCCGGTAGAGCTCGACCTCGCGGGGGAGCTCGCCGCCGTGCTCCAGCGCCCAGCGGCGGCAGTGGTAGCGGGCGATCCAGGGGCGGTAGCGTGCGCCGTCGCTCAGGACTCGGCGGTTGACCTTGCGAATTCGGTCGTAGCCGAGCTGTGGGATCGGCATGTTCTCGGGGGCGTAGACGTCGGTGTTGAGATCAAAGCGAGCCCCCGCGGTGTCGACGACCACGACCCTCAGGAACGCGTTCGCCGTCGGCGGGTTGGGGGCGAACATGCCCCAGCTCTGCGAGGTCTGGGTGAGCTTGATCCAGGGCTGGAAGATCCGCCGCGCGGGCTCGCGAAAGGTCGACGTCGAGCCCTTGTCCGGGAGCATCCAGAGGGCGAGCCCGACGCACTGCACGAGCACACAGGCGCTCACGAGGAGGCGACCGAGGGGCCCGTAGGCGAAGGGGAGCGGCACGGCCGTCTCGCCTTCGGTCGGCTCCCCGGTCGTCCCCGCCGGAGGCTTCGGCCTGCGGAGGACGAGGAGGAGGAGACCGCCGAGGATCAGCGCGCCGAAGGGGCGCCACGTGAGGGCGCTGTCGCTGAGGACCTGGACGAGGACGCCGACCACGGCGAGGGCGAGCGCGGCGACGAGGGCGCTCCGCGGCAGGGGCGTCGGGTCGCGGCGGAGGTGGGGCAGGGATGGGTCTTCGGCAGGGATCGACGCCCCGGGGATCCGCAGCCAGGCGAGCAGGCGGCGGAGCTCCGGCCCGCGCAGGAAGAGGATGTTCACGCTGAGCATGATCGGCTGGAAGACGCCGATGCTCATGGTCAGCATCAGGAGGAGCTGGAGGGCGACGCCGACGCTGAGCCAGACCCTCCGGCCGAGGGTCCAGGCGAGGAGGGCGTCGGGATCGAGGCTCCGGCGGCCGACGCGGAGCGAGCCCCGACGCAGCGCCCGGGCGAGGCGGGCGATCGCGATCATGCCGAGGATCCAAGCGACAGCGATCCCGAGCTGGAGCTGCCCGACCGTCGGGCGGTCGCCTGTGGGATCGGGGGCCGTGTGGACCGGCAGGGTGACGACGACGATCGCCAGGGCGCTGAGGCCGAGGGTGATCCAGGCGGCGGTGGCGATCCTCTGCTCTCCCGGGCTTCGCCGCGGCAGCTCCTCCCCGCGGCGCCAGCGGAGGATCATGCCGACGATGACGAGGGGGAAGAGCAGCTCCCACGCCTTCGCGATCCAGGTCATCAGGCGGAAGAGGTTGGTGCCGAGGACCGCCGAGATGGCCTGGGGATAGAAGCGGTAGAAGTGGTCGAGGTTGAGGGCGTAGTAGAGGGCGTCGCCGGAGGCCCAGATCGGGCCGTTCTTCACGGCGCCGGTGTAGAGGTAGATCGTCGCGACCTGCAGGATCATCAGCCGCCGCGGCCAGGCGGGGATCCTGCGGTAGATCGCGGCGAGGCCCGCGGGGTGCTCCGGGCTCGGCGGCACGCCGGCCCCATCACCGGGGCCGCCCGGCACCGAGAGGAGCCCCTCGCGGCGTAGGCGCCGACAGCGGAGCCAGTTGTCGACGCTCAGCGCGTGACCGCTGCGGGCGAGGAGGAGATAGAAGAAGAGGCAGCGGAGGACCAGCTCGGTCCCCTCCCAGAAGATCGTGTTGCGGTGGAGGAACGAGTTGAAGAGGAAGAAGGTGAGAACCGCCGCGGTCCGCGTTCGATAGCCGAGGGCGAGGGCGACCCCGGCGAGGTTGAAGAGCACCAGCTGGATCCACAGGGCGGTCGGCGTGTCCCAGAAGTAGAGGAGCGAGAAGCGGGTCCCGGTGAAGAGCTGGAGGAAGCCGCGGAGCCCGAAGAATCCCCGCGGATCGCCGTCGTGGCCGTCGCCGTAGCCGCGGAACTGGGCGGCGGCGAAGAGCTCCTGGGCGTTGTCGGCGGTGAAGAGACCCTCGTCGGCGAAGAGGAAGGTGAGGTGGGGGCCGAGGGCGTCGATGTCGACGAGGATGAGCAGGGCGAAGAGCACCCGGAAGACCGCGATCGGCCGCGGATCTTCGCTGCGAAGCCACCATCGGCGCCAGCCCTCTCGACCGACGATCGCAAGGCTTGCGCAGGCGCTGCCGCCGAGGAGGAGGAGCCAGCCGACGGTCGGTGCGAGGGCGATCGCCTCGGCGCTCTGCGCTGCCGCGAGCATCGATCGCAGGCTGACACAAACACGCTCTCGGCGGCCAGTCGCGAGGGGTCGCCGTCGGCTCCGAAGGTCGTTGTGTTAGCGTGTCCTCCGTGGCTAGGATCTCGGAGCGCGACGTCGTCGTCGTCGGCGCCGGCCTCTCAGGGCTGTGCGCTGCGCGACGTCTGCGCGAAGCGGGCGCCTCGGTGATGGTCGTCGAGGCCCGCGATCGGGTCGGCGGGCGCACCCTCACCGCGCCGGTCGCCGGCGGCAGCGTCGACCTGGGGGCGCAGTGGCTGGGACCCGGGCAAGAGCGGGCGCTCGGGCTCGCGGAGGAGCTCGGGGTCGAGCTCTTCCGGCAGCACATCGAGGGCCGCAAGCTCCTCGAATTTGACGGCGAGCTGCGGACCTACCGCGGTCTCTTGCCCCGGATCCCGATGCTCGCCCTCGCCGATCTCGGCGCCAGCATCCAGCGCCTCGAGCGGATGGCCCGGAAGATCCCGCTCCAGGATCCGATGAGCGCCGAGCGGGCGGCGGAGCTCGACGCGATCTCGATCGCCGAGTGGATCGCGCGCAACGTCCGGACGGAGGCGGCGCGGACGATGCTGAGGATCGCCATCCAAGCGATCTTCGCGATCGAGCTGAAGTCGATCTCGCTCCTCTTCTTCCTCCACTACACCCACGCTGGCGGGTCCTTTACCCGCCTCGCGGAGGTCCGCGAGGGGGCTCAGACCTTCCGGCTCAAGGGCGGCGCGCAGCAGCTCTCGGAGCGCCTCGCCGAGCGGCTCGGCGAGGAGCTCAGGCTCCGCTCACCGGTCGTAGGGATCGAGCAGGGCAGCGAAGGCGTCGAGCTTCGCGTTGGTGCCGGCGAGGGGGGCGAGCTCCTCCGCTGCCGGTATTCGATCCTCGCGCTCGCGCCGTCTCTGGTGGGGAGGATCCCGATCGCGCCTGCGCTGCCTCCGGAGCGTCGACTCCTGGGCGACGGGATGCAGATGGGCTCGGTGATCAAGAGCGTCATCGTCTACGACCGGCCCTTCTGGCGCGAGCAGGGGTTCTCTGGCGAGGCGGTCAGCAGCGGCGCGCCCCTGCGGATGGTCTTCGACGACTGCGAGCACGACGCTTCGTTGGCCGCGCTGGTCGCCTTCACCGTCGGTGAGGACGTCGGGCCGCTGCGGGAGGGGGGGGGCCTCGCCGGTCGTCGGGCGGCGGTCGTCGAGCACTTGGTCCAGCTCTTCGGCCCCGAGGCGGGCGAGCCGGTCGACTACGTCGATCACGACTGGAGCGACGACGTCTGGAGCGGAGGCGGCTACGCCGGGGTGATGCCGCCGCGCCTGCTCAGCCAGGTGGGGGACGCTCTGCGGGCGCCGGTAGGGCGTCTGCACTTCGCCGGGACCGAGACCGCGACCCGCTGGTGCGGCTACCTCGACGGCGCGATCGAGGCGGGCGAGCGCGCCGCGGCGGAGATCATCGCCCGGTTGGGCGAGGCCTAAGAGCCCGTGGCAAAGGTCCGGCGCGCTCTCGCGTGCCCTCGTGGTCCCGCTTGCCTGCGCCGAGGCCTGCGGAGCCCGTTGTCGCGGCGTCTTGTCAACGCCAAGCGGGCCGACGATCGTGCCGCTAGAGCACGCGGGGCCAGCACGACCGGCTCCTAGGAGCCGTCTGCGGGCTTCTTCGGCAGGGTCGCCCGCGGGTGGGCCTTGTCGTAGATCGCCGAGATTCGGCCGATGTCGAGGTGGGTGTAGCGCTGGGTCGTCGACAGGCTGGTGTGGCCGAGGAGCTTCTGGATCGTCCGCAGGTCGCAGCCGCTCTCCAGCAGGTGAGTGGCGAAGGAGTGACGGAGCCCGTGCGGACCTACCCGGGCGCGCGCGCCGGTGGCGAGGCAGCGCTGATAGACCAGCTCGCGGGCGCTTCGATCGCCGAGCCGAGCGCCGCGTCGGCTGAGGAAGAGCGCCTGGGGATCGGGCCTGGGTCCGAGACGCTCGCGGACCCGCAGGTAGGCCTCGATCGCCGCCCCGCCGCGGGAGCCGAGCGGGACGATCCGATCCTTGCCGCCCTTGCCCTCGCGGACCCTCAGGGTCAGCTCGCCGCCCTCCCAGCGGAGGTCCGCGAGATCGAGGCCGATCGCCTCAGAGACCCGCAGGCCAGCTCCGTAGAGCACTTCGAGCAGCGCCCGGTCGCGTCTCCCGGGCGGATCGTCGGCGAGGGCCGGAGGTCCGTCGATGATCGCCGTGACGTCCTCGACCGGCAGCGCCGTCGGCAGGAGCTGAGACTGCTTCGGCCGGCGGACGAGGGTCGCGGGGTTGTCCGGGATAAGCCCCTCCGCGCGCATGAACTCGCCGAAGGATCGGATCGCCGAGAGGGCGCGGGCGAGCGAGGAGGGGGCGTGGTCCGGGTAGAGATCCGCGAGGTGAGCCCGGACCTCGGCGACCTGGAGATCCTGCGGCGTCGCCGGTCGTCCGTGGCGCTCCTCCAGGCCGTCGATGAACGCCTCGACGTCGCGGCGATAGCCGCGGATCGTATGGGGTGATCGGCCGGCGCCGCGCTCCAAGCGGTCGAGGAAGCTGTCGAGAGCGTCGCGCACCCTCGATCCCTAGCGCAGTGCGGGCCGGCGCCGAAGAAAGCGGCGGGTCGGCGGCGAGCAGCCCGTGGCGAGAGCGCCCGGGAGGTTCACCCCGGGCGGCTAGAGGTCGACGTAGACCGTCGGCGTCGCCGCGAGCTTGGGGGCGCGAGTCTCGGGGACGATCGCCGGTCTGCGGATCCGCTGGTCGCGGACGGGCAGGGCCTGCTCCACCCACACGCCGTCGATGTAGACGTCGACGAAGGGCGCCGGGATCCCCATCTCGGAGGACTTGTCGCGGGGATCGGTCGAGGCGTGGAAGTGGATGTGCGGGCCGCTCGAGTGGCCGCTGTTGCCGACGTTGCCGAGGTGCTGACCGACGACCACCGCGTCGCCGACCTTGACCCGCACGCTCCCGGGGATCATGTGCCACAGCGAGGTGTACTCGCCGAAGCCGTGGTCGATGACGACCCCGTTGCCGCCGCCCTTGCCCTCCTCGCCGGGGCGGTTCTCCGGGACATCGTTGCGGGCGAGGACCACCGTCCCCGTCGCCGGGGCGGTGATCGGCTTGCCGTAGCTCCTGTGCTTGGTGTTGCCCTTGCCCGAGCGCGCCCGTCCGCCCTTCTTGATGACGATGTCGTAGGCGTAGCGCTGGGCCCGGCTCCCGTGGTGGTAGTTGGTCGACTTGCGCCGTCCGCCGTGGATGATCGTCCACTCGTCGACGCTCGGGAAGTGGAAGCGGTTGATCGCCAGGTAGCGCTCGGCCGGGTGGCTGATCTCGCTGAGGCGGACGTGCTCGCGGACGAGGAGGCGGACGAGGCGACCGGCGGGGTCGACCGCGAACTGATAGAGCATCAGGTTGGTGGGGCCGCCCTTCGCCCGCTCGATCGCGCTCCTGTGGAGGACGAGCTCCGTGTACCAGACGAGCTCGCCCTCGCGGTGGACCTTGGACTCGACCAGCGCCTGCGGCAGCCCGTGGGTCTTGCCGATCCGCGAGCCCGCATCGAGGAGGTCGCGGGCGGAGACCTGAGCCCGCAGCGCCGGCGACATCCAGCTCCTGAGGACCGCGGCGCGGCGGTAGTAGAGGCTGTAGATCAGCGTGTTCGCGTGCTCTGAGAGCTCGTCCAGAGGCCGCAGGCTCGCCGGATCCGGCGGGCTTATCGTCGGCGAGGGCTTGCACGCGCCGAGGCCGAGGCCAAAGACGAGGGCGAAGGGGGCGAGGCGGAGGCGCATCCGGAGGCCTGAGGGTAGCGCCGATCGGCCGCCGGCGGGAGGGGAGGCCGTGCGGTCTTTGCGCGTTCTCGCGCAAGTTGTGGATCCGCGGGCGCCTCCGGGTCTAGCCTGGCCAGGTCCGCCTATGGAGTACGTCGTCGGCATTGATCTCGGGACCACCAACACCTGCGTGGCGATCGTCGAGAACGGAGAGCCGACCGTGATCGCGAACAAGGGGGGATATCGAACAACCCCCTCCGTCGTCGCGACCTCGGAGGGCGGTCGGCGGATGGTCGGCCACCTGGCGAAGCGCCAGCTCGTCACCAACCCAAACCACACGGTCTACGCCGCCAAGCGCTTGATCGGGCGCAAGTGGAGCTCGCCGGCGACCGACGCTGCGCGCGCGCTCGTGCCCTACACCCTGGTCGAGGGTCCGAACGGCGACGTCCGGCTCGAGGTCCAGGGCGATGTCTTCAGCACCGCCGAGATCGCCGCCTTCATCCTCCAGGAGATGCGCCTCATCGCCGAGGCCCACGTCGGCGCGCCGATCGACCGCGCCGTCGTCACGGTCCCCGCGTACTTCAACGACAACCAGCGGCAGGCGACCAAGGACGCGGGGCGGATCGCCGGGCTCGAGGTGATCCGCATCATCAACGAGCCGACCGCCGCCGCGCTCGCGTTCGGCTTCGGCAAGAACCTCGAGCGCAAGGTCGCGGTCTACGACTTCGGCGGCGGGACCTTTGACATCTCCATCCTCGACATCGGCGACGGTCTCTTCGAGGTCGTCGCGACCTCTGGGGACTCGTTCCTAGGCGGCGAGGATCTCGATCAACGGCTCGTCGAGTACCTGGTCGAGACCGTCGAGGAGGGGCAGGACATCGACCTTCGCGGCGACCGGATGGCGATGCAGCGGATCCGCGACGCCGCCGAGCGGGCGCGCTGCGAGCTCTCGGAGCAGACCGAGGTCACGATCGATCTCCCCTTCCTCCACACCACGGCGACGGGCGAGGTCCACCACCTGCGGGGCGAGACGGTCACCCGCTCCCAGATCGAGGACCTGACCGCGGATCTGATCGAGCGGACGATCGCGATCTCGGAGCAGGCCCTGGTCGACGCTGGCCTCGACAAGAGCTCGATCGACGATGTCGTCCTCGTCGGCGGCATGACCCGCATGCCGCTGATCCGCCGCCGGGTCGCCGAGTTCTTCGGCCGCGAGCCTTGCCTCGGGGTCAACCCAGACGAGCTGGTCGCCCTCGGCGCGGCGATCCAGGCGGCGTCGCTCTCCCACGAGACCGAGGAGGTGCTCCTCCTGGACGTCACCCCGCACAGCCTCGGGATCATGATCGCCGGCGGCTACCTTCACCGCCTGATCGAGAAGAATACGACCGTCCCGACCAAGGCAGGACATGTCTTTACGACCACACGGGATGACCAGACCTCGGTGAAGATCCTGGTGCTCCAGGGGGAGCACGATCAGGCGGTCGACAACGAGCTGCTCGGCGAATTCATCCTCTCTGGCCTGCGCAAGGCGCCGCGCGGGCAGGTGCAGGTCGACGTCTCGTTCGCGATCTCGGTCGACGGGATCGTCAGCGTCAGCGCCAAGGACCTCGAGACCGGACACGAGCAGACCATCGCCGTGACCGCGACCAGCGGCCTCGCGGACGACGAGCTCGAGCGGCTGATCCGCGAGTCGAACGCCTATATGGTCGAGGCCCGGGCCTCCGAGGAGCTCGCTCGGCGCCGACGCCAGGTCGAGCGGCTCATGGGCGACGTCGACGGCCTCGTCCCCCGTGTCCGCGAGGTGATGAACGGCACCCGCTTCGGGCGCGAGGCCCTAGCCAAGGTCGAAGGCGTGCTCCATCGCGGCGAGCGTGAGCTCCACGTCGGTGATCCGCGCTCGTTGAGCGAGGCGATGGAGAGCCTCGAGCGGGCCCAGTCGATGCTCCGCGGGATCGCGGAGCGAAGCGGTCGCTAGGGCGAGCGTCCTCGCGGGCACCCGATCTCCGGGAAGCCGAAGATCGTCGAGGGTCTTTGGGCGCGGCCTTGTGTCAGATGTCGCGACTCCACGGCGGTCGCGTCCGCCGTGCGGTCGCTGTCCGAAGTCGCGAGGCCCGGATCCTAGCCCTTGCTGGGGGCGATCCTGTCGACACGCTCCGCCTCTACCCCGAACTCGGAGAGAACGCTGCGGGTATGCGCGCCGAGCAGCGGAGCGGGGCTGCTCGGGGTGCGTCCTAGCGACGGTAGGCTCGGCCCGGGAGCGCGGAGCGTGCCGCCGCCGGGGAGAGGTGTCTCTTCGACCAGGCCGCTGGCGTCGAAGGTCGGATCGGCGAGCGCAGCGGCGACGTCGTGGACGGGCGAGATCGGCAGGTTGAGCGGGGAGAGGCGCTCGATCCAGGTGTCCCGTGGCTCTTGGGACAGGAGCTCCTGGACCTTCGCGGCGGCGGCGGCCCCTTCGGGTCCGGGGCTGAGCCCCGCGGCTGCGAGCTCCGGGATCTGCAGAGCCTGGCAGAGGGTGATCCAGAACTTGGGCTCGAGACAGCCAAAGGCGAGGCGGAGGCCGTCGGCGCAGGAATAGGTCCGGTAGGCGGCGAGGCTTCCGCCGAGCAGCTGCACGGTCGTCGGAACCCCGGAGGACGACTCCTCCGCCCACGCCCAGGTCATGAACTGGAGCGGCGCCTGGGCGAGCGGCTGGGTGACATGACCGCCGGCGCCGGTTCGCGTGCGCCGGAGGAGGGCCGCGAGGATCGCCGAGCAGGCGAGGCTTCCGGCGGTGCAGTCGGCGAGCTGGGCCGCGGGGATGCCCTCTCCCTGGAGGCGATCGAGGAGCCCCGAGAGGGCGACGAAGTTGAGATCGTGGCCGATCGCGTCGCCGTGGGCGAAGCCCGGCAGTGACGCGGTGATGAGGCGCTTGTTGGCCGCTCGGAGCCCGTCGAGGCCGAGCCCCCAGCGGTCCATGGTCCCAGGCCGGAAGCTCTCGAGGAGCACGTCGGCAGAGGCGCTGAGCGTGCGCAGGGCGGCGGCGCCGTCCTCTGTGCGGAGGTCGAGCGTCACCGACTCGGTCCCGCGAAAGAAGGCGCAGAAGCCGACCCCGACACCGCCCTCATGGGGGGGCGTCAGCCGCATGAGGTCGCCCGAGCGCGGGTCCTCGATCTTGATAACCCGGGCGCCGAGGTCGACGAGCATGCGGACGAGGACCGCGCCTGGGAGCATACGGCTCGCGTCGATGACGACGACGCCGTCGAGGGGGAGGGGAGAGGTCGGCTCCATGGCTGCGGATCCTATCAGCTCAGTCGGGCGGCTCCGCAGCGCAACCTCGAGCATCCCTCGTCGGGGCTACGTCGATCGACGCTTCGGGAGCTCGACCTTGAGGTAGCCCTGGAGGAGGAGCTCGACCTCGCGGCGGAGGTCCATCCGGTCGCCGTTGTTGGTCAGGACGTAGTCCGCGAGGGACTGGCGGGTGGCCTCGTCCATCTGCGCGGCCATCCTCGCCCGCGTCTCGTCGGCGGAGAGCCCGTCGCGATCGCCGACCCGGGCGATCCGAAGATCGTTGCGGGCGCTGACGACGATGACCCCGTCGAGGATCTCCTGGATGTTGTTCTCGAAGAGCAGCGGGACCTCGTAGATGACGAGGCGCTGCCCGGCCTTCTCGAGCGCGTCGAGCACCTCTTCAAAGCGGGAGCGGATCCTCGGGTGGAGGATCCTCTCAAGCTCGACGCGGCGCTCTTCGTCGCTGAAGACGATCTCGGCGAGCTTGGCCCGGTCGAGGTGGCCGTCCTCGCCGAGGATGCCCTCACCAAACGCGGCGACGACCTCCTCCAAGCCTTTGGAGCCCGGCATCACGACCATCCGCGAGAGCTCGTCGGCGGAGACGACCGGGATCCCGTACTCCTCGATCACGCTCGCGACCGTGGATTTGCCGCTGCCGATCCCACCGGTGAGGCCATAGACTTCCATGACAGTCAGCGTAGAAGGCGGGGCGCCTCCTGTATAGTCGTGCGCCTCACGATGACCTCCCCAGGCAAGCCACGCCAAGGCTGGAGAGTGGCCTCCGCCACCTTCGAACTCTCGGCGCCCACCCTCGCTCATTGCCCCCCCCCGATCCTCCCGGAGATCGCGGTGGGCGGGCGGTCCAACGTCGGAAAGTCGAGCCTCCTCAACGCCTTCGCCTGTCAGCGCGGCCTCGCGCGTGTCAGCCGGACGCCGGGCCGTACCCGGCTCCTCAACTTCTTTCGGATCGTCCTCAGGCACCCTACCCGCGGGGACCGGGTGTTTCGCTGGGTCGATCTTCCTGGCTACGGCTACGCGGCCGCCCACTCGTCGATCCGCGAGACCTTCGGGCCGATGATCGAGAGCTACCTCCAGGAGCGCGCGGTCCTGGTCGAGCTGATGGTCCTTATCGACGTCCGCCGCGGGGCCATGGATCAGGATCGGCAGCTGCTCGACTACGCGAACGTTCGCGGGCTGCCGGCGCGGATCGTCGGCACCAAGGCCGACAAGATGAGCAAGTCAGAGCGCGGCGTGATCTCGCGGAAGATCGCGAACTCGCTCGACCTGCCGAGCTCGGCGTTGGCGCTGACGAGCGCGTCGATGGGCCTCGGCCTGGGGGACGAGGGCAAGGGACGGGGGTTGGCGCGGCAGCTCGCGGAGCGGATTGAGCATGCCTCCTGTTGAGGGGCGCCTTTCCTGGAAGGCTCGCTCCGCGGACCTGGGCGATCTCGACGCGCTCCTCTCGCTCGAGGTGGAGGGATTCGGACGGCCGTGGACCGCGGCGATGTACCGCGAGGAGCTCGCCCGAGAGAGCTCATGGGTGGAGGTCGTCGTCGACGAGCAGGGAGAGGTCGTCGGCTTCGTCTGCGCCTGGCAGATCCTCGACGCCTGTCACCTCCTGAGGATCGCGACCCGCAAGGCGCTGCGCAACGGAGGGATCGCCCAGACCTTGGTCCGTCGCTTGATCGATCTGGCATCACGGCGTGGTTGCTCCCACATCGAGCTCGAGGTCGCGAGCCAGAATGCAAGCGCCCTCGCGCTCTATGAGCGCCTCGGCTTTGTCGCGGTCGGCCGACGCCCGCGGTACTACAGCCAGCCGGTCGACGACGCGATCCTGATGAACCTGTCGCTGGCACGAGCGGCGGCCGAAGACACCTGACCCGAAGAAGAATGGCCCTGGCGAGGGCTCGATGCGAGCGGGGTCACGGTTCGAGGAGCCGACGGGGGATTGTCGAGCTTCGCGCTGTGCCGTATGAAGAGCGCGTGTCTGCGGCCTATTTCGAGGCGAGGGTCGAGGAGCGCCGGAGCCTCAGCGGAGGCTACTTTGTCCTCCAGCTTGTCGCCGACGAGGCGACACCGATCGGAGCGACCGTCCCCGGTCAGTTTGTCATGCTCCGCGGCGAATGGGGCAGGGACCTGCTGAATCCGCGGGCCTTCTCGGTCTTCGAGGTCGACGGGGATCGTCGCTTCTCGATCCTGGCGAAGGTCTTTGGCCGCGGCACTGCGCGCCTCGCAACCGCCGCTCCTGGCGAATTGATCATGGTCACTGGACCGCTAGGACGAGGTTTTCAGGCACCCCGGGCAGGGCGCACGCAGCTCCTAGTCGCCGGAGGTGTAGGCCTTCCGCCGCTGCACCTGCAGGCGCGACGGGCCGCCGAGCGCGGCACGCCGACCGCGGTGGAGATGCTCTACGGCGGCCGGGGCCGCGACGACCTGCTCCTCGTCGGCGACCTCTCGGAGTGGGGGGTCCCCCACGCGCTCGCGACCGACGACGGTAGTGTCGGCCATCACGGCCGGGTCACGGAGCTGCTCGAGGCCCGTCTCGTCCAGGCACGCGAGGTCGGCGAGGAGGTCGAGATCCTCGCCTGTGGACCTACCCCCATGCTCGCCGCTGTTCGCAGGATCGGCCTCGCCGAAGGGATCGATACCTCGCTCTGTCTCGAGGAGAACATGGCCTGCGGCTTCGGCGTTTGCCTCGGCTGTGCGGTGCCGGTCCACGGTCCTCGTCCGTACCGCTATTGCTGCACGGACGGACCCGTCTTCGACGCCAAGGAGGTGCGCTGGTGAAGGACCCCGCAGCCCCAGCCGGCGCCCTCGCGCCGACCGACGTCGATCTTCGCGGCGAGTTCGCGGGGTTCCGGCTGGAGACGCCGCTCCTCGCCGCCTCGGGGTGCTTCGCCTACGGCCAGCAATTCGCCGCCTTCACGGATCTTCGTCGTCTCGGCGGGCTGGTTACCAAGGGCATCTCGCCAGCGCCTCGTTTTGGCAACCCGGTGCCGCGGATCTGCGAGACCGCCTCGGGCATGCTCAACTCGATCGGCCTCGAGAACGTCGGGGTCGACGACTTTCTCGGCGAGAAGCTGCCCTTCCTCCGGGAGCTCGGCGTGAGCGTCTGGGTCAACTTCTTCGGGACGGACTTCGAGACGTACGTCGAGTGCGCACGGCGCTTGAGCGCCGGTCAGGGGATCGCCGCGCTCGAGATGAACATCTCCTGCCCGAACATCAAGAAGGGCGGGATAGAGTTCGGAACTGTGCCCGAGGTCGCCCATCGCCTGACCCGCGCCTGTGTCGAGGTGTCGTCGGTGCCGATCATCGTCAAGCTCAGCCCCAACGCCGGGGACATCGTCGGCATGGCTCAGGCTGTGTCCGAGGCTGGAGCCGCTGGGGTGTCCCTGATCAACACGATCACCGGCATGGCGATCGACGTCCGCAAACGTCGCCCTCGGATCGCGACGACGTACGGCGGTCTCTCGGGGCCGGCGATCAAGCCGATCGCGCTGCGGATGGTGCATCAGGTCGCAAAGGCGCTGCCAGAGCTGCCGATCTGCGGGATCGGTGGGGTGATGACCGGCGAAGACGCGCTCGAGTTCCTGATGGCCGGAGCACGCGCTGTGCAGGTCGGGACCGCGCTCTTCGCGGAGCCAAACGCGATCATGCGGATCACGGAGGAACTGCGCGCGCTCCTCGCAGAGATCGGATCGGCGGACCTCCACGGGGTGATCGGATGTCTCGAGGCGATCCCTCCCGAGCCGCCCGTGTAGGCCTGCGGCTCGGGTCCACATCGGTGCCGCCGAGCTCTCCTCTCTTCTGTCGAGAGGCCATCGCCAGAGTCGAACGTGGATCTTGGTCGCCGTGCGAGAGCGGCGACGCCCGTGGTTCCATGGCGCGGGCGAACGCTGCTTGCGGCGCTTCGACCGTCCAGATACGCTGGGCGCTGATGACGGAACGGCCAATTCCGTGGCGGGCGCGGCTCGCAGCCTCGATCATCGACGTTTCCCCCGAATGGGGCGTTACGGCGGCGAGCAAGCTCATCGGTGCTGCGTCCCGGGCCCGGCTTCCCCGCGCGGTCAGCAAGCCGGCGATCGCGGCCTACGTCCGCTACTTCGGCGTCGACCTCGACGATATAGACCCGAGGGCCCACGGCGCGGGGTACGACTCCTTCGACGCCTTCTTCACCCGCCGGCTGCGGCGTGATGCGCGGTCTGTGGACCGCGGGACCCGATCGATCGTGTCGCCCTGCGATGGCCTCCTGCGCGAGATCGTCAGGATCCGCGAAGGGATCACGATCAACGCAAAGGGCTACTCTCTCTCGGTCGCAGAGCTCGTCGCCGACGAGAACTTGGCGCGGATCTTTGAGGGGGGCTGGGCCGCGACGATCTACCTCCACCCCCGCGACTATCATCGGGTCCACGCGCCGGTCGATGCGTTGGCAGAGCAGGTCTTCCTGGTCCCCGGTCGACTCCTCCCTGTGACGGATGCCGCGCTTGATCGGGTCCCCGGCCTCTTCACCGCCAACGAGCGTCTCGTCCACGTGCTCGACACGATCCACGGCAAGATGGCCGTGGTGATGGTCGCCGCGTTCGGGGTTGGCCACATGAGCTGCGTCTATCGGCATCTCGAGCCGCATCCGCGGGATGTCCAGCGTGTCAGCTGCGATCCACCGCCCCGACTGCGCAAGGGCGATGAACTCGGTGTCTTCCATCTCGGTTCGACGGTCGTCCTGGTCACAGAGCCAGGTGTCGAGCCGCTCGATCTTTCCCTACCCAGCCCTCTGAGACTGGGCCAGACTATTTTGCAAGGACGTGGAAAGCCATGACCTGGACGTTTTCGGCAGAGGAGTGGCTCGTCGATTTCACCTCGGCTCCTCGTGGTGCGGTACGTGCCGCCCACTTCCTCGATCCTGTAGACGAGCAGACCTGTGGTCTCCTCACTTGGGTTAATGTCGCACCGCAGCTGGTGATGCCGTCGATCGTGCCGAAACAGCGGCCCGCGGCCCCGTCTGCGGCCCCGTCCGCGCCCGTTGCGTCTCCTACGGCGCCAGTGGTCGATCATGGATTGCCACCGCCACCCCCGCCAGACACGTCGCGCGTAGAGGACGAAGACGACGGCCTCGAGATCGAGCTGACGCCGGCGCCGCCCAGTCTCGGCGTCTTCATCCCGACCTTGACCCGTGGGGCGAGCGCGACGGCTCCGGGCGCGGGGCAACCCGAGCTTGAGATCGGTCTCCCCGTCGAGCCTGTGGCCGAGCCCCCGCGTCCGATCGCGGCCGATCTCTTCGACGAGGACGAGGACGAGGTCGACGCCAGCGACGAAGAGCAACAGCTCGCACCGCCGCCTCCGCAAGAGTCGGCCGCGGTTTCGGGGGTCATCGGCGCTGTGCTCGACGACGATGACGATGATGTCCTCGAGGTCGAGGAAGTGCTCGAGGACGCCGAGGAGCTACTCGAGGATGCCGAAGAGGTGTTCGCTGACGAAGAGGTGCTCGAAGAGGCCGAAGAGGTGCTCGAAGAGGCCGAAGAGGTGCTCGAAGAGGCCGAAGAGGTGCTCGAAGAGGCGGAAGAAGAGATCGCGAAGCCGCCACCGGCGCCGCCGATTCCACCCCCATCGCCGCGTACCCCTCCGCCGGTCTCGCGGCCACCGCCGCCGAAGCCTTCGGCCGAAGCACCGCCGAAGCCCCGGTCGAAGCGCAAGAAGAAGAAGCACTGGTACGACGAGGTCTTCGCCGATCACTACGCGTACATCATGCCGCGCGACTCCGATGTCAGCGCTGAACTCGACGTCGCGTTCATGATCGAGAGCGCGCAGCTGAGCTCGCAAAACCGGATCCTCGACGTGGGCTGTGGCGACGGGAGTCACCTCTTCGGCTTCGCCAAGGCCGGCTACGCGGATCTCACGGGTCTCGACATGTCGCTCTCACAGCTAGTCGCGGGCTCGCGAAGGAACCTCTCTGAGGGCGCGGGCCTCACCTTCCTGTATGGCGACATGCGCGATCTGCCTGATGGCGAGAGCTACGATGTCATCACCTGCCTGGGTGGGACGTTGGGCTACTTCGAGGACGAGCAGAACCGAGCGTGCTTGCAGCAGATGGTCGAGCGGTTGGCCCCGGGCGGCAAGCTGATCATTCAGGTCATGAACCGCGATCACATGATGGGGATCGTCCCGTGTCGATCATGGTGGCAGGGGCGTAGCTGCTTGGTGCTCGACGTCGCGGAGATGAACTTCTTCACGAATCGGCTCAAGGTCCACCGGACGATCGTCTTCGAGGATGGCCGACAGTTCGAGCATCACATCCAGGTTCGCGCCTATTCGGTGAACGAGCTCGGAAAGATGATCTCCGGCCTGGGCATGCGCGTCATGGAGGTCTCCGGTAGCCGAGCGACTCGTGGGCGCTTCTTCGGCAGCGCCTCGTCGGATATCTGGATCTGCGCCCAGCGCAAGGACTGAGGCCCGGGCTCGATCATCACCAGCGCCCCTGTGGCGCTGGGACAATGGGTCGCGTCTGGCGGCCTGGTGTGTCCGAGAGACGCTGCTTCGACGAGGAGTGAGCGCCGCACCGAGAGGTGCAGCGAAGACGAGTTGGCGGTCTCGTCGCAGCCGGGTCCTCTGGCGGATGTGTCATGCCCTGACAAAGCCGCCATGCTCGGCCCGCGGGCTTTCTCGGCCGCTGCAACCACGGACGTTGTTTGGGGGTCGGAGCTAGTGCGGCACCAATCGTGCAGGAGTATGACGCGGCTCATGCGCCGAAGAATTTCGGCGCAGCTCCAAGCAGGAATGAAACGTTTGCGACAAAAGTTCGTATTACTCCTGGATTGACCTCACGCAAACAGTGTCCACCTTGATCCCATCGCCGCCGCAACAGCGATCTGTGCCCCATCTAACATTGCGCGATGGGCGCGGGCATAAAGGGCGAAGCTTCTCAGTTTCTCAAACGTTTTCAACTTGGCTTGACCAACCGCCGCATTTGCGGCCCCCGACCCGGAGGAAATCATGGCACGGCGCAAAGTAACTCGTGGATCACCCCCAAGGCTTGCGCGTTCGCGTTCGCGAACGCGCCCGCAGAATTCAGCGGGCAAGGGAGCCACACGGGCTGCGCGGTCGTCCGAGAGCTCGGATCCGTCTGGCAACTTCCTCAGCGTCTACTTCCGCGACATGTCGGAGCTCGACGTTATGTCCCCCGAGGAGGAGCTGGCTGCGGCGACGAGGATAGCCAACCTTCGGCGCGAGCATTGGAAGGCCCTCCTCTCGTACCCGCCCTTCATCGACGCGATCGTCGCGTTGATCGAGACGAAGATCGACGCCGATGACGTACCCGGCGCGGAGCTCAGCCTCGTCCGGCAGACCTCGCGTCAGCTGCGGGATCGGGACACGAGGAAGAACCTGCAGATCTTCGAGGCGGCGGCAGCTGAACTCGCAGAGAGGATGCTGGATCTCGACCTCGACGGGATCGTCTCAGACATGATCAACGCTGATCTCAACTCGATCGGCGCGGGTCATCGCGAGGGGCTGACACTCGCAGTGGTCCTCCCGCGTCAGGGAAGCCGGCCTTTCAAGGCCTATAGCCAGCGTTGTCGAAGGACGGCGACCGCATGTCGAATGGCGAAGAATCACTTCGTGAAGGCGAACCTTAGGCTCGTCGTGTCGATCGCTCGGCGCTTCAACCACGGAAAGATGCCCCTCCAGGATCTGATCCAGGAGGGCAACATCGGCCTGATGAAGGCGGTCGACCGCTTCGACTATCGCAAGGGGTTCCGCTTCTCGACCTACGGTAGCTGGTGGATCCGCCACGCCATCTCCCGCGCCATCGCCGACAAGGGACGGTCGATCCGTCTTCCGGTGCACATGATCGACGCCTATCACAAGGTCTCGAAGGCGCGCCGAGAGCTCGAGACGCGGCACGGCAAGGAGCCGACGCACGGTGAGCTGGCTGAGCACACGGGGCTGGCGATCGCGAAGATCGAGCGGATGGACACGATGATGTTCGACCACGCGATCAGCCTCGATCGTCCCGTCTCCGACGATGATGGTCGGCGGGTCGTCGACTTCCTCGAGGACACGGACGCCGAGGTGCCGGGGGATCGTCTCGAGGCTGAGGCGATCAACAATCAAGTCCGCGATGTTATCGACATGTTGCGACCGATCGAGGCGGACATTCTCCGCAAGCGTTTCGGTCTGGAGGCGGACACGGAGCACACCCTCAAGCAGATAGGTGAGCAGTACTCCCTCTCTCGCGAGAGGATCCGTCAGCTCCAGGAGCAGGCGCTCGGCAAGATCCGTCGCGAGTTGAAGCGGCGCGAGGTCGTCTGATCCTCTGCGCTTTGGACTGGGGGGCGGCGATGATTCGCCGCCTTTCCAGTTCTCAGAGGATTGTCGACGTCTTCGGCCGCGGCTATGGTGCGGGCGTGCGGACGTTCCTGTGCCTCGCTGCGCTCCTGATAGCGCCGCTGCTCGGCTGTGAGGGGGAGGTTGCCCCTGCGATAGAGCCGAAGTCCGGGGCCTTCCGCGGGGGTGACTCGATCCGCCTGCATGGTCTTGGTTTTTCCGCGGACGTTCCGATGGTCGTGTACCTGTGTCAGCGAGCGGTGAAGTCTGTCGTCGTCGAGAGCGATCGCTTGATCCGCTTTGTCACGCCACGCGCGGACGAAGCAGGCGCGTGCGACGTGACGCTCCAGTTCAGCGACGGCGAGGAGATCGTTCTCCGGGGCGCTTTCCGATACAGAGAACCGGACGGAGATGTTCCTGAGGACATCTTCGACCAGATCTCACGCGGCGCCGAGTGACCGGCTCGCCCGTTTCACGGCAAGTCTCGAAGAGCGACCTGACCGCGTCTAGGCGCGGTCGATCCGAAAGAGCTGCTGGCCTGCGAGGATCAGCGTCCCGTAGGGGACGAGGGAGCCAGGTCGCAGTCGGACATAGGTCCCGTTGGAGGAGCCCCGATCTTCGAGGAAGACCCCCGTATCGTCGCCGATGATCCGGCAGTGGGAGCTCGACACGTAGCCATCCAGCGGGAAGGTAATGTCGCCGTTCTCGCGGCCTACGGTGAACTCGTCCGCCTCGATCGGGAAGGCCTCCGAGGCGATGCCACCCTCAAGGATCAGGCTGACACGGCCCCAGTAGCCGGGGTTCGGGCTCCCCATCCGCTCCGTGCCATCGGCGAGGGGCGCCGGTTCAGGAAGATCCTCGTAGTAGAGGAGCTCTTGGCCGACCCGGAAGGTGTCACCGTGCTCGAGCGGGATTCGTCCGTTGAGCTTGCGATAGACACCGTTGGCTCCGGCGATGTCGTCGATGACCAGGCCTTCGCCGAGGACCGTAAACTTGCAGTGCTGCGGGCTCAGATAGAAGTCAGCGTCAAAGGGGGAGCCGTAGCTGCGGCCGAATTCCATCGGCCCACCGTTGATGTCGATCGAGCCGCCTTCGGACCCGTCGATACGGATCAGGGTGAGCCTCGCCTTGCCGGCGCCGACAGGTCTCGGGGTCGTCGGCAGCGGCGTCGGCGTACTGGTTTGGACGGGGGCGGGGGTCGGCGCCTGCGGGGCGGGGGCCAGGGACGAGCCGCAGCCGCCACAGAAGCGGAAGCCCGCAGGGTTGGCCATCCCACATGACGAGCAGGCGTTGCGGTCGTTGGTCGGAGCTGACTTGGGCGGAGCGGGAGACGGACTCGAAGGAGGCGCCACTGGAGTCGTCTGCGCGGGCGGTGCACTTTGCCGCGGAGGCCGGACGACCGGTGGGTTTGGAGGTCCCGAGTTTCCAGCGCTGACGCTCGGCGGGGGAGGGGCGATTGGGGCGGGATCCGGTCGGCGGGCTGCGACGACGGTGCGCGGAGCCGCGGGCTTTCGAACTGGGGGGCGGGGCGCGGGGCGTTGGGCCGCAGCGCCTGGGCCGGGGAGCTTCGCCCCGCACCCGAGGCAGAACTTGAAGTGGTCCTGGTTCTCTTTGCCGCAGTTTAAACAGACGATCACGGACGACCTCGGGGGCTAGGAGATTTCGACGCGGAGGAGTTGTTGGCCGACGAAGAGGTAGTCACCGTGGAAGAGTTCCTGCGCGCCCTTGATCCGGACGAAGGTGCCGTTTCGCGAGCCAGTGTCGGTCAGGATCACGTGCGGGGAGTCGGAGGCGATGTCGAGACGCGCGTGGCGGCCGGAGATGAACCGGTCGGTCGGGAAGTCGACGATGTTGCCTTCGCGGCCGATCGTGAGGCTTCCGCCTCGGGCCGAGCAGACCTTCGCCTCGCCGCCGCCAGCGAGGAGCTGGACGATCCTGAAGAGACCGTCCGGTCGCGGGCTGCTGTAGCGGTAGGTCCCTTCTCCGTCTGGGCGACCGTCAGGGAGGGGGCGGGCGTCGATCCGGAGGAGTTGTTCGCCGACGAGGAAGCAGTCGTCGTGGGTGAGGGGGACCGGCGACTTGATCCGGACGAAGACGCCGTTCGCGCTGTCGAGGTCCTTGACGAAGAGACGGCTGTCCTGAGCGGTGAAGCGCGCGTGCTCGGGGTTGAGGAAATGGTCCTCAGCGAAGCGAATATCGCAGTTGCCGCGGCCGACGACGTGGTTGGTCCCGCTGAGGTGGTAGGTGACGCCGTCACCGCCCTCACCCTTGATGACCACGAGGCGGGGGACGACGCTCTGCTGTTGGAGTGCGCCGAAGAACATGGTCCTCGCCGCAGGTTTGGCCTGAGCCGCGGGGCTTGCGACAGGTTGACCGGTCGACGTGTCGAAGCGGGGCGCTGCGGCCTGGGGCGCAGGCGCAGGCGCAGACATCTGGGGTCCCGTCTGTGGGTGCGCCGCGGGGCTTGGAGCGTTGGCCCCAGGAGCCGGAGCGGCCTTCGCGGAGGCTTGAGCGGGGGTAAGCCCGGCACCACAGCGGACGCACGAAGTCGTACGTAACACGTTGAGCTGGCTACAAACCGGGCAGGCGAGGCCGAGCTGCATCACAGCGAGATCCTCCGCTCCAAGGGTGCGCTTGTCAACGCGCCTCAGCCTAGTGGCGGCTATCGATCGAAGCGCGGGAATGCCGGATCATCCTGGGTGAACCTGCGCTTTCTGCGAATTGGGCGTCTTCTTGCGTCGCTTTGACCGCGGAGGCGGGACATCTTTTTCGAGATCATCGAGGACGATCGGTCCCTCGACGAGCGGAGCGAGGCAGAGCGTCGCTCTCGGGGCGTCTTCGCACCCCGTCGACGCCTCACGGGAGGCCTCGCGCTCGGCTCGAGTGCCTGAAGCCGCCGCGGCGAACGCGGCCTTGAGGGGTTGTCCCCAGGGGGATAGGTCCTCGGCGCGCAGCGGCTTGTACGGGGGCGTCGTCTCCTCCGTCAGCCAGCGAGTGATGCTCATCTCCCAGCCTTGCCGACGCAGCTGGGGGAGAGGGCGAGGAGGGCTGTGGTCGCCACCGCCGAGGAGGTGCGCGAGCGAAGCCGCGGCCGCGTCGCGGGCGATCCCCTTGGGTCCGAGGTAGCGGCGGAAGAGGGCCTCTACGATCACCTCGGTCGGGGTGCTCACCTTGCCGAGCCTCCAGGCGGCGATGGCAGCCCTGTGATGATCGCTCGCGTCCAAGAGCTGCGAGAGCATCTTTAGGTCGCTGTCGGGGGTGATCGCCGCGAGGGCCATGGCGCATGCGCGGCGGTGCGGCTTGCTCCGGATCCTGTCCATCCAGATGGTGAGCCGCCGTCGGATCTCTGGGCTGCTGGCGAGGGCCGGGTCCTGCGCGACGGCTACGCAGACGAGGGTGCTGAGGGGGTCTTCGTTGTCGAGCTCGAGGAAGGGCTGAAGGACGTCGCGGCGAGAGGGCGTGCTGAGGGCCGCCCAGGCGGCGGCATAGCGGACATCCCGCGGGACGACGCGGTTGGCGATCACCTGGTGGTAGAGCGGGAGAGCGGCCGGATCCTGCAGAGTTCCGGCGGCGATCAAGGCCGAGGCGCGCGCCTGGGCGTAGGCCTCCTTGACGGGTCTAGGAGCGTCGCGCGGCGGCGCCAACTGTGCGCCCATGCGCGCGAGTGGGACAGCAGATCCCGGGAGACGGAGCCGGCCCAGGTGTTCGGCGGCCCTCAGGCGGGTGCCGATCGCGTCGCGGTTGAGCGAGAAGACCAGGACTCGGTTGAGCGCGCTCCCCCGCGTCGCAGCCTCGCCGTCGGCGAGCCACGCCTTGAGGGACGATGGATCGGAGCGGTCGAGGGCGTCGAGGAGGAGCTCGCGCGGCTCCTCGTTGGCGGGTTCTCGCTGCGCTCGGAGGAGCGCGAGCTCGACGACCGCGAGCGTGTTCGACGAGGCCTCGGCGATGTCCAGGGCGCCGCGTCCGGCCTCTTGGGTGACCTCCGGCGGTCCACCGCTCTCAATGATCAGGCGGAAGAGCTCGGCGGCGGTGTCGGTGTCTCCTTTGGCGACCGCGAGCTTGGCGAGCCGAAGCCTCGCTTGGGGGTTGCCTGGGGAGAGCTCGAGCGCCTTGTGGTAGGTCGCCGCGGCGGTCTCTGTCTCCCCACGCCGCTCGTAGAGCTCGCCCAGGCGGATGATCGCCCGCGAGGAGTCTGCGCCACCGTTCACGGCTCGCGTCGCCGAGCGCAGCGCTCTCTCGAGGTCCTCCGGATCGAGGGCTGTCTCGGCGAGCTCCGTGAGCACGTCGCCTCCGCGCTTTGGATCGACCTCGACGAGGCGCTCTAGGGTGGCGATGGCCGACTCACCCTGACCTGCTCGACGCTGGGCGCGGGCGAGGGCTGCGAGGCGCTCTGGGTCCTGGGGGGCGAGCTCCAAGAGTTGCTTTTGGACGACGACGGCCTCTTCGTGCCGCTCCTGCCGTGAGTAGAGCTCGGCGAGGAAGAGGCCAGCCTCCACGCGCTCTTCGGGCGAGCCCTTGGCGAGCGTCTCCTTCGCGTCCTGCTCGGCGTCGCGTCGCCGCTTGGCCGTCTTGCCGGAGGTACCGCTGACCAGGAGCTCGACGACCCGTGTGCGCGCTTCGTCGCGGAGGAGGCGCTGCTCCGGCTTGTTCGCGTGGGTGAGGATCTCCTGCCACGAGGTCAGGGCCCGCTGCGGGACCCGGCTGTCCTGTTCGAGGAGGGCTCGGAGCCGGAGGTAGGTCGGCTCGTTCGGGGCGGCCGCGAGGGCTTTTTGCAGCGAGAGGATCGCGTCCGGGTGGCGATGTTCCGCGAGGAGCTCTGCGTGTCGGGCCCAGCCCCGATGCCGCGGCCGGATAAGCTTTGGTATGGCCGACCATTCGCGCAGGGCGTCGGCGACCTGGCCGCGGTTGAGGAGCTGCTCGCCGAGGGCGATCCGCGCGTCGGGATCGCGGGGGTGTTGCTTGACCATCCGCTTCGCGATCTCGAGGGCGTGATCGGGCTCTTGGTTCAGGTTGAAGAAGTCGAGGAGGGCGATCAGTGTCCCTGCTGAACGGCCAGCGTGGGCCTCGACGTCGGCGGCGATCCCCAGCCCGAGCTCACGATGGCCGTTGGCGATCATCCGGTTGGCGATCTCGAGGGCGAGGGGGGCGGTCTCTGGATCTCGCTCGGCCCGCAGGCGGCGGATCTCTGCGGCTGTCGATGCCGCGTCGCCCGAGGCCTCGACCGAGCTGAGGAGCGCGGTCAGCCCCTCGCGGTCGCGAGGATCTGCCTGAACGGCCCGGCGCCAGCTCTGTGTCGGATCTCGGCCCTCGAGGGCCTCTAGGCTGGCGAGTGCGCGCCAGGCCGCGGCCTCCTTCGCGTGCCGAGGCTCAGCGAGCCAGTCCTCCAGACGATCGAGGCCCAGGGTGCCGCTAACGTCTCGACGATGGGCGTCGGCGAGGGTGCTCCACAGACCCTCTCTGTCCCTCTCCGTGTCTGTCGCGGTGATCGCCTTCCACAGCAGGCTCGCAGCGGCGGGGGCGTCGTTCGAGCGGAGCTTGGCGCGCGCCCACTCGTGATCGATCGAGGGTCTTTGGCGGTCCGGCGCCGATCTTTCGGCGGCGGCGAAGGCCGCGTCCGCTCGCGCCGGCTCACCCGCAGCGAGCGCAGCACGGGCGATGCGGAGGGCGCTGTCGGTGTCGTCGCGCTGGAGGCTCTCGGCGATGCGCAGGGCATCACGATGGAGCTGATTGCGCTCTGCGAGCTCATAGGCCCGCAAGAGGGGCTTGCTGTCGCCGTTGGCGGTGTCCTCGAGGACCTTGATCGCCCGCCGGACATCGCCGGCCGCGAGCCAGGCGTCGACCTCCAGGCCGATGACCGGGGAACGCCAGCGTCCGGCTCGATCGCGGATCGTCAGCAGGAGCTCTGCGGCGCTCCGAGGTTCGCCGCGGGCGATGAGGCTGCGGGCCCTCAGGATGGCGAGGCCCGGATCCTTGGGCGAGCGCTTGGCCGCGCTGTCGACCTTCCTTGCGAGCCCTGCGGCGCCCATCGAGCGCTCGAGGGCGCGCCACTGCTTGCGGTCGAAGGGCTTGCTCCGCAGCTTCTGGAAGCGCTGTTCGAGGAGCGCTGGCTGGCGATCGTCCCGCTCGATCGACCACTCGTCCCCAGGCGGTGCGGACGCGGCGGACGCGCTTTGCGACAGAAGTAGCCCGAGCGTGAGCACAGGGGCCCAAGCTCGACGTTTGCCGCTTTGCGGGGGCTGTCGCGGTGACGTCACCACCTCGTGAGCCTAGCAGGTTCCGATCGACGCCAACGAGGTCCAGATTGTCTCGAAGAGCGTAGCCGCACAAGATCGAGGGAGCGCCCCTGACGGCGCCTAGGCGCGCGTTCTCGGCGATGAGCGGCCTGCGCGGGGGATGGGCCGCTCTTGGGGGGCCTTGACCCGGTCGATGAGCGGTCTACAGTGCCGGCCGCAATGCCGATCTACGCCTACCAGTGCACTCAGTGCGGCAAAGACGAAGAGTACATTCAGAAATTCAGCGATCCGCCGATGGAGAAGTGCGAGCACTGCGGCGGTCCTCTGCGCCGGTTGGTGACGAGCGCCGCGTTCCACCTCAAGGGTGGCGGTTGGTACAAAGACCTCTACGCCAGCTCCAAGCCGGGCGAAGGCAGCGGCGGAGGCTCCACCACGCCGGCCGCGGAGAGCAAGCCCGCGAGCAAGCCCGAGAGCAAGCCTGAGAGCAAGCCCGCGAGCAAGCCCGCGTCCTCGGGGAGTTCGACATGAGCGGTCAGGCGGCCAAGATCGACGGCAAGGCGCTCTCGAAGGAGCTCCTCCGCGAGGTTAAGGGGCGTTCCGCGGCGTGTGTCGAGAAGGGGGTCATCCCCTGCCTCGCGGTCGTCCTGGTCGGCGAGGATCCTGCTTCGGCGATCTACGTCCGCAACAAGGGGCGGCGCGCGGCGGAGTGCGGGATCGAGACCCGCGATCATCGTCTCCCGGCGACGACGACGACGGAGCAGCTGCTCAGCCTCCTCGCGGAGCTCAACGCCGATCCGACGGTCGACGGGATCCTCGTCCAGCTACCGCTGCCCGAGGCCGTCGACAGTGAGGCGATCCTCCTGGCGATCGACCCGCGCAAGGATGTCGACGGCTTCCACCCGGACAACCTCGGCCTGCTGATGCTCGGCAAGCCTCGCTTTGTCGCCTGTACGCCGCAGGGGTGCATGCGGCTCCTGGAGTCCGCTGGCGTCGAGCTGTCGGGCAAGCGGGCGTTGGTCGTCGGCCGATCGACGATCGTCGGCAAGCCGATGGCGCAGCTCCTCCTCCAGGCGAACGCGACCGTGACGATCGCTCACTCGCGGACGCTCGATCTGCCGGGGCTGGTCGCCCAGTCGGAGGTCGTGGTCGCCGCGGTCGGGCGACCGAACTTCATCCGCGGAGAGTGGATCCGGCCGGGGGCCGTGATCATCGACGTCGGGATCAACCGCCTCGAGAATGGAAAGCTCGCCGGCGATGTCGATCACGCGGGAGCGCTGAGCCGGGCCTCGGCGATCACGCCTGTTCCCGGTGGCGTCGGGCCGATGACGATCGCGTGTTTGCTGAGCAACTGCGTCGACGCTGCCGAGCGCCGAGCCGCGGGCGCGGCCTCGTAGGCTCTCGAGTCCGCGGAGGTGTCGAGTCGTGAGCTTCATTCAGGGGAGCCTCGGCTCGCGCCGAGGGTCGTCCTCAGGCTCAGCGCTTCTCGTCGACGAGGACTTCGAGGAGCCGATCGAGCTCGTCGAGATCGCCGTAGGGGATCTCGATCATCCCCTGGTTCTTCCCCTTCTCCCGGAGGACGACCTTCGCCCCCAGGCTTCGGCGCAGCTGAGCTTCGAGGTCGCGGACCTGGAGCTGGTGCTTCTCCCGCTCCGGGTCGACCGCGGGCTCGGGCTCGGTCGGCCGCAGACGGTCTCGGACGGCCCGTTCGACGGCGCGTACGCTCATCCCGGAGCGGCTCGCGGCGAGGGCGAGCTCGATCATCGCCGCCGGGTCGTCAAGCGCGAGGAGAGCGCGAGCGTGGCCCATCCCCAGCACCCCGTCTTGGACCATCGCCTGGACCTTCTCCGGGAGCTTGAGCAGGCGCATGGTGTTGGAGATGGTGCTCCGGTCCTTGCCGATCCGGCTCGCGAGCTCCTCTTGCGTGCAGCTTCGGACGTCCATCAGCTGACGGAAGGCGCGGGCCTCCTCGATCGGATCGAGGTCCTCACGCTGGAGGTTCTCGATCACCGCGAGCTCTAGGTGCTCGCTCGCGGGGCTGTTGTGGATGACGACCGGGACCTCGTGGAGGCCGGCCTGCTGGGCCGCTCGCCAACGCCGCTCGCCGGCGATGATCGTGTACTCGCCCTGACTCCCGGCGACCGGCGAGACGACGATGGGCTGGAGGATCCCGTGGTTGCCGATGCTCGTCGCGAGCTCGCGCAGCGGCGCGTCGGCGAAGCGCTTGCGGGGTTGATCGGGGTTGGCGAGGAGCGCCTCGATGGGAAGCATGCGCAGCCCCGTGGGCGGGGTCGCGGACTTCTCTCGCTTGGGGCTCGCGTTCGGGATCAGGGCGCCGAGACCACGGCCGAGGGCGCGGCGGTTGGGGGGGTTGGTCACGCGGGCGACCTCGCTTCCTTGTCATGGACTCCGTCGGAGTCTTCGTCGCTCGTGCTGCGCGCCTCCATCCGCTGGAGGAGCTCGTCGGCGAGGTCGAGGTAGGCGACCGCGCCCTTGCTGCCGATGTCGTAGAGCAGCGCCGGCTTGCCGAAGCTGGGGGACTCGCTCAGGCGGATGTTCTGCGGGATCCGGGTGTCGAAGACGTACTGCGGGAAGTGCTTCTCGACCTCGGCGACGACCTGCTTGGCCAGGTTGGTCCGCTGGTCGAACATGCAGAAGACGATCCCTTCGATCACCAGGTTCGGGTTGAACGAGCTGCGGATCGCGTCGATCGTCCCGTGCAGCGCGCCCAGGCCCTCGAGCGAGAAGTAGCGGGCCTGCATCGGGATCAGGACCGCGTCGGCGGCGACCAGGGCGTTGAGGGTGAGAAGCCCGAGCGAGGGCGGGCAGTCGAAGACGATGAAGTCCCAGCGGCTGCGGGCATCGCCGCGGAGGAGCGCTCGGCGGAGCACGGACTCGCGGTGGTCGGCGCCCACGAGCTCGATCTCTGCGCCTGTCAGGTCCGCCGAGGCCGGGATCACCGAGAGGGTCGGCAGCTCGGTCTCCTGAACGGCCTCGTCGAGGGACGCCTGGCCGAGCATCAGCTCGTAGGTGCCGACGGTCACCTCGTCGCGGGCGTAGCCGACAGAGGAGCTGGCGTTGCCCTGGGGATCGAGGTCGATGAGGAGGACGCGGCGCTCGCTCGCGGCCAGGCTCGCGGCCAGGTTGACCGCGGTGGTCGTCTTGCCCTCGCCGCCTTTTTGGTTGCTGACCGCGATGATCGTCGCGTTCGGGGGGTCGTGGTCTTCGGCTTCGGCCATGGGAATCGGCCCATCCTTACCACCCATGCGCGGCCATGACAGCTGTGGGGGCGATCGGCCCTGGAGGAGCCCTGAGGCGAACCTAGACCCGACTTGAGAGAGGGTAAGTTTTTTGCCTACATGTAAGATGATGTGTACGACTCCTGCACCGGACGCCGACCGCTCGGGTCCAACCAGCACCGCCGCCGAGCCTGCCACGGGCTGACGAGCGGCGCCTATGGGGAGTCAAACGATGAGCTACTTTCGCAACAGCTTCACGAGTTTCCAGGAGTTCCAGCGCGAGACCGGCCGGGACTGGACTCATCAGCTCGGCAAGGAGGAGTACGAGCTCCTCCACGAGATCGAGGATGACGACCGGTTCGCCGATCGTCCGCGCCGAAGCCAGCGCGACGAGTGGGACTGAGCTCGGTAGTCCGGTCCCTCGGGTCGTCGCGAGGCCCCGCGCTGAAGCGTTCCTTGGCCCGAGGAGCCCGCTAGGGGACGCCTGGGGAGGCCTCCGCCAGCTCCCACTGTGCGGGCTCATCGTCAGCCTCCGGCGTGAGGCGATGGGCAGGTAGCTCGATGTCGACGGGGTAGGGCTCCGCGAAGGCGTCTGGCCAGGCGCGGTAGGTCGAGGCGATCGTCTCGTCGGCGTCGCGGAGAACGACGGGCTCATGGGCTGTCAGGCCTCCATCTGCCAGGTTGGAGTCATCTGTCTCAAAGACCATGGCGCCCCCGGTGGGGCCGATGAAGGCACCTCCGACGATCAGCGCCCGCTCGCCCACAGCGAGGCAGCTCTCTGGAGAACAGCCGCTCGATCCCTCGCGGTAGAGCAGCGGATCGCGACCGGGGGCGTCGATGTCTTCGCTGTCGGCGATGCTCCAGCCCGCGAGATCGACGTCGTCAGGCCCGAGGTTGAGGATCTCGACGTACTCGAGCTCTCGCTCCTGGGAGCTCGGCCCGGGGGCGTTGCTCAGCACCTCGGTGATCACGAGGGTCGCTTCGCCGGGAGGTTCGCCGGTCGTTCCGTCGGTCGTTCCGCCAGTGCCGTCGCCGGTGGTGCTGTCACCGGTGGTGCTGTCGGGCTCAGGCTCCAGCTCTCCGGGGCTCGGGACGCAGAGGGCCCAGTCCTCGGCGCTGTCGCTGTCGAGGAAGGGCTGGGTCCTGCACCACGAGAACCCAGAGACGGGCTCGCCTGCCGGGACGCCCTCCCAGGCGCCGTCGAAGTCATGGCTCGCGGGCGGATCGCCGCCGTAGATGAGGGCGTCGACGGCCTCCTCGCCAGGCCCGATGAGGAGCACCGCGCCGTCGCCGTTGCGCAGCCCCGCCGCGGTCTCAAAGTGGACCTCAAGGATCCCCGGCTCGTAGAAGACGCCTGTCCAGGGGGCCGCTTCGAGATCGGCGTAGCGGTAGAGAACGAGCCGTTCTCCGGGGCCGAGGTGCTCATCAGCGAGGCCGAGCTCGTCCGTGCTGAGCCGAGGCCAGCCGCGGGCGAGGATGATCAGATCTGCGATAGGCAGGGCTTCGTCGCCGACGTTCAGCACCTCGATGATCTCAGGCGACCACGGGTCGCCGTCCTTGCCCTCGGGATCGGCGAGCACCTCGGTGAGGCGGAGGCCCCCGAGGTCGACGGGTCTGCCCTCGCCGGTGGTCGTCGCCGTGTCTGACCCACCTGCGCTCGTGCCTGGGTCTGTTGTGTCGTCCTGAGGCGGCGCCGGGCCTCGATCGGGCTCAGGCAGCTCATCCCAGGGAGAGGGAGCGCCGAGGTCGGGGAGGAGCTGCGTCGGCGCTTCGAACTCGGGGGGAGGGGCTGCGCAGGCGATCGATGCGGTCAGGGGTACGACGAGGGGGAAGAGGAGGTACGCACGCATGCCGCTCTCTTCGACCGCGAAGGGGCGTTGTTGCGCGGTACGGGATCATCGCCTCTTGCCCCGCGGGAGGATCGTGCAGGTCGGGCGTCGTCACTGCGACCCTCGTGGGCCGGCGACGCTCGATCGGGGTCGACTCGAGCGCGGCTGGCTGGAGGGGAGGGGGCACCGTGCGTGCCCGACCCGACCCGCTCGTCCCCCGTGGGCTCGACGAGGCGACGTCGAAGAGGGGACCAAGTGACGCGCGGGCCTGCCCCGCATGTGGGTCTGCTAGCGCAGCCCGTGGTCCTTGAGCTTCCGGTAGAGGGTCGAGCGATCGATCCCGAGGAGGGCCGCAGCGCGGGCCTTGTTGCCGCCGGTCGCCACGAGGGCGGCGTCGATCGCCTCCCGCTCCAGCTCGCTCAAGGGGCGGACCGCGACGGCGCCGGGGCTCTGCGGCTTTGCGGGGGCGGTCGTCAATGGGGCTGCGTGGGCGAGCTCTGGGGCCAGGTCGTCGACATCGAGCGTCGGACCGTCGCCGAGCACCAGCGCTCGCTCGATCACATTCCGCAGCTCGCGGACATTGCCGGGCCAGCTGTAGCGACCGAGGACGGCGAGCGCCTCGGCCGTGAAGTCTGTCACGCGCCTGCCGATGCTCTCTCCCAGCGACTCGACGAAGTGCGCGGCGAGGGCGGGGATGTCTTCGCGGCGCTCACGCAGGGGCGGCAGGCGGGTCTGGATGACACAGAGCCGGTACAGCAAGTCCTGGCGGAAGGTCCCCTCGGAGACCATCTTCGCCAGATCGCGGTGGGTCGCGGCGATCAGGCGGACGTCGATCGTGATCACCTTGGTGCCGCCGACCCGCGTCAGGGTGTGATTCTCGAGCACCCGGAGCATGCGCGCCTGGGCGGCGGGGCTGAGCTCGCCGACCTCATCCATAAAGAGGGTGCCGCCGTGGGCGCGGGTGAAGACCCCATCGTGCTGCGCGACGGCACCGGTGAAGGCGCCGCGCTCATGGCCGAAGAGCTCGCTCTCGAGCAGGTTCTCAGCGATCGCGGCGCAGTTGATCGCGACGAAGGGCGCCTGCTTGCGCAGCGAGAGGGCGTGGATCGTCTCCGCCGCCAGCTCCTTGCCGGTGCCGCTCTCGCCGAAGAGGAGCACGGTCGAGTTCGTCGGCGCGACCCGCTCGAGGAAGACCTCGAGCTTTCGCATCGCCGCCGAGGCGCCGATCATCCGCAGGGCGCCCGGACGACCGCTGGCGCGGCTCCTGGCCGCGGCCTTGAGCTGCTTGCGCTCCTCGGCGTTGTCACCCAGGGCGGCGACCAATTGTGCGGCGCAGACGAGGAGGAGGAGGGTGTCTTCGCCGTGACGACCGCGGCTGGCCTCCGCTGGGCCCCACTCGACATAGAAGATGAGGTGCTCGGCAGGGGCCGCCATCGCGCCGACGAGGCCGCGCATCTGCACGGACTTTCGCTCGGCGAGGTCCGGCTCGGCGAGGAGATCCCCGAGGAGGAATGCGCGGCGCTCTGCGAGGACGCGCTTCAGGATCGCGGAGGAGAGGGCGAGATCGCCGATCGTCTCGGCGCTGGCGGCCCCGAGGACATCGTCGCCGGTGCTGGTGAGGAGGAGCGCCCGGGCCCCGGGGATCGTCTCGACCGCCCAGTCCGTCGCGCTTCGGTAGACGGCCTGAAGGGAGCCGCAGCGGGCGAGGCGATCGCCGAGGGCGGCGAGGGCCGCGAGGTGGTTCTTCCCCCGGCGTTGGCCGATGACCTGGGTCGCGTCGAGCTCGACCGTCCTCGACGGGCGACCTGAGCGTTTAGCGCGGGGCTCGGCGTGGTGGATCTCCTCCACACGAAGTGTCGTATTGCCGAGGGTGAAGGCGGTCCCGACGGGGAGCGCTTCGCCGGGGCGAAGCTCGACGCGGGTCCCCTCGCGGAGCGTCCAGCAGGGGTTGACGCCCGTGATCTCGCTGATCACCAAGGACGTCCCGTCAGGGCTTGCGCGGACCGTCAGATGATGGCGCGAGACAGCACCATCGTTGAGCTGAAGCGCCTGGTCCTGACCGCGCCCGATCGACACTGGTGAGCCGTCGAGGGGGATGTTGCGGCCGCGATCTGGGCCGGTCTGGACGACGAGGCAGAGCACGGACACGGCCGACTCTACCACTGCCCGAGGGAGCCCTGAGCGCGCCTTTTCGCCGACCATGGGCGCTCCTCTCGGCGCGTATGCGGCCGGTTGACAGGCCCCACACCGGTGATACGTTGGCGGCTACGCTGTGACCGATAAAGTCTCATTTTCGCCAGGACCCGCCGGTAAGGGGGACACTCCAGAGCTCCCTGAGGTGCTCTCTACCCTCCCGCTCCGCAACTCCGTTCTCTTTCCGGGGTCGATCATCCCGATCGATGTCGGCCGACCCAAGTCGGTCCGACTGATCGAAGAGGCGATCGCGAAAGAGCGGCCGATCATCGGGATCGTCACCCAAAAGGATGCTCGTACGGAAGAGCCGTCCGAGGACGACGTCTACGAGATCGGCTGCGCCGCTCGGATCCTCAAGGTGATCAAGCTGGCGAAGGACAACTACAGCGTGATCCTCCAGGGGGTCGTCCGGATCCGGATCGAGGGCTTCGTCGCTGACGAGCCCTTCCTCCAGGCCAAGGTCGCGGAGCTCGCTGATGTCGTCGTCGACGAGATCGAGAGCGAGGCCTTGATGCTCAACATCAAGGACACCGCCAAGCGGCTGATCGCCCTGGTCCCCGACCTCCCCCGTGAGGCCGCGGCGCTGATCGACAGCGTCACCGACCCGGGCCAGGTCGCCGACCTCGTGATCTCGAACCTCGACATCGAGATCCACGAGAAGCAGGACGTCCTCGCCGCCAACAACGTCCAGGAGCGCCTGCGCAAGGTGCTCACGCTGCTGACGAGGCAGCTCGAGATCCTCAAGGTTCGCGAGCGGATCAACTCTCAGGTCCAGGAGGAGATGGGGCACTCCCAGCGGGAGTACGTGCTCCGCCAGCAGCTGAAGGCGATCAAGGGCGAGCTCGGCGAGATCGACGATGAGGGCGGCGACGCGGACGAGTTCTCCAAGAAGATCACCGAGGCGCAGATGCCCGAGGAGGTCGAGAAGGTCGCCCGCAAGCAGCTCGACCGCCTCAAGTCGATGCAGCCGTCGAGCGCCGAATACACGGTCACCCGGACCTATCTCGAGTGGATGACCGACCTCCCGTGGGCGATCTCTACGGAGGACCAGCTCGACATCTCGGCGGTCCGGGATGTGCTCAACGAGGACCACTATGACCTCGAGAAGGTCAAGAAGCGGATCCTCGAGTACATGGCGGTGCTCAAGCTCAACGCCTCGAAGAAGGGCCCGATCCTCTGCCTGCTCGGACCTCCGGGCGTCGGCAAGACGTCGCTCGGAAAGAGCATCGCCCGCGCGATCGGCCGCAAGTTCGTCCGGATCAGCCTCGGCGGTGTCCGTGATGAGGCGGAGATCCGCGGCCATCGGCGGACGTACGTAGGGTCGCTCCCCGGTCGGATCATCCAGGGGATCAAGCGGGCGGGGACCAACAACCCGGTGATCGTGCTCGACGAGATCGACAAGCTGGGCCACGACTTCCGCGGAGACCCGGGCTCTGCGCTGCTCGAGGTGTTGGATCCGGAGCAGAACCACACCTTCAGCGATCACTACCTCGAGGTCCCCTTTGACCTCTCGAAGGTGATGTTCATCGCGACGGCGAACTACATCGATCCGATCCCGCCGGCGCTCAAGGACCGGCTCGAGATCCTCCGCCTCGTCGGCTACACCCGGCAAGAGAAGCTGGCGATCGCCAAGCGCTTCCTCGTCCCCAAGCAGATCGGTGAGCACGGGCTGAAGGAGGCGGGGATCGACCTCTCCTTCACCGACGAGGGGCTCTTGGAGGTGATCGACTCGTATACCCACGAGGCGGGGGTGCGAAACCTCGAGCGCGAGGCCTCGGCGATCATCCGCGGCGTCGCCGTGAAGGTGGTCGAGGGCGAGCTCAAGGGGGAGCTGGCGATCGACGTGGACTCGGTCAGCGAGTACCTCGGGCCGCAGAAGTACCTCCCTGAGGTCGCGGACCGGACCGCTGAGCCAGGCGTGGCGACAGGCCTCGCCTGGACCCCCGTCGGCGGCGAGATCATGTTCGTCGAGGCCACGCGGATGCCCGGTAAGGGCGGGCTGATGCTCACCGGTCAGCTCGGCGACGTGATGAAAGAGTCGGCACAGGCGGCGATGAGCTACGTCAAGAGCCATCTCGCTGAGCTCGGGATCGAGCAGTCGCTGATCGACAATCACGACATCCACGTCCACGTTCCGGCGGGTGCGATCCCGAAGGACGGCCCCTCCGCCGGGGTGGCGATGTTCTCGGCGATAGCTTCGCTGCTCACCGGCACCTGCGTCCGTCCCGACGTGGCGATGACCGGCGAGATTACGCTCCGCGGGCTTGTTCTCCCCGTCGGCGGCGTCAAGGAGAAGATGCTCGCGGCTCACCGCGCGGGCATCAAGCGGATCATCCTCCCGGAGCGCAACGCCAAGGACATCGTCGATGTCCCTGAGGAGATCCTCGACGAGCTGGAGATCCACCGCGTGAAGAACGTGATGGAGGTCTTCGGCAAGGTCCTCACCAAGGGCGGCGATGTGGCCGGGGACGCGAAGTCCCAGACCGCCGAGTCCAGCGCGGACTAGACGCGCCCAGAATCGACCCCGATCGTCGACGGAGCACCGTGTCTGCTCCGTCGGCGCTCTCGTTTGTCCACCGGAGGCCGTATTCGGCCGAATTGTCGACCTCTCCGGCGTCCAGAACGGCGGAGGCAACTCACAGGTAGAGCGCGATTGACAGCCCGGTATCGGGACTTAGCTTCGCCAACGCAAGCCTGGAAAGGAACAGCACAGAGTCATGGGAAAGATCATTGGAATTGACCTCGGTACCACCAACTCCGTCGTTGCGGTCATGGAAGGGAATGAACCGAAGGTCATTCCCAACGAGGAGGGCGGTCGCACAACCCCGTCCGTCGTAGCGTTTGAGGCGAACGGCAACGTCCTCGTCGGTCAGCAAGCCCGGCGACAGGCGATCACCAACCCGGAGAACACCATCTTCTCCGTGAAGCGCTTCATGGGCATGAGCTACGCCGCCGCTGACAAGGAGATCAAGCGCTCGCCGTACACTGTCAAGCGCGCGTCGAATGGGGACGCCCACATCTCCGTCCGCGACAAGCTCTTCTCCCCGCCCGAGATCTCAGCTCGCGTGCTGATGAAGCTGAAGAAGGCGGCTGAGGACTACCTCGGCGAGAACGTCACGGAGGCGGTGATCACCGTCCCGGCCTACTTCAACGACGCTCAGCGCCAGGCGACCAAGGACGCCGGCCGGATCGCAGGGCTCGAGGTCAAGCGGATCGTCAACGAGCCGACGGCGGCGGCGCTCGCCTACGGCCTCGGCAAGGGGAAGACCTCCGGCGACGAGCAGGTCATCGCGGTCTACGACCTCGGCGGTGGCACCTTCGACATCTCGATCCTCGAGGTCGGCGACAACGTGGTCGAGGTCATCTCGACCAACGGCGACACCCACCTCGGCGGCGATGACTTCGACGATCGGATCAGCCAGTGGCTGATCACCGAGTTCAAGAAGGACACCGGGATCGACATCAGCGGCGACAAGCTGGTGCTCCAGCGCCTCAAGGATGCCGCTGAGAAGGCGAAGATCGAGCTCTCCCAGGCGATGGAGACCGAGGTCAACCTGCCCTTCCTGACGGCGGACGCGACCGGCCCCAAGCACATGCAGATCAAGCTGTCGCGGGCCAAGTTCGAGGCGATGGTCGATGACCTGGTGAAGCGGACGATCGAGCCGGTCAAGAAGGCCCTCGCCGACGCCAAGAAGAAGCCGAGCGAGATCGACGAGGTCCTCCTCGTCGGCGGTTCGACCCGGATCCCGAAGGTCCAAGAGGCGGTCAACGGCTTCTTCAACAAGTCGCCGAACAAGGGCGTCAACCCGGACGAGGTCGTCGGTCTCGGCGCGGCGGTCCAGGCTGGCGTGCTCGCGGGCGACGTCCAGGACATCGTCCTGGTCGACGTGACCCCGCTCAGCCTCGGCATCGAGACCCTCGGTGGGGTGATGACCACGCTTATCGCTCGCAACACGACGATCCCGACCCGGCGCTCCGAGACCTTCACGACCGCGGCGGACAACCAGTCCTCGGTCGAGGTCCACGTCCTTCAGGGTGAGCGGGCGATGGCCGCGGACAACCGCACCCTCGGCAAGTTCAGCCTGACTGGGATCCCGTCGGCGCCGCGCGGCGTGCCGCAGGTCGAGGTGACCTTCGACATCGACGCGAACGGCATCGTCAACGTCTCGGCCAAGGACAAGGCGACCGGTAAGGAGCAGAAGGTCCAGATCACGGTCGGCTCCGGGCTCTCCGAGTCGGAGATCCAGGACATGGTCGACAACGCCGCCAAGTTCGAGGAGGAGGACAAGAAGCGCAAGGAGGCCGTTGAGAACCGCAACGGGCTCGAGGCGATGATCATCCAGACCGAGAAGCTGATGTCGGAGAACGGCGACAAGATCCCGGACGACGCGAAGTCTGAGGTGGAGTCGGCGCTGACCGACGCGAAGGCGGCGCTCGAGTCCGAGGACGGCGATCGCATCGTCAGCGCCAAGGAGACCCTGACCGCGGCCTCGCACAAGATGGCCCAGGCGATGTACAGCCAGGGCGGTGGGCCAGAGGGCGCTCCCGGCGGTGGGCCGGGCGCCGAGGGTGCCGAGCAGCAGGCTCCGAGCGACGGCGACAGTGATGGCGATGTCATCGACGCCGAGTTCGAAGAGAAGAACTAGTCATCTCGGCTGCTAGATAGAGGGGGCGAGTCCGGTGACGGGCTCGCCCTTCATTTTTGGTTGTTCGTCGGCCGCTCCAGGCGGCTAGACTCGGCGTCATGGGGTGGCGGAGGCAAGAGAGAGCGCTCGCAGTGCTGCTCATCGGCGCCCTCGGGGCCTGGGAGCCCGCATGTGCAGGGCCAAACCTGTGGACCGACGGGACGAGCATCTCGACCGGTCACAGCAACCGCGGTCGTCTCCGGAGGCCGGCGAAGATGCCAGAGAAGGGCCCCGGCTATGAGGTCCCGCAGACCTGGCGCAGCAGGGGCAACGTCTACGGTGTCGAGGAGCTCGTCGCCGCGGTCGCGCGTGCAGCCCATGCGGTCCTGAACCGCTCGGAGAAGGCGCTCCTGGGCGTCGCCGATCTGAGCCCGATCGCGGGGGGGCGTTCACGTTGGCACCGCAGCCATCAGAGCGGGCGGGACATCGATCTCATCTTCTATGCGGTCGACGACGAGGGGCTCCCGCTCGATCCGCCGACGACGGAGATGATCCACTACGACGCAGAGGGCAAGGCCTACGCGCCGCGGCGGACGGTCTACACCGAGACGGGCTGGGAGCGGCGTCGCTTTGACGTCGAGCGGAACTGGCGGCTGCTGGAGTCGCTCCTCGCCGATCCGTCGATCCGGATCCAGTGGATCTTCGTGTCGGAAGGGCTACGCGCGCAGCTCCTGGACTACGCGGTGGAGAGTGAGCGGCCGACCTGGGCGGTCGAGTACGCCAAGGTGGTGTTGCGCCAGCCCGCCGACGCGCCGCCGCACGATGATCACTTTCATATGCGGATCTACTGCTCGCGGACCGATAGGTTCCACGGTTGTGTCGATCGCGGTCCTGTCTGGCATCACGAGAAGAAGACCTTCAAGTACAGCGGGGCGGAGCGCTACGATCCGGTCCGCTGGCGGATGGCGATGGCGCTGCCAGGGCTGGCGGGCTTCCACTAGGAAGCCGTGGCAGAAGTCCCGCGCGCTCGCTGGCCCTCGTCGCCGCTCTCGGCTCCGCCGAGACGTGCAGAGCAGCCCGGTACGGCGGCGTTTCGTCGAAGCCGATCGGGTCAACGATTGCGGAGCGAGAGCGCGCGGGAAGCTCGCTCCGTGGAGCGATGCCGGCCTGATCTGGGTCTAGGGCGGTCTCAGCGACGAAGCGAAGGTGTAGGAGAGCGGCGTCAGCCTGAGCCAAGGCTGAGATCTCGTCCCTGCGATCTCCCCCGACGCGGTGCGATCGCTTGAAACGATCGCTCGGAGGTGCGCGCCGTGCGCGTTCTTGTCCTCGTGGATCGGGCCGCCTAGGGATTTACGGCCTTAGAGCCACTAGGTGTCGCGATAGCTGCCCCGACGCACTCAACATCTTGTGTCTCTATCGCTGACGATGCGGGACGAGATCTCTGATCTCTTCAAGAGATCAGGGAGCGGAGATCTCAGCCGGTGAAGGGATCTGGAGAGATCACTTGAGGTGATCTCTTCGCCGCCAAGAGATCTCAAGAATCCCTGAAAAGCGGCCCTGGAGGGCTCCTGCCTCGATGTTCAGTGAACCGCGTGGAAAGGTCCGAGGGGGTGTTCTAGGGGCCAATAATCGCGTCCGTGCGAGCTTCGAACAGAGAACTTGAACCTGACTCTTCGAGCAGCCTGTACTGAACAGTAATGCAGAAGTTGATCGTTCAAAAGTTGATCGTGTGGATAGAAAATGCTTCCTCAGATCTACTGAGTGGATTACATTGCTCCCCGTCAGAGAGAGTGATCCTCCGAAGTGAGCCACCCTCTGCGACTCCATCTCTGCGCCTTCGACTCAATGAAGGCCTGTGAACTCCTCGCTCCCGCGCCTCCGCCATGCCCAACTCGCTCACCGAAGCTCAGATCCGCGAGATCGAGTCGACGTTCCCCGGGGGGTTGAGCTCGCAGCAGATCGTGTCGGCCTTCGCGGACAACAAGGTCCGCTTCAGCGAGGCGAACCTCCGCCGCTACGTCCAGCTCGGGCTCGTGCCGCGCTCGCGTCGTGTCGGCCATAAGGGCAAGCACCTCGGCTCCCACGGGGTCTACCCGCTCCGCGCCGTTCGCCGGATCAACGCCATCAAGAAGCTGATGGCCGAGCGCTACACGATCGAAGAGATCCAGGCGAAGTTCCTGACCTTCAAGGACAGCATCGAGACCCTCGATGAGTCGATCGATGAGCTCGTCCGGCTCTTCCGCGAGAAGCTCGAGGCCGAGGCACCTTCGCCCCGTCGCGATCGCCTCAGCGATGAGCTCCGCGCTGTGGAGGGCTCAGCCAAGCTGCTGATGACCGGGGCGCTCCGCCTCGAGAAGCTGCTGATGGCCGCGCAAGGGATCCGCCGTCCCCGCGGGGGCGGTGCTGCATCACCCACAGAGCTCCTCTAGTTCGCCCGCCAGATAGCCCGCCAGATAGCCCGTTAGACCCGCTAGACCGTTCGTTACTCCGCTACCGACCATCGCTCAACGCCGCGGCTAGGACCGCGCCAATCCAGCCGCGGCAACATCGATCGCCGCTTCCATTGGGGCCGACCAGGCGGCCCCACAGGGGGAAATCATGCTCAGCACCACCGACACCGACCACTCCGCCACCGCCGACAGCAACGAGTCCGCCGAGACCGCAGGAACCATGGACACGTTCGCGCCGATCCCCGGGGATCCAAAGCCGATCATCCGCCGCGCTCGCGCGAAGACGATCGCGATGAAGCGACTGACCAAGGAAGAGCTGCGGATCGGCGCGCTCCTCTACCCTGAGCGCTCCTACTGGCGCCCGCAAAACCGCGGCGAGTGTGCCAACGTCTCGCGCCCGTGCCCGTACGTCTCCTGCAAGTACCACCTGTACATCGACGTCAACCCGACGACGGGGAGCATCAAGATCAACTTCCCCGACCTCGAGGTCTGGGAGCTCGGCCATAGCTGCGCCCTCGACGTCGCCACCCAAGGTGGCATCACCCTCGAAGAGGTCGGCGAGATCCTCAACCTCACCCGTGAGCGGATCCGTCAGGTCGAGGTCCGCGGTCTGATGAAGCTGCGGGAGGCCGGCGGCGAGGACATGCTCTCGTACCTCTCCAAGGAGAGCTGAGCCCCCGAGGTCCGACCCCAGCTGGGGCGTGTGCGCGGTTGACCGACGCGCCGGGCGGGTGATACCCGCGGCTCGTGGATCCCTCGACGCCTCCGACGCCCCCGATTCGCAGAGCCCTCGTTTCTGTCTCAGACAAACGGGGGCTAGACGTTCTCTCTCAGATCTTGATCGACGCGCAGGTCGAGGTGCTCTCGACCGGCGGCACGGGCAAGGCCCTCGTCGGGCACGGGGTTGAGGTCGTCAAGGTCAGCGACTACACCGGCGCCCCTGAGATCCTCGACGGTCGAGTGAAAACGCTCCACCCGCGGATCCACGGCGGCATCCTGGCGTTGCCGACCCCAGCGCACGACGCCGAGCTCAAGCTCCATGGGATCGCCGCGATCGACCTCGTGGTCGTCAACCTCTATCCCTTCGGTGACGTGATCCGAAAGCCCGGGTCGTCGTTTGACCAGGCGATCGAGAACATCGACATCGGCGGGCCGACGATGGTCCGCGCGGCCGCCAAGAACTGGCAGCGCGTGGCGGTTATCGTCGATCCCGAGGACTACGCGCTCCTGGGCGAGGCCCTCCGCGACAACGGCAATCGCCTGCCCGAGTCGCTGCGCCGCCACCTCGCCCGCAAGGCCTTCGTCCACACCGCCACCTACGACGCGACGATCGCCAACTACCTCCAGGGCTACGATGACAGCGGGCTCGCCCGCTCACCGCGACATCTCCCGGAGCACCTCTTCGTCGTGGGCGAGGCCGCCGGGGCGCTTCGCTATGGCGAGAACCCGCACCAAGAGGCGGCGATCTTTCACGTCGCCGGTGAGGACGCGGCGACGTCCCTGCCCGGGGCGAATCAGCTCCAAGGGAAGCCGCTCAGCTACAACAACCTGCTCGACGCTGACGGAGCGCTGGCGCTGGTCCGCGACCTCGCGCCGCTGGGGACCGCCGCGGCCGTTCTCAAGCACGTCTCGCCCTGTGGAGCGGCGGTCTCGGCGAGCGGTGAGGCGCTGACCGATGTCTTCGCCCGCGCCCGCGCGTGTGACCCGGAGAGCGCGTTCGGCGGGATCGTGGCCCTCTCCGAGGAGGTCGACGAGGGGACCGCAGGGGAGCTTGTTTCGACCTTCCTCGAGGTGATCATCGCCCCGGCCTACAGCGAGGCGGCGCGGAAGGTCCTGCGCAAGAAGAAGAACCTCCGCGTGCTCGAGATGCCGGGCCTCCTGAGCGCCGCGGGGATGGTCCCGCCGCTGCGCCTGCGCTCGATCGCCGGCGGGATTCTGGCCCAGCGCGAGGACGTGATCGAGGTGGGAGCCGCGGCGGCGAAGGTCGTCAGCGAACGGGCGCCCACCGAGGCCGAGCTCCTCGATCTCGAGGTCGCGTGGCGGGTGGGCAAGGCTGTGCGCTCGAACGCGATCGTCATCGCCAAGGGCGGGGCGAGCATCGGCATCGGCGGCGGTCAGACCTCGCGGGTCGAGGCCGTGCGACAGGCGACCCGGCGCTCGGGTGAGCGCGCTGCGGGGGCTGTGCTCGCCTCGGACGCGTTCTTCCCGTTCCGCGACAGCATCGACCAGGCGGCGGCGGCGGGGATCACCGCCATCATCCAGCCTGGCGGGTCGATCCGTGACGCGGAGTCGATCGCCGCCGCCGACGAGCACGGGATCGCTATGGTATTCACCGGCGAGCGTCACTTCCGGCACTAGCACCCGGCGAGGTGCTGGATCGACGTCATGAGGACAACCCCTGTGAAGCCGACGCATCTACGCGGGACAAAGTGACGATGAGCAGCGCCTCCTCTCTGCGGATCCTGATCGTCGGCAGCGGCGGTCGCGAGCATGCGCTCGCCTGGCGTTGTCGGGTCGAGGGGCACGATGTACGGGTCGCGCCGGGCAGCGACGGGATCGCCGAGGATGCGGTCTGCGTGCCGATCGCGGACTCGGAGCACGGGCGCTTGCTGACCTACGCGGTCGGAAACGCGATCGACCTGGTGATCATCGGCCCCGAGCAGCCTCTGGTCGACGGGCTCACCGACAAGCTCCGCAGCGCTGGGATCGTCACCCTGGGGCCCTCGGCGGCGGGGGCCCGCCTCGAGGGATCGAAGGCCGAGGCCAAGGCGTTCATGCAGCGCCACGGGATCCCGACCGCGGCGTCGCGGACGGTCTCCGACGTCAGCGCGGGGAGGCGCGCGCTCAGGAGCTTTGACGAGCCGCCCGTCGTCAAGGCGAGCGGCCTCGCGGCGGGGAAGGGGGTCACGGTCTGCGAGAGCTTCGAGGAGGCGGAGGCCGCGATGTGCTCCTGCCTCGAGGACCAGGTGTTCGGGGAGTCGGGGGCGACGGTCGTGCTCGAGGAGCGGCTCTCCGGGGAGGAAGCGTCGTTCTTCGTCCTCACCGACGGCACGCACGCGCGGACCTTCGCCGCGGCGCAGGATCACAAGCGCCTGCTCGACGGCGACCTCGGCCCCAACACCGGCGGAATGGGGGCGTACTCGCCCGCGCCGATCGTCGATCTGGAGATCCACGATCGGGTGATGGCGACGATCGTCGAGCCGACGCTCGCGGGCCTGCGCGCTGAGGGGACGCCCTATGTAGGCATCCTCTTTATCGGCCTGATGATCGACGCTGAAGGTGTGCCGCGGGTGATCGAGTACAACTGCCGCTTTGGCGACCCGGAGGTCCAGCCCCTGCTCTTCGGCGCCCAGGAGCCGGTCGTCCCGCATCTGTTGGCGGCCGCGGAGGGGCGCCTCAGCCCCGGCCAGATCCGCGGACTGCCGGCTGCGACCGTGGTCCTCGCCTCGGCTGGCTACCCCCGGAGCAGCACTCGGGGGACCCCGATCTCCGGGATCGAGGCCCTCGCGGGCGCTCGTGATCTCAAGGTCTTCCACGCGGGGACCCGGCGCGGCGATCGGGGCTGGGAGACCGGCGGCGGTCGAGTGCTCGGGATCTGCGCGCGCGGAGAGGATCTGCAACAGGCGATTTCTCGGGCCTACGAGGCCTGCGCCGCGATCGAAAGCGATGGCGCTCAGCTCCGGCGTGATATCGGCGCTCGGGCGCTGGCGCGCCCTTCGTCCCCGTGAGGTGAGGGCTCGGCCGCAGGCCGCGTGACAGGGGAGGGGCGAGAGAGGTGGACGCTCGGGGCGGCAGCGCGGTATGAGGCGACCAATGGCGTTGATCCGTCCCTTCTCTGGCCTTCGCTACGACCTCGAGCGCGCGGGTGACGCGAATACGCTCCTCGCCCCTCCCTACGACGTTGTCGACGACGCCGGGCGGGCCGAGATCGGCGGTCGTTCACCGAACAACTGCATCCACGTGATCCTCCCGGAGGGGGAGGGCGACGCGAAGTACGCCAACGGGGCGGCACGCTTCGCCGCGCTGCAGGAGTCGGGGGCGCTGCTCCGCGACCCCGAGCCCGGGCTCTACGTCTATCACCAGAGCTTCGAGTCGGAGGGGCAACGCTACACCCGCAAGGGGTTTGTCGCGCTGATCGAGCTGACCCGCTTCGGCGCAGGGCCGGTGCTCCCGCATGAGCGCACGCTCTCCGGTCCGAAGGAGGATCGGCTGAAGCTGATGCGCGCCTGTCAAGCCCACCTGGAGCTGGTCTTCGGGCTCTTCTCGGATCCTGAACGTCGCTGGGAGGAGGCGGTCAACAGCTCGCTCGGGGAGCCCGTGCTCGACGCGGACCTCGACGGTGTCGGCCATCGCCTCTTCCGAGTCTCGGACCCGCAGGCGATCGACGCCGTGGTCGAGCTGCTCGGCGATCGTTCGATCTACATCGCCGACGGGCACCACCGCTACGAGACGATGTGCAGCTTCCGCGACGAGCTCGAGGCCGGAGGTCTCGGGGATGAGGCGCGCTTCGGCATGATCTACCTCTCGAACCTCGACGATCCTGGGCTCGTGGTCCTGCCGACCCATCGCCTCGTCCACTCCGTCGAGGGCTTCGACCTTCCGTCGGCGCTGGCGGAGCTCGCCGGGATCTTCGACGTCGTCCGGGAGCCCCTCCCCGCCGACGCGCTCGCGCTTCGCTCGCGCCTCCAGGAGGCCGGCCGCGAGCGCGCCGCCTTCGGCCTCTCGATCCCTGGATCGGGTCAGATGGACATCCTGACCCTCAAGCCAGGCTTCGACCCGGCGGCGGTCGGCCTCGGAGACCTCCCGGAGGCGCTTCAGCGCCTCGACCTGGCGCTCCTCCACGAGCTGGTGCTCGATCGCGGCCTCGGGATCACCCGCGAGGCGCAGGCCTCCAAGCGGAACCTCCACTACTACAAGTCGACGGAGAAGGCCCTCGAGGTCGCGCAGAGCGGGGAGTCCGGCGATGTCCAGCTCGTCTGCTTCACCAACGCGACACCAGTCGCCGATGTCGTCGCGGTCTGCGATAGCGGCGAGGTGATGCCCCAAAAGAGCACCTTCTTCTTCCCGAAGATCCCCACCGGCTTGGTCTTCCGTGACCTCCGCGGCGGATCTGGCAAATGAGCCGTCGGCCGATCTTCGCGCCGCTCCCCCCTGGCGCACGCGATCTGCTCCCGGCGGTGCTCCGCCGACGGCGGCTGCTCCAGGAGCGCCTCCTCGGGGTCTTTGAGGCCTGGGGCTATGCGCCGGTCGCCACCCCCGCGGTTGAGTATTTTGAGGTGTTCGGGCGCGGGCTCACGGAGGCCGAGCGTCAGCGGTGCCTTCGCTTTATCGCACCGGGCTCGGATGACGTCGTCGCCCTGCGCAGCGACGTGACCCCGCAGATCGCCCGCTTGGTCGGTCAGCGTCTCAGCGGTCGGCTCGGCGCCGGTGAGGTTATCCGCCTGGCCTACGCGGCCGACGTGATCCGCACCCCGGCGTCGGTCGACGAGGCCGCCGAGGAGCATCAGGTCGGGGTCGAGCTCATCGGCGATGGCTCCGCGGCCGCGGACGCCGAGCTCGTCGCGCTGGGCCAGGCTGCGCTTCGAGCCGTCGGTGTTCGCGGTGCGGTGATCGATCTCGCCCATGTCGGCGTCGCACGTTCGGTGCTCGACGGGCTCGAGCTCGAGGGCGCGCTTCGGGCATCGCTGGTGACCCGCCTCGCCCGCAAGGATCTCGCGGGGATCGAAGAGCTGCTCGCGGGCGCGGGGGTCTCGGTGGCGGGGCGAACGGTGGTCCGCTCGCTCGCCTGTCTCCACGGTACGGTCGCTGTGGTCGACCGTGCTCGCGGCCTGCTCGGCCCTGAGTCGGAGCGCTCGCTGGAGGAGCTCGCGGCCGTGATCGAGTGCATCCGCGCCGTCGACCCAGGGATCCTAGACAGCCTCTCCATCGATCTCGGCGAGGTCCGCGGTCACGACTACTACTCGGGCTTGCGGCTCCGGGTCTGGGCGCCCGGGTCGCCGCGACCGATCCTCCGCGGCGGGCGCTACGACGGCCTGCTCGCCCGCTACGGGGCCGACGCTCCGGCGACAGGCTTGGTGATCGGGCTCGATGATGTCGAGCGCCTGGTCGAGCGCAGCGGCCCGGAGCCGCAGCTCGCGGCTGCGCTTGTCGTCGCCGTCGCGCCGGGCTCCTCCTCGGCCGCCCGTCGATTGGCGGAGCGGGAGGCCGCTCGGGCGAGGGCCCAGGGCCGACGCGCCTGGGTCGAACCACACCTCGATCGAGCGGCCGCGGAGACGGTCGCAGACCGGGTCGGGGCTGCGGATATCATCACGATCTCGGAGACCGCATCATCGCCGCTCCTGCAGCGGTGGCGGCGTTCGGAGTCCTGCTGGGAGCACCTGGCGGAACAAGAAGGGAAGAGCGAGCCATGAGCACATTGGTCGTCGTGGGTGCCCAGTGGGGCGATGAGGGCAAGGGCAAGGTCGTCGACGCGTTGGCGAGCCAGGCCGATCTCGTCGCCCGCTATGCCGGGGGAAACAACGCGGGGCACACTCTGGTCGTCAGCGGCCGGAAGATCGTCACGCACCTCGTGCCCTCCGGCTGCGCCTATCCCGGCACGCTCTGCGTTCTCGGGGCGGGGATGGTCATCGATCCAGAGGTCTTCCGCCAGGAGATCACTGCGCTGCAGAAGACCGGGATGCTCCTCGGCGACGAGCTGCGGGTCTCGCTCGACGCCCATGTGATCTTCCCCTTTCATCGTTGGCTCGACGGCAGTCGCGAGGACGATGTCGGCGGCACCCGTATCGGCACGACACGGCGGGGGATCGGCCCGGCCTACGAGGCGAAGGCCGCACGTCGCGGGATCCGAGTCCGGGATCTGCTCAACCCGACCCGTCTCCGCGAGCGCCTCGACGCGAACGCGGTCGCGGTCAACGCGGAGCTCGAGCGCCTCGGGGCGGAGGATCGTCTCGACATCGAGGCCGAGATCGCGCGGGCCGTCGGCTGGGTCGTCTGGCTCAAGCCCTTCCTCTGCGACACCGGGGAGCTGGTCGACGAGTCGATCCGAGGCGGCAAGCGTGTGCTGATCGAGGGCGCCCAAGGGGCCCTCCTCGATCTCGATCACGGGACCTATCCCTATGTGACCTCGTCGACGACGCTCGCGGGCGGTGCCTGTGCTGGTTTGGGGATCGGCCCGACGGCGATCAACGCCGTCTGGGGGATCACCAAGGCCTACACCACGCGGGTCGGGGCGGGGCCCTTCCCGACGCGGCTCGACGGCGAGCTCGGCGACCTGCTCCGTGGCGCCGGTGATGAGTTTGGGGCGACGACCGGTCGACCCCGTGACTGTGGTTGGCTCGATCTCCCGGCGCTCCGCTACGCAGCTCGACGCAACGGCTTGACCGGCCTCTGCGTGACCAAGCTCGACGTCCTCGCGCAGATGCCCAAGGTCGCGATCTGTCGCTCGTACGCCGACGGCGTCCGCCCCGGCCATGACGAGTTCGAGGCCGCGCGCCCTGAGATCGAGTTCCTCCCGGGCTGGGGAGCGCCGGAGCTGGCGGAGCGGATCAGTGAGGCCCGCGAGCTGGAGGATCTCCCCGCCGCCGCGCGTTCCTACTTAGATATGATCTCTGAGTTCACCGGCGTGCCGATCGCGTTGGTCTCGGTCGGTCCTGGTCGAGACCAGACCGTTTTCATCGGCGAGGCGTTCTAAACCCCCGCTGCGACGGAGATGGTTCGGTCGTAGCGCTCGCTCGCCCATCTCGTGGCCGTCAACGTCGAATGAGATTAACGCTCACCGTCAGTGGATGCGGGAGGTGCGCGAAAGCACCAGAAGGCGAGCACTCGGCCCCTAGGGGCCAAGCTAGCGACCTCGCGCTCCCAGTTGAGGAGGGGTGCAAGGTCGGCGAGAAACCTCCCTCCACGTGGCGCCGTGGGTTGTTGTACCCACTTCACGCTTTCCCTATACTGACGGCCCCGCGGACGTGGTGGGCACCGTGGAGAGCGACTCCCAGGAAGCATGCTCATGAAGATCGAATGCGATAAGTGCGGAGCCAAATACTCGATCGCGGATGACAAGGTCCGCGGCAAGACTTTCAAGATCCGCTGCAAGAAGTGCAGCAACGTCATCATCGTCCGTGACAAGGCGGAGAGTGGCGGCGCTGAGGAGGCGGCTGCGCCCGCTGAGTCGGATCACGACCATGGCCATGACCAGGACGCGGGAGCTGATCCCGGTTGGCACCTGGCGATCGACGGTGACACCGTCGGGCCCATCGCGGAGCAGGAGGTCCGTGATCGCTTCGCCGCTGGTGAGATCGATGGTGACACATCGATCTGGCAGGAGGGGTTTGACGACTGGTTGCCTCTGGGTGAGGTCGCGACGTTCTCCGATCTGGCGGCGTCCTCGGCCCCCGCTGATGATGGCGCTGCGGAAGCGGCAGCAGCGGCAGCGGCGGCGGCAGCAGCTCCGGCGGCGGCCGATCCGTTCGCAGGCGGTGGCGACGATGACTACGGCGGTTCCAGCTTCGACGAGCCGGAGCCAGAGCCGGAGCCAGCGTTTGAAGACAGCCATTCCCCTCGCGTTGACGATCTGACGGGAGCTCGCAACGAGAACTCGGTTCTCTTCTCGCTCGACAGCCTGTCGGCGGTCGCCCTCGGCGGTGCGCCGAAGCAGCAGGCGGCTCCGGTGGAGAGCACCCCGAGCGGCCCTTCATTCTCGGTCGCCCCGGCCTCGAGCGCTCCAGCGTCCCAGACGACCGCTCAGGGAGAGGGCTCGGGCCTCATCGATATTCGTGCGATGAGCGCGATGTTCGGTGACTCAGACGGCGGCGGCGGCGGTGATGCTGGCGGCGCGGCCGGATCCGAGAGCTTCGGCGACTCGTCGATCCCCAGCTTCGGCGGTGGATTCGGCGGCCTCGCAGCAGCTCCGCTGAGCATCGACAGCCCCGAGAAGGATGTCGCGGTTGTCGCTCCCGAGCCGGTCAAGTCCTCGAATGGACCGCTCTACGCCCTGATCGGGGTCCTGGCGCTCGGCCTCATCGGCATCACCGGATACCTCGCGACTCGTCCTCCGCCGGAGGGCAAGACGACCGAGATCATCAAGGTCGTGCCGGGCTCGGTCGACGACGATGACGACAGCTCGTCCAAGAAGAAGAAGAAGAAGAAGGACGAGGATGAGGACGACTACGAGGACGAGGACGAGGACGAGGCGGAGACCGGTGGCGATGACGCTGCCGCCGCAGGCTCGACCAAGAAGAAGTCCTCCAAGAAGAAGAAGAAGTCCGGCGGGTCGACCGACAAGCCCGCGGACGCCAGCGCTGACACCAAGCCCGTAGAGACCCCGAAGAAGGTCGAGAAGAAGGACGAGGACGTGTCCGTCGACTGCCTGCTCGATCCTTCGAAGTGCAAGAAGTCGGGTGGATCCGGCGGCGGTGGCGGCAGTGGTGGCGGATCGTCCGCGCCCCCGGACTCGAGCTTGCCCAAGAAGCTCGGCGCGCCGGAGATCAAGGCTGGCATCGCCAGCGCGAAGGCGGCGGCTCAGAGCAACTGCAAGAGCAAGGCGAAGGGCGGCGAGAAGGTCGCGGTCAAGCTCTCGATCGAGGGATCGAGCGGCAAGGTCCTGTCGGCGACCGCCGACGGCACCCCGCTCGGGAACTGCGTCGCGGGCGAGATGAAGAAGGCCAAGTTCAAGAAGTTCCAGGCCGCACAGCAGGGAGCGCAGATCTCGGTCCGGTTCTAGAATCGGTCGCGAGTTCGTGAAGGAGGGGCGCCCAGCGGGCGCCCCTCTCGCGTTGTGCGCAATGATGCGCGGGCCTCTGGCTCGCCCAGGAAATGCGCAAGTGACTTGAGACCCGGCGCCTTAGGTGAGATCGTTGGCGCCGGTAGATCGAACCCCGAGAGTCGAACGTTGATGGCGTGGGTCCTGCGGGGACGCCGAAATCCGTATCGACGAGAGACCTAAGAGGAAGCTTCACTATGTCCGACGAGAATTCTGCACTCATCGCCCTTGCCGAACTCAAGAACCTGGAGGCGGAGCGTGTCGCCCAGGAGCAGGCGAAGGCGAACGCCAAGGCTGAGGCTGAACGGAAGGCCCGCGAGGAGATCGAGCGCAAGGCCCGTGAGGAGGCGGAGCGTATCGCCGCCGAAGAGGCCGCACGCGTCGCGAAGGCGCAGGCAGAGAAGGAGGCCCGCGAGCGTGAGGAGCGGCTGCGTCTCCAGGAGACGGAGCTCAGGACGCGGGCGGAGCAAGAGGCACGCCTCCGCGAGGAGCAGATGCGTCTCGACGCGCAGATCCTCATGACCGAGAAGAAGGCGCGTCCGCTCTGGCTGACGATCACCCCGATCGTTCTCGGGATCGGTCTCATTATCGGTGGGTACTTCGCGTGGACGACGATCGAGAACCGTGACATCGCCGCTGAGGCAGAGCGGGCCAAGGCTGCGAAGCGGGACGAGGACAACCGCAAGGCGCTCGAGACCCTGATGGCCGAGCTCAACGAGCTGAAGACCGAACAGGAGCGCCTCGAGAAGGAGAGGGCGGCCCTCGACGCCAAGCTCGGTCAGGTGCAGGACGAGACGGAGCGTCAGCGTCTCCTCGCCGAGAAGGCCGCGCTCGAGCAGCAGCTCGACGACAACAAGGCCAAGCAGAGCAAGAACAAGACGAAGCGGCCGAAGGCGCCGAAGGAAGAGACCAAGAAGAAGCCGGCGATCACGGTCACCAAGACCGACGACCCGCTGGACGGCCTCTAGGCCCGCAGCGCCCACCGTGGCCAAAAGGGGCCGAGATGGCCCCAAAAGCCGCTCGCAACGGCTTGCGAGCGGAGACACGAGACGACCGGGACTTTCTCTTGCCCGGTCGTTTCAATTCGTGATACCTACCTCTCCCCCAAGCGGCCTGGTCGCCAAGTGGTAAGGCAGAGCTCTGCAAAAGCTCCATTCGCCGGTTCAAATCCGGCCCAGGCCTCTCGCCCCTGCATCGCAGGGGCGTTTTTTTTTTCCCTACGCCGGCCTGGGCCCGAACCGGGACGGTGGCTCGGCGGCTCTCGCGGCTCTCGGTGGCTCTCGGTGGCTCAGCGCTTGCTGGGCATCGGCAGCTCGCCCAGGGCGAGGTAGTGGAGCGCCATGTCGTACTCGAAGAAGCTCATCATCTCGGTGCTGAGCACCTTCTTCATCAGCTTCTTGCCGCCCGACGGGTCGCCGCTTCGCCACTGTCTGAGGGCCTCGTAGAAGTAGGCCTCAGCGCGCTCGCCTTGGTCCTGGGCCCCCTTGAGGAGCTCATCAAAGCTGAGCTCGCCGCGGGCGTGGAGAGCGAGCCGGCGCGGCCAGGGATCGGCCTTGTAGGCCCGGAGAAAGGCGGTCGCCTCGCGGTCCGCGTCACGTCCCTGGCGCTGTGCGAGGTCGCTAAGCCAGAGGGTGAAGTAGAGCTTGAGAGTCTCTCGGATCTCGTCCCGGGATAGCACCTGGTGATAGATCTCGAGGGCCTCGTCGTAGTAGCCGCGGCTGACGACGAAGAGCATCGGCTCGGTGTAGGAGTCGACGAGATCGGGGCTGGTGATCCGGGCCTCCCGGAAGTCGTCCATCGCCAGCTCGACGTCGCCGACGGCGAAGAGGATCTTGCCGCGCTCGACGAGGTAGGCGCTGCGCTCGTGCTCGGGGAGGCTCGGGAAGGCGATGAGCGAGTTGAGCTGGCGAAGGGCCAGGCGGCGATGCTCCTCGGCGACCGCGGCCTTGCCGGAGCGGCTTGCGATCTCCCCGAGGAGCCCGTGGGCCTTGGTCTCCCAGCGCAGGCGGGTGAGCTGGTTGTCGAAGGGGAGCTCGATCATCGCCGTGAAGCGCTCCGCGGCCGCGTCGAGGTTGCCCTTCTTGAGCTCGATGGTGCCGGCCAGGTAGAGCGCCTCCGGGACTGGCTCGATGGTCAGGCTGCGGCCCAAGAGCTCCGTGGCGTCCTTGATCTGGCCGCCGTTGTAGAGGCCGTGGGCGACGACGACGTAGGCCTCTGGCAGACCCGGTCGCAGGGGCCTGTCGGGCCAGAGCTCGACGGCCCGCTTGTGCCGCTTCTCGAGCTCGGCGAGGCGTCGCTGCGCCGCCGGCGGGTCGCGCTCGGCGAGCCGCTCGAGGCTGATCTGGTTGAGGATCGCCAGCTCCTCCCAGGCGTCTCGGATGTCCTCCTTGAGCGCGAGGGCGGCCTCGAAGTGGTGGATCGAGGCGTCGACGAGACCGTCCTGCCGGAGCGCCCGGGCGAGGATGAGGTGGGCGAAGGGATCGTCCGGGAATTTCTCGAGGGCCCGGCGGGCGAGGTTGTTGACGATCCCCCAGCCCTGGACGAAGAAGGACGGGGGGATCCGCGAGAGTTCGTCGGGGCTCTCCGGGATGAACTGGGTCGCGAGGGTGAGCAGGGCGTTGGCGCTGCGCTCGCTCTTCTTCGCCTCCTCGATGAACTCCATCATCTTCTTGGTCGGGACGTCCGGGGTGATCTTCCCGAGCGCGGCCAGCGTCCCGTCGAAATCGTCGGCGCGGAGGTGGAGACGGATGAGCAGGTAGCCGGTGACCTCCGCCCGCTGCCGCGCGGCGACGCCCATCTCGGAGCCGCGATCGATCGCGGCGAGGGCGGCCTCATAGCGCGCGAGGTAGAGGTCGCTTAGGCGTTGGACGACGAAGGGGGAGGGGAAGACCGAGGCGGTCTCTTCGAGGGTCTCCTCGAGCTCCTCATGCCGGAGGATCGCCTCGTCGGAGAAGACGCCGTTGCGGAGGATCCAATCCTCGAGATCACGCCACTGGCCGACCGCCCGCTTGCGGGTCCCGTCGGCGCCGAAGTGCTGCTCGACGGCGAGGGCGAGCATCGCCGGCGACTCGTTGCCGCGACGGCCGGCCGCCAGATAGATCCGGTGGGCGGCGGCGGCGATCTTCGGGTTGGGCCGGTGCGGGGTGCTCCGCAGCTCGCGCGGGGCGTAGAGATCGATGATGAAGTTGAGCGCCGTCGTCGCCTCTTCGTAGCGCTCCGCCTTGATCGAGCGGTTGAGGTAGCCGACGAGGTAGTCGACGAGACGACCGCGGACAGCCTCGCGTTGAGGATGGTCCAGGCTCAGGAGCGCGAACTTGTTGGTGTGGATCGCGAACTCGTCGAGGTCCGCGATCTTGGCGGGGACCTCCACCTGGGGGTGCGCAGGCTCGTTGGTCTTCTTCTTGGAATTGGCGCAGCCGGGGACAGCCGCTGCACCGAGGATGAGGGCGGCGAGGAGATACGGCCGAAGTCGCACGCGGGTAGTCTACGCGGCGCCGACGGGGCTTGCCAGGTGGAGTGGCCAGGTGGAGTGGCCAGGTGGAGTGGCCCCGTAGAGTGGCCCGCCGAGCTCAGTCGACGCCGAGCGTCCGCTCCGACCAGCGGAGGGCGAATGTGAAGGTGTGGGCGAAGCCGGTGTAGAGCCCGGCGTTGCTCGGTCGCCCCCGCCCCTCGAGGATCTGCGCGGCCTCGCGACTGTTGATGTCCCCGGCCTTCTCGTCGAAGCTCAGACCGGCGGTCGGATCGAAGGCTGCGTCGCTGCCTTTGACCCGCGTCGGCAGATAGGCGTCGAGGCCGTAGCCGGGGATCAGCTGGAGGTCGCTCTGGCGGATCCGAAGGGTCGTTCCGAGCGTGAGGCCGACGCGCCACGCGTCGTGGAGGCTGGCGGTCGACGCGTTGGGGCGGACCGCCGGGGTGCTCGAGTGGACGCCTCCGACCACGGCGATGGTCGAGCGGACCCGGTAGGTCGCGTAGAGATCGAGCCCGAAGCGATCCTGAAGGCCCCGGTAGCGGGTCGACTCCGGCAGGAGCACGCTGTTGCGGTCGAGGCCGACGAGGCTCAGGCGCTGGGAGCCGGGGTCGGTGCAGGAGCGGACGCCCTTGTCGCCGAGCAGCGAGTCCGCGCAGAGATCGATCCAGTAGAGGTTGGCGTCAAGGTGGAGGAGGCGGCTCGGTCCGATGACAAAGGAGGCGCCTGCGGCGACCTCCTGCGGCATCCGTTGGCTGAGGGTCGCGTCGATCGGCGTCGCCGAGGAGCAGGGGAGGACGTCCCCGGAGGCGACGTCGGACTCCTCGGGCCGGCAGACCACCGCATCGCCGCTGAGGGTGACCGTGCCACCGTTGAGGAGGGGGCGGGTGCGCCAGCGCAGGCCGAGGGTGATCCGATCGCTGAGATCGATCGCGGCGCCGAAGGTGAGGGCGATGTCGAAGCCCGACTTGCGGGCGCCGGAGTCCGGGAGCCACTGCGTCCGTCCGCGAAAGCCGAGGCGCTCGTCGCAGGTCGGGTTTTCGACCCGGTTGCAGCGGATCACCGACTCTTCGATCCGGTTGCCGCTGACGACGGTCGAGTTGTCGTAGGCGAAGCGCGAGCGCAGGCGCGGGAGATGGAAGCCGATCCCCACCTTGAGGCGGCCGAGGAGGTTCCAGGCGAGCGCGAGCGAGACGTCGGTGCGGACCGTCGCCGCGCCGCCGTTGAGCCGACAGATCTCGCTGTCCTCGCTGGTGCAGAGGGCTGCGGGGCGATCTGGCTCCGGCGCCAAGTGGTAGCGGAGGAGCGGATCGGAGCCTAGCTGGTAGCTCGAGCTGAGATCGTAGACGGCGAAGGCGATGGCGAAGGGGTCGAGGTAGACCCCGCCGCCGACGAAATAGCCCAGCCCCGGGTCGAGGAGGGTCGTCCTATCGCCGAGAGCGCCCGTCGGCGCGCCGAATTCGTCGACCCCCTCGCGGCGGATCATGCGGTGATCCAAGACGGCGTCGGTCGACGCCTGGAGGCGGAGGCCCTGGATCGCCGCGAGCATCGCCGGGTTGTGGTGAATCGCGGTAAGGGCGCGTGTCGCCGCGCCCTGGGCCTCGGGACCGCTCAGGCGCGTCGCCTCCCCAGGAAATGCCATAGCCGTCCCTGGCCCGGCGAGGAGCCCCACAAGCGCTGTCGCCGCGCACGTCGTGTGGCGGCTCTGCGGGCGCCATCGGGCTGCCCTGGGCCGTAGCATCCGCCGCAGGATACCCTCAGATCGACCCGACCACGGGCATGGGTTGATCGGCGGTCTCGACCGGCCCCGTTGATCCTTTTTGCTGACGAACCTACGATGCGGGGGACCTGCCGCTAGAGACGAGTCCATCGTCGTGTGGCCGTCCCGGGGGAGTGCATGAGCAAGACGCTGCGCCAGTTCGAATGCCGAGATGACCTCTGGAAGCGCGTGGAGGCGCTGGCGAAACGCCGGAAGATCTCCCCAGACGACATCCTTCAGGCCGCTCTTCTCCAGCTCTTCAAGGCGGGCAAGAAGAAGAGCTCCTCCGAGGATTCGCCGCCACCGCCGCCATCGCCGTCGTCACGGGGTCAGACGCCGAGGCCGGCTCCGCCGCCGAGCTCCTCGACCGCGCAGCGGCCTCTGCCCCGCGGCTTGCCGCGCCCGAGCTCGGCTCCGGCGCCCAGCTCCTCGGGGATCAAGCCGTCGCTGCCGCGTCCGACCTCGAGCTCTCCGCGCCTGCCGCCTCCCTCGTCGCGGGCCCAGCCGCAGCAGGTCCGGCCGCTCTACCTCTGCTTTGAGAACCAGTGGTACGTGGTCGACAAGGATGAGTTCGTGATCGGTCGCGGGGCGAAGTACTCCGACCTGCCGATCCGCGACGCCAACATCTCTCGGCGTCACTGCGCGATCGTCCGCCGCGGCTCCGACTACTTCATCAAGGATCTCGGCAGCACCAACGGTGTCGAGTTCAACGGTGAGCGCGTCGACAACCACCGGATCGCGGAGTCGACCCTCTACTACCTCTGCGAGCACGAGCTCCGCTTCTCCTTCAACGCGCCTGCCTAGCGGTCAGCGCGGGAGCTGCTGGGGTGGGCCGGTCGACGGCTCGCCCCTCGCTCGTTGACGAGGTGAAACGGTCACCTCCACGCCCAGGGATCGGGCACCGTGAGCATCGAGTCGAGACGATCGAGCCCCGCCGCCGGGGTCCCTGTGGAGCACCTCCGGGGCCTCCATGAGCTGCTGCGTGGCGCGGCGGTCGATGGTTTCGCGGAGGTGATGGCGGAGGGCCTCGGCGGCAAGCTGCGCGAGGTCGCCGACTCGATCCTCGCGGGGGGGAGCGTGGGCGCCCCTTGGGACGAGCAGCTTCGGCACTTCCGCGGCGGCCTCGACCGCTTCGAGGAGCGCGGCCAGCACGATCGTTCGCGGGTCGTCGCCCACGGGCTTCGGATCGTCGCTGCGGTCCGGGCGAGCGCACCGCGAGCGCCGGAGCGTCGGGCCGTGAACCGCGATCTCGGGCCGGCCCGTCCGGGCGCCCGGGAGGCGCGGGGTCGAGTGCCGAGCCGAGCCCGCGTCGGACGGGGCGCGGCGGGATCGGTCGAGGAAGCGTCGGCGGGAGGCTCGGGCGCGGAGGCGACCGGGTCGACCTCGGAGAAGGCGGCGAAGAAGGCGACCGCGGCGAAGAAGACGGCTGCGAAGAAGACGGCGACGAAGAAGACGGCGGCGAAGAAGACGGCGGCGAAGAAGACGGCGACGAAGAAGACCGCGACGAAGAAGACGGCGGCGAAGAAGACGGCGGCGAAGAAGACGGCGGCGAAGAAGACCGCGACGAAGAAGACCGCGGCGAAGAAGACCGCGGCGAAGAAGACGGCGACGAAGAAGATCGCAGAGGGCGACGACGGCCACCTCCTCACGGGCGCTGAGATGTCGCTCGCGGAGCGGCTCGCGGCCGCCGCGGAGCGGCTGACGAGCCTCCCTGGGATCGGAAGAAAGACCGCCGAGAAGCTGGTCGCCAGGGGGATCGAGTCGGTCGAGGATCTCGCCTTCCTCCTGCCCAAACGCTACGAGGATCGGCGGAGAAAGCGACGCCTCGACGAGGTCGTCGACGGCGAGTTTGCGGTCGTCGAGGCGACGATCCGATCGTTCCGACAGGGGTACTTTCGCGGCCGCTTTCTCGCGACCCTGGAGGTCGAGCAGGAGCGCGAGGAGGGCCCCCCGCTCACCCTCAAGGCGCGGTGGTTTCACCGGGTCGGCGGCCTCCCGCAGCGGATCGAGACCGGCAAGCAGATCTGTCTCATCGGCGCGATCAAGTGGTTTCGCGGCGAGTGCTCGATGGTCCACCCGGAGGCCCGCGACCCCGACGATCCTGGGCCGTCGATCGCGGTCCGATACCCCGACGTCGAGGGGATCGGCCAGGGGAGCCTCGCGCGCTACTGCCGAGGGGCGCTCGCTCGACTCCGCGAGGAGGGCTTTGTCGACGCCCTCCCCGAAGAGCTCGCCCGCGAGCACGGCCTGCCCGGGCAGCTAGAGGCCTTGGAGCGGCTTCATCTGCCGCCGGAGGGGGCGACCGACGAGGAGGTGCGGGCGCTGCAGGGGGGGAGCTCGGCGGCCCACCGCCGCCTCGCCTTCGACGAGTTCTTCTTCCTCCAGCTCGCGCTCCTGCGTCGCCGTCAGGAGTGGTGCGGCTCGCCCGTGTCGATAGCGCCGCTGCCCGAGGCGGTCGGTGATCGCGAGCGTCTCCGGGCCTGCATCCCCTTTGAGCCGACCGGCGCGCAGTGGCGCTCGATCTCCGAGATCGAGCAGGACATGACCTCGGGGAGGCCGATGCTCCGGCTCCTCCAGGGGGACGTCGGCGCCGGCAAGACGGTCGTCGCGTTCGCGGCTTGCCTCGGGATCATCGCCGCCGGCGGTCAGGCGGCGATCATGGCACCGACGGAGATCCTCGCCGAGCAGCACCTGCGGACGCTCACCGGGTGGTGCAAGGCGGCCGGTGTTCGGATCGCGCTGCTGACCGGGGCGACCCGCCGGGCGAGCCGGGCGACCACCCTCGCGCTCCTCGCCGCCGGCGAGCTCGATCTGGTCGTCGGCACCCACGCGCTGATCGTCGAGGATGTGATCTTCCGTCAGCTCGGGCTCGTCGTGATCGACGAGCAGCACCGCTTCGGCGTCGAGCAGCGGGCGCTCCTCCGCGACAAGGGCCTGGCGCCGCACCTCCTCGTGATGACGGCGACGCCGATCCCCCGCTCGCTCGCGCTGACGGCCTACGGCGAGCTCGACGTGTCGCTCCTCGACGAGATGCCGCCCGGAAGGATCGCGCCCGAGACGGTGCTCCACTCCGGCAAGAGCGGGCTCGATCGGGCGCGCCTCAACCTCACCCGGCGGATCGCCGCGGGGCTGCAGGGCTTCGTCGTCTGCCCGCTGGTGGAGGCCTCGGAGGCGATCGACGTGACCCACGTCGAGGAGACCGCGGCGGCGCTGCGCGAGATGGTCCCGGGGGTCGAGGTCGCGGTGATCCACGGGCGGATGATCAGCCGCGACAAGGAGGCGGTGATGGATCGCTTCCGCGCAGGCGAGGTGCGGATCCTGGTGGCGACGACGGTGATCGAGGTCGGCGTCGACGTCCCCGGGGCGAGGGTGATCCTGATCGAGCACGCGGAGCGCTTCGGCCTGGCCCAGCTCCATCAGCTTCGAGGGCGGGTCGGCCGCGGCCAGGAGGCCTCGTGGTGTGTCCTGCACACGGCGGCCTCTCGCAACTCCGAGTCCGCTGAGCGGCTCAAGGTGATGGTCGACACCTGCGACGGCTTTCAGGTCGCCGAGCGGGATCTCGAGCTGCGCGGGCCCGGCGAGATCTTCGGGACTCGGCAGGCGGGGGTTCCGCGCCTGCGCTACTACGGCTTCGCAGGGGAGGGCCTGCACCTCCTCGTCGCCGCGAGGAACGCCGCCCAGCGTCTCCTCGACGGTGATCCTGAGCTGACGGAGCATCCCCAGGTCGGGCGTGAGTTGAACCGACGCTTGGCGGTCCAGGCGGTCTACTCCGCCGACGCTGGCTGACCTCGGCCTCGCCGTGAGGTCGACCTCCGGTCGCAGGTGTGGCCGTTGTCGGCGAAAGGTCGTATCAGTGGCCTAGCGATCGCGAGCTACGACGCGGTCGTCGAGGTCCCTGTGCCCGCCACGTCCCGCGTCTCACGATTCTTCCCCATGCTCGCCTGGACGAGCCTCGTCTACACGATCGTCGTCGTGCTCTTCGGCGCTTGGGTGCGGATCACGGGATCGGGCGCCGGCTGCGGCCAGCACTGGCCCTCCTGCCACGGTGAGGTCATCCCGCGGACGCCGACGGTGGCGACCGTCATCGAGTTCACCCACCGCGCGAGCTCCGGGATCTACGGGATCGTCATCCTCGCCCTGGTGATCGCGGCCTTTCGGATCTTTCCCCGGCGGCACTGGGCGCGGCGCGGAGCCGTGCTCGCGCTGGTCTTCACGATCTCGGAGGCGCTGGTCGGCGCCCGTCTGGTGCTCCTCGGCCTGGTCGCCGACAACGACTCGATCGACCGCGCGGTGTGGATGGCGATCCACCTGATCAACACCTCACTGCTCACCGGCGGCGTCGCCCTGACCTGTTGGGCAGGGGCCAGGCCGCGCGTCGAGCTGCGGAAGATGGGGCGCCTCGGCTGGCTGCTCTGCGGGGCGCTCGTCGGGCTCCTCCTCGTCGGGGTCACCGGCGCGGTGACAGCCCTCGGCGACACCCTCTATCCCGTCGACAGCTCGGGCGCGATGATGGAGACGCTGAGCGCCGATCTCTCGTCGACGGCGCACTTCCTCCAGCGCTTGCGGGTCATGCACCCGATCCTCGCGGTCGGCGTCGGCCTGCTCACCCTGGTCGTCACCCAGGCGGTCGCCGATCGACGCCGTGAGCCTGGGACGCTCCGCTGGGCGCGGGTGGTCGCGATATCGGTGATCGCCCAGGTGACGGCGGGGGTCGTCAACATCCTCCTCTCTGCGCCGGGCTGGATGCAGATCGTCCACCTCTTCCTCGCGAACGTCCTGTGGATCGCGCTCGTCTTCCTCACCCTCGAGGTGATCGCAGGCCGCCTTGATCCGCAGGAGCGGGCGCAGGATGTGGCCTAGCAGTGTGTGGCAAAAGTCCCGTGTGCTCTCGCGCCGCAATCGTGGGCCCTCTCGGCTTCGACGAAACGCCGCTGTACTGGGCCGTACCGCAAGTTTCGGCGGGGCCGAGAGGGGCGACGAGGGCAGGAGAGCGCGGGACGTTGCCACGGGCTGCTAGCCGTTGACGCCGCTAGTCCGCGAGGAGCGGGCGGAGCCTGCCGCTGAGGTTGGCCACGGCGCCTGGGCCTTTGATGCCGCCCTCGATCCGCTGGGCTCCGGCGCGGCCGTCCGCCTGCGGTCGGACGAAGAGGGGGATCAGGCGCGAGGTGTAGCCGGCGAGGGCTAGGCGCTCCTGATCGCGATCCATGTTGAACTCGAGGAATCGGGTCGCCGGCAGCTCCGCGTCGAGCTCGCCCGCGAGGAGTGCGTCGTGGAAGGCGACGCAGGGCTCGCACCAGGGGGCGCCGACATAGACGACGAGCTTTCGCCGATCGGCCTGCGCAGTCCTCAGCTCCTCGGCGACGAGGTCTGCGACCGGGCCTTCGCCGGCGGGTCGAAGCTCCGGCCTTCGCTTCGCGGGCGGCGTATCGTGGGGGTCGGCCGGGCTTTCTGAGGGCGCAGGCTCCTCGGCCTGACCTATCGGCGTCGGCCGGAGCGGAGCGTTCTCTTGAGCCGGAGCGGGGGCTCCGCAGGCGGAGAGGAGCAGCGCCGCCGCGACTCGTCGGCCGACGATGAGGTCACGAGCTTGCGCGAGGCGCGGTCGAAGAGCCTGCATGTGCGCCCCTTAACATGGCCCTGGAGGTCCAGCAAGAGGCCCAGGACGGGAATGTGCGTGATTCCCGCGAGCTGGCCACAAAGTTCAGGTAGACCCCACATACTGCTACATTGTCGCCGCCCAATGTCGAAGCTGCGCATGAAGAGCCCCTCACAGATCCAGGACCTTGCCCGGCGATTCGCCCAGGCGGCACGACGGAGCCTCTGCGGTCTCGCGCTCATCAGCCTGGTCGGCGCGACTGGTTGCGCGACCTATATTGACAAGGCTCGCGAGGCCAAGGACGGGGGCGAGTACTCCAAGGCGGAGAGCCTCTATCTCGAGTCCATGGAGAAGGACAAGGACGAGCTCGATCGCGATCTAGCGCGCGAGGAGCTGGTGATGATGAAGGTCGAGCTCGCGAAGAACACCGCGAAGTCCGACCCGACCAAGGCGGAGGCCATCTACCGCGAGGCGCTCGAGCTCGACAAGTCGGACGAGGAGGCGCAGGACGGCCTCGCGCGGGTGCTCGCGTCGATCGGGCGCACCGACGAGGCGATCCAGATCCTCGGCGGTGAGGCTGGCTTCGGCAAGTGTGACCTCTGCGAGCGATACCTGGCGGTGCTGCTCAAGAAGCGGGGACAGCTCTACGAGTCGAAGGGCAAGCACGAGGCGGCGCTGGCGGACTACCGCCGGGCGTTCCAGCTCCTCGCCGATCCGTCGACGGCGTTCGCGGTCGCCCGGACCCTGCACGCGCTCGATCGACACGACGAGGCGGCGAAGGCGATCGAAGACGCGGTGCCGACGATCCGCCCTGAGGATCGCCAGGCTCAGGCAGACTTCATCAAGATCCGCGACGAAGCTGTGATGCGTGCGATCTCCGGCGGAGATCTGGCCCTGGTCGATCGCTACATGGCCATGTTCCCGCCGGGATCCGGCGGAGAGCCCTGGTATTCGCTCCAGCTCCGCGTCGGTCGTGAGCTGTGGGTGCGGCAGGACTCGGAGGGGGCGATCGCCCGCCTCGAGCCGCTGCTCGGGGATGATCACGCGCAGACCCTCCCCGAGCCCCTGCGCAAGGAGATGGTCCAGTTCCTCGACCAGCTCTACACCCAGCAAGGGGTCGCTCACCTGAGCAAGGGCGAGGCCGAGGCCGCGGACAAGGACTTCGCCCGCGCGAGTGAGCTCGCGCCGGAGGACGAGACGCTCAAGCTGCTGCGCGCGCTGGCCTTCGCCGGCCGCGGGGACATGGCGCTCGCCGGCAAGGTCGTCGAGGCCATCCCCGCGAAGACCCGCGGTCACAAGGAAGTGTCCGCGATCCTGGACAGCATGCGGGTGTTTGAGCGCCTCGACGTCGGCGATGTGAGCGGCGCGAAGGAGGTCCTCGCTCGGGCTCAGGAGACCGCCCCGGACATGCCTGAGGTGCACGTCGCCGCCGCTGCGATCCTGGCCGTCAGCCCGGTCGAGGGGCTCAGCCGCAAGGACGTCAAGACCCTCCGCCGCTCAGCCTTGGCCAACTACAGCACGGGGATCTTTCGCTACGGCGAGGCGCTCAGCGAGATCGTCTGGGCGCGCGAGCAGACCAAGAACCTCGGCCAGACCTATCTCTTCCGCGGGCCTGCGTCGGGTGATCGTATGGACTCCCTCGAGCGGAGCATCCGCGAGTCCTACCCCTTCGGCGTCACCTTCAACCCCGACCCGACGACCCTCATGACGCTGCGCCGAAAGAGCGGCGATGTGGAGGTGACGATCGAGGGCGGCGGCGTCGAGGAGAGCGTTTCCGTCAGCTCGAGCACGCCGCCGGTCAAGCTGACGGAGCCGGGGCTGGTCATCGTGTCGTACGGCCGCGACCAGGTGGCGATTCTGGCCGAGTCCTACACCGGGATTCAGGTCGAGCTGCCCTAGCAGCCCGTGGCCAACGTCCCGCGCGCTCTCGCTTGCCCTCGTCGTCCCGCTCGACTCGGCCAAAACTTGCAGTACGGCCCGGTACAGCGGCGTTCTTGTCCAAGCCAAGAGGACCAACGATTGCGGCGCGAGAGCACACGGGACTTTCACCACGGACTGCTAGTAGGAGGCCGTCGCAAGAGTCCGCACACTCTCGCTTGCCCTCGTCGTCCTGCTCGACTCCGCCGATTGCGGTGCGAGAGCACACAAGACTTCACTGCTAGGCTGTGACGTTACGTTGACCTCTCCGGGCCGGGCCGGAGAGGGCGGGGCGGGGCGGGGCCGGCCCGGGTGGGACCGACATCGGCCGTCGAGAGCGGGCGCTTTGTCTCAGGGGCGTTGTACACTAGAGGGGTGCCCGCCTGCCCTTACCGGAAGATACGGCCGTTGGGTGAGGGAGCTGTCGGGGATGTCCAGCTCTGCCTCGACATCGCCGGCCGCCGTCTCCTGGTGGTGAAGTGGCTGCGCGCGGAGCTCCAGGACGGCACCCAGCCGGCGATCCGGTTCCGTCGTGAGGCTGAGCTGATGGCCGGGGTCTCCCTCACCGGTGTCATCAAGGTCGAGGAGTGGGGCGTGGACAACCTCGGCCGGACTTGGATGGCGATGGAGTTCGTCGACGGTCTGCCGCCCTCGGCGGTGATCGGCCCGAGCGACGGGTGGGCGGTCCATCGCTTCCTCGACGTCGTCGCCCGGAGCTTGGACGAGCTCCACGGCGTCGGCATCGTCCACCGCGACCTGAAGCCCGACAATGTGCTCCTGCGCGGCTCTCTCGGGGGCTGGGAGCCGGTGATCATCGATCTGGGGATCGCGAAGTGGCTGAGCCAAGAGACCGCGACCGCGACCGGGTCGGTCTTCGGTACGCCCTACTACATGAGCCCGGAGCAGTTCCGAGACTCGAAGCACGTGGGACCGGCGACCGATCGCTACGCCGTCGCTGTGATGATCTTCGAGCTCCTCTCCGGGCGTCGCCCCTTTGAGGGGCGGACGATCCCGGACCTGCTGCGTCAGCACCTAGAGGCGCCTGTGCCCCGCCTCGAGATCCCGAAGCGCCTCTGCACCGGGATGCTCCACGACGATCCGCAGGCGAAGCTCTACCCGACGCCGCACCTCGACGCCTTCATGGCGCGAGCGATGGATAAGGAGCCGCGGCTGCGCTACCACTCCGGGGCCGAGATGGCCCAGGAGTTCAAGCAGGCGGCGATCGCCGACGGTCTCTACGCCGAGGCCGATGTCGAGCCGCTCTTCGATCCGCTGCCGCTGCCGATCGCCGAGATCACGATCGACGGTCAGCCGAGCCAGCGCTTTGATCTTCGCCACGGGCCGCTGGTCTTCGGCCGCCACGAGAGCTGCCAGGTGGTGCTGGCCTCGTCACGGCTCAGCCGCTACCACGCCTGCGCCTATGTCCACCGCGGGCGTCTGTGGGTCGCGGACCTCCAGAGCCAAAACGGGACGCTCCTCGACAAGCGTCGGCTCACGCCTGGGCTGCCGGTGCCCTTCCCCCGGGGCGATCGTGTCACGCACCTCTCGCTCTACAACCGCGAGGTCGCGATCCGTCTCCTCCCGGCATGACGACGATGGTTGGGCGACCCCGCGCGGCCGCGCTCTTGCTCTTCGGTCCTGCGGTGATCTTCGCGGTCGCGGCGACGAGCGTCGCGCTTTGGACCCTCGCAGATGACGATGCTTGGGGCCCGGTCGATCGTCGCGAGGCGGCAGTGGTCCAGTCCGACACCTGCGCCCGCTGTCATCCCGAGCAGCACGCGAGCTGGCATCGGACCTATCACCGGACGATGACCCAGATCGCCGAGGGAGACGCTCTGCTCGCCCCCTTCGCCGGCGAGCAGCTCGACTACCTCGGCTTTCGCGCGACGATGGAGCGTGGCCCAGAGGGGCGGCCGAGAGTGCGGATCGAGAGCTTGGGGGAGCCTGTCGGTGAGGTCTTCGCCGCAGATATCGCGATGACGGTCGGCTCCCATCGCTACCAGCAGTACCTGGCCCGGATCGACCGCGAGGGGGCAGGGGAGGTGTGGCGTCTGCCTCTGGCTTGGCATGTCGCAGAGGGCAGGTGGATCCACCTCAACGGCGCGTTCCTCGAGCCCGAGGGCAACCTCGGGAGCGAGGAGGACTACCTCCGTCACCTCTCGCGTTGGAACGATAACTGCGTCTTCTGCCACAACACCGAGCCGCGCCCGCGCGCCGCCGCCGACGGATCGTTCTCGACCCAGGTCGGCGAGCTAGGGATCGCCTGCGAGGCCTGCCACGGCCCCGCGGGGGCCCACGTGGAGCGGCATGCGAACCCGCTGCGGAGGATCCTCGCGGCCGACACCGCGCTCCGGCAGGACGGCTCGATCGCCGATCCCAGTGAGATGGGCGCGGACCGATCGAGCGAGGTCTGCGGCCGCTGTCACGGGAATCGGATCGCGCGGGATCTCGGCGCTGTTCTCCGGGACGGCGACGGCTTTCTCCCCGGGGAGGAGCTGGCCCAGGTGTCGCGGCCGATCTTCGCCGACTCGGCGCTCGGAGGCTCGGCGGACACCCCCTTCGCGGAGCGCTTTTGGCCGGACGGCACGCCGCGGCTCAGCGCCTACGAATACCAGGGGCTCCTGCTCTCGCCGTGCCATGAGGGCGGTGAGGGCCTCGGCTGCGGCTCCTGTCACTCGATGCACGAGAGCGAGCCGTCGATGCAGCTGCGCCGTGAGCACCGGGGGGACGCGACCTGCCGCGGCTGCCACGACGAGGGGGCCATCCCCGCGGCCCACGGCGGCCACTCGGAGGCGATCTCTTGCGCGGCCTGTCACATGCCGCGGGTGACCTACGGCCTGGTCCAAGGGATGATCAGCCACCGGATCACGTCGCCCGACCCGGCGGCGCTCGTGGGCCGCGACGATCAGCCCGACGCGTGCACTCAGTGCCACGTCGATCGCAGCCGGAGCTGGGCCGCCGAGGGGATGGCGGCGCTCGGCCTGCGCGGAGGCCAGGCTGCGGCGTCGCCGAGCGTTGAGGAGTCCTGGGGTTCGCGGGTCCTCCTGGACCTTTACGGGGGGGATCCTCTGCAGCGGGTGTTGGCCGCGGACGCGCTCGCGCAGACGTCGACCCCCGTCGACGCGGAGCTGCGGATGCGATGGCTCCTGGGGGCGTTGGAGGACGAGTACCCGGCGGTGCGCTTCGCCGCCGCCCGCGGCCTCGCGAGGGTCGCCAGCGACGCGGCGCCCGAGCTCACCGCGAAGGTCGGCGCCTACGACTTCCTGGCGCCGGTCGATGTGCGCCTTGGGGCGGTCGACGCCCTGCGCGAGGTGCTCGGCGAGGATCCCTTCACAGGCCAGGAAGAGCGGCGCCGCAGCCTCCTCGAGCACCAAGAGCGGCAGCTCCTGTGGATCGGCGAGTGACACGATTCTCCAGGCCCCTGAGAGGCTGCGAGGTCGTGAAGTTGCGAAGGTATGCAGAGCCGCACTAGGTTGTCCGGGTGTCCGCGGACCGCCACCTCCGGCTCTCGATCGCCCTCGTCGCGATCTTCCTCGCGATGGGCCTCTGGCTCGAGGCGATGTACGGGCTGCGGGCGGAGGGCTGGGTCGACGACCCGCTGCGTCGGGAGTTTCTCCGCCTAGGTCACGCCCACGGCGCACTCCTGGGGCTCGTCAACGTCGCCCTCGGCTGGGGCTGTGAGCGGCTCGCGACCCCCGCTGCCTGGGCGACGAAGATCCGTCTGGCCGCCTGGGTCGGCGCCTGTTTGGTCGGCGTAGGCTTCGTCGCTGGCGGTCTCCTGCACGGTCCGACGGATCCGGGGCTGCCGATCCTCGCCGTCCCCGCCGGGGCGCTGATGGTCCTGACCTCATCGGTCGCGGTGGCCTTGGTCCGTCCGAGCGACATCGTGCCGTCCTCCGATTGATCTGCTCGGAGGGAGGGGTGACGGTCGCGACCGCGTCTGGCTTCGGTCGTCGGCGCAGCTTCGGTCGTCGGCTTGGCGACGGTCGGGCCCCAGCCGTGGAGCCGGCGGAGGTCCGGAGGGACAGTTAGAGGAGCGGCGAGAGGACCTTCGCGAAGCCCTCAGCGAGACGTTGCCCGAGGGGCAGGTTGGCCCGGCTCGCGGCGCTGATCTCGACGGTCTGCTGGAGGTGCGTCGCGAAGATCGACGCTAGCTGGGCCGTGACCTCCTCGTCGTAGAACACGGCTGTGACCTCGTAGTTCAGGTAAAAGGAGCGGATGTCCATGTTCGCCGAGCCGAGCGCCGCGACCTCGTCGTCGATGATCATGCACTTCGCGTGGAGCATCCCGCGCTGGTACTCGAAGATGCGGCAGCCTGCGGCGAGCAGGTCGTCGTAGTAGGCGCGGCCGGCGAGGCCGGCGAGGCGGACGTCGCTGTCCTCCGGCGCGGGGACGAGGATCCGAACGTCGACGCCGCGGTAGGCCGCGGTGATCAGGGCGAGGAGGACGGGCTCGTCGGGGACGAAGTAGGGGGTCGCGATCCAGCAGCGGTGTTGAGCCACGGAGATCGACGCGGTGAACTGGGAGGCGATCGTGTAGCTGGTCGGCAGATCGGGCCCGCTCGGGATGACCTGAACCAAAGGCCCGGTCGAGCCGCAGCATCCCGGGTCGTAGAGCTCTCGGAGGCCGAGCTTGTGGGTCGTCTCTGGATCGCCCGACACGAGCGGATCGAGCGCAGAGCGGGGCAGGCAGGCGAGCCAGTCTTCGAGGAAGATCGCGTCGAGGCCGAGGACCGCGTCTCCGTTCACGCAGACGAGAAGATCGTGCCAAAGACGGCCGCTGGTGTCGGGTCCGACGTACTCGTCGCCGATGTTGAGCCCGCCGAGGAAACCCTTCTTGCCGTCGACCGTGAGGATCTTGCGGTGGTTGCGGAAGTTGATCCGGCTCTGGCGAGGACGGAGCCGGAGGCGCAAGGGGCCGAAGGCGTGGACCTCACCGCCGGCCCTGCGGAGGCGGTCAAAGAGCTCTCTGCGGGTGGCGAGCGAGCCGAAGTCGTCATAGAGCAGACGGACCTCGACCCCGGCCTCGGCGCGCTCGATCAGGAGCTCGATCCAGCGGACGCCGGTCGCGTCGCCGCGCCATATGTAGAACTCGAGGCAGATCGAGCGCTGCGCCGACCGGATCGCTGCCTCCATCGCCTCAAAGGCTTCGCCGGGGCGGCTCAGGATGCGAGCGCTGTCGGCCCGTCGCAGCGGGGCCTCGGTGGTCCTCCGGGCGAGGTTCACGAGCCCGCGCTGGAGCGGTGGTAGGCCCGCCAGGTCATCGACCGCGGCGAGCTCTCGGGCGAGTTCGAGCGGCCGGATCGGGCGTCTCTCGCGGAGGCGGACGCGCTTGCGGACCCTGCGGCGGCCGACGACCAGGTAGGCGAGGAGACCGAGCACCGGGAGGAAGATCATCGCCAGGATCCAGGCGAGCGTCGACGCCGGGCGCCGACGCTCGAGCATCACAGTCCCCGTGATCACCAGGGCGTAGGCGACGAAGAGGAGCTCGATGAGCCAGCGCGGGAGATCGGGCAGGTCGGGCACAGGTTCCACACCTGGTCGCGAGGGCCGGGCAGTGGATTATAGTCGCTGGCGATGTCCTCGACTCCGCTGATCCCGATCAACCCCGCGACGGGGGCCCCGCTCGCCCCGCTCGAGCGGACCCCGCTGGCGAGCATCGCCACGATCGTCGACGCCTCTCAGAGGGCCCAGCGCCGGTGGGCAACGCTTGGCATGGATCAGCGGATCTCCGCCCTCGAGGGGTTTGCGGCGCGCCTCGACGACCCTGAGTCCGCGGAGCGTCTAGCCTCCGAGATCACGGCGGAGATGGGCAAGACGCTCCGCGAGGCCAGGGGCGAGGTCCGCAACGTCCGCTCCCGCCTGCGGGACTTCGCCGCGCGCGCTCGCGTCGCCGCCGAGGATGAGGTCGGGCGCGAGGGCAGCGTTGAGGTGACGACGCGCTGGCGGCCCTTCGGCGTCGTCGCGGTGATAGCTCCCTGGAACTACCCGGTCGCGACCCCGAGCAACCTGATCCTCTCCGCCTTGCTCACCGGCAACGGGGTGGTGCTCAAGCCCTCCGAACAGACCCCGCGGACCGGGGCGATCCTCCACGAGTACCTCGTGTCAGCGCTCCCTGAGGGGCTCGTCGGTCTGGTCCAGGGGGCGGGGGAGGAGGGGCGGGCGCTGGTCGAGAGCGACGTCCAGATGATCGCGATGACCGGCTCGATCGCCACAGGAAAGGCGATCATGCGCAGCGCCGCCCTGGATCTAAAACGTCTGGTCCTGGAGCTCGGGGGCAAGGACTCGATGATCATCCTCCCGGGCGCTGACCTCGAGGCGGCCGCTCGACATGCGATCGCGCTGGGCCTCGCGAACGCCGGGCAGGCCTGCATCAGCGTCGAGCGGATCATGGTCCACCCGAGCTTGCTCGAGGATTTCCTCAGGATCGTAGGCGGGCTCGTCTCGGCCGTCCGCGTCGGCGATCCCCGCGACGAGGCGACGAAGATGGGGCCGATGGCCAGCGAGGCGCAGCGCTCGATCGTCCTCGCACAGCTCGCGGATGCCAAGGCGAAGGGCGCCCGCGTGCTCATCGACGGTGCTGCACGGTCGCCGGGCTTCTTCCTGGAGCCGACGCTGATCACAGACCTCAAGCCCGAGATGACGCTGGTGCAGGAGGAGACCTTCGGCCCCGTGATCGCGGTGGAGGTCTGTGAGAGCGCCGAGGATGCGATCGCTCGGACGAACGCCAGCCCCTACGGCTTGGGTGCGAGCATCTGGGGAGAGCCCGGCCCGGCTCTAGAGGAACTCGCGGGTCGTCTCGAGGTCGGGATGATCGGCGTCAATCGAGGCTTGAGCGCCGCCGCAGGGGGCCCTTGGATCGGCTGGAAGAGCTCCGGGTTTGGTTATAGTCGGAGCGTCGCCGGGATGCGTCAGTTCATGCAGCCGCAGTCGTTGGCCCGTACGGTCGCCGAGATCGACTGAGCGCGCCGTCGCGGAGAACTTCGCCCCCGGAGATCGGCCGACGTCTGCGACCTCGCGCAGTGCGGCCGGCTCGCCTGCCGACTCCACACTCGCGGTGGAACGTTGGTCTCGCGGCGTCCACGCGGACAATCCACGGTGGTGCCAGCTCGCCTCGGCGTCGTCGCACGTGCGCGCAAGCGGGATGTGCGCGCGCGCGAAAGGGCACAAGCTCTGATATCGTCCGTTCATGGGACTGCTGTCGGATCTTCTCGAGCAGGTCGCGTCTAGCGAGCCTTCTGAGGTCCTGATCGCGACCGAGCGACCGCTCACGTTGGTCCACTCGGAGGGGACCGAGAGCATCGACGGGCTGGTCACGGACCACGAGGTCTACGAGGCGCTGAGCGAGCTCCTCAGCCCTGAGCAGCAGGCTGAGCTCGCCGTCGGGCGTCGCGTCGAGCTGGATCTCAGCTCCGGCGACGATCGGTGGCGCGTGGTCGCAGAGACAGGCACCGACACGATCAGTATCCGCGCTCAGCCGGCGGTCGATCGCGATGGGCTCGACGCCGACGAGGTGGTCGTCATCTTCCCGACCGATGTGTGGGCGACGAGCGACGTCCGCGACGAGATCGGCGACATCGACGTCGAGGTGATCATCGAGGTCGAGGACATCGACGACGCCGCGACCCGCCGGCACACGGCCGTGCCGATCAAGCGATCGAGCCGCAGCGCTCGGCGGTCTCGGCCGCATCTCCGCAAGGGCGGTCCGATCCACGACCCGCGAGAGCTCGCGGCCTCGGTGACCCCAGGGACCCTCTGCTTCCTCCACTGGGGGCAGGGTCTCGGAGCGGCGATCGCCAGGGCGCTCCATCGTTCGGTGCTGATCGTCGACGAGGCCGCGACGGTGAAGAGCGTTCATGTCGACCTCTTGGCCCTGGAGGAGGGGGCCGTCGTCGTCGTCGCGGTCGAGGATCCGAGCCGTTGGCTCCCGTGGATCCTTCGAAGGGTCGAGGAGGGTATGCGGGTCTTGATAGAGACCCGAGCGACGACGCAAGATGGGGCACGCAGGGTGCTCCTCGGGGTCGACGCTACGGCGCGAGCCGAGGCCTGGCTCGACGCCCTACGAGTGACCAGCGCCGCGATCCGTGACGGACGTTGGAGCGTCGTCGCCTAGATCTATCGTTCAGATCTGTCGTTCAGACCTGTCGTTCAGACCTGTCGTTCAGCTCTGCTGCTTGGGACAGGTCCAGCGTCGTCGCCTAGTCGCCCTCAGAGGCCTTGTCGTCGGCCTCTGTAGCCGGGGGAGCACCCTCTGCGGCCGCCTCTTGGGCGATCTGCAGGTAGAGCTCTTCGCGATAGACGGGGAGCTCCGCGGGGGCGGATATTCCGAGTCTGACCTGGCGTCCGCGGATCTCTCGGACGACGATCTCAATCTCGTCGCCGATGCGGATCTTCTGGCCCACTTTACGGGTTAGCGTCAACATCGAGGCCTCCATGGCGAGCGCGATCACGTGCGGCGAATAGGTCGCCCGTCACACTCGCTTGATAGCTTTCGCTGGAACAGCGCCGCGGCGCAAGCGTCATTGTCGAGCATGCTGGCGCACTTCCGCACCTGCGCTGCGAAGCGTGCATCGACGGGGACGTCGCGGTGGAGCGCGAACCACGGAGAAGGCTCGCCGCGAAGGTCTCACCATCGCGCTCACTCACGGCAAAGGGCGCGCTCACGGGCGGCCTCGGTGTCCGCCTCCGCAAGCTTCGCAAGTCGAGCGAGGTCGCAGTGAACCGCGGGGATGAAGGGATTGACCCGAAGCGACCGAGCGAGGGCGATCCGTGCACCATCAACATCCCCGATCCGAAGACGCGCGCGGCCTTCGGCGGCGGCGATGCTCGCGTTCTCTGGATCCGCACGAGCTGCCAGCTCGAGCAGCGGTAGCGCCCGCGCAGCATCGTCGAGGTTGAGGTAGATCTCACCGAGACGACGAGCCAGCTTTGGATCCCGTCGGGCCTTTGGATCGACGCGACGGGCCTTCTCGTACTGCAACGCCGCTGCGCGCTCCTGACCGCGGAGCGTGAGCAGGACCCCGAGGCGGGCGTGCTGGCGCGCTCGTCCGCCGCCCAGGTGGGAGAAGACATCGCCGAAGAGCGAGGGGTCAACGTCGCTGGTCTGACCGTCGCCAAAGCGCCGGGCCTTGAACGTCGAGCTCTCGCCCTTCGCCGCCGCGGTCATGCGCTTGGTGTGGCGCGCCCACATCCGCATGAACTCGGAGAAGTCCGCACCCCACGCGCCGGCGAAGGCCTCCTCAGCGCTCTCGCCGTCGCGGACACGGTCGAGGATCTGGGTCATGCCATCGCCGCCGCGGCTCTCGCGGAGAAAGCTGAGCATGGTCTCGACCTCGGCGTAGGCGAGGGCGGCACGCTCCTGCGAGGGCAACATCGCGATCGACGGCGACATCTCGTCGAGGCTGACGAGGTCGTCATGCTCGAGCGCATCATGGAGCAGCTGTAGGCTCGCCGGCGCCAGCGGGGGGGTTGTCGCGCTCCGCCAGCGAGACTCCAGCAGCTTGGCCAGACCCTCCTGCAGCCAGACTGGCGCGAGGTTCCGCGTTCGCACCGTGATCAGGTAGTGGACGTACTCGTGGACCGCGGTGTCCAGCCACGGGTAGCCGAAGAGGAGCACCCGCGGGGTGACCATGACGATCCGCCGGTACTTGGTGATCCCGATCGTCCCGGTCGCGTAGATGTTGTCGAGGCTCAGCGGGGTGACCAGCGCGAGCTTGGCGGGATCGTCGAGGAACTCGAAGCGGATAGGCTCGTCGGGCGTGACCCCGAGCTCGTCGCCCAGGACCCTGCGCGCGGCCGCCATCGCGTCGAAGAGGTACGGGGCCAGGAGGGTGTCCTTGGGGTCGGCGAAGACCGCCTCAACGGTGTGATCATCGCTGCGGACGAGGACCGCCGAGCCGAGCGCTCGCTGCGACCCGCGGGCGAGCGCGAGATAGTGGCGAGCGTCCTTGTGGGCGGCGGTGTCGGCCGGGAAGTCGGCGCTCGCGAGCGCAGCGGTCAAGAGGCTCTCTGCGCGGGCGTAGTCGGCCCGGTAGATCGCGAGGATCCCCTCCTGGGCTTGGCGTGTGGGGCCTCGCGGTGTGTCCCGAAGCGCAGCCTCAGCGGCCTCTAGATCCCAGGCCGTGATGCTCTCCTCGAAGGTCGGCGTCGCGGCAACCGCCGAGGGCGGCGAGGCGAGCAGGGCGATGCCGAGGAGGCCGGCGCAGAGGCCAACGCGGAAGCCAGTGCGGACGTGATCCAGGAGGCTCAGGATCATCGGAGGAGCTCCTCGTAGTAGCGCTTGACCGGCTCGGTGTAGCCCGCTGGCGCCTCTTCCCGCATCGCGTCCATGACGTCGTCGCGGAGGGAACGATCACGCTCGCTCGCGGTCGAGGTGCGCCCAGGGCCGCCGCTCGGGCTTGAGGCTGTGCGCCGCAACGAGTTGATCGCCCCTTGGATCCGCTGGATCGCCTCGGCCTGAGCCCGAAGGGCCGCGCCGGTGTCTCGCTCCTCGAGCGCGTCGAGGCTCTGCTCGAGCTTCTCAGCGGCGGACTTGAGCTCTTTGCGCCCCGCCTCGGGCAGGTGTTCGGCCTCTGGCAGGCTGAGGAGTTCGCGGGCCCTCGCGCCGAGCCCCGCCTGGCGGACCCCGAGATCTGCGAGGCGCTCGTCGTCTAGCAACTCGTCAAGGTCGTCTGGGAGTGAGTCCGCGGATCGCCTCTGGAGCTTGGCCGCGGCGTCGCGGAGCTTGGCGAGCTGTTTGGCCTCGGCCTCGCCCGCTTCTGCTCCGCCTAGGGCCCGCTCGATCGCGTCGCGGAGGGCGGTCGCGGCCTCGTGGGCGTCGAGCGCTCCGTTGGTGGTCGCGATCCGGCGGAGCTCCTCAACGGCGTCGCCGATCGCCCGCCGACCTTCGCGGCCGAGGCGGGCGTCGTTGACCTCGTCCAGGCTGCGCTCGATCGTCGTCGCGGACGCGCGGAGGGCCTCGGCCTCGTCGTCTTCGAGCGTCTCCTCGGCGATCCTCTCGCGCCACTCTTGATGGGCCCCGCGGCTCTCCCCCTCAACGCCGCGCTCTCCGTCCTGAAGGCGGCTGAGCTCGCGGAGGAGCTTGAGCCGGGCTCTCTCTTGCGGGCTGACGTTCGCCTCGGGGGCGTCGGCGAGACGATCCTGGACCTCCTCGCGGAGGCCACGGAGCTCGTTTAGGCGCTCCTTGGCCCGGGCGATGGCGCCGTCGATATCCCCGCGGCGGAGCTGCTCGTCGAGGTCCTGGTGGTCCATTCGGGCCTGCATCGCCTGGAACGCGTCGAGGTTGAGGAACTGGTGATCGACCTCCTTGTCGAGCTGGCTTCGGGCGTCCTGGACCCGACGGAGATCCTGCCGTAAGCGCGCCTGGAGCTCTTCGATCATCGGCGCGACGCTGCGGTCGCCAGCCTTGAGGCGCTCCAGGAGATCGACGAGCTTGCGCTGTGACGCCTCGACCCGGGCGACGAGCCCCTCGATGCGGGCGACGATCTGGCTGTCGACGAGGTCATCGATGCGAATGATCTCATCCTCGAGCTCCAGAACCTGTCGCTCATGGTTGCCGGCGAGCATCGCGAGCAGGGATTGGGCCCGGGCTGGGGCGCCCACAGCGGCGCCGATCGGGACCCGCTCGTGGAGTTTCTCGGCGACGACAAAGCTCCTGCGGAGGCGGCCGTGGATCGCCGTGAGGGTCTCGGCGTCGCGGCCGTTGCTCATCGCGTCGACAGCGACGCGGTCGAGGCTGGTGGCGAGGAGGGCCAGAAGCTCGCCCAGGTTTCTGTGGAGGACTCGCGCCTCGGCGAGCCTCTCGCGCGGGCTCTCCGTCGATCTGCGGTCGAAGACCGTCGTCGTCATCCGCTCCGCGAGGTGATCGACCGCAGCGTCGCGGAGCGCCCGTAGCGAGTCGATGTTCTCGGCGTGCTCCTTCTCCTGGTCGCGCACGCCGAGCCGCATACGCGTCGAGGCGGTCACCTTTCCTGTCCCCGCGTGTCCGGTCGTTGGCTGTGGCGTGGGGTCGTTGTCGCGGACCTCGATCCAAAACTCGAGCTCGCTCCGCTCCGGGAGCGGCATCGCCGAGAGGTCCCAGTCGAAGCGATGATTCCAGGTGCGTCCCGCGGGGGGAGCGCCGACGCGGATCCGGGTCGGCGGTTCATCGCCATGGGCGATCACCAGCTCTGCGCCCGCAAAGCCGAAGTCGTCGTGGGCGCGGAAGCGGAGCTCGACAGAGTCGAGCTCCGTCGGAGCTCTGTCGGCGCTCGCGAGCGGGAGCAGCTCGATCTCCGGGGCTTCGTCGACGTCGATCTCGATCGGTGCCGGGGGGGAGCTGCGCTGAACACCGTCGAGCACCGCGAGCACGGTCCAGACGCCAGGATCGTAGACCATGAATTCGCCGACGAAGCGGCCGTCAGCGGTGCGATCGAGCTCCAGCGGCCGTGGGGGGGGGGCGTCGCTGAGCGACGGTGCGTCGGCGCTGAAGACCCAGGTGAGCGCCCCAGCCGAGGGTCGGGCTCGGATGTCGATGAGCAGCCGCGTAGCTCGCGGGACTCGCAGCGAGCCGCTCGGGTTTTCGACCCTACGCGCCGGTCTGCCGGTGTGCTCGGGATACTGGAGGGTCAGGGCGAGCGAGTTCCACAGCGGCGCAGGTGGAGGAGGGGGGCGACCGTCGATCCTGCGATAGAGGAGGGAGGATGCGTCTCGGACATCTTTCGAGGCGAGGCTCGAGCCTGCGATCCCGAGGGCGAGGGCGATGGGGATGAGGAGGCGGGGGCTCGAAGGCGGGAGAACATCGATCTCACCGAGCATCCGCAGGCGGGCGTCGACCTGCTCGACGTAGGCCTCCGCTAGATCCCGTGAGTCCAAGATGGAGGGCGAGCGGGGTGAGTCCGTCTCGAGCGCAGACCACGTCTCCAGCGCGGCCAGGAGATCGCTACGGGCCTGGGCGCTGAGGGAAGAGCGGGGCGCTCGAGCGATCGTCCGCGCACTTCGCAGGGCCCCCCCTGCGAGCCGGCGGATCCGACGGATCGCGCGGAGGAGGACGCCAGCGCAGAGCACACACACAAGCGCGCCTGCGAGCGGCGCGACCACATCACCGCGGAGGGTGAGGGCCGTGAGAACGAGCGCGAGCGCGCCGATAGCCGTGCTCCCGGCCGCAATGACCACGAGCGCCATCGCCAGCTCGTGGCGCAGTGTTATCATCCTGGCTCGACCAACGAGCCTCAAGAGAAAGGAAGGGCGCACGGCCATCGCTAGCGCCCTTGGGTATAACCGCCTCGGTATGCTCCGTCACCGCGCGATAGTCGCGCCATCTCCCTCTGTCGCCGCCAGACGCCCAAACTTCTACACCGTACGTGCGCGCAGACCGCTCTGAATAGCCGGTTGGAACGCACGTCGAAGGGACCAACAAAAACGTGGTTTCTCCTGATGCTGACGACCAGGTGTTGGTCGAAGCCTGCCGCGCTGGCGATCGGCGCGCGTTCAAATTTCTCATGGTGCGCTATCAGCGCAAGGTCTACTCGGTGGCGTTCGGCTACCTGCGAAATCAAGAGGATGCGCTCGACGTCGTTCAAGAGGCCTTTATCAAGGTCCACCGGTACCTCGCGAAGTTCGAGGGGAACTCCAGCTTCTACACCTGGCTCTATCGGATCGTGACCAACCTCTGCATCGATCACTTGCGAAAGAGCAAGCGCCACCGGGCCCTGGAGTTCGACGACAAGCTTCGTCATGAGTCCAAGGGCGGCGAAACCCTAGGTACCCACCATCGTCCTCTCTCGGCGATGGGCGATCCGGCGAGCGTGCTGCAGCGCCAGGAGATCCTGGACGCTGTTCAGGAGGGTCTTCAGTACCTGAGCGACAAGCATCGGGCCGTGATCATCATGCGTGAGCTCCAGGGCATGTCGTACGCGGAGATGGCGACGACCATGGGGTGCTCGAAGGGCACGATCATGAGCCGCCTTTTCCACGCTCGGCGCAACATGCAAAAAATTCTCTCAGAGAAGCTGGAATACCAGCCGAGTGAATCGAACAAAGAGCCCGCTGAGAAGTCTAAGAAGGCCATGAAGTCGGCTGAGGCGGTGATGCCATGAATCCGGTGAGCGAAATCGAGAATCTACACGCCTACTTTGACGGCGAGCTCCCGGACGAGGAGCGCAAGGCCATCGAGGCGATGCTCACGGAGGATGCCGAGGCGACGCTTGCTGAGCTTTCGCTCCTTCGTCAGGCGATCTCTGTCGGCCTCGAGGCCGAGGCCGAGAAGATCCCAGAGGCGCGCTTTGAGCAGCTTTGGGACGAGGTCGAGCGAACCCTCGAGCGGGACGCGAGGCTGCAACAGGCCGCCGACTCCGACGTTTCGCTCTGGAGCCGCGTGGGCGCCTTCTTCAAGCCACTATGGGCGCCGACCGCCGCCCTCGCCGGGGTCGCAGCGGCGGCGGCGATCTACATTGGTAGCGGAGAGTCTGAGCCAACAGAGAATACGCCGGTCTCCGTCGCGTCGAATGACGGGCCCGCTCAAGAGGCGGCAGACGAACCGATGCCACTCGCACCGCTCCAAGACGACAGGATCGCCGCAAACGTCGAGGCTGACGAGATGCCCTCGAACAACGAGGCGGAGATCCAACGGATCGAGTTCGGCGGCAAGACCGGACGGATCGACCGGATCGAGAGCAAGCAGGGCATCACCACCGTCATCTGGATCGATGACGAGGACGAGACACTGGACAGTGAGCGAGCGCTATGAAGCACCGCAGGACGATCTTCACCCGGCTCTTTCCCAGGCCCTTTACTCGGCTCTGGGCTCCGATCTTCGCGTCGAGCCTAGTCCCCCTCGCGACGGTCAGCGGTGCTCTCTTGCTCGCCCCGGCGCAGGCTCAAGCGGAGGCGACGAGCGCGACCTGTGAGATTCACACGGTGCTCGCGATGAAGACTGGCGACGGGATCCCCGACGAGCTCGGCTTCCTCGCAGGACAGCTTCGCGACGATCAGTTCGCGGCGTTCAAGAGCTTCCGGTTGCTCGAGAGCAAGTCGCTCAAGCTCAAGCTCGGCGAGACCGGCGCGGCGATGATGACGTCGGGTCATCAGCTCAAGCTTCAGCTCCTCGACGCCGAGAGCTCCAAGCTCAAGCTGCACGCGGTGCTCGCCTCTGGCGAGAAGGTCTTGGTCGACACCGACTACAGGATCGAGAGCAATGGGATCCTCTTGATCGGCGGGGTTCGGCATCCGGACGGCAAAGTATTCTTCGCGATCCGTTGTCGCGGCGGCTGAGCGCATCCCTAGCGCTTCTGAGCAGAGGGCTCGCGGGTATCTCGCGGGCCCTTTCTGCGTCTGGCTCCCGCGCTCGCCCAACAGCTGTCCTCCACCGGCGAAACGCATGATGTTGGTCTGACGCGCCGATCTGGGTACTCTTGGCCGACCGAATTATGGCGAATTCGCAACAAATTCCCCCGCGTCGGACGCGGCGTTGGCGGATCCTGGGGTTCAGTGTCGTCGCCATCATCGGCTTGGGCGTCGCCGGGGTCGCGACGGCTCCTAGGTGGGCAGGCCCGTTCGTCGAAGACGCGATCAAGGAGAAGGTTGAGGCTCGCCTCGGCGCTCAGCTGGAGGTCGAGGGGCTGGAATTCGACTTCGAGCACGCCGCTCTCCGTGGGGTTCGCCTCGTGATCTCCGATGCCAGCGTGGTGACCTTCGACGAGGTTGACGTCTACCTGACCGAGGAGGGCCCCTGGGGCGGCTTTGTCGAGGTGGAGCGGGTGGAGACTCGCGGAGGCCAGATCGAGGGGGAGCTCAGCGACTACCGCGATCTCGCCGAGAAGGTGCGTTCGCGGGGGGGGGGGGATGACTCCGCGGAGAGCGGGCGTCGTCTTCGCCTGCGGCCTGCATCGATCGATGTCTCTAGCTTGGCCGTCGATCTTCACTCCGAAGCGCAGAAGGTGGGCGCGCAGGGGACCTTGCACGCCCGGGTGGACGTCGGCGAGCGGCGGGCAGCGTTGACCTTCGAGGACGGAAGTCTCCGCCGCAAGGGGCGCGAGCTAGGCCTGCGCCGCCTGCGGACCGAGCTCGTCGGCGGCGATGAAGGTGGTGTCGTGTTCCCGATCACTCTCGAGATCCAGGGCGGGGCGATCCCTTTGACTCCAGAGATTTCAGTCGCTGACGTTCACGGGACGGTCTCCCTCGCCGACCGTGACATCACCGAGCTGACGATGACACTCGCAGGAGGATTCTCCGACGTCGACTCGACGAAGGGGGACGCGGCAGAGAAGGGCGCCGATCTCTGGTCGGTCGCAGGGACGGTCAAGCGGGATCTCAGCTTTGGCGACGTCAAGCTCGACATGGCCGCCTTTGAGCTGGCCAAGGTCCCGCAGGTGCTCGAGCGGCTTCCGCTGGTCCAGTCGGAGGCGGCGACGGTGGGGGGCAAGCTCGGCCTGGTCTTCGCCGACGGCAAGGCCGATGTCAGCGGCGAGCTGTCGATCGAGGGGTTGAACGTCACCCATCCGATGCTCGCCAGCGAGGTCGTCCGCGGCGTCGGCTTCGACCTCGAGATCGAGGCCAGCGTCGATCCGGCGGAGTCGGAGCTGGTCCTGAGCAAGGCGAGGTTTGAGCGGAAGGGGGTCGTGCTCGAGGTCGACGGATCGATCCGACACCCCGAGGTCGTCGAAGAGCGGCGCTACGAGATCAACGCTGCGATCCCGCCTGTGCCCTGCAAGGACCTCCTCCGGGCGATCCCGGTCGAGCTGGTGCCGAGCCTCCAGGGGTTTGTCCTCGACGGCGAGTTCGAGATGTCCGCGGCGGCGAAGATCGATTTCGCCGATCTCGAGGCGGTCTCCCTCACGGGCAAGGTCGGGATCGACAAGTGCAAGGTGAAGACTGCGCCAGCTCGGGTCGGCGCGGATCGTCTGATGCACCACTTCACCCACCGCGCTGTGATGCGGGACGGACGTGCGGTCGTGGTCGAGCTCCACCCCGGATCCGGCGACTACACGCCGCTTGATGAGATCTCGGAGTACATGGTCGCCGCGGTGCAGACGACTGAGGACGGCAGCTTCTGGCGGCACAAGGGCTTTTTGACCTCGCAGTTTGAGGTCGCGCTTCGACGCAACCTTCAGGCTGGGAGGATCCGCCTCGGCGCGTCGACGATCACCATGCAGACCGTGAAGAACGTCCTGCTCAGCCACGAGCGGACCTTCGCCCGCAAGCTCCAGGAGTTCTTCCTGACCTGGTACATCGAGCGCGCGCTTCCGAAGAAGCGCATCATGGAACTCTATCTCAACGTGATCGAGTTCGGCCCTGGGATCTACGGGGTGACTCGGGCCTCGCGCCACTACTTCGGCAAGAAGCCCGCGGACCTGAGCCCGCCAGAGGCCGCCTACTTGGCGATGATGTTGCCGAGCCCCGTCAAGCGACACGTCCACTACTGCGAGGGCGAGATGTCGCCGAAGTTCAAGAAGAAGCACGCGCGGATCCTCGGCTTCATGAACTCCCGCGGCCGGATCGACGACGAGACCTACGAAGAGTGGAAGGACACGGAGCTGGTCTTCGATCGCAGCGAGGCCCGCGGGCGGACTGAGTGCTTGGCAGAGATCAATCGCTTGATGGAGGCCTCGGTGAAGCAGCGCGCGGGCTCCGGGTTGCTCGCGCCGGGCGCTCCGGAGGACACCTCATCGGAGGTGTTCGACCTGCTCCTTGAAGAGGCCGAGGCCGAGACAGGGGGGGGCGATCCTTCGGCCCAAGACGCGCCCGGCAGCCCCGCGATGGACGACTTCATGCAAGCCGAGGAGGGCCCATGAGCCGTGCCTGGAGCGGTCTGCTGACGGCGGCGCTCGTCGCCGCTGCGCCGTTCTCTGCGTCGGCCGCCGAGGTCATGATCGCGGCGGATGGGGCCCCACGTCCGCCCGAGCAGCGCCAGCGTCGTGTTCACGGCGAGGTTCGGCTTGGGGTCGGCTTTGGCTTCATCACCGAGGATCCGGTCGCCAGCTTGGAGCCGAGCTTTGCCCTCGATCTCCGCGATCTCATCCCGCTGACGCTGCAGCTCGGGGGTCCGCTGCGGCTCCGCATTTGGGATCGCGATCCGTCGCAGGGCGGGGTGATCCGCGGGACGGACTGGGATGAGGCGGGGGACTTCGTCGCGATCCTCCAGCGCCTCCACTACGAGGACAGCTTCGCCTTCGGCGAGCGTGGCATCGCCAACGTCGATCTCCGGATCGGCCGCCTCGGGCGGGTTCAGCTCGGCCACGGCTCTTTGGTCATGGGCTACGCCAACGCGCTCGATCTCGATCGCCGGCGGACGGGCGTCGATCTGCACGCTCGGATGGAGGGCTATCTGCTCGACCAGCCCGCGGGGATCGACGCTGGCGTGGTGATCGGGGATCTCGCCGGTGAGCAGATCTTCGGCGGTCGGCTCGCTGCGGACTGGGGGGGCGCGAGCCTCGGGCTTAGCGCGGTGGGGGACCCGCTCGCGCCGCGGCAGTTGGTGCTGGGTGAGAGCGGTGAGGCTATCCAGATCGATCGGCAAAACCGCCTGAAGAGCGAGGGGGAGGTCGGCGTCGCGGCGGTGGGGCTCGATCTGAGCTATCGCTTCACCGATCGATGGCGCTACCTGGTGACGCCCTACCTGGATCTCAACCTGATGCCGGGCCTCGGCAAGGGGCTCCATCTAGGGGTCGACGCGGAGCTCGTGGCTGGCCGTCACCGGCGCTCCCGGCTCGGCCTGCGGGCGGAGATGACCGCCGGCGACAGCAGCTATGATCCGGCCTACTTCGACGTCTTCTACGGTATGCAGCGCTGGCAAGCGCCCTTTATCGCGGGCCGCGGAGGCCTCCCGGCGGACGTGACGGACCTGTCCCAGCCGAAGCGGGCGTTCGTCGACGAGAATGACCTGGGCGGGGTCGGAGGGTACGGAGCCATCCGTTTCGCCCACGAGGACGGCGCCTTCGCCGAGACCGGGTACCGCTACCGTCCAGGGCCCTTGGGCCATACGTGGGAGACGCGTGTCGGGGTCGAGCTGGAGGTGGTCGAGCTCTCGCTCCTCCTGGCCCACCGCGGGGCGCTCGGCTTCAACGTGATCAAGCCCGCGGGGACCCTCGCCAGCCTTGATCTCCGGGTGCCGGTGCTCACCCACCTCGACGTCACCGCGCGGGCCGCGTGGCTCTACGCGACGCGGCGGGCTCCGGGGGCGACCGCCGCGGCAAAGGTCGAGAGTGAGGGCTTTGTCGGCGGCGGAGGGATCGTCCTCGTCGGTGTCGGCGGGCGATTCCCGTGGTAGTTCGGCGTTGTGGAGCGCGGCGTAGCTGTAAAGGCGTTGATCTCTCTTGTCGGTCGTCCACGGGCGACGCAGCTCCTCGGCGAGCACCTAACCCAGGCCCGTCGGCGTCGGATCGATCGTGTGCTCGGCGATCGGCTGAGCTCCATCGCGGTCGCGGTCGAGGACCCCTACGATCCGCGAAACGCAGCGGCGATCGTCCGGACGGCAGAGGCGGTAGGCCTCGCTGAGGTGCACGCGATCTCGCGGGACTCGGTGCTCGAGGCGCGCAAAACCGCGAGGGGGGCGGCGACGTGGATCGATCGCCACCATCACTCGAGCCTCGACGACTTTCTCCGCGTGGTGCGCCAGCGGGGAATGCGGGTCGTGGGCGCCTGCGTCGAAGAGGAGATGACGACCATGCTCGCCGATGTCCCGGTCGATCAGCCTCTTTGCCTCCTCGTCGGCAATGAGCGCGAGGGGCTCAGCGCGGCCGCCAGGGAGGGCTCAGACCTGCTCTTTCGGATCCCCATGTACGGGATGGTCGAGAGCCTCAACGTCTCGGTGGCGACCGCCGTCGCGCTCTTTGACCTCTCCCAGCGGCGGAGGCGGTGGCTAGGCCAGGTCGGCGACCTAGAGGACGAGGAGCGCGCGGATCGCAGGATCAGCTGGTACGCTCAGTCGCTCGATGAGCGCCTCGTGGCGGGTCTCGTCGCAACACTTCAGGCCGCGAAGCGATCGCTATGAACCGTCGCCGACTCCGTCGCATCGCCCTCTGGCTCCTCGGGCTGACCCTCTTCGGGGCGCTCGCGGGGGTCGGCGGGATCATCGGGATCTTTTGGTACTACGGCCGCGGGGTCGACTCCGTCGATGTCGGGACCATCCGCGCCTACCGTCCCTACCAGGTCACGAGGATCACGGCTCGGGACGGGACAGTTCTCGGCGAGCTCTTCAAGGAGCGGCGGACCCTGATCGACCTCGGCGAGGTCCCGAGTCACGTAGAGAACGCCTTCCTCGCGGCGGAGGACGCCGACTTCTACAACCACGAGGGCATGGACTACATGGGGATGGTCCGGGCGATGCTCTCCAACATCAAGTCGGGGAAGATCCGCCAGGGGGCGTCGACGATCACGCAGCAGGTCGTGAAGAATTTCCTGCTCAGCCCCGAGCGGACCTTCGAGCGCAAGATCCAGGAGCTGATCCTCGCTCGTCGGCTCGAGCAGGCGCTCTCCAAGAAGGAGATCCTCGGCCTCTACCTCAACGAGATCTACTTCGGCCACGGGCGCTACGGTGTCGAAGAGGCGGCCCGCTTCTACTTCGACAAGAGCATCCGCGACATCGATCTCGGCGAGGCCGCCCTCTTGGCGGCGATGCCGAAGGCGCCGAGCAAGGCGTCGCCGCACAAGGACCCCGAGAAGGCGAAGGCGCGCCAGGTCTATGTGCTCGGGCAGATGGTGCGGCACGGCTTTGCGGCGCCCCGCGAGGCGCAGGAGTTCATCGAAGCGCCGCTCGCCGTCGTCCCGGCGGACACGGTCGCGACCTCCAAGGAGGCGCAGGAGTTCGTCGACGCTGCGCGCGATGAGCTCGTCCGGATCTACGGCGACGAAAAGCTGCTCCGGCTCGGAGCGACGGTGACGACCACCGTCGACCTTGACGTGCAGAAGCGGGCCCGCGAGGGGCTGCGCGCGGGCCTCATCGCCCTCGACCTGCGCCAAGGGTACGGCCACAAGGTGAAGCCGGTCTCCGCCAAGCGCCAAGAGCGAGCGCTGAAGAAGACCAAGGGGACGCCGGTGGCCGGCAAGATCTATCCGGCCGTGGTGCGCAAGCCGGGGGAGGGGATCACCCTGCCGAGCGACTCGGTCGCGGTTCAGGTCGGGGAGCAGATGGTGATGCTCCGCGTGCCGGAGGGATCCCGCTACGACGAGCCCGACGTCAGCCTCGCAGAGCAGTTCCCCGTCGACGGGATCACGATGGTGACGATCTCCGCGATGAAGGCCGACGAGCAGGTCGAAGGCCTGCCAGAGGGCTGGATCCTCGGCGAGATCGACTCGGGGCCAGAGGCCGCGGTGGTCCTCACCGACGTCGAGAGCGGCGAGGTCCTGGCGATGATCGGCGGCTTTGACTACCGCCGCGCTGGCTTCGATCGGGTGCGCCAGGCCAAGCGTCAGCCGGGATCGAGCTTCAAGCCCTTCGTCTACGGATCGGCGCTGGCGAGCGAGCAATTCACGGCCGCGACCCTGGTCGAGGACTCGCCCGAGATCTACGAGAAGTGGAAGCCGACCAACTTCGAGGGCGATGTCTATCGCGGCGAGATCCGCCTCCGTGTCGCCTTGACCCACTCGATCAACACGATCGCGATCAAGCTCCTGGACACCGTCGGGATCGAGGCGGTCCACGCCTTCGCTCGGGCGGCCGGGATCGAGGCGCCGCTGACCGACAATCTCTCGCTCGCCCTCGGGGTCTCCGAGATCACGCCCTACGATCTGATGTCTGGTTACCTGACGCTCGCGCGGGGCGGCTCGCGGATCGAGCCGACCGTGATCCAGCGGATCGATATCGCCGGCGGCGAGCCCTGGGTCCCGGACCGGTCGGTCGTCCAGGCGCTGCGCGAGGACATCGTCTTCGTCCTCACGAGCATGATGGCGAGCGTCGTCCAAGAGGGCACAGGGGCTCGGGCGAAGGCGCTCAAGCGGCCGGCGGCGGGCAAGACCGGGACCTCCGCCGAGCATCGCGACGGCTGGTTTGCCGGCTTCACGCCGCGGACGGTCGCGGTCGCCTGGGTCGGCTTTGACACGCCTCGTCCCCTGGGTCGCTCGGAGACCGGCGGCAGGGCGGCCTTGCCGATCTGGCTGACGGCGATGGAGGCCGCGGAGGCAGACAAGCCGCCGCTCTCCTTCACTCCGCCGGCGTCGGTGCTCGTCCGGACGATCGACAAGCGGACCGGGCTCCTGGCGCCTGAGCCGGTCATCGGTCCGGAGGGGGCGGTGATCGAGGCGGATCCCGAGGAGCTGCTCGAGGAGTACTTTGTCGCCGGGACCGAGCCGGTGGAGCACGCCGAGCCCGCGGCGATCCCGGCAGGGGACGCCGTGCTCGATCTCTACGGCGACGGGCTGGAGGAGGCCGAGGTCGGGGAGCTGGACGGGGCGTCCGAGGTCGCCCCTGGGGAGGAGGCACCACCGTCGGCGCCAGCGCTCGACCCGAATGCGGACGGCGATGATGATTTTGGCCTGCCCTCCGTGACCGACGACCCCTAGCAGACCGTGGCGAAAGTCCCGCGCGCTCCCGCAGGCCCCGGCCGAGAGGGCCGAGGATCGCCGCGCGAGAGCACACTCTGGACCGTCACGACGGCGACGCAGAGGAGCGAGCGAGGGTACGCATCGGCCGCGCTGATCCCCGTGACGGGGCCCCATCTTTGCGGAGCCGAAGTCGATCGAGGGTGCTACGCTAGCCCGGGTATGGCCCGTGAGAAGGTCGTCGACCTGGTGACCCTCAAGGGATCCACGCAGGCCCTCGAGCGCAGATCGAGCCCATCCTCCCGTGATGGCGGTGATCTGACGCGTTGGGCGATGCAGAGCCCCTTCTCGTGGAAGACGATGGTCGGGGGCGGAGCCCTGATGGTGACGCTCGGCGTGACCTTCTCGATCCTCCTGAATTGGGGCTTCTTCGGGACCATGTTCCTCACCAGCCTGATGACGGCGGGGAGCGGCTCGGTCTTCCTCGGCCTGGTCAAACGCAGGGGGAGGCGTGACGCTGCGCTCGATGAGCTGCGAGCGCCGAGCGCATCTGAGCAGCGGGTCCTCGAGCAGCGGAGCAAGCGCATCCTCGCGACGCTCGAGCGAGCGGGTCGCCCACAGACCTTTGAAGCGGTCGTAGGCGCCACTCAGTGGACTCGGGACGCTGTCCTGGACACTCTGCTCTTTATGAAGGAGCGCGGAGAGGTCGCCGAAGATCTCGATCTCGACACAGGCGAGTGGGTCTACTCGCCGTCGGATCCGGACTCGGTGCCTGGTTCGCCAGTATCGCTTATGCTCGAGGAGCGCCTCGCGCTCTCCGAGCGCACGGAGACCAAGGGATGAAGGACAAGAACGTAGCTGCGATCCTCGCGTTTTTCTTCGGCAGCGTCGGGGCGCACAAGTTCTATCTCGGGCAGATCGGCTCGGGGATCCTGTATCTGGTCTTCTGCTGGACCCTCATCCCGTCGATCATCGCCTTCGTCGAGTTCATCATGCTCGCGGTGATGGACAGGGACGAGTTCAACCGCCGCTACAACGGGGCGAACACCCTGGGCTCGCCGGTCGTCGTCAACATGCTCCCGCCGTCGCCCTACTACCAGCCGCCGCAGGGCCAGCCCTACGGCTACGGTCAGCCGCAGCAGGGCTATGGCTACCAGCCGCAGCCCGGCTATCCGGGGCAGCAGCAGCACCACCACCCCGGCTTTCCAGGGCAGCAGCAGCCTGGGCAGAGCTCGTCCCAGGTCGATGTCGTCGCCAAGCTCGAGAAGCTGAACGAGCTGCGGATCGCCGGTCTCCTCACGGAGGAAGAGTTCGCCCAGCAGAAGGCGCGGATCCTCGAGCGCCTTTGACCGCTTCGAGCGTCGCAGGATCGTCGCCGGTGCTGTCCCACCCAAGGGCGGGTAGGCAGCGATGATCAGCGCGACGATCGCCCTCTATGTGGTGGTCGGGACGATCATCACGATCTCTCTGCGTAGGCCGCTGCGCGCGTTGGTCGACGCGAAGAACCAGCGGACAAACCTCAAGAAGGCGCTCGCCGCCGCGGAGGACGACAGCGCGGAGCCCTTCGCTCACCTAAGCCCGGGGCTCGCCCGCCTAGGGCAGGACACCCAGGTGCTCCGCTCTCTTTTGCAGGAGCCGATCCAGGCGGCGGAGGCCTGGTGCCGAGCCGACAACAGTCCGCTCCTCGCGAAGGTCGATCTCGGAGATGGATCGGATCTCGATCGCTGCGACGACTACGACCTGGCGCTGGTCAACGCGCGGCAGGCCGTGTGGGACTGGGTCTCCTCCGTCGCCTCGCTCTCGGATCAGGATCGGGCGACGCTCGACGAGCTCGGCCTCTCGGATCGGGAGGCCCGCGAGCTCTTGGCGGCGCGCGACGCCTTCAGTCGTGTCAGCAGGGCGCCCAAGCGGGAGCTCGAACGGCTGGAGTCGCAGGTGAAGCCGCTGCTCGCAGCCCTCACCTACTTCGAGGCGGGTCTGCAGCGGGCTCGCGTGACGATCTATCGCTAGCCCATCCAGTGGCTGAGGCCGAAGGAGAGAACGCTCGTGAAGGGCAGGTCCCCCGAGAAGGCGCCGACGAGCGCCTGGTAGCCGACCGTCGCGCCGACGCCGTGGAAGAAGCGTCGCTGTCGCTTCGGGCTGACCATGAGGCCCATGTTGAGCTGCAGGCGGGGCCCGTGGGGCATCAACGAGGTGGCGACGATGTCCGGGTCGGTGGAGCGTCCGGGGGCGTAGTAGAAGTCGTAGCCGACGCGGAGGTCGAGGAAGCCCCGCTGGAGGAGGGCGAGGCGGCCGAGGTTGACGGTCGGGCCTGCGCCGAGGAGGGCGACCGCCTTGACCTTGCCGTCGTCGCGGAGATCGAGGCTGCCGAGGTTCGCGTGCAGCGAGAGGGCGTAGCCCATCGTGTTCCACGACTGGCCGATGTCTGCGCTGAGGCCGAAGAAGCGTCCGGAGAGGTGGTGATCGTTGCTCCCGAGGATCGTGTAGCTGGTGCGAAAGACGGCGTTGAAGCGGCCCGGGTTGTCGTCGGGTCGGTAGAGCGAGTGAAAGAAGAGAGCGGCCCGCTCGGCGTCCTCTTCGCTCTCCTCTGCATCGATCGGATCGATCGGCTCACGATCTGGGGAGTTGGTCGGCGCGATCGATCCCGTCGTGGAGTCGGAGCTCGAGGGGGCCATGATCGCCGAGGGGGCGATGGGCTCGGGGGTAGGGGGCTCAGCCGGGGTGCTCGCCGCAACAGGGGAGGCCGCGGGGGCGGCAGGGGAGGCGGCCGCGGGGGCGGCAGTCGGGTCTACCGCGGTCGCCGGCGATGTGGCCCCTGGCGCCGCCTGGGCCTCGGTCGCGACCGGCGCAGCGCGGACGCTCGGCGCTAGGAGGAGCGCGAGGCCGAGGGCACTCGCGAGGGATGTGTGCGGTCCGATCCGCGGCCAGATGGGCATGCGCACAGGCTACTCGTCGTGGCTCGGTCGGGCGAGATGATCTTTGCCACGGCGGGGGTCCGGCCCCCCAACTTGACGATTCCTAGGTCGTCTCCCCATCATGACCCGCAGATGCGAGCGGCCTCCGGTCCCGCTTCGCCTCTGTCCAACGATTCACTCTGGAGAATCCCATGCAAAATCATCGAATTCCCGGTCAAAGGCGGCCTCTGAGGCCTTGGGTAGCGCTCCTCGCGGCGACTCTTGTCGCGCCCATGGTCGCCTGCGGTCCCACTGTCTTCGAAGACAAGACCGCCCTGACGGTCATCGGCGATCCGCCGCCGCCGCCGCCCAAGCCTGAGGTCGTCGAGGCGCCCAAGCGCGTCAAGGTCACCGACAACGCGGTCGAGATCGACGAGAAGATCGAGTTTGAGCAGGACAAGGCGGTGATCCGCGAGGTCTCCTTCAGCCTGCTCAAGGAGGTCGCCGACGAGATCCTGGCCAACCCGCACATCCAGAAGATCTCGATCGAGGGGCACGCATCCTCCGAGGGGGACACGGATCACAACCTCGATCTGTCGAAGCGGCGGGCCAAGGCGGTCATGGAGCACCTGATCAAGGTCGGCAACATCCCCGAGGGGATGCTGACCTCCAAGGGCTGGGGCGAGACCAAGCCGATCGCCTCCAATGACACCGAAGAGGGCCGCGAGGACAACCGCCGGGTCGAATTCATCATCACCGATCAGGACGTCACCCAGAAGAAGGTGGAGGTCGATCCGGAGACCGGTGAAGAGACTGTGATCGAGGAAAAGACCACTTCGGTCGAGAAGTGAAGGGGCAGTCACCACCATGCGTACACTCATCCTCAGCACTCTCTTCGTCACCGCGAGCGCGCTCAGCTCTGGCTGCGCCGCCCGGGATGCGGACACCTACCGCACCGACACACGCTCTCTCCTCGAGACCCGGAACGACTCGATCAAGGGCTGCTACGACGTCGCCCTGACCACCGATCCGAACGTCAGCGGTGATGTCGTCGTCAACCTCGTCGTCGAGAAGAAGACCGGCAAGATCATGAACACCAAGATCGATCCTAGCCGGACGACCGCGCCGGAGGCCCTCGGCCAGTGCATCGTCGAGGCGATCGACGGTCTGACGCTGGACCCCGTCGATCAGCGTGAGGGTCAGGCGACCTTCATCTGGAGCTTCAAGGCGAACCCGCCGGTGCCCGCGGCCTAGTCGGGCGCCGGCTCAGGCGACACTTCTGGACGAGGGGAGGGGCGGTCGCCGGTCGGCGGCGCCCCTCTTCTTGTCGCCCGTCCTGTTCCTCGGGTCTTGGCGGCCCGGCTCCGTCTGGGCGGGGCGAAGCCGAGTTCAGCTCCGGGGGGCAGTCAGCTCGGGGAGGGTCAAGCGAGAGCAGCTCCGAGGAGCTGCCCCGATCTAGACCTCAGTGAGCGCGGTCTCGAGATCGGCGATCAGATCGTCGACATGCTCGACGCCGACGCTGATGCGGACAAAGCCGTCGTGGATCCCGAGCCGCTCGCGGTTCGCCTTGGGAACCGACGCGTGGGTCATGAGCGCCGGGTGCTCGATGAGGCTCTCGACCCCGCCCAGGCTCTCCGCCAGGGTGAAGACCCGGACCGCCTTGAGGAAGCGGCGAGCGGCCTCGAGGTCGCCCTTGAGGTACATCGACAGCATCCCGCCGAAGCCGTGCATCTGCCGCTTGGCGAGCTCGTGCTGCGGGTGGCTCGCGAGGCCGGGGTAGATGACCCTGTCGATCTTCGGGTGGCTCTCCAGCCAGGTGGCGATCCGGAGCGCGTTCTCTTGGTGCCGCTCCATCCGCAGGGCGAGCGTCTTGATCCCGCGCAGGGTGAGGAAGCAGTCCATCGGCGCCGAGACGCCGCCGCAGGAGTTCTGGATGAAGGCGAGGCGCCCGTGGAGCTCGGGGTCGCGGGTGACGAGGGCGCCGCCGAGGACGTCCGAGTGACCGCCGACGTACTTGGTGGTGCTGTGCATCACCAGGTCTGCGCCCAGCTCCAGCGGCCTTTGAAAGATCGGCGACATGAAGGTGTTGTCGACGCAGAGGAGCGGCCCGCGCTCACGCTGACGACAGATCGCCGAGATCGCGGCGATGTCGGCGAGCTTGAGCATCGGGTTGGTCGGCGTCTCGATCCAGACGAGCTTGGTCTCCGGGCGGATGGCCTCGGCGATCGTGCTCGGGTCGGTCGGGTCGACGTAGCTGAAGGTGTTGCCGCGGCGGCTCATCACCTTGTCGAAGAGGCGGAAAGTGCCGCCGTAGATGTCATCACCGGCGATGACGTGATCGCCGGCGCTCAGGATCTGGATCACCGCGGTCGTCGCCGCGCAGCCCGAGGCGAAGGAGAGGGCGAAGCGGCCGCCCTCGAGGCTCGCGATCGCCCGCTCCAAGGCGTAGCGCGTCGGGTTGTGGGTCCGTGTGTACTCGAACCCCGTGTGCTCGCCCGGCCCCGACTGGGCGTAGGTCGAGGTCTGGAAGATCGGCGGCATCACGGCGCCGGTGACAGGCTCCGGGTGCTGTCCGCCGTGGATAGCCAGGGTCTCCAGGCGAGCGTTCGCGGGGACGTGATCCCTGTCCTTCTCGTACTCCGCCATCCTGGCGCTCACTTGGAGTCGGAGGCGAGGTAGTCGATCAGATCGATCTTGGTGAGCACCGCGTGGAGGCGATCGTGCTCGGTGACGAGGACGACCTTGGCGTCGTTGAAGATGTTCTTGAGGAGCTGGAGGCGGGTGTGCGGCGAGACGGTCGCGTAGTCCGAGGAGACGAGCTCACGGACCGGCATGTCGAGGCCGCCCTCGTTCTGCATCAGGTAGTTGAGCAGGTCGATCTCGGAGACGATGCCGCAGTGGCGCTGATGGCTGTCGAGCACCGGCAGCTGGCTTATCCCGTGCTCCTTGAGGATGCCGATCGCCTGGCGGACGGTGGTCTCGTCGTCGATGGTGATGACGCGGGTCGGGTGGCGCTTGAGCAGGTGGGCGACGGTGCCGGTCGGGTCGTCGTCGAGGAAGCCGTTGGAGCGCATCCAGTCGTCGTTGAAGATCTTCGACAGGTACTTCTGGGCGTTGTCCGGCAGGAGCACCAGGATCCGCTTGGGCTTCTTGAGCGTGCGCGCGTACTTGATCGCGCCCATCACCGCAGCGCCGCAGGATCCGCCGCAGAAGATGCCCTCGCGGCGGACGAGGTCGCGGGTCATCGCGAAGCACTCGCGGTCGTCGACCTGGACGCAGTCGTCGAGAATTGACAGGTTCATCGTCGACGGCAGGAAGTCCTCGCCGATCCCCTCGACGTAGTAGGAGAAGGCCTTGGTCAGGCGACCGGTCTTCACGTACTCGTAGTAGAGGGAGCCTATCGGGTCGACGCCGACGAGCTGGATGTCGGGGTTGTGCTCCTTGAAGTAGCGTCCGCAGCCCGAGAGGGTGCCGCCGGTGCCCATGCCGCTGACGAAGACGTCGAACTCGCCGCCGGTCTGCTCCCAGATCTCGGGGCCGGTGCTGACGTAGTGCGCCTCGGGGTTGGCGGGGTTGTGATACTGGTTGGCGTAGAACGCACCAGGTGTCTCTTCGACCAGGCGGCGGGCGACCGAGTAGTAGGAGCGCGGGTCGCTGGGCTCGACCGCGGTCGGGCAGATCACGACCTTGGCGCCGTAGGCCCGCAGGGCGTCGACCTTCTCGTGCGACATCTTGTCCGGCATCACGAAGATGCACTTGTAGCCGCGGATCGCCGCGACCATCGCCAGGCCCGCGCCGGTGTTGCCGCTGGTCGCCTCGATGATGGTCCCGCCAGGTTGGAGCATGCCCCGGGCCTCGGCGTCGCGGATGATGTTGAGACCGACGCGGTCCTTCATCGAACCCGCGGGGTTCATGTACTCGACCTTGACGTAGATCTCGGAGTCGAGACCCTCGGTCACGTGGTTGAGGCGGACGATCGGGGTCTGGCCGATCGCGGCGATGATGTCCGGGACGGCTCCTTTCATCAGCGGTTTGGTCATGGTTCTCTCTCGCGGCAAGGGGTCGTAGGGGGCGTATGCTAGGGGCTTTGCGGAGCCGCGGGAAGGCCCCGCGACGTGCGCCTTCGCGGACCGAAGAACCATCCGGCGGTGATCGTGACGATCGGTGACCAGCGGACCTCGGCGATGTCGAAGTGGGTGAGGGAGGACTTCATCCCGCCGACACGGAGGCCCAGGTTGAGGGCGCCGCGGTCGATCTTGGTGGTCACGGAGACCTCGCCGGCGACGACGTGGTTGTTCCAATAGGCGGGCTGGCCGATCCCCCCTCGGCCATTGTTGGCGTTGGCGTTTGAGGGGAAGGCGAGGATATAGGAGTAGCCGAAGGCGACGCCGATGAAGGAGCCCTGGTAGCCGGCGTGGAGCCCCGGTTGGACGGCGATCGGCATCGCGTTGCGGCTGTTGCCGACGTTCGCGCCGATCCCGAGGCTCGGCCGCAGCATCGCGTAGCGGAGGAACTGGAGCTGGTAGGCGAAGTCGAGGAGGAGCGGGGCGTAGTGGAAGCGCGTACAGCGGGTGCCGGATCCGTTGCAGGCCTTGGTCGCGCGGACGTAGTCGGCCATCAGCGCCAGGCGAAAGCGGTGGCGACGGGGCAGGCTGCGCGCCCGCGGATCGTCGATGCCCTCCTCGGCGAGCTGCGCGGTCGTCATCCGCTTGCCCGCCGCGGCAGATGACGGGGCTGTGAGGCACGCGACCGCGAGGGCTGTGGTCGCCAGGGAGGCGAGCGCCGAGCGTCGTCGTCCGCTACTTGCCGAGGCGCGCCTTGACCTTGGAGATCCGACCACTGGCCTCCTTGCTGCCGAGCTTCTGGGCGGACTCGTACTCGCGCAGGGAGTCCTGGTAGCGGAGTAGCTTGAAGTAGGCGTCGCCGAGGCGGATCCGGTAGTTCGCCTTCTTCGGCGCGGCTTGGACCGCCTTGGAGGCGAACTGGACCGCTTGCTGGTAGTTGCTGCGGTCGAAGTGGATGTCGCTGAGGCCGATCAGCGCCGCGGCGTTGCGGTTGTCAAAGGCCAGCGCCTGGTGGAAGAGGCCCTCAGCCTTCTTGCGCTGGCCCGACGCGAGCGCGGAGGCGGCCTCGCTCGAGAGCTTGCGCGAGCGGCTTGGGTCGCGCTTGGTGGGCTTGTTTGCGCCGCCGTTGCCGCCGCCTGAGTTCTTGCTGCCGGGGTCGCTTGCGGGAGGCGTGTCGCCGTCGCTCTCGCCGCCGGTGTCGTCCTCTCCGCCGGTGTCCGGGGCGTCTGCGCTGCCGCCGGAGGTCTTGCCGGCGGCCGGGCCCTCTTCGAGGTCGTCGGTCTTCGCGAGCTTGGTCAGGCGGCTGAGCTGGGTCGCCGAGAGCGGGCGTCGACCTGGCTTTTTGGTCAGCTCCTTCATCTTCTCCTCGCGGACCTCCTCGTCCGGCTCGGCGAGGGTCGCGACGACGCTGGCGCTGTAGACCTCGTCCTCGCTGAAGGAGCTCTGGCCGGCGTCGCGGAGGAAGGAGCTCATCGCCCCGCGGGTCATCCCAGAGCGGTCCTTGGCCCGCTGGGCGGAGGCCTCGTCGGGGAGAACGACCTCCATATCGCGGTCGTAGGCGAAGACGGCGGCTTGGCTGTAGAAGTCGGCGGCGAAGGACTTGCCGCCCTCCTTCTCCCACCACTTGTCGCCCTGGGCGACGAGCGAGTCGAAGAACTTGCCGCGGAGCTCCTGACCCTTGTCCCTGCCGAGATCGGCCAGCGCGCCGTCGAACTCGGTCTCGAGCTTGAGCACGTGGCGGTAGGCGGTGTCCTCGTCGCCGGGGGTGTCGGGGTAGACCCAGTGGCCGAGGGCACCTGCCTCAAGGGCTAGGCGCTCCCGCTCGAGCACGGCCTCCTCTTCGCCGGGCTCTGGGGGATCCTCGCGGGTGAGGATGATGGCGATGGTCGCGGCGAGGATCATGCCGACGACCGCGACGACGGGCCAGAGCCAGCGACGCCGCGGCTCTGCGACCGGGGCCTCGAGGCGCGGCATCTTCGACGCGAGCATCGCCTTGCGCTCGGGGTCGACGTCGGGGAGCGGGAGGTCGTCCCAGAAGGTGTGGATGCCAGCGACGATCTGGGCCTCGCAGAGGGCCGCCTCCAGGTCGCGCGCGTCCTTGTAGCGGAGCTCGGGCTGCTTCGCGAGGCAGCGCATGAGCACCGTCGCGACGGCGGGGTGGAGCTGCTCTGCCGGAACTATCTGCTGGAGCGGAACCGGCTGCGCGGTGAGCTGCTGCTCCAAGAGCTCCTCGACGCCCCCCTCGTGGAACGGCGGTTGCCCGGTCAGGAGCTCGTAGGCCATGCAGCCGAGGGAGTAGAGGTCGAGCCGGCCGTCGACCGCGGAGCCGAGGATCTGCTCGGGCGCCATGTACTGCGGCGTACCGGCCGCGGGCGCGTTGGAGTTGCCCGCGGTGAGCATCGTCGCGATCCCGAAGTCGACGATCTTGGCGTAGTCGTCGCGGCCGTCTTCGGTGACGAGGATGATGTTGTCGGGCTTGATGTCACGGTGGACGATCCCGCAGTCATGGGCCGCCGCGAGGCCCTTGCAGACCTGCCGGAGGACGGCGATGAGGCGGCCCTGATCCATCGGCGCCGTCTCGATCTCACCGTCGAGCCCGGCGCCGGCGAGGAGCTCCATGAAGAACATCAAGCGGCCGTCGGGGAGCTCGCCGAAGTCGAAGATCTGGACGATGTTCGGCGAGCCGATCTTGCTGGCCGCGCGGGCCTCCTCGCGGAAGCGGGCCGCCTGCTCAGGGTCTTCGCTGGCCTCACGGCGGAGGATCTTGAGGGCGATCCGTCGCTCGATGTCCTCGTGCTCGGCCTCGTAGACGACGCCCATGCCGCCCTCGCCGAGCCACCGGACGAGTCGATAGCGAGTGTTCGGGACCTGCCGACCCGGGAGGAGTCGGACCTGAGGCTTGCCAGAGTCGGTCCTCGCACCGGGGCCTCGGGTGAAGCGGGAGCCGCCGGCTCGCGGATAGCCCGCGTCGTGCATCGTCGGCGAGCTCCGAGCCGCGTCGACATCGATCTCTAGGTCGAGATCCTCTTCGAGTTCGTCGGCTGCCGGTTGGTTCGGCTGGGTTGGCATCTGCGGATGTCGCATCGTCGAGCGCCGCTTCGGGGGCCTAAGTTTGCATTCCAGGCGCTGGGGACGACAAGCCTAACCTAGGGGTTCGTTGTCGGCCGTGCTCGAAATCAACCCCCGGTCGTCGCTGTGGAGTGGCGCAGCCGTAGGAGGATAGTGATAGCCTTGGCCCCGATGCGGGGACCGCTTCTCTATCTCATGCTCCTGCTCCTGTGGATCGGGCTTGGCGGCCCTGCACGGGCCGATGGTGATGGGGCCGTCGACGCGCGCAAGGTCGCCGTCCTCCCGCTGGTGATCGACGGGAGCATCGACGATGACGCGAAAGCGGGTCTTCTGCAGGGTCTCCGCAGCGGCCTGGAGCGCGGTGACTTTGAGCTCGCCTCGCAGGGCGATGTCGAGGCCAACGCCGAGAACCCCTGCGACCGTCAGACCTGCTACGGGAGGCTTCGCTCGGAGCTAGGGGTCTCGCACCTGGTCCGGGCGATGGTGGTCGTCAAAAACCGCGACTACGAGCTGAGCCTGGAGCTGATCAACGCAGAGGACGGCTCCGTGGTCGTCTCGAGCGGGGATCGCTGCGACATCTGCGGCCTCGAAGAGGTCGGAGAGCTGCTTTCCTCACAGGGAGCGCTGCTGCGGGCGAAGATCGACGCGATGGGCGCAGGCCCGGCGATCCTGATCGTCGACTCCAAGCCCACCGGGGCGACCGTGATGATCGACGGCGAGGTGGTCGGCGTCACGCCGATCGAGCGCTCGGTGATCGCCGGGGAGCATGTCCTCCGAGTCTCCTCGGACGGCTACGTCGCCGAGGAGCGCGAGGTGAACTTCGTCCCCGGCGTGACCGAGACGATCAACCTGGAGCTGAACCGAGCGGTCGGCAGCAAGAAGATGCGGGTCCTGGGCGGGGTGTCGCTGGCCGGCGGTGTCCTGGCGCTCGGCGGCGCAGGGGTGCTGCTCGCGCTGGACGACCAGTTCCGGTGCGTCGATCCGATGGATGTGGACAACGAGGGCGACTGCCGGGAATACCGGAACTATTCGCCGGCGGGTGGGGTGCTGGCGGCGGCCGGCGCTGCTTTTACGACCCTTGGCGTTGTGCTCTTGCTGCGTCATCGCAAGCCGAAGAGCAGCAAGAAGGCGAGCGCTTCGGCGACGCTCTCTCCGACTGGGGTCTGGCTGCGCGGGCGTTTCTAGGCTGCGCGGAGCGCAGCTGCTCGTGGGCTTGGGCTGAGCGCGGTTGCGGGGTCGGCTCCTTTGTCTTCGCAGGAGTCTGCGAGGCGGAGGCCGTAGGGGGAGGGCGTAGGCCGTGGCGGAGGCCGGGCGAGGGGTACAGCACTCCCTCAGACAGGTCGGAGCGTGCGTCGACCCCTGAAGGGGTCGATGCACGTCCTAGACTCGTTCGCGCTGCACCCCTCGCCCGTCCCAGCAGCGCGTCCTCCTGTGGAGAGAAGCCGGGGGGATGGGGGCTGGGGGGTCGTCCGACGCTGAGCTGTTCGGTAGGTTCGGTCGGCGCGGGTCGGCTGGGAAGGCCGCCGTCCCGGCGCTAGGCGCTTGGTTCGGCGCAGGCGTTGGGGTCGCCGGTCTCTTCGCAGGCGCAGTCGCTGCCGACGCCGCCGCAGGAGCCGCGCAGCGGGCGGTTGGAGAGGATGACGCCGACTGCCATGCCGAGCATGACGGCGCCAAAGAGGCCGACGGCGAGGAGTACGGTGATCATTGGGCCTCGATCGTGGCCCCGTCGGCGCTCGCCCGCAAGGCGTCGAAGGCGGGGGTGGTCTGGGTGGTGAAGGCGTTGCCGTCGCGGATGATCATCATCACCGGGAGCTTGTGCTCTTCGGCGAGGGCGAGGCCCTGGGCGGGTCCGAGGACGTTGAGGGCGGTGGCGAGGGCGTCTGCGCGGGCCGCGTCGTCGGCGATGACGGTGACGGAGGCGAGTTGATGCTCGATCGGGCGCTGGCTGCGAGGGTCGATGGTGTGGGAGATCCGTCGGCCGTCGAGCTCGCGGTAGGAGCGGTAGTCACCGGATGTGGCGAGGGCGCCGCGCTCGAGGCTGACGATCTCTTGGAGGGCGGGGCCGTCGTCGCGCGTGGCCGCTGGCCGCTCGATCCCGATCCGCCAGGGCTGGTCCCCCTGGTTGCGGCCGAGGACCCGGAATTCTCCGCCGACGTCGACCATGAAGCGGGAGTAGCCGCGGGCCTCGAGGGCTGCGGCGATCCGATCGGCGGCGTAGCCCGGGGCGATCGCGGAGAGATCGATCGAGAGCTGGGGGTGCTCCTTGCGGGCGTTGCTCCCCTCCGGGTCGAGCCTGATGCGCCCCTGGCCGACCCGCTCGCTGAGCGCCTCGAGGGCCGCGGGGGTCGGGGCCCCTCGGTCGGGGTCGCCGTTCGGGCCGAAGCCCCACGCCTCGAGGAGGGGCGGGATCGAGATGTCAAAGGCGCCGCCGGAGAGCGCGTGGATCTCGTCCGAGATCGCGAGCACCTCGACCATCGGCGGCGACAGAGGGAAGGGGTCGGCGCTGCGGTGGGCGTTGAAGCGGCTGATCTCCGAGTCGGGGCGGTAGTTCGACATCAGCTCGTCGATGGTCCCCAGCTCCTCCTTGACGAGCCCCTCGATCGCGGCGCTCTGGGTGTCGCTGATACGGTCGGCGACGACCGTGACCGCGAAGGTCGTGCCCATCGTCGGGCCCTTGACGGTGATCGTCTCCGGACCGCGGGGCCACATCCGCCAGGCCGAGAGACCTACGAAGGTTAAAAGAGCGAAGGGCAGCAGGACCTTCGCCCTGCTACCCAACTTGGCCTCCAGTGGGCTAGCCACCAAAGTCGTCCAACATGATGTTCTCGGGCTCGACGCCGAGATCTTCGAGCATCTTGATGACCGACTGGTTCATCATCGGAGGCCCGCACATGTAGTACTCGATGTCCTCGGGGGCCTCGTGGTCCTTGAGGTAATTCTCGAGGACGACGAGGTGGATGAAGCCCTTGTAGCCGGTCCAGTTGTCCTCGGGCTTCGGCTCGGAGAGGGCGAGGTGCCACTCGAAGTTGTCGTTCTCCTCGGCGATCTTGTCGAAGTGATCGACGTAGAAGGCCTCGCGGAGGCTGCGGGCGCCGTACCAGAAGGAGACCTTGCGGTCGGTGTGGAGCCGCTTGAACTGGTCGAAGATGTGCGAGCGCATCGGCGCCATGCCTGCGCCGCCGCCGATGAAGACCATCTCGGCGTCGGTGTCCTTGGCGAAGAACTCGCCGAAGGGACCGGAGATGACGACCTCGTCCCCGGGCGTGAGGCCGAAGATGTAGGAGGACATGATCCCCGGCGGCGTGCCCTCGGGGGCGCGCGGGTGGGGCGACGCGATCCGGACGTTCAGCATGATGATGCCGAACTCCTCCGGGTAGTTGGCCATCGAGTAGGCGCGGACGACCCCCTCGTCGACCTTCGACACGTAGCGCCACATGTTGAACTTCTCCCAGTCCTCGCGGAACTCCTCTTCGATGATGAAGTCCTTGTACGCGACCGTGTGCGGCGGGCACTCGATCTGGATGTAGCCGCCGGCGCGGAAGGGGACCGACTCACCGTCGGGGAGCTCCAGGACGAGCTCCTTGATGAAGGTCGCGACGTTGTGGTTCGAGCGGACCGTGCAGGTCCACTTCTTGACGCTGAAGATCTCGGGCTCGAGCTCGATCTCCATGTCGGACTTGACCTTCACCTGGCAGGAGAGGCGGCAGCCCTCGCGCGCCTCGCCCTTGCTGATGTGGCTGCCCTCGGTCGGCAACATCGCCCCGCCGCCGGAGTGGATGTTGACCTTGCAGACGCCGCAGCTCCCCTTGCCGCCGCAGGCGGAGGGGATGAAGATCTTGTTGTCCGAGAGGGTGTTGAGCAGGGTGCTGCCGGCCGGGACCTTGAGCGAGTTGTTCGGGTCACCGTTGATGGTGATCGTCACCGCTTCGGTGTTGACCAGCTTGGACTTGGCGGCCATCAAGACCAGCACAAGCAAGAGGATGACGAAGGTGAACATCGCCATCCCGAGGATGATTGTCGTCGACATCATGGGGTTCGTGACTCCTCGCGAAGGTGCCGTGGAGACGGTCTAAAGCTGGATCCCGGAGAAGGCCAGGAAGCCGATCGCCATCAGGCCGGTGACGATGAACGTGATCCCGAGGCCGCGGAGGGCCGGCGGGACGTTGCTGTAGCGCATCTTCTCGCGGAGGGCCGCGAGGGCGATGACGGCGAGGGCCCAGCCGATGCCGGAGCCGATGCCGAAGACGGTCGCCTCGCCGAAGCTGTACTCGCGCTGCTCCATGAAGAGCGAGGCGCCGAGGATCGCGCAGTTGACGGCGATGAGCGGCAGGAAGACGCCGAGCGCGGCGTAGAGCGCTGGGGCGTAGCGGTCGAGCGTCATCTCGACGATCTGGACGAGCGCGGCGATGGTGCCGATCTGGGCCAGGAGCGAGAGGAACGAGAGGTCGACCGTCGCCAGGTCCGGGTGCATCCAGGCGAGCGCGCCCTCCTTGAGGAGGAGGTTGATGATCACCTGGTTGAAGGGGACGGCGAGCGTCAGGACGAAGATGACCGCGGCGCCGAGGCCTATCGCGGTCTCCACCTTCTTCGACACGGCGAGGAACGAGCACATGCCGAGGAAGAAGGCCAAGGCCATGTTCTCGACGAAGATCGCCTTGATGGCGAGGCTCAGGTAATGCTCAAGCATGGTCTACTCCGCCTCCACCTGATCGGTCTTGTAGGTCCGCAGGATCCAGATGAAGATCCCGATGAGGAAGAACGCGCTCGGCGACATCACCATCAGGCCGTTGGGCGTGTACCAGCCGCCCTCGGTGACCGGGGTCAGGATGTTGATCCCGAAGAGCTTGCCGGAGCCCAAAAGCTCGCGGAAGAAGGCGACGACCAGGAGCACCATCGAGTAGCCGACGCCGTTGCCGATGCCGTCCCAGACCGCGAGGCGCGGGCCGTTCTGCATCGCGAAGGCCTCCGCGCGGCCCATGACGATGCAGTTGGTGATGATGAGGCCGACGAAGACCGCGAGCTGCTTGGCGATGTCGTAGACGAACGCCTTGAGGATCTGGTCGGTCAGGATCACGAGCGAGGCGATGATCGTCAGCTGGACGATGATCCGGATGCTGCTCGGGATCTTGTTGCGGATCAGCGAGATCGAGAGGTTCGAGAGGGTGGTGACCGCCGTCAGGGCGATCGACATGACCACCGCGGTCTCCATCTTCGTCGTCACCGCGAGCGCCGAGCAGATCCCGAGGACCTGGAGGGCGATCGGGTTGTCGTTGAAGAGCGGATCGATGAGGGTGCTCTTTGTCTTCTTATCCATTACGACCTCCCCTCCCTAAACTTGCTGAGGTAGGGCCCAAAGCCGTTCTCGCCGAGCCAGAACTGGACGAGGTTGGTGACACCGTTGCTGGTGATCGTCGCCCCGGAGAGGCCGTCGACCGAGTGCGGCGCCTCGGCGGGGGGGCCCGCAGAGCCCTTGATCACCTTGATCGCGGGCTCCCATTGCTCGTTGTAGGCGTCGCGGCCGGGCCATTGCGCCTTCCACTTGGGGTTGTCGACCTCGCCGCCGAGCCCCGGCGTCTCGCCGTGCTCGTAGAAGGTGATCCCCTTGATGGTGTCGGCGTCCGCGTCGAGGGCGAGGAAGCCGTAGAGCACCGACCAGAGGCCGTAGCCCTGGATCGGCAGGATCAGGGTCTTGACCGTCTCGCCGTCGACGACCTGGAAGAACTTCGCGTGCTTGGGCAGGCGGAGCACCTTGGCGGCGTTTTGCGGGGCCTCGACGCTGGTCTCGTCCTTGAAGGCTCGGCGCATGTCGAACTCTTCAGGGTTGATGTCCGGGGCGGGCTCACCCGTCTTGAGATCGATGACGACCTCGCGGATGTTCCCCTCGTAGCAGGCGTTGATCGCGGCGGGGTCCGCAGCGGTCTCGGCGCAGGCGACACCGGCGACGGAGATGACCTGCTTGCGCTGGTCGAGGACCTTGTTCGCGTCCTGCATCGGCTTGAGGGCGACGGCGGCGCTGGCCACCAGCACCCCGCAGACGACAGACACCGCGCCGGCGAAGAAGATCGTGTAGGGGGTGCTATGCGCCATGACGCGCCATCCTCCGCTTGATGTTGGCCTGGACGAAGAAGTGGTCGATGAGCGGGGCGAACATGTTCATGAACAGGATCGCCAGCATCATGCCCTCCGGGTAGGCCGGGTTGATGACCCGGACGAGGATGACCATGATCCCGATCCCGAGGCCGTAGATGTACTTGCCGCGGTTCGTGAAGGCCGAGGAGACCGGGTCGGTCGCCATGAAGACGGTGCCGAAGGCCCAGCCGCCGAGGACCAGATGCCACTCCCAGGGGACGTTGAACATCGGGTTGGTGTCGGAGCCGACGGAGTTCAGCAGGAGCGCGAGACCGACCGAGCCGGCGAGGACGCCGAGCATGGTCCGCCAGGAGCCGACCCCGGTGATGATCAGGATCGCCGCGCCGATGAGGCAGGCGAGCGCCGAGGTCTCACCCATCGACCCCGGGATGGTGCCGATGAAGGCGTCCATCCAGGTGATGGCCCCGCTCTCCAGGGCGCCCGTCTCGGCCGCCGCGTTGGCGAGCCAGGTCGCGCCGGACATGCCATCGGCGAGCATCGTCGGCTCGACCGCGCGCCAGACCGCGTCGCCTGAGATCGCCGCCGGGTAGGCGAAGAAGAGGAACGCGCGGGAGGTCAGCGCCGGGTTCAGGACGTTCATCCCGACCCCGCCGAAGACCTCCTTGGCGAGGATGATGCCGAAGGCGATGCCGACCGCGACCTGCCACAGGGGGATGGTCGGCGGCAGGATCAGCGGGAAGAGGAGGCCGGAGACCAGGAAGCCCTCGGTGATCTCGTGCTTCCGGACGACGGCGAAGAGCGCCTCGATGTTGCCGCCGACGATCATCGTCACGGCGTACACTGGCAGGAAGTAGAGGAGCCCGTGGATGGCGCAGGCGAGGATGTCGCCCGGGTCGAAGCCGATCCCCATCGCTGTCATCAGCGACGAGCGCCAGTTGTCGAGCGGGGCGGCTCCGGCCGCGATCGCGGCGTTGGCCTGGAGCCCGGTGTTGTAGAGGGCGAAGAGGACGCAGGGGATCAGGGCGACGACGACCGTGATCATCATCCGCTTCTGATCGACGGCGTCGCGGACGTGCGAGTCGCCCTTCGTCACCTCTCCAGGGGTGTAGAGGAAGGTGTCGGCCGCCTCGTAGAGCGGGTACTGCGACTCGTACTTGCCGCCCTTTTCGACGTGCTTGCCGAGCTTATCTAGTGTGGATCGGAGGAAACTCATGCGCCTTCCTTCTCGATGACGTTGAGGTTCTTGCGGAGCGCGAAGCCCCAGTTTTCCTTGCCGGGGTCGACAAAGGAGCAGAGGGCGAGGTCTTCCTCATCGAGCTCTAAGGCGCCGAGCTTGATCGCGTTGTCGGTGTCCTCCACCGCCAGCGCCCGGAGGAGGAAGGTCGGCATCACGTCGAGCGGCATCACCTTCTCGTAGAGGCCGAGCGGGACCATCGCCCGGTGGGAGCCGTGGGTCGTCGTCGTGAAGTCGAATTTTCGCCGGAAGAGGCGGCCGAAGTAGATGCCGAGGAGCGAGAACTTGTTGGTCCCTGGGAGGAGCCAGCCGATGAACTCGCGCTCGCGACCCTCGGCGAGGCAGGATACCTGCTGGTGGTAGCGGCTGAGGAAGCCGAGGATGTCGCCCTTCGCCGCGCGGCCGCCGAAGACGGAGCCGGAGATGACCCGGTTCTCGCCGTCCTTGAGCTCACCGGCGACCAGCGCGTCGAGGTCGACGCCGAGGCGGGTGCGGAGGAGACGGGGCTTTTTGACCACCGGGCCCGCGAGGGAGACCACGCGGGTGACGTCGAGGGCGCCCGTCTTGAAGAGGCGGCCGATCGCGATGACGTCCTGGAGGCCGATGTACCAGGTCTGCTTGCCGCGGACGACGGGATCGAGCAGGTGGATGTGGGTGCCGACGTTGCCGCAGGGGTGGAGCCCGGCGAAGGACTCATGGCGGACGCCCTTGGCCGAGCCGGTCGTGACCTTCGACTTCGCGGCGGTGCAGAGGTAGGTCTTCGGCGCCAGCTTGGCGACGATCGCCAGGCCGCGGTGAAAGTCCTCCTCGGCGCCGTCGATGATCGCGTCGACGCTCGGGGCGAGCGGGTTCGAGTCGATCCCGGTGACGAAGAGGGCGACGGGCTCGACCTCGGGGTCGGCGACCTTGGAGAAGGGGCGGGCCCGAAGCGCGGTCCAGGTGCCCGACTCCAGGAGGAGCTCCTTGACCTGCTCCGCGCTCAGCGACTCCGGATCCTTGCCGGTGTAGGAGGTGAAGGTCATCTGCTCGTCAGCGCCGCTCGTACCCGCAGCTTCGGCCGCGCTGAGCTCGATGACGACGCTCTGGAGCGCCCGCTTGGCGCCGCGGTTCACCGCCGTGACGGTGCCCGCAGCGGGGGCGGTGTAGAGCACGCCGGCGGTCTTCCGATCCTCAAAGAGGATCTGTCCCCGCTTGACGGAGTCGCCAGGCTTGACCGCCATCCGCGGCTTCATGTTGATGTAGTCGAGGGCGACGACGGCGACCTGTTTCGGTGCGCTCGCGTCATGGATGACCTGCTCCGGCTCACCGGTGATCGGCAGGTTCAAGCCCTTGCGTATCGTGTGTACAGCCATGGAATTTCCCTGTGTAGGAGCTTCGGCGACGGCCTCCGGTGCATCGAAAGGGGGGCCGGTCATGGCACACCGGCCTGCACTCGGTCGCGGCGCTGAGGGGTCTATGTTTTCGCTCTGGAGGGGTCTCTAGGCCAAGAGGCGGGCGCGTGTGCCCGGTCACAAACTAGGGACAGATAGGAAGAGGAGCGGCGGGTGATGGTCCCAGGACGCAGAGGTCAGCGACGGCGCCTCGCGGAGCCGTGCGCAAGGTCGATCAGTGCGTCGCGCGCAGGAGAGGGGGGGAGGGCGCCGAGGTGGTCGACAGCGGCCTCGGCGTGGCGCTCTGCGGCGGCGATCGAGGCGGCGAGGGCGTCGGTCGCGAGCACCCGCCCGAGGATCATCTCGACGTTGGCCTCGCTCAGCGGGGGGCCCTCCTGGAGGGCTCCCCGGACGTCGTCGGCGAGGCTTGGATCGGCCTCACAGGCGAGGAGGAGCGGAAGCGTGACCTTGCCGTCGCGGAGGTCGCGGGCGGGGGTCTTGCCGGAGACGTCAGCCTCCGCGCTGTAGTCGAGCACGTCGTCGGCGATCTGAAAGGCGAAGCCGAGCTCGCGGCCGAAGTCCGTCAGCGGACGATCAAAATCGGCGGGCGGGAGACCGCCGACCGCAGCGCACCAGGCGAAGAGGGTCGCGGTCTTGCCGTCGATGATCTCGTAGTAGCCCGCGCGATCGAGCGCGGCCGCGCCAGCGTGCGCGAGCTGGGCGATCTCCCCCTCGGCCATGCGGGTGACGGTGGCGGCGAGGCGAGCGACGACCTCGGGGTCCCGCGTCGAGGCGACGGCGGCGAGGGCCTGCGCGAGGCAGAAGTCACCGGCGAGGACCGCCAGCCCGTTGCCGAAGTGCAGGCGCGCGCTCGGACGCCCGCGGCGGAACTCGCCGGTGTCGACGATGTCATCGTGCAGCAGCGTCGCTGTATGGATCAGCTCGCCGACGGCGGCGATGGTCACCGGCTCGTCGCCGGGGGTCCCGGCAGCGGCGGCGGCGAGGAGGGTGATAAGCGGGCGCAGGCGCTTGCCACCGGCGCCTGTGACGTGTTTGCCGATCCTCGGGAGGATGGCGACGCTCGAGTCCAGGAGACGGTTGAGCTCAGCCTCGACGCGCTCGAGATCCGAGGCCACGAGGTCGATTCCGCGGGTCAGCGCGCGGGCCTGCTGAGGAGGCGTTCGGAGGGGCTCCAGCATCGGGGGTCGCGGGTCTAGAGGGCCCGCGACGAGGGCATTACGGGGGATGATCAGCCTTGTCAACTGCGCGCGACGTTTTGTCGGGGAATCGATCCCGTGCGACCCTTGTTGGAGCGACGATGGCGAACCATGAGGCAGACCCCACACCGGTAGCGACAGCTCTGGTCCCGCTCTGGCTGGCGGCCGGGACGGCGGTCTTCGGCGTCCTCCTCGGAGGGGTCGCCGTATACCTCGGGGTCCAGGGTCGGCCGCTGCCGGCGTCGCCGAGCGCGGTGACGTCAGCCGATGGGGGCTGCTGCGACTCCGCACTTCGCGACGGGTCGGTCCTCCACAGCGGAGACCAGCCGACCCTCGCCAGCGCGATCGCCTCGACGCGCGATACCGTGGTCAGCCTCCGCGGCGACAGCGGTCTCCTCGGGACCGGCGTGATCGTCGATCCTTCGGGCCTCGTCCTCACCAACTTTCACGTCGTCGCCCCCCAGCTGAGCCACGGCGGCGACGGCCTGCGGGGCCACGAGATCGCCCTGACGGTCCGCTTCGCCAACGGCCGCGAGCTGCCGGCGCTGCTCCTCGTCGGCGATCGCGAGCAGGACATCGCCGTCCTCCGGCTCAAGCCAGCGGACACCGCGGAGACCTTCCGCGCGGCTCATCTCGGCCGCTCCTCCGAGCTCGACGTCGGCGCGCCGATCTTCGTCATCGGCACCCCCCTCGGCCTCGAGCACAGCGTCTCCAGCGGGATCGTCGCGGCCCTGGATCGCTCGCACATCCTCGCCAACCACCGCCTCTCGCTCATCCAGATCGACGCGTCGATCAACTTCGGCAGCTCAGGCGGGCCGCTCTTTAACCTCCGCGGCGAGCTTGTGGGGATCACCACGGCGATGGCGGAGCGCGCCCAGGGGATCGGCTTTGCGATCCCCATCGATCATATCCGCGCGTTGCTCCGGGCCTTCGGCGAGGGCGGGGTGCGTCGCAGCGGTCAGATCGGGATCGAGGCCGACGCCAACCTCGACCTCAGCGAGGCCGCCTATGCGCTCGGCTATCGCAACGGGGTCGTGGTCAAGGACGTGATCGCGGGCCTCCCGGCCCAGGCGGCGGGCATCCGCCCCGGTGATGTGCTCGTCGAGGTCCGCGGCCGTCGTTTTGACTCCTTCGGCGAGGGCCGACGGGCGCGCCTCCTCTTCGCCCAGAACTTCGTCGACATCGTCCGCGCCGCGGTCCCCGGCGAGGAGCTCGCGGTCGCGGTGATCCGCGACGGTGAGCGCAAGGAGCTCCGCTTGGTGATCGCCGCGGCCAGCCCGGACCTGCAGCTGCGCGTCGACGCCGAGCAGCTGCTCGGCCTCACGCTCGGCGAGGGCGGGCGGATTACGGGGATCCGCCCCGGGTCCGAGATCGAGGGCTGGGCCAGCGTGGATCACCTGATCGGCGGCGTGATCACGGAGATCATCGGCCGTTCGGTCGCCAGCCAGGGAGACCTCTCGGAGGCACTGGACAACCTTCGGCGCCTAGCCCAGCTCGGGCAGGTGGGGACGATCGCGGTCGGCTTCAGGCTCGACGACGGAACGGCGATCCTGGTCCAGGACTTCCCGATCGCGCGCTCGTAGGGCAAGATTCCGGCGATGAACCCCGTGCTCCGCGCGCTCTGCATCCTCGCTGCTGTCGCCGCCTGCAAGTCGACCCCGTCGACACCTCCAGGCGAGGGAGGCGGCGAAGAGGTCGAGGACGAGTCGTTGCCCGAGCAGGGGCCGATCGAAGAGGCCGCGACGCTGATGGCCCGGGGCTACGCAGACAAGGCGCTCGAGGTGATCGACGCGGCGCTGGCGAAGACGCCGGAGGACTACGAGCTTCACTACGCGAGGGGCGTCGCGCTCCAGGGCTTGGGCCGTGGAGAGGAGGCGGTCGCGAGCTGGCGGAGCTGTCTCGAGCGCAAGCCTGGCTTCTTCCCGGCGCTCAACGGGATAGGCGCCGTGGAGCTGGACGCCGGCCACCTGGACGCCGCGATCGAGGCCTTGCGAGGGGCGATCGAGGCGAAGCCGGACTTCCCCGACGCGCACTACAACCTCGGCCTCGCGCTCCGGGCAAAGGGCGATCAGGACGGAGCTCTCGCGGCGTTCTTGAGGGCCAAGGAGCTCAACCCCGGCGACGCTGACATCTACGAGATGCTGGCGACGGTGCACCTGCGACGGGGCGAGCTCGCGGAGGCGCGGGCGGCCGTGGACAGCGCCCGTGAGCTGCGCGGCGACGATCCTGCGGTGCTACGGATCGAGGCGAAGGTGTTGACGGCCGAGGGCAAGCACGGCGAGGCGGCGAAGGTCTACGAGGCGGTGGTCGCCGCCGCTCCAGAGGACGCCGAGTCGCGCCTTCAGCTCGCCCGCGCCCTGGTCCGCAGCGGCCGGGCGGCGGAGGCCTCGCCGCTCCTCGCGGCCCTCGCCGCCGAGCTTCCGGAGGAGGCGGTGGTCTTCTCCGAGTGGGGCGGGGCGCTGATCGAGCAGGGCATGATCGACGGACCGGAGGGGGGCCTCGCCCGCGTCGATCGGGCGCTCGAGCTAGGGCCGGGGCTGGTCTCGGCGAAGGTCCGCCGGATCAAAGCCCTGGCCGCGCTGAGGCGCTGCAAAGAGGCGGTCAGCGACCATCGCGAGGTCGTCGCGTCCGAGCCCAAGGCGAAGACCCAGGCCGACGAGGCGCTCGGTCGGTGCGCCAAGAAACGCTGAGCCGGGCAGCCTCGCAGGGGGGCTGCTAGCGGGAGCGACGGACGAGCTGACGCTGGCTCAGACCGGCCAGGGCGAACGCGCTCCAGCCGAGGGTCGCGAGGGCGATCGGCACCGGCGCGTCGGTGAACTGGTCCTGCGTCGTCACCTTGAGGAGCACCGAGAAGAGGTCGACGAAGAGGAAGATACCGCCGCCGACGGCGACGAGGATGTAGGGCAGGGCGACGCTGCCGCCCATCATCGGCTGGACCAGGCGGATGAGGAGGAGGCCGACGCCGAGGATCACGCCGTCCGCGACGATGCTGATGATCGTCACGATCGAGCTCAGGTACTCACGGGTGCCCATCGCCGAGAGGTCGCCGAGCTCGCTCAGGTGGTAGCTGAGGAGGCTGCTGCCGGCGACGACGACGAGCCCGAGGAGGAACGCCGCTCGGATTCGCGCGCCCGAGGTCCACTCCGGCGTCAGCCCTGTGCTGATCAACATCGACCGGAAGCCCAGGAGCGCGGCGATGCAGAGAACGTTGGAGAGGATCAGGAGGACGTGGCCGAGCTGGGCCTCGCCGAGCGTCACGCCGTAGGCGAGCGCCGCCCGTGCCAAGGGCACCATCAGCAACGCCGCCGTCAGGGTCGCCCAGGGTCTTCGGGGCGGATCTCCGCGATCAAAGGCGAGCGCAGCAGCCAGCAGGCCGAGCCCCGAGCAGGCCTCGATGACCCGCTGAAAGGGGGTCTCCAGGCCGAAGATCGGCATGACCTGGAGGCGGACGAGGACCAGGGTGATGAGGAGCCCGATGACGACAGAAGCTGTCAGGCGCATGAGATCCTCCCGCGCCTCGCAGGGCTCGTCGCGTATGCAGACCGATGACCTTGGCAGCTGTCCATTGACCGAAGCCTGTTCCCAAAAACCCCGCCCATGGTAGCGCAAGGCCGCCACAAAATGCAGTGATTGGCCGGCTGGTCTCCGGCGCGGATCCATGGGCGGGCTCACGTCCTGGGACCGACGAGCGGCGGCGATGGGGGGCTGGTCATGCTCGCGCGCTACCCCCTATACTCCGCCCGTCGCTATGGCTGACCAATCGCATCCGACCGTGCTCGGCGAGGCTCTGACCTTCGACGACGTCCTCTTGGTGCCCGGCTTCAGCGAGGTGTTGCCCGCCGAGGTCTCGGTCGCGTCGCGGCTGACTCGCAAGATCGAGCTTCAGATCCCTGTCGTCTCCGCGGCGATGGACACTGTGACGGAGGCTGAGACCGCGATCGCGATGGCGCGCCACGGCGGTCTCGGCGTGATCCACAAGAACCTCAGCCCCGAGCAGCAGGCGAGCGAGGTCCGCCGGGTCAAGCGGACGGAGAGCGGGATGATCACCGACCCGGTGACCATCTCGCCCGACCAGACCCTGAGCCAGGCGCTCGATCTCATGCGCGCGAACCGGATCAGCGGTCTGCCGGTGGTCCGCTACGGGAGGCCGGTCGGGATCCTGACGAGCCGGGACATCCGCTTTGAGACCAACCTCGATCAGTCGGTCGGCGATGTCATGACGCGGACGCCGATCACCGTCGAGAAAGGGATCACGCTCGAGCGGGCGAAGCAGGTCCTGCACAAGCATCGGATCGAGAAGCTGCTGGTGGTCAACCACACCGGCGAGCTGCTCGGGCTCATCACCGTGAAGGACATCGTCAGCGCCGAGTCGCACCCGAACTCGATCAAGGACGAGCGCGGGCGCCTGCGCGTCGGCGCGGCGGTCGGCACCGGCGCGGACACCATGTCCCGCGTCGAGGCGCTGGTCGCCGAGGGGGTCGACGTGCTCGTCGTCGACACCGCCCACGGCCACTCCGCTGGGGTGCTCAAGGTCGTCCGCGAGGTCCGCGACGCCTACAAGGACATCTCCCTGATCGCCGGTAACATCGCCACGGCCGACGCGGCCGAAGCGTTGATCGCGGCCGGCGTCGACGCGATCAAGGTGGGCATCGGCCCCGGCTCGATCTGTACCACGCGGATCGTCGCGGGCGTCGGCGTCCCCCAGATCACCGCGATCGCCGAGTGTGCAGGGCCGGCGCGACGACACGGGGTGCCGCTTATCGCCGACGGCGGGATCAAGTACTCGGGCGACATCGTCAAGGCGCTGGCCGCCGGTGCTGACTGCGTGATGATAGGCTCCCTCTTCGCCGGCACCGACGAGGCGCCCGGTGAGCTGATCCTCTACCAGGGGCGCAGCTACAAGACCTACCGCGGCATGGGCTCGCTCGGGGCGATGAAGGCTGGCTCGAAGGATCGCTACTTCCAGGGCAACGTCCGCGACGATCGCAAGCTCGTCCCCGAGGGGATCGAGGGCCGGGTCCCGTACCGAGGTCCGCTCGCGGGGAGCCTTTACCAGATGCTCGGCGGCCTCCGCTCTGGGATGGGCTATGTCGGCGCGGCGACCCTCGCGGACCTGCGGGAGAAGGCTGTCTTCCGCCGGATCTCATCGCAGGGGCTCCGCGAGAGCCATGTTCACGATGTGATCATCACCCACGAGGCGCCGAACTATCGCCTCGACTAGGCGCCTCGACTAGGCGCCTCGACTAGGCGCCTAGCACAGGCGCCTCGACGAGGCGCCCCATCTAGACGCCTAGCACAGGCCTCAGTGCATGAGGCGAATCCCAAGGCCGCCCCCCCATGTCTGGACATCAGACCCTCGTCGTCCTCGATTTCGGCTCTCAGGTCACCCAGCTCATCGCGCGTCGGATTCGCGAGCTCGGGGTCTACGCTGAGATCCTCCCCTACAACACCTCTGTCGCCGAGCTGCGCGAGCACGCACCGCAGGCGCTGATCCTCAGCGGGGGTCCCTCGTCGATCTACGACGAGGGCGCGCCGAAGATCGATCCAGAGCTGCTGACGCTGGGGGTCCCGATCCTCGGGATCTGCTACGGGCTCTATGTGCTCGCGGCTGGTCTTGGCGGACAGGTCGTCGCCGCCAAGGAGCGGGAGTTCGGCGCCGCGGAGGTCTTGATCGACGAGGCCGCCGGGCCGCTGACCGCCTTCACGGCCGGCTCGAAGCTCTCGGTCTGGATGTCGCACGGCGACAAGATCGAGCTCCTGCCGCCCGGCTTCCGCAGCGTCGGCCACTCGCAGCACTGCGAGCACGCGGCGATCGTCGACGACGAGCGCGACCTTTGGGGGGTCCAGTTCCACCCTGAGGTCACGCACACAGATCGCGGGATCGAGGTCTTCGCCGCCTTCCTCGACGCGGCGGGGTTCAAGCGCGATTGGTCGATGGCGGCCTTCGCTGAGGAGGCGATCGCCGCGATCCGGGCCCAGGTCGGCGAGAGCGGGACCGTCATCTGCGGCCTCAGCGGCGGGGTCGACTCCTCTGTCGCGGCGCTGCTGGTCGAGCGGGCGATCGGCGATCGCCTGCACTGCATCTTCGTCGACAACGGGCTCCTGCGAAAAGACGAGCGGCAGGAGGTCGAGCGGATGTTCAACGGCCACCTCCACAACCCGCTGATCGTCGCCGACGCGGGGGAGCGCTTCTACGCGGCGCTCAAGGGGGTCACGGATCCCGAGGTCAAGCGCAAGCGGATCGGCGCCGCCTTCATCGACGTCTTCGACGAAGAGGCGAAGGCCCTCGGCGGCGCAGACTACCTGGTCCAAGGGACATTGTATCCGGACGTGATCGAGAGCGTGTCGATCCGCGGCGCCTCGGTGACGATCAAGACCCACCACAACGTCGGCGGCCTGCCGGAGCGGATGCGCATGGGGGTCGTCGAGCCGCTGCGCGAGCTCTTCAAGGACGAGGTGAGGCGGCTCGGGATCGAGCTCGGCCTCAGCGAGACCATGGTCTGGCGCCACCCCTTCCCGGGGCCTGGGCTCGGCGTCCGGATCCTCGGGGAGGTCACCCCGGAGCGCTGTCAGGTGCTCCAGCTCGCCGACGCGATCATCATCGACGAGATCCGCAAGGCCGACCTCTACCGCGAGCTGTGGCAGGTCTTCGGCGTGCTCCTGCCGGTCCAGACCGTCGGGGTGATGGGCGACGCCCGGACCTACGAGAACGCGCTCGCCGTGCGCGCGGTCACCAGCACCGACGCCATGACGGCGGACTGGGCACGGATCCCCTACGAGGTGCTCGCCGTGATCTCGAACCGGATCATCAACGAGGTCCGCGGGATCAACCGGGTCTGCTACGACATCAGCTCGAAGCCGCCGGCGACGATCGAGTGGGAGTAAGGGCAGGAGCAGGCGATGCGGATCCCCCACGACGACGGTCCCGAGGAGGAGTCTCCGCGACGCAAGCGGAGGGCCTCGGCAAAGCCTGAGGCGAGGTCCGCGACCGTCCCCAAGGGAGGCGCCGGGCGGGTGGTCGAGCCCTCGGCAGCAGAGCCGGCCGAGAAGGGTCCGAACACCGAGATCCGGCCGCAGACCTTCGACGAGTACATCGGTCAGGCGGCGCTCAAGCGTAAGCTCGCGATCTTCGTCGAGGCCGCGAAGGGGCGCGGCGAGCCCCTCGATCACACCCTCGTCCACGGTCCGCCAGGGCTCGGCAAGACGACGATGGCCCACATCCTCGCCAACGAGCTCGGGGTCCAGCTCCACCTGACCTCAGGGCCCGCGATCGAGCACAAGGGGATCCTCGCCGGGCACCTGACCGCCCTCGCTGCCCGCGATGTCCTCTTTATCGACGAGATCCATCGCCTCTCGCCGACCGTCGAGGAGAGCCTCTACGCGGCCATGGAGGACGGACGGATCGATCTTCCGGTGGGCGAGGGATCGCAGGCGCGGACGATCAACATCGATCTCGCCCCGTTTACGCTGATCGGCGCGACGACCCGGACGGCGATGCTCAGCGGGCCGCTGCGCGACCGTTTTCAGATCATCGAGGGGATCGAGCTCTACGGGGACGACGAGCTCGCGCTGATCGTGGAGCGGACGGCGGCGATCCTCGGGATGGCGATCAGCGAGGCGGGGGCCCTGGAGATCGGCCGACGAAGCCGCGGCACCCCGCGGATCGCCAACCGCCTGACCCGACGGGTGCGGGACTTCGCGCAGGTCGACGGGCTCCTCGAGATCACGGAGAAGAGCGCCAGCGTAGCCCTGGACACCCTCGGGATCGACGGGGAGGGGCTCGACGCGAACGATCGTCGGCTGCTGACGATGATCATCGAGGGCTTTGACGGCGGACCGGTCGGCGTCGAGGCGCTGGCGGCGAGCCTCGGCGAGCCTCGGGACACCCTGGAGTCGGTCTACGAGCCCTTTCTCCTCCAGCGGGGCTTTCTCCTGCGGACGCCGCGGGGGCGGGTCGCGACCGGCAAGGCGGCCGCACATCTAGGCCTGCGCTTGCCGCCCGGGGCGATCGGGGCCCAGACGGGCCTCAAGATCTGAGGGGTTGCGGGCCTCATCTCTGCCCTCGCGGGAGCCGGGCTCGAAAAGAGCGTCGTCGCCCGGACCAGACCCGGCGAGCGCACGGTCATGCGAGCTCGCGGCCGGGCGCGTGGAGCGTGGACGCGGGGTTCTTGATGGTCGCACGCCGCGGGCGAGCGCACGGCCGCTGGATTCAGCGCGGGGCTGTGCTCCACAGGTTCGCGAGGACCCTCAAGGAGGCTCTCGTGGGGAGGCGAGGGGTCACTCTCTCGAAGGAGGGACTCAGGAGGCGCTCTCGCGGGGAAGCGTGACCTCTCCGCCGAAGACGAGGCGCGCAGGTCCGCTCATGATCACCGACTTCTCGGGGTCGCTCGGCGCTGCGATCGTCAACCATCCGCCAGGGAGGCGAACACGAACAGGCGCGTCGGCGGGCACGAGACCGCGGCGGAGCGCCGCCGCCACCGTCGCGCAGGCGCCGGTGCCACAGGCCTCGGTGATCCCACAGCCGCGCTCCCACACCCAGAGCGTGATCGACGCGTCTGCCTCGATCCTGGCGAATTCGACGTTGGTCCGGGCCGGAAAGAGCGGGTCGGTCTCGATCGACGGGCCGAGGGCACGGGCGAGGGCCTCGGGGTCTTCGTCGCCGTCGACGAAGGCGATCACGTGGGGGTTGCCCGTGCTGATCGCGCGAAAGACTCGCCCAGCTGCGGCCGCGGGCTCGCGCTCGCCGAGGTCCGTCGCTCGACCCATGGCGATGCGGATCTCACCGGAGCTGCGCTCAGCGCTCAGGCACTCGCAGCGGAGGGGACCTGCGCCGGTCTCGACCGTCATCTCGGGGCCAAGACCGCCCTCCAGGTGGAGGTAGAGGGCGACGCAGCGAAGGCCGTTGCCGCACATCTCGGGCCGTGATCCGTCGTGGTTGACGACGACCATCGCCGCATCGCAGCTCGGGTCGGAGGGCGCCGTGATCACCAGGATCCCGTCGCCGCCGACGCCCCGCCGACGATCGCAGAGCCGTGGCGCCGCAGCCTCGAGCTCTCGGAGGGCTCCCTCGGGATCGACGCGCAGGCGCCAATCGACCAGCAGGAAGTCGTTACCGAGGCCCTCGACCTTCTGAAAGGTTAGGACCTCGGCCATCGTTGGGCTCATTCGCCTGCAGCGGGCTCAGCAAGAGGGTCGGCCGGAGCCGCGGGCTCAGCCGGAGCAGCGAACTCTGCGGGAGCGTCGGCGGGCTCAGCCGGCGTGTCGCCAGCGGCTAGGTCGGACTCTGCGCTCGGAGCGGCCTCGGCACCGGCCTCGTCCTGTGCACCGGCCTCGCTCGGGTCGATCGGTGCCCCGGAGGCGTCCGTCGGCAGATCGCTCTCGGTCGGAGTCGGCTCGGACTCGACGACAGGGGGGGGCGCCTCTGCCGGGACAGAGTTCGCCTCGGGGAGGCTCATCGGGTTCGGACCGATGCGCTCGTAGTTGATCTCGGCGCCGTCATCGACGGCCTCGACCTGCTCGGTGTCCTCGCCGCCCTCGCGGAGGCGCGATGAGCCGCTGTGAGCGCTGGCGTAGGCCAGGAAGACCACACAGAGCATGAACGCCGCGGCGAAGCCCTTGGTGAGGCTCTCCATGAACCCAGAGGCACCGCCGCCGCCGAATACGCTCTGGCTCGCTCCGCCGCCGAGCGCTGTCCCCATCCCGCCCTTGCCGGCCTGGAGGAGGATGATCAGCACCATGATGACGGCGATCGGCACGTAGATGTACGTGACGATGGTTTCGAAGATCGCTAGGAGTTCCATGGCTACTCGGTCGCTGCGCTCTGGATAATGCTGAGGAAGGATTCGGCGCGGAGGGAAGCGCCGCCGACGAGGAATCCGTCGATGTCGCCTGCCGCGATCAGTTCGCCAGCGTTGCCGGGCTTGACACTACCACCGTAGAGGATCGATCTGTCAGCGCCTGGCCGCGAGTAATGCTCCTCCATCCAGCCGCGGATCCGGCGGTGCATCGCCGCTGCGTCGGCCGGGGTCGCGGCGACCCCCGTGCCGATCGCCCAGACCGGCTCGTAGGCGAGGAGGAGGCGGTCCGTGAAGTGCTCAGGCGTAAGGTGCGAGAGTGCAGCCGAAAGCTGCGAGATCACATGGGATTCGTGATCGCCTGCCTGCCGGACTTCGAGGGGCTCACCGACACAGAGGATGACCCGGAGGCCGGCATCCAGGGCGCCGCGAACCTTGCTGGCGATCAGCCCGTCATCCTCGCTGTAGTGTTTGCGACGCTCGGAGTGACCGATGATCGCGCCACCTGCGCCTGCATCCAGGAGCATCGCAGGACCAACCTCACCGGTGAAGGCACCGCTCTCCTGGGCGGCGACGTTCTGGGCGAATAGCCACAGGGGCCCTGCGGGGCGGGTCCAGGGGCGGGTGCTCTCGAGGGCGACGAAGGTCGGAGCGATGCCGATCCGGACCGAGTCGTCGCGGTCGATGAGCTCCGGCGAGAGGCCGGCGATGAGCTCACGGCCCAGGGTGTCAGCCTCGGCCCGGAGCAGGTGCTGCTTCCAGTTGCCGACGACCCAGCGCTGGCGCGTCGTGGTTTTGTCGTTTGATTCCATGAGCTTTGGTGCTCCTATCTCATGTCTGGAGGAGGGCCTTGATGCCGGGCAGAGCCTTGCCCTCGATGAGCTCGAGCGAGGCGCCTCCGCCGGTGGAGATGTGGTCGACCTGGTCGGCCATCCCCGAGGCCTGGAGGGCTGCGACGCTGTCGCCGCCGCCGACCACGGTGTAGCCGCTGCATCTGGCGACGGCCTCCGCGACCGCCAGGGTCCCGCCGGCGAAGACGGGGTTCTCGAAGAGCCCCATCGGTCCGTTCCAGAAGACGAGCGCTGCGCCCGCGATCGTCTCGGCGAAGTTCCTCGCGGAGACCGGGCCGATGTCGAGGGCCATCGCCGAGGTCGGGAGCTGGGCCTCGAAGGCGGGTACGACGGACGACTCGGTGGCGTCGAGCCCCTCGCCGATCCGGAGATCGCTCGGCAGGACCAGGCGTACGCGGCGGGCCTCCGCCTTGGTGGCGACGCTGCGGCAGTCGCTGAATCGATCGGTCTCGAGGAGCGAGCGGCCGAGCTCGGAGCCGGTCGAGGCGAGGAAGGTGTTGGCCATCGCCCCGCCGATGATCAGGGCGTCGCCGGGGCGCAGCCGATCGAGGACCGCGAGGAGCACCGGCAGCTTGTCGGAGACCTTGGCCCCGCCGACGATCGCGACGAAGGGATGCTCGGCGGCGGCGATCACCCGGGCGAGGGCGTCGATCTCGCGCGCTAGGAGCTCCCCCGCGGCGTGCTCGCGGACGAGCCCTGGGATCCCGACGATCGACGCGTGAGCCCGATGGGAGGCGCCGAAGGCATCGTTGACGTAGGCGTCGCAGAGGCTGGCGAGCGCCTGGGCGAAGGCTGGATCGTTGCTGGTCTCACCGGGGTGGAAGCGGAGGTTCTCGAGGAGAACGATCTGCCCCGCGCGGTTGTCGAGCACGAGCTTGGTGACGCCGTCACCGACGACCTCGTCGGGGAGGCGAACCTCGCACTCGAGCAGCTCCGCGAGCCGAACCGCGACCGGCTCTAGCGAGTACTTGGGGTCGAAGGTGCCCTTTGGCCGGCCGAGGTGGGAGGCCAACACCAGGCGGGCGCCCTGCGAGCGGAGGGCTGAGATGGTCGGGAGGGCCGCGCGGATCCGGGTGTCGTCCCGGATCGTGCCGTCGTCGTTCAAGGGGACGTTGAAGTCGACCCGAACAAAGACGCGACGGTTGTTGACGTCGAGGTCACCGATGCGCGGGAGCCGAGGAGCCATAGCGGTGACCAATACCGGCGCCTGCGCGGCAAGTCCACCGGCGAAAGTGTGAGCTTCGGCTCGCCTATTCGGCCGCTGCGAGGGCCGGCTCTTCGCCGCTCGATCGCAGGTCGTTGCTCACAAGGTCGAGGAGCTCGGAGGAGAGGCCGATGATCTGCTCGGTCGAGTAGCCCTGGTCGCGCATCTGGCGAAAGAGCGATCGTGCGAGGATCGTGAGGGCTCTGGGCTTGGCGTGGGTCTCGTGTCGGAGTTGTTGCATTGCAGCCGTCCGCTTCCGCACCCGTTTTCAAAGCAAGTCGCGAACCGTTTCTGCGCGATCTTGTCTTCTCGTTAGATTGCGAGCTCTTAGGTGATGCGACACGGGGCCGCTTGGGGCCTACTGTGCACTGCAGTGCACGGAAAATGGCACTAGCGGTGTGCAGCGCGGTGCACCATGTGAATCGGGGAAGCGGCGGGATGGCCGCGAGTGGGGGCAGATACGCCCCAGTGTGGGCGTCGTTGGGCCCCTACCCGGCGGCGCCCTCGGCCCGGTTTGGGTTGAGGGCGATCTCCCCGGCGATGAAGCGGAGGAGGATGTCGAGTCGCTGCCAACGTTCGACCGGCATCTGCCCAAAGGCGACGCCGATCTGAAAGTGTCCCTCGGTCCGCGTCGACCAGAGCACCTGGGCCGGCAAGGTGAGCGTGTCGCTCTCGGCCCACTCGAGGATCAGCCGGAGGTGGATGTTGGCGTCGCTGCCCGGCGAGACCGGGATCTCGGTCAGGATGCAGACACCCGTGGTGCTGATCTCCTTGGCGAGGCCGGCGACCGCGGGTCGGCCGGGGACTTCGATCGTTGCCTCGAGGTCACAGGCGAAACGAGGGTTCAGCGGTGGGGCGGCCACGGTCGCCTAGCGTACCAGAGCTGCCGGCGGCAAACGAGGGTCTGCGAGCACGCTGCGGCCGGTGCTCGACCCTCCTAGGCTCCGCCCGTGTGGACCCGAAGCCCGCTGAGACCGAAGAGAACAGCCTCGATCTCGCGGATCCGGAGCTCCTGGGCGAGCGCGCCCTGCGGCCCGAGGGTGGCCCGGTCGAGGAGGAGCTGGATCCGCTCGAAGTAGAGCTGGGTCACGCGGACGAGCACCTGCTCCCGCGCCATCGCCATATCGACCGCTGCCCGAGCCGCGCGCAGCTCGTTGGGGTCGAAGATCAAGCGGTCGAGCTCCCAGCCGACGCGAAAGCGGATGATCTGCCCGGCGCCGGAGTCCTGTGACAGGGCGTCGGCGTCGCCGGCCTCTTGGTCGAGCTGCCACGCCTGGTCGCGGCGGATGTCGAGCTCTCCGCGGAGGCTTGGGAGCGCCGCGGCTGCGCGGGCGCGGACGAGCCAGCGCCGACTCGTCCGCGGGTCGACGGTCGCTCGCCTGAGGGCCGCGTCTTGGAGATCTTCGACGGTCGGGGTCGTCGCGTCGAGGAGAGCCTCAGGCGTCAAGGAGGGCGATGCGCCGGTCGCCGAGGAGGGCTCGGGTTGCGCGTCTGCGGAGTCGTGGGTCCGCTGGAGGGGGCTGCCTGGAGCTGAAGGCGAGCTGGTCGGCGAGGGCGGAGGTGGAGGTGGCGGAGGCTGGCTCGGCGCCCCGGCGAGGGCGACGAAGAGGCAGAGGCCGAGTGTGCTCATCGGACCTCTCCCCAAGCCTGGCATTGTCCGCGCCGGAGGGCGGCGCGCTCGTGCTCGCCGAGGGGTCCGCGGCTGCGCGGTGCGGGCAAGCTGCGGCCGCGGTCGTCCGCCGCGCGACGCCATCGGCGAAGCGCTTGCCTGTCGGTGTAGGCGCGTCGGCGGTCGAGGCCAAAGCTCAGCGAGAGCATCGCTCCGCCGTCGAGCTGGGCTCGCCCTTCCTCACCAGCGAGCGTCGAGCGCCGGCGGAGCACGGTCTCCACGCCGAGGCTCGCCCGCAGACCGGTCGGTCGACGGCGGGTGTGGGGCCTCCGCGGGCACTCAGGGGCGGCGATGCAGGGGGCGTGCTGCCAGCCCCAGCGGCCGTCGATGGACGTCGGCAGCCAGCCGATCTCGGAACAGCTCGCGGGGAGCAGCGGCGCGAGCTCGGCCTCCTCCGGCGCGTCCGCTTGCAGCGTCGCGATCCCGTCGCGGCCGACGATCCAGGTGCCTCGTCGAGGCGCGTGGATCCAGAGGCTGTCGGGGTCGCGGAAGCCGACGCGAAGATCCCCGCCCGGATCGAGCGCCGCGTCGCGGGCCAGCTCCAGCGGCAGTCGATCCCAGCACTCGCGATCCCTCGGCGGCGAGTCGGTGAGGGGCCCGTCCCAGCACACCCAGAGCTGTCCGTCGCGGGCGGCGACCCACGCTTGGGGGGCCGCGAGCCCGCCGTGGTGGAGGGGCAGGGGAGGGGAGGCCGCGGAGAGCGAGAGAGCGAGGGCGATCGGCAACATGGAGGTCTCGCTCGTCCGACGAGCGGATCTGTTGCAGGGCTTTTTCGCCAGCAACACCGGAGGGCGCTGGTCGAACCGCCGGGCATGACGAGACGAGGTCACGGGAAGGGCGTCAAAGGGTGGAAGATCTGGGCCCTGGCGATCGCTGGCGGGATCCTGGGGGGCGGATCACCCCGGGCTGCGGACGGGCGTCCGCAGGCGCTCCACTTTGTCGACGTGGGCCAGGGGGCCGCGCTCGTCGCCGTCGGTCGCGACAGCGCTGTCGTGATCGACTCTGGACCCTCGGGGGCCGCCGAGGCGCTCCTCCAGGGGTTGGAGGAGCACAGGATCCAGCGGGTCGATCTCTGGATCCACACCCACTTCGACGCCGATCACCTCGGCGGGATCGTCCGCGCAGCGGCGGGCCTGGACGGAGTCGTCGGCACCGACGATGACCTCGAGATCCTCGAACTCTGGGACCGCGGGAACGACGCGCCCCCGAGCACCGCGGTGATGGGGGCCTATCTCGATCGTTTTGGAGAGCTCCGCCGTCGTCCGGAGGTCGGCGAGCGGTGGCGCAGCGGCGGGATCGCGGTCGAGATCCTCCACAGCGGCTCGGCGGCGCACGAGAACGGTCGAGGGCTCGCCCTACGCCTCGAGGTGGGATCTGCGTCGGTGCTCGTGCTCGGCGATCTTCCCGCGGCGGAGGGGGTGCTCGCCGCCGAGCGCGCGGGTCCCGTGGATGTGCTCTGGGCCAGCCACCATGGCGCCGCCAACGGCTTCGCTCCAGCCCTCCTTGAGCACGGGGATCCGAGCGCTGTTGTGATCTCTGCGGGGCATCGCAACAGCTACTGCCACCCGGCGCCCGAGGTGCTGGCGTGGCTCCAGGATCGGACGGTGTGGGTGACTGGAGCGGCGGGGATAGGGGCCGACGGACGCTGCCCTGCGCTGGCGGGGAGCCTCGGGAGGGACCACCGCGTGCTCGGCGGCGAGCTAGTGCTCACTGTCGATCCTTGATGGCGCAACGCTGATACACTCCACGCCGGTGCGCGACCATCGTCACCCCATCTCGTTGGCGCTCCTCGGCGTCCTGGGCCTCGCGACCGCCTGTAGCGGGTGGCGCGGCTATGGCGACACGTATTACGCGAAGCCCACCCGGGGGAACAAAGTAGGGCACGAGGCGACCTTCTCGTTTGCACTCCCCCCGTCAGGCTGGAAGCCGGCGAAGGAGAAGGGCGCCCAGGTGCTCTGGGTCCACGAGTCGATGCCGGCGCTGATCCACCTGCGGGCCCAATGCGAGATGCACGGGGACTCCTCGCTGGAGTCCTTCACCGATCACCTGAGGATCGACTTTCGCGAGTGGAAGATCCTCTCGCAGGAGGAGACGACCGTCGCCGGCCGCGACGCGATGCACAGCGTCATCCTCGCGTCGATCGACGGCGGCGTTGAGACCCAGATGGAGCTGATCGTCCTCAAGAAGAACGGCTGCCTCTTCGATCTTCAATACATCGCCACGCCCGAGGACTTCGAGCGCGGCCGGGCGGCCTATCAGCAGGTCGTCGCTGACTTCACCTTCCCGATCCGCGGCGGCTGAGTCGTGTCGAACTTCACCGAGTCCGCCAAGAACGTCCTCGCCAGCGTCGGCGGGGTCCTGACCTCCGGCTTCGGCTGGGTGGGCGGGATCTGTCGCCTGCTCTGGGACGCGACGATCCGCGGGGCTCGACGGCCCTTCGGCATCCACGACATCTTCTATCATATGGTCTCGCTCGGGGTTCGTTCGCTGCCCCTGGCGACCGTCATGTCGCTCTTCGTCGGCATGGTGCTGACCTGGCAGTTCGGCGAGGCGCTGATCGGCTTCGGTGCGAAGAACGCGATCGGCTACGCGTCTTCGCTCGCGCTGGTCCGGGAGCTGGTCCCCGTCATCCTCGCGCTCACCGTCGGCGCGAAGATGGCGACCGGCATGACCGCCGAGCTCGGGTCCATGAAGGTCTCCGAGCAGATCGACGCGATCGCCTCGCTCGGCGCCGATCCGATCAAGAAGCTGATCTGGCCCCGCCTCGTCGCGGCGACCTGGTCGCTGCCCATCCTCGCTGTATGGGGCAACGTCCTCGCGCTCGCGAGCGGCGCTGTGATCGCTGACGTCGTCTTTGATGTCCCGGCGGACTACTTCTACGAGACCTACGTCGACGAGCTGTGGCCCTCGGACTACCTCTCGGGGCTCGGCAAGTCGGTCGTCTTCGGCCTCCTCGTCGGCCTCATCGGCTGCTATCAGGGGCTGACGACCAAGTACGGGACCGAGGCCGTCGGTATCTCGACGACCAACACCGTCGTCGCGACCTCGGTGTCGATCCTGTCGATGGACTTCATCCTCACGACGATCTTCCTCCCGGTCAGCTGAGCCGGTCCCTCCACGTGATCCATGGCCGCGGTCATCGAACTACAGGGTGTTGGGAAGTCCTTCGGCGACCATACGGTCTACCAGGACATGCACCTCGCGGTCGAAGAGGGCGAGACCCTGACCGTGATCGGCGGCAGTGGTCAGGGCAAGAGCGTCTGCATGAAGATGATGATCGGCCTCCTCTTCGCCGACGAGGGGGAGGTTCGGTTTCGCGGGGCTGAGGTCTCCGAGCTCGACCACGAGGGGCTCCGGGCGCTCCGCCAGAAGGTGGCGATGGTCTTCCAGGGCGGCGCGCTCTTTGACTCTATGAACATCCGCGACAACGTCGGCTACGCCCTGATCGAGCACACGTCGATGGCGGACGAGGCGATCACCGCGCGCGCCTGGGAGTGCCTCGACATGGTCGGGCTCGGCCAGGACCGTGGCCTCCTGGAGCGGATGCCGGTGAGCCTCAGCGGCGGGATGCGCAAGCGGGTCGCGATCGCCCGCTCGATCGCCCTGCAGCCCGAAATAATCCTCTATGATGAGCCGACGACGGGGCTCGACCCCAGCAACATCAGGCGAATCGGCTCGATGATCTTGAAACTACAGAAGGAGCTCGGCGTGACGAGCGTTGTCGTGACCCACGACATGCCGACCGCGTTCCGCGTCTCCAATCGAATCGCCATGCTCTACGAGCGACACTTCCCCTTCGTCGACACGCCCGAGGGGTTCAAGCACACCGAGGTGCCCGAGGTCCGCAACTTCATCCAAGGGAGGGTCCGCGATGGCGCGTAAGGACGACACTCGGCTCAACATTATCGTCGGCCTCTTTGTCTTCGGCTTCGGCGCGCTCTTCATGCTCTCGCTGATCATCATCGGCATGGGCAAGGGCACGTTCAAAGAGAAGGTCGTGATCGACGCGGACTTCCGCAGCGTCTCCGGCCTCAAGAAGGGGAGCCCGGTCCAGCTCGAGGGCATCGAGATCGGCGTCGTCGAGGACCGCTCCTTCGTCGAGCTCGACTACTCCTGCAACCCTGCGTCGGAGGACCGCGGTCGCTACGGCGGCGGCCGGACCGACGACTGCGACTCGCAGATGTTCTGCGCCCCTGAGGGCAAGTGCGCCGAGCTCGAGCACTACTCGGCGAACAAGGAGCTCCACCCGCCCTGCGACGAAGACATCCAGTGCAACGAGGAGGAGGTCTGCGTCACCAGCGACTTCCGCCGCCGCTATCGACGAGTCGGCTGGACCGGCTCCACGGGCGTCTGCGCCGCATACGAGACCCAGCACAAGCGGATCCGCGTCCGCCTTCGGATCTTCGCGGAGAGCCTCCAGCATGTCCGTACGGACAGCCGGGCCTCGGTCTCCCAAAACGGCCTCCTCGGCGATCAGCTGGTCCAGATCTCGGCGGGTCGCGGCGAGCCGGTGAAGGCTGGCGCGCGGATCCAGACCAACCCTTCGCTCATCGAGGACGTGCTCGCGGTTCGCGACCGGATCGAGGGCATGTTCGTCCAGGTCGAGGAGACGGTCGGCGGGATCGCGACCTTGGCCGCGGCGCTCGGCGACGAGAAGACCGTCCGCAACGTCCAGGGGCTGCTGAGCAACGCCAACGAGATCTCGAGGCAGATCGCCGAGGGCAAGGGCCTGGTCGGCGCCCTCCTCAACGACGAGGCGTACGTCCAGGACTTCGGCGCGACCCTGCGGAGCGTCCGCGACACGGCGTCGGGGCTCGACTCCTTCGTCAAGCGGGCGAAGAGCTCGATGACCAAGGTCGACGAGAACCTCCAGCCGCTCATCGACGACGGCCGCAGCGTGATCGCCAACATCGACGGGATCCTCGGCGACCTCAAGAACCCCGAGAACAAGAGCGTCGCCTCCAAGCTCCTCTACGATCCGGACGGCAATATGGTCCGCGAGATCGAGGAGACCGTCGCCGGGCTAAACGAGGTCGTCGCCGCCCTAGAGCGGGGCGAGGGGACGATGGGCAAGCTCCTGAAGGATCCCAAGGCCTACGACGACCTGGTGAAGATCCTCGGCAACATCGAGCGCAACAACACGATCAAGCGCCTCGTCCGCTTCGTCGTCGAGAAGGACGAGGCCTCGGACGCCGCAGTGCCGAAGACCCGGAAGGCCGAATAGTCCGCGGGCTGGCGTACTGCCGATCTCCCGGAGTGGCCCCGGAGTGGCCCCCCCGAAGAGGCCCTCCCGAAGAGGCCCGCTGAACGTCGGGTGACGGCGCTCGACCGGGCACCGGCTCGTATGTCAGCAACGAGAACGCCAGCGTTTCGCGGCGCAGGCGATGCCGCACCGACGCGCGGACGCTGAGCCCCGATCGACGGTGCGCGGCTAGAAGCCGTCGTTGTCGAGGTCTTCGGCGAAGCTCCGCAACGCCTCGATGAGCTCGGCCGGGTACTCGGCGGGGAGGGCGTGGGTCGCCCGTGGGAGGACCTGCCAGCGGACCCTCGGGATCGCGAAGGCGAGCTCGCGCATGGTCCCGAGGGGGACAAAGCTGTCGCGGGCGCCGGCGACGACGAGGACGGGGACGTCGAGGGTCCGGAGGATGTCGGCGGCGCTGTGCCTGTCGGCCTCCTCGAGCATCGCGACGAAGAGCTCGGGGTTCATCAGCGCGAGCTGTCGCGTGTAGAACTCGAAGTCGTCGACGGCGATCCGGTCGAGGTTGACCTGAAAATTGAGCCCGAGGCCGAGCGTCAGGTTCGAGGGGACGAGCGCGCGCCAGGCCCGGAGCGTGAAGTCGCGGGCGACGCGGGTCGTCGCGCGGAGGAAGGGGAGGGCGTGGCCGAAGGCTTGCGTCCCCTGGAAGGTTTGGAGGACTCGGCCGCTCGGCCCCGCCAGCGAGACGAGCGCGGAGACGAGGTGGCGGTGCCGGCGGAAGAGCTCGAGCGCGACGGGGAAGCCCATCGAAAAGCCGATCACCACAGCTCTGCGAACGCCGGCGTGGTTGAGCACCTCGGCCGCGTCGTCCGCGAGGGTCGGCATCGACAGATGCCAAGGGCGGGGCGGCTCGGCGGAGAGCCCGTGCCCGCGGTAGTGGAGGAGGATGATCCTCCTGCGCTTGGCGAGCTCGGGGATGATCCGTCGAAAGGCCCAGCCTGAGCAGCCGATCCCGTCGAGGATCAGGAGCGGGGTCCGGTTATCGTCAACGGAGCCGAAGGACTGGTACGAGACAGACGCGCCGTCCCGCAGGTACACGAGCGAAGCTTCGCCTGGGATCGCCGCCCGGCGCGGAGCCACTGTCTCCGCGAGCTCCGCCTCCGCGATGTTGTCGGCGACCGACGCGCCAGGCATGTGCGCTGGCGTCAGTCCGCCGACGACGACTCGTTCTTGCCGCGCTCGTCGTCAGCGTCGTCAGCGATGTCGTTGACGCTGGGGTACTTAAAGATCTCGCGACGGGCGATCTTCCACGCCTTCTGCACGATCCACGAGAGCGAGCGATCCTGCCGCGCTGCCTCGGTTTGAATCTCCTTCAGCATCGTCTCTGGGAAATAGAGCGATTGCTTGCGCTTGTCCGAGCTGGCCATGAATCAGCGATCTCCAAACCTAGTGAAAAACGGCTGTTTCAGGGTATGTTAGGGGCCGTTTGACTGTCAACCATGACGGCCGCGGCGCCGCAGAGGCTGCTTTCAGCCCTGCGGTGAGCGAGAGTCCGGAGCCTGAGCCCGTCGATGGTCGCGCTGCCCGGGCCCAACAGCGCCGGCACCAGCGTCGTTCAGAGATTCTCGCGGCCGCGACCCAGGTGTTCCGCGAGAAGGGCTATCACGCAGCTTCGGTGGGGGACATCATCGAGGCCGCGCGGATCGCACGCGGAACCTTTTATCTCTATTTCAACGGCAAGCGGGAGATCTTCACGGAGCTCGCCTCGGAGTTCCTCTCGCTGATCCGCGGGTCGGTTCGCAAGATCACGCTCGACCCGGGCGCGCCTCCGCCCATTGAGCAGATGCGCGCGAACTTTCGCCGGGTCATGGGCACGGTCCTCGCCCACGATGATCTGGCGACGATCATGCTGCGCGATCCGAGCGAGGTCGACCTCGAGGGTCGCGCCCAGATGCAGCAATTTTTTGATCAAGTGATCGGCCTGATCGAGCTCGCCGTCCGGACCGGGCGTTCGCTCGGCTTTGCCCGTGACTGCGACGACCACATCATCGCCGTGAGCGCCCTTGGGGCCCTACGTGAGGTCCTGCGGAGGATGCTCGCAGCTCGCGCTGAGGCCGCGAGAGCAGAGGCGGAGGGCCTCGACGTGGCGCCTTCGCGCGCGCTGCTGATCGACACCGAGCGCCTCGCGGACGAGCTGGTCACCTTCTTTGTCCGAGGGGTATTTACCTGAGGCTCAGGGTCGGCTACCCTGCCGGGCCCTCGTCGTTCGCGGGTGTATTAGAACTACTCAGAGGTGCGTGTATGGCCCTCACCAAAGCCCAAACAGAGAAATTCCGCCAGATCCTCAACGATAAGCGGAAGAGCTTGATCGAACAGGCGCAGCGAACCCTCCAGTCGGACATGGTGTTGTCCCCGGATGATCGCTTCGACGAAGTCGACCAGGCCTCCAGCGAGTACATGCAAGCGTTCTCCTTCCGACTCCGCGGTCGCGAACGCTTCCTGATGGACAAGATCGATCTTGCCCTGCGCAAGCTCGAGGAGGGGATCTACGGCGTCTGCGAGGAGTGCGAGGAGATGATCTCCACCAAGCGCCTCCAAGCTCGCCCCGAAGCCCCGCTGTGCATCCAGTGCAAAGAAGCACAGGAGCGCGAAGAGGCTGTCTACGCGGAGTAGGCGCTGGACGGCGCGCGAGCGCGTCGTCGTCTGAGGGGCCTTCATGAGGCCGATCCTCGTCGAGATTCCAGGCCTGGGGTGGGAGCTCCAGTCCTACGGCGTGGCTATGGGCCTCGCCCTCTTGGTCGCTTGGTTTGTCGCTCTCGATCGAGCGCGGCGCGATGGCCTGCCGAGCGAGTCGTTGGGGATGCTCTTCGTCTTCGCCGCCTTCGCCGGGATCGTCGGCGCTCGAGGTCTGTGGCTGGCGCAGCACCCCAACGTCGGCGGGTCGCTCTTCACCTTGCCGGCGGGCGGCCTCAGCATCGCCGGTGGCGTCGTCGCGGCGCTCTTGGTGACGGCCATCGGCTGTCTTCGCCGCGGAGTCTCGACCGCCGCCTGGCTCGACGCCGTGGCCCCGGGCTTCGCCGCTGGGCTGACGATCGAGGGGATCGGGGCGTTCCTCGCCGGCTCCGAGTTCGGCCGCTACGTCGCGCCAGGGGACCTCGGCTACGCGCTCGCGGTCAGGTTTCCCGCGGGCTCCCCGGTCCACGACTATCACGAGCATCTGATGGCCGGGCTGCCGACCTTCACCGCGGAGCTGTCGGCGCCCGTCCACCCGGTCCAGCTCTACGCGGCGGCGATGGGGCTGATCATCCTCGGGATCGCGGTCGTGGTCCGCCGCCGGCGGAGCTACCCGGGACAGGTCGCGGTCGCCGTGCTCGCGGCCTTCGTCGTCTCCCGACTCGTGCTCGAGGACCCGCTGCGCTTTGACGCCAGCGCCGAGATCTTCGGCGTGCTGCGGCTCGGCCATGCCTCGGCGGTGGGGCTCCTCCTGGTCCTGGCGTTGGCGGCGGGGATCCTGCGCAGGCGAGCCGAGGCGGAGCGACCCGCGTGACGCGGCCGCTCTTACCGGTGGTGTTGATCCACGGGGCGCTCCGCTCCAGGGCCGGCCTCGCGCCCGTCGCCTGGTACCTCCGGCGCTTCGGGCTCGACGCGCGGCCCTTCGGCTACGACACCCGTGGGGGGACCCTCGAGGAGCACGGAGCCGCGCTTGAGCGCTTTATCGGCGGGTGGGACGAGGTCGGAGCGGAGCCGATGCCGACGCTCGGGATCCTCTCGCACAGCATGGGCGGGCTGGTCGCGCGGGCCTACCTCGCCCGTGAGGGGGCGGCGGCGCAGTCGGCCCAGCAGCGGATCGTGATGCTCGGTCCGCCCAACCAGGGCGCTTGGTTGGCCCAGCACTTCCGCGACTTCCGGCCCTTCCGCTGGCTCTACGGGGCTGCGGCGGAGGAGCTGCTGCCTGAGCGGGTGCAGGCCTTGGCGACCCCGCCAGCGACCGCGAAGGTGATGATCGTCGCCGGCGGCAGGGGGGATGAGCGCGGCTATCTCCGATCGATCCCCGGCGACAACGACGGGCTCGTCGCGGTCTCCGAGACGGCGCTCCCCGGGATCGCCCCCGTGCTGGTCCAGGGGGCCCACTCGTTGCTCCAGTGGCGTAGAGATGTCCTCCAGAGCGCAGCGCGCTTCCTGGTCGAGGACGGGGCCTAGCAGCCCGTGGCAAAGGTCCCGCGCTCGCTCACCCTCGTCGCCCCTCTCGTCCCCGCCGAAACGTGCAGTCGCCGAGAACAACAAAGCCGCGGCTCCGAGGAGTCGCGGCTTTGGGTGTGCCGAGGGGCGGACTTGAACCGCCGACCTAAGGGTTATGAATCCTTCGCTCTAACCAGCTGAGCTACCCCGGCGCGGGGTGAGACTCGTTACAGATTTCCGCGCTGCAAGTCAACGGGTCTTTCGCCGAAACGAGTCGTGAGCCAGCACATGAGCGGCTACAAACGCTTGGACAGCCCCAGTGGCCGGTGATAATCCCGCAGGGCAAGGCTGGCCCGCGGCGAGGTCCGCAGCCGTGTCTGGCGGTCGACGCCCGCAGAGGGGCTGTCGCCGCGCCGTTTGATCGAGGAGCACTCTCAGATGTCCCGCGAAGTCGTTATCGTAAGCGCCGCTCGTACCCCGATGGGCTCGTTCCAGGGGAGCCTCTCTGGCCTCACCGCACCTCAGCTCGGCACTGTCGCGATCAAGGCGGCGCTCGAGCGCGCCGGGATCGACGGGGCTGACGTCGACGAGGTGCTGATGGGCTGCGTTCTCCCGGCCGGGATCGGTCAGGCGCCGGCGCGCCAGGCCAGCCGAGGCGCGGGGGTGCCCGACCACGTCGGCTGCGTCACCGTCAACAAGGTCTGCGGCTCGGGCCTCAAGACCGTGATGATGGCGGCCCAGGCGATCAAGGCCGGCGACGCCGACATCGTCGTCGCCGGCGGCATGGAGAGCATGTCGAACGCCCCGTACTACCTGCCGAAGGCCCGCACCGGCTACCGGATGGGCAACGGTACGCTCGTCGACGGGATGGTCCACGACGGCCTCTGGGACCCCTACAACGACTATCACATGGGCATCGCCGGGGAGCTCTGCGCCAAGGAGTGCCAGATCGACCGTGAGCGCCAGGACGGCTGGGCGGCGGAGAGCTACCGCCGGGCCCAGGCGTCGGTCGCCGGCGGGGCGTTTCGCGAGGAGATCGTCCCGGTCGCGGTGCCCCAGCGGCGCGGTGACCCGGTGATCGTCAGCGACGACGAGGAGCCCGGCCGCGGCAACATCGAGAAGCTGCCCAAGCTCCGCCCGGCGTTCGATCGCAACGGCACGATCACCGCCGGCAACGCCTCGACGATCAACGACGGCGCCGCGGCGGTCGTCGTCATGTCGGCCGAGGAGGCGAAAAAGCGCGGCCTGACCCCGCTCGCCCGGATCACCGGCTACGCCGGCGCAGCCCAGGCCCCGGAGTGGTTCACCACCGCCCCCGCAGAGTCGATCAAGAAGCTCCTGGAGAAGACCGGCAAGAGCGTCGGCGACATCGACCTCTGGGAGGTCAACGAGGCCTTCGCCGTGGTCTCCCTGGTCAACCAGGACAGGCTCGGCATCGACAGCGATCGCCTCAACGTCCGCGGCGGCGCGGTCGCTCTCGGCCACCCGATCGGCGCCTCCGGCTGCCGCCTCCTGGTGACCCTCCTCCACGCGATGAAGCAGGACGACAAGAAGAGCGGCGTGGTCTCGCTCTGCATCGGCGGCGGTGAGGCCGTCGCCGTCCTGGTCGAGCGCTAAGACGCGGCCTGCGCACCCACGAAGCGAGAGAACGAGAGAACGATGAACGCAGAGGCCATCCAACAGATCGGTGTTCTCGGGGCCGGGCAGATGGGCGCAGGGATCGCTCATGTCGCCGCGGTCGCCGGCTACAAGGTCGCGCTCGCCGACGTCAGCCTGGAGCGCGCAGAGGCGGGCAAGGCCGGGATCGCCAAGCGCCTCGGGCGGGCGGTCGAGAAGGGCAAGCTGAGCGCCGAGGATCGCGAGGCCGCGCTGGCTCGGATCACGCCGGTCGTCGGCCCTGCGGGGCTCTCGACCTGCGATATCGCGATCGAGGCGGCGACCGAGAACATCGACCTCAAGCGCAAGCTCTTCAAGGCCCTGGACGAGGCGTGCAAGCCGGGGTGCATCCTCGCCTCGAACACCTCGTCGATCTCGATCACGCTCCTCGCAGCGGTGACGGGGCGGCCCGAGGAGGTCGTCGGCATGCACTTCATGAACCCCGTGCCGGTGATGAAGCTGGTCGAGCTCATCCGCGGCCTCGCGACCTCGGACGCGACCTACGCGGCGACGCTGGAGCTCGCGGCGAAGCTCGGAAAGACGACGATCACGAGCAAGGACTCGCCCGGGTTCATCGTCAACCGGATCCTGATCCCGCTGATCAATGAGGCCTGCTTCGCCCTCCAAGAGGGCCTGGCGACCGCCGCTGACATCGACACTGGGATCAAGCTCGGCCTCAACCATCCCATGGGGCCGCTCGAGCTCGCCGATCTCATCGGCCTCGACACCTGCCTGGCTATCGCCGATGTCCTCCACCGCGAGCTCGGCGAGGACAAGTACCGGGCGGCGAACGTCCTCCGGGTCCACGTCGCCGCTGGTTGGCTCGGCCGCAAGACCGGCCGCGGCTTCTACGACTACCGAAAGTAGGGCGACGATGAGCACCGCGGAGCAGAGCTACACCCATCTCTTGGTCGAGGATCGCGGGGTCGCCCGGATCCTGACGATCAACCGGCCAGAGGCCCTCAACGCCCTAAACGCGGCGGTCTTGGACGATCTGATCCGGGCCGTCGAGGCGGCCGCAGGGGACGACAAGGTCGGCGGTCTTGTGCTCACCGGGGCCGGCCCGAAGAGCTTCATCGCCGGGGCTGACATCGCCGCGATGGCGTCGATGGGGCCGGAGGAGGCGATGGTCTTCGCCGGTCGCGGTCACGCGTTCGGGGAGATGCTCTCGAGCCTCGGCAAGCCGGTGATCGCCGCGGTCAACGGCTTCGCCCTCGGCGGCGGCTGCGAGATGGCGCTCGCCTGTGACTTCATCTACGCCTCGGAGCGCGCCCGCTTCGGCCAGCCGGAGGTCAAGCTCGGGGTCATCCCCGGCTTTGGCGGGACCCAGCGGCTGCTGCGACGGGTCGGCGCGGCGATGGCCCTGGAGCTGTGCATGCGCGGCCACATGATCGACGCCGCCGAGGCGCTGCGGATCGGCCTCGTGAACCGGGTCCTCCCCAAGGAGGAGGTCGTCGACGCGGCCGTCGCCGCGGTCCAGGAGATCGCGGGCTGGGGGCCCTTGGCGGTCGCCAAGGCCAAGGAGATGATCCATCGCGGGGCCGACCTTCCGCTCCCCGAGGCGAACCAGCGCGAGGTCGAGGCCTTCGCCGGGCTCTTCGCCAGCGACGATCAGAGCGAGGGCATGGCCGCCTTCATCGGCAAGCGCAGGGCTGATTTCAAGGGGCGCTAGGCCCTCTAGGAGACGACGCAATGGACTTCTCACTCTCAGACGACCACGAAGCGCTTGTCCGGATGGTCCGCGACTTCGCCAACCGCGAGGTCCGGCCGCTCGCCGCGGAGATCGACCGTGAGCACCGCTACCCGAAGGAGCTCGTCGCGCGGATGGCCGAGCTCGGCCTGATGGGCATCGAGGTCCCGCCCGAGCTCGACGGCTCCGGCCTCGATCCGGTCGCCTACGTCCTGGCGATGGAGGAGGTCTCGACCGCCTGCGCCTCGACCGGCGTGATCATGAGCGTCAACAACTCGCTCGTCTGCGACCCGCTGCTCAAGTTCGGCACCGACGCCCAAAAGGAGCAGTGGCTGCCGCCGCTCGCCCGCGGCGACAAGCTCGGCTGCTTCCAGCTCAGCGAGCCCAACGCCGGCTCCGACGCCGCGGCCCAGAAGACCCGGGCTGTGCGCGATGGCGACCACTTCGTGATCAACGGCGTCAAGAACTGGATCACGAACGGTCCCCAGGCCGACACCGGGATCCTCTTCGCGATGACCTCGCCGGAGAAGGGCAACCGGGGGATCACGGCGTTCATCATCGACATGAACGCCGAGGGCGTCAGCCGCGGCCCCAAGGACGACAAGCTCGGGATCCGGGCGAGCCACTCCTGCCAGATCTTCTACACCGACCACCGGGTCTCGGCGGACCAGGTGCTCGGCGAGGTCGACGGCGGTTTCAAGGTCGCGATGTCGACCCTCGACTGCGGTCGGATCGGCATCGCCGCGCAGGCGCTCGGCATCGCCCGCGCCGCCTTTGAGGCGGCGACGGAGTACGCCTGCGACCGCAAGACCTTCGGCAAGCGGATCGCCGATCATCAGGCGATCGCCTTCATGCTCGCCGACATGGCGACGGAGATCGACGCTGCCCGCCTCCTGACGCTGCGCGCGGCGGCCCTCAAGGGTCAGGGCAAGCGCCACTCCAAGGAGAGCGCGATGGCCAAGCTCTACGCCTCGGAGGTCGCCAACAAGGTCGCCAAGGACGCAATTCAGGTCTTCGGCGGCAACGGCTACGTCACCGAGTATCCGGTCGAGCGCCACTTCCGGGATGCTAAGATCACCGAGATTTACGAGGGGACCAGCGAGATCCAGCGGGTCGTCATCGCGGCCAACGTGATCGGCAAGCGCTGAGCCCCGTCCCCGAAAACCTGCCCTCAGAGCCAAGGATCCCACTATGCGAACCAGCACCCTGCTCATCGTCGCCTTCTCTCTCTCCGCCGGCGGCTGCGCGAAGCGCCAGCTCTCGAAGATGGACTCCGAGGAGGCCGATCTGGCCTCTCAGTATGACGGCAGCGACTACTCCGAAGACATGGTCCAGGCGGACAACAGCGAGGTCCACGAGGATCAGGGCGACTCGATCTCGCCGCAGGCGCTGGCGTCGATCCAGGACACGATCACCAACGTCTATGAGCGCGACTTCGGCCGCTGCCTCCAGGAGGACATGGACGCCTACGACAACCGCTGGATCGCCGGGACCTTCACCGTCGAGTTCAAGATCAACACCGGCGGCAAGGTGATCGAGGTCAACCTGCTCGAAGAGGACATCAAGGAGCAGCGCCTGCCGCCGGGGCAGAAAGAGGCGCGCACCGCCAAGCTCTTCGGGCCTTGCATCGAGAACGCCATCTACAAGTGGGAGTTCGAGGTGCCGCCGGAGGTCGAGTACGTCCACACCTACACCGGCAAGGTCGGCGAGGCCTTCTAGCTCCGCCTTGGCCTAGGTTCAGGTCTCGGCGCGGGCTCAGGTCCTCTGCGATCCTGAACTGGTTCCTAAGTCGGGTCCTGTCACCGCCTCTTCAGGGCGAGCCCACGAGAGCGAGCGTCCCACGTGCTGAGCGTTGATCCGAACGAGTCCCAGCGGCTGATCGCCGACACTGCCCGTCAATTCGCCCAGCGGGTGTTGGCGCCGAGGGCGACGCAGCTCGACCTCGAGGGTGGATTTCCGGCGGAGAGCCTCGCCCAGGCGGCGGAGCTCGGCCTCTTGGGGATCAACGTCCCGGGGGAGCTCGGCGGGGTCGAGGCCGGCGCGGTCGCCTACGCGCTCGCGGTGATCGAGCTCGCCAAGGTCTGCGCCAGCACGACCGTCGCGATCACGGTGTCCAACATGGTCGCCGAGGTGATCGCCAAGTTCGGCACGCCGGCCCAGCGCGAGGAGCATGTCCCAGCGCTCTGCGCCGGCGAGTACATCGTCGGCGGCTTCGCCCTCTCGGAGGCGGGCGCGGGCTCCGATCCCGGCGGGATGCGGACCCGGGCGACCAAGACCGACACGGGCTGGCGCCTGAGCGGCTCCAAGCTGTGGATCACCAGCGGCACCCACGCTGGGCTCTTCGTCGTCTGGGCCCGGACCAGCGACGAGCCCGGGGCCCGCGGGATCTCGGCGTTCCTGGTCAAGGGGGACGCCCCCGGGGTCGTCCGCGGCAAGCCAGAGCACAAGCTCGGGCAGCACGGGAGCACGACGACGCCGCTCGACTTCAACGACGTCGAGCTCGGCGAGGACGCCCTCCTGGGGGAGGTCGGTCAGGGCTTCAAGATCGCGATGATGGCCCTGGACGGCGGCCGGATCGGCATCGCCTCGCTGGCGATCGGCTGCGGTCAGGCGGCGAGCGACTACGCCGTCGGCTACGCCCGCGAGCGTCAGCAGTTCGGCGCGCCGATCTCGAGCTTCCAGGCGATCCAGTGGATGATCGCCGACTCGGCGACCGAGCTCGACGCCGCGAGGCTCCTGGTCCTTCGGGCAGCCTGGCTCAAGGAGCAGGGCAAGGTGTTCTCGCGCGAGGCGTCGATGGCCAAGCTCTACGCGAGCGAGAAGGCCTACGTCGCCTGTGACCGGGCGATCCAGGTGCTCGGAGGCTACGGTTACACCCGCGAGTTTCCGGTCGAGCGCTACCTCCGCGACGTGCGGGTGACCCGGATCTTCGAGGGGACCTCGGAGATCCAGCGGATCGTGATCAGCCGCGATCTCCTCCGGCGGCACTCCTCGGCCTCCTAGGGCGGCCCTGATGGGGATCTCCGGCCGAGGCGCCGCTCGGCGCGCCATGATGAGTTGGCGTTGGCGGCGAAGATTCGGTATCTCGAGGGCCAGCCCCTCGTGTGGGGTCCTGGTAGGGCGAGCGAGCGTATGAACCAGAATCAGAACCCCTTTCCCTTCGGCGGCGGGAACATGCCGCCGCTCGGCTTCGACCAGATGGAGAAGATGAAGAGCGCGCTTAAGCGGCGCGCGGCCTTCTTCGGGTTGGGCCTTGTGATCGTCATCGTCGCCGCCTTCCTCGAGCCGAAGGAGCTCGGCCTGCCGATCTACGCCCCGAACGTGGTGATGCTGCTCGGCGGCGCGGTCTCGTTCATGGGGCTCTTGGGGCTCTCGCGCGGGGCCGGCTGCATGGCTCAGATCGCCGGCCTCTTCTGGTTCATGGGGCTCGCCTGCGGCGTCGGCGACGGAAACCCGCTCTTCGCCTACACGATGGCCGGCGGGGCGCTCTGCTTCGCGGTCCTCGGCCTGCTCCTGCCGAAGAAGAAGAACGGCTTTCCGGGGATGGCGGGGATGCCCGGTATGGGCGGCGGCGGCTTCCCCTTCGGTGGCGGCGGCGGCGGTGCAGCTGCGCCCAGCGGTCCTCAGCTGACGGGCAAGCGCGCGGCGAAGGATCAGATCATCGACATCGACGCGACCGAGAAGAAGTAGTCCGGTCCCTGTGGCCTCGGGCGAGAGGTCCGCGCTCTCGCGCTGGTGAGGTCTCTCGAGAGAGTCCGCGGAGAGGCAGGGCGGATCGATGCTCGCCCACAGGTCTCTTGCTCGCTCTTCGGCGGTTACCTCGGGCGCGAAGGTCGGGGTAGGGGGTGGAGGCCGAGGCGAAGGCCGGTCAAGGGGGGGACGCCACTCTCTTAGACAGGTCGGAGCGCGCGTAGGCCCCTTGTCCCAAGGGGCCTATGCGCGTCGCCCGTCCACCGGCTCGTCCTCCTGTGGAGGTGAGCTGAGGACGTAGGCTGAGCTGCTCTTGCACCGGTTGAGCCTCACAAGAAGATTCGGGTCCATGGCGGCGGGGCTTTTCCTCCCTGCCGGTCGCCGGTCGCCGGTGATGAGTTCACGTTCGGTAGGGGGACACGGGCGTTTGCCGCATCAGGCTGGCGCTAGATGCGAAAGATAAGGCCGGCCTGGGCCAGCGGGCGGAGGTTGTAGGCGGCGAAGAGGAGGTTGTCGCCGGTGCAGGGGGGGGAGTCCTCGCTGCAATAGGCGTAGACCTTCTGGTCGGCGAAGGCGTCGACGCCCACGCCGAAGTAGAGGAGCAGGGCGGGGTGAGGCTCGACGAGGAGGCGGACCCGCGGCGCGAAGCCGAGGTTGAAGAGCAGCGGGTCGTAGGTCTCGAGCGTGTGGACCGTGGTGCAGGGCTCGTCGAGGCAGTCGACGGGCGTGCGGGCGGCCAAGACGTCGAGCGAGACCCCGAATTCGGCCTCGAGGCCGACCTTCGCCGAGTCGCTGACCGACCAGAGCCCCTCGTAGCCGGCGAGGAGGGTGAAGGGGCGTCGCCGGATCTTGCCGAAGATGAGATCGTCGCCGCCGAGGGGGTGAGGCTCCAGCGAGATCGGCGAGGTGACGAGGTACGAGGCCCCGGCGTAGGCCCCTCCCGGCCAGAGGTAGGTCGCGGCGAGGTCGAGCCCGCTCTGCCAGCTCAGGGCCGGAGCGTAGCGGTTGCCGGTGTAGCCGATCATCAGGCGGAGCTGGCCGCGGGCCTCAGCTTGCGGGTTGGGGGGGGTTGTGGGGAGCGCGGGGGGCGGGGTCGCGACCTGGGGCGGGGTCTGGGTCGGCGCTGGCGCGGCTCTGCGGCCAGCTTGATCGCGGAGGAGCGAGTCGAGGGTCGAGCGGGCGATCACGGCGAGGGCGTCGAGATCCGCCAGCTCGCTCCCGCTGTTGACGGCGATCCGTCGGGTCCGGACCGTGCCGGCCTCCGGGTCGAGCGTGTAGAGAACCCGGTGCTCGCCCTCGACGTCGAGCCAGATCGCGGCCAAGGCCGCCTCCTTGAGGGTGACCGCGGTCGCATGCTCGACGCGCTCTGTGAGGGGCCCCGGGGTCGCGCTGCAGACCGCCTTGACCGTCGCCGGGAGGTCGGCGAGCTCGGCCCGGAGGGCGGTGAGGGTCCGCTCGACAGCGGCTGGCTCCGCGTCGCTCAGGCAGATCAGGACGAGCTGCGTGGGCTCCTGGGCGGGGCTCTCCCCGACGGTCTCGGGGCTCGTCGGCTCGGCTTTGGAGCGCGCTTCGGCGAGCCCCGGCGACGCGAGGCTCAGGGCGAGCATGAGCGCGGCTGCGGTGCGCGGGCCCCTACGCGGGAGATGGTCAGTGATCGAGCGCATCGATGGCCTACGACCGAGTCCTGCAGGGTACCGCGAAGACCTCGGACTGCTACCCTAGGCCAGGTGCTGATTCGCCGGCGCAGGGTCGTTATCGCCGGAGCTGCGGCAGGGATCGCCCTCTGCGCTCGCCCCGGGGCGGTCGCGGCGGCGAGCGCTCCGAGGTTTGTCCCGGCGCAGGCGGGGTTTAGCGGCGAAGCTGCCCTGACGATGGCGCTCTCAGGCCTCGGCGGACGGATCTCCCCCGCGGACGTCTTTGAGCTCGCAGGCGTCGATCCTGCGGAGGGGCGAGGCGCCGATGCGGAGGGGCTTGTGCGCGCCGCTCTCGCCCTGGGCGCGACGGCGAACCACTGGGCCGCCGATGTCCAGGGGGACGCGGAGCGCGGTCTCATGGCGGCGCTCGCCGATCTGGAGAGCGCCTCGGACGCGCTGCTCCTCGAGCTCGGGACCGGCGACTTTGTCGTCCTCCGCGGGCTCCGGGGGAAGCGGCTGCGGATCGATGATCCTCGGGTCGGCGCGGAGCTCTCGCTGCACCGGCGGGAGCTCGCCCGTCGCTGGCCGAAGAAGCATGGCGGGGGGCGGCAGGTCAGCGCCGTGACGCTGCGGGTGCCCCGTGAGCTGAGCGCGGCGCCAGGCAGGGGCGGGCGGATGCCGGGGTTGAAGGTGGCCCAGCGGGTCCGCGGCCTCTCGCTGGAGCTGGCCGGTCGGGGCTGGCCGGTCGCGGTCGTCGGCCCCTTCATCCTCACTGGAAACCTGAGCGAAGAGCGGCTCGGCGACTACGCAGAGTCGCTCGTGCGGATGGCGCTGGACCGCCTCCGTCTCGACTTTTTCAGCCGCGATCCGAGCGAGCCGGTGGTCGCCTATCTCTTCGCGGACGACACCACCTATCGCCGGCACACGCGGGAGATCTTCGGCGAAGAGCCGGAGACGCCCTTCGGCTACTACGACGGGTCGAAGCGGGCGTTGGTGATGAACATCGCCACCGGCGGCGGGACGATGGTCCACGAGATGACGCACCCGCTCCTGCGGGCGAACTTCCCGGGGGCTCGCCCTTGGCTCGACGAGGGCCTCGCGTCGCTCTTCGAGCAGTGTCGGGATCGGGACGGGCATCTGGTGGGGATGCCGAACTGGCGGCTCCCGGGGCTTCACCACGCGCTCCGGGCGGGGATCGCCCCTACGTTTGAGAAGCTCCTCGCGAGCGACGCTGCGTCCTTTTACGGCGAGGAGCGCGGGACGAACTACGCGATGGCCCGCTACCTGCTCTACTTCTTCCAAGAGCAGGGCGTACTGGTGGATCTGTGGCGTCGCCTAGTGGCGGGCGGGGCCCAGGAGGACGGCGGCTTGCGGCTGATCGCGGCGATGGCGAGGCAGCTTGGGTATGCGGATCTGGGGGCGTTTCGGCGGGCCTGGGAGTCGTTTGTCCTCGGCGTTCGCTATCCCTGAGCGGATGCACGGGCTCGGGAGCCGTGGTGTTCCGTGAGCTCCGCGGTGGGCGGGAGAGTTGAGGTCCTCCTGTGAGGAGAAGATGAGGTCAGCGGTGAAGGAGGGCCGCGGTCGTGGGTCGCGGGTCCGCGGAGGGGTGAGCTTGGAGGGCGGACGCGGGGCCGGCGAGGTCGCTTGATTGCGGGGTATGCACGTCTTTGGCGATCAGGTACGCTTCCGCGCCCATGGACGCGCAAAGCCCAGAGATCGTAGGAATTCACGGGATCGCCCACGGCGGTCAGGGCGTTGGTCGCGGTGAGGGGGAGGAGGCCGATCCGCGGGTTTGGCTGGTCAACGGGGCGCTGCCGGGCGAGCGGGTCACGGCGTATCGCCTGCGCGAGGCGAAGAACATGATCCGCGGCGCGACCGACGAGCTCCTCACGCGATCGCCGAGCCGGGTCACGCCGCCCTGCTCCTACGCCGACAGCTGTGGCGGCTGCAACTGGCAGTACGTCGATCCTGCGGCCCAGATCGAGCTCAAGCGGGAGATCGTCAACGGCCAGCTCCGCCACCTCAACGTCGAGGTGAACCGGGCGGTCGCGAGCCCGAAGGCGCTCGGCTACCGTCGGCGCGCGCGTCTCCACTACTCAAAGGAGACCGGCGAGTTTGAGCTCGGCTTTCGCCGCGAGCGCTCGCACTCGATCGTCGACCTCGATCACTGCATGGTCCTCGACGCTCCGCTCAACCGGGCGATGGAGCGTCTGCGGGCGGTGAGCGACATCTTGCCGAGGAGCGGCGAGGTGGTCGGTCTCAGCGACGGCAAGCGGGCGGTGCTCGGGCTCCCCGGCGTGGCGCCGAGCGAGGCGCTGGACGTCGCGATCCGCGAGCGAGCGCTCGACGAGACGCTCGTCGGGGTGGCGCTCCGCGGTCGTCGTCAGCGTCACAGCGTCGGCGTCACGTCGATGGCGATCGACGGCGGCGAGGGCCTGATCTCGATGGCCGCGGGGCCCTTCGTCTTCACCCAAGCGCAGGCCGAGCAGAACGCGCTGCTGATCCGCCACGTGATCGAAGCGGCGCGGCCGCGGGGCAAGCGGGTGCTCGAGCTCTTCGCCGGCGCCGGCAACTTCACCCGCGAGCTCGCCCGCCACGCCACCGGGATCTGGGCGCTCGACGACAACCGCGAGTCGATCTCCTACCTCCGCGCGCTGGCCGAGGAGTGGAAGCTCCCGGTCAACGCCAAGCACGGCAAGGCGGAGAACCTCCTGCCGAAGATCGCCCGCGGCGAGTCGGGGTACGAGATCACGGTGCTCGATCCTCCGCGCCGCGGACTCGGTCGGATCGGCAGCAAGGCGATCGCCAAGATCACCAGCGAGCGGATCGTCTACGTCGCCTGTGACCCCTCGACCCTCGCCCGCGATCTCCGGGTCCTGGTGGACGGCGGCTTTAAGATCACCGACGTGTCGATCTTCGACTTCATGCCGATGACCTCGGAGATCGAGGTGGTCGCGACCCTCGAGGCTGTGTAGGGCGTGGGCGATCCCGTCAAGGAGCTGACGCGGGCGATCGCCAGCGGCAAGCTCGCGCCCGTCTACCTGCTCTACGGGGACGAGCCGGCGGCGATCCGCGAGGTCGTCGACGCGATCCGCGAGGCCCTGATCCCGGCGGACGATCCGACCGCCCAGTCGATGGCGGCGTTCAACCACGAGCGCTTTGACGGCGTCGATGTGCGCTCCGCCTCGCAGGTGCTGGACGCCTGCGCCCAGGTGCCGATGCTCGCGGCGAAGCGCCTGGTCGAGCTCTCCAACCCCGACGATCTCGGCAAGGGCGGGCGGGGTGAGGATGGTGGCCCGGCGTCGACCCGCGAGAAGGCCCTCGACGCGATCGCCGAGTACATCAAGGCGCCGAGCCCGACGACGGTGCTGGTGATCACCGGCGCCTCGATCGACGGTCGCTCGAAGCTGGTGACGACGACAAAGAAGGCGAGGGGGGCCGTCGCCCAGAAGTTCGAGGCCTTCAAGCGCGACGACGACGCTCGGCAGATGGTGATCGCAGAGGCGCGGGAGCGCGGGCGATCCCTCGACGTCGAGGCGGCGCACGCCCTGATCTCCTCCGTCGGCACCGGCCGAACCGAGATCCTCGAGGGGCTCGATCGGGTGATCCTCTACGCGGGCGACCGGACGCGCCTCGGGGTCGCCGATGTCCACGCGGTGGTCGCCCAGACCCGCGAGGTCGACATCTTCGCGATCACCGACGCGGTCGGGCGCGGCGATCACCGGGACGCGCTCTCGCTCCTCGCCCAGATCTTCGCCGCCGGGGAGAAGGACACCGGGTTGGCGCACAGGCTCTTCGCGCTGCTGACCCGGCAGATCCGCCTGGTGATGAGCGCCAAGGCGAACGAGGGGCGCTACGCCCAGGTCGCCGACGTCCCGTCCTTCCTGGTCCGCAAGATCGAGTCGCAGGCGCAGGGGTTCTCGATGGAGCGCCTACGGGCGGCCTACGCCGGCCTCGCCCGCCTCGACTACGACCTGAAGGGCGGCTCGCACATCGCCTATGCGTCGCCCTACTTGGCGCTCCAGCGCTGGATCCTGGAGACCTGCGGGGCCCTCCCCGGGGTCGACGCCCGGCGCTAGCGGGCCGCGAGAGGCCCCTGTGCTCGCGCCGCGGGCCCCGTCAGGGCCCTGGCGAGAGTCCCGCGCGCTCGCGGAGCGGCTTCGTCGCCTGGTCGACGCTGAGCGGGCCAGCGATGGCTCCTCGGGAGCGTGCGTTTGGGGGGCCTCGCTGTGCGCGGTGTCATCCGGGGGGCTGGGGCCCGCCGTGGGCCTCCTGCCGCGGCGCTGCTGGCCGAGGTGCGGGCGGTCGCCGGGCGCGACGTAGGAAGTACGCACGACGGAGGATGCACGACGGAGGATGCACTACGACGGATGCACTACGACGGAGGAGATCGCGCGGCTCCGAGCACCCTCGGGGAGGGGCGATCTCATCCGCTTCGCGACGCGGAGGGCGGACCCGCTGGAGGTCCTCGCACCAAGCTCGAACCAAAGAAGAAGAGCGCTCGCCGGCGGACCGGCGCGCGCTCGTTCACTCCACCCGAAGGGCTTTAGGCTGAGGCCCGGTTCATCGCCAAGGTGAGGCGAGAGACGTACCGGGAGGCGGTGTTGATGTGAATGACGCCCTTGGACCGAGCCTTGTCGATCGCCTGGATGGCGAGAGGGAGGTTGGTCTTGGCTGCGTCGAGGTCCTCGGCCGCGAGGGCCTTGCGGACGCGCTTGATGTAGGTGCGCATCGTGCTGAGGTGGAGCAGGTTGCGCTCCCTCCGCTTGATGCGTTGACGATTCCGTTTTTCTGCCGATTTATGATTGGCCACGCGCTTCTCGCTCGTAGGTTCGGGTGGGCGGCTTTTGTGCAGCGAGCGCGGGGGGCTTGTCAAGCTGCTTTCAAGCGGCCAACCTCACCGCCGCGCATGCGAGCTCCGAGCAAGACCGAACCCCTCCCGTCGAACGGGCGTGCGCTGTTGGCGCGTTGTTCCCGCGCTGGCGTCGTCATGTCGGCCCTGTCGCTGAGCGCGTGCGTTTTTAACGCGCCGCCTCCGCTCCCGGAGGAGATGGCCGCCGAGAATGAGGCCGAAGCCGCTCGCCTCGCGGCTCTGCGCACCACGCCACCGCCTGCTGAGCCGGCCAAGGAGGCAGGGGCCGGGGGCGGCGGTGAGGAGGCTCCTGAGGCCGATCCTGCGCGCTACAAGGCGGGCGAGGTTGCGGCTCCGGGGATGTCGCCGGCGGAGATGCGGGCCTTCAACACGGCGCAGGGGGATCCGAAGGAGGGTGTCTTCACCCTCGAGGAGGCGCTCGCCGGGCTCCCCGGCAACGGCGCCCTCTGGGTCGAGTTTGTGACCTCCCGCGGTGTGATCAACTGCGAGCTCTTCGAGCGTGAGGCGCCGAACACCATCGCCAACTTCGTCGGCCTGGCCCGCGGCCTCCGGCCCTTCCTCAAGGGCGGCGAGTGGACGACCGGGCCCTACTACGACGGCGTCACCTTCCACCGGGTGATCCCCGGCTTCATGATCCAGGCGGGCGACCCGACCGGGACCGGGACCGGCAACCCGGGCTACGTGATCCAAGACGAGATCGGGCCGACCCACACCCACGACGACGCCGGGATCCTGAGCATGGCCAACCGCGGTCCCGGGACCGGCGGGGCGCAGTTCTTCATCACCCTGGGCCCGACGCCGCACCTCGACGGCAAGCACACGGTCTTCGGCCGCTGCGACGAGGCGGGGGCCGAGCTCGCCGATGACATCGCCCTGGTGCCGCGGGACTCGAACGATCGACCGAACGATCCTGAGGTGATCGAGACGGTGAGGATCGTCCGTCGCTGAGGTCCTCGAGGTTCGGTCCGACATTCGCTGAGGTCCTCGAGGTTCGGTCCGACATTCAAACCGACGTCCGAGCCGGCGCAGGCCGTAGTTCCGCCGCGGCTCGCCGAGGGTCCCGCGGCTGAGGTTCAGGAGCCGAAGTAATAGGTCGTCGTCAGGCCGAGGTAGACCGTGTTTGACATCGGTCGGCCGGCGGCCGCGGGCGTGAAGCCGAGCCAGCCGACCTCGGGGCCGAGGCCGAAGCCGCCGCCGCGCTTGGGCCGGAAGGACTTGGCGAGGGGGAAGAACTCGTAGCGGACGGCGGCCTTGAAGGCGGCGCCGCCGTAGCCCTTGCGGCCCTCAACGCCGTCCTCGCGGATGGCTCCGCCGCCGATGCCGAAGCCGACGTGGAGGGAGAGGGGACGCTTGGGCACCGGCAGGAAGCCGACGTCGACGAGGAAGGCGCCCTGGCCCATGCGTTGGTCGGCTTGATAGGCGAGCTCACCGGTGAGCTCGATGCCGATGGTCATCCACGGATAGACGACCTCGCCGGCGCGGAAGCTGCCGCCGGGGCCGACGTAGACCCCAGGGGTGTCGAGGTTGCGGACGCGGGCGAAGCTCAGGGGGACGTAGGCGGTGAGGCCGACGTAGATCCCGTCGACCCGCGGAGGCGTCGGGAGAGCCTCCGTGTCCTCGGCGCTAGCGTCGTCCTCCGCTTCGGCCTCGTCATCGCCGGTTTCATCGCCGGTTTCATCGCCAGCGTCGTCGTCGACCGGGCCTTCGGGCTCCGCCGAGCTCGGCTCAGCGGCGTCCTCAGCGGCGCTGTCTTGGTCGGCTGGCTCGGAGGCGGCGTCGGAGACGGCAGGGTCGGCGGCGGTTGGAGCCTCCGCCGGTGGAGCCTCCGCCGGTGGAGCCGGCGACGCCGCGGGGTCAGCGTCGCTGACCGGCGGAGCTGCGAGCGCCTCCGGGGCCGCCAGCGAGAGCGTGAGGGCGGCGAGCAGGGACCAGCGGCGCGGGGACAGGGTCCCGGGGCGCCGGGGTGAGCGGGCGGGCAGCACGGCGAGAAGGATGGGCCAGGCGAGCGCTCCGGGGCAAGTTCGCGGTGTCACCTCCGACGAATTGACCCGCGGGGGCGGGTTGCGAGGCTCCGGGTCACCGATTATCGTCCCGCGGGCCCCCGATGCCGCACAAGTACACCAGGCTCATCGAGATCCTCGGCAGCATGGCCCTTGGAGGGGCCTTGGTGGCGATCGGCTATGAACTAGGGGCGACCCGAGGGGGCCCCGGCGGCTCTGCGCCGGCGGAGGCCGACGAGGACTCCGGGGGGCAGATCCTGGGCGCTGCGGGCGAGGGCGCGGACCCGGAGGGATCCTCGCCCTACGGCGGCGGCGCAGGGGAGAGCGCAGATCCCGAGGGCGCGGGCGTGCGCGCCGATGGGGATGAGGATGGTCAAGGAGAGCCGGCGAAGAAGACCGTGCGCGCCGACCTGCCCGAGTGGATGAAGGCCGACCCGGCGGAGGGGTATCTCGGCTTCCCGCCGATCTTCGACGGGAGCTCGGACGGGAGCTCGGACGGTAGCTCGGACGGAAGCTCGGACGGGAGCGGCGACGCCCTCGCCGACTACCCCAAGCACGGTTTGGTCACGAGCCCGGCGGTCGTGCTCCGGGAGCGCACGGATCTCGAGGCGCCGATCATCGGCATCCTCCGCGCGGGCTCGCGGGTCCGCGTGGACGCGGAGCTGAGCTTCGGCGGCCACTGCACCAAGGGCTGGCATCGGGTCTACCCGCGGGGGTGGATCTGCCTCCAGGCGGGGATCAAGATCGCCGATGACCCGCCCGACGACGGGATCATCAACGTCCCGAAGCCGCGGATCGACGACTCGCTCCCCTACGACTACTGGCGGGTCAACCACGACGGGACGCCCTTCTTCCACCGGCTGCCGTCCTTCGGCGAGCAGGACCTGGCGGACGAGGCGGCGAAGGCCTGGATCGACGAGCACGGGCGGGAGCCGATGCCGACCCACCCGGCGCAGCGCCCCGCGGAGGTCCCGGCGGTGGTCAAGGAGTACCTGAACGCCGCCTACTACGTGACCGTCGCCGGCGAGGCGATGAAGAGCGAGCGCCGCTTCCTCCGGACCCTGCGCGGGGTCTACGCCAAGAAGTACCAGCTCGCCCAGCGCGAGGGCTCGACCTTCAAGGGCCAGGTGCTCCCGGGCGGCGCCGACGACCTCCCGCTCTACTGGATCGTCCGCGAGACCGGGATGAAAAAGCGCGAGGCGGAGGGGTCCGACGTGCTCGTCGACGCTGACGTCTCGCCCGCGCGCCTCTCTCTCCACCCCTTCAAGCGCAAGGTTGTGATCGGCGTCCACCCCCACTGGGAGGACGAAGAGGGCAACCTGATGCGCGAGTACGCGGTCGCGGTCGCGGCCAAGATCCGCCGGCCGCCGGGGGTCCGGGAGGACGAGCACTGGGTCCACGTCGACCTCTCAGAGCAGACCCTGGTCGCCTACGAGGGGGACACGCCGGTCTTCGCGACCCTGGTGTCGACCGGCAAGGAGCCGGGGATGACCCCGGTCGGGGTCCATCGCCTGCAGAGCAAGCACATCGCCACGTCGATGCGGGATCAGCCGATCGAAGAGGACGCCTATTCCATCGAAGACGTGCCGTGGACGCAGTACTTCCACAACAACGTCGCCCTCCACGGCGCGTTCTGGCACGGCGGCTTTGGCCTGGTCCGCAGCCACGGCTGCGTCAACCTCTCGCCGAGCGACGCCCGCTGGCTCTTCGGTCATACCCAGCCGGCGCTCCCCGACGGCTGGCACTCGGTCTCCCCCGGGGTCGGCGGCTTTGGCCGGGGATCCGCCGTGGTGATCACCGAGTAGAAACCCTCGGCCGGGCGCGGTCCGGCGGGGCGCCAGGATCCTGTCGCTAGGATCCCGTCGCGAGGAGGTCCCTGGCTGTGCGAGCATGGGCCGATCCGAGAAGGAGGATCCAAGCCTTGACCAATTTTCGACCCGTACTCACCAGCACCTCTCTCGTCGCCGCGGTCCTCGCCTGCAACGGTGGGGACCAGACGAGCAACAGCGGCACAGACACGGCCTCGACCGGGGCGACGGTGACCGTGACGGCGACGGCGACGGCGACGGCGACGGCGACGGCCTCGGGATCGTCGACCGCGGCCGAGACCGAGGGCGGCAGCATGTCGGCCTCGGCGACGATGGGCACGACGGAGGCGACGGACGGGACGGCGACGGCGACGGACGGGACGGCGACGGAGGGGACGGACGGCACGGAGGCGACGACGGACGCGACCGACTCCTCGACCAGCACGACGACGACGACCGGCCCCGACCTGGTCTGCAACCCCGGCCAGGTCCAGTGCTCCACCGAGACCGCCTACGAGGTGTGCAGCGATGACGGGCTCAGCTGGGGCGACGCGGTCGAGTGCGACGAGAAGAACGTCTGCTCCTCGGGCGCCTGCGTGACCCTCTGCGCGAAGGCGGAGGACGCCCTCTCATCGGTCGGCTGCGAGTACTACGGCGTCGACGCCAACAACGACCCGGTCGAGAACTTCGACGTCCAGCCCTACGCGATCGTCGTCTCCAACGTCGACAGCCAGTACACGGCCAACGTCCAGGTGCAGGTCCACGACGGCAACCAGTGGAACACGCTGCAAGAGGTGATGGTCGGGCCGAAGATGCTCCACCAGTTCGACGTCCCCGACCGCCACGTCAACTACACCAACATCAACCCCCGCGGCGCCTACAAGGTCGTCTCCGACGTCCCGCTGATCGCCTATCAGTTCCAGCCGGTCAACGGTCAGAGCTCCTTCACCAGCGACGCCTCGCTCCTCCTCCCGCGCAACACCCTCGACCAGTACTACTACGTGCTCGGCTGGGGCGAGCCGAGCTTCGGCGCGGCCCAGATCAACATCGCCGCGACCGAGGACGACACCCACGTCCAGATCACCTCGACGACCAACGTCCAGGCCGGCGGTGGGATCCCGGCGATCGGCGCCGGGCAGACCGTCGATCTGCCGGTGTTGAACGAGGCCGACGTGATCCAGCTCGACTCCCCCTCGGGCGAGTTCTCCGGCAGCTACATCACCTCGGACAAGCCGATCTCGGTCTTCTCGACCCACTGGTGCGCCAACATCCCGACCCAGGGCTGCTGCTGTGATCACCTGGAGGAGCAGGTCTACGGGCTCCAGACCTGGGGCACCTCCTACGTCGCCGCGCGCTGGCCGGTGCGCTCCCAGGGCAAGCAGGAGGCCTCGTACTGGCATCTCTTCGCCTCGGAGGACAACACCTCGGTCCACGTCGACGCCCACGCCGAGGTCACCGGGATCCCGATGCCCGACTTCACGATGGCGAAGGGCGAGCTCATCGAGCTCGCGGTCACCGGCAGCGTCACCAACCCCGGCGACTTCTACATCGAGGCCGACAAGCCGATCTACCTGATGCAGTACATGAGCTCGTCGTTCCAGGTGAGCGGCGTCGGAACCGACAAGGCCGGCGATCCGGCGATGGCCCAGGCGGTCCCGGTCGAGCAGTTCCGCCGGGACTACGTGGTCCTGGTCCCGAGCAACTGGAACCTCGACTGGATGGTCCTGACCAAGAAGACAGGCTCGGCGATCACCCTCGACGGGGTGGAGGTCGACCAGAACGTCTTCGCCCCGGTGGGCCCCGCGGACAACCCGACGGAGTGGGAGGTCGGCCGGGTGCCGGTCGCCGACGGCGTCCACACCCTCGACGGCGACCAGGCCTTCGGCGTCGTCGTCTTGGGCTACGACTCGTACGACTCCTACGCCTACCCGGGCGGGCTCGACCAGAAGCAGATCAACCCGCAGTAGCGCTGTCGCCCTGCGTGTGCAGGAATGGGCGCGCTCCTCGTGGGGCGCGCTCGTCTGTTCTCTGGGGCTCAGCGAGCGCCCGCAGGCTCCCTGGGTGATCCGCCCGAGCTCCGCTGGAGCTCCACGAGCGTGCGCCTCGTCCCCCTAAAAGGTGATGCCGACGTCGAAGACGAAGCGGCCGTTGGGGTCGTCGGTGGCGTGGACGTTGCCGGGCGCGATCGAGTTGGGGAGGAGGACCGCGTAGCCGAGGGCGGCGGTGACGATCCGGATGTCCCACTTGAGGAAGTTGACGCCGACGCTGCGGCGAAAGTCCCGCGAGAGGTCGACGCCCGACCACTTCTGGGTGAGGATCCCGAAGTCGAAGAAGAGCGAGTGAGCGAGCTTTCCGCCGAGGAAGTCGCGGACCGAGATGACCTGGAGCGCGAGGGTGGCGAGGGCCCGGATGTGTCCGCCCTGGGCGGTGTAGCTCAGGCGCTGGACGCCGCTGCCCTGGTCGATCTCCTCGACGTCGACGAGCATCGTCTCGGGGGCGATCCCGCGCAGGCCGAGGTCGACCGTGCCGCCGCCGAAGTAGCGCCAGACCTCCGGGATCGAGGTGGTGTTGGCCCCGGGGAGGGCGGCGATCGGCAGGGCGTGGCCGTAGCGGAGGGCGTAGCGGAAGCTCAGGCGGTTGTCGGTGAGCGGGATCGGGATGAAGTGCTGCCAGGCTGTCTCGCCCCGGATCCACCAGTCGAGGCCGCCGAGGAAGGGCGAGGCGAGCATGATGTCGGCGCTCGCGATAAAGCCGTCCTCGGGGTTGAAGGGGTTGTCCTCGACGTTGGTGTAGACAAAGCCGCTCTGGATGGCGCCGGTGCGGTCGGTGACGATGCCGTCGCGGCGGTTGAGCACCAGCCCGTCGGCGGCGGTGGTCGGCTTGACGATGTCCTTGGAGATGTTGCTCTTCTGGATCAGGTAGCCGACGTAGGTCTTGATCTGGCGGGTGATCGGGTAGGTCAGGCTGAAGTTGCCGACGGCGGAGACGATCGCGCCGCGGGCGGGGGTCAGGCGCTGCTGGTACTGGCCGGAGATCTGGAGGGTGAGCGGCGAGCCGAGCACGCGCTGGCGGATGAGCGAGGCGCGGGCGCTCCGCTCGTAGCACTTGAGCCCGGCGCAGGCGCCGAGGAAGGGGAGCGTCGCCGGCAGCGACGAGGTGTCGACGCCGAAGTGGCCGGCGAGATCGAGGTCCCAGGCGGTGCCGAAGACGTTGGGGAAGGAGGGGCGGACGAAGACGTAGAAGGGGTCGAGGGTGGCAAAGCCCAGGCCGTAGGAGAGCTCCATCGACACGTCCTTGGCCTCGCGGACGTCGACGACGTGGTGGACGGTGCAGGCCTCGGCGGTCGAGTCGAGCTCGCAGCCGACCGGGTAGGGGGTGACCGTGATCGACGAGGCGACGCCGGTGCCGTCGATCCGCGCCTGCGAGTCCTCGACCTTGAGCGCGCTGTACTCGTCGCCCTCCGCGAAGGAGAGCTCGCGCCGGAGGACGTAGGGGCGGGTCTTGAAGTTGCCGCGCAGGAGCGTGTCGCCGAAGGAGCCGCGGCGGCCCTCGTAGACGCTGATCTCGGCGCCGACCTCGACCGCGGTGCCAGAGCGATAGGCCGTGCACATGCCGACGTCGGCGTCGGTGAGGCGGCGGGCGGAGGGGACGAGGTGCTCGACGCCGCGGGGGTCGCGGTAGATCCAGCGGAGCTCGACGTCGCTCAGCGGGAAGCCGCTGCCCTGGTAGTTGTTGACGATCTCCTGCTCCGCGTCGCGATCGAGGCTGTTGGTCACCGGGACGCCGCCGGGGACGACCCGGCCGTCCGGGCGGAGCACGGTCTCGTTGAGCATCCGCTTGGTGCCCCACTGGCCGTCGGTCGTCAGCGGCAGGTTGGAGACGTCGCGATCGCCGGGGATCGGCACCTCGAGGTAGCGGACCCGCTCGGTCCGCCGGGCGGTGAAGACCCGCGGCCCGGGATCGACGGTGATCCGGACGTAGAGGCGGGCCCTGGACTCCTTGCGCAGGGCCTCGAGGCCGGCGCGCTCAAAGTCGCGCTCGGCCCAGACCGGGGTCGTCGGTCGATCGAGGATGCTCGCCATGTCGACGATCGCGTGCTCTCCGGGGTGGTTGAGCCCGTCGCGCCAAAAGCCGACCTTCACCTCGGTGCGGACGCAGGGGTAGCCGCGGGACTGATAGGCGTCGACCAAGGCGCCCAGATCCTCGGCGATCGCGGTCTCCGAGAAGGAGCCGCCGCGGGTGGTGCTGCGGACCCGGTTGAACTCGCGGCGGATCTCGGACGAGACCGCCGGCGGGACGCCGACGCCGACGGTCAGATCGACGGAGCGGACGGTGACCTTCGGCCCCTGGTCGATGACGAAGTAGAGCCCGGAGGGGGCGCTCTGGCCGAACTCCTCGTAGCGCCCCTCGACGGTGGCCAGGAGGTAGCCCTTGCTCTGGAGGAAGGCGCGGAGGTTGGCGGCCTCTCGCTTGGCGCTCTGGGCGTTGGGGGACTCGCGGCGGCGAAAGAGGGAGAGCTGGGAGAGCAGGCGCTTGTCGCTAAACGAGCTCTCGCCGAGGAAGGAGGTGCGGACGCCGCGACCGAGGTCGATCGAGACCGTCAGCGGGAGGTTCTGCGCGTTCGGGATGTCGGTGGGCTCGAGATCCTCGTAGGAGGTGTTGACGTTGACGTCGGGGTAGGGGAGCTGGAGCGCGCTCTGGGTCGAGCCGGGGCGGAGGATGCCGCTCCCCGGCTCGGCGTAGCGCTGCTCGGCGCGGTCGAGCGCGGTCTCGACGTGGGTCCGGGTCAGCCGCGACGGGAAGGGGGTCGCCTTCACCCGCGGGAGGAAGGTCCGCTTGATCCAGCGGTGATCCTGGATAGGCACGTTCCCCTTGATCGTCAGGTCGCCGCGTCGGACCCGATAGGCCGGCCCCTTGTCGATGTAGATGTGGAGATCGGCCTCGTTGTCGGCGCGGCCGCAGACCAGGGCCAGGCGGGCGTCGCCGCGGAGATAGCCGCGATCGAAGAGGAAGCGATCGAGGCGGGAGAGCTCGTCGCGCTCCCACTGCTGGCAGGCGAGGTCGTCGGGGTCGCAGATCGGCGGGAGCTTGTCGCCGCGGATGTTCGACGGCTCGACGCAGCCGCCGTAGGCGAGGGCGCCGGGGCGGGCGTCGATGCTCAGCTCGCGCTGGATGTCGCTCTTGGAGAGGGGGATGCTGTTGTGGACCCGGACCCGGCGGATGCTCCGGCCCGGTGAGACCTGGACGATGATCTCGCCGGCGGCGACCGGGTAAAAGTCCGCGCGGTAGCCGAGCTGCTGGAGCTTGGCCGCGATCCAGGTCGGGCTCTCGGTGCCCGGCGCGAGGCCGATGATCTCCGTCAGCCGCTCGCCGCTGTCACGCTTGAGGAAGGCGCCGTCGATCGAGATCCGCTCGATGTTGGCGAAGAGGAGGCCGCGCTCGTCGGTGCCGAGCGCGGGGCGGGCGATCATCTCGACGGTGAGGGAGCCGGTCGGCACCAGGACGATGACAAAGCCCTCGATCGCCGTCCGCTCGAGGACGTAGCGCAAGAGCCCCTGATCGGGCGGGAGGGCTCGACCGGCGAGGGCGTTGCCGTTGATCGTCGTCGAGCAGGCGAGGCCGCGGATGGTCTTGCTCGACTGCCGCGCGCCGACCTGAAAGCCGGCGTCGACGAGGGTGGCGAGGGCGGTGTCGAGGGGGGCGAGGGGGTCGGTCGGGGAGTCGCTGAAGGCGCAGAGGGAGTCGTTCATGGCGCCCTCGTCGGCGCTCTCCGCCGACGATGCGGAGGCCGAGGCCGAGCCGGAGCCGTCCGCAGAGGGCGGGGGTGGGGCGGGATCCTCGATGTCGACGCTGAAGTCGGGGACGTCGACGTCGGGCGTCGGGTCGGGCTTCGGGTCGGGCGTCGGGTCGGGCCCCGGCACCCCAGGCTTGCCGAGGGCGTCGCGATCATCGGGGGTCTCCTCGCCTGGCGCGTCGTCGTCGAGCGACGGGGGGCGTTCGGGCGGCTTGGGCTCTCCGCCCTTGCCCGAGCCTCCGTCCGCGCCCCGGCTCTCCGTCGCAGGGGCAGCCGCGGCCGCGATGGTGTCGGCGCTGCTGAGGCCGCTGATGATCCACAGCGCCGCCGCCAAGGCGCGGACTACCGCCGCCTGCGTCACCCGAGCCGCAGGTCGTCGCCGCCTCGCCTGCTCAGGGCAGCCTTGGGAGCGTCGTCGTGGGCCCAGCGCCCCGCGGAGAGAGTCCCGCGCGCCTGCCCTTGTCCCGCTCGGCTCCGCCAAGACCTGCCGTACAGCTCGGTGCCGCGGCGCGTTGTCGCCCTCGCGACGGGCTGCGAGCCCGCGCTCCGCGGACGACGCGGTCGAGCCCGTCGACGGTCGCGGTGACGTCTCGTCCGGCGTCGCGGAGCTGGCAGGACCGAGGGCGCCGAGTGCGGCTGCGGGAGCGCCCAGGGGGCCCTCCCCGCAGGCTGCCAGTCTCGTCCGGCCGTCAGCGGAGGCTTGGGAGCTTGTGGTCAATTCGGAGCTCGAGCGATTGTTGGCGCAGGGGATCGAAGATGATGCGTTCGTTGTAGTACGACCGTTTGCTGTCGCGGAGCTCGAGCGTAGCGCTGTCGAGGATCTTCAGGCGGATCCGCCAGTTGTAGGAGTTGCGCAGGAGGAGCCCCGGGTAGCCGCGAGTGTAGCCGGCGCCGACGCTGAGGTTGCCCCACTCGGAGCGGAACCAGGGGCGGGGGGTCTCGGCGTCGACCTCGATGCCGTACTGGCCGAGGCGGAGGCCGACGTCGGGGACGAAGGGGGCGACCCTGGGGGCGGACTCTTCGATGTAACGCTCGAGCTTGAGCTCGGTGAGGGAGCCGACGAGACCTATCGGCTTGCCGAGCAGGCCGCCGCCGCCGGTCCGGCGGACGCCGCTGGTGTCGGCGACCTCGCGGCTGCCGGCGCCTAGGACCAGGTAGTCGACGCACTCGCGGGTGGTCGTCTGCCGGGTGCGGGTGTCGCCCTGGACGATGCACTGCATGTTGATCGAGTCGAGGGTGCCGCTCAGGCGGACGGACATCTGTCGCGGCTGACCGTCGATGTAGATCGGCTCCTGGCGGGTCGCGAGGATGTCGACCGCGCTCTCGTCGTAGTCCTCGTCGAGGGAGACCTTGCCGTACTGGATGTCGAAGGCGGAGCCGAGGATCGTCAGGTCGAGGACGCCGGTGCCGACGTCGATCTTGCCGGAGAGCGCGAGGTCGCTGTAGGTGCCGCCGACCGCGATCGCGACCTGGCCCTCGACGCCCTTCATCACGTTGTTGTCGACCCGCACCGGCGCCGTGGTCCGCACCCGCAGGTCGAGCTGCATGTCGCGGATGAGGTCCGGCGGCGGCGACTCCGGGGCGGTGCTCGGATCGGCGAAGGAGAGGACCTTGACCCCCTCTTGGGCGTCGCGGATCCAGCGAGAGCGCTCGACCAGGAGCTCTCCGCGGAGGATCAGGCCGTCGCGCCCCTCGAGGATGATGTCGTCGCTCGAGACGGTCGCCAGGAGCTCAGGCCGGCCGGAGTTGTCGAACTGCTTGTAGGAGACCTCGTCGAGGCCGATGTGGAGGCGCGAGTCGGAGATCTCGGCGAGGTCGGGGGAGAGGACGATGTGGCCCCAGGCGGTCGCCCGCCCGCGATCGCCGATCTTGAGGCGCATCGCCGTGCTCGGCGCGGAGCTGGCCGCCGCCCCGCTGCGCCCGCCGATGAACGCCGCGTAGCCGTCGAGGCCGCCCGGGCAGGGATCGCTCGCCGAGCAGCGGACGAGCTGGGCGATGCCGCGGCTCAGGACGAGAGGCTCGATCTCCGCCAGGGCCAGCGTGCCCTGGAAGGCCCGATCGCCGGGGCTCACGTCCATCCGCAGGGCGTCGATGGCGAGCTCGTCCGCGGCGTTGCCGGCGACGAAGAAGGAGTCGATCTCCATCGACCCCGACGCGCGGGCGAAGACGTCGGGGAGGAGGTCGCCTATCAGCTTGCCGTCGATCACGCCTTGGGCGGAGACGGCGAAGTTGCCCGAGCAGGGGCCTGCGAGGGAGTAGTAGGTCGACTCGCGGCCGTCGCGGGAGAAGTCGCCGAAGTCGATCCGCTGGCCCTGGATCTCCAAGGTTCCGGAGGGGAAGACGTTGTCGCCGGCGATGGTGACGAGGAGAGAGGGGACGTCGACCGACCACGGCTGATCGCCGGCCATGATGCCGAGGGTGAGCGGCACCCTCCCGGTCGGCACGTCGACGTTGCCCTGGATCACGGGATCGCTGATGTGACCGCGGATCGCCAGGTTGACCGCGGTCTCGCCGGAGAGCTGCTGGATCCCGTAGGGCTTGAGGAAGGGGGTCAGGGCCGAGAGCGCCAGCTCTCCGCGGAGGTTGGCGGTCGCGCCCTCGACCTTGCGAGCGCGGCTCGCCGCCCGCTGGGTCGACGCGCGGCACTCGTCGGGCTTGCCCTCGTCTGTCGGCTCGGAGATGTCGAAGTCGCCGGTGATCGTCAGCTCGCGGCCGTCGCCGGCGCCGCTGCGCAGGGTCCAGGGCGCGGCCATGCGGATCTCGGAGCCGTCGAGGGTGGCGAGGAGGCTGGTGGTCGAGCAGAGCGAGGTGGCGTGGGTGCAGGGATCGGCGGTCTTGATCCCGCGCTCGTGGATCCACAGGCGGTCGAGGTCCATCTCGACGTGGACGTCGAAGTCGCCGGCGTCACGGTCTTGGTAGCCGCGGCAGGTGGCGAGCAGGTCGCGCGCCGGATCGCAGAGGCGAGCGCGGACGGTCGCGCCTTCGAGCTGACCGGCGACGGTGTCACGCAGGCCGCCCTCGACCCCGTAGAGGAGGTGGGAGAGCGGAAGGTTGCCGAAGTCGGCGTTGAGCTCGGCGGCGAAGGGGGCGTCGCCTCGGCGGGGCTTCGCGCCGAAGGCGATGGTCCCGCCCATGGTCCACCGGAGCTGGTCGGCGGGGTCCTTGGGCTGCTTGCGCTGCTTGAAGGCGCCGTCCAGGCGGACCTCCCGGCGGGCGCCGAGACCTCCGCCGTCCTCGAAGTCGGCGGTCGTCAGCTTGAGCACCCCGCGACCCAGGGGGATCCCGGAGGCGCTGAGCGCTTGGAGGTGGACCTCGCCCTGGACCGAGGGCTGGGCGAGCGTCCCCTTGACCTCGAGGTTGGTGCCCTTGGTGATGCTGCCGCCGAAGGGCGGATCGTTGAAGCCGATCGCGTCGGCGAAGGCCGAGAGCGGCAGGCCCCAGGCGCCGAGCTGGAGATCGAGGCTGGTGTCGCGGTCGAAGGAGATCGTCCCGGTCCCGTTCAGCTCGCCGGTCGGGATCGTCACCTTGGGGGCGACGCTCGGGCTGACCCCGCGGTGGTAGGCGAGGCTCATCTGGCCGAGCCTCAGCTCCTCGGTGTCGAGCTCGAAGCGGGCCTGGGCGTCGCGGAACGTGGCGTCGCCGATCTCGAGCTCGCGGACGTAGAGCGCCCCCTGCGACTCGAACTGCGAGATCTTGACCGGCTTGCGCGAGGCGTCGCCGACCTCGATCTGGAGGTCGCCGGCGCCGCGGACGAGGCCGCCGCTGAAGCGCTCGAGCTCGACGCCGGTGAGGTCGGCGGAGAGGCGGAGCTCGGGATCGCTGGTCAGCTCGCCCTTGGCGAAGAGGTCGACGCTCGCGTCCAAGCTGCCGCGGCCGCCCAGCACCGCGATGTTCGGGCTGCGGACCTTGAGCTCGCCGCGCTCCATCCACAGCTTGGCCCCGTCGATGCCGCTGACGACGACGTCGCCGCTGCCGGCCCCCGAGAGGGTGAGCGAGCCGCCGTTGCCGTTGGGCGCGGAGAGGGGGCCTGTGAGGGTGAGGCGGGCGTCGAGGCGGTCAAAGTAGGGGCTCTGCCCGAATTCGCCGAGGAAGGCCTCACCGTCGCTGACCCGCAGCGAGACCTCGGTGGGCGCGAGGTGCTCGATCGCCCCGTCGGTGCCGCCGTCGATCGACAGGCGCCCGCCGTTGATCGCGACCGAGAGGGCGTCGATGCCGATGCCACGATCGACGTCGTAGCTGATCCCGCCGTCGGCGGTGATCGTCTTGGGCAGGCTGTCTGTCCGCGGGCCGCGATCGCGGACGAGCTGGAGCTGGCCGAGCGTCGCCTCGACGTGGGTGACCTCGAGCCCCTCGGTCAGGTCGATCGCCAGCGCTGGGATCCCGAGGTGGCCGTCGAGGGTCCCGGCGATCATGCCGGCGGTCTCGGGATCGTCGTCCAAGAAGACCCCCGGATCGATCCCCTTGAGGTCGAGGTCGGCGGTGATCAGGAAGCCCGGATCCTCGCCCTGCGGCAGGAGTATCCGGTTGGGGATCCCGTGCTCGCGCAGGCTCATCGGCCCGCTGAGGAAGTAGGAGTCGAAGCGTCCGAGGTCGGCCTGCCAGCGCTGGGCCCCGGGCTCAAAGCGATCCTTCCACGGGTCTGGGATCGGGTTGTGGCTGAGGGCGACGCTGAGGTCGGCGTCGTCGATGACCCAGCTCGGGTGGTCCTCGTCGGGGAGGATCGTCAGGCCGGCCGCGGCGATGCCGATCGTCGGATCGCTGAGCATCCCGCGGATCGTCAGGAGGCCGAGCACGCCGGCGGCGTCGACCATCGACGCCGGCAGCTCGTGGGCGGCGAGGACGAGGTCGACCATCGGCCCGAAGTCGTCGAAGGCCAGGGACACGTCGACCCGCGGATCGTCGCCCATGAAGTCGACGAGGAAGCCGTCGAGGGTCGTCGGGGATCCGCCGAAGCGGCCCTCGCCCTCGATCGCGACGTCTCCGTAGGGGACGTCGTCGACCCCCGAGAAGACCCTGCGCAGGCTGAGGTCGCGCAGCGGGATCCGGTAGTTGAGCGCGAGGACGTCGAGCTGGCCCTCGTCGACGTCGGCCTTGATGTCGAAGCTCAGGCGGAGGCGCTCGGGCGGGGGCTCTAGCGGGTGGAGGCCGAAGTAGCGGAGCGAGAGGGCGACCTCCCGCATATGGAGCGTGTTCTGCCAGAGCCCGTCGGCGCGGAAGTCGACGTCGAGGCTCAGATCGTCGGCGCGGAAGTCGTCGATCTTGAAGGAGATGCCGCGGGTGTGCAGCGGCGCGGGCTCGTCGTTCGGCGGCTTGAATGCGCCGATCAGGCTCAGCCTCCACTCGGTCTCGCCGTACTTGTTCTCGAACGCGTAGTGGTCGACCTTGAGGTCGACGGGGCCGACGGCGCGGGCCTTGGTGAAGTGGAGGAACCACGGGATCTCGAAGACCGGCGGCACGCCCAGGCGGTTCCAGGGGATGATCTCGTGGAGGACGAGCTCGACGTCGACCTCGACCGCCTCGGCGGTGAGCCGCCGCTGCGGCAGGTCGTAGTAGTTGTGCCCCTCGTAGATCCGAAAGCCGCGGACCTTCACCGGGCTCGGGGTGCCGGTGATGAGATCGACGATCAGGCGCGGTTGCCAGTGGACGCTGTCGAACTCGAGATCACCGTCGATGAGGCCCGAGATCTTGTCGCCGAGGAAGCGCCCGAGGGTCTCGTCGTTGAAGAACCACCAGGCGCCCAGGTACGCGAGGTTGAAGATCAGGATGAGCGCCAGCCACAGGTAGAGCGGCGCCTTGACGAGGAGGAGGTTGGCTATCGGGTGGCGGCGCCGCTTGGGCAGCGGCGAGCGGGTGAAGCGGAGGTACTGCGGGTGGAGGCTCGGCAGCGCGGCGGGGTGGGCGAGCGCCTCGTTGATCAGCGCCCGGCGGAGCTGGCCGAGGCCCCGGGCGAGGCGACCTGGGGCCGGACCGACGCCGGTCGCCGACGCTGAAGGGAGGAGGTCTGGGGTCTCGCCGCGGATATGGCAGGCGACCTCGTCGCGGGCGTCGGCGTCGACCGCCTGGAGGGCGTGCTCGATGAGCGCTGGGACGGGCGAGGTGATCTTCTGCGGCCTCGCCGTCGGATAGTTGAAGGTCAGGCGCTGGCTGCGTTCGTCGGCGTCGCGATGGAAGCGCTGGCGGATGATCCGCTTGAAACGGCGCCGGAGTCGGCGGGGCCCGACGCGGAGGCGACCGACCGCACGTTCGCGCCACAGCTCCTGGTAGGCGGCGAGGAGGATCGCGAGGTTGGCCCCCTGGGTGTAGAGGTGGCGGAAGCGCAGCGAATCCGTCAGGCGCTCGAGGTGATCGCGGCCGTCGGCCAGGAGATCGGCCTCGGCTTGCCACGACGCGCCGTCCTCTGGGAGCTTTGCCACGAGATCTGCGGCCTACACTAGCATTGGAGCCGCCGTGGCGGCGAATCTGTGACCCCTAGAGCCGCCCTGGAGTGAGCGGCTCGGGCGGGCTCAGGGGTCTGCCTCGTCGGGGAGCGGGAGGCCCCAGGCGGGATGCCAGAGGTGGATCTGGCGGGTGTCATCATCGGCGGGTCCCGCGGGCTCGGCGGGTCCCTCGACGGGCTCGACAGCCAGGGCTTGGCAGGCCAGGCGCCAGCCGCCCTCGAGGTCGAGCGCGCGGTCCTTGCGCTCCATCAGCGTGACCTCCGTCAGGTGCTCGTGGCCGCGGAGCACCCGAACCCCGCAGCTGCCGCAGACCCCGAGGCCGGAGCAGGCCTGGCCGAGGGGGACGCCGAGCCTGTCGGCGACGTCGAGGAGGGTCTCGCCGCGGCCGAGTCGCGTCGAAAAGTGCGCCCGCGATCCGAGGCGGGCGAAGAGACGGATCTCGACCACACTGGGGTTGTAGCGGCTCTTGAGGCCCAGACAAGAGGTCCTCAGCGGCGAGACCAACAAAGACCAAAAAGACCAAGAAAGAAAAAGAAAAGGGCGGTGACCGAGATGGTCACCGCCCTTTGGATAGCGGGGACAGGATTTGAACCTGCGGCCTCCGGGTTATGAGCCCGGCGAGCTACCTGACTGCTCCACCCCGCAACGAGGTGGGCGGTTTTTACGGTGGCGCGGAGAACCTGTCAAGCGGAAAAGAACGACGGTGAACATCATTCGCTGGGCGCCCCCACAGCGGCGAGTTGGGCGAGCTCTACGCGGAGGGGGGCGGGTCCCGAGGCCTCCGACCAGAGCTGCGCGAGGAGGGCGAGGGGTTGGTTGACCGCCTCCAGGCGGAGGACGCTCGCGGGCGGCGGCGCCGGGCTGAAGCGACGGGGTTGAGGAGCGCCGACGTCGCGCTCGTCGCGCTCGTCGCGCTCGTCGTGAAAGTTGAGCGGGCAGCAGTCGAGCTCGGTCTCTCCGTCGGCGCCGCGGACCGCGACCGGCAACCCGTGGGAGCGGCAGATCATCGGCCGCGAAGCGTAGACCGCGCACCGTCCGTCGACCAAGAGGGCGCAGCGATCGCTGTGGTCTGGGTCGGTCGCCTGCTCGCGGACCCGCTGGCGGAGGGCAGGATCGGTCGCCTCTAGCTCCGCCAGCGCCTCTCGGACAGCGACGGCCTCGACCTCGAAGACCGAGAAGCGCTGGTGGCAGCAGCTCTCGCAGCCTTCGGCGCAGGTGTAGGCCTCCGGCGTGCGCTGGATCGCCGCCTCGAAGTGATCATCGACCCGGGAGCGGAGCTGGACGAGGGCGGCGCGGAGTTCGGACGGGGCGACCATCGGCCGACTTATCGGTCCTGCCGGCCTCCTCGCGCAAGGGCGGGTCCGGCGAGCGGTCCCCCGCGAGCGGCCCATCGTGAGCGGCCCGCCGCGGTGGCAGAGCTCCCGCGCTCGTCAGCTCTGGTCGTCAGAGCCCCGCCAGACCTGCGCTCAGAGCCCGACTCAGCGGCCCCTTGTCGAGGTTGAGAGGACGGATGATGGCCGGGCGAGAGCACACCGGACCTCCGCCGGCTGCCGGCACGACCGGTCGCCACGGCCGGCAGCGATCGCTAGCGGCCGAGCTCGGTCGGCGGGCCCTGGAGGCTGGCGATGATCGCGACCTGGGCCCTCAAGGCCTTCTCCTCATCGTGCTCGGCGAAGGCGCAGCCGGCGACGAAGGGGTGGCCGCCGCCGCCGAAGGGCTCGAGGATCGCCGCGAGGTTGTGCTCGCGCTCCGGCTTTGGCAGCCAGGGGTTGTAGCCCGCGGTGATCTTGAGGCGGCCGCCGGGGGCTCGGACGAGGCCGACGACGTAGCGGATCTTCGGGTAGTGGTAGTAGGGGATGAACTTGTTGTAGGAGCGGCCGGGCTCGTCCAGGAGGGTGAACGAGACCACCCCGTCGTGGACCTCGATGCGCTCCTTGAGCAGCGAGATGTCGCGCTGGTGCTGCTCTAGCCGCGGTCGCAACGACGCGTCGATGTAGTCGGCCTGAGCGTGTTGCTCCATCGGCGTCGTCAGGAGGTCGCGGATAAAGGGGCGGACCAGCGCAGGATCGCTGTTGCTCTCGACGAAGGTCATCAGCCGCAGCGCTGGCGCCTCGAGCTGCACCGGCATGCTCGGGCCGGGGAACGACGCGGAGTCGATGAGCTCGGCCCAGCGGATGAGCTCCGCGTGATCGCTGAGGTCGACCGCGAACTCGCGGCGGACGATCCGGGCGATGTAGCCGGCGCAGGAGCGGGCGGCGTCGTCGTGGAACTTGCGGCCGCTCCGATCCGCCTCGAAGTGTTCGCGGTCGCCGGGGAGCTGGAACGCCGAGCGGTGGTGGTCGAAGAACCACGTCATCCGCGGGTCTTGGCTGTAGCGAAAGTCGAGGCCGACGACCTCGTCCGCGTCGAAGTCGCGATCGACGAAGGGGTCCCCTGGGCAGTGCTCCTTGGGGATATAGCGGAACGCCTCCGCGCCGGACTTGCGCTCAAAGAAGGCCGTGAACAGGGCGGCCGAGGCTGCACCATCGAAGCACATTCCGTGGTGGAGAATGTTGACCGACATCGCTTGCGCCGCCCGGAGTCGCCGGGCTACGCACTGATACCTCAGTCTCGTCCGATGCGCACAGGATGTCGCGCGCAGAGGGTGAAGACTTCGTCGCCGATCGTCGCGGCTCCGCTGTCTGCGCCCGCAGGCGTCGCTGTCCCCGGAGGGCTGAGGAGGACGAGGGCCGCATGTGCGGCGTCCTCGGCGGAGCTCGGGCCGACGAGGGGCCGGCGACCGTCGGCGGGGGGAGGGGTGATCACCCGCGCCTGCCCCCCCCGATGGAGGATACCGACGCTCCGTCCGTCGCTGACCATCACGTGGACCGCCACCGGCCGTCCGAGGGTCTCATCGAGGGAGCGCAGCGCCTCTCGGAGGAGGGCGGGGGGCGCGTAGGTCTTGCTCGCCGAGGTCGCGGCGTGGAGCTTGGCGATGACCGTCATCGCCAGCAGCTCCCGGTCTGAGCCGTCGCGGAGGGATCGCCGGAACACCGGCGAGAGGCCGGCGTGCAGCTCCTCGCGGAGGGCCCCGTGCCGGGTCGGGTCGTCGTCGATCGCGGGGTTGAGCCCCGGGTTGCCGACCAGGGCGATCCATCGCTGGAAGCGGGTGACGCCGAAGCGAGGGGGGCGGGCCGGCCCGGAGGCGATGAAGCCGCCGATCGTGCACTGGCAGGGCGCCCGCAGGAAGTCGTCGGTGAACCGACCCTGGGGGTCACGGACGACGGGCCGCATCTGCACGAGGCTCTCCGTGCCGAGGACCCCGCCGACCGCCCAAGCCCGCGTCTGGGCCGCCGCGCCGTCGTCGTGGTAGCCGCCGAGGTGTCCGCTCAGGGTGCTCCGGAGCCAGTCGCCTGGGACCTGGGGGCCGTCCCTGTAAATGTGGACCAAGGCCGCCAGCGAAAGGTAATTCACGTATTAAATAGTACCCCCAGATCATCTCCGGGCCAGACGCGAGTATGCGCAAGAATCGGCTCAGGATGCGCTCTATCGCCTCCTAGGCGGGAAACCGGCCTTCGCGCAACGTGCGCATGCCCCCTCTGCGGAGGGGCAGGGACGAGCGATGGCGAGCGCTTCGCGGGGCTTGCTCGGGGCCTGCCCTAGGCGACACACTAGCGTCGAATGCGTGTGCCTACTGGACGCCTTTGGGTCGTGGAGGACCCAGAGCCGCAGACGCCTCGGGGGATCGACGAGGGGCCGCCGTCCCCCGGGCGATACATCCGCGAGCAGCGGCTGCGCCACGGCATGACGCTGGAGGAGGTCTCGGCGAAGACCAAGATCCCCAGATCGAGCCTCGAGGCCCTAGAGGAGGAGCGCTGGTCCGCGCTCCCCGGGCCGGTCTTCGTGAAGGGCTTTCTCCGCTGCTGCGCGCGCGCGCTCGAGATCGACGATCAGGTCGTGCTCGATCTCCTCTACGAGCAGGAGCGGGCAAAGATGCACGCCGAGCGAGGGCCGGAGAGGGAGCCCGCTCGAGGGCCGGAGAGGGAGCCCGCTCGAGGGCTCGAGCGAGGGCCGGAGAGGGAGCCCGCTCGAGGGTCCAATCGAGGGTCCGACAGGGGACCCGAGCCGAGGCCAGAGCGTCGTCCCAAGCGCGGCTTGGGCTTCGGTCGGGGGCTCGCGCGGAGGTTCAGCCGGAGGGAGCGCGAGCGCGGAGCGGCCCGCGACGACGCGCTGGAGCCCGAGTTCGCCGACGCCGACGATGAGCGGGCCCGGGCCGAGCCCGAGGGCGCAGAGCGTGGGTACGGGCGTGCCTTCGGCCCTCGCGAGGAGCTCGCGGAGGAGGACGACGGCCGAGGTCGAGGCTTTCGCCCGCGCGAGGACGATCGCCGCTACGGCCGGGGCTTTGACGGTGAGGATCGTCAGGGATCTCAGGACGCTCTGGGGTACGAGCGCGAGGACGATCGCGGGTACAGGCGGAGCTTTGTCGCCGATGATGACCGCGGGGACGACCGCGGGGACGACCGCGGGGACGACCGCGGGTATGGGCGAGCCTTCGACGCTCGCGAGGGGCGAGACGGCGGGCGCGGCTATGGGGCTCGGGATGAGCCCGGCGCGGACGGGGACGACCGCGGGTACGGCCGGCCCTTCGACGCGCTCTCGAGGGATCGAGCGGGGCATGCGGGCGAAGGGTTCGAGCCCAGGCTCCCCTTCCGCGGCGCGGCTCGGGGCGACGACGACGACGGGCGTTGGGGAGAGCCCGAGGGAGATCGCCGCGACCGGCGACCCCGCGAGCCGATCCGCGCGGGGCCGCGGATCCCCTCGCGTCGCTCCCTCTCGCGGCGGGGCACATTCTCCGGGCGCGAGCCGCGGGCTCCGTCGGAGTTCGTCCGCGATCTGCTGGAGCGCCTCGGCAACGTCGCGGCGCGTCTCCCGGGCGCCAACATCCTCCTCTGGGTGGGCGTCGCCCTCCTGGTGCTCGGCCTCGCCTTCGCGGTCTTGATGGCCTTCGGCGCGCAACAGGCGGTCCCGCCGCAGAGCTAGCAGCCCGCGGCAAAAGTCCCGTGTGCTCTCGCGCCGCACTAGAGCCCGGAACATCGGCGTCCTCTTGGGGGCCAAGAGGACCGACGAGCGCGGCGCGAGAGCACGCCGGACTCCTGCGATCGGCTCCTAGCCAGGGTTTGACGACGTCGCTGCGGATCGGAGGATCCATATGAGCGGTCGCTCGCGGCCCCGCGTCGACGTATAGTCCGCCGGGCCTCGGGTCCGCCCGAGGAGGCTAGTCGCCATGCCCGTTATCCCCAACAGCGCGGACTACCTACGCCTGATCCGGTCGGGCGACACGAGGCTGCTCTCGCGGGCGCTCGCGCGGCTCGACGAGGTCCAGATCGCGGCGCTGATCGTCCCGCTCTCGCCCAAGGAGCAGGACACGATCCTCCACCAGCTCTCCTTAGAGCTGCGCTCCGAGGTCGTCGCGTCGATGCGCTACGAGGTCTCGGCCCAGGTGATCAGCCGCCTCGCCCCCGAGGAGGCTGCGCGGATCCTCGACAACCTCGACTCCGACGACGTCGCCGACATCCTCGGCGAGATCGAGCCCGAGCAGCTCCGGGCGATCCTCTCGCGGCTCGACGACCGCGGCGAGCTCGAGGAGCTGCTCGCCTACCCGGAGAACAGCGCCGGCGGGATCATGTCCCTCGACGCGGCTCGGATCAACGAGGACGTCACGATCGCCGAGGCGACGCGGATGATCCAGCAGGAGGCGGAGGAGCTCCCGGGGAGCGTCTTCTACATCTACGTCGTCGACGAGCAGGACCGCTTGGTCGGGGTGATCAGCCTCCGCGAGCTCGTCACCTCCAAGCCCGACGTGCCGATCCACGCGGTCATGGAGACCGAGCTCATCTACGTGACGGTGGAGACCGACCAGGAGACCGTCGCCGAGCTCGCCTCGCGCTACGACCTGGTCGCGATCCCGGTCGTCGACGAGCAGCGCCGCCTGCTCGGCGTCGTCACCATCGACGACATCGTCGACGTTCTCCGCGAAGAGGCGACCGAGGACATCCTGAAGATGGCCGGCGCCGGCGATGGCATGGCCTCGACGATGTCCTTCGGCGCGTCCTTCAAGGCGCGCTGGCCGTGGCTGATGGCCGCCGCGGTCGGCGGCCTGATGGTCGCCGTCTCGCTCCAGGGCTTTGAGGACTCGCTGCGGACCGTCCCGGCGCTGGCGCTCTTCATGCCGGTCGTCGCCGGCATGGGCGGCAACGTCGGCACCCAGAGCTCGACGATCATGGTCCGCGGCCTCGCTGTCGGCCTGGTCGAGACGACCCGGCTCGGGCGGGTGATCCTCCGCGAGATCGCCCTCGGCGCGACGATGGGGATGCTCTACGGGACCGGGATTGCGCTCGCTGCGCCGCTGCTCGGGACCACCGAGGCGGATCCCGTCAACCTCGGCCTTGTGATCACCTTCGGGATGGTCGGGTCGATGATGATCGCCGCCGGCGTCGGCGCCTCGGTGCCGCTCTTCCTCAACCGGATCAACGTCGATCCTGCGGTCGCGACCGGTCCCTTTGTCACCACCGCGGTCGACATCCTCGGCCTGCTCTTCTACTTCTGGTTGGCGACGGTGCTCCTCCAGGTGGGCGGATGAGCGCCGGCGAGGTGCTCCCGGCGATCATCCTCCGTACCCGGCCCCTCGGCGACGCGGATCTCCTCGTCATCCTCCTCTCCGCGCGGAGCGGCAAGCTCGAGGCGGCGGCGACCCGGGCCCGGGGATCGAAGCGACGCTTCACCGGCGGCCTTCATCCGGGGATGGTCGGCGAGGCGACGGTCTCCCGCGGTCGCGGGGCGCTGCTCCGCCTCTCGGCGTTCATGGCGACCCGGAGCCACGCCCCGGTCGGCCAAGATCTCCACCGCTTCGCCTACGTCGCCTATCTCTGCGAGCTCTGCGACGAGCTCGTCCTCGGCCGCCAGGAAGATCCGCGGATCTTCGTCGAGCTCAACCGCAGCCTCGGCGCCCTGATCGAGGCGCCCCCGCGGGTGAGCGAGCTGCGGCGCTTTGAGCTGGTGCTCCTCGACTGTCTCGGCCTCCTCCCCTCCTTTGAGTGCTGCTGTGTCTGCGGAGGCGCGCTTCGCGGCGAGGTGATCGCCTTCGACGCGGTCCGCGGCGGGGCCCTCTGTGAGCGCCACGACAGGGGAGGGCAGCGGGTCCCGCTCGAGGTCCTCCGCCTGGCCCTCGGCCTCACCGAGAGCGACGGCGCCGAGGGGGCGAGCAGCGCTGCGATCGTCGACGCCGTCGAGGCCTCTGCGTCGGCGGTCCGTCGGGCCCTGCGTGATCTCAGCGTCAGCCTCCTCCGGCCGCACCTGCGCCGGCCGCTGCGCTCGCTCGCCTTCCTCGCCCAGCTCCCGCAGGCGACCGCGGGGGGCTAGGGGGCCTGTGGCGAAAGTCGACACGGCCTCTCGCTGGCCCTCGCCGCCGCGGCGAGGGCACACTGGACGTCGGCCACGGCCTCCGAGGTGGCCCTGGCGGGAGCGGCGGGCCCGGTCCTGGCATCGCCCCGAGCGCTCGGGTCTCAGGTTGCGGCCCTTCGTTCTTGGCCCGGCGTCGGGCTCGACGCTGTGGTAGCTTCCCGGCCGATGCCGCGCCCCCGTCGACGCCCTGGCCGCCTCGTCGCCGCCCTCGGCCTTTGGCTGGGTATGCCTGTGGTCGGAGCCGGAGCTCTCACGAGCTGCGGCGACGCAGGCGTGGGCGTTCCGCCGCCGAACAACCGCCTCTTCTTCCCCGCGGGGCTGCTCTTGGATCCCCGGCCTGAGCCGGTCCAGAGCGCCGATGGCACCCGTTCATGGCCGGCGCCCGCGCGCTGGCTCTTCGTCGCGAACGCCAACAGCGACCTCGTCTTCAACGGCTCCTCGATCGCCGCGATCGATCTCGACGCCTTCTTCTCGGCCTGGCAAGAGTCGCCGATCCTGAGCTCTCAGCCGAGCGTCGACGACGCCCCGCCGGTGACAGATGGCACCCCGCGCGGCGACATCCTCGACATCTACGCCGAGGTCGACGCCAAGAGCCCCTGCCGTCGCAACGGCATCATCCCGCAGCTGGTCGAGTGCGGCGAAGAGTCGCTCTTCGCCGACGAGGAGACGGTCCATATCGGCTCCTTCACCACCGGGATCTCGGCCTACCAGCGAGAGAACGGCGGCTGGCAGCTGATGGTCCCGGTCCGCGCAGATCCGAGCATCGCCTATGTCGACCTCGGCGGCGGGCTCGAGCCGGGGGAGGATCTCCGGCTGAGCTGCGGCGTCGACAGCGAGGCCCAGGACCCGCGGCGCTGCTCCAAAGAGCAGCGGATCCGCTACCTCCGCAACAACACCGACTACCGGACGCTCGGTCGCGAGCCGACCAACATCCTCATGACCCGGGTCGACGAGCCAGACGGGCAGGGGGGCTCCTCCGCGGTGGACCTGGCGGTGGTCACCCACACCGAGATCCCCGAGGTCACCCTGATCGGTCTCGGCGGGCTCTACGGCGAGGCGAACCGCGGCGAGCCGGCGATCATCGACATCCAGCCCCTCTTCAGCGATCAGGCCTTCGTCGGCGGCTACGGCCTGGCCGAGCGCCCCTGCAGCCCCGGCGGGGATGTGGCGACCTGCGCGGCCGAGCGCGACACCTGCCTCAGCGAGGGCGGCATCGAGACGGTCTGCGACGAGGACTACACCCTCTGCGTCGTCGGCAACGAGCCCTCCAAGACCCAGAGCTGCAGCCGGCCGCTGATCTACGCGGCCCACCGCAAGACTGAGTTCATCCTCCGGCTGACCGTCGAGCGAGCCGCGGTCGAGGGCCACTACAAGTGTGTCACCGCCGAGGAGCTCGAGAGCGGCGTCGCCGGGGGCGTGCTCTGCGAGCATCGCCTGGTCGCGATCGACCAGTTCGTCGGCGCCGGCGTCGACTCGGCCTCGGCCGTCGCCGGGGGCTTCGGCGACATCGCCTTCTCGCGCGACGGAAACTCGCTCTACGTCGTCCGCAACAGCGTCGGCAGCCTGATCCGGATCGACACCAGCCTCGACGAGAGCGGCGAGACCCGCGACACCCCGGCGGCCCAGGTCGAGGTCTGCGCCCAGCCCTCGGCGATGGTCGTCTTCGGCGACGAGGGCAACGAGTACGCGGCGATCAGCTGCTACCGCCCGGGGACGATCTTCATCGTCGACCTCAGCGCCTTCCGGGTGATCGAGCAGGTCTTCGTCGGCTCGGGACCGCACCAGATGACCTACGACGAGGCGCGCCAGTACATCTACGTCGCCAACTCCCTCGACTCGACGATCAGCGTCGTCGACATCGACGACCGGCGGAAGACCCGCTTCACCGAGGTCGCCCGGATCGGCCTCCAGGAGCCATACTCAGGATGATGCGCCGCCCCCTCCCGTTCGCCGCGCCCGCCCTCGTCGGGCGCTTCCTCGCGATGGGCCTCGCGGTGGGCCTCGCCGGCTGTCAGCAGCAGACCCGGACCGTGATCCCCAACCGGGTCCTGGACCGCCCCTTGGACCTCAGCCTCGCCTGCATCCAGACCGACGGCGAGTTCGTCACGCCGCTCGCGCTCAACCAGTGCGACGGGACGATCAGCAGCTGCTCATCGCGGGACACGCCGCAGCTCATCGGCGTCATCGCCAACTCGGAGCGCAACGAGGTCGCCCTCTTCAGCAATTGTCTGGGCGGCCTCGTCGACATGGATCGCGAGTCGCCGGGCTACCAGTTCATCCCCGTGGGGGAGCTGCCCTCGAGCGTCACCGTCGGCCGTGACGGCTGCCGCGCTGCGGTCGCCAACTACGGGAGCTGTGACCTCAGCGTGCTCGACATCCCCTCGCTCGGGGCGAGCGCGATCGAGTTCACGCTCGATCGCTCAGCGAGCGTCGCGGTCGCGTCGGTGAGCCCGCGGAGGGCCGACGGTACGCCCCTCGGCGCCCGCCCGGGTCAGGTGCTGATGGCCCCCGACGAGCTCACCAACTCGTCCGCGCTGGGCGACGCCGCCTCCCTCGGCTTCGAGGACATCACCGGCGGGATCTGTGATCCCGACCAGCCGGCGAGCGTCTACGTCACCTTCCCGAGCTGCGATCTCGTCGCTGAGGTCGATCTGCTGAGCGGTCGGATCCTCCAGAGCCGCCAGCTCGTCGTCACCGAGGACGGCGGGATCGACGTCGTCGACACCGGCAACGACCCGGAGTGCCCGATCGAGTGCCCGGGGCAGCTCGACGCGGAGCAGCTCGCGAACGCGACCGCCGTCGGCGATCCCGACGGGGTCTCGCCGCAGGTGCTCGCCCTCGTCGTCCCGCCCGATCCCGGTGAGGACGGCGAGCCTGTCGATCCGGCCGACACCGCGATCGTCGACTCCACCCTCTTCGTCGGCGGCGCCGGCTCGGACATGCTCGTCGAGATCCCCTTTGAGGGGCGCAGCTTCGCCGACACCAGCCTCCAGATCGAGCTCAGCGCCGCCAGCGGGATCCTCGGGATCTCAGCGACGCCGGCGATGGAGATCGCCGCCGACGCGGGCTCGCTCGGCGAGATCTATCACCAGTTCCTCTACGTGATCACCGGCGACGGCTCGACCCGGGTGGTCCGCCGCGATCTGACGGCGGAGCGCGACGAGATCGGGATCGAGTGCGACACCCAGGTCGATCCGACCCAGGTCACGACGACGATCTGCAACGAGGCCGCCTACCCGGGGGACAACCCGCCGGATCGTCGGCCCTTCGCCCAGGGCCCCGGGATCCGGGCGCCCAACGGCGCTGTGGTCACGGACTGGACCTTCCAGCGGATCGTCGCCGACGACGAGGTCGGCGCGGACTCGGCCCGCTCGCCCTTCACCAGCGACGGCGTGGTCGGCATCGGCGTGACCAACGTCGGCCGGATCGTCTACGTCACCTTCGGCCAGTTCGCCGACGGGGTCGCGATCCCCGAGACGATCGATCCCCTCCAGACCCTCTCCGCGGTGGTTCTCCCCCATTCGCTGTGGCCGCAGCGGGATCCGAGCGTCGGCGATCCGCTCGGCCTGCCGCGGGTCGACGATCGCGAGCCGAGCCGCTTCCTCAGCGGAGACTCGAGCGAGGCCAACGCCGTCAAGGTGCTCTCGCCCTCGCTGCGTCGGGTCGATCTCGGCTACGTCGATCCCTGCGTCGACGCTGGCGAGTCCTGCGAGACCGCGACCCAGCTGATCTCAGGGGCGAATGCTTCGGCGATCACCAACGCCGACGGCCTGAGCAAGGAGGAGGAGGGCGCCGCGATCTACACCGCCGCGGTCGCCCGGGTGATCCCCCGCGACTTCCGCGAGTGGCGCGGCGGCGAGTGGACGCTCAACTGGGAGGGCGAGCTGCCGAGCACCGCCAGCTCGACCGGCCAGCTCCTCTGCGACAACCCCGGCCCCGGCGACGTCTACTGCTACACGACCGAGCCCGACGGCTCCCGCCTCGTCGACCAGAGCGCCTCATTTTGCGAGGACGGCGTGCTCGCCGGGGACAAGGTCTTGGTCTTCGGCTGTGGCGACACGGCGGACTGCGGCGTCGGTCAGATCTGCCTCCGCGACGAGAGCACCTCGGCGACCGGGATCTGCGTCTCCGGCGAGGTCTACGACGAGGGGGTCGAGGGACTCCGGGAGGCCTGCGCCGAGTACATCTCCGATCCCTGCGGCTCGCCGCTGCGCGAGTTCCTGATCAGCCGCGCCTTCGAGACAGAGCTCCACCTCCAGGCGATGGACATCCCCCAGACCGCCTACCTCGACTACACGGAGGATGAGGAGGGCCTCGTCACCCTGACCGAGCTCGAGGGGCGGATGATCTGCGCCGAGGAGCAGCCCGAGGGCGGCTGCAAGGTCAACGCCGACTGCGAGGGGATCGTCGGCACCGATCGCCTCGGCAACGACGATGTCCCATTCCCGCTGTGCCTGGACGGGATCTGCCGTCGCCCCTGCGACGAGGAGGCCGGCGAGGACTGTGTGCTCCGCCGCCTGCCGGGGCCCCAATGCTTCGGCGAGCTCATCCGCTACCACGTCCGCGCGCGCAACTCGTTCATCGTCCGCGGTCCGGGCGGCTACTCCTTCCTCGACGAGCGGGTCCGCGCCGACGCGAACGGCGAGTGCTACGAGGACACGTCGGCGTCGAACCTGCTGACCTCGCGGATCCGCCTGGGCTACGACGAAGAGGACACCCGCTTCGGCGAGTTCGACCCGATCCCGAGCTGCCCCTCCGGCAAGATCCCCGAGACCGGGACGCCGAACCCCTGCTTTATCACCGAGGATCGTCCGGCGGTGCTCGACGGCAATTCGTCGGCCCGCCTCTTCCACGACTTCTTCTATCAGGGGGAGCGGGTCTCGGCGATCCGCTACAGCAACCCGATGTTCTCGCTGGTGCTCGACCTCGCGAGCCTGACGGATCTGGCGGCGCCCGTGCCCGGCGAGGAGCTCGCCTGGCCCGCAGAGTTCGCCTCCTTCCGCCGCTCGCGGATCCCGAGGAACTACCGCGAGTCCTTCTCGACGGTGCAGGGCTACACGCCCTACAACGAGGGGGCGACGCTCGGATCGGTGCCGCTGGTCGGCCCCGTGCGGGTCGTCAACGGCCCGGACAACGGGATCATCTACGTCGTCGACGCCAGCGGTAGCGGCGGAAGTGGCGGCCTCCGGGGGCAGATCATGCGGATCTTCCTGACCCCGAACGTGGTCGTCGACGAGAAGTTCATCGTCCGCTAGCAGCCTGTGGCAAGAGTCTCGGAGCTCGGCGACAGGGCGGAGCACGAGGTGATCCCGAGCCGCGGGGATCGTCGTGGGGGGGCAGGGTCGACGAGGGCGAGAGAGTGCGAGGCGACGGTCGTCCGAGATCGAGACCCCCCTCGGAGCCGGATCTTCCCCGGTCGACCCTCCAGGCGTGAGCGCGCGACGCTCGGAGGAGTTCATCGGCGGCCGAGCCTCCGCGTCGAGCGGAGGGCGGCCCGGGCTTGAGGTGTCCAGGTCGAGCTCCGCGACGGATCGACCGCGTCGCCGCCGATGGTTCAGGCCCGCCGTCTCTGTCCTCGACTGGGGACAGGCGAGCGCTCGGAGCTCGCGACCCTGGGGCGCGCAAACAGGTGCGAAGTACGTTGCGCACCTGATCGCAGGACCCCCTGGGGGCGTGACCCTAGGGGTCTTTGGCGGCGCTCACTGCCGGTGTCAGGCCGCGCGTGATGAGGTATCGTGTCGCCGAGGTGACGAACTTCAAGATCAAGTTCGGCGGTCGAACGCTCGCTCTCCCCGTCGGAACCCACCTTGTCGGTCGAATGAGCGACTGTTGGTTGATCCTCGACGACGACCTGACGTCTCGCTATCACGCTCGGCTCTATGTGACGTCGTCGGCGGTTGAGCTCGAGGATCTCGACAGCAGCAACGGGACCTTCCTCAACGGCAAGCGGGTGACCGCTCGCAACAAGCTGGATCTACGTCACGGGGACTCGGTTCGGATCGGTCGCGAAGTGATCGCGATCTTGAGCGACGCCAGCGCCAGCTCGTCGGAGGATCCGATGGACTCGCTGCGCAAGACGATAGGGCCGCACGAGGACAACCAGTTCCCGGCGCTCATCTCTCAGCTCGTCCAGAAGAGCCTCAACATGGGCAAGATCAAGGAGGCGGAGCGCTACGCGCTCGCGCTGACCAATCAGCTCATGGGGGCGAATGTCGCCGGTGACCATCCGACGGCTCGGATCGCGATCAACTGCCTCATCCAGCTCGCCGCCAAGTCGGCCTCTGGGGTCTGGCTCGACCGGGTCTTCCGCCTCCACGCGGTCCACCGCTGGCTGATGAGCGATGAGATCATCGCCGCCCTCCGCGGCGCGCTCGATCGGATCACCCGGATCCCCGGGACAGGCCTCGAGGACTACGAGCGGACGCTTCGGGAGCTGAGCCGTGAGGGCGTCGAGGTGCCGCGGCATCTGATGTCGACGATCGCCGAGTTCAGCGACGCCTACGGCGGTCCCTAGCCCACGCGCGATGGAGTGAGCCGGCGCAGTGACGCGCACCGTAGTGCGTCGCACCGCAGTGCGGCGGACGCAGCGTGTGCCGTCGAGCTTGTCCTGCGGAGCGTGTCGATCGCGCGGCCCGACGTCCTCGCAGCGGCTCAAAAGACCGAGCCGACGTGGAGGCCGGCGATCACCTGGTGGACCGCGGCCTGATCCGACTCTTGGGTGCGGACGCAGAGCCGTGGTTCGCTGAGGGAGTCGGTGCAGACCTCGCGGTGGAAGTTGAAGATGAAGTCGGCCTTCGCGCCGATGAAGAAGTGCTTGGTGACGTAGAGGTCGATCACGGGGCCCATCTTCATCGCGAAGCCCTGCGAGGAGACCCGGTCGAAGAGCGCGTCGTCGGTGCCGCGGAAGGTCTGACGCGACCAGCCGGGGCCGAGCTCGAGCCCGAGGTCAAAGCGCCAGACCGGGAGGATCGCCCGGGCGACCGCGAAGAACGAGTGTTGGAGGGCGCGCCGGTAGACGTCGGCGCCGGCGGCCGCGTAGTCGGGGTTGAAGAGGCCGAGGTTGTAGGCGGCGCCGACCATCAAGACCTTGATGGGGCGAAAGCCGAGGGTGACGCCGAAGCCGGCGTGGGGCTTGGTCTTGCCGGCCAGCGCCTCGTCCTCGGCGGTGCACTGGGCCCGGCCGGAGACGCAGGCGCTCGCGCCGAGGGTGAGCTCGCTGTGAAAGCCCCGGCGATCCGGCTTGGCGTTCGCAGAGGTCGGCGCGAGGAGAGCGCCCATGGCGACTGCGAGGAGGAGGTGCGAGGGCTTGGGGGTCGGGGCAGGCATCGCGGGATCTCTACTCTACGCTGAAGCGCGAGCCCTTGCCCGCCTGGTCAAAACGGCCTTTGAGCTGCGTTCTCGGCGCCTCGCTCAGATCTCGGCGGGCCGAGGGGGGCGGACAAGCGCGCGGTCATATCCGATAATCCCGGGCCATGGAGCACGACAACCACCCCTTGGTCGGCGTGATCATGGGGAGCAAGAGCGACTGGCCGACGATGGCCCACAGCGCCGAGGTGTTGCGCTCGTTCGGGGTGGCCCACGAGTGTCGCGTGGTCTCAGCCCACCGGACCCCGCGATGGTTGGTCGAGTACGCGTCGACCGCCGAGGAGCGGGGCCTGCGGGTGATCATCGCCGGCGCCGGCGGGGCGGCCCACCTCCCGGGGATGGTCGCCGCGGAGTCCTTGCTGCCCGTGATCGGCGTGCCGATCGCCGGCAGAACCCTGCGCGGGGTCGACTCGCTGCTCTCGATCGTGCAGATGCCCAAGGGGGTGCCGGTGGCGACGATGTCGATCGGCGAGTCCGGGGCGGTCAACGCTGCGCTCTGCGCGGTGTCGATCCTCGGGATCCAGGACCCGTCGCTGCGCGGCCAGCTCCGTGACTTCCGCGCGGCCCAGGCCGAGCGCGTGCTCGGAGAGACCTTGCCGTGATCGAGCTGTCTGGACCGGTGCTGCCCGGGGCGACGATCGGGGTGCTCGGGAGCGGTCAGCTCGGGCGGATGTTCGCGATCGCGGCGCGTCAGCTCGGCTATCGCGTGCACACCTTCTCGCCCGCCTACGACACCCCGACCGGGCAGGTCGCGGACCTGGAGGTCTGCCAGCCCTACGAGGATCTCGAGGCTGTGCGGAGCTTCGCGGCGAGCGTCGACGTGATGAGCTTCGAGTTTGAGAACGTCCCGGCGGCGACGGCCGCGGCGGCGGCCGAGGTGGCGCCGGTGCGCCCGGCAGGGAGCCTGCTGGAGACGACGCAGCATCGGCTGCGCGAGAAGACCGCCCTTCGCGAGCGGGGGTTTACGACCACGGAGTTCGTCGCCGTGCGCTCGGTCGACGAGCTCCGCGACGGCCTGCGACGCCTCGGCGGCGCCGGTCTCCTGAAGACCGCCGGCTGGGGCTACGACGGCAAGGGGCAGCGACGGGTCCGCAGCGTCGACGAGGCGGCCGCGGCTTGGGCGGAGCTCGCGACCGACGAGGCCATCCTCGAGGGCTTTGTCGACTTTGAGCGCGAGCTCTCGGTGGTCGTCGCTCGCGGCGCGGACGGTGAGCTGGTGACCTACGGCCCGGTCGAGAACCACCACGTCGACGGGATCCTCGACGTCACCCTCTCGCCAGCACCGGTCGACGACGGGCTGGCGGAGCAGGCGAGGGCCTTGGCCCGGCGGATCGCGGAGTCGTTCGAGCTCGTCGGGGTCTTGTGCGCGGAGCTCTTCGTCACCCGGGATCGTCGGCTCCTGGTCAACGAGCTCGCCCCGCGACCCCACAACTCCGGCCACCTGACGATCGACGCGTGTCTGACCTCGCAGTTTGAGCAGCAGGTGAGGGCGGTCTGCGGTCTCCCCCTGGGTGCGCCGACGCAGCTCCGGCCGGCGGCGATGGTCAACCTGCTCGGCGACCTCTGGGCCGACGGAGAGCCGGATTGGCAGGCCGCGCTGCGCTCCTCCCCGGCGCTCAAGCTCCACCTCTACGGCAAGGGCGAGCCGCGGCCGGGGCGGAAGATGGGGCACCTGGTGGCCCTGGCGTCGACCGTCGAGGAGGCGCGGGAGATCGCGCTGCGAGGTCGTCAGGCGCTTCAGCGCTCCTCGGCCCGCTGAGTGCGAGCGGTGGCTGGGCTGGGTCTGGGCTGGCGGTCGGCGTCAGGTCGGCGTCAGGTCGGCGTCAGGTCGGCTTTGGCCATCGGCGCGGAGCCTCGAGCTGGTACACCGAGGAGGGAGTTGATTCACATGCGTACCCTTGGACCTGCCTTCGCCGCCCTCTGTTGCCTCTTCATCGCCGCTCCGGCGGCCGCCCACATCACCCTGATGAACCCGGCGGCTCGCAACACCCAGCAGAAGAAAGGCCCCTGCGGCCTCGCTGCCGATCAGGACATGAAGGGGGCTCCGGTCGCCACCTACCTCGGCGGCGAGACGATCACGGTCGTCTGGGAGGAGACCGTCAATCACCCCTCCCACTACCGGATCTCGCTGGATCTCGACGGTCAGGATGACTTCGTCGATCCGGCGGCGATGGACGAGTTCTACAGCAACGACGCGGTGCTCCTGGACGAGATCCCGGACAAGGCGGGCGGCATCTACGAGGTCCAGCTCGAGCTCCCGGACGTCTCCTGCGAGACCTGCACCCTCCAGGTGATCCAGGTGATGTACGACAAGCCGCCGTTCCCCGACGGCAACGACATGTACTACCAGTGCGCCGACATCATCATCGAGGGGTCTGGGGTCGAGACCACGGGCACGACGGGGGATCCGACCACAGGGGATCCGTCCACCTCCGGGACCGCAGGGACGACCGGGACGACCGGCGATCCGACGACCGGCGATCCGACGACGGACGGGACGACGGACGGGACCAGCGAGGGGGGATCGTCATCGGGATCGGCTACCGGATCGGACACGGGATCTTCGTCGGAGAGCGCCGGGCCAACAGCCGGATCTGGGGATAGCGCCGCGTCATCGGCGACGGAGAGCACGACGGAGAGCGCGACCGACTCGGGCGCAGGCGCCGATGATGTGGCCTGTGGCTGCGTTCAGGGGAGCAACGGCGGCGCGCCGTGGATGGCCTTTGGACTCCTCGCCCTCGCCGTCCGTCGTCGTCGTCGCTGTTGATGTTTGCCTGCACAAGCACCTTCCATCGCGCGCCGTTGCGAGTAGACTACGGGGGTAGGGCGGTCCGGCGATGTACGTCGTGATGGTGGTGCGGGCCGCTCCTTTGTGAGGGGTCCCTATGCGTTGGAATGCCGGCTCTCCTGGTAATTTTCCTGGTATTGGCGTGCGAGCGTCGAAGACCGGTAGAAGCGTCGTTAGGGGGCCCTTGGCGGGCCTTTCGGGCGCTTTGGCAGCGCTCTTGCTCGTCGTCGGGTGCGCCGGGGATGACGAGGTTGCAGTCTCCGATACCGTCACTCCTGTGACCGACACTGTGTCGTCGAGCGAGGCGACGACCGGCGAGGCGACGACGGGCTCGACGAGCGGACAAACCGGGACGACGACGACCGGCTCCACCTCCGACACGGAGTCGACGACCGCCGGCACGGGACGGACCACCGGACAGACCACGGGACGGACCACCGGACAGACCACCGGACAGACCACTGGGGTCAGCGTCGGCGAGACCGAGCCGACCGCCACCGGGGTGACCGTCACCGGCCCGGACACGGACACCGCGGGCGACGGGGACTGCTGCGAACCCCAGGAGGGGCCGAGCTGCGGGGACACCACGATCGCCGAGTGCGTCTGCGCCGAGGACTCGTTTTGCTGCGACGAGCAGTGGGACGGGCAGTGCGCCCAGCTCGTCGAGGCCCTCGGCTGCGGCATGTGCGAGGGGATGATGGCGCTGGGCTGCTGCGACGCGCACGAGAGCCCGAGCTGCGACGATCCGGAGATCGCCGAGTGCGTATGTGCGCAGGACGCCTACTGCTGCGAGACCTCCTGGGACGGGCAATGCGTGCAGGAGGTCGAGCTCTTCGGCTGCAGCGCGGAGTGTGGCGGCGGCGAGACGCCCTGCTGCTTGCCGCACGGCTCGCCGAGCTGCGACGAGCCGGAGGTCGCCGCCTGCGTCTGTGACGAGAACCCCTACTGCTGCGAGCAGATGTGGGACGAGGAGTGCGTCGCCGCGGTCGACAAGTTCGGCTGCGGGATGTGCCAGATGGAGGAGCCTGGGGAGTGCTGCGTGGCCCACGGCGGCCTCGGCTGCGCCGACGACGGGATCGAGGCCTGCGTCTGCGACATCGCCCCGGGCTGCTGCGACGAGGGCTGGGACGAGGTCTGCGCAGGCCTGGTCGAGTTCCTGGGGTGTGGGGTCTGCGAGCCGCCTCCGCCGCCCGCCGCCTGTTGTGAGGCCCACGGCGAGCCCGGCTGCGACGATCCGGAGATCGAGGCCTGCGTCTGCGAGGGAGCGCCCGAGTGCTGCGAGGGCCCCTGGACCGACGCCTGCGCCGAGGCGGTCGAGCTCCTGGGCTGTGGCATGTGCGGAGGCATGGAGGGGGAGTGCTGCGAGATCCACCCCGAGCCCTCCTGCAACGACGATGCGATCAGCGCCTGCGTCTGCGCGGAGGACTCCTTCTGCTGCGAGAACGAGTGGGATCAGGCCTGCGTCGACGGGGTCGAGCTCTACGGCTGCGGAGCGTGCGGCGGCGGCGAGAGCTGCTGCGAGGCCCACATGAGCCCAGGCTGTGTCGATCCGGAGGTCGAGGCCTGTGTCTGCGCAGAGGACCCGCTGTGCTGCCAGGGGGGCTGGGACGATGTCTGCGTCCAGGAGGTCGACATCTTCGGCTGCGGAATGTGCGGCTAAGGTCCTGTCCGGTTCGCGGCAGCCTGGAGCGGAGTCGGCATAGCGGAGGTCGCCTGTTTGGCCCGCGGCGGCCGGCCTGCGAGGAGCGGAGTCGGCGGCGCAGTCTACGGCTGAGGTCGCCACAGTCGGGCGGCCTGTGCTTGGAGCGGAGTTCGGCAGCGGTGCGCGGCTGAGGTCGCCACGGCGCCCGGTCCTGGCCTGGAGCTGGAGGCGCGCTAGATCAGGGGCAGGAGCCCGGGAGCCATGGCCTGGGTGATCCTGTCCGGTCGGCGGATCCCCTGCTCGGTCATCCACGCCTCGGCGGCGGCGACCCGGGTCGCCCCTGCGTCTCCGCCGAGGATCAGGCCGAGCGCTCGCTCGCCGGCCTGAGCGTGGAGGCCCATGTCGATGGCCTTGAGATCGGCGATCGCCCGCTCGAGGGTCGCCCGCGCCCGGGCATCGTCGCCGCGCTGGAGCTCGTAGCCGGCGCGGTGGAGCCCGGCGAGGGCGAGGCACCAGGGCTCGCCCTCACCTTCGAGGGCCTTGAGGGCCCTGTCGATCGACTTGAGCGTCGCCTTGCGCTTGGAGCCGGAGAGCTTGCCGGTGGCGAGGCCGGCGAGGCCGAGCATCGCCTTGAGCTGGTGGGTCTCGCCGCGGACCAGCTGCACCCGGAGGAGCATCGACCCCTCGAGGGAGCTGAGCTGGGCGGCGAAGCGATGCTCGGCGCGGTCGACCATGCCGTCGTAGAGATCGCCGTGGAGGAGCGAGCGCAGGGCGTTGAAGTGCTGGATGTGATAGCCCTGGCTGGTCCAGCGGGCGAAGATCTCGTCCAGGCGCTGGCGGTGGCCCTCGGGATCGTCGGCGGCGAGCCAGTAGAGGAAGAGCCGGGCCTTGAGATCGGCGTCGGAGTAGAGGTTGCCGCGGGCCTCCGCGTCGCGGAGCGAGCGTGAGAGGCCGTGGGTCAGCTCCCGGATCTCGCCGAGGTACATCAGCGCGCCGCAGCGGAAGCGGCGGGCGGTGGCGGTCTGCCAGATCGCCCCGGGGCAGCGCTCGCGGAGCATCAGGTCGGCCTCGCCGGCGTAGGTGGCGGCCTCGCGCCAGAGACCGCAGAGGTAGGCGCAGGCCGCCGCCGTCATCGTCGCTTGGGCGAGGGGCGCGGGGTTGCCGGTCTTGGTCGCGACGTCGATCGCCTTGCGCGAGAGGGTGAAGGCCCGCTCGCGGTTGGCCCCGCCGCCGCTGGCGAGGAAGGCCGCCTCCATGCTCAGGGTGTTGGCGATCCGGACGGGCTCACCGGCGTCGAGCGAGAGGAGGAGGCCGCGGGCGGAGAAGTCGGCGCCGCGGATGTTGTCGATCATGCTGAGGCCGGTGGAGACCGCCCAGCAGATGTCGACCATGTGCAGCTTGTCGGCCGGGATCTCCGCCTCGGGCCGCTCCTTGAAGGAGTAGCCGCGGAGCTTGAGCTTGACCCGGCGGGTGAGGAGCGAGAGCAGCGCCCGCTTCGGCGAGGGCGGCAGGCTCATCCCGACCTGGGCCAGGACCTCGCCCAGGACGCGGCGCCCCTCGTCGAGGTGACCGCTGCTGAGGAGCTGCTCGGCGGCGGCGCGGCGCAGCTCGAGGGCTCGCTGGGCGTCGACGAGCTCGGCCGCCCGGAGGAAGGCGTCGGCGGCCCCCTGGCAGCGGCCGGCGTTGGCGAGCGCCTCGCCGAGCCCCCGCTCGAGGCGAGCCTTGCTCAGGCGGCTCTGGTGGGCGCTCTCCTCGGGGAGCTTCTCCTCTGCGGGCGCGAGGTCGAGCGCGTAGCGGTAGAACTGGGCGGCCTGATCAAAGGCGAGGGCCTCGCTCGCCTTGGTCGCGGCTCGGTCGGCGTAGAGGGCTGCGCGGGTCGAGTCGCGGGCGCCGCGGTAGTGGCCGAAGAGGGCCTCCGGATCGTCCAGGCCGTGGCGCTCCATCGCCTCCGCGACCCGGCGATGACACCTGCGGACCTCGGGCAGGGCGAGGCTGCCGGTGAGGTTCTCGCGCAGGCGGTCGTGATACATCTCGAGCTGCTCATCGGCGCCGCTGACCCGGAGGAGGCGGGCGTTGACGAGGCTCTTGACCAGCGGGCGCTCGTCGCAGTCGAGCCCCGCGGCGGCCGCGGCGACCTGCGAGGGGAGGGGATGAGCGGCGACCGCCAGGGTCGCGAGGAGAGGCGCGGCGCCCTCGGGTTGGTTGGCGATCCGGGCCCGGAGCATCTCGCCGAGGCCGACGCCGGTGGCCCCGACGTCGTCCCCGTGGAGGACATAGGTCGCGAGCTGCTCGGCGAGGAAGGGGGAGCCTGCGGCCTCGCGGACGATCGTCGGGATGAACGCCCGGGCCTCGGGCGAGTCGCTGAGGAGGCGGGTCGCCAGCGCCCGGATCTGACGGTCAGCCAGGGGCATGACCTCGATCGCTCGGCGGGTCGGCGTGCCGGTGCCGGCGAGGATCTCGCGGAGGAAGGGCTGCGCGTCGATCTCCTCGCTGCGGAAGGTCGCGAGGAGGAGCAGCGGCGGCGGCTCGGGCGGGCGCAGGAGCTCCTCCAGGAGGAGCGCCGAGTCGGCGTCGGCCCACTGGAGGTCGTCGATGTAGATGATCACCGGTCGCCTGTCGGCGAGGCGGGTCAGGAGATCGCGGAGGGCGGCGAAGGCCTTGCGCCGCAGGTCGAGGCGGTCAAAGGAGCCGCGGTTTTGGACCCCCCGGTCCATCAGCGCCTCGACCACGGTGTTCATCACCGGGAAGAGGCGGGCGAGGGAGTGGAGGTCGCGGGGCAGGAGGACCCGGGCCTCCTCCTCGGGGAGGTTGATCAGGAGGCGGCTCAGACGATCGACGATCCCGTCGAGCGCCTTGTAGGGGACTGACTCGTGGACGTAGCAGCGGCTGCTGAGGATGATGACCTCAGGGTCCTGGCGCTGGGCGTCGATAAAGGTCCGCACCAGCGCCGTCTTGCCGTTCCCAGAGGGGCCGTAGACGTAGGTCGCCACGCCCTCGCCCGCCCGCGCCGAGGCCATCGCCGCCTCGAGCTCGCCGAGCTGACGCTCCCGGCCGACCAGCTCGCTCGTGCCCTCGGTGACGGCGCTGAGCCGCGACGAGGGGGTCGCGCCGAGGCACCCGAGGATGTCGCCGACGCTCGGTCGGGCCGCGGGATCGCGGACAAGGAGGCGGACGCAGAGATCGTTCAGATCGTCCGGGACCCGCGGGTCGAGGTGCTTGGGCGGCGCAGGATCCATCTTGCGCTTGTCCATCAGCACCTGGATGAGCGAGCCGGTGAAGGGACGCCGCCCGGTCAGGGCCTCGTAGAGCATCACCCCGACCGCGTACCAGTCGCTCGCGGCGGCGCCGTTGCCGTCGATCTGCTCGGGGGCCATGTAGGCGGCCGTGCCCGTGAGGCCGTCACCGCCGCGCTCGTTGCCCTGGAGCTCCGTCGCGAGGCCGAAGTCGAGGATGACGACCCGACCCTCCGCCGAGACCAGGACGTTCGAGGGCTTGAGATCGCGGTGGAGCTTGCCCGCAGCGTGGATCTCCGCGACCCCGAGGGCGAGCTGACGGAGGGCGTCGCGGAGCTTCGGAAGGTCGAGGTGTCCCGGCTTCGGGAGCTGGCGGACCGGCTTGTCGGAGGCCGTCTCACTGCCGAGGGAGTCGCCCTGCGTGTAGTCGTCGCCGAGCCTGATCTGCGGCGTGCTCCCAGGGTCGGTGTCGAGGTCCACCTCGCCCCGAGCTCCGGCCTCGAGGTCCCCCTTGGCGACGGTATCGAGCACCCGCGAGTCGAGGGTCCGGATCTGCCTGCGGCCGGTGTCGTCGGCCAACGGATCCGTCGCTGGTGTCCGCGCAGGGCCGGCCGCCAGGGCGCCGGCGAGGTTGCTCTCGTCGGTCTCGGCGTCGCCGAGCTCCTCGTCGAGGTGGCTGGCGAAGCCGGCGAGGGTCGCCAGGTCTCCGATCTCGCTCTCGGGTCGGACGTAGGAGAGGAAGCTCGGGCCGTCGACGACCTCCATCGTGAAGAAGCAGTGCTCCGGCTCGATGAAGAGCTCGTAGAGGTTGACCAGGTTCGGGTGCGAGATGTCCGCGAGGGTCCGGAACTCGCGCTTGAAGCGGTAGAGCGCGTTGGCGTCGGCGTTCGGCAGGGTCTTGAGGGCGACGGTCCGATCGCGCTCGCGGTCGTAGGCCTCGAAGACGACACCCATGGCGCCTGCGCCGAGGCGCCGGCGGATCTCAAAGCGATCGATCGCGCGCGTGCTGGGGTCCTTCTCCATCGACTCGGCTGGCCCGTCGAGGCCTAGGATTCCGCGAACGCCGGGGCCTGTCGAGCTTTGATTGAGCGCGCGTCGAGAGCGGTCGACGGGCGCGCGAGAGCGAGCCTGGGCGCGAGCCTGGGCACGAGCCGCGCGCGCTCTCCCTCGCTCGGCCCCTCGCTCGGCCCCGGAAGAACGTGCGGCAGAGCCCGACAGGGCGGCGCTTCGTCGACGCTGGGCGGACCCTCGATCGCCGCGAGAGCACGAGCTCGTCCGCGACGGGCTGGCGATAGATCGGCGCTCTCGCGGAGACACACGGCGTTCTCCCGCGGCGACGGTCGTAGCGCACGGTCTCGACACGGGATCCGCGACCCCGGTCAGCCCGCCGCGCTGGGGGGCACGGGCCGCGTCCGGCGTGCAGACCTCACCCTCCCTTGTAGGTCGACGGGCCGGCGTCGCCGAAGGGCTCGTCGCGCTCGCGGACCGCCTGGCGAAACCCGACCTCGCTGGCGCGCTGGCTGAAGGCGTAGCCCTCGGCGGTGTGGCGGGTGATCCCGTCGAAGACCGTGCCGAGGAGCTGACCGCTGGCGAGACCCTGCGCGGAGAGGGTCTGGTTGGTCATCAGCTTCATCATCATCAGCTGGTTGACGGGCAGGCGGGCGATCCTCGCCAGGAGCGCCTCGAAGCGGGCGTCCAGCTGATCGGCGGGGGCCGACTCGACCGCGAGGCCCCACTCGGCGGCCTCCTTGCCCGAGAGACAGTCGCCGGTGAAGAGGAGACGCTTGGTCTTCTCGACGCCGATCCGGTAGATCCACATCGCCGAGGTCGGACATCCCCAGACCCGCGCCGGCGGGTAGCCGATCTTCGCGTCATCGGCGACGACGAGGAGATCTGCGCAGAGGGCCATGTCCGATCCGCCGCCGACGCAAAAGCCGTGGATCTTGACGACGACCGGCTTGTCGCTGTGGAAGAGGCTCATGAAGCCGCGGAGGTTGCGGCTCATCATCGCGTAGTCGAGCATCGGGTCCCAGGTCCGCCGCGGATCGTGGTTGTCGAGGACGACCTTGGGATCGAGCGCCGAGCCGGGCGGCAGCGGAGAGTCATCGCCGGCGGCGTAGTCGACCTGGCTCGGATCGTCCTCCGCGTGCCCGAGATCGTAGCCGCCGCAGAAGCCCTTGCCGTTGCCGCTGAGGGCGATGACATGGACGCTGGGATCGAGGTTGGCCCGCTCGACGCAAGCGGCGAGCTCCTGCGGCATCTCAAAGGTGATGCTGTTGGCCCGCTTCGGCCGGTTGAGGGTGATCCTCGCGATCCTGTCGGAGCTCGAGTAGGTCATGGTCCGCAGTTCCCGCTGGCTCATGCGCGGACGCTACCAGGACGCGGACCGCTTGCACGGCGCTTTGTCGCAGGAGGTCGGGGAACTACCGTCATCGACCCCGCGGTCGTATTCTCCGCCGGTGCGCATCCGCTCGGCTCCGATCGTCCTCGCTCTCCTCAGCTCCGCCGCGACGCCCGGCCTCGTCGGCTGCACGAAGGCGACATCCGATGACCAGGGGGCGGCTGCGTCCAAGGTCGAGGCTGGGGCGCAGGGCGAGCAGGGCGGAGGCGAGGCCGGGCACGGAGGTGGAGCAGGTCACGGCGAGGGGCACGGCGGAGCTGGGCACGGAGGCGGCCAGGGCCACGGCGGCCAGGGCCATGGCGAGGGCCACGGCAGCGCTGCGGGTCCCCCGGGCGGAGCGGGCCACGGCGGTGAGCACAGCGGGCACGGTGTGGGGCACGCTCCGGCGGGGCACGGTCCAGCGGAGCACGGCGGTGCCCACGGCGGCGGCGAGGGGCAAGGGGGCGGCGAGTGGCACGGCGAGGAGGGCTCCAGCGGCCACGACGGATCGCATCGTCATCACGGCGGTCATCACCGCTTCGAGGATCCCGTCGCCTGGGCGGAGAAGTTCGACAGCCCCGGGCGGATCGCCTGGCAGAAGCCCGACGAGGTGATAGCCAAGCTCGCCCCGGCGAAGTCCGCCGTCGTCGCGGACCTCGGCGCCGGCACCGGGACCTTCGCCGTGCGCTTCGCGGCGGCGGTCCCCGAGGGCAAGGTGATCGCCAACGACATCGAGGCGACGATGGTCGCCTACATCGAGGAGCGGGCGAAGAAGGAGAGCCTCGCCAACCTGGTCGCGGTGCAGGGCGAGGCCGGCGATCCCAAGCTCCCGGAGGCGGTCGACCTCGCCTTCATGTGCGACGTCTTCCACCACGTCGAGGACATCCCGGGCTTCTTTACAAAGGTCAGGGGCAAGCTCGCCGAGGGGGGACGGCTGGTGATCGTCGACTTCAAGAAGGACGCCCCTGATGACGCCCCAGGCCCGCCCAAGGCGATGCGCGTGCGCAGCGGCGACGTCGTCAAGCAGCTCACCGAGCTGGGCTTCCGGGTCGCCGAGGTCGACACGACGACGCTGGAGTTCCAGTACATCGTCGTCATGAACCGAGGCTGAGGCCTCGTAGCGACCTCCGAGACGACCTCCGTACGGCCGCGAGGCCGCGCGGAGGTTTGCCCGGCGTTGGAGGTCGCGCGGAGGCTCGGCCCGGCGTAGGAGGTCGCGCGGAGGCTCGCCGGGCCGCATGGAGGTTCGCCCGGCGTCGGCGGCCGTGCGGAGGTTCGCCCGGCGTCGGAGGCCGCGCGGAGGCTCGCCGGGGGTCTCTCACTCCGTCGCTCCGGGCGACGAAGCCCGCCGGAGGCCGCTCGAGTCAGTCGAGGAGCGGGATCCCGAGGAATCGGTGCCGGGTCCGACGGAAGCGCGCCGAGTGGTAGAGCCCGAGGTAGTTGATCTCGGTCAGCCACTCCGGGCTCTTGCGGCGGACGTGGTGGAGGTCGGCGACGGTCGAGCGCAGGCGCTGGATGAAGGTCGAGACCGTCCGTCCGCGGGTCGTCTCGACCGCGGCGAGCTCGCCCGCGAGGCGCTCGAGGTCGGCGACCGCGACGACGCCGCGGCGGACCAGATCCTGGACCGAGTTGGCGAGGCGGGCGGGGGTGTAGCCGGCGACGCTCATGGCCTCGAGGACAGAGACGATGTCGCGGGCGCGGAGCACCTCGCCCTGATGGAGGACCAGCGCCGCCTGCAGGTAGTTGTAGACCGGGACGACGCGGGCGCCGTAGGGGGCGAAGCGGTCGAGCGGCGAGCGGGCCTCGAGGTGGATGAAGATCCGGCGGACCGCGTCGCCGGTGTTGAAGAGGCGGCCGTGGAGGGACATCACCTCGTCGACCTCGGCCCGGTAGAGCTTGCAGGCGCCGAGGATCGACGCGAGCTGGACCGCGTCGACCCGGCCGGCGAGGATGTCGGCGTAGAGGCTGTAGATGAAGGCGTCCTGCTCGGCGTCGTCGCCGAAGAGGAGCTCATCGAGGTCGGTCGCGCCGACGTAGCTGCGCATCAGGGCGCCGAGCTTGTAGCCTACCTGGCCGCGGATCGATCGGACCCGACCGCTGATAATGTTCGACAGGTTCGGCTTGAGGATGAAGAGGTCGGGCTCGATCCCGTCGAGGCGGAGCTTGCGGGTGAGCACCGCGCGCATCTGCGTCGGCGAGCCGCTGATGAAGGTGACCCGCCGCTTGCGGCGCTCGTGGGGGTCGAGGAGCGCCTGCATCAGCGATCGGGCGCCGACGATCGCGACCTTGTCCTCGGCCTTCTGCCGGTAGGTCTTGATCAGGTCCTTGAGCGAGTCGAAGTCGGTGCGGAGGTAGGTCTTGTCGAGATCCCAGCGCAGGTGGAGGAGGTGGCCGGAGCCCATCCAGTCGCTCATGACGGCTCCTCCTCGCCGAGCGCGGCGGTGCTGGTCATGACCGCCTCGGCGACCGCGCTGATCACCCCGAGACGCTGCATCTTCGCGCCGAGGCGGATCGCGTTGACGAAGGCGCGGCTGCCCGAGTTCGCCTGGGTGACGATCACCGGGCGGTCGAGCCCGAGGAGCGGAGCGCCGCCGTAGTTCTCCCAGTCGGTGAACTCGCGGAGCTTGGCGATCCCGCCGCCCAACATCTGCACGCCGAGGCGCCACTTGAAGCGGGCCTCGGCCCGACGGATCAGCGCGTCTGCGGTCGCCGCGACCCCCTCGAGGGTGCGGACCAGGACGTCGCCGCTAAAGCCGTCGGTGACGATCACGTCGGCCTCGCCGTGCGTGACCTGATCGCCGCGCATCAGGCCGATGTACTCGAAGGGGAGGTCGCGGCCGCGGAGGCTGTGGTGGGCCTCGCGGACCCGCAGGGGGGCGTTCGCCGGGTTGTTGCCGTTGGCGAGGAGGCCGACCCGGGGCCGCTCGACGCTCGAGATCTTGGAGGCGTAGGCGGCCCCCATCGCGGCGAAGCGGAGCAGGTGCTCGCTCGTACACTCGATCGTCGCGCCGACGTCGAGGAGGAGGGCGAAGGGATCATCGTTGGGCCCGCGGTGGCGCAGGGTCGGGTAGACCGCCGCGAGCGCGGCCCGGTCGACGCCGGGGAGGCGGCCGAGGGTCTGGAGGGCGAGGGAGACGATCGCCGCCGGCTGGCCGGCGGAGACGAAGATCGCGTCGGGATCGCGGGCGGTGAGCTCGAGGCCGACGGCGATGCTCGAGCGCGGCGCGGCCTGGCGGATGTCGCGGGGGTCGACGTTCTCGGGGAGCGGGTCGGCGGCGTGGACGACCCGGAGGCGCTCAGCGTCGTGGGCGAGGCCGTCGAGGGCCGAGGTGATCTCGTCCTCGTCGCCGACGACCACCATCTGGACGTCGAGATCGAGGCTGGCGATCGCCGCGGCCGCGAGCGCTTCGCGGCCCTGATCCTCGCCTGCACAGGTGTCGATTACGATGGTGCTCAAGGGGTCCTCGGACGCCAGGTTGTACCGCGCCTAGCCGGACGTGGAGGTGGGTCATGCCACAATCCGCGGCCGTGGGTCGGACTCTCGCGATATTGTCACATTTGCCGCGGCCGAGTCAGCCCGCGAGCCCGGAACATCGGCCCTCTCGCCCTCAGGAGGGGTCCGCGAGCTCGCGGAGGCGGCGGCCGACGAGCCAGGTCGAGATCACCTCGCCGTTCGGTGCCCGATCCGGCAGTTGGCTGGTGGCGTAGGCCTCTTCGAGAGCGCTCGCCAGGCGCGGCCAAGCGCCGCGGTGGTGGGCGTCGATCTGGGGCGGGACGCTGCCGTGCTCGCTGCCCTGCTGCTTGAGGGCGATCAGATCGAGGGCCTCCTCGTAGCCGTAGATCTGGGCGGTGACCTGGAGATCCGTCTCGAGCTCGCCGGTCCGCAGGAGGTGGATGCCGGTGAGGGCGACCCGGTAGATGTAGAGCTGGCTCTTCGCCTCGGGGCGCTCGGCCCGGGCGTGGTCGCGGCACTTGCCGCGGAAGAAGCCCTGGTAGTGGCGAAAGTAGCGGCGCGAGATGGTCCCGCGGGCGAGCTCCTGGAGCTCCCGGGTCTCGGCGTTGTCGACGAGCTGGTGCGGGCTCAGGATCCGCTCGAGCATGTTGCCGTTGCCGCGCAGGAGGAGGTCGAGGGCCTGCCGCGCCTCCGTCAGGGTCAGGTCGAGATCGGCGTCTTCGAAGCGCTCTAGGCGATCAAAGCTCTCCTTGGGCCGACCGAGCCCGAGCAGGTTGCGGATCGGCGCGACGTGGATCCCCTTGAGGTCGAGATCGCTGTCGGGGGAGGGGAAGCCGTAGATGTGCGAGCCGGTGATCGCACACAGGAGCACCCGCCCCGGCACGCTCTGGGCCGCGAGGAAGCGGCGGGCGAGGTCGAGATCAGGCCTTAGGTCGTCGAGGTAGCTCATGGGCGCTCCGGGCGGTGTGAGGGGAGTTCGAGGGCCTCGGCGATGAGCTCGTCGCAGAGCCCGGAGAGGGCCTCATCGTCGGGTGCGTCGGGGAGCGGGGCAGAGCTGGCGATCCGCTTGATCGAGGCGGCGAGCTCCTCCGCGGACTCGACGAGCTGGTCGTAGGACCAGGCCCCAGCGCGGACAGCCAGGAGCTCCTCGGCGTCGGGGCGGCGGACGATCACCTCGCCCGTGCTCAGGATCTCGTGGCCCATCCGCAGGAGGCGGACCAGGTGCATCGCGTGTTTGGTGTCGTAGCCGAAGCGGGCCTCGAGGGCGGCGCGGCGCGGGTTTCGGGTCTTGCGCCAGCTCTCGTAGCTCTGCCAGCCCTTGCGCGCCGCACGGTAGCGGCGCTCGCGATCGAGCACCGCGAGGAAGTTGGGGGTCAGCGTGCCCTCGTCGATCCGGCCGTCGGCGAGCATCGCCTCGGCGGCGCCGAGCTGATCGCGGGGGATCGTCGAGCGCTCGGGGAGGCCGAAGTCGGCGCGGGTCGGCGCCCGCGCGGGGGGCTCTAGGAGCCAGCGGCGGTGGCTCTTGATCCGACCGAGCTGGGACATCGCGTAGCCGCAAAAGGAGCCCTCGACCCGGCGCGAGAGGAAGCGTCGCCGCTGGCTGAGGAGGCGCTCCGCGACCGGCGTGACGACCTCCTGATCGCTGGCGTCGGTCCACATCAGCTCGAGGATCGTCGGGTTGGCGGCGGCCGCCAGGCGGAAGAACTTTCGCAGCTCGTAGCGGACGTGATCGGCGTCGACCTCGATCTGCTCCGGGCTCGCGAGGAAGCCGAGGTACCAGCGTCGCGGGCCGACGATGATCCCCTTGCGATCGGTGTCGGACTCGGGGGTCTGGAGGCCGTACGCGCGGGATCCGTGGATCGTCTCGTAGATCAGCGTGGGCGCCGTGGACACTGCGATCGGATAGCACGGCTAGGGCGTCGAATGCCGAGACTCGGAGAACGGGGCGGGGGCGGGCGGGGGCGGGCGCGCGAGCTTGACCTAGCAGTCCGCGGCGAGAGTCCCGCGCGCTCTCGTGCCGCGCTCGTGGGTCCTCTTGGCCTCGGCGAAGCGCGCTTGTGCGGGTGAGCGCCGCCAATTGCGGCGGCCCGGAGCGGGGCGACGAGGGCAGGGGCGCGCGAGACTCTCATCGGCGGCGAGCTGCCGGTCCTGTCCGCCTCAGAGCAGCGAGGGCTGCGGACCGTAGCGCTCTAGGTATCCGCGCACGCGAAGTTTACGCGCCGTGTTCGCCGAGGACATCGGCCTCAGCATGCCGATGACCGGCCGCTCAGGGCCCCAGGCGCGATCGTAGCGGCCGAGGACCCAGAAGATGCCGCTGTAGGAATTGGGGTCGCGGCCGTCGAGCGCGTACTTGTTGTTGAGCTCGATCATGACAGCGAGGGCGTCCTCGGCGGTCGCCGACCACTCGTAGATCTTCTTGCCCCAGAGCATCCGCAGGTAGTTGTGGATCCGCCCCTCGGCGACGAGCTGGCGCTGAGCTGCGTTCCACAGCGGGTCGTGCGTGGCCGCCCGCTCGAACTCCTGGGCGCTGTAGACGTACTCGCGGGGATCCTCTGCGTGGGCCTCGATCGTCCGCTGGGCCCAGTGCGGCAGGGACTCGAAGGTGTCGTAGTCGGCGCGCTTGCTCGCCATGTTGAAGCCGAGCTCGCGCCAGGTGATGAGCTCGTCGAGGAAGGACTCGGCGCTCTCCGAGAGCCCCCACCAGCCCGCGCGGGATCCCGTCGGCTTGCCGAGCTTGGTCGGCGCCCAGGACTCGTCCTTGAAGATCGTCCGCAGGATCCGATGGCTCGAGATGTGACCGAAGTGGAGGTAGGGCGAGAGGCCGCTGGCGACCTCGTCGCCGGGCTGCGAGCGCTCGGTGCCGTAGCGGTGGAGCCGTTCGCCCATGAAGCGGCGGAGGACGGCGTTCGCCGCCTTGGCCCCGCCCCGGAGCGAGGTCGGCGGGACCGAGGCGTCGATCGGCAGGGCGGCCAGCCGCGCCGGATCGCCGGCGAGGAGCTCCGCCGACGCCTCGCGCCAGCGATCGCCGAGCAGGTCTTGGCCGCTGCGGCCGAGCTTCGCCAGCTCTTTGCCGGCGAAGGGTCGCTGCGACGGGGCCTCTTCGAGGTGCGCCGGGAGCACGCGGTGGAGCGTCCGGCGAAAGGCGTGGGCGGTGGGAAAGACCCGCTCGACGGCGCGCAGCGGCAGGATCCCGCAGCTGTCGACGACCTCTAGGCGGACGTCGAGGGCCCGGCTCGCGGCGTCGATCATCCGCGGCAGGAAGAAGCCGGGCGCCTCGTCGGTGACGACGACCGAGGCTCGGGAGGCGAGGGCGGCGAGGAGGCCTCGGCCGGCGCCTGGAGAGGGCTCGACATAGGGGATGTAGGTCGCCGGCGTCGACGCGAAGGCGCGCTGGTTGTCGGCCATGCCGTCGATGACGAAGCGATGGTGCCGCGCGCTCGCCCAGCGATAGCCGACGCGCAGCGGCTCCAGGATCACCAGCGGGACCGAGAGCTCGCGGGCGTGGGCGATCGCGCGGTCGAGGGCGAAGCTGTCGCGCGGTCGCCGGGCGGCGATCATCCAGTAGAGGACGTACTCGCGATCCCTCCGGATCGGGGCGTCGTTGGCGACGCGGAGGCGAAGCTCGGGCAGCTCGGGCATCGCCGGCAGCGTGGATCGGGTCGGAGGGGGGCGCAAACGCGCAGAGCCGCGTGGAGCTGCGGTGTCGGCGGGCCTCCTGCGCCCGTGCTCGCCTCGCCTGGTCGCGGTCAGGGCCTGGGCGCTCGCAGTGCGTCGCTGCGACGAGGAGGATCGTCGGCCTTCGGTCGGCTGGGGGGCGAGGCCTTCGCAGGCTGCGCCCTGCCGCGTGCGCCTGTCATCGTCCGCGGGCTTCGGCCGGATCTGCGCGCTCGATCTCGTCGCACCGGCGACGGTCATGCGGAGGGATGGGTCGCTCCGACCGCGCTAGGGCCTCTTGCCCGCGGTCTCGGGCGGACCTGCGAGCTCGAGATCCTGGATCCGTGCACGGACGGCGGTCATGAACGCGGGCCCGGGGTCGCCCTTGCGGGTCCTGTAGCCGGCGACCTCCTCATGAAAGTACGGGTGCTCACGCATGGAGTTCGCCTCGTTGTGGCCGATCACGTGGGTGATCGGGTAGGTGGCGGCGAGGTAGCGGACGAGGGTCGCGTTGGCCTCGACCTGGGCGTCGGTGAGGGGGTGCTCCTTGCCGTCGCCGACGTTCTCGACGCCGATGGCGAGGTGGTTGAAGCCGACGCAGTGGCGAGCGTGCCAGTTCTCAGGCATCAGGCGGAAGATCGTCCCGTCGCGATCGACGAGGAATTGGGCGCCGACGTTGACGTCACCGGCCTTGGCCAGGGTCTTCCGACCGGACTCGATCTTCGGCCGGTTGAAGTAGCGCCAGGCCGCGTCGACCGAGGATCCGCCGGTGTGGTGGAGGACGACCAGGCGCGGCTCGATGAGCACGTCTTGGGGGTCACCGCCCTCATGCAGGCGGCGGTACTCGACGGTCAGGGCCCGGCGGGCGTCGTCGTAGTTGATCAGGCGATCGACGTAGGGCGGCGCCGGAGGAGCGGGCGCCCCCGCGTCGGCGGAGCCCTCTGCGTTGTCTCCCTCGGAGCCGTCGGCGGTCTCGCTCGACCCGGCGGGCGCGCCCGAGGCGGCGGGCGCCGCCGTGGGGTCCTCCTCGGCAGCCTCCTGAGCGGCCTCGGCGGCCGCCTCGGCGCCCTCACCAGGCGGCTGGTCGGCTGAGGGGGCCCGGCTCGATCCATCGTTGGCCGCCCCTGGCGGCTCATTCGGGCGTGAGCAGGCGGCCAGGGTGAGCGACGTCGCGAGGACGGCCATCAGGGAGCCTGTTCGTGTCATCGCCTCGACGATAGCGACCACTGTGCGCGGTGAGCAAGGAAGGGGCGCTCGGCGACGCCTTCGAGTATCCTGCCGGGCCACTCCCTATGTTTGGTCTTAAGCCTGCAAACCATCGAGCGCTCGCCCTGGTCGCGCTCGTCGGGCTCACCGCGTGTCCCCAGGACAACCCTGGAGTGACCGCGACGGGCGAGACGACGACCACCGGCAGCACCTCATCGTCGACCTCGACGACGGAGGATCCTACGACCACGGAGCCCGCGACGACCGTCGACAGCGAGAGCACGGACACCGACACGACGACCGCCGCGGCGGAGTGCGGAAACGGCATCGTCGAGGCCGATGAGGCCTGCGACGACGGCAACGCGGACAACAGCGACGACTGCCTCGACAGCTGCGAGATGGCGCGGTGTGGTGACGGTGTGATCCAGTCCGGGGTCGAGGAGTGCGACGACGGCAACGACATCGACGGTGACGATTGCTTGAACGCCTGCACGAAGGCGCGCTGCGGCGACGGCGTAGTCTTCGACGAGACCGAGGCTTGCGATGAGGGCGGCGAGAACTCCTTCGGCGTGTACGGCGGTTGCACCCCCTTTTGCACCCTCGGACCTCACTGCGGCGACGGTCTCCTGGACGACGGCGAGGCCTGCGACGACGGCAACGACGGCGACGCGGCGGACGGCTGTCTCGACGGCTGCATCGCCGCCACCTCGTGCAAGTCGATCAAGGAGGGCCAGCCCGACGCGGAGAGCGGCATCTACCTGATCGTCCCGGAGTCGGAGGGCTTCGTCGATCCGATCGACGTCTGGTGCGACATGGAGACGGACGGCGGCGGCTACACGTTCCTCAAGGTCGACGTCGCCAAGCTGCCGAACTCACCGCCGCTCTCGGCCAAGCTCGCCGAGGCGGAGTGCAACAAGTACGGCCTTCACCTCTTCGTGCCGCGGACCTCCGACCACGCCGAGTCGGCCTACTACCTGTCTGTCAGCGACAACGTCGCGCCGGTCGGCGGCGGCATCATCTCGGCGGACTCCGCCTACATGAGCGTGCTCGCGATCTACCCGAAGATGCCGGGCACCACCTGCGCCGGCAAGCCGCTCAACAGCGGCGATTGCCCGGAGTGGAGGGCCTGGGACGAGGGACCCTACTGGGTGACCGACACGGCGCTGCCGGGGCAGCCGAGCAAGTCGAACTGCGACGGCTGCTCGATGTACTACGAGTGGTCGAACGACGGGACGATCCTGACCTACATCGCCCTCGGCCAGGGGGGCTTCTCGAGCCCGCGCTTCCTCTGCGACGCCGGCGACAAGACCGGCCAGGACTGACGGTGCGCAGCCTGCCGCGCGGTCGCGGGTCGAGCCAGGATCGAGTCGCTCAGGGCTTCGGCGCGGGATCCCGCCTGCGCCAGATCTCGACGCGGCCGACACGGACGCCGCGATCGCGGACGTAGCTCGATCTCAAGAATTCCCGAAGCTCGGGGAAGTCGCCCCGCGGGACCGTCGATCCGAGGGCGATGTAGCGGGGCAGGCTCTCGCTCAGCTCGTCGATCAGCAGCGTTCGATAGGACATGTCCTCGGAGATCACGAGCTTCGACGCGGGCGTTCTCCAGGTGTCGTCGTTCGGCGGGGTCAGGAGGCCGAGGGACTTGTAGATCGTCGAGCCCGAGAGGTGGCCGGTGAAGGCGTAGACGTCCCAGAGGTGCCAGCCCCAGACCCAGATCCGATCGCCAGGCTCGGTGCCCTTGGCGATGTGCTCGGCGAGGAGGCGACCGCCGCGGTCATGGACACGCCCGCGATCGTCGCGGACGGCCTTGCCGAGCCACGCCGAGCGGAGGGCGAGGACGGCGACGAGGGCGAGGGCGAGGGCCCGGAGCCAGCGAGCGCGCTGGCCTAGGCGGCGCTGGAGGAGGCCCCCGGGGGCGGCGGCGAGGAGGGCGAGCGCTGGGCCGACGGCGACGAAGTACCCCTTGTAGAAGCGCATGCCGACGGAGGCGGCGACGAGGGTCATGGCGAACCAAAGCCAGAGCCAGGGCAGGGGCGAGCTTCGCCTCCGCTCGGCGCTGGGTAGGCCGGTCCACAGGGCGAGGAAGAGGGGGAGGGCGAGGAAGTAGGCGAGGGCCATGCTCCCCTCGCGGACGCCGCCCACAAGGCCGACGCTCGCCGCCCGCCGACCGACGTAGCGCGCTCCCCAAGTGTTGAAGAGGTAGCCGCCCGTGAGGCCGCCGAGCTGACCGTGGGACAGGTAGTGGGCGGCGATCGGCAGGTGCGCGCCGAGGAAGCCGAGGCCGATCGCCGCGAGGGCGCGCAGATCGAGGCGACGCTTCGGATCGGCGAAGGCCGCCCAGGCGGCGACGACGATCAGGACAGCGCCGGCCGGGCGCTTGCAGAGGGTCGCGAGTCCGGCGAGGAGCCCGGCGAGGAGCCAGAGCCCGAGCCGGCGACGACCCTCGCGGCTGCGCGAGGCGAGGGCGGCCGCGAGGACGGCGAGGACCTGAGGGAGCTGGGCCCAGGTCACGTAATTCGCGTCCATGCTGTCGAGGAAGGCGTCGCCGAGCCCGTAGACGGCGGCGGCGAGGACGGCCGCGCGGGCGCCCCAGAGGACGCCGCCGATCGCGGCGACGCCGAGGAGCGAGGCTATCGCCCAGAGGTTGGCCCAGATCTGGAGGCGGGCGATGTCGCGGGCCTCGGGTCCGGCGAGGAGCCAGGCGAGGTAGAAGGTGCCGGGGGCCTTGAGCTCGACGGAGTCGACGTAGGGGAGCTGCCCGGCGTCGAGGAGCATCGCGTTGTAGAGGATCCCGCCGACGTCGTGGGAGGCGAAGCCGCCCTGGGTGAAGCCCGGCCAGCGCAACGCGACGCTGGCGGCGACGAGGGCGAGGAGCGCGACGGCGGCGGCGAGCCAAGCGCGACGGGGGGAGGTCACGGGGCGAAGCTAGCAGGGGATGGGTGGGGTCGTCACACCTCGCTTGGGGGAGGGGTCGTGCTCTTCGTGGGAGGTTGACCTCTGGGGGCCGTATGGGTGGGGGAAGGCCGTGGCGTAGGCCGGGCGAGGGGGGCAGCACTCTCTCAGACAGGTCGGAGCGCGCGTCGACCCCTGAAGGGGTCGATGCACGTCCTAGACTCGTTCGCGCTGCCCCCCTCGCCCGTCCCAGCAGCGCGTCCTTCGGCGAAGGTGAGCCGGGGGATCGGGGGTCGTGGTGCTTGGAGCGGGGGGGACCCGGTCGGTGGCACCGTGGAGTCTTGGCGCGGGGTCCAGGCTCGTCCTTCGGCGAAGATGAACCGGGGAGCGGGGGCGTGGTGCTTGGAGCGGGGGGGACCCGGTCGGTGGCACCGTGGAGTCTTAGCGCGGGGTCCAGGCTCGTCCTTTGGCGAAGATGAACCGGGGAGCGGGGGTCGTGGGGCTTGGAGCGGGGGGGACCCGGTCGGTGGCTCCGTGGAGTCTTGGCGCGGGGTCCAGGCTCGTCCTTCGGCGAAGGACGCGCGGGGAGTCGGCCTGGGCTCGTTTGGGCCTCGCTAGGGCGCCGGGTTGCACATGACGAATTCGATGTCGGCGTCGTCGCGCGGGCTGAGCTTCGAGTTCGAGAAGTCGTAGCTGAGGACGCCGGTGAGGGCGGTGAACTGCGAGCCGAGGGGGCACTGGTTGTCGAGGCCCGAGTCGGTCACGCCGTCGTAGACGATGTCGGAGATCCACAGGCTGGACTCGATCTCGAAGTCGTCCGAGTCGGCGCCGTTGGGGCTCTGGTCGGTGATCGAGACGTTGGCGACCGAGACGAGCATCGACTCGTACTCCTCTGCGTTGGCGCCGTTGGTCGCGATCGTCTGGGGGTCGGCGATGGCGATCGGATCGAAGGGCAGGGTCTCGCCCGCGTCTTCGACGGTGACGATCGGGTCGGCGATCTCGGAGAAGTCGAAGAACTCCTCGTAGGTGCCGCTGATGGTGACCCGGTTGCCGACCTTGACCGCCGCCTGGCTGTTCTTGGTGAAGACGAAGATGCCGCTGTAGGGATCGAGCGAGTCGTCCTGGATGTGGAAGCCCTGGGCGGCGCCCATGTCCGGGCGGATGGCGGTGACGTAGGCGCCGACGACGGTGACGCTGCTGCCCTCGGCGGGGTGATCGGGGTGGCTCGGGTCGCGGATCGCCGGGATCGGCAGGGGACAGGCCTGATCGCCGGGGTTCGGCTCCGCGCAGTCGTCGCAGACGTCGCCCTTGCCGTCCTTGTCGGCGTCGGCCTGGTCCTCGTTCGGCGTGCCGGGGCAGTTGTCGTCGACGTCGAGGACGCCGTCATCGTCCTTGTCACCGTCGTCGACCGGCGGCACACAGTCGTCGCCGACGCCGTCGGGGCAGACGTCGCAGGCGTCGCCCAGGCCGTCATTGTCGTAGTCGCCCTGCATCAGCTCGTAGCCGCGGACCGGGTTGAAGACCATCGGGCAGTTGTCGAGGCCGTCCGCGACGCCGTCGCCGTCCGCGTCACCCATGGTGATCCCGTCCGGGTACTCGGGGCGGGTGGGGCGACAGGTCGGCTCCTGGTCGGGGACGCCGCAGAAGAAGAGCGGGTAGATAGGCTCGATCGCGTTGCGAAGATCGGCGAGGCTCGAGGCGCCGATGTCCTTCTTGACGCAGACCTTCTTGCTGAGCCCGCAGACGTCCAAGTCCTCGCAGTCGCCCTGACCGAGCGCAGGATCGCTCATCAGCGAGGCGTCGCCGTAGAGGGGCGTGCCGCCGCGGAGGACCAGGCCGACGTCGGAGGGATCGCCGTCGATCATCGACCGGTACTTCGGGTTTTGCGAGCCGTCGAAGACGGCGATGTCGGCGTAGTAGCCGACCTTGAGGGAGCCGATGAGATCGCCGGCGCCGAGCACCTCCGCGGCGTTCGCGGTCGCCATCCGCCACAGGTCGTAGTCGGTGAAGTGGTGGTCGTAGTGGTTGGCGTTCAAGTAGTCCGCGCAGTTGAGCTCGCGGAGCATGTTCATCGACCCGGTCGGCACCCAGTCGGTGCCGAGGGCGATCGTCGCCCCGAGCTGGTGCATCGCCGTCACCGTCGCGGTGTCGCCGTAGAGGACGATGTTCGAGCGCGGCGACCAGATGATCTTGGCCCCCTCGTTGACGGTCTCGATCATGTCGGCGACGTCCATGGCGATGCCGTGGACGATCGACGACTGCGGCTCGATCACGTCGCCGGAGCCCATCGACGTGCAGAGGAATTCGTTCTTCGCGGCCTTGTTGATCCCCTCGCCGATATGCCCGAGGTAGGCGTCGAGCGAGCTTATCTGCGAGTTGGTGGTCGGGCTGCCGCCGTAGTCGCAGCCGTTCTCGAGCTGCTTGCCGCCGGAGTCGTCGAGCGGGAAGGTGTCGCTGTTGACGGTCTGGAGCGGCAGCCCCTCCTTGTCGTTGCCGTCGTCGAGGTTGCGGGTGAGGCCGGCTCGACCGCCGCCGCCGCCGATCGTCGAGGTCGCGCCGCCGATCAGGAAGCGGAGCTCGCCGGCCTCGATCTGCTGGCCGTTGGCGCTGCCCATCGTCGAGATCTTGACGTGGCCATTTTGCCCCTTGCGCCAGTCGTGGCGGTGCTCGTAGCGATCGGGCCCTTCGCCGATCGGGATGTTGTTGGCGAAGCCGAGGTGGTCGTGGGTGTTGATCAGCCCCGGCGAGATGACCCCGTCGGCGCAGTCGACCCGGCTCGCCTCGGCCGCCTGGGCGTCGGCGTCGCAGTCACAGCCGACGCAGGCGATCGTGTCGCCGACGACGAGCACCTGACCGCCGCGGTAGAGCCCGTCGGGGGCGAGGACGTTGCCGCGCAGGAGCATGCCCTTGGAGCCAGCTTGCGTGACCTCGCAGATCCCGTCGGCGGCGGGGGCCAGGGGCTCGTTGCCGCAGTCGATGTCGACCCCGCCTGGCTCGCCGGTCGGGTTGCCGGTCGGGTCGGTCGGGTCGGTCGGGTCGGTCTCACCGGTGGTCTCGCCGGTCGTCCCCTCGGTCATCGTCGAGGTCTCGGTGTCGCCGGTGCCTTCGGTGGCCGAGGCGGTGCCGTCGTCACCGTTGCAGGCGACCGTGAGGAGCAGCCCGGCGAGGGTCCAGGGATACGTCAGAGAGGTTCGCTTGCGCACCTCGCGAGGATAACGAGCGATCGCTCCTCTTCAGGAGCGAAACCTGACTCCGAGGCCGTGGCAAAAGTCCCGCGCGCTCGGATGTCCCCGCAAGCCCCCTTGGATCCGCCGAATTTCCCGCCAGGAGCGGAGATACCGGCGATCTACAGCTCTGGCGGAGCCCGCGTCATCCCCGTCGCGCCGCGGCCTGCGTGAATTCGCACGGGCGCGGTCGTCTCCCGCCGCAGAAACGAGGACGTCCGCTCGGCCTCCACAGAGGAGACGGAGCGGACGTCGACGGGGGAGCCCCTACTTGCCGCCGCCGATGAACTGCTGGGCGAACTTGCGCAGCTGGAGCACCGACGGGATGCCCTCGTCGCTCTGGAAGGTGAGCGTCGACGCGAAGGTGATGTTGTCGGCGGCCTTCCAGGCGACATAGGCCCGGCCTGCCGGCGATCCGAGCAGGGCGTTGAGCTTGCTCTCGTAGTCGCCGCGGACCGCCGCGACCTCGGCCGCGCCTTCGGCCTTGAGGCGGTTGGAGATGCCGTCGGCCTCGGCCGTGACCTTCTGGCGGTAGGCGAGGGACTGGGCGGTGATGCTCTGGATCCCGAGGAGGTAGGGATCGTCGACCTTCTCCTTGTCGATCCCGAGCATCTCGCTCGCCTTCTCGCGGGCGGTCGCCAGCTCCTCCTCCGTGAGCGCGGCGAGGGCCTCGCGGGCGCGGCCGGGCGAGGGGTCGTCGGCGTCGAGGTTGATGAAGCCGATCTGGTAGGCCCGCTCGAGCTCGGCCTGCATCTTGTTCCACTTCTGCTCCAAGGACGCGACCTTGGCGTTGGTCTCGAGCTCGTAGTTGTCGAGGAGCTGCTGCTGCTTGGCGACCCGCTCGCGGGCGCCGTCGAGCAGCTTGTTCTGCTCGTTGAGCTGGATCGCCTGGAGCTGCTCCTCGTACTCGGGGCGGAAGGTGACCGAGCGGATGAGCACGGTCTCGGCCTCCAAGTGGAGCGGCTCCAACGACTCGTTGAGGCGGGCGAGGGTCTCGGTGGCGACCGTGAGGCGGGTCTCCGTGTTGTAGAAGTCGGCGCTCGTCATCACCGCCAGCTCCTCGCGGAGCACCGAGACGGTGGTGTCCTCGGCGAGCCGCTGGAAGCGGTAGCGACCGTCGCCGGTGTGGACGTGGTTGCCCTCGATCATGATCTTGTGACCCTGACCGGGGATCACCCGGTAGGGCACTGTCACGTCGACGCGGACGTTGTTGTTGTCGCGCGTACGGATGAGCAGCGCTTCGCTGCTCTCGGCGTCGATGTAGTCGAGGAACTGGTAGGAGCTCGGCAGCAGGGTGGTCCGGTGCAGCGTCGGCACGTCGAGGTGCCAGCCTGGGCCGAGGTCCTCCTGGAGAACGCCGGACATGTTGCTCGAGCGGACGCCGACGTAGCCGAGCGGCACCGTCGTGAGGGTGCAGGTCGGCACCAGGAAGAGGGCGAAGGCCGCGAGAACGAGGATCTTTGCGAGGCGATTCATCTGGCTATCTCCCGCTCCCGACCTGCTGCATCTGCACCCGGGATGGGGTGGAGTCGTCAGCGTATGGTTGAATCGCGATGGTCACGCCCTTGAGGCGCTCGCCGAGGCGCTCCATGACCCGCTCGATCGGCTGGGTGCGGAAGGCGTCGATCTCGGACTTGCGGGTGCGGATGGTCGCGTCGAGCTGGCCCTTGAGCTCCTCGGCCCGGCGGGTCGCGGCGGCGAGCTCCGCCTGGCCCTCGCCTACGGTGGCCATCCGGTAGGTGTCGACCTCGCGGATGACGTCCGCCTGGGCCGACACCGCGGTGGCGAGCGCCTCCTCTAGGGAGGTGCGCTTCTCCTGGATCTCGCGGTTCTCATCGCGCTCGACCTCGGCGAGGCGACGCTCGCGCTTGGTCTCGGCGGCGGCGAGGTTCGACTTGATCACCTCGAGCTGGTTGCTGAGGGCGTTGCGCTCCTCGATCAGCTTCTCGTAGCCCTCGTTGAACTGCGGCCGCGGGGTGACGATCTGGGTGACGACGATGCCGTGCTCGCCGAGCTCCTTGTTGAGGCGGGTCTTGGCCCGCTCCGTCGCCTCGCCGAAGGCGGCGGGGTTCGAGACGGAGATGGTCGACTCGCGGCCGAACTCGTCGCGGAGGATCGCCCGGACGAAGGGGCGCATCCACATCAGGAAGCCGTCGCCCTCGCCCGCGTCGGCGATCACGGTCTGCGCCTGATCGCCGGCGATCCGGAAGTTGATCTTGGTGTCCTCAAAGTGGAAGTTCGAGCCGTCGCTGGCGCGGACCGTCAGCTCGCGGACGTTGAGGCGGTCGACGTTGTTCGTCCCGCGCATGATGAAGCGCTGCTGGCTGGCGTCGAGGGTGTAGACCGAGTGGACGCCGAAGGGGAGCTTGAGGATCCAGCCGGGCTGGGTGATGGTGTTGGCCGAGCCGGTGATGTTGTTGATCCGGACGGCGACCTCACCGGCCTCGATCGAGGTGACGGAGCCGAACGCGGCGTAGAGGAGCACACCGACAGCTCCCGCGATCCACAGCCCCTGGAGCACTCGGTCCGCAGGATCTTTGCCGCCCTGTTTGGTTCCCGACTTGCTGGAGCCGGGGAAGAGCGACTTGAGGATCTCGATCGGGCTTTGCTGGCTGACCGGACGTTTATTTCGGCTCATCGCACCTCCATTCGCGGGCCATGCTACACCATCGATCCGATCGCCGATCTATGGATCGAGCGACGAGCGATCCGTGAGCGACCGGTCAACGATGGCTGCGTGAGCTACGGTCGTGGCGCGACCCTCCGCGCGCTCCCGCAAGACGGAGGCGAGCCTGCGGCCGCGGCCCGCCGCCGACAAGGGCGCATAAGTGGCGGTGCGCGGGGGATTCCCTATACTCCCCGCAACGATGGCTCCTTCAGGCTCGCGCTCGCGTTCGGCCAGGCTTCCGGCCAAGCTCTCGCGTGCGCGCATGCTCAACCCGCTGGCCTGGTTCGAGCGCGGCACGCCGAAGTTTCAGCTGCGACGCTTCGCGGGCTCGCATCTGCACCAAGAGCAGCTCAGCGCGCCTATCTGCGTCGCCCACCTCACCGATCTCCACGTCGGCCGGGTGACGCCGATGCACGTGCAGATGGCCGCCGTCGAGCTGGTCAACCGGCAAGATCCCGACCTCGTCGTGATCACCGGCGACTTCGTCTGCCACAGCCAGGAGTACCTCGACGCGCTGACCGAGGTGATCGAGGGCTTTGACGCGCCGGTGATCGGCGTGCTCGGCAATCATGATCATTGGTCGGGCGCGGCGGAGGTCCGCCGGGCGCTCCGCCGCGGCGGCATGGAGATCCTCGACAACGCGCACACGACGATCACGCTCAATCGCGAGCGCCTCCAGGTCGTCGGCCTTGATGACGCCTACACCGGCCACGCCGACGTCGACCTGGCGACCAAGGGGCTGCGCCGCGACCTGCCGGTGCTCGGGCTCTCGCACATCGCCGAGGAGTCGGAGCAGATGTGGCCGAAGGGGGTGCCGCTGGTCCTCTCGGGGCACACCCACGCCGGTCAGGTGACCCTCGCTCGGCTCAACGAGCTCGCCCTCGGCCGCCTCGTCGGCCATCGCTATATCCACGGCCTCTACGGATCGCGGCGGGGGGACGAGCCCGAGGGGGCCGTCTATGTCGGCGCAGGGATCGGCGCCGCCGTGATCCCGCTGCGCCTCGGCGAGCGGGCGCGCCGCGAGGTCACGCTCTTCGAGCTCGGCTACCCGCCGGGATCCTTCGACGAGGATCACAACCCGCAGGAGGCGCTGCCCGGGCGCCCGCCCTCGGAGCGGACGATCCAAGAGCGTCAGATCGCCGTCGCCCGCAAGCAGGCCCGCCGCGATCGCAAGGGCTAGGTCCGCTTAGATACATGTCCACTGGGGCATGTTCTGAGGCGCCGGTTGATCTTAGGCGCCGGTCGAGCCGGGAACCTGACCGTGAGGTCAGGTCCGATGCTCCGCGGGCGATCAGCTCGGGCGGGGGGCGAGGACCCTGCCTCGCCGTCGCCGTCGCCGTCGCCGTCGCCGTCGCCGCTAGCCCTCCGCGAGCGGAGAGCGGAGGCCGACGGCGGCGGCGAGCTCTCCGCGCCGGATCGCGGCGGCGAGCTCCTCGATCTCGGCCGACATCGACCGGTCGCCGGTGGTCGGGGCGACGTACTTGCGGATCAGCGCGTGGGCCCGGCGCAGCGGCGGGCTGGTCTCCTTGTCGCGGAGATCGAGCGCGCGGGCGGCGATGACCCCCTCGATCGCGAGGATCCGGGCGACGGCGCCGACGACCGAGTCGAGCTTGCGGGCGGCGATGGGCCCCATGCTCACGTGATCTTCCTTGCCCGCGGAGGTCGGGATCGTGTCGACGCTCGCCGGCATCGACAGGACCTTGCACTCGCTGGCGAGGGCGGAGGCCGTGACTTGGATCATCATCATCCCGCTCTCCAGGCCCGGCCGGGTCGCGAGGAACGCGGGGAGGCCGCGGGAGCTGGCCGGGTTGAGGAAGCGATCGAGGCGGCGCTCGCTGATCGTCCCGAGGGTGGTCATCGCCGCCGAGAGGTGATCGATCGGCACGGCCACCGAGGCGCCGTGGAAGTTGCCGCCGCTGATCACGTCGAAGCCGCCGTCCTCACGGGCGAGGACCAGCGGGTTGTCGGTGAAGGCGTTGACCTCGATCGTCAGGGCGTTGGCCACGTAGGCGAGCGCCGAGCGGACGGCCCCGTGGACCTGCGGCATGCAGCGCAGGCTGTAGGCGTCCTGGACCAGGCCGCAGGCGGCGTGGGAGGTGTTGAGCTCCGAGCCCTCGACCAGGCCGCGGATCGTCGCGGCCGAGGCGATCTGCCCTGGGTGAGGCTTGCCGGCGTGGATCCGCGGATCTAAGGGCCGGATCGAGCCGAGCAGGGAGTCGAGGCTCAGGGCGCCGAGGACGTCCGCAGCGATCACCAGCTCCCCCGCGTCGACGGCGGCGAGGGCCGCGATCGCGGTCATCATCTGGGTGCCGTTGATCAGGCTCAGCCCCTCCTTCGGCCCGAGGGCGTAGGGGGCGAGGCCGACCGCTGCGAGCGCTTGCGCGCCTGGGACGGCCTTCTCGGCGCCGCGGACGTAGGCCTCGCCCTCGCCGATCGCGACCAGCGCGAGGTGAGCGAGGGGCGCAAGATCACCGCTGGCGCCGACGCTGCCCTGGCAGGGCACGACCGGCGTGACCCCGCGGTTGAGCATCTCGATCAGGTGGTCGACCAGGGCTGGGGACGCTCCGCTGGCCCCCTGGGCCAGGGTGTGGGCCCGGAGCAGGAGGATCGCCCGGACGAAGGTCCTGCGCAGCGGCTTGCCGACCCCTGCGGCGTGGGAGCGGAGCAGGTTCACCTGCAGCTGGGCGAGATCTTCGGAGCTGACGCGGCTCTCGCTCAGAGCACCAAAACCGGTGTTAACCCCATAGATCGTGGCGTCCTGCTCGAGGGAGGCCTCGAGGTGGGCGCGTGTGTGAGCGAGTTCCGCGCGGGCGGAATCATCGAGGCAGACCGGTTGGTCGTCGCGGGCGACCCGGTGAACATCGACAAGGGCAAGAGGACGGCCGATCGCGAGCATATACAACCTCGGGGGGCAAGGACCCGCTGGAGGGTACACCTTCGGAACGCTTCGTTGACCGTCTTCGGGAGCCCGATTAGGCTCGTCCAGGCATGAAGCGCTGCCCGGAGTGCGGGACTGATTATCCCGACGGCGCTGGCTACTGCCCGCAAGACGGCGTCCTCCTCATAGAGGATGTCGCGGGGGAGAAGCGTGAGGGCTGGCGGATGATCATGCCGACGCTCGTCCGCTCGCCAGCGGAGGCGACGGACGAGACCGCCGAAGAGCGGGTCGCGGGTGGAGAGGTCGCGGAGGAGCGAGAGGCGGAGGCTGCCGCGAGCGCCGATGCCGATGCCGATGATGCTCCACCGACGAAGACCCCGGTGGGTGATGACGGCGGAGCTCGGGGCGCCGGATCCCGTCGCCGCGCCGGTCGGCAGATGGTCCTCGGCGCCTTCGCGCCCGTGCCTCGGCCCGTTCGGGGAAAGGACTCCAAGAATACGATCCTGGCCTTCAGCGCCCCACAGGCCCGCCCTGGCGGCAGTCCCGTCGCGCCCGCGATGGCCCCGGCGCAGGCCGTTCTGGCGCCGAGCACGAGCGGGAACGGCGAGGGCCTCGTCGGTCGTGTCCTCGACCAGCGCTACCGGATCGACGGCAAGATCGGCGAGGGCGGGATGGGCCTCGTCTACCGCGCGACCCATGTGATCATCGACAAGCCGCTCGCGATCAAGGTGCTCCGCTCCGAGTTCGCGGCGCAGAACGAGGTCGTCCAGCGCTTCCTTCAGGAGGCGCAGCTCGCCTCCAAGATCAAGCACCCGAACGTCGTCGAGGTCAGCGACTACGGTCAGACTGGGGTCGGCGACGCCGCCTACTACGTGATGGAGTGCCTGAGCGGCCGGACGCTGGCGCAGGCGATCGCCGCGGAGGGGCGGCTCGCGCCAGGGCGGGCGATCGAGGTCGCGATCCAGATCGCGCGCGGGCTCGGTGCCGCCCACGCCCAGGGGATCGTCCACCGCGACCTCAAGCCCGACAACGTCTTCCTCTGTACCGGTCCTGAAGGACAGGAGATGGCGAAGATCCTCGACTTCGGGATCGCGCGCTCGGTCGATCGGACGTCGCGACTCACGGGCCAGGGCGTGCTCGTCGGCACCCCCGCCTATATGGCCCCGGAGCAGGCGAAGTCCTCCAACGTCGACGCTCGCGCCGATCTCTACTCCCTCGGCGTGATCCTCTTCGAATGTCTCGCAGGCAAGGGCCCCTTCGCCGATCGCGGGCCGATGGAGACGATAAACCAGCACCTCTTCGCGGCGCCTCCGGGGCTTCGGGCGATCTGTCCCGAGCTGCCGCCGACGCCGACGGTCGAGCGGGTGATCCGCCACCTCCTCGCCAAGGATCGCGGCGATCGTCCGGGCGACGCGGCGAAGGTCATCTCTCTCTTGGAGCAGGCTCGTCGGGGGGATCTCGGCGAGGAGGGGGGCTCCCCGACCTCCGCGAGCCGTCGGATCGACACCGCCGCGCTCGGCTCCGGCGCGGTCATCAAGCGAGGAGCGGAGGCGGTCGCCGTCGCGGTCGACGACTCGGCGCCGACGCACGTTCGGGGCGATCGGATCGCGGTCACCGACGGGATCAAGATCCGCGGTCGCGAGGACGCCGACGTGATCCAGCCGCGCACGGTCTCGCCCTCGGGGCGGATCCAGAAGCGACCGAGCGTGATCATCAAGCGCGGGACGCCGATCGAGCGCTTTGTCCCGCCGCCTCCGCCGCGGCCGGAGCCGCCGACGTCGCGCTCGGAGCTGTCGAACGACGAGCTCGTGGTCCCGGCGAGGGCCCGCCGCGGGCCGCCGCTGCCGCTGATCATCGGCGTCGCCGCGGTGGTCGCGATGGCCCTCACCGTGAGCGTGTGGAAGTACTGGCTCAAGTCGCCGAAGGCGACCGCGCAGACCGCCCCCCGAGCGGGGGCTCAGAAGAGCTCCGAGGACTATGTGCGCCTGCGCTTTGAGTCATCTCCGGCGGGGGCCGAGGTGCTCCTCTCGGGTGAGGACGTGATCGGTCGCACCCCGATCGACTTTCAGGCGCTGCGCGGGGACGAGGGGATCGTCTTCGTCTTCCGCTTGCCGGGCCACGTCGACGTCGCCAAGACCGTCCTCCCCGACCAGACCAAGAGCGTCCGCGCCGACCTCAACCCCGCGCCGGTCGAGGGTCGTGTCGAGGCGACGAGCGAGGCGGTCGATCCTGTCGCGACCGGCGCTGCGGCGGAGCCTGAGCAGGGCGCCGCCGGAGCTGAGACCACACCTAGGCCCAAACCGCCGCGAGCGAAGACCCCCAGCGGCAAGCAAGGCGGGGCCAAATCAGGCGGCTCAGGCGGCTCAGGCGGCTCAGGCGGCTCAGGCGGCTCAGGTGGCTCGGACGCCGCCACGACGCCTGTCGTGGAGCCGCCACCGCCGACCGATCCAAAACCACAAACCAAGGATCCAAAGCCGGCGAGCGATCTCGGCGAGCTGAAAAACCCGTTCGCGAGATGATCGGCTCCTCAGGGTTTTGCGGTAGGCTAGGTGGCACTTAGCGATGGGGGAGACCCAGACACCGATGGCGATGGGCGCGACGATGGTCGCGAACTCTGCGGGAGACCTCGTCAACCCTAGCGCGAGCTCCTCCGGGGCTTCGTTGCCTGCGCCGGAGGTGGAGCCGAGGGCCTACGTCTCGGACCTCGCCGGCACGGTGCTCCTCGAGCGCTACCGGATCATCGAGCGCCTCGGCGCCGGCGGCATGGGGGTCGTCTACCTCGCCGAGCACGTGACGATCAAGAAGCGCTGCGCCATCAAGGTGCTGAGCGACGAGTACGCCAACAAGCCGGACATCGTCGACCGCTTCCTCCAAGAGGCCAGGGCGGCGTCGATGATCGCCCACGAGAACGTCGTCGAGATCACCGACTACGGGCAGACCCCGAGCGGCTCGGTCTTCTTCGTGATGGAGATGCTCGCGGGGGAGGATCTGGCCGAGACGATCCACCACGAGGGGGCGCTGCCCTGGTCGCGGGTCCAGCCGATCATCCTCCAGATCTGCCGGGCGCTCCGCGAGGCGCACAACGCCGGGATCATCCACCGCGACATGAAGCCGGAGAACTGCTTCAGGGTCGAGCGCAACGCCACCAAGGACTTCATCAAGGTGCTCGACTTTGGCATCGCCAAGGTCACGACCGAGGAGGGGGAGGGCAAGGGCCTGACCAAGACCGGGATGATCTTCGGGACCCCGGAGTACATGTCCCCCGAGCAGGCTCAGGGCATGCGCGTCGATCACCGCGCCGACATCTACGCGGTCGGCGTGATCATGTACGAGCTCCTGACGGGCAAGGTCCCGTTCACCGCCGACACCTTCATGGGAGTGCTGACCAAGCACATGTTCGAGGTCCCGCCAGCGCCCTCCGCGGTCGCCCCCGAAGGCGTGAAGATCGCCCGTCCGGTCGAGGCGCTGATCCTCAAGGCGCTCCAGAAGGATCGAGATCACCGCTTCGGGTCGATGGACGAGATGATGGCGGCGATCGAGGGGGTCGGCCGTGGCGAGGCGGTCGCGGTCGTCAGCGAGCGGATCGATCGTCCCAGGTCGGGCCCGCTCCTCGGGTTTAGCGGCGATGAGGGCGAGGTCTCTCGATCAGGCTCGTCGGCGTGGATCGCCGTCACCGTCGCGGTCCTGGTGGTCGCGGGCCTCGGCGCCTACTGGCTGGCGGTTGGCGACGGCGACGGCGACGGCGAAGAGAACGATCCGGCGGCGATCGTCGAGCCGAAGGAGAGCGAGCCGGCGCCGATCGTCGCGACTCCGCAACCTCCAGTGGTCCCGGTCGAGGCAGCGCCGGGGGTGGTCCGACTGATCCTGACGACGAACGTCGAGGCCGAGGTCTTCGATCCCGACGGCGGGGTCGTGCTGGGGACGACGAACACCGACGGAGGGATCGCGGTCGCTCGCTCTTCGACGCCGCGGGCGCTCACGCTCCGGGCCGACGGCTATGTCGATCATCCGATCGAGGTCGTGCTTGAGAGCGACTTCAACCAGACCTTTGAGCTCGACCCGGTCAGCAAGGGCAAGGTGAAGGTCAAGAAGGGCAAGGGCAAGACGCCCAAGGGCGGCAGCAGCGGCGGCAGCGGCGGAGCTGGTGATTCGGGCGGAGCCGGCGACTCGGGCGGCAAGGGTGGGCCGCTGGGGCTGAAGGATCCCTTCGGCGGCGTTGGGAAGTGATCGGGTCGGCCGATACGGCCGATAGGTCTGGGGCTGATCTGCCGGTCGTGTGGCTCTCTCGCTAGGCGAAGCCGGGGGGCGGGGGCCGAGGTGGCCGGAGGGACAGGTGGCGTTCTCGCTAGGCTGGGAGGGCTCGGGTCGCGTGCTCGCTCGGGCGGGGGAGGTCGAGGGCGCGGGTGAGGAAGGCGACGATGCCGGGGATGTCGTTGTCCGCCCAGCGCTCGGGGTCGCGAGGGTTGAAGCGCCAGAAGAGGCTGGGGGCGCGGAGGTGTTGGCGGTAGCTGGCGAGGATCGGGAAGACCTCGACACAGGCGGCCCAGGTGTCGAGGTTGTGGTGCTGGTGATCCTCCTGTTCGCCGGTGAACACGTCGAAGATCCTGCTGGCGAGGCGGCGGTAGCGGGCGCGCGGCTGGGCGTCGGCGAAGGCTCGCGCGAGCTGACGATAGGCGGCGTAGCAGCGGCGGTCGCGGACGCTGGCAGGGATGACGGTGCCCATGAAGGAGTGGAGGTTGACCCCCGCGTGGGGGCGGATCTCAGCGGCGAGCTGCGAGAGCGCCGAGGTCTCAGGCTCGCTGAGGGGGTGGGCACCGCGGTAGGTGGCGTCGCCAGGTCGGGAGGAGCCGGCAGCAGGGAGACGGCTGGGGGTCGCTCCCGGGGGGAGCGGCCAGTTGCGGTTGAGATCGACCCCGCGGGCGTTGGCGCGAAGAGAGGGCAGGGGGCCATTCCCACCGCACTCTGCGGTCTTCGCGTAGCCGTCCGGGTTGACACAGGGGACGATCCAGAGATCGGCCTTGCGAAGGCTCTCTACGTCCGAGGAGCCGCGGGCGAGGCGAGCGAGGAGCTCCAGGAGAACATGGGCGCCGATCCACTCGACGCCGTGGATGTTGGCGCAGCAGAGGAGACGCCTGTCGCTCGGCTGGCGGCTCGGGACGCGGAGCGCCCGGAGGGGTCGGCCCTCGACGCTCGTCCCATAGACGACGAGCTCCCCTCCCACACGGGAAGAGAGCTCGTCGAGCGCGGCCTCACGGGCCTCAGGACCGCGATAGGGGGCGAGGCTCACGACGGAGGCGCGTCATCGATCGAGGTGAGGGCTTGCGCCGGTGGATCGTCGTGCTGGGCCGAGTGCGAGGTGCCCTCAGGGGCGACCTGCGCTGCGACGGCGTCGGGGGGCGGCGCGGCCTCGGAGGCCGGGGCGGGAGCAGCCGCGGGGGCGGGTGCCTCCGAGGCGGGTGCCTCCGGGGCGGGTGCCTCGGGGGCGGGTGCCTCGGGGACAGCCTCGGCGGCAGCTTTGGCGGGGGCTGCGTTCGCTGCCGGTGCCTCGTTGGCGGGTGCCTCAGCGGGGGGGGGAGCGGACTCCTTGGCGGTGTCCTCCTCGGTCGCCCCCTCGAGCTCAGGCGGAGGGGGCGCCCGCAGCTCGGTCTTGGCGCCGTCCGGGCGGGTCACGGCGATCGTCACGTCCTTGACCTGGAGGCCGCTGAGGGTGCTCGCGATCCGCTCGTAGTCGCTGTCCGGCGCCCGGAAGAGGGTGCTGGCGTCCCGGACCGTGAGGTCACGGATGGCGCGACCTTCGAGACCCAAGTGCTCTCGCAGGAGGCTCCGGATCGTCGCGGCCTTCTGTCCGTGGCTGCGGCCGAGGTTGAGGCGGATCTTGACGAATGAGGAGTCTGGGACCTCTTCGCCGCTGGTCGTGGGCCGAGGCTTGCGCTTCGGGGCCGCCCGCGCAGCCTTGGCCTCAGCCTCAGCCTTGGCCTCAGCCTCGGCTTGACGAGCCTGCGCCTCGAGCTCGCTCTGGTCGAGGTACTTGTCGTCCTCGAAGTCCGAGAAGGTGAACCGCGCCGACCAGACCTCCCAGAAGTCCTTGTGCGGGGGAGCGGTCAGCTCCGGCATCTCGATCGGCTGGGCCTTGCGGCGACGTCGACGACGACGCTTCTTCTTCGGCGCCTCGCCCTCGGTCGTGCCGCCCTCCTCGCTGGAGGTGCTGATCCCGTCGCTGTCGTCACCGTCGTTGGTGTCGTTGTCGGCGTCGCTGCCGGCGTCCTCGTCGTCGGTATCGTCGGTGTCGTCGTCGTCCTCGCGAGCGGTGCGAGAGGCGTCAGCCTGCGAGAGGTCGACGATCTCGACCTCGTCGTGGAGGCTGTCCATCACAGCCCGGCGGCGCCCCTTGAGCGTCAGATCGTCGAGCTCGTCGACCTCGCCGAAGTGGTCGCGGACCACGTCGAGCTCGCTCTCGTCGAACTCGATGATGATCTCGTCTTGGCTGACCCGGGGCTGGCTCTTCGGCTTCGACTGCCGCGACTCGGACCTCGCGGAGTCTCCACCGCTTCCCCCGCCACGACGGCGTCGGCGGCGGCGGCGGCGGCCGCTATTCCCCTCCTCCGTGGAGGCAGAGTCGTCCTTGGCGGATCCAGCCTGGGTCTCCTCGCTCGGGGTCTCCTCGCTCGGGGTCTCCGCGCTCGCTTCGGCGGTGGCCGAGGCCGCGTTGGAGTCGTCGCCGGAGGTGGGCGTGGCGGCGCTCTCGGTCGAGCCCTCGTCGGCGTTGCGTCGGCGGCCGCGACGACGTCGACGGCGGCGGCGGCGGGGCTGCCCGTTCTCATCGAGGTCCTCGGCGCTCTTGGTCTCCGGCGCAGCACCTCCCGCGGTCGCCTTCTCGGGCGCAGCGTCGGCGTTCGCGTCGGCGCTCGCCGTTGTCGCGCTCTCGGCGGTCTCTGCCGCAGCGGCGCCGTTCTCCTCCGCGCTCTGGGAGCGCCGCGGACGTCGCTCGCGTCGAGTCTTCCGCGCGGGGCGGGGGCTCTCGGCGGCAGCGTCTGCGGAGTCGGCCGCCGGAGCGCCGTTCGCAGCGTCAGCCTGCGTAGCTTCGGAGCTATCGGCGGTCGTCTCAGTTGCGTCGGCCGCGTCGGCCGCGTCGGCCTTGGGCGCAGCCTCGGCCTTCGGCTCGCTCGCCTGGGGCGCGGGCGTCTCGGCGGTCTTCGGCGCTTCGGCCTGGACCGCGAGATCCGGCTTCGCCTCCTCAGCGGAGGCTGGCGCCTCGGCGGAGGCTGGCGCCTCGCGTCCGGTCTGCCCTGCGTCGCGGCGAGCTCCGCCGCGTCGGTCATCACGGTCACGACCGCCGCGCTCGCGACCGCCGCGCTCGCGACCGCCGCGTTCACGACCGCCGCGCTCACGTCCGCCACGCTCACGGCTGCCGCGCTCGCGGCCACCGCGCTCGCGGCCGCCACGTCGGCCCGATCGCTCGTCGCCGCGCTCACGATCTCGGTCGCCGTCGCGACGGCTCGGCTCGGCGTCGGCCGAGCGCTCGGGATCCTGCTCGGATCCCCGGCTCTCGTGGTCCACAACCGTGGGATCCTGATCGTCCTCCTCGTCGAGGAGGGAGCGGGGGCGGCGGGTCGACTTCATCGCCCGCTCGAGCAGGTAGCCGATGACCTGCTCGCCGCGTGGGTCGCCCATCAGACCCCGTGCGAGGACGACCCACTCGGGGGAGACCTGCTCGGGGAAGAGGCGCGAGATCTCGTCGAGCTTGAGCTGAGTCCGGGCGGCCTGCAGCTCCTCCGGCGGGGGCAGGTGGCGCTCCTCGGGCTTGATGCTCGGGTACTGGAGCTTCAAGTAATAGAAGTTGCCGATGTCGCGGGGGCCGATCAGTGAGATCGCGGTCCCGGTGCGGCCGGCCCGGCCGGTGCGCCCGGTGCGGTGGACGTAGCCCTCCGCCTGCTCCGGGAAGCTGTAGTTGATCACGTGGGTGACGTGCGAGATGTCGATCCCGCGGGCGGCGACGTCGGTGGCGACGAGGAAGCGGATATTGTGATCCCGCATCGCCTTCATCACCTTCTCGCGGGCCACCTGGGTCAGGTCGCTGGAGAGGGGCTCGGCGCTGTAGCCCTCGCGGGTGAGGACGTTGGCGACCAGCCGGGTCTCCTCGCGGGTGTTGCAGAAGATGATCGCTCGGGCCGGGTCCTCGGTCGTCAGGATGTTGACGAGGTCTCGGGTGCGGAGCATCCCGGAGATCATGTAGTAGGCGTGATCGATCTCGGCGGCGGCGACCGAGTCCCCGGAGAGGGTGATCATCTCCGGCTTACGCATGTAGCGACGAGCGATCCGCTGGACGTCGCTCGGGAGGGTGGCCGAGAAGAGACAGGTCTGGTGCTCGGCCGTGCAGGCGTCGAGGATCGCGCGGATGTCCTCCAGGAAGCCCATCGACAGCATCTCGTCGCACTCGTCGAGGATCACCGTGCGGACCCGGTCGAGGCGGAGAGTTCGCCGGCGGATGTGGTCGAGGATCCGCCCGGGGGTGCCGACGACCGCGTGAACGCCGTCCTTGAGCGCGGTCAGCTGGGGCTGCATCGCCGTCCCGCCGTAGACCGGGAGGAGCTCGATCTGGAGGTGGCTCGCCAGGCGGCCGAGCTCGACGCAGACCTGCTTGGCGAGCTCGCGGGTCGGCAGGACCACGAGGAGCTGGACCCCGGTCTCGCTGGCGGGAGCGGCGTCAAAGCGAGCCGCGAGCCACGGCAGGCAGAAGGCGCCGGTCTTGCCGCTGCCCGTGTGGGACTGGACCATCAGGTCGCCGCCGGAGACCAGGGGCCGGAAGGCCTTGCACTGGACCGGGGAGGGGGTGACCCAGCCCATCGCGGTGATCGCGGAGCGCAGCTTGGGGTCGAGGTTGAAGTCGTCGAAGGTCTTCGGTTCGTCCAGCACGGGCCCCGACATGTGATTGTCGTGGCTCGCCTCGCCCGCGGGAGCATCGCCTTCGTCGCCCGTGGGGGGATCCCCATCGCTGGCTTCGGCCTGATCGGCCGACGCCGGCCCCGAGGCGGCTGCTTCGGTCCCTGGATCGGTCTGCGCCGGGGCTATGTCGCCGTCTCCGGAAGTGCCGTCGTCGGTGGCCGATGACGGGCTGACGTCGCTTGGTTCGCCCGGTCCGCTCTCCGCCTCGATCGCTCCGGCTTGCGCCGCGGCGCCCGGGGTCGAGGCCGGGGTCGAGGACGGTTCGCTGAGGGCAGCGCCGTCTTGGGGGTTGGTCAGTAGGTCATTGGGTTCACGGTCCAGCGATGTGCTGGACTCGGGGGGCTGAGCCATGTTTTGGAGATCCTAGAGCCCGAGAAGCTCCTGGCGATCCTGTTCCTCGCGCCCGCTCCGATCGATATACGCGTCAAATAGCGCCGAAATTCGGTCTATCTTGCGTCCGATCTCGGAGTCCTCGGCGGAGCATATCGCCTGGGTCTCGTGGAGAAGTGTGGAAAATCGTTCACCTGCCGCAGTGACCCTTGGATGTCCGGCCGGCTGTGATTGCTCGAGCAATGCCACAAGTCGGTCTCGGACGAGTTCCACGCGGTAGTCACACCGAGCCTCTGTAGGGGTCAGGCCAGCACGCTCCTGCGCAAGACCTAGATAGACCCCGGAGAACACATAGACTGCGGTGGCGACGCTCAAGACTAGCCAGAACGCCGCGTTGAACCACCGATGGCTGGGTGATGGTGGGTTCAGTGCGGCCGCAGTGTCCCAGGCTTTGGGCACCCGGTCAAGGCAGGTTCGCACGCTCCGGAGGCGGCTACGGCCCCCTCTGAGCCAGCCGTTGTCGGCTGACCCTCTGCCGCGATCGGCCGACCTGGTCGGCCGCCCTTCGACGGATGCGCCGAGGCGTCGCCAATTGGGCCCTTTCGGGGCGTACGCCGGCAGATGTGCAGCTATTTGCGCGTGATGAACTTCACGAATTCCTCCTGGCTCGGCCGGAGGGTCGTGGAGCCCGGTCGCAGGCGTCGGATCTGGCACGCGGGGGGATCCCCGGTGGAGTAGCGGTAGCAGGTCGAGGGGGCGCTGAGGTCCAGGGACATGCCCTCAAAGACCAGGCTGGACCAGCTCGCCATGTCGAGGGGGATGACCGTGGTGTTCGAGCTGAAGTCGTCGAGCTCGACGGTCACGAGCTGTCCCGCGGCGAGGACCAAGGGCGCCGAGAGATCTGCATAGGGGACGCCGCCGCGGACGTCGACGAGCGGCGAGTCCTCGCGGAGATCGACGATCTGGATCGCCGCAGGCCCGCCCTGCGAGCCCACCAGGGGGAGCGCGGTGAGCAGGTAGACGCCCGGGTTGACCGGGAGAACGAAGTCTCCGTCGGCGAAGGTGGACGCCGTGTAGTAGTGGGGCCCGAGAACGATCGCGTCCTGTTCGCTGGGCAAGCGCAGCCGCTCCGCCATGATCTGGGCCGAAACCGCGCACTCGCTCTCGAGGTCCTCGGTGTTCTTGCACAGGCCCTCTTCGAGCTCGACCTGGCCGCGGATCAGCACCCGGTGGGGCAGGGTGATCGTCGGCAGGCTCTCGGTGTCCGCCGCGATCTCGGTCGGGAGGGCGACTGAGCGGAAGATCGATCCGACCGGCGGTTCGATCCGGAGCTCGTAGGGGAAGGGGGCCTCGTCGCTGTAGCCGCCGGGGCTGAGCTGGAGATCGCAGCTCTCTGCGGTGCAGACGATCCCGGCCCGGGTGAAGCGGGACTGGGTGGGCTCCTCCTCGCCGGCGACGTAGAGCGGCAGACAGCCGGCGTTCTCCCACTGGGTCGGCTCGTTCGGGTCGGCCGCCTCGGGGATGGCGAAGACGCCCGAGGCTGAGATCGTCGCCGTCGGCGCGCACTCGTCGGGCTTCGAGCCGGGGTTCGACTCGCTCAGGCACTCGACCCCGCAGCACGAGAAGGTCCCCTTGTCGTTGGCGAAGAGGTTCGCCGGGCTGCCGGCCAGGGTCACGCTGACGGTCGACGCGGGGCGCCAGTGGGGCAGGCAGAGCTTGCCGCCGAGGGGGGTCGGCGGGGAGTCGCCGCCGTCGTCCGCCGCGGCGAGGCTCGGCGTCAGGGCGAACGAGAGGCGGGGCAGGCCGCTCTCGGTCGAGGTCGGGTCGATCGTCGCGACGAGGGGGAGCTCGCGGGCGAGCTCGACCTCCCCCTCGCAGTGGCTGTAGATGGTCGCCTCGAGATCGGCGACGCCGTCGGCGGTCGCGATGTCGCCGCGCTTGAAGGCGTCACGGCCGGCGAGGTCGAGGGCGCAGCGGTTCTGCGGCGCGTAGCAGATCTGTCCGCTCGGACAGTCAGAGTCGGCCTTGCAGCCGCAGAACTTGGGATCGTCGCCGGGATCGATGCAGCGGCTCGGCTCGGGGCAGTTGAGGTCGCTCGAACAGCCGATCTTCGCCGGCGGCGGCTGGATCGTCGCCGGCGAGGTCACCCCCTCGCCGTAGCGCAGGGTGACGGAGATGGCGATCCCGTCGAGGTTCTCGAGGGGCTCGCCGGCCTTCGACAGGATCGTGATCTCGCCGACGAGATCGCGGACGCACTCGAGGGTCGTGTCGACGGTGATCGAGTGGTCGGTCGCCTCGGGGAGCTGATCGCGGCGGAGGATCCGGTGGATGATCCCGTACTCGTCGGGCGAGAGCTCGGAGGCCCGCAGCTCGAGGACGACGGGCCTGTCCCCGTCGATGTCGGCGGCCGTGTAGTGGGACCAGGCGACCTCAAAGGGGTTGTCTGCGCCCTCCTCTTCGCTCACCGGGAAGGAGCCGGTGACGATGTGCGGGCGCTGGCCTATCCGCGAGTCCTGGCTGAGCGTCAGGTTGGCGGCGAGGGGGCCCCAGATCGTCTCGTTGTTGACCTTGCTGGCGTAGTAGCCGATCTCGCGGAGGGTGAGCGCGAAGGTGTCGCGGACCCCGGGGAAGAAGGGGTCGCTGCCGTGGTTGGAGATGGAGATCCGGTAGCGCGAGGGGTTGCGGGTGGTCACGCGCTCGACGGAGGCGTCGGTGCCGCGCATGTCGACCCGCAGCGACGAGTTGTCCTCGCGGATGTCGAGGCCGAGCAGCGAGCGCGGCGGGAGGGTCGCGACGAGGCAGACGTTGCCCTGGTCGATCGCGCAGACCTCACCGCCGGCGACGTTGCACTCCTCGTCGCTCTCGCACTCGACGCTCTTCGGCTCGGGCGCGAGGGTCGAGCAGCTGAGGAGGAGCGCGGCGGGGAGCGTGCGCCACGGTCGACGAGCTGCGGCGCGTCGGCGGCTCACAACGGATCTCCGAGCGCGACGCACTGGGTCGACTGGCAGGGATCGACGTCGCGGGCGGTGCAGAAGAAGACGTAGGTCGCGACGTCGAAGGTCGCCCCCTCGACGAAGTCGGGCACGCCCTCTTGGATCACCCCGTCGGCGGGCGTGAACCACGGGCGGTCGGTGACGACGACCGAGAGGGTGTGGAAGCCCGGATCGAGCGCCGTGTCGGTGGCCCCGTTGCAGAAGTCGAAGTCCAGGTTCTCATTGCCGAGGCGGAGCTCGCGGAGGATCGGATCATGACGACCGATGGGCTCGTACTCGATGCTCGCCGCCAGCGGGATCGGCTCTTGCGGGTTGACGTAGGAGCGGTAGCGGACGAAGTTGTAGGGTCGGGAGTTGTTCGGATCGTAGTCGACCAAGAGCGCGGCGTAGAGCTCGTCGTAGCTGCCCTGGGCGTCCTCATCGCGGTCCTCGACGTAGATCGCGAAGTTCGGCCGCGCCTTGTCGTCCTTGCTCCCGGGCGGGCAGGCGCAGAAGAGGTACTCGCCGTCGCCCGCGTTGGGATCGAGGAAGTGGGGGAGGACCAGGGTCGTGTCGTCCGGGGGCGGCTGCGGGCACAGCTCCCCCTCGAACATCGGGTCGAGATCGTCACAGGCCTGCTGCGCCTCGTCCGAGAGGCGCAGGGGCTCGACGATCCGCACCGGCGAGCGGTTGAGGATCGCCTCGTCGTTGACGTTGATCTCGAAGTCGGGGATGACACAGCCGGCGGCCGGCGCTGTCATCAGCAGGAGCGCCGCTGCGATCCAGGTGCTGCGGCGGAGGCCGCTGCCACAGCCTGCGGGGCGAGAGGCGCGGTGGCGATCCCCGTGAGCGCCGGTTGTGGAGCCTCGGCCGGTCGAGCCCTGGCCGCGGCACGGGTCGTTGTGCGCGAGCCTCGCTGCAAAGCCTGCTGGACGCCGCGGCGTGGGGATCATTTCTTCGCTCTCTCTTCCTTCTCGAGGTGGCGGAAGATCGTCCGCGGGTCGACCCCGAGGTCCCGGGCCGTCTTGGTCCGGTTGCCGTTGTTGAGGGCCAAGACGCGGTTGATGTAGGAGCGCTGCCAGAGATCGCGGGCCTCGGTCAGCGGGACGATCTCGTCGTCAGCGTTGGTCACGTCGACGAAGGAAGAGCCGCTCGGATCCTCGCTCGGGACGGCGATCTCGAGGTCGAGATCGCGGGCGGTGAGGGTCGCCGAGTCGGCGAGCACCAGCGCCTTCTTGATGTGGTTTTCGAGCTGGCGGATGTTCCCCGGCCACTTGAAGCGCAGCAGCCCCTTGAGGGCGGAGGCGTCGAAGGCGTGGGCGGGATCGACGTCGGTGCGGCCGAAGTCCTTGGCGTAGCGGCCGACCAGATAGCGGGCGATCAGGAGGACGTCATCGCCGCGATCGCAGAGCGCCGGCAGGTGGACGTTGATGACGTTGAGGCGGTGGTAGAGGTCCTCGCGGAAGTTGCCGTCGGCGACCTCTTTTTGCAGGTCGCGGTTGGTCGCGGCGATGATCCGGATGTCGAGCGCGATCGGCTTGTTCTCGCCGAGGCGCTGGACCGCCTGCTCCTGGAGGACCCGCAGGAGCTTGACCTGCATCGGCAGCGGCAGCTCGCCTATCTCGTCGAGGAAGATCGTGCCCTTGTTGGCCGCCTGGAACTTGCCGATGTGGTTGCTGACGGCGCCGGTGAAGGCCCCCTTGACGTGGCCGAAGAGCTCCGACTCGATCAGGTTCTCCGGGATCGCCCCGCAGTTGACCGTGATCATCGGCCCGCTCTTTCGCGGCGAACGCTCGTGGACCTCGCGGGCGATCAGCTCCTTGCCGGTGCCGGTCTCGCCGGTGACGAGGACGGTGACGTCGATCCCGGCGACCCGCTCGACCCGCTTGTAGACCTCGATCATCTGCGGGCACGAGCCGATGATCTGGCCGAAGCGGACGTTCTCCAGGCGCTCGGCGAGGCCCGCAGACTCGCTGCGCAGCTCGTTGAGCACCTTGGCGCTCTTGATGAAGAGCGCGGCCTGGGCGGCGAAGACCTTGAGGATCTCGAGGTCGGTGTTGTTGAAGAGGGCGACCGCGTTGTCGTTGCCTACGTAGATGAGGCCGAGGAGCTCGCCGCGGACGATCAGCGGCACACACATCACGCTCGAGAGCTTGAGCGCGATCACCGAGAGGCTGTTGTTGAAGCGCTGATCGGTCAGGGCGTCGCTGATGATCTGCGGCTTCCGGCTCGCGATCACCTCGCGGATGATGTTGTCGGAGAGGAGCTTCTCGGGGTCGTCGACGGCCTGGCGGTCGAGGTGGCGGGCGACCCGGATCGAGTAGCTGGCGTCGTCCTCGGCGAGGACGAGGAAGCCCTTGCGGGCGCGGGTGAGGGCGACGACCTGATCGATGAGCTCGCTGAGGAGGTCGTCGAGGTCGCCGGTCGGCCGCAGGAGGAGCTCGGAGAAGCTCTGGAGGCGCTGCATCGCCTCGATCTCCTGCTTGGCGGTGTCGGCCTGGCTCACGCTCGGCTCGGGGGCGTCGACCGCCGAGAAGATGATCTCTTGGCCGCCGATCGTCACGACGTCGCCGTGCTTGAGCTCGTGCGAGCGGGTCTTCTTGCCGCGGACGTAGAAGACGTTCGCCCGGGCGGTCGACTCGAGGACAAATCGACCTGGCTCATGGGTCAGGGTGCAGTGGGTGTCCGCGATCTCGTCGCCGGCGAGGACCAGGTGGCATTCGGGCGAGGAGCCGAGGGCGATCAGGCGCTTGTGCAGCGAAAAGCGCTGAGTTGTGCCGTCTGGGCCCGTAAACTGCAGGTGTGGCATGACGAGGTGGCCTTAGAAACGGAGCGTGAACCCGGCCCCGCCACCACCCGGGAAGATGGCGGGGTAGGGCCGGGCTTGGAGGTTATCACGGGTGCGCTTGGCCGATTGGCGCGGCTTGCGGGGCGTCCTGACCGGCGGCGCGTCGTTCTCCGGCTCGGCCTCGAGATCTTTGCGCTTGATCCGCTCGGTCTTGACCGTGACGTACTGCTGGAACGTGACCTGGGCGATGATGACGTCGAGGGCCATCAAGCCGATAAAGGCGACGCCGAAGCCGGTCTCGAAGTTGCGTCGGAGCACCAGCGCGTCGCGGTCCGGGGCGTTGCAGTCGAGCGAGCCGCGGGAGAAGCCGGCGGTCCGCGTGCACTGGGTGCTGCGGTAGAGCAAGAGGCCGAGGCCGACGCCGCCGGTGACCGCCTCAGCGGCGAGGAAGGCGGCGCCGAGGCCCTTACGGCCGTTGTAGAAGTGGCCGATCCCGAAGGGGAGGAGGGCGATCGCTCGGTTGCGAGCGACCTTCTCGCGGACCTCGACCTCCTGGTTGCCGAAGGCCCGCTTTAGCGACTCGTGGTCGCCCTTGAGGCGAGCGTGGCGGACGCTGAGATCGTCGAGGTCGGCGTCGCAGGAGGCGCGCTCGGCGAGGCACTCGTCGAGCTTGGTCCGCTCGTACTGCTCGCGGAGCTGGTTGTAGAGATCGTAGAGGGGTTTGCCGTGGGTGTCCGGCGGCGGTCGCCAGTCGGGATCCGCGTCGAAGAGCCGGCTGATGTACGACATCGCCAGCTGGGTGCGGATCTGCGGGTCCAGGCTCTCGTCGAGGAGCGTCGCGTCCGCCAGGTAGCGCAGGGCGGTCTCGGCGAGGAGCGGGTCGCTGAGGGTCCGGCCGCCGGCGATCAGCGGCTCCAGGAGCGAGCGGACGCTGACCCAGTCGCCGGAGGCCCAGTGCTTGAGGGCAGCGCCGACCGCCTCACTCTCGTCGGTGCCCGGCTCTGCGCGCGACTTGGCGGCGGGGCGGCTCGGGGCGGCCTCCAGCGCGGCGGGAGCGGCCAGCGCGAGCACAAGCGTGCTGGTGGTGAGGAGGCTGCGGATCGTCACCCTCGAGGCTTCACGAGTGGAAGGCGCAGACTAGCCGAAAAGTCCCTCTGTGTGGGCGCGCGATCGCGCAGGCCTCACGGGGGAGGCGCTCCGTCGCAGCAGCCGCAGTGCGGCTCCAGATCGACGTCGATCCGGTTTGCCCCAGGCTGGATCGAGATCCGCTGGAGCCTGGGCTGGTAGCCGGAGGACTTGAAGCGCAGCTCGACGGTGGCCAGGTCGCGCTCCATCGGCAGGGCAGGGCTGCAGGGCAGGGCTGCAGGGCTCTGGGGGCCGAGGGGGCTCAGTCGCTGTGGGCCTTGAGGTCGAGGTCGATCTGGTTCGCCCCAGGCTGGATCGACACGCGCTCGACCTTCGGCGCGTAGCCGGAGGACTTGAAGCGGAGCTTGATGTAGACCTGGTCGAGGTCCATCGGGATCTCCGGGAAGCTGACGCCGTCGCCGATGAGGTGAGGCTTGGCGTCGGGGCAGGGCGGGCCGCTCACACACTCCGCGGTGGTGTGGGGCGGCGCGCCGCGAAAGCGGAGGACCGCGCCCTTGCGCTGGGCGGGGAACTGGACGGCGCCGGCGAGGCAGGCCTCGCGGGCGATCGTCTTGTAGCCGTAGTAGCGGGGGCCGGTGAGGTTGACCGTCACCTTGTCGCCGGCGAAGGAGATCTCGTGCTGGAGCGAGGCTATCGGCTCCTTCTTGCCCTCGTACTTGAGGTTGTAGGACCTGGCGACCGCGGGGGGGATGCCGCTGATGTTGAGGGTGCAGGTCGCGTTCTTCTGGACCGGCGCGGTCACCTTCACGGGGCGGACAGAGGGACGCTTGCCGCCGCCGCCGGTCGTCGGCGCGGCGTCGCCGGTCGCGCCCGCCTTGCTCGGGCCGATGGCGTCCTCGATCGGCTTGGTGACCACCGCGTTGGGGACGATCGGCTGGGTGCCCAGGGGCTTGCCTGCGCCGAGCGGGGTCGTGCTCTCGTCGCCGGCCATCGACTTCGGATCGTCGGGGAGGCTGGTCGCTAGGAGGACCCCCGCGGCGACCAGGCCGAAGCCCGCCGCCGCCGCGCCGATGACCGCGAGGGTCCGGATCCGGCGCTCCCGTCGGCGGAGACGGCCGAGCAGAGAGATGGCCTCGGTGTTGTCGGGAGAGAGCTCCAGGACCCGCCCGAGGAGGCGGATCGACCGCGCGCTTTGGTTCTTCCGCATCGCCGAGGAGGCCCGCTCCATCAGCGCCGCGCAGACCCTTTGGTTGAGCTGCGCGGTGTACTGCTCCTCGGCCTGGAAGTAGGCCATCACCTCGGCTTGGGTCGCCGGGACGTCGGCCTCCGCGAGGTAGGCGGCGAGCTCGTCGGCGAGCTCCTGGGCGGTCTGGAAGCGCTGATCGGGGTCGCGCGCGAGGGCCCGATCGATGATCGCCTCGAGGGCGTCGTCGACGAGCGAGCAGATCGACGAGGGCGGCGGGTAGCTGGCGTCGGCGATCTTGCTCAGCACCTCGTGGGGGTTGCGGCCGGAGAAGGGCAGCATCCCGGTGGCGAGCTGGTAGAGCATGATGCCGACCGAGAAGAGGTCGGTGCGGGCGTCGACAGGACGCCCGCTGATCAGCTCCGGGGCCATGTAGGCCGGGGAGCCGAGGAGCTGGCCGGTCATCGTCAGCTTCTGGTGGTCGATGATCTGGGCGATCCCGAAGTCCATCAGCTTCATGCAGCCGTCGCGCCGGATCATCACGTTCTCGGGCTTGATGTCGCGGTGGACGACGTCGAAGTCGTGGGCGTGGGAGAGGGCGGCGCAGAGGCGGTGGATAAGGAGGGCGGCGAGGATCGGGTGGGGCCGCCACCTCTCGTCGAGCCATTGCCGGAGCGTGACCCCGTGGATGAACTCGGTGACGAGGTAGCTCTCGACCGCGTCCTCGCCGGAGTAGTCGAAGATCTCGAGGATGTTCTCGTGGCGGAGCTTGGCGACCGTGATCGCCTCGCGCCGCAGGCGGAGCCTTGACTCCTCGCGATCGGCGAGGTGAGGGTGGAGGACCTTGACCGCGACCTCACGCTCGAGAACGGTGTCGCGGCCGCGGTAGACCACCGCCATGCCGCCGTGACCCACCTCGGCCTGGATCTCGTACTTATCCAGCCTGCTTCCGACGAGTGTGGGCATCCATGGGTCCTGCGGGCGGGCGGCTGCGAGCGCCGCCGGGGCCTTCGCCCGACGATGGCACAAGCCTTACTACAAATCGCCGGGCCTGGGGCGACCGCGAGGGGTACAGACCCCAACGACACTGCTTAGACACCGCTTTTGGCGCCCGTTGCCGGCCGCGCGGTGAACGCGATTATCGCGCGGCTCGGTCTGCTGGCGGAAAGTGCGCCTCCCACAACAAGGGGGCCGACAAGGGGGCCTGTGCTGTGCTAGTCGGGAAACCCTGCTGGATCATGCTGCAACGTCGTTTTGACCATGCTCCCCTGGGAGCGCTCGCGCACGCGAACGTCCCGGCGATGGTCGCCGCCCGGGTCTCTCGGACCCCGGACAGGCCAGCCCTCCGCTTCAAGCGTGGCGGGCTGTGGCAAAGCCTCACTTGGCGCGATTGGAGCGTCGCCAGCCGTCGCCTCGCGATCGGCCTGATCGTCGCTTGCGACATCGCCCCCGGCGACCGGATCGCGATCGTCGCCGACAACTGCGTCGAGTGGGCGCTCTGCGATCTGGCGATCACCCTCGCCGGCGCGATTTCGGTGCCGATCTTCCCCACGGTCACCGGCGAGCAGGCGCGGGCGATCCTCAGCGACAGCGGCTGTGTGGCCATGCTCGTCGATCAGGCGGATCGGGCGGCTCGGATCCTGGGGAGCCGAGAGGGCCTCGCGCTGCGCCACGTCGTCCTCTTCGAGCAGGCCGACGGGGCTGGCTCGGACTCTGGGGATGACGACCCGATCGCGTGGACCGATCTCGACGCGCTCCAGGAGCACGGGACGATCGACGAGGAGCGCCTCGCCTCGGAGCTCGCCCGGATCGCCGGTTCGATCCGCCACGCGGACGATTTCACCTGGGTCTACACCTCGGGGACCACCGGGGTGCCGAAGGGCGTGGTGCTCTCCCACGGCAGCCTCGTCTACGAGTGCTGGGCGCTCGGCCACGCGACCTCCGTCGCCCTCGGCGACGAGCACCTGATGATCCTGCCGCTCGCCCAGATCTTCGCCCGGCACATGCTCTGGGGCTCGGTCGACTCCGGCGCGGTGACGGCCTTTGGCGGCGGGCCGGCGACCCTGGAGGCGGACTTGGAGGCGATCGGCCCCTCGTACTTCGCCGGAGTCCCGCGGATCTACGAGCGGACCTACAACCGGATCCTCACCGATATCCGCCTCGGCGGGACGCTGCGCCGCGGGGCGCTCGAGTGGTGCATCGCCATCGGCCGCGAGGCGAGCGAGCTGCGCCGGCGGGGCAGGGCGCTGCCGCTGCGGCTGGCGGCGCGTCTCAGGGTCGCGGAGCGGATCCTCTTTGAGCCGGTGCGCCAGCGCTTCGGCGGTCGTCTCCGCTTCTGCATCTCGGGCGGGGCGCCGCTCAGCCGCGAGATCGCCGAGTTCTTCGACGCCTTTGGGGTGCTGATCCTGGAGGGGTACGGCCTGACCGAGACCTGCGGGGCGACCCACGTCGGCCGCCCCGATCGCTACCGCTTTGGCACCGTCGGACCGGCGGTGCCGGGGACCGCGACGCGGATCGCCAGCGACGGCGAGGTGCTGATCCGCGGGCCTGGGGTGATGAGCCGCTACCACGGCCACCCCGAGGAGACCGCCGCGATCCTCGACGACGAGGGCTGGCTGCACACCGGCGATCTCGGCGAGCTCAGCGACGGCTTTTTGCGGATCACCGGCCGCAAGAAGGACCTGATCATCACCGCCGGAGGTCGCTCGATCGCCCCCCAGCTGATCGAGAAGCGCCTCCAGAGCGCCGACGGGATCGCCCAGGTGATGGTCTACGGCGACCGGCGGCCCTTCCTCGTCGCGCTCATCGCCATCGACGCGGGCGTCATGCGGGCCGTGGCCGAGCGCGAGGGGCTGAGCGCCCGCACCTACGGGGAGCTCGCCGCCCACCCCCGCGTCCGCCAGATCGTCCAGGGCTACATCGACCGCCTCTGCGACACCCTCGCGCCCTTCGAGGCGATCAAGCGCTTCGCCCTCCTGCCGGCGCCGCTGCGGGCGACCGAGGGGGAGCTGACGCCCACCCTCAAGGTCCGCCGCGAGGTCGTCGCCGAGCACTACGCGGAGCTGGTCGAGGGCCTCTACGTCGGCCATCCCGGTCCACCGGTCGACGCCGAGGAGGTCGCCTAGGAGCCCGCTATTCCCGCTTCTCGCGGCGATCCGCGGCCATCCAAAAAATACCCTTGACCCGCGGCCCGATCCCGCGATACCTACCCGCTCCGCCCTGGGGGCGAAATCTAGCTTAGGACCGTAGCTCAGGGGTAGAGCGCTACATTGACACTGTAGAGGTCGGCGGTTCGAAACCGCCCGGTCCTAACCGAAGAGGCTCAGAGTTCACGCTCTGGGCCTCTTTCTCGTTCTCCGAGCACCTACCTCCAGGCTCACCGTCAGGCTCACCGTCAGGCTCACCGTCAGGCTCACCTTCAGGGGAGTGCGGGGGGTCCTGGACAGGCATCGGCCCGCGCCCCGTCTGGGAAGAGCACGGTGCCCAAGCCATCGAGCGCCGAGCACCTCAGCGCCTGCGACCCCGGCTCACCCTCATCAGGAGGATCAGGATCAGGATCAGGATCAGGATCAGGAGGAGGAGAGAGCGCTGGCCAAGAGAGGCAAGGGCCGATCCCGCCGGATGTGAGGCGAGGGCGCCTCGTCCCGCGTGACAGGCGGCCGCGGCGACGGTAGATCTCCCGGGCGATGTCCGAGCACGAGCACGAGATCCGGCACATGATCGATTCCAGCGTCCCCGAGCTGTCGCCGCTGGAGACGATCCGGCACAGCGCCGCCCACGTCATGGCCGACGCGATCAAGCGCCTGTGGCCCGACGCCAAGCTGGCCTTCGGCCCGCACACCGAGGACGGCTTCTACTACGACATCGAGATGGAGCACCGCCTCGTCCCCGAGGACTTCGAGGCGATCGAGGCGGAGATGGCCAAGGTCACCGCGAGCAAGGCCCCCTTCGTCCGCGAGGAGATCACCCGCGGCGACGCGATCGCCCTCTTCACCGAGATGGGGGAGACCCTCAAGGTCGAGGCGATCGACGCGATCCCTGGGGACGCGACCCTCACCCTCTACCGCAGCGGCGACTTCGTCGACCTCTGCCGCGGCCCGCACGTCGAGCATACCGGCTGGATCAAGGCCTTTAAGGTCATGAGCATCGCCGGCGCCTACTGGCGGGGGGACGAGACCCGGCCGATGCTCCAGCGGGTCTACGGCACCGCCTTCGGCGATCGGAAGGCGCTCAAGCTCCACCTCAAGATGATCGAAGAGGCGAAGAAGCGCGATCACCGGAAGGTCGGCAAGGAGCTCGGGCTCTTCATCTTCGACCCCATCGCCCCCGCCAGCCCCTTCTTCACCGGCAAGGGGGCGACCGTCTACAACCTGCTCCAGACCTACGTGCGAGGGCTCTACGCCCGCTTTGGCTACGAGGAGATCATCACCCCGCAGATCTTCGACATGGAGCTCTTCCACACGAGCGGCCACTACCAGCACTACAAGGACAACATGTTCATCTGCGACATCGACGAGCGCGAGTTCGGGGTGAAGCCGATGAACTGTCCCGGGCACTGCGTGCTCTTCCGGCACACCCGCCGCTCCTACCGCGAGCTGCCGCTGCGCCTCGCCGACTTCGGCCGCCTCCACCGCTACGAGCGGGCCGGCGTCACCCACGGCCTGACCCGCGTGCGCAGCTTCTGCCAGGACGACGCCCACATCTTCTGCCGCCCCGATCAGGTCGAGCAGGAGATCGCCGGGGTGACGGCGATGATCCTCGAGTGCTACCGCACCTTCGGCTTTGAGGAGCTGGAGATCGAGATCAGCACCCGCCCGGAGTCGTTCCTCGGCGAGGCTGCGACCTGGGACGCCGCCGAGGCGGCGCTCAAGGCTGCGCTCGACTCCCAGGGGCTCAAGTACGTCATCAACGAGGGCGACGGCGCCTTCTACGGCCCCAAGATCGACTTCCAGGTCCGCGACGCGCTGCGCCGCTCGTGGCAGCTCGGGACGATCCAGCTCGACTTCCAGCTCCCCGAGCGCTTTGGCCTCGAGTTCGTCGACGAGGGGGACGGCCGGAGCCGCCCTGTGATGATCCACCGGGCGATGCTCGGATCCCTGGAGCGCTTCTTCGGCGTCTATCTCGAGCACGTGGGCGGCAAGTTCCCGACCTGGCTGGCGCCGGTCCAAGTGAGCATTCTTCCGATCTCCGACCGCCATCACGCCTGGTCCGAGGAGGTCGCCGCCGCCCTCCGAGCTCGGGGGATCCGGGTCGAGCTCGACCTCCGCAGCGAGAAGCTCGGGCTCAAGATCCGCGGCGCTACCCTGCAACGGGTGCCGATCATGCTGGTCTTGGGGGACAAAGAGGTGGAGGCCCGCGGGGTCGCTGCGCGGACCCGCGACGGCAAGACGGGCGACCTCGAGACCCTGGAGGCCTTCGTCACCCGGCTCGCCGAAGAAGCTTCGATCCCCGCTTGACGGTTCGCTGTCAATTTCAGCAAACTCAGGCGCGATGACGAGAGCCCGCTTGGGATCTCGTCGTCAACATTTGTCTCCTACAGGAAGTTCGACTCATCGGCCGCAGACATCCGAAGCCCAAGCCTCGCTCCGAGACCCACCGTGTTGGAAGGCGCATCCGCGTCAAAGAGGTGCGCGTCATCGACGAGAAGGGCGACATGCTTGGCATCCTGCCCACACACGAAGCGATGGGGCGCGCCGACGAGGCTGGCCTCCAGCTCGTCGAAGTTAACCCCAAGGCTTCGCCTCCCGTATGCAAGATCATGGACTACGGGAAGTTCAAGTACGAGGTCTCGAAGCGTGATCGCGAAGCCAAGAAGCACACGCACACGAGCGAGCTGAAGGAGGTCAAGTACCGCCCGAAGACGCACGACCACGACTTCGACTTCAAGACCAAGCACGCCCGTCGCTTCATCGAAGACGGCGACAAGGTCAAGCTCGTGGTCCAGTTCCGCGGCCGGGAGATCACCCACCCGGAGACCGGTCGGGCGATCCTCGATCGCGTCGTCGAGGTGCTCGCCGACGTGGCGACGGTCCTCCAGAGCCCGAACATGGAGGGCAACCGGATGAACATGGTCATCGGCCCGAAGGTTCGGGTCCAGGCGCCGCGTCCGGCCAAGCCGAAGCCCTCGCCGGGCGAGCCTGGCTCGCGCCTGCCCAAGCCGGCGGAGGACAAGCCGGCCGAGGGCGAGCCGGCCGAGGCGAGCGCCCCCGCCGAGACGAGCGAGCCCGCCGAGGCCGCCGCTGCGTCGAGCGCTGACTGAGCGCTGAAGAGCGCTGCTGAAGAGGGCCCTCCCGCTCGGGCCCGATGAAGGGGGATGAGATCGTCGATCTCATCCCCTTTTCATGTGCGGACATGCTGTCGCCGACCCTCTCGGCTGAGCGCGATGGCTCGGCGGATGGCTCGGCGGATGGCTCGGCGGATGGCTCGGCGGATGGATCGACAGATCGGCAGATCGGCAGATGGATCGGCGCCATGAGCAGCGCGATTGTCCCTCGGCGCCCCTCGGCCGCGGGCGAGCCCGACACCGGCCGAGCGTGGGCACGCGGCGGAGCCCGAGCCCCAAGGGTTGTGCGAGCACCGGGAGAGGGATCCTCTGGCGGGACCCGATCATGAAAAAGGCCGAGGCCGGTCCCCGTCGAGGCCGAAGGGCGACCCGCCAAAGACGATGTCCGGAGGGCTCACGGGCCGTCGACGGATCCCTACGGCGGGCTCGGACACCGAGGCGAGATGACCCTCAACCCCGCCTGGAGGGCGACCCAAGGCGTACCCGTGGCCGCCGTAGCTGCCGTGGCTCTCGGCCGACCTGCTCGGCGGGGGCGGCGATCGGCGGGAGAGGGGGCCGGAGTTGGCTCACAAGACGCTTTGCCCGCGGGGTTGCGTGTCGTCGCGCGCTGGGGTACACAAGGCGCCCTTTTCGCAGGTCGCCATGCCCAAGCAGAAGTCGCACTCGGGTGCCAAGAAGCGCTTTCGCTTTACCGCCAGCGGTAAAGCCAAGCGCAAATTCTCGCACAAGAACCACATCCTCACCAAGAAGAACGCTGACCGCGTCCGCAAGCTCCGAGGGATGACCATCGTCTCCGAGCCGGATCAAAAGCGCGTCGAGCGGATGCTTCCGCACGGAAAATAGACAGATATGCCACGCGCAAAACGTGGGTTTAAAGCCCGTCGTCGTCGTAATCGGATCATGAAGGCCGCCAGCGGATTCCGCGGCCGCCGATCCCGTACCTTCCGCCGCGCCCTCGAGGCCGTCCACCGCGCGTGGATCTTCGCCTACGTCGGCCGCAAGCAGAAGAAGCGGAACATGCGTCGCCTCTGGATCGTCCGCGTCAACGCGGCCGCCCGGGCCAACGGCCTGAGCTACAGCCGCCTTATCGAGGGCTGCGGCAAGGCTGGCATCGAGCTCGACCGCAAGGTCCTCGCCGATCTCGCGATCTCCGACGCGGCCGCCTTCTCCAAGGTCGCTGAGATGGCGCGCGCCGCCCTCGCCGCCTAAACCGGCCTCCATCACCGGCAGGCCCAATTCGGTCGGCCCTCTCCGCTTGGGTTCATCCCTGCGGATCGGCCGGCCGCACCCGTCGCACCGGAGCCGAGATGCTCGACCAACTCAACGCCGAGCAAGAGCGCTTCCTCGCCGCACTCCCTGAGATCGCGGACGAGGACGCGCTCTATCAGCTTCAGGTCACCTATATTGGCAAGAAGGGGTCGATCACCGGCCTCTCCAAGAAGCTCGGCAAGCTGACCGTCGACGAGCGCAAGGCCTTCGGGGCCGAGCTCAATCGGGTCAAGAAGGCCGTTCAGGCCGCGCTCGACGGCCGGCGTGAGGAGCTCCGAGAGGCCGCGCGTGCGCGCGATCTGGCCCGGGTCGAGGACCTGACGATGCCGGCGAAGCGGCCGCCGCGGGGCTCGCTGCACCCGATCCGGATAGCTCAGCGGGCGCTCATCGACACCTTCCGGAGGATGGGCTTCGACGTCGCCGAGGGTCCCCATGTCGAGCACGCGAACTTCAACTTCGACGCGCTCAACTTCCAGCCGGATCACCCGGCGCGGGACATGCAGGACACCTTCGTCGTCGACGACAGGCGGGGCTCGGAGGACCTGGTCCTGCGGACACACACCTCGCCGGTCCAGATCCGGACGATGCTCGGGCGGACGCCGCCGGTGCGGATCATCGCCCCCGGGACGGTCTTCCGCTGCGACGACGACGCGACCCACTCGCCGATGTTCCACCAGATCGAGGGGCTCTACGTCGACCGCGGGGTGACGATGGCCGACCTCAAGGCGACGATGATCCAGTTTACGGCGGCCTTCTTCGGCCGCTCGCTCGACATTCGCCTGCGCCCCTCCTACTTCCCCTTCGTCGAGCCTGGCGCGGAGCTGGACATGCAATGTCCCTTCTGCGAGCGCGCCCAGGGGGGCACCTGCTCGGTCTGCAAGGGCACCGGCTGGATCGAGCTCGGCGGCTCGGGGATGGTGCACCCGGCGGTGCTCGAGTCGGTCGGCGTCGATCCGGAGGTCTACACCGGCTGGGCGTTCGGCTTCGGCATCGACCGGATGGCGATGTTGATGTACCAGATCCCGGATCTGCGGCAGATGTTCGACGGCGACGTCCGCTTCCTGCGGAGCTTCTCAAACTAGCCTCGCGGGTCCTTTAGGGCCTCCACGGCCTTCGCACCTCGGGGCGCGGGGCCACATCGGCCGCGCACCGATCGAGCCCCGAGAGCGAGAGAAGGACATGCGGATCTCCTGCCAGTGGCTCTCCAGCCTCGTCGAACTCCCCAACGGCGCGAGCCTCGATCCGTCGCTCGTGGCCTCGGTCCTGACCGGCGTAGGCCTCGAGGTCGACGCGATCGAGCCGACGGGCGCCGGCGTCGAGTCGATCCTCGTCGGCGAGATCCGCAAGAAGGAGCCGCACCCTGAGGCGGATCGTCTGACGCTGGTCGAGCTCTTCGACGGCGAGACGATCCAGTCGGTCGTGTGCGGCGCCAGCAACCTCCCGGAGGTCGGCGGCAAGGTGGCCTTCGCTCCGGTCGGCGCTCGCCTCCCGGGGGGCATGGAGATCGCGCCGCGGAAGGTCCGCGGCGCCCCCTCGACCGGGATGATCTGCTCCGAGGAGGAGCTCGAGATCGGCGGCGACGGTGATGGGATCCTGGTCCTGCCGGAGAGCTGGGAGGCGGGCCGGCGGCTCGTCGATCTGGTCCCGGAGATCTGCGACACGATCCTCGAGATCGGCGTCACGCCGAACCGCCCGGACGCGCTCGGCCACGTCGGCGTCGCCCGTGACGTCGCGGTGAAGCTGGACGGCCGTCTCACCCTGCCGGAGCTGGGCGCGGCGGACGTGCCGGTCAGCGAGGAGCTCGTCAGCCTCGAGGCGGGGGATCGCTGCGGTCGCTACCTCGGCTTCGTCCTGGGCGGCGTGAAGGTCGGCAAGTCACCGCTGTGGCTGCGGGTCCGGCTTCATCGGCTCGGGCTGCGGGCGATCAACAACTGCGTCGACATCACCAACTACGTGCTCTTCGAGCAGGGGCAGCCGCTGCACGCCTTCGACCGCGAGCGCCTCGCGGAGGGCAGGGTGGTGATCCGGCGGGCGACCGAGGGCGAGCCCTTCGCCGCCCTCGACGGATCGGAGCACGAGCTCGGCGGAGAAGACCTGGTGATCGCGGACGCCGCGATCCCGCAGGCGCTCGCCGGAGTGATGGGCGGGGCCCGGTCGATGGTCGACGCCGAGAGCGAGGAGATCCTGCTCGAGGCGGCCTGGTTCGCCCCGAGCGGGGTGCGGGCGAGCGCCGGTCGGCGCTCGATCCACTCGGACTCGAGCTACCGCTTTGAGCGCGGCGTGGACTTCGGGGAGGGGCTCGATCGGGCCGCGCTGCGGGCGTTGAAGCTCTTTGAGACCCTCGCAGGCGCGACCTGCACGGCCAAGGCCGAGGCCCTCGGCGAGCTCCCCCGCCCTCCGTCGATCGATCTCCGGCTCAGCCGGGTCCACCACGTTCTCGGGATGCCGGTCGGCGCCCGGGAGGCGGAGCGGATCCTGCGGGGGCTCGGGGTCGTGGTTAAGAGCGACGGCCCGATAGGCTCCCTGCACTGCACAGCGCCGAGCCACCGCCCGGACATCCACCGCGAGGTCGATCTGATCGAGGAGCTGATGCGCTTCCACGGCCTCGAGGATCTGCCGGCCGAGGCCTCGGTGCCGAGCGCCCCGATCGTCGAGACCGTGGATCCGCGGGCGACTGTCCGGGAGCGCCTCGCCGACGCGCTCTGCGAGGCCGGGCTCCACGAGCACCTGGCCTACTCCTTCACCCATCCCGACAAGCTGCGACCCTTCCTCGGCGAGGGGGAGGCCGGGCGGATCGTCGCCCTGTCGAACCCGCTGCGGGTGCCGCTCTCGGTGATGCGGACCCACCTGCTGCCGGATCTCCTCGACGCCCTCGAGGTCAACGTCGCCCGGCACCCCCACGCTGTGCGCCTCTTCGAGCTCGGTCGGGTCTACGCCTGGGCCGAGGAGCGCTCGGGGAGCGCGGCGCCGACCTTCGACCCGACCCGCGCGGCGCCGGTCGACCAGATCGACGGCCTCCTCCCGGAGGAGCGCGAGCAGGCGGCGATCCTCCTCCACGGCGGCGACGCGGAGGACGGCCGCTCGGCGGTCGGCGTCCTCGTCCACGCCCTGGAGCGGCTCGGGTATCAGGTGCGGGTGGAGGCCTTCGCCGAGTCAAAGCGGATCCCCTACCTCCACCCCGGCGTCCAGGCGGCGATCTCGATCATCAGCGGCGACACCTCGGCCTGCGTCGGTCATGTCGGCGAGCTCCACCCGGACATCGCCCGCGAGCGGGGTCTCGGCGATCGTGCCGGGATCTACGTCGGCGTCGTCGAGCTCCGAGCGCTGCCGGCCCTGCCGGTGCCGGTCGCCCGCGAGCGCCCCCGATTCCCCGCCACCAGCCGCGATCTGTCGCTCGAGATCCCGACCGTCCTCCCGGCGGCGAAGGTCGTCGACGCGCTCATCACCGCAGCGGCCGGGGCAGCCCCCGATCCGAGCGCAGGGGAGGATCCTGCCCAGCTCCTCGGCGACGGGATCGCCCCCGGGGTCGAGGTGGTCGAGGACTACCGCGGTCGTGGGGTCGGTGAGGGGAGGCGGGCGCTCCTCCTCCGGCTCCACTACCGAGCAGTGGGTCGCACGGTCACCGACGGTGAGATCCACAAGCTCCACGACGTCATCGTCCAGGGGGCGATCGAGGCGCTCTCCGGCCCCGAGCTAGAGGTCCGGATCCGCTAGCACGAGCGAGGTCGTTGGCCGACGGGGAGAACCGGCCGTCATCGCAGGTGAGCTCGACATCTGCATTGCTGGGCCGGTCAGGCCGGTTAGGCCGGTCAGGCCGGTCAGGCCGGTCAGGCCGGTCAGGCCGGTCAGGCCGGTTAGGCCGGTCAGGCCGGTCAGGCCGGTCAGGCCGGTTAGGCCGGTCAGGCGCTCTGCGCATGCGAGGCCTGTCGGCGAGATCGCTGGTCTGCGGGGACCGCTACGCATCGTCTTCGCAGACGGAGCGGGTGATGTCGATGTCCGCGGCTCGGCGAGCTCGGGCCGAGCGCGGGCGGGGGACGCTCGCCACGGGCGGTTGCGCGAGAATACCGTTGAGGCGGGGAGCGGCCCCCGCTCGACTTGCAATCGCCCCGACGATCGCGTGATCATTCGTCTTATGACCAAGGCCGACATCGTCGATCGTGTCTGCGAGAAGGTCGGGGGCTTCTCCAAGAAGGACGCCGCGGATCTCGTCGAGCTCGTCTTCAGCACGATGAAGGACGCGCTCTCTAGCGGGGACAAGATCAAGATCTCGGGCTTTGGCAACTTCGTCGTCCGCGAGAAGGACCCACGGCCGGGGCGTAACCCGCAGACCGGCGACGAGATCATGATCGAGGCCCACAAGGCGCTGACCTTCAAGCCGAGCAACATCCTCCGCGGGATCCTAAACCCCGACTAGGCAGCGGGCCTGGGAGTCGTGTCCTGCCGGCGCGTCGCCGCGATGCAAGCGGAGGAGACCGCCGCGGTCGGGCCCGGATGACGACGAGACCGCCCCCTTGAGGTCCCTAGATGGCGAAGCGAGCGAAGACCACGGACACGAGCGCCGGCGGGATCGCCAGCGACAAGCTCTACTTCAAGATCGGCGAGGTCGCCGAGATCGCGGGGGTCGAGCCCCACGTGCTCCGCTTCTGGGAGGAGAGCTTCAGCGCGCTCAAGCCGTCGCGATCCCGCTCGCGGCAGCGGGTCTACCGGCGGCGTGATGTCGAGCTGGTGCTCAAGATCAAGGGCCTGCTCTACCTCGAGAAGATGACGATCGCCGGGGCCCGTCGTCGCCTCCGCGAGGATCTCGACGGGGTGAGCTCGGCTCCGCCAGACCCGGTCTATCAGGCCCGGACCAGCGCCGCCGCCGTGGCGGATGAGATCGCCGCGATCCGAGAGATCCTTGGGAGACCCGCCGACCCGGCGATCGACGCCGATCCGCTCGCGCTCCTGCGGCGACGGGGCGGGGTCGCGGGGATCCTCGCCAGGGGTCGCGGATAGCCTGACGGGGCGGGGTTGCGGTCGATCTCGCGATCTCAGGGGCCCTGGGGGGCCCCGGCGGAGAGGGGGGAGTGCGGTAAACGCGGGGCTTGTCGAGCGCCGCGCGAAGCTGTATATCGTGCGTCCGCTTCGGGGCGTAGCGCAGTCTGGTAGCGCACTTGACTGGGGGTCAAGGGGCCGGAGGTTCGAATCCTCTCGCCCCGATTAAGCGGAGACCGGGCGAAAGCCCGGTCTTCTTTTTTCGGTGGTGGACCCCGGCCGCATAGGCCGGGGTCGCTGCCATTTTTTTTGACCGGAGGCCACCGTGATCCGCTCCCAGGACCGTCCGCTGATCCTCGTCACCAACGATGATGGGGTCCTCGCACCGGGTCTCGCGACCCTCGTCGCCGCTGTCGAGGGGCTCGGGGATGTCGTCGTCTGCGCGCCGGACACGGAGCGCTCAGGCCAGAGCCAGGCGATCACGCTGCACTCGCACCTGCGGGCGACCCGCGTCCGCGACAACTGGTGGGCGGTCAACGGCACGCCCGTCGACTGCGTCTACCTCGCGAGCTTGCACCTCTGCCCTCGGCGACCGGATCTGGTCGTCAGCGGGATCAACCCCGGGCACAACCTGGGCACCGACGTCTTCTACTCGGGGACCGTCGGCGCGGCGGCGGAGGGGTTTATCCGCGGGGCGTCGGCGATCGCCTTCTCGGTGCCCCACGGCCAGCCAGCGGAGATCGCCGTCCCCTGGGTCGAGCGTCTCGCGGCGCAGGTCCTGGCCCGCGGCGAGCGGGTGCTGATCAACGTCAACATGCCGGAGATCGTGGACGCCCACGAGCGCGAGGCCGCCTTGCCGCTCTCGGCCGAGGATCTGCGCCGGCGCGCGGCGGGGCTCCACGCCCGGCTCACGCGGATGGGCCAGCGCAACTACGTGGAGCACGTGGAGGAGCGCGAGGACCTGCGCGGGCGGCCCTATTTCTGGATCGGCGGACCGCCAGAGGAGACCCCGCACCTCGAAGGCGAGGACACCTGGGCGATCTCGCAGGGGATGGTCGCGATCACGCCCTTGGTCCTGGACATCAGCGCCCCGGATCTTCGACCCTACGAGCACCTCGTCGCGGCCGCGGCCGGTGAGGGTGAAGGATCCCCGTGACCGACTCGCAGCGAACTCCCAACGACGACCTCAACCACGATCGAGGGGGCGCGCTCGCCACCGTGGAGGGGCTGATGCGCGCCGTCCCTGACTTTCCTCAGCCAGGGATCCTCTTTCGCGACATCACCCCGGTGCTCCAGGACGCGGCTGGCCTCAACGCGGCGCTCGGGCTCCTGAGCGGCCACGTCGACGATCTCCGGGGCAAGGTCGATCGGATCATCGGCGTCGAGTCCCGCGGCTTTCTCTTCGGCATGCCGCTGGCGGTGCGCCTGGGCGTCGGCTTTGTCCCGGTCCGCAAGCCCGGCAAGCTGCCTGCGGCGTACATCGAGGAGACCTACGCCCTGGAGTACGGCGAGGATCGCCTTCAGATCCACGAGGACGCGGTGGCGCTCGGGGATCGGGTCATCGTCGTCGACGATCTGCTCGCGACCGGCGGGACGGCGGCGGCGACCTGCGCGTTGGTGGAGCGCCTGGGCGGGGTCGTCGAGGCCTGTCTCTTCCTGATCGAGCTCGACGGTCTGAAGGGGCGGACACGCCTGCCCGGGCGACGGATCGAGTCCGTGTTGCACTACTAGACAGGACTCTCACCACGGCCTCCTAGGAGCGGCGGAGGGGGGCTACGCCGGCTCGGAGAGGTGACCTTCGCCGAGGATGACGGGCCGGGCCCCGAGCTCGCGCAGCCAAGGCTCGTCGATGTCATGGGCGGCGACGAGGACGCCCGCGCCGGCGGCAGCCCGGGCGCGGAGGAGGGCGAGCGCGGCGGCTTGGCTGGGACGATCGAGGCCGGCGAAGGGCTCGTCGGTGACCCATAGAGCGGCGTCGCCGAGGCTGAGCGCGGCGAGGAGGAGGCGCCGCCGCATGCCGACGCTGTAGGTGGTGGCGAGGTGATCGACGGCGTCGCCCAGGGCCGCGAGATCGAGGGCGGCGGGGGTCATCGGCGCGGTGAAGATCGCCGCGTGGAGCTCCAGGAGCTCGCGACCGGTGAGGCCGGCGGGGAGATCGATCTCCTGGGGGAGGTAGCGGAGGGCAGCCCGGGCGGCGATCGGCGCGGCCTTGAGATCGTGGCCGGCGATGGTGACGGTGCCGCTGTCGGCGATGACAGTCCCGGCGATGCAGCCGAGCAAGGTGGACTTGCCGGCGCCGTTGGGGCCGATGAGCGCGACGACCTCTCCGGGGGCGACCCCTAGGCTGATCTCTTCGAGGACGATGCGGCCGGCGAAGCGCTTGGAGAGGCCGTTGATCGACAGGGACACCGCGGCGAAGTAGCACGTAGGCGGCTTGGGGACCAAGGCTGGGGGGAGCCTCGGCTATTCCCAGGTGAGGACGACGCCGCGCGGGAGGATGAGCTTGGCTGCGAGGAGGCGGTCGACGGCGGCCCGGATCTCGGGCTCGGCGAGGCGGAGATCGATGTCGACGGAGCGCCGGCCGTCGGTGTGATGGATCCCGTGGGGGCTGGTCTGGAGGCGGATGTCGGCGACGGCGTGGAGTGGGACTGCGCCGCCGCCGGGGAGCGGGAGCTGGATCGACCCGAGAGCCTCGGGGGGACGATGACCGACGGTTCGCTCGCCGATCCTGAGGATCACGGGGACGTCGCGGCCGTCGATGAGGCGGCGGGCGACCTCGACGTCGTGGAGGGCGAGGGCTGCGGTCTGGGCCAGCTCTTCGCTCGTCAGGCCGAGGCGGGCGAGGGCGTCTCGGCGCCCGTGGACGGTGAGCTCCGGTGTCATCGCCGTGCGCGGCTTCGCCCCGAGGACCCCGGGGACGGTCTCGGCGAGGCGGGCGACCTCCTGGGCGAGCTCGTAGGCGAGCTCTAGATCGTCGCCCATGATCCGCAGACGTTGGCGGCTGGCGACGCCGAGGGACTGGATGTCGCGGACGTGGAGGCCGGGGAGCTGGGCGAGCCGCTCCTCGAGCCCGCGCAGAGCGTCGGGGCCCATAGGGGCGCCGAAGAGGAGGATCTCGGCGTCGACCGGGCCCTCGTCGCGGGGCGCGAGGAGGAGGGCCTGGCTGCCGCCGGGGAGGGCGGTCGGGAGCGTCCGGCGCAGCTCTTCGAGGCTCCGGGAGGCCTCGCCGAGGGGGGGAGCGGGCATCTCGACGTGGATCGTCGTCGCCGGCGGAGGGTGGACCTGGAGGAGCACGCCGCGCGGGCTCAGGCGCTCGATCTGTCCCCGAAGCAAGGTCTCAACGGCGGCGCGGACGGTGGCCTCGTCGGCGCCTCGGTGAGGACGGACAACGCCGACGATGACCTCGCCGGCGCCGAGGTGGAGCGCGTCGCACTCGGGCTGCGCTGGCGCGAGCGAGATGCTCGCGAGGTCGCGGAGGTAGACCGGGCTAGGCGGTTCCCCAGCGGTCGTGATGACGAGCGACTCGAGCCCCTCGATCCCGGCGCCCTGGGCTCCGTCGACGACGCCCACGAGCCCGGGCGGTCCCGAGGGAGGTGCGGCCTGGAGGGCCCGGCGGAGGGCGAGGGGGGTGAGTGCGTAGGCCTTGAGCCGCTGTGGATCCGCGGCGATGAGGACCTGCGGCGGGCGCTCGCCGCAGGCTTCGATCGCGGCGACGCCGGGGGTCTGGCGGAGCTCTCGGCGAAGCTCGTCGACGACGGTCGCGAGCATGTCAGGGCTCGCTCCTCTGTCGGTGCCGGGGCTCAGGGTGAAGAGGGTCGAGCGCGAACGGCTGGCGAGGTCGGCCGCGAGGATCGTCGTCACGTCGTCGGGGATGGAGGAGCGCGTCTCGTTCAGGCGCTCGAAGACAGCAGCGCGGGCCCGCTCGATCTCGACGCCCGGATCGAAGGTGATGGTGAGGGTCGCCGAGCCTGCGCTCGATCGGCTCTCGAGGCGGGCGACGCCGGAGATGCTCCTGAGGGCCGCCTCGAGCGGCGTCGTCACCATGGACTCGATCTCGGAGGGGTCTCGCCCAGGGGCCTCGGCGATGAGCGTGATCGAGGGCGGAGGCGCGACCTTGACGGCCTCGTCGATCTCCTCCTGAGCGCTCTTGGGGCTCGGCGCGGGAGCGCTCTCGGGGCCGGAGCTGGTCGTCGGCGCCGTCGGGGTGCAGGCTAGCGTCGCCGAGAGGAGGAGGCCGAGCGCTGAGGCGTGGGGATGCACGGGAGGACGATAGCGCAGGTCGCCCTCGCGTCATCCGCCTGGGAGCGCACGGCCGCGGTCAGACGGATGGCGCCGTCGGAGAGCGCCGTCGGAGAGCTCCGTCGGATCTCCCCACAGGAGGGCTCGGGCGGCCGCGTCTCAGTGGAGGCCGGCGACGCCGGAGGCCTGGCCGTCGCCGAGGGAGCGGGCCTCGTCAAAGGCGCGGCCGAGGATCGGGGCGTAGCGGGCGACGTCGTAGGCGATCCGCTGGATCCGGTCCATCACCCGGGCGCTGTGCAGGGCTCCGTCCGTGAAGTCCGTACCGCGGGCGGCCGCGTGGAAGGGCAGGGTGAAGCCGTGGCACCAGGCGAAGGAGTTCTTGACCGCGGTGATCGACATGTCCCCAGAGCCACCGCCGGTGACGGCGATGACACCCGCGAACTTGCCGGCGAGCTCGGGGTAGAGGTAGTCGAACCAGTTCTTGAGGCAGCCGCTCATGTTGCCGTGGTACTCGGGCGTCACGAGGATGAAGCCCTCGGCCCAGGCGGCGCTGCGGCGGACCTCCTGGACGCTGGCGAGCTTGGCCTGCTCGGAGTCCCCCGGATCCATGATGGGGAGCGCTAGCGCGTGGAGGAGAACCTCGCGGACCTCGGCTCCGGCCGCGCGGGCGCTCGTCGTCGCGATCCGGACGACATCGTGAACATTGCTCTCGTCGCGGGCCGAGCCGCTCACCACCACAATTCGTGCGCTCATCAGGGGTCCTTGCGGCGGAGCATACACAGTGTGTGCGTGGCGCATCTACCGCGTCGTCGCGCTCTCGAGGTGATCGTGATCGCGAGTCCTCCGCAGGGGAGGCCCTCACCCGTTCAAGAGGGTCGCCCTGCGGGCAAAGCTTGGGTCCGTCCGTGGGACGGACTATGCTCCGGCTCCGATGGCGGGATTGGGCGACCAGGGGCAGACGATCGCGGGTTGGGGCAACATCGGCGTGCCCGGCCACGAGGTCCTGAGCGAGCGCCTGGAGCGGGCGAGCGCCGACGCTGTCCTCAGCCGCGGACTCGGCCGCTCCTACGGCGACTCCGCCCTGCCGCCGCCGAGCTCGCGTGAGGTCCTGGGCACTCGCCTCGCCGATCGGATCCTCAGCTTCGATCCGGCGAGCGGGCGCCTCCGCGCGGAGGCCGGGCTCTCGCTGCACGAGCTCAACCGCCTCCTGCTCCGCCGCGGCTACTTCACGCCGGTCACCCCCGGGACCCAGTTCGTCACCCTCGGGGGGATGGTCGCCGCCGATGTCCACGGCAAGAACCATCACGTCGCCGGCTGCTTCGGCTCCGATCACACCCGCATGGTCCGGCTCCGGGTCGCCGACGGTCGGATCCTCGAGGTCACCCGCGAGAGCCACCCGGACCTCTTCTACGCGACCTGCGGCGGCATGGGCCTCACCGGTCATATCCTCGAGGTGGAGCTCGACCTCAAGCGGATCCCGAGCCCCTGGATCTACGCGGAGAGCCGGCGGATCGCCGACATCGACGAATTCCTGGCGGCGCTGGCGGAGTACGAGCGCTTCCCCTACGTCGTCGGCTGGATCGACTGCCTCTCCCGCGGGCGGAAGATGGGCCGCGGGATCCTCGACGGCGGCCGCTGGGCGACGGCCGCAGAGGCGGGCGCCAAGCCCCTGCCGAAGGTCCCCAGCCCGAGCGTGCCGCTGATGTTCCCCAACTGGGTGCTGAACGACCTGACGGCGAAGGCCTTCAACACGCTCTACTACTGGAAGCATCTCGCCAAGGAGAAGAAGGGGCTTCGCCACCCGGACTCCTTCTTCTACCCGCTCGACATGATCCGCCACTGGAACCGGATCTACGGCCGCAAGGGCTTCACCCAGTACCAGTGCGTGATCCCGGAGGACTCCGGCCGCGACGGTGTGGTCCGCTTCCTCGAGGCGCTGACGGCGATGGGCGGCGCCTCGTTCCTCTGCGTGATCAAGAGCTGCGGCCCCGAGTCGAAGGGCACGCTCTCGTTCCCAAGGCGCGGGACGACGATCGCCCTCGACATCCCCGCGCGCTCCGGCACGCAGGCGCTGGTGGACGCGCTCAACCGGGTCCTGCTGGATGAGGGCGGCCGGATCTACCTGGCCAAGGACACCTTCACCCGGGCCGAGGACTTTCGCCGGATGGACCCGCGCCTCGAGCAATTTCAGGCGGTCCGCGACGTCTGGGATCCGGAGCGAAAGCTGCGCTCGGCCCAGTCGGTCCGCCTCTTCGGCGATCCTGAGTAGGGCCTGCGCGGGCCCTCGACGAGAAGACGAGCGATGACGCCAAGGACGGAGCATTGTCGATGCGAGTAGCGATCCTAGGAGCGACCCAAGGGATGGGGCGGGCCATCGCCCGTCTCCTCGCGGAGCGCGGTGATCAGGTCTTTGTCCTCGGGATCGAGCCCGAGGAGCTGGCGCGGACGAGCGCCGATCTGCAGGCCCACTCGCCGAGCCACATGCCGGTCGGCGCGGCGCTCTGCGACCTCGCGGATCCGTCGACCTTCGCGGCGGCCCTCGACGCGGCCGAGGCGGATCTCGGCGACGTCGAGTGTGTGGTCGTCACCGCGGCGATCTTCGCGACCCAGGACACGCTCGAGGAGGACCTCGACCGGACCGAGCTCCTCCTCCGCCTGAACTTCACCAACACCGTGGTCTTCTGCGAGCACGTCCGCCGTCGCCTGCTCCAGCGCGGCGGCGGCACCCTCTGCGTCTTCTCGTCGGTCGCCGGCGATCGCGGGCGCAAGCCGGTGGTCCTCTACGGTGCGGCCAAGGCCGGCCTCAGCCACTACCTGGAGGGGCTCGACCACAGGCACCACGAGGACGGCCTGCGGGTGATCACGGTCAAGCCGGGCTTCGTCAAGACCGGCATGACGGCGGGGCTCAAGCCGCCGCCCTTCGCCGGCGAGCCGGTCGCGGTCGCCGCGTCGGTGGTCCGCGCGATCGACCGCGGCACGCCGGTGGTCTACGCCCCCGGGATCTGGCGCCTTGTCATGCTGGTGATCTGCGCCTTGCCGCGCTTCATCATGCGCAAGGTCGGCTTCTAGCGGACGGTCAGAGCAGGACGCCGCCCTTGCTCATCACCAGGAGGGTGACCGGGCCGTCGTTAGCCAGCTCGACCTCCATCGTCGCGCCGAAGCGGCCGGTCTCGACCGGGAGGTCGTGGCTGCGGAGCTCGTCGACGACGGCCTCGTAGAGCGTCTCGGCCAGGGCTGGCTCGGCGGCCTGGTCGAAGCTCGGGCGCCGACCCTTCTTGATCGAGCCGGCGATCGTGAACTGCGAGACGACCAGGCAGGCGCCGCCTGTCTCGAGGAGGCTCTGGTCCATCGGCGTCTTGCCTGGGAAGATCCGCAGGTTGGCGATCTTACGCGCGGTGATCCGAGCGTCGGCAGGCCCGTCGCCGCGCTCGACCGCGACCAGGAGGAGCACGCCCCTGGCGATCTTGCCGATGACCTCGCCGTCGACCCGAACCTCCGCTCGTTGGACCCGTTGGAGAACCGTCTTCATCGCGGCCCAGGGTAGCGGGAACGCGCGTTCTTTGGCGACGTCCTTCGCCGGGTTCACGGGCCTCTGGAAGGCTGCTAGGGTCCGCCGGTGGGGACCCGACGACGAGGGGGGACGTCGCGCAGGCGAGTGCGGACCCTCGGTCTCGGCCTTGCCCGGGAGGAGCATGTCGACGGCGGCGTCGAGCGGGCCCAGGATTTGCCCGCCGTCGGGGCTGCCTCCGCGCCGGCGGTCGCGGGCCTCGGTCGCTCGGTCGTTGGGCGTGGCCGGTGGTCCCTCGGTTGGGCCCTCGGTCGGTCCCTGGGTCGGGCCCTGGGTCGGTCCCTGGGTCGGTCCCTGGGTCGGTCCCTGGGTCGGTCCCTGGGTCGGGGCCTTCGTCGAGGTGTCGGGCCGGCCTTGGTCTTGTCCGTGACCGTCGGCCTCGGGCTTGGGGCTGTGCTCAGCGGCTGTGCTTCGATCGACGTCCGGGTCGCCCCCGCTGAGCGTCGGCGGGCGCCCGGGGTGCTCCTCGCAGGCGCGGCGCGGGTCGACATCACCCCGCCGCCGGGGATCCCGATGGGCGGGCACTCCTTCGCGGGGGCCGAGAGCCGCGGGAGCTGGGGCCGCCTCTACGGGCGAGCGCTTGTCTTCGTCGATCCCCGGGGGCAGCCGCTCGCGCTGGTCGTCGCCGACCTCTGGGCGGTCTCCTCGGGCCTGACCGACGCGGTCGTCGAGCGCCTCCAGCGGGAGCACGGCCTGACGAACTTTGATCGCGGATCGGTGATCGTCAGCGCCACCCATACTCACCACAGTCCGGCGGCCTTCGCCAGCAACGGCGCCCACAACTTCGCGGCGGCGAAGAGCGCGAGCTTTGATCGCCAGCTCTTCGACGCGATCGCCGGCGGCCTCGCGCAGGCGATCGCGGAGGCCTACGCCGAGCGCCAGCCGGCGACCCTCTCGCGGGCCTCGACCCCGGTCCCGGGGTACTCGCGAAACCGCTCGCTCGGCGCCTTTCGGGCCGATCCGGAGGCTTCGTCCTGGATCTCGACGACGCCCTCGCCGGGGGCCTGCGCGGGGCCTGTGGGGATCGAGGCCGACGCTTGCCGGGCGATCGATCCGCGGGTCTTCGCCCTCCGGGTCGAGGCGAGCGCGGACCGTCGTCTCCTCGGCGCGGCGATCTTCGCGGCGGCCCACCCGACGGCGATGGCCAACCGGACGCCGGTCTACCACGGCGACATCTTCGGCATCGCCGCGGCGAGCGTCGAGGCGGAGCTCGGCGGCGGCGCCGAGGACGGTCCGGTCGTCGCGATCATCAACGGCGCCGAGGGGGACGTCTCGCCGGCCTGGCGCGCTCAGGGCTACGGCGAGGCCCTCCGGGTCGCGAGCGTCTTGACGGAGGGGATCCGCTTCCTCCTCGCGGATCCGGGGAGCTCGGTCGCGGTGTCGGGGATCCGCGAGCGTCACGGGCTCTTTCGCCTCGCCGATCGCGAGGTCGTCGATCCCTGGGGCGATGATCGGCGAACGGCCAAGCACGCATGGCTGGGGATCGTCGCCGCCGGCGGCGCGGAGGACGGGCCGACCGGCGCCCGCGTGCCGCCCGAGGGCTCACCCCGCAGCCGGCCCCACCGCGACGGCCACGGCAGCAAGCGCAAGATGTTGCTCATCGCCGATCGCCTGCTGCCGCCGGAGGTGCCGCTCGCGGTCGTCCGCCTCGGCGAGGAGCTCCTCGTGACCCTGCCCGGCGAGGTCACGACGGTGATGGGAGCCCGGATCCGCGACGCTGTCGCCCGAGCCGCCGACACGGAGCCCTCCAAGGTGCACCTCGTCGGCCTCGCCAACACCTACCGGTCCTACTTCACGACCCCTGAGGAGTACGGAGAGCAGCACTACGAGGGGGCGTCGATGATCTACGGCGCCGACGCGGGGCACGTGCTCGCGAGCGATCTCGCCTGCCTCGCGGCGCCGACCGGGCCCTGCGACGGTCGCCTGCCGAAGGAGCTCCTGCGCTACCGGCCTGGACCGGAGCGTCGTGACAACCTGGTCGAGCGTACACGTCCGCGCCGCTGGTGGCGGGCCGGCGAGGAGCTGATCGCGTCGATCTTCCGCCGCCGGGGAGTGGCCCCGCTCAGCCTCGAGTTCAGCGCTCCAGTGCCCGCCGCCGGGGCGATCGGCGACGCTGTCTGGCCCCGGGTCGAGGTCGAGCTGATCAGCGCTGCGGGGGATACATGGCTACCCTGGGTCGGCCCGCGCGGGCGCGAGAGCGATCGTCTCCACCGCTTCGTCACCTCCGTCACCGCCGACGAGGGCGATCATTGGCGCTGGCGGGCCCGCTGGCTCGACCCCTCGGCGTTGCCCGCAGGCGAGGTCGGGCGGATCCGGGTGGAGCTCGGCGGCGTAGAGCTCGGCTGCTCGCCGGCCTTTCGTCGCGAGGACGTGCTCGGCCAAACGTCTCCCGTCGAGCTTGTGGTCGAGCCCTGCGCTCCGTCGTAGGTCTGGGTGACGATCGAGCCTCCGCCTGTTCAGGGAGCCTCGGAACCTCGGGCTCCTGAGCCCCGCGGACCGTGACTCCGCGGACCGTGACTCCGCGGACCGTGACTCCGCGGACCGTGACTCCGCGGACCGTGACTCCGCGGACCGTGACTCCGCGGACCGTGACTCCGCGGACCGTGACTCCGCGGACCACCGAGCGGTGGCCGCAGGCAGGCGAAAGCGGGGCGATGTGTCCGCGGGGCGATGTGTCCGCGGGGCGATGTGTCCGCGGGGCGATGTGTCCGCGGGGCGATGTGTCCGCGGGGCGATGTGTCCGCGGGGCGATGTGTTCGCGGGTCGGCGACCTCGGACTCCCGAGTGCCGCGAGCGATGGCCCCGCTAGCCGCCCTGTTGTGGCCGCAGGCGCAGGCGAAAGCGGATCGGCGTCCGCGGGGCGATCGGCGCCTGGAAGCGGTGGCGCTCGTCGCTGTTCCCCGGCAGGGGCTTGATGTCGTAGCGCTGGCTCAGGAGGGAGACGATGATCTTCGCCTCCAAGAGCGAGAAGTGCTGACCGACGCAGCTCCGGGGCCCGGTGATGAAGGGCAACCACCGGTAGCCGACGCTCTCCCCCGAGAGGAAGCGCTCCGGGTCAAAGCGGCGGGGCTCGGGCCAGTGCTCGGGGTCGAGGTGGACCGCCTGGAGGTGGAGCATCAGGCGGGTCCCGGCGGCGATCCGATGCTCCCCGGCGACGTCGTCGGCGGCGGCGATCCGCGTGACCACAGGGACGATGTTGTAGAGGCGCAGCGCCTCCTTGAGGCAGGCTTGGGAGTAGGTGAGCTGCTTGAGACCGGCGTAGTCGGGGAGGACGGCGCCCGGGAGGACCGCGTCGGCCTCGGCGCGGACCTTGGCGTAGAGATCGGGCTGGCAGGAGAGGGCGTGCAGCGTCCAGGTGAGGGTCGCGCTCGACGTGTCATGGCCGGCGAAGAGCATGGTCTTGAGCTCGTCGCAGAGGAGCTCGTCGAGCGGCGCCGAGGCGGGCAGCTCGGCGGTCCCCTCCAGGAGCATGTCGAGCATGTCGCGGCGCTCCGGGTCGGGACCGCGCTGGCGACGATCGCTGATCTTGCCGCGGAGGAAGGCGCCTAGCTCGCTCAGGCAGCGCCGGTAGCGACGGCGGGCGGGGGAGGGGATCTGGGCCCGGTAGGGGTGCCAGACCCGCTTGTTGCACTCGGCGACGATAGGCTCGTAGAGGCGCGGGAGGACCTCGTCGCTCTCGTCGGCGTCCATGCCCAGGGTCGCCTCCGCGATCACCTCTAGGGTGACCAGGCGGAAGGCGCCGCCGACGTCGACAGGGGTGCCCTCCGCGGCGGCGACGTCCCAGCGTTGGATCAGGCGATCGACCGCGCGCTGGGTGATCGCCGGGACGTCGCGGAGCGCGTCGATGCGGAAGGCCTTGCCGAGGATCGCCCGGTGCCGACGCCACAGCTCGCCGTCGCTGGAGAGGAGCCCGGCGCCGAGGACATCGCGAAACACCCCGATCGACGAGGGATCCTTGAGGTAGTTGCGCGGGTTGCCGACCAGCACGTGGCGGATCATCGCCAGGTCCTTGGAGGCGATCCAGTCGCCGCCCGGCAGGTGGAAGCGGACGACATCGCCGTGCTCGCGGAGCCACCCCTCGGTGACGTCCCAGGGGGAGCCGAACATCAGCGCCGGCATATGGCCGACGAGGGGCAGCGCGCGGGGTACCTCGGGGATCGGGGCGGTCATCGCCGGGGGAGTGTCGGCGGCGAGGCGGGCCGAGGCAAGCGAGGGCGGGCCTTTCCGACCTGCCCTGTGACCCAGATCGGTGAGCTTGCGGCGGATGACGGAGCGGCAGCCCGCCTTTGAGCGGCGAGCGGGGAGGCCCCGGCGGAGGTTTGGGCCCGAGAGGCGGCGAGCGGCCCGCGCGTCTCGGCGAGACAAGGACGGACCGGCGGGCTGCCTAGGCCGCGGGCGGCTAGACCCAGCCGTAGAGGATCGCCGTCGACACGATCACGCCGATGACGAAGTTCGCCATGAAGAGCGGATCGCGGAGCATCTCCTCGGTGGGGCTCTCCGCCTCGCTGTCGCGGGTCGTGATCTGGATGAAGCGGCCGATCCCGAGGACCAGGAAGAGGGTCGTGTAGACCATCTTGTCGGTGCCGAAGAGCTGGGCGACGTGATCGCTCATCGTGTAGGTCGCGTAGACGCCGACGGTCACGACCGCGAGGGTGTAGAGGATGACCCGCAGCACCTTGGGGCTGTACTTGGCCAGCGCCGCCCGCTGTTTGCTCGCAGACTGGCCGCTGCTGCTCAGCTCATGCGCGCGCTTGCCGAAGCCGAGGAAGAGCGCGAGGAGGCCGGTGCAGGCGAGGAGCCAGGGGCTCGGCGCGACCTGGAGCGCGTAGGCGCCGGCCAGGACCCGGAGGATGAAGCCGGCGGCGATCGACGAGACGTCGAGGTAGGCGACGTTCTTGAGCTTGAACGAGTAGGCGACGTTCTGCGCGAAGTAGATCCCGAGAACCAGGGCGTAGAGCGGCTCTAGCCAGTAGCCGAGGCCGATCGCCAGGGGGACCGCGACCACCGCGAAGGCGCGGGCGACCGTGATCGAGAGCCTGCCCGAGGGGAGCGGGCGGTGCTGCTTTTTCGGGTGGGCTCGATCCTTCTCGATGTCGACGATGTCGTTGAGGATGTAGACGCAGCCGGAGACCAGGGAGAAGAGTGCGACCGCGCCGGCGGTCGTCCACAGGCTCGCCGGGTCGGTCAGCTTCTGGGCGAAGACCAACGGGACAGCGACGAAGATGTTCTTGAGCCACTGCCGTGGCCGCAAGGTCTGGACGAGCGGGAGGATCACAGGCCGGACAGACTACCTCATCCGTCATCGGCCCGGTGCAGGCCGAGGGGCGCGAATTTTCCAAGCCAGGGAGGGCTGCCACCGCAGGGCGAGGGGCCCCTGGGCGCTGGCTCTGCGCGCCGGCGGACGGGGCCGTGATGGGCCGGTATGGGCCGGGATAGCCCTGGATGGTGATCGGAGGCGGATCGGGTCGGCGTCGGCGACGGCGCACGGTCGGCGCACGGCCGGCGCAGGAGCGGCGGCGCAGGAGCGGCTGCGTCGGAGCGGCGGCGCAGGAACAGCGGCGCGGGGGCGAGCCGACGCCGTCGGTGAAAGTCGCGAATGTTGGCGCCGCGCGGGCAGGGCGACGATACTCCGGGACCCGCGGAAGCCAGGGCTGACCCTCAGGCGTAGCCGGTGGAGAACCCGTGCCCGAGACCCTCCGATCATCTGGATCCGTCAGCGTCGCCGTCGCGATCTCGCGGGTGCTCGGGCTCGTGCGGATGTCGCTCTTCTCGCGGCTCCTCGGCGCGGGGGCGATCGCCGACAGCTACTCGGTCGCCTTTCGCATCCCGAACCTCCTGCGCGACCTCTTCGCCGAGGGCGCCCTCTCGAGCGCGTTTGTCCCGACCTTTACGGCGGCGCTGGTCAACGGCGACAAGGACTCCGCCTATCGCCTGGGAAACCTGGTCTTCTCTGGGCTGCTGATCATCACCGGCCTCCTGAGCACCCTCGGGATCGTCTTCGCCGAGGAGGTGGTCATGCTGATCACCGACGGCTGGAGCGCGGAGAAGGTCGTCCAGACCGCGGCGCTGACCCGGGTGATGATGCCGATCCTCGCGCTCGTCAGCCTCGGCGCGGTGTGGATGGGCATGCTCAACGCCCAAAAGCGCTACCGCCGGCCGGCCTTCGCCCCCGCGATCTTCAACGTCGTCAGCATCCTCGTCGGCCTGGGGCTCTGGTTCGCCGGCGCCAGAGGGGCGGAGGCGGTGCTGGTCTGGAGCGTCGGCACGCTGGTCGCGGGGGTCGCCCAGACGCTCTACCAGCTGCCCGAGCTGTGGCGCCTCGGCTATCGCCCGCGCCTGCGGATCGCCGGACTCCTCCGTGATCCCGGGGTCCGCCGGATCGTCCGCCTCATGGTCCCGGCGCTCGTCGGCGTCGCCGCGGTCCAGCTCAACGTCTTCATCAACACCCGCTTCGCCGCGAGCCTCGGCGACGGCCCGGTCGCCCAGATCGAGTACGCGTTTCGGATCTTCTTCCTGCCGATCGGGGTCTTCGGCGTCGCCCTCGCGACGGTGACGACGACCCGGGTCTCTGAGGACGCGGCCCGCGGCGATCTCGAGGGGCTCGCCGTCCGCGCGGGCGAGGGGATAAGCGCGGTCTGGCTCCTCAGCTCCGCGAGCGCGGTCGGCCTCTTCCTCCTCGCCGAGCCGGTGGTCGGCCTCCTCTATGAGGGCGGGCGCTTCACCGCCGAGGACACCGCGCTCGTCGCCAGGATCCTCCAGGCGTACATGGTGGGGCTCATCCCCTACAGCATGGTGAAGGTCGTCGCGCCCACCTTCTACTCGCTGGATCGGCCGCGCTTGCCGCTGCTCGCGTCGGTCTCGGCGGTCGCGGTCAACCTCGTCTTCAACGCGCTCACCTACCAGACCCTGGGGGCGCCGGGCCTTGCCCTGGGGACGTCCCTCGGGGCCGTCGCCAACGTCGCGATCCTGCGGATCGCCCTCCGCCGGGTGGTCGGAGCTTCGAACGCAGACGGCCGCGCGCGCGAGCTACTTCACCTTGTGATCGCGAACGCGGCGATGGGGGCGGCGATCGTCGTGGCGTGGTGGCCGGTCTCCCTCGGCCTCGAGCGAGCGCGCGAGTACGGGGGCGCGCTCGCCAGCGGCCTCTTGGCCGTCGCCTTGGCGGTGGTGATCGGCGGCGCCTTCCTCCTCTACACGTCGATCCTGAGCCGCTTTGGCTTTCCGGGGGCCGAGCTCTTGGCGTCACTGCCGAGCAAGCTGGTCGGACGCCTCCGTCGTCGCTAGCAGCCCGCGGCGAGAGCACACGGCGCTGGCCAGCGCGGGCAGCGAGGGCTGCCAGAGCCGCCTGTGCCCTCGTCGGTCCCCTGGGCCGCGGGTCCGCGGCTCGCCGTGCGCAGCCGCGGGGGCCGAGCACCCGGGACGGAGCGCTGGAGAGCGCCCCGGGATCCTGGGGCGGTCGCCAGAGCGCGCAGGCTCGATCATGTCGCGGACGCCTGCGCGAGCGGTCGCGCGTATCTGCCAGTGGTATGTCGGCGTTTGTTGAGCTGCAACATTCGCGGTGCTGCGCGAGCAGATCGGGTACCATGGAGACCGCCATTTAGGAGTAATGAGACCGATGTACCGCCGCGTTAGCACACTTATAGCCCTTTCTTTGCTCACCGCTTGCAACGGAGATGACAGCGCGACCGCCTCCAATAGCGACTCCGCGACGACGACCGTGACGGTGACCGCGACCGCGACGGTGACCGCGACCGCGACCGAGAGCGGGACGATGTCCGGCACGGACACGATGACGTCGATGAGCGGGACGATGAGCGACTCGCAGAGCGGAACCGACACCGACACCGACACCGCGGGGACCGACAGCGCGACCGACAGCGACAGCGCGACCGACACCGTCGGCGAGTCGGAGACGGTCGGCGAGACCGACCCCACCGAGGGTCCCGCCTGCGGCAACGGTCAGATCGATCCCGGCGAGGTCTGCGACGACGGGCTCAACGACGGCAGCTACGGATCGTGCTCGGAGGACTGCTCGGAGCGAGGCCCGTACTGCGGCGACGGCATGGTCTTCGACGGCGCCGAGCTCTGCGATGACGGCAACGAGGTCGACAATGACGCCTGCTCGAACGCCTGCGGCGCGGACCAGTGCGCCGAGATCATGGTCGTCTTGGAGCCGCTGACGCCGAACGTCATGATGGTCCTCGACAAGTCGGGATCGATGGTCGTCAACAGCTGGGACCACGACCAGGACGCGAACACCCCGGACATCACCCGCTGGGCCAGCCTCTACGGGGTGGTCGACGACATCCTCACCAACTTCCAGGACAAGCTGAACTTCGGCGTCACGCTCTTCCCGTCGAAGGCCGCGACCCAGACCTACAGCCAGGCCGCCTGTGTCGTCCAGGGCGTCCCCGAGGTGCCGGTCGCCGAGCTCAACAAGAACCCGATCCTCGCGGCGATCCCCGCGGCGATGTCCCAGTCGATCTTCGGCGGTACCCCGGCCTCGTCGGGGATGATCACCGCCCTCGATCACCTGAAGACGCTCGACCCGAAGTTCCCGCGGGCGGTCCTCCTGGTCACCGACGGCGCCGCCAACTGTGATCCCGACGCCAACAGCAACACCGAGCGCTTCGAGGTCTACGACCAGGGCCTGCACGACGCCGTCAAGTCGGCGTGGACCGACGATGGGATCCCGACCTACGTCGTCGGCATCGACATCTCCAAGCAGAACACCGGCAACCAGCAGGACGGCAACCCGAACAACATCGTCCCCTACGACAAGCTCAACGAGCTCGCCGTCGACGGTGGCAAGCCGCAGGACGGCGCCGACAAGTTCTACGCGACGAAGAACCAGATCGACCTCCAGGCGGCGCTCGACCAGATCGCCGAGGACGCGCTCTCCTGCATCGTCTCCCTCGACGAGCCGCCGGTCTTCCCGCAGAACACCAAGGTCAAGATCGAGGGCATGCTGGTCCCGCCGGTCGACGACTGCACGATGGAGGATGGTTGGGTCTACGTCGACGACATGTACAGCGGCATCGAGCTGTGCGGGTCGTGGTGCAACACCCTCAAGGAGACCGGCGAGATCGACGTGGAGTACTACTGCAAGCCGGGCTGATCGCCGCCCGTTTGTGATGAGCGAAGGCCGCCCTCGGGCGGCCTTCGTCGTTCTCTGGGCGGCGACCTGCAACGCTCGGCGCCCGCGGCCGAAGAGCGGCGACGATGACGACGCGCATAATCGCCCCAGGGGGGAGAACGGAGCTCGACGGCTCGCCGCGAGGACCTCTCCGAGCCGCCAACTATGAACATTGTCTCGGCCGCGCTGGCCCGGCCCCGAGGCGTTCTCCGCGGGCTTGTTGGACGGGCCCGCAGGTCGGGGGCTATTGTGTCCACATGTCACCGCTATCGCGCGTCCCGTCGTCTCCTGTCTACGAGCAACGATTCGGCGAGGGGGGCGAGAGGACGCGGAGGCGAGCGCTGCACAGCTGCGGGATCCTCCTCGCGCTCGTCGGGGCCGCTGCGTGTAGCGGTGATGACAGCGCGACGACGACGCTCGACACCGCGGGGTCGATCACGATCGGCACGTCGATCACCGGCGCCAGCGGAGCGTCGACGACGGAGGCGACCGGGACCACAGGGACGACCACCGGCGAGGCCGGCAGCGACAGCTCGACGAGCGACTCGAGCACGAGCGCGGGGACGACCGGGGAGACGACGACAGCGGGGGAGACCGACACGGGGGGGATCCCCGGCTGCGATGACAATAGCTGTCCGATGGGCCAGTACTGTGACGAGGGGACGGGCGACTGCACGCCCGGCTGCGACGGCGACGAGGACTGCACCGATCCGCTGGTCTGCGACCTCGGCAGCAACACCTGCACCGGCTGCACGAGCGACGGCCAGTGCTCGCTCGGGACGATCTGCGAGGGGGGCAGCTGCGTGCCGGGCTGCAACGACCAGCAGCCCTGCCAGGAGGGGACGACCTGCTGCGCCGGGGGCTGCGTCGACCCGCTCGTCGATCTCGAGAACTGTGGCGACTGCGGCGTGGTCTGCGAGCCGCCGGCCAACGCCGAGGCTGTCTGCGAGGGCAGCTGCATGATGGGCGAGTGCGCGGACGGCTTCCTCGACTGCGACCAGAACCCGAACAACGGCTGCGAGACCAAGGGGGCGACCTGCGCCTGCGAGCCCGGGGCGGAGCAGAGCTGCTACACCGGCCCGCAGGGGACCGAGAACGTCGGCGAGTGCTCCAGCGGTACGCAGGTCTGCAACGATCAGGGGACGGCGTGGGGGCCCTGCGAGGGCGAGAAGAAGCCGGCTGACGAGATCTGCGCCGACGGCAAGGACAACAACTGCGACGGCGATGTCGACGAGGATCCGGACGCCGACAACGACGGTTACTCGGTGTGCGGCGGCGACTGCTGCGACGCGGTCGGGCCCGAGTGCCTAAACCCGTCGCTCGTGAACCCCGGCGCCTTCGAGGTGATGGGCAACATGGTCGACGACGACTGCGACGGGACCAAGGACAACCCGCTGCCGCTGTGCGACCAGAACCTCGCGAGCAACTCGGCGTCGGCGCTGGACTACGCGAAGGCGATCGATCTCTGCCAGTTCACGACCGAGAACCCGCCGCAAGAGGACAAGATCTGGGGGGTCATCAGCGGCGGCTTCTCGCGCTCCAACGGATCCGGGACCCCCAACAGCAACGCCCGCTCGATCCGCACCGGCTTCGGCTCGGTGATCAGCCCTGAGATGGGCAACCACCTGGCGGTGCTGTCGACGGGGCACGCGGCGGACAGCAGCGACTCCAACCCGAACTACGCGCCCTTCCAGGGGGGCAACGACAACAACGCGGACGCGGCGGTGCCGGGCGATTGGCTGGCGGCGAACGGGGGGAACTTCCCGAACGCGCCGGGCTGTCCCGATCCGGCGGGCGGGACGACCGGGCGGGACACGATCCAGCTCAAGCTGCGGGTGCGGGCGCCGACGAACGCCAACTCCTTCAGCGTGATGATGTACTTCTTCTCGTCGGAGTACCCGGAGTGGGTCTGTAGCCCCTACAACGACTTCTTCGTGACGCTGGTCGACTCCGTCGATCCAGACAACCCGAACGACAAGAACATCGCGATCTACAAGAGCGGCGGGCAGACGTGGCCGGTGGGGGTGAACCTGGTGTCGGCGGCGGACGGCCTGTTTACGCAGTGCAAGAGCGGGGCGATCAGCTGCGGGTATCCGCCGCAGAAGACCTACAACGGCTGTGACGGCAACGCGGAGCTGAACGGGACGGGCTTCCACCTGACGAACCCTGCGCCGAAGTTCGGCGGCGATCCGGGGTACTGCGGGTCGAACAATCAGGTCGGCGGCGGGACGGGGTGGCTCAACATGAGCGGGAATGTGACGCCCGGGGAGACGATGGAGATTCGCTTCACGATCTGGGACACGGGGGACGAGTGGTACGACTCGCTGGTGCTGCTGGATGACTGGGAGTGGTCGGTGCAGGCTTCGGAGCCTGGGGTGATCCCGAACTGAGCGTGGCCTGGTGGCCTGGTGGCCTGGTGGTCCTGGGCTGCGGTTGTTGGACGGGGCGCCGCCTGATCGTAGGGGGCGTCCTGTCTGTTCTCCGGGGGGCGTTCTTTGGGCGTTGGACTTGGTGGGCTGCGGGGGGGCGAGGCGGTGGTGGTGGTGGTTGCGGTGGTGGTTGCGGTGGTGGTTGCAGGGCTTTGATGGTTTGCGCGGCTCTGCCTCAGGCGAGGTGCTGTGGGGGCGGGCGGAGGCTGAGGCGTAGGCCGGGCGAGGGGGGCATCACTCTCTCAGACAGGTCGGCACGCGCGTCGACCCCTAAAGGGGTCGATGCACGGCCTAGACTCGTTCGCGATGCCCCCCTCGCCCGTCCCCGGCGCTCGTCCTCCCGGTGAGGGAGGCCAGGGTAGCGGGGGCTGCGTGGCTCGGCGGGGGCGGGAGGGGCTGCGTGGGTTCTAGGCCGTTCCCGGGGGCTGCGTGGCTCGGCGGGGGCGGGAGGGGCTGCG
>JAUHWG010000044.1 GCA_030424595.1 Polyangia bacterium
CGTACCCTGTCTCTTCAAGCAGACCAGCCTATCCCGTGGCGAGCACGTGGCATGGGAGGACCCGCGTCCGCGAGGGACCCGCCTCGTCGCCCCTCGCCCGCCCGCCGACAGCCCCCAAGCTCCGCCCGTCGCCAAGCACGAGGTGAGCGCTCACCCACACGGATACAGCGCGAAGCGCGGAACCTGTGTCACTGACGATTCTACGCGGGTTGTCTAGGACGCCTCACAGCAGCGCTTATTTCAGGGCTAGCGAGCGACCGACGATCGATCGACGATCGAGCTCACCGGCAGATGAGCCTCTCATCTCCGTGAGGAGGCCTGCACGACCTGCGTCGCGGGAGATCGTCAACAGAGAAGCTGGTACAGTATCCTGTCCGAAGATGCTCTTCGGACGCGCAACATCTCCCCCCTGGAAAGGTGAATAAGTATGGCTAGTGTAACTCTGATCGCCGAGGACGCCGCCTCCGATCCTCGCGTCCGCGAAGTCTATGACCAGATCCGTCGTGAGCTGGGCTTTGGCATGGTCCCAAACCTCTTTCTCTCGATGGCTAGCCGCCCCGCGTGGCTCGAGGCCAACTGGAACAAGTTCCGCAGCACCGTGCTCGAGGGCGAGCTGCCGCGGACGCTCAAGGAGATGGTCGGGATCCTCATCTCCACCGCAAACAATAGCCAGTACGCCCTCAAGGTCCACCTCCACAGCCTCTCTGCGCTGGGGATCAGCGAGAGCATCCTCGAGATGCTCGTCGAGGACTTCGAGCGCTGCCCGCTTCCGCCGCGGGACAAGGTCGTCCTCGCCTTTGGCCGCAAGGCGGGTATCGATCCCCACGGGCTGGGCGTCGAAGACTTCGAGGCCATGCGCCAGGCCTCGCTGAGCGAGGGCGAGATCTACGAGGTCCTCGCCACGGCCAACCTCTTCACCGCTGTCAATCAGTACACAGACGCGATCTCGCTCGAGATCGACAGTGTATGACCACACTCTCGCGCAGATCTCTATCCAGCCTCGTCGAAGAGGACAGCCCGGAGGTTCTCCGGACGGCGCTGCGCGATGCGTTTGCGGCGATCCAGGCGCAGTCGCTGCGGATCACCCGCGCCGCAGAGCTGACGCTCGGGCTCAGCGGTGTCCTCTCGCCCGCGGCGATCCTCGATATGCTGCGCCAGCGGCTCAAGTGGACGATCGAATTCCAGTACGCGATCCTCTGCCACCGACGCGGTGATGGCTCGTGGCAGCTCAATCCGATCGGCGGCGGCGATGCTTCCCGGCCCGCGCTCAACCCCCAAGGTCTGCTCGCGGCGACCCTGCGCCACGGTCAACCATCCATCCACAAAGGGGCGCACCTCGAAGGGCTTGAGGGCTCCGCTCGCTCCCTCATGCTCATCCCGCTCCACGCCGAGGGGGAGGTCATCGGCGCGCTGGCCTGCGCGCACCAGGCACATGTCTTCGATCAAGACGACCTGAGGATCGCGGCGATGGTCGGCCTCCAGCTCGGCTCGATCCTCCGTAACGCGTACAACCTCGAGACCCTCCGCTCGCTCAACGAGCGGCTCGACCGGGCGAACACCGACCAGGTCGCGCTCCTGCGCAACATTCTCCCCGCCCGGGTCGCCGACGAGCTGATCGCAGAGGGGCGCTCGCAGCCCATCTTCTTCGAGCAGGCGACCGTCCTCTTCACTGACTTTGTCGGCTTCACGGCGACGTCGGCGGACTGCGACCCGCAGACGCTGGTCCAGAGCCTCGATCATATGTTCTCCCGCTTCGACCTGATCATCGAGCGCAACGGTATCGAGAAGCTCAAGACCATCGGCGACGCGTATATGGCCGTCGGCGGCGTCCCAGAGCGCAGCTCGACCCACGCTGAGGACACCGTCCAGGCCGCACTCGAGATCATCGACTGTGTGCGGGAAGAGCAGCTCCTCGGGCCCGTCGATCGCCTGACCTGGGACGTCCGTGTCGGCGTCCACACGGGACCGCTCGTCGCCGGCGTGATCGGCAAGCGCAAGTTCGCCTTCGACGTCTGGGGGGACACCGTGAACGTCGCGTCTCGCCTCGAGGAGCATGGTGTGAACAGCCGGATCAACATCTCCGCCGAGACCTACGCGCAGGTTCGCCATCGATTTCGCTGCCAGTCCCGCGGACCTATCGCTGTCAAGGGAAAGGGCGGTATCGAGATGTTCCTGGTCGAGGGGCCCCTCGATCGCCTCACCACGGGCTCCTAGCCTAGGAGCCCGTGGCAAAAGTCCCGCGCGCTCTCCAGACCTCGTCGCCCCTCTCAGCCCCGCCGAAACTTGCGGTACGGCCCGGTACAGCGGCGTTTCGTCGAAGCCGAGAGGGGCAACGATCGCGGCGCGAGAGCCCACGGGACTTTTGCCACGGCCTCCTAGGGCTCGCAGAGCGTGAACGGGAGCGACCCGGAGAGCTGGCCCTTGGGGCTCGAGACGTCAAACGCGAGCGTACCGCCCTCCGGACCTGCGTCGAGGACTGTCAGCGATCCCTGCTCAGGCGCTCGCGGCTCGCACCGAACGCGCCCGCGCTCGCCACCTCTCCCCCTGCAGAATTGGAGCCGCTCCTCCGTCCGCGACGCGCCCAAGGAGACAGTATCGCCCTTGGAGCGCGGCCACTTGAGGTAGATGACGACGACCGGCTCGTCCTCTCGTCCCTTGTAGTCCTCTTCGAAGTTCGTGCAGCTCGCCTCGCGGCTCATCAGGCGAATCTCGACGGTCGGATCGGACGCGCGCAGCCGGTGAGCCAGCACCCCCCGGGTCACGAAGGGGGCCTCGTTGACGGTCCCCGAGAGCTCGCCGCCGCCGGGGCCTGGGGGAGGGCTCTCCTTGGGCTTCTCTTCGGGGTCCTCTTCGGGGCTCTTTTGGGGGCTCTCCTCGGAGCCTGCGGGCGGCGCCTCTGACTTGGCGCACGCGATCATCGACGCGAGGACCAGCGCGATCGCCGGGCCTCTCGTTGTCCTTCGGTTCTTCATGATCGCTCCTGTGCTTCGGCGTTGCTCGGTCTCGTCGACCCTCGGCTCCGAGTCCTATGAGTCGTTGTGGACCTTGCTCTTCGACCGTGCCCGGTCCTGCGTCGGTGACGGCCTCGCCTCCGCGGATGGCGAGCCGCCAGCAAAGCTGTCGTCGCATGGTACCTGAAGTGGCCCCTGCCGACAGCGCTCGCGCCGGTCCGCCTGAGCCTCCTGCGGCACGCGCGAGATCGATCCGACCCCGCGACGTGATCCGCTGCTCGTCGTCCCCGGCGTTGTCTCCCACCTCGAGATGGCCTGGGATCACCCGACCTTCGCCAGCTTCATCCGCCGGCTCGCCTCATTCTCGCGGGTGATCCTCTTCGACAAGCGGGGCACCGGGCTGAGCGACCGGGTCCAGGGCGCGCTCTCCCTCGACGAGCAGATCGCGGACGTCGACGCGCTCCTCGACCGGCCGGCGCATCTCCGAAGTTACCGGCTGAAACCGCGATAACCGATCCTAGTTGAAGGAGATCCTGACGCCGTTGGCGGCCAAGCGCGAGCGGGCCGAATAGCTGGAGAGCAGGCCGAGGCCCGCGGGTAGCTCGAGGAGGCCGCCGATGTCGGCGGCGAGCGTGTCCCACTGCGCGCTCGTCAACGCCTCGGCACCGCCGATAAACCGCGTCGCGCAGATCCCCGCACGCTCCTCCTCGACCGCCCAGCCGCGCCGGCGAAGCTCGGCGAGGTGCCTCTGCGCGCCGCGGCGGGCGATCTCGGCGGGCGGCTCGATCGCCCCGTCGACGTCGATCATCGGCAGGTAGACGACGACGTCTCTACACCCAACACCGCCTCGGACGTAGACGAGCGCCTCGGACTCCTCGCCTTGCCCATCGGCGCCGCCGCTGATGACCATCGTCGACTCGCCGCGGCTAACATCATCGCGATCTGGATCGCCAGCCCAGCGCGCCTGGAGCCACTCTAGCGAGGACTTGGGGGACTTCTCGCGGGCGCACCGGAGGCCTACGGAGGAGAGCTGGCGATGGAGCCGCTCTCCAATCCCCGCCTCACGGATCGCCGTGCTCTTGAGCGTGAGCCCCGCGGCGACGAGGTAGTAGAGGGTTGTGCCGGTGCCGACCACCGGCGCGACCCATGTGGACCCTTGGGGGCGGTATTCGGTGAGCATCGATAAGGTGAAGGCGAGCGCGCATGTCGTGATCCCGAAGGCGAGGGCGCGGCGCTTCATCGTAGCTGCGGCGTGTTCGCCGTATAGACAGAGGGTGAGCTCGGTCGACCAGACGATTAGGGCGTGTAAGAGCCGTTGCTCGCGGAGCGCGTGACGATCGGCGTAGATCGGGGCGCGAAGTGGCCCCTCCCAGCGCATGTACATCTGCATCATCCGCTCCTCGGCTCGGGAGGCCCCCCATTGATCGAGCTTGGACATCAGGTGGGCCGCGGCCAGCGGCAGGTTCCATATCGGCGGTCGTGCCGACCGCTTGAACTCACGGAGCGCCTCGTCGAGCTTGCCGAGCCGCGACGCGATCACGCCCCGAAGGCCCACGATCGCCGTCGCATCCGCGAGCCCGCTGGCGCCGACATCACAGGGCTCCCGACAGCTCGTGCAGACGCGGGCGCCCGGCGTGACCGTACTCGCGCAGGAGACGCAGGCGAGGGTGAGGTCGTCGGTGCTGGGGAGGACGATGCCGTGAGGGCTGTGCATGGCTCGTCCATCGACCAGCACCGTCAAGCGTTGCGCCGCCTCTCGGCTCCTCCTCTGGGCCGCCGACCTTCTCCTTGCGGCACGCAGCCTCCAGGCGCTCTGGATCCGCCGAAGGCGGCGCTGATCGGTGCCTCATCCTGGGCTCCTCGCTCTCGGTTCTCGCGGCCAGCGCAGCCCCGTGATGGGGCCCGCGAGGCGCCTCTGGAGCGGTTATCGAGGCGGGCGCGCTGGCGGGCGCCGTCGCCCATCGAGCGCGTGTCGTCGCGCGAACTCCCCGTGATAGTCTCCTCGCGTAGCCGGGTAGGGGGTTGTTCGATGTCAGGGGAGAAACCAGTTCTCGATCGAACTCGACGCGTGATCGTCGAGCGTGCGGGCGACGGAGGAGTTGTCACGGGCGGGGGAAAGGGTGCGAAGGCGAAACTCGCAGGTCGCGCGCTCGCGGTTCGGCGAGCGCGGGGCTCTCACCACGACGACCGAGGATGGGATCAATTTATGGGCACAAGGATCTTGGTCGTCGTCGCGTCGCTCTGGCTCGTCGTCGCATCGCTCTGGCTCGCCGCCTGCGGCTCCGAGCCCGTCTCCACCGACGCTGACGCGACCGGCAGCAGCGCGACGGTCAACGGCTCATCGGACTCGCAGACCTCGACGACAAACCAGAGCACGACCGCCGCCGAGAGCACGACCGAGATCACCACGGGCACTGCGGCGACGAGCAGCACCTCGCTGACCACGGCCGCAGAGGACGATGACTGCACCAAGATGGGCTGCGGTGAGCTTCAGGTGTGCAGCTGTGAATGCGATATCATCCCCACTTGTTGCGGGTGCAAACAGGTCCAATGCACCGCTGATGAGCACTGCCCGGCGGGCGATCAATGCCTGTACCACGGGGATGATGACGGCACAGATCGCGTATGCGGGCCGCCCCTCTGCGCCGGCAGCAACATACTCTCCCATTACATCTACAGCGACAGCATGCTCGCAAACCTGGGCGAGGTCATCTGTGCATATAAGATATGGCTCACGGGTGATATCACGACCCTCACTGCGCTCGCCCCGCTCACCTACGTCCACTTCGAACTCGAGGTGATAGGCACCCAGGCGACGAGCTTGGCTGGCCTCGAGAACCTCTCCGATGTCGGCGATCTTGTCATCCGCGACAACGTTGACCTCACCGACATCAGCGCGCTCGCGGGCCTGAAGACGATCCGCTTCGGCGGGAAGATCGATCGCAACGTCAACCTCCCGACCGCCGAGATCGAGGCACTCCTCGCGGAGATCGAAGGGGGCGACTCAGTCATTGTCTGCGGCAACCTCGACGGACTCCCCTGCTGACACCGCGACGCGATCGCCCGGCCGCTGCGTCGCCGGCTTTGCGAGCGGATATGCTCCGGAGTTGAGGCCCTGGCGCGTGTACTCTCTGGTCCTGTGATGAATCGCCCGTCGTCAGCGAGGATCGCGATCCTCGCGATCCTCGCGATCCTCGCGATCCTCGCGATCCTCGGGATCCTGGTCGCGGCTGCCTGCTCATGCCGGCCGCGCGGGCAGCTGCCGCAGCCCGATGTGAGTCGTTACGTCGACGGCGGCGAGAGGGTTGACGAGGACCCAGGTGCGGACCTCGGGCGGGGCCCGAGGTTCATCGGCTCGATCGTCTTCCGCCGCGGCTCGTCGGAGCTCCTCGCGAGGGAGGAGCAGGTGCTCGACGAAGCCGTCGAGCTCTTGCGAGAGTATCCGACGCTTAGGGTGGAGATCTCAGGGCATACGGACACGAGCGAGTGTAGCGGGGCCAAGTGCGCCGAGCTCGGCCTCGCTCGGGCGCGGGTGGTCGAGGAGTTCCTCGCGGACTACGGGATCGACCCCGGGCGGATCGAGGTGCGCAGCGGCGGCGCCGACGAGCCTATCGACGCGAACTCGACCAGCAAGGGGCGAGGGAAGAACCGCCGGAGCGAGTTCACGATCCTGTCGCGCTGAGCCGCTCACTCCGCGCGCGGGCAGAGCGGAGGAAGGCCCGGGATCGGCGGCTCGGCCAGGGGGGCGCTCCCCCGCTCGCGGCAGCCGGCGACCCGGGCAGCGGCGACTTCGGCAGGCTCGCCGAGGAGGGCGACGCGGTCGCGCTCTGAGAGGCAAGCTGCGGGGCTCTCCGCGAGCTCCCGCGTGAGCCGCCCCAGGGACGGCGTCGGCCAGACGCGGAGATCGCCCGACTCGCCAGCGCCGAGCACACGATCGCCGCTCGGCGAGAAGGCGACGATCGTAGCGTCTTCACCCTCGTCAAAGACGACGGGCGCGTCGACCTCGTCGACCGCCCAGAGGCGGACGCGACCGTCGGCCCCGCCGATCGCGACCGTCGATCCGTTGAGGCTCCACACGGCCGAGCGTGCGGCGGCGGGCGGGCCATCGCGGAGCTCGCGGAGGGTCGCGCCGTCGAGGCTCCACACCCGCGCGCTCCCGTCATCAGCGGCCGTGAGCAGGCGATCTCCGCGGGGCGAGAAGGCGACGCCGCTGACAGCTTGGGCGTGGCCCCGGAGCTGGATCGGCGGCGCGTCCCCGGCGACGTCCCAGAGCCGTGCGCTCCGATCCTTCGAGCCGGTGACCAGGCGGGCGCTGTCGGGGCTCCAAGCGACGGTGTAGACATCGCCGCGATGCCCGTAGAGCGTCCGCTCGCGGGGCGACCCCCGGAGCGCGCAGAGCTTCGCCGTCCCGTCCGCGGAGGCGGTCGCGACCCAGGCGCCATCGGGGCTCACTGCGGCGTCGCGGATGAGCTTGTCGTGGGTGCAGAGAACCTCGGAGGTGCCCGGCTCTGCGAGCCTCCAGCGGCGCACCCGGTGGTCCTTCGCGATCGTGATCACGTCGGCGCTCTGCGGCACGAAGAGCCCGCGAGTGACGCCGTGATCGTGGACGAGCGGCGAGCCGGGGAGCGGCGCTCCTCGGCGGTCCCACAGGCGCGCTGTCCCGTCCTCCGAGGTGGTGAGGAGGCGCCCGCTGTCGCCATCGACGGCGACCGAGAGGACGACGCCGTCGTGGGCGAGCACCTGCGGCTCGCCGCCACGCAAGCTCCAGATCCTCGCGTCCCTGTCCCTCGACCCGGAGAGCAACGTCTCATCGTCGACCCACGCCGCGTCCATGAGCGGATCGCTGTGGCCGACGATCGTGCTCGGCCGATCCGTACGCGGCGTCGACCACAGGCGCAGCGCGCCGTCCTCCGCGGTCGTGGCGATGCGACCGTCGCTGAGGAAGTTCGCGCTCGTCAGCCCCTGTGTGTGCCCGAGGAGCAGCTGCGGCGGCCCTCCGCCGTCGACGTCGAAGACCCGTGCGCCCCCCTGGTCGTCGCGCATGAGCAGGCGCCCGCCCTCGGCCGACCAGACCGCATCGACAACTCGGTAGTGTTCTGGGTCGGCGCCGGCGTGGGCGACCTGCGTGACAGCGACGTCCGAGGACGGGCTGATGATGAAGGCCGCCGCGGCGGCTGTCACGGCAATGCGGCCGTCAGGGCTCCACACGAGCGACGTCGCGTTGGCGCTGGTGCTCCACTCGCCTATCGGCGCTGGTTCGGCGCGGTCGTCGGCGTCGTCGGCGTCATTGACCTGTCCAAATAGCCATGTTCGAACTACGCCGTCGGCGTCGGCGGTCGCCAGGCGCTCGCCGTCTGGACTGAGCGCGGCGGCCTGGATCGCGCGGTCGTGGGCGGCGATCCGTCGGCTGTCGTCGTCCTCCGGCCAAAGGAGCGCCTCTTTGCCGGCGACCGTCAGGATGAGATCGCCGCCTGGGGCGAAGGCCGCGGCGCGGACGTTGCGTCGATGACCGTCCAGCTCGCGGAGGAGGGACGGCGCGCGGACCCGCCACAGCCGCGCCTTTCGCTCGCCGCCGGAGACGGTGAGGAGGCGCTCTCCGTCGGGGCTGAGCGCGACCTCGACGACCTCTCCCAGATGACCGCAGAGGACGTGCGGGGCCTCCTCGCCGTCGAGCCGCCAGACGTACGCGCACGGATCCTCAGAGCCGGCCGCGAGGTGCGTCCCCTCCGCGTTGAAGGCGACGCTGGTGACCACCTCTCGGTTGCCGGACAACGCCCGGATCAGGGCGCCTTCGGTCGACCAGAGCTGGACCGCGCCATCGCGCGACGCCGTGACGATCTGAGCGCCGTCGGGGCTGACCGCGGCCGCGACGATCGCGGCGCCCATGTCGACGATGGTGTCGCTCACCGGAGACTTGACCGCGGCTGCGGCCGCGGCCAAGTAACCAACGGCTCGCTGCGGGCACTCGACCTCCCGCAGCAGCGCGACGCGGCCCGTCGGATCGCGGCGCTGCTCGCTGACGAGCTGCATGCGCGTCGCGTCGCGGGCCCGAAGGGCCTCGAACTCGGCCCTCCAGCGGTCGGTCTTGGCCCGCCGCTCGTTTCGCAGCGCCCGCCGCTCGCTCGCCTTCGCCTCGCGCTGCGCACGGACGGCGACGACGGTGAGGGTGACAAAGAGCCCGGTGACCAGCGTGAGGACGGCGCTGGCGAGGAGGGCGGTCCGGCGCTGGCGATCGCGGCGGCGAGCCTGGGCCTGCGCGCTGCGATCGAGGTAGTCCTCGAGGTCGACGTCGAGGTCGCCGAGGCGACGGGCCTCGTCGAGCTCCGCGTTGGCGCTCGTGAGCTCGCCCCTCCCGAGCAGCTTGTCTTGGCTGCGCTCTGCGGCGACCCACGCCGAGCAGCGCTCCTGCCAGGCCCGCATACGCTGGAGCCGCGGGCGATCCTCGCGCTCCCACTCGAGGAGCCGCGGCCAGTGGCGGATCAGCGCCTCGTGGGCGACCTCGATCCAGGCGCCGCGCGTGGTGTCTTCGAGGTCCGCGTCGCCGGCGACGAGCAGGCGCTCGCGGACCATCGCCGCGATCGCGCGATCGAAGTGCTCTGCCTCAGCCTCGCGACGGGGTCGGAGGAGGTCTGTGTCGACCCGCTCGCGGCTCGCATCGCCGCCGCGCAGGCCCGGCTTCATCGCCCGCACGAGAACCCGCCGCGCCTGCGTCCGCTCGGCCGGCGTCATCGCCTCGATGACCCGCTCGGCCGCCCGCCTCACACCGCCGCGCAGCCCCTCCAGCGCCTCGAAGGCGGCGAGGGTGAGGGTGTTGCCGTCGCGGCGCAGCCACAGCTCGTCGAGGGTCACGGCGAGCAGCGGCAGGGCCTCAACGGCGCCCTCGAGCTCGCCGAGGATCCGGGCGATGAGCCCCCCATGGAAGCGGAGGCCGACCTTCGCCCCCGGGCGCTCGACGATCTCCGCCAGGCGCTCGTCGTCGATCTGGGAGAGGGTCGAGGCGTAGCGCTCGTCGGTCGCCAGCGTCGCCAGGTCAGCGCCGTCGTCCCCCAGGATGATGCTGCGGCCATGGCCGACATAGTCCGCGCGGAGCGTGGCGACGACGACGATCCCGAGCTCCCGGCGCCCGGCGAGTCGCCACAGTGTCCGCGTCAGCGCCTCGCCCTCGGTCGCCGATGCCGAGGGTGAGAAGAGCTCCTCGAACTGATCGATGACGAGGAGCAGCGAACCGCCGGGGTCGTCGGCGCGGAGCGCATGCGCCTCCTCCATCACTTCGGCCGGCGAGTTCACGGCGGGCGGGCCCAATGCCGGAGGTTGCAGTGCCCCGCCCCGGAGGTCGTGGAGAACGCCCCAGAGCGCCCGTAGACCGCCGCCTAGGCGGAAGGCGGCGCAGGTCCACGCATGTCCCACGCTGTCGCCTGCGTCGGGGCTGAGGGCGGGGAGCAGCCCGCCGAGCACGAGCGACGACTTGCCCACACCAGATGGCCCTACGACCAGCTGAAACCGAGGGAGCGCGCCGCCGCGGGCCGCCTCAACGCGGGCGACGAGCTCCGCGATCTCGCGGTCGCGGCCGCAGAAGAAGCGTCGGTCGGCGGCCGTGAAGGCGAGGAGCCCGCGGTAGGGTCGGAAGACGATGGGCCGGCTGTCGTCGCCGTCGGCCGCTCGCGCGAAGAGCTGGAGGCTCGCCGCGTCGTGCAGCCCCATCTCCGAGCGGGCCGCCGCGAACGCCCCCTCGAGCGAGGAGAGCTCGACCGCGAGGGCTCGGTAGAGCCGCTGCGTCAGCGCGATCGACCCGTCGACGGAGAGCGGAGAGCGCGAGGCGACGACCGCCGCAAAGCCGACCCGGTGGAGCGACTGAGCGACGCTCCCGAGGTGACCGTCGAGCTCGCCGGCGCGGCCTGTGTTGCACGCGGCCAGGACCACGAGCCTCAGGGTCTTCGCGTAGGGAGCGAGGGCCCGTCGCAGGGCGGCGGCGTCGATGACCGCCCTCTTCTCTCGCTCGTCCGAGAGGGCGAGCCCGTAGCTCGAACCGACCGCCTCGCCGTGGCAGAGGAGGTGCAGGATCGCGTAGGGCTCCCCGTCCTGGCTGGCCCGCGCGAGCTTGCGGACGAGCGCGTCGAGGCTCGCGTGGGCGAGCTGGTCGCGCTCCTCGTCGAAGCTCAGGTGGCCGTCGCGGTACGCGTCCTTGATCGCGCGCAGGTGCTCGGCGTTCGGCACCGCCCCGCCCGCGGCGGACCATGCCATGAGCGCACGACCACCCGCTGGCCGCGGCGCCGGCTCGGCCGCTCGGGTCTTGGTGTCGGGCCACTCATAGCGGAGCACGACACCCTGGAGCTCGCTGATGCGGCGACCGCTGGCGTCGACCGTCAGCTGCTCCCACGGCAGCGCGTAGAGCTCAGCCGCGTTGGAGCGGAGGTTGACGAGCACCCGTCGACCCGCGTCTGCGGCGGCTGCGATCTCTCGGCCGAGCGAGCGCCAGCTCGTCCTAATCAGGGTGCTGCGGAGCGCATCGCCGATCCTCTGGGCGAGCTCCGCGTCGCAGCCTGGCCGCGCGAGCGCGCGAAGATCGCCCAGGAGCGCCGGGCTCCAGTCGAGCACGAGGAGCTCGGGCGATCCTCCCTGCACCCGCAGCGTGTAGCTCTGGGGGACGAAGCGAAAGGCGTGCGGGTCTTGGGGGTTCTCGGTCCGTGTGAACTCGAGCACGATCGACAGCGGTTCAGAGGCGTCGTCCAGCTCCCGCCCCCGAGTCGATAGCTCCTGTGGCGGAGTGCCGATCGTCACGCGCTCTCCACGTTAACATACGACCATCTCCGAGCGCGCCGACCTGCGAGCTCGGCAGACCTCGCTCACCTGCTCGGCGCGCGCTCGAAAGTGCGTCCGCACCGAATCGCACGAAGCTGAGCGCGGAGCTTCGGCGGAGCCGAGAACGCCCTCGGAGCGAGCGCGCGCCAGTGCCACTCCTCAGCGGGCGTCGCCCACGGGACGAAGAGAACGCCGAGCGCGCCGTCGAGTGCCCCGCCGAGACTCGTGCGCCGGAGCGAGCGGGCCGGCGATCGCGACGCGGGGCTGCTTCTACAAGATCCTGCTCCATTGGACATGTTTAGTCTGCGGACCCGTCCTCTGCACGGAGGCGCCAGCCGAGGCGAAAGAGCCCGTCGACGCCGGTCCGCTGGAGCTCGGTGATCCAGGCCTCGGCGGCGACGTCTGTGCGGTCGGGGACGCGCGCCGCGAGGCCGCGAGCGGTGAGCGAGAGCGCCGCGTTGGCGGCGTCGACCGGGAAGTAGGGCGCGCCGTCGGGGCGCCCAGCCGTCATCAAGAGGTTGGTGAGGTAGGCGAGGCGCGCGACCTGGTCGCTGTGACGCGGCGGGTCGCGGTCGGCGAGGGCGATCAGGGCCCGCCGGAGGTCGCCGAGCCCTGAATCCTCGAACGCGCCCCGCTCCGCGGACGCCGGGAGCGCGCGGCGGGCGGGCGCCTGGAGCTCGGCGTCGAGGTCGGCGAGGAGCTCCGCGAGGTGGGGCTCCTCGGGACTCGCCGACGCCGAGGCGACGGGGCGCGCGGGGCCCCGCAGCTCGCGGAAGTAGGCGTGCGTCAGCGGATCCTCGGCGAGCGCGGCGGGGTCGCCCAGAGGTGTCCGCGCGGCGAGCTTGAGGAATGCGCGGGCGTCGGCCAGCGTGACGTGCCCCGCGGCGGCGCGTCGGTCCTCGCGATCGGCGCGAGCGTCGGCCTCGACGGTCTCCTGGGCGCTGAGGATCGTCCGCCAGCCGTCCGCGCCGGGGTCGAGGAGATCGACGGTCGCCTCGTGGCAGCGCTCGAGCACTCGGCGGACGCAGCGGTGGTCGACGGCGTCGAGGGCGAGGAGGGCGGCGATCGTCGGATCCCAGCCGAGCGGGTCGCGGCTGATCAGCGTGTAGCCGGCGAACTCGAGGTGGAGCGCCTCGTCGAGAACGCGCTCGGCGAGCGCCGCCTCGCGCGACGACGTGCCGGCCATGCCGTGGCCGAGGGCGTCGACGTCGAGGACGAAGAGCTGCGCGCACAGGCCGGCCGCCAGCAGCTCCTCGGGGAGCTCGTGCAGGCGTCGAGCCACGGCCGCGTCGCCGGCCTCGAGGAGGACCTCGAGCCAGACGGCGAAGCGGCCGCGGTCGAGCTCCTCCTCGTCGGCGTCGCCGCTGCGCCACAGCTCCTCGTCGAGGACCTCGAGGGTCTGCTCGGCGGTCGCCATCGCCAGGAGCTCGCCGGCGTCCTCGAGCCCGACGACGCGGACGAGCGCGGCGAAGCGCGGGGGAGCGAGCGCGCGGACGAGCCCGACATGGGCGGGCGCGTCGACGAGGTGACGGAGCAGGCGGCGAGTGGCGTCGACCATGGACCGGCCAATGTACCGACGTCGGTCGTCGCGTCGAGTCGACTCGGCGTGCGCAAGCGCCGAGCGAGGCCGCTAGACCGTCGCCTCGGTCCGGCGTAGAATTGCTCCATCCACCCTGCGCCCACGATGCCGTGGAGGCGAAAACGTCGCGGTCTGCTTTAAGCGTCCAGCCGTCGCGTCGCGAAGCCTCCACGAGCCTCCGAGTACCCGGCGCCTAGCCGCTTGAGGAGGTAGAGGGTGAGGCCGACGACAGCGGAGAGTCGTCCGATTGTCGCACTGGTCGACGCGCTGAGGAGTGCCCGACGCTGGGCGGAGAGGGCTCGTGCATCGCCGGTCAGCACCATCGGCGATGGCTGCCTGTTCTTCGAGGAGTGCAACCCCGAGGGCGTCTACCAGCGCGAGGTCGGCCCAGGCGAACTTGAGGTCTTTGAGGCGACGAGCTGCGGCACCGAGCCCGTCGGCGATCGGCAGCTCTGCGACCCAGGGGAGCTGTCGAGCGCCTGCGAGCGCCTCTGCTCCCTCTGAGGGCCCCGCGGTCGACGGTGGCCTCCTCGGGCGCGCGTCGCCCGGGAGGTACCGCCAGGCCCGGCGCTAGCGGAGCGAGAGACGCCCCCCCTGGGCGGCCTCGAGCGCCCGTCGCTTGGCCGCCGTGAGGCCGCAGCCGCGGATCGTGACGCGGCATCCGGCGGCGACCTCAGCGAGCCCTGCGGTGTCCTTGAGCGGGTTTTCAGCCAGATCGAGCGCCGCTAGCTTGTGGTTGGCGGCGAGCCCTTCGACGACCTTGATCTTGTTGCCCGAGAGGTCGAGGTAGGTCAGACGCTTTAGGCGCTCGAGGCCGGCGAGTCGGGTGATCCGGTTCGCGCTGAGGTTGAGCGCTTCGAGCTTCGTAAGGCGCTGGAGCGCCGGTATCTCGCTGAGCTTGTTGTCGTAGGCCATCAACCCTTCGAGGCGGACGAGCTCGGTGACAGGGGCGAGCGACACCAGCGCGTTGCTCGAGAGGTCGAGGTACCTGAGCCTAGGCGCGCCCCCTAGGTGGGGGACGGCGGTGAGCTTGAGCTCCGTGAGCTTGAGCTCGCGGAGGCGGGGGGGCAAACGGATCGCCGGCGGCGCTGTGATCTTGCCTCCGTGGCCGGTGAGCTCGAGCTCCTCGACCCGGGCCAACCGCGAGAGGTCCCGGGGTAGGGCGCTCTTCCAGAGGCCTTGGACGCAGATCTTCGTCGCCTTGGGGAACGCCTCTAGGACTCCCCAGGAGGTGAACTTGTTGAGGTACTCGAGCGTGACGTCGCGGACGCTCCGCAGCGGCGTTGAGGCCGTGACCACGGTCGGCGCCTTGACGTCCTCCGGGCGGATGAAGGCAACTGACAGGCGGTCTAGTCGGGTGCAGGCCGCGAGGGGGCCGAGATCGACGCCTGTGGGCATTTCGGCCACGTAGAGGCTCTTGAGACCCGTGAAGGGGGCCAGGAGCGCGAGGTCGATCGAGCCGCTCGGATCGCTGCACCAGAGCTGCATGTGCTCGATCTCCGCCGGCGGCTTCGACATGGCACGCCGGAGCTCTGCTTCCCCGTGGGCGTCATCGATCGTCTGGATCGAGAATACCCCGGAGAGCCGGGCTATCGGGCCGTCCTGATCGAGGGGCGGCGGTGGCGGGGCGCTCCTGCGCTCGGCGAGCTCTCCGACCAGCTCCGCGACGGCTTCGCGCATGTTGGCGAGCGCGCGCGTGAGGCGAGCGCGGAGGTCATAGCGGTGGCGGTGGAGCTCCTCACCACAGTAGTGATACGCGATCGAGGGGTTGTCGGCGACCTTCGCCCGGCTCAGAATATAGCCATAGCAGTACTCCTCTTGGGGCATATCGACGACTAGAAAGTGGCGGGTGGGCGCGTCCTCCTCGTCCCAGTCGAACCACAGAAAATCCTCGTAGTCGCCGGCCTGGATATGCCGCGTGGTCGACCATAGGTCGTAGGTGATCCAGCGCTCGTCGGCGTCGGGGCCGTCGTAGGAGACCTCGACCTTGAAGCCGTTGACCGCCGATAGGAGCTCGCGGAGGGCGGCGGGGAACGTCTTGCCGCGGGCCCGCTCGGCCCGAGCGATCGCGGCGGCGGTCGCCGGACGCGCGAAGCGGGCGCGGACCTTCACGCCCCGCGGCATCGTCTCCTTCAGCTCGTCGGCGTAGGCGATCCAGGCCTCGAGCACAGGCCCGAAGCCGAAGCGTCCGCTCGCTGGGATCGGGCGCGCGTGGGCCGAAGCGGACTTCGTGGGCTTCGTGGACTTCGTGGACTTCGCGCGCTTCGTGGACTTCGCGCTGGACCCACGGCGCCCGCTGAGGAGCGCCTGGAGCTCGGCCTCGCCACGCACCGCGACGCCGAGAGACGCCGCTTTGGCGAGCTTCGACCCCGCCTTCTCGCCAGCGAAGAGGAGGTCGGTCTTGCTCGAGATCGTGCCGGTGACCCGAGCGCCGAGCGCCTCGAGACCGGCCTTCGCGTCGCCGCGGCTGAGCCCGGAGAAAGTCCCGGTGAGGACGACGGTCTTGCCCGCGATGTCTGCTCTACTTTGCTTGGTGGACTTGGACTTGGACTTGGACTTGGACTTGGACTTGGTTTTGGACTTGGACTTGGTCCTGGTTGCCATTTGTGCATCCTTGGCGGTCGCCAGAAGGCTCTCGTCATACAGGTCTTGGCGTCGGTCAGAGTCCCAACGCCGGGCCTTGCTCTGCGAAATCCCGGTCGCGACCGACTCTGTAGCGCGCTGGACCCGGAACAATACCGTGAGAGTTCTTCGCCAGCGAGCGTCGTTTCGTGGGGATGAGAGTCGCCAGCACAGAGCGTTGTTTCATCGCGGACCCGTGAGGTTTCTTCGCCAGCGCGCGCCGATCCGTAGAGGGGAGGTCGCCTCGCGCTCGCTCGCTGAGTCAGCGCGCGCCGGTGAAGAAGGGCAGCCAACCCGGAACGACCACGGGGACCGTCGCCGGTCGGACTACGTAGCAGACCCCCTCGTGCGCGCCGAGAGGGAAGAGACCACGCTCGACCAGCGCCAGCTCAGGCTCGTAGGGGTTGTCACGGAATGTCGGGTGGAGCGCAGCGAACTCCAGGGCGTCGCGAACGACTCTGCCCGCGAGCTGGCGGAGCATGTCCGCAGCGAAGCGGCCGCACGCTGTGGCGTAAGGCGTGGGAGGACCCGCGCGTTGGCGCCAGTCGACCTCTGCATACGATCGAACGCTTCGCATCGCCATCACCAGGCGGTCGATCCCCGGCGCGGCCGATGAGGTCAGCCCGCCGTGGTAGTAGCCGTAACAGGCCAGGCTCTCCTCGTCGTCAGGGAGCGCGGGATCGACGAGAAGGTCGATCGGGCACTCTGCCCACTCGAGGGTCCACGAAGTGGCCAGCGGCGGCAAGGGGTCGCGACGATCGCGGTGCTCGACAATGGCCGCTGCGCCCTCATCGACCGCCTGCAGCACCCGCAACACTGTGCCGTCAGGATCGACGAGCCCGCGGAGGAGCTGTTGCCAGCGATCGATGCAGGCGACGGCGAATGCCCGATCACCAAGGGGCGTCGTGAGCCCCACGTTGACCTCCAAGGCCTGGACGCGATCGAGCAAGCGGCGCATCTCTGGCGTAGGAGCGTGTGCAAAGCTCATCGAAGGCGCCTCATCATGGGTACAGAGTAGCGAAGTCGCGAATGATCGGTCGCCGCCGGATGGAGCGCCTCGGTGAGCGTGGGGCCGCGCGTCTAGGCAGCCCTTGGCAAGAGTCCCGCGCGCTCTCGCTTGTCCCCGTCGAGAGAGGGCGGCTCGGGTGGCATCCCCGATGACACCGACGGGCAGGGGCTGGCGGCGCGCCGCTCAGGGAGCCTTAGCAGGCCCGCAGCCGGTGCCGAAGACGACGCCGATATGCGCCCCAGGACGCTGACCGAAGCACTCGTAGGCGACGTCGAGGTGTTCGTCGCTGTCGATGTCGGCGATCGCGACGATGCGGTGCTGTTGACCGCCGAGCTCGATCGCCTCCTCCTCGAGGAATCGCCCCTCGCCGTCGCCGAGGAGGAGGCTTAGGCGTCTCCCGCCGCCGCGGAAGCTGACGGGCCTGGCCCCGGGGGGGGCTGTCGGGACGAGGAGATCGAGGTGACCGTCGCCGTTGAAGTCGGCGAGGGCCCCCCCTTGATAGGCGTGCGCTGGACCGATCTCGCCTCGGCGCTCGAGACCGCCCGCTCCATCGCCGACGAGGAGCTCGAGGCCGGCGCCGCAGCCTACGATCACATCTTGGTTGCCGTCCTCGTCGACGTCGCCGACCAGCGTGTGCGACGGGGCGGGGCAGGACTCCGCGTCCGCGCTGCGGCGAAACCTGCCGCCGCCGCGCCCCACCCAGACCTCGACCGAGCGGACGTCCCCCTTCGGGATCACGAGGTCGAGGAGGCCGTCGCCCGTGAGATCGGCGGCGGCGATGTCCTCGGGGGTGAGGAGGCGCTTGGGATCGTCCTTGCTCTTGGCGAGGCGCAGCCAAGGGGACGTGCGGAGCTTGGCGCTGGCGGACCCGCGCATCACCTCTACATGGAAGTAGTGGCTGACGATGAGGTCGGCGTGACCGTCGGCGTCGAGGTCGGCGGTGGTCGCCGCGAGCGGGCTGCGATAGGTCTTGTAGGAGGCGCCGCGGCTCAGGGTCCCATCTCCGGCGCCCATCCACAGGGTGACGGAGGCCTTCCTGTGGTCGCATGTGGCGACGTCGAGGGAGCCGTCGCGATCGTAGTCGGCGACCGCGACTGAGAGGCCGCCGCCGTCGTAGTCGACGGCGCTCGTCTGCTTAAACGCGCCGCTCCGATCGCCGCTCCAGATCTTGAGCTGATCGTCGCTCCCAGAGTGGACCCAGACCGCGTCGAGGAGCGAGTCGCCGTCCATGTCGGCGAGGGTCGTGCCGTAGGCGAAGTCGCTGTGGGCGGTCGTGACGACCTCGCGAAAGCAGCCCTTGGCCGCCGAGCCGTTCTCGTCGGCATCGTTCTCGTCGGCAACGTTCTCGCCGGCATCGTTCTTCTCGGCATCGTTCGCCTCTCCATCGCTCTCCGCGGAGGGGAGCGGCGGCTCGATGACAGGTGATGGCGGGTGTTGCTGACCCTCGTCGACAGGCGCCGACGGAGCGGGCGTCGCCGGGGCAGGCGTCGCCGGGGGGACAGGAGGGGCGCCCGGCCCTCGAGGTGCGGACGACCCATCGTCCTCGAACATCCAACCGGCGTGGTTCGTCGCCGCGTCGATGAGCGCCGGTCGCCAGGCGATCGCGCAGACGCCCGCGCCGACGAGCGCGATCGTCAGCGACACTCGGCGATGACCGAGGCGCGGGCTGATCAGGATCAGGAGTGAGACGGGGAGGAGCGGCCAGACCACGGCGGCGGCGAGCCAGCGGGCCCACAGCGGCCAGCCGAGGACCGCGGCGAGACCACCCGCAAGCCACGCGGCGGCGAGCACCACGAGCGCGGTCAAGAGCCGCGCCTGCGTTCGCCGGCGTCTCTGGCGACGCCGCGTCTCAGCGTGGGAGGGGCGATCGACCACGGGGAAGGTATACACCGGCAGACGCGGCGGCGGCGTCCAAGGGCGGTCGATGTCGCGATCACGCGCCGCCGCTGCGCCGTTCCCGAGGAGGCGCTCGCGATGGTCCGAGCGCGGAGGGGAGCACCACTCACCGCCGGACCCGTCGGGGCGTTGGGTGGGGATCTCCCATCACATCTTCTTCTTTATGTCCTTGAGGATCGAGATCACACTCTTGAGCTGATCGTGGATCAAGTTGAGCATAAAGTCGTATCTCGGCCGGTGGACACGCCGGACAGCGATCCGGTCAATGCAGCGACCCTTGGTCTTGATCGTAAGGTCCAGAGTTACGCGGGAACTGTCGGTGTCGACGTGGTGGTGCGACCCCAGGAGCTGCGGGAGGTCGACCAGCTTGGCGCCGCAGCCGTCGAATGCGAGCACCCCATGGGGGTTCCCGCCGTAGATCGCGAGCTGGGTGATCGTCCCCTTCGCGTCGGTCTCAAGCAACGCAAGGCGTCCGCTGTAGGTCCCCGAGACCGTCGAGATCTTCAGGTTCTCAGGGATTGGCCCGGGCATGTCGGCGGCCGCGCTCTGCACCGAGGGGGTTCTCGGCACATCGTCGAGCTTTGCCGGCTTGGCCCACGCGCTGCCGACGAAGACGAGCGAGAGGCAGGAGAGAAGGGAGATACACACAGACATCGGGACGCGCAGACTCATCGTAGCCACCTCAATTCATCGCAGGGTGCAGTGTGCCGCCGGAGCAGAGCCGACGCCATCTCTTCGTCGAGCCTCTCTGCTCTATGTACCCGCGGAGCGCCGGGAGTAGGCGCGCTGGCGAAGGTCTGCGAGGATGGGGCCGGTGGCGGGCCGACGATCCTTCGAGCGACTGGTCACGCGGCTGGTCTACCGCGACGCGGCCGAGGCCTACGGCGTGGTGGTCTTGGCCGTCACGTTTGCCATGGTCTGGATCGAGCGGGCGTGGCGACCGGCGGAGATCCGAGCGGCGGTCGCAGGTGCAGAGCCGCAGGCGCGGGGGCTGGTCCTCGGGGCGACCCTGGCGGCCTATCTCCTGGCGACGCGGTCGGTGGTGGCGCTCCTCCTGGCCTCGGAGCGGCTGGCGTACCTCCGCCACCTGCCGGTCTCGCGCGGCCGTTGGAGGCGGCTGCAGTGCGCCCATCTGGTGCTCATCAACGCCCCTTGGATCGGCGTGGTCGCCTACGGTCTGGCGGAGCCCGGCTCGCTCGCCGGTTGGGAGCGGGGGCTCGTCGGCAGCGCCTGGGTCTCGCTGACCCTGGCGGCGCAGGTCGGCTCGATCGCGGTTGGGAGCGGGCCGTGGCGTCTCCTCTCCTGGCTCGGCGCGTCCGCGCTGGCCTGCGCTGCGGTGGTCCTCTCCGGCTCCGGTGGGGCCGCCGAGGGGCTCTCCAGCGCGGCGTGGCTCGGGATCATCGCGGCTTCGACGGCCTACCTCTGGCGCCACCTCGGCGCGCCGCCGCCGGAGCGAGACGGCCTGCGTCGTGGGCTCCTGTCGAGGCTATGGTGGCTGAGGCGAGGCGGCCTGCGGGGAGCGGCGCGGTCTACCGGGAGTTCGGCGGCGCTCGTCCGCCTCCAGATCTGGGCGCTCCTCCGGAGGGATCCGCAGCGGCTGCGACGGCGGCTCTGGATCGGCCTCGCGGGGGTGCTGATCGCCGCGGCGGCGACCACAGCCGCGGCCAGGGTGGGGGAGGCGGTCGATCCCTGGCTGGTCCGCTTGACGCTCATCTGCGGGTGCATGGTCGGGGCTGAGGTCGTCGTCCTCGCCCGTCGCCTCCTCGACCGCGATCGCTGGTACCTCGACGCGCTCCCCCTGCGGCCGCGGGCGGAGCTCCTCGCTGGGCTGTCGATCGCCCTCCTCGGAGGAGCCCCGAGCGCCCTGGGGATCGGCGCAGTCCTGGTCGGGATCGGCGGCGCCGCGCCGCTCCCGGTCCTCGTCGAGCTCCTGAGCGTTCTCCTCCTCGCGGCTCTCGTCATGGTCTGGACGGGGCTGCGGGCGGAGGCCCGACGGCGCCTGCACGGGCGCCTCTCGCTGCTCCCCGCGGCGGTCGCCGTGCTCGCCTTCGCCCTCCTCCAGCTGAGCGGAGCGCCGCTGACCCTGCTGCCGCTGATCGCCGGCGGCTTCTTCTTCGCGTTCCGCGAGATCGGCCCGGCGACGCGGGTCCGTCGACGCCTCGAGACCTCGCGACGAGACGACGACCACGGGGCTGGGCTATGAGTGGGGGGCAGGCCCGATGCACCCGCCGCACACGACCACCGAAGCGCCGCTCATCGACGCCCGAGATCTCCGCCTGCGTCGCGGCGGCCGGGTGATCCTCGACGGCTGCAGCCTCCGCCTCGGGCCCGGGTTGACGGTTCTCCGGGGCGCCAACGGCAGCGGCAAGTCGACGCTCCTCCGCTCCTTCGCGGGGATCCTCCACCGCGGCCGCGGGACCATCGCGATCGCCGGCCACGACCTCGATCGCGAGCCAGAGGCCGCCCGCGCCCAGCTCGGCTACGTGCCCGAGACCCCGGAGCTCTTCCCCTATTTGACCCCCCGGGAGCTGCTCTCCGTGATCGCCGATCTCCGCGGCGGGTCCCTGGAGCAGGGCGTCGAGGTGATGGCCTCGCTCGGGCTCGATGGGCGCGAGGACCAGCGGATCGCGACCCTCTCCCTCGGTCAGCGGCGGAAGGTGACGATCGCCGCGGCGGCCTGCGGCGAGCCCCGGGTGCTCCTCCTCGACGAGCCCTTCAACGGCCTCGACGCGGCGGCGCTCGCGGTGCTCCGCGACCTCCTCCGCCGCTGGCGTGATCAGGGGCGAGCGATCGTCGTCGCGACCCACGATCTCGCGCCGCTGGAGGGTCTCGAAGACCGGGTGCTGATGGTCCGGGACGGGCGGGTCGAGGCCTGCCCCTAGCAGACCCCGGCAAAAGTCCCGCGCGCTCTCGCTTACCCTCGTCGCCCCTCTCGGCCCCGCCGAACCTTGCGGTACGGCCCAGTACAGCGGCGTTTCGTCGAAGCCAAGAGGGCCAACGATTGCGGCGCGACAGCACACGGGACTTTCGCCACGGTCTGCTAGCAGACCCCGGCGACTCCGTCGCTCGCCATCATCCTACGCCTCAGGGACAGGCGAGGTAGACGTCGACAAGCTCGGCCGCGGGTCGAGCCAGGGCGCTGGCTCCGGAGCCGAGCCGGCCTGCGCGGGTGACGAGGGAGCGCTCGCGTGAGCAGTTTCCCCGCTCGTCACAGCGGGGATCAACGTGGAGATCGAGCGAGAGGCTGTCGACTCCGTAGGAGGCGAGGGGGAGCAGCTCCCAGCCGTCAGCGCGGCGATCGCCGTCGACGTCGGCCCAGAGGAGGAGGTCAGGCCAGGCCTCGTCGCTGTCGCTGATCAGGCCGTCGCCGTCGCTGTCGAGCTCGGCGAGCGCCTCAAAGCCGTGCCGTGCGTAGGCGCCTGAGCGCAGTCGAGTGCCGTTGCCGAAGAGCTCATGCCCGCCCTCGATCGAGCCGCTCCGGTCGAGATCGCGGGCGAGCCACGGCGTCGCCGCGGTCGGCCAGTCCGGGGCGACGCACAGGTCTCGGCCGTTGACGTCGAAGTCCGCGGCGGCGGAGGGCCGGCGGAAGGTCGGCTCCTCGCCGTCGAAGGCGAGGACGAGCGGGGTCGTCGCGGTGTCCACCTGGCAGTCCTCGGGGTTGACCGAGGTGACCCCGAGCTCGTCCATCTTGCAGCGATAGGAGGGGAGCTCTCCGCCCTCGGGACCGAGCTCGCACGCGTACTCCTCTCCGGGCGGGCATGTATCCTCAGCGCACGCGCCCCAGATGAGCCCGTAGTCGACGACCTCTACGCAGCGCTCGATCAGCCGCGACTCCTTCGTCGTCGAGCAGACCCGGGTGTCCCCCTCGGCCCGGCAGGGCTCGATGAAGCAGCGACTCCAGGACTGAGCGGTGCATAGCTCAACACCCTGCGCCCCATCCTCGTCGACGCAGTCCTGGGGCGGCTCCTCCCAGCAATCCTCCCCCTCATGGCTGACGAGGTGCTCCGCTTCGGCGTCCTCGTTCTCGTCCTCCGGCGACGGGACCTCCGCATCACAGCCGGGGAGACCCACGGCGAGGGACCAGGCGAGGGGCCAAGCGAGGGGCCAAGCGAGGCTGCTAGTTCGGCTCCGCCGCATGCGCCGAGTATGTCACAGACCGCCAGCCATGAGCAGCCCGCGGTGAACGGCCCGGGCGCTTTCGCCGGCCCTCGTGGACCCTCTCGGCACCGGCACAATGGGCGTTTGCGGCCCGGCACAGTGGCGTTTCGCCGTAACCGAGCGGGCCGTTGCCGCGGGAGAGCCCGCAGGAGCTTCACCACAGCCTCCTCCGGCGACTCGGCCAGGGTGTAGGCTTGCTCCTCGCCATGGGCAGACGAAGCATCGGTATTCTCAGCGGGAGCGGTCCCGAGGCCGGCGTCGACCTTTGGGGGAAGATCCTGGCGGCCAACCGAGCGCTGCTGGGATCGGCCTACCGCGGGGATATCGACGCCCCGCGGGTGTCGATCGAGTCGGTGCCCCGCCTGAGCCTCTCCATGGACCTCGCTCAGCGCGGGGAGGAGGTCTGGAGCGTTTTGGAGCGAGAGGCGCTGGCGCTGGCCGAGCGGATCGATGTGCTCTGCATCGCCTGCAACACCCTGCACTACTATCAGGACAGGCTGCGTCAGCGCATCGGTCACGACCGCCTGCTCTCCTATGTCGACGTCGCAATGGAGCAGGTGCTCGCCTGTGACGAGCCGCAGGTGGGCCTGCTGGCGGCCGGACCCGTGCTCGACCTCCATGGACCCTCGGCCTACGGGCACCACCCCCAGAGCCATCGCCTGGAGCTCCCCGACGACCCCGCCGCTGCACACCAGCTCATCGAGTCGATCAAGCTGCACGGCGCCGAGAACGAGCAGGTGCGCGGCGACATGGCGACCCTCTGCGCCGGCTACCGCTCGTCCACCGTCCTGCTCGCCTGCACCGAGCTGTCGCTCGTCGAGCTATCGCTCCCGGGCAAGCGCCTCGTCGACGTCACCCGAGAGGTCGCCTGGCGCGCAGCCGAGCTCAGCCTTGGCCTATGACAGCACCGACGCGCTCGCGACCCCGAGCGGATCATCACCGCTATTGCGAGACGACGCTGCTCAGGGCGAAGCCGGTCCTATCGCTATAGGTGTAGGCGCCGACCAGGCCGTTTAGGTCGACGCAGGCGCACAGTAGCGCTCTGCGATCTCCGCCACCGGAAGCGCCCAGAGCTCGTCAAAGGGCACCTCTAGGACCGGGCGTGAACTCTTGCCGCGGCGATAGGCGGCGCGCATTCGTCGAACATAGTCTCGGACGCCGGCCAGCCCTCCTTGCTTGAGCCCAACGGGGAGTGACACGACCATGATCAGCGCGGCGTGGCGAAAGCCGAGGTTGCCAGCGTAGTAGGCCTGGAGCTCGATCTCCCCGATCGGGTCGATCCCGTAGCCGGTGATCAGGTGGTGAATATCGTGCGTCTCCCGGTAGCGTTTGTTGAGAAAGTCGGCGTCGTCGCGGAGCGGAAACTCGAACGTAAACGGCTCGATGGAGTTCTCCGCGAAGTGGCGGGCATAGCGATGGCCGAGGGTGCCCTCCGGGAGGCTCGCGAGCGTGTCGAGGTCGACGTTCGCTCCGGGGATGGTCCGTCGCTCGTCGAGCAAGCGCCGCCCCTCGCCTGTCCTCCGGAGCCTGTCGGCAAGCCGCGCGTAGGTATCCCTGTCGAAGCTGAGGTGAAAGATCCGGGCGTAGTAGGGATCGGCGTTCTCATCCTTGAGAACCCAGAGCGCGTGCAGCCCAGCCCGGAGCCGGGTAAACCATGACGCGTCGGGCGGGAGGTCCTGGGGGGGAGCGGTCATCTGGGTCATCTTCTGCTCTTTCGATCCTGAGTTTGCCGGAGTCGGGAGCTCCTGTCACGACCGCGAGTACGCTTCCCCCGCCGACTCTCCTACTCCCGTGCGCGGGGGCGGCCTGAGCGCTGGGGCAGGACGGAGAGCGTGTGCGAGCGCGACAAATGGCGCATGGTCGTCCTCAGGCCTCGTAGAATTGCGCGTACCATCGGCGTAGGTCGCGAGTGGGCCGCTCTTCGCGGGATAGCCGAGGTTTGGCGAGGTAGGTCATGTGCTCCCAGATGTTCGCCTCATCGAGCAGGTTGCGGCGGACGATCCGCGGCAATAGGGGCGGCATGATGAGGTTGAGCAGGGGGTTGTTGGTCCGCGGAAAGTAGACGAGGCCCCGGACGAGGCATCGCTCTGGATCGAGCGGGAGGTAGGTCAACATGTACTTCCCGGCCATCGGCTCCGTCGTCGTGACCAGCAAGAAGCTCGGACCATAGAGGTCAAATTGGATCCGAAGGTCGAGGCGGAGGCCAGGCGCTCTGATCTCCCCGGCGACGCGGTTGGTCATCCGCGGGCCGTCGGCACGGTAGTCGAGGCGCGGTGGCTCGGCGGCATAGTGAAAGCGCGTGAAGTGGAGCACGTCGAAGCCATTCTCGGCGATCATCTGAATGTGCGTGCGAAACGTGTGAGCGAAGAACCGCGGCCGCCTCCAGCCCCGAGGTAAGGGGTTGAAGGGCTCGAGCGGGGGGAGGCTGTACTCAGGGCTGGCTCCTGGGGCGAGGCTGAAGAAGAAGAAGACCCCTCCGTTCACCTCGATCACAGGGTGCGACGGGATCCGGATCTTCGCCGGGTTTGGGCTGCTACTCGGAGTATGTGCACATTGACCGGAACCGTCGAAGCGCCACCCGTGGAATGGGCACTCGAGGGTGTCGTCGCAGACCTTGCCGCCCTTGGCGAGGTTCGCCCCCATATGCGGGCAGTGGGCGTCGATCACGTGGGGGGCCCCCTGGGAGTCGCGGAAGACCGCGAACGATCTGCCCAGGCAGTCGAGGGCGCGGACAGCCCCAGGCCCTAGCTCGTGGCTCCAGCACGCGAGGTACCAACCGGTGGGGTAGGGTGAGAGGGGGAAGCGGGCGCTCGTAGGTCGAGGCTCGGGGGCCGTCGATCCGCGCAGGGGTCTCGGGTGGAGGATCTTTGTCATAGCTCTGGCTTGCTCCGCTGCCGTCGGGCGAAGAGGCCGAGCGCGCGGGTGGGAAAGCAGTCGCGATAGAGGTGGTAGCGAATGTAGAAGTGTTGCGGGAACCCGGTCCCTGTGAACGCTGCTTCGTCCCAGCCACCGTCCTCGCGTTGGTGTTTCAGCAGCCAGCGAACGCCCCTGAGCAGCGCGAGCGAGTCGTCCTCGCCTGCCGCGAGGAGGCCCATCACGCCCCAAGCTGTCTGTGAGGGGCAGCTCGGGGCCGGGATGAATCGATCATGATCGTAGCTGAGGCACGATTCGCCCCAGCCTCCGTCTGGGTTCTGGGCTCGGGTGAGGAAGCGGGCGCCAGCGAGGACCATAGGCTCGGATGCGTCTAGCTTCAGGGCTGCGAGCCCGCAGAGAACAGCCCAGGTCCCGTAGACAAAGTTCACCCCCCAGCGACCGTACCAGGAGCCGTCGGCGCGCTGCTCCTGCGCCAACCAGCGCAGTGCTCTGCGTACCGGCGCAGCCTCCTCGCGCGAGCCGGTGTTGCCGAGCATCTCGAGGACGCGGCCGGTGAGATCGGGCGTCGGAGGGTCGAGCATCGCCCCATGATCGGCGAAGGGGATCCTGTTCCAGAGCACATCGTCGTTGTCGACGTCGAAAGCGCCCCATCCCCCGCCTTTGCACTGCATCGACAGGACCCACCCACGGGCGGCGCCGATCGAGGCGTCGCGGTAGGCCGCCTCCTCCACGGATCCGAGCTCCAGCGACTGGAGGGCGAGGATCACCGCGGCGGTGTCGTCATTGTCAGGAAAGTAGCGATTGTTGAACTCGAAGGACCAGCCCCCTGGGCTCCCCTCCGGGTTACGGACGCTCCAGTCTCCGTAGTGCCGCACTTGCTTGTCCAAGAGCCACCGTCCGGCAGCCTGCAAGCGCGGCTCATCCGCGGGGCCACCGGCGTCACGGATGGCGAGGAGCGCCAGGGCCGTGTCCCACACCGGCGAGACGCACGACTCAAAGCGCAGCCGACCTTCGCGCTCGCGGCCGAAGCGCTCGATCGCCGCCCAGCCCCGGACGATCGTCGGGTGATGGAGCGGGTAGCCGAGGGCGACGAGGGCGACCATTGAGTAGGTCATCGCTGGGAAGATCCCGCCCCAGTCGCCCTCATCATCTTGTCGCTCGAGGATGTAGCGCTCGGCCCTCCGCAGCGCGCTCTTCCGCAATGGGACGACTCCCAGGCGATCGAGGGAGCGGATGGCCCGCTCGACCGTCGCGAACGCATACTCCCAGGACGCGCCCGCGGGCGGCTTTGGCGGGGCGTAGGCCTCAGGCGCACCCCCTCGGGGGAGAAGCTCGTCGATGGTCAACCCGAGGCTTCCTCGCCACCGTGGTCTGTGGGCGAGGATCACGATGAGCGGGACGACACAGGAGCGGGCCCATGATGCCATGCGATAGATCAGCCCGGGGACCATCAGGAGCGCCGGCGGGATCGATGGAATCTGGTCATAGGGCCAGAGACCGAGGAGCGCCAGATGAATCCGAGTGAACATCCTCGCGCCTTGGAGCCCCCCATTGGCGAGGATGAACGCACGGGCCCGCAGCATCGTCTCTGCGCTTGCGGCGAGGCCCGCCAGTCGCAGCGCCACGTAGGCCTCGATGCTCGTCGAAATTTCTCCGCCCCGACCGTCGCCGATGCCCCATCCGCCATCTCCGAGCTGCGTAGAGAGGAGCTCGGCCACACACATCCTCTCTCTCTCTGGAGTGACTCGGTCGAGGATGTGGGAGAAGAAGATGTACTCCGAGGTGAGCGTGCTGTTCGCCTCGAGCTCGGCGTGCCAGAATGGAGCGCCAGGCTCCTGGAGCGCATAGAGGTGGTCTCGCGCCCGTCGGAGCGCGTCATCGAGGGCGGAGAGCCCGGCGAGGCCGGTCTCCTCGGGCGTTCTGTGGAGCAGGACTGGGTCTCTCATCACACTTACTGGCTCGCGATATGGGCGCTCTCGAGGCGCGGACAAGCTCGACGTCGACGGTCGTCATGGACTGGTCATTTGGGGCGCGTAGTTGATCGCCCATAGCGATATATCGTTCGGCCCTAATAGGTCGAGGCTAGAATGTCGGAGGCGACGAGGGCCCATGGGCAACAGAGGTCGTTCCCGCGAGGAATCGCGCAGGCGGGCACCGAGGCCAGAGCTTGCTTGGTCGCTCTAGGGCGCGAGGGGGTGCCCTGGGGCGTCGGGGATGGAGATGACTACGCTTGAGGAGTCTGCGTCGGAATCGTCGCAGATGCAACGTTGTATTTCGAGCATTTTGGGAGTGCCTGTGATCATTGGACTATTGATCCGTTCGAGGCTTGTCCAAAATGTTGGACGGGGGTGGTATGCGTTGGCGTAGCCATGGATCGTCGGCCAGAACACCGACGATGCCGGGCCTCACGACGCGGCCTCAGCAGCGTTGCGGGCGGCTGCTTCGCGGGCGGCTGAAGAGCAAGGCGCCGCAGCTGGACAGGAGTCGATCTGTGAGTCGGGCAAGGGGCAGCGAGGACGACGAGCGGGCAACCGCGACGCATAAGGCCGCATATTGGCACGCCGACGATGTCGCGGGAGCTGGTTCAGGTCGTTGCGGCGCCGCTGGCTCCAGGGACAGCGCGGCTCGGAGGCCGTGGAGTGAGTCCTGTGGGCTCCGACGCTGCCGCCGAGCGTCCGGCGTAGGAGGTTGCCGGTCCGGTCGAGGCTTGGACCGAAGCCGCGAGGAGGCGGTCGAGGAGCGAGGCTCACGATCGCGCCTGCTCGCGGCCCAGAGCGGCTCCTCAGCGCTATTGCGGGACGACGCTGCTGAGGGCGAAGCCGGTCATATCGCTATAGGTGTAGGCGCCGACCAGGCCGTTTAGGATCTCCGCGTCGTGGGTCTTGGGGTCGATCTTGTAGGCCGTGGTGCCGCTGCGCGGGACGGCCCAGAGCATGCCGTCAAAGTCGAGCGCGATCCCCCAAAAGTGCTGCGGCGGATTGAGAGTGTCGATCACGTCGATGACCTCGAGGGTCTCGACGTCGACGGCGTGGATCCGGAAGTGGGAGGCCTTGAAGAGCACGCCGTCGGCGCTCTCCATGCACCCGCCGGTGTGGATCCCTCCGCCGGTGTACTGGGTGTCCCAGGTCTCGTCCTTGGGGTTGAAGCGGGCGACGTTCTCGCCGCAGGTCCACACGTATCCGCTGGCGCCGATCGTCATGCCGTAGCCGGGGACGGGCATATCCCAGACCTGATGGCTGAGGTCGTCGATGCTGACCTTGACCAGCTTTCCCTTCTCGAGCTGCGAGAACCAGAAGTTGTCGTCGGAGTCGACCGCACCGCCGTAGCCGCCGAAGATGTACTGGGTGTTGGGGTGCACGTCCGGCAGCACCTTCTCCTGCTCGATCTCGCCGGTCTCACCGTTGAGCAAGAAGACGGTCACCGAGCCCATCACCTTCTTCGAGGCCGAGGTCCAGACCTTGGCCCCCTCGTAGAGGCAGGTGTCCGGGTTCTGGGCGCCTTGGGTCCAGGCGATCGGGCGGTTGTCCGAGTAGGCGAGGGGCCGGTGCCACGCGACACACTCCTCCTCGCCCCAGTCGAGAATATCGTCGGCCCCCTGCGAGGTCTGGATCCCGGGGATACCGTTGGACTCGACGCAGTCAGCGGTGTCGGCGAAGATCTTGGTCACGCCGCCGCTGCGGCTCGCGACCACGACATCGCCGCCGATCCCGACCGAGGTCCGGGAGGGCGAGCCTCCGCCGTCGGGGCGCGTCCGGTAGCGACCGAGCTCCTCCATCGTCACCGTGTCGATCTTGGACACGGTCCCTTGGCTCGAGTTCGCGATCCAGATCAGCGACTCGACCTCGTTGCCCATCATCATGCCTTCGCAGTCCGGGGGATCGCCGGTGGTGCCCGAGTCGCTGTCGCTGTCGCTGTCGCTGTCGGTCCCCGTGCCGGTCCCGGTCGAGGTGGTCGAGTCGCTGTCGGAGCCGGTCGGGCCGACGCTGGTCCCCTCGGTCTCACCGACAGAGGTCGAAGTGTCACTGTCGCTATCACTCACGCCGACGGTCGTGGTCGAGTCGCTGTCGCTGCCCTGGGTGGCCGACTCGCTCATGCTGCCCTGGGTGGCCGACTCGCTCATGCTGCCCTGGGTCGCGGAGGCGCTGGCGGAGGCGCTGTCGCTGTCGCTGGTCGCGGTGTCGGAGCTCGAGGACAGGGAGGTCGTCGCTGAGCCATCACCGCTCGAATCATCACCACAGGCGAAGGGCACGAGGAGCAGAGGAGAGAGAACAAGGATAAGACGGTTGGTACGCAGCACGACAACACCACCTGCGGAGAGCAGAGGATGAAGGTATCGGCGGCTCTTGGGCCTGTATAACCAAATCTGTGAGAGCCCCGGCCAGGGCGGAATCGCCTCGCCTCGCCTCGACACGTCGGCGCCGGGGCACAGTGTAACCAAAGCTACGCGCGGGTTGCCGGAACGAAAAAAACTGCGATCATGGCGTCAATTTAACTTGACCGAGCAGTCTGGAAAGATATCTTGACTGTGTGGTCCAAAATCAACAGATTCATTCCTCCCGACACCTACCGATGGCGCGCATCAAGGCGTTTGATCCCGACGATGTGCTCCAACGCGCGATGGAGCTGTTTTGGCGCAGCGGCTACGCGAGCACCTCGATGAGCGCGCTCCTCGAGCATATGGGGATCTCGCGTCAGAGCCTCTACGACACGTTCGGCGACAAGAACTCGCTCTACCTCGCCGCCCTTGATCGATACGAGGTCGCGTTCACGGAGCTCGTCGATCGCCACCTCGGCAACGCCGACGCGGGCGTCCCTGCGCTCATCGCCTTCTCCCAGGCCTACCTCTCCAACCTCGTCCTCCCGGAGGAGCGCGGCGGCTGCATGATGGCGGCCGCAGCGTTGGAGCGCGGCTCCGGGGACGACGGGGTGAAGGTCCGGGTCAAGGCCCATGTCGACACCCTCGAGTTCGCGCTTCGGTCGGCGATCGCAGAGGCTCAACACCGTGGCGAGATCGACGCTTCCCGGGATCCGACGACGGCTGCGCGGGTCCTCGTCGCTGCGCTCAGCGGACTCGGGGTGATGGGTCGCTCTGGGGCCAGCCGAACCGCTCTGCGGCGGACAGTCGAGGCGGCGATCAGCGCCCTCGCGCCGCCTCGCATCTCCTGAGAGCTCTCGCCGGAGGGCCTCTATTTTTTTGCCTGAATCATACTGGACCTAATGGTCCATAAATGAGATGTCGAGGGCGTTGAAGGTGTGCTCTCGGGTTTCGACGAAGCGCGGCTGTGCCGTGCTCCACCGTAGGTCCTCGCGGGGCCGAGCGATGGGGGTCGGAGGCCGGGCGAGAGGGCGGGCGAGAGGTTCGCCAGAGCCTTCGCGAGGGGCTGTGGACGGTTCGCGCCGGCATCGGCGGTGTCTCGGCGTTTGAGCGCAGCGGCTCGGCCGGCCGCTTTTATCAACATAGTGAACATCGTGACACCTCGAACATTCGGGGGTCATCCATCGCCATCACCGGGCTCCCGCAGAGCCCGCCAGGAGAGGTCATGTCAGCGATCAACTTTGCGACCCGCGAGATCCACTTTCGCGTCATCTACTACGGCCCCGGCCTGTGCGGGAAGACGACCAACCTGCGGTCGATCCACGACCGGGTCCCGGCGGACTCTCGGGGTCGGCTCATCGAGCTGATGACCGAGACCGACCGCACGCTCTTCTTTGACTTCATGCCGGTGGAGATCGGGACGCTCCGGGGATTTCGCCTCCGATCGCACATCTACAGCACGCCAGGGCAGTTCTTCTACCGGGCGAGCCGGGAGCTGATCCTCCGCTCCGCGGACGCTGTCATCTTCGTCGCGGACTCCCAGCCGAACCGGCGGGAGGCCAACCTGGAGAGCCTCGAAGACCTGCGCTGCAACCTCCGGGAGCTCGGCTTCGCCGACGGCGAGGTGCCGATGGTCCTGCAATACAACAAGCGAGATATCGCCGGCGCCATGTCGGTCGAGGAGCTCCGGCGGGAGCTCAACCCCGAGGGTAACCAGGACTTTGAGGCCGTCGCGAGCCGCGGCAGGGGCGTCTTCACGACCTTTCGTGCGGCCGCACGTCTGGCGATCAAAGGGCTCCAGCGATAGACGCGGGATCCGGCGTGCGGGCATTTTCGCGCGGGGCTGGACGGGGCCGTAGTGTGTGCAGTGGCCTCGCCGCGCCAACGTTGTTCCTCGTCCTGCGACAGCGCGAAGATCCTACCGGTGGGAGCCACCTCCTTGCGGGGGGGCGAGGCCCTTGGCCGGGAGGCATCGTGTCGATGCATGGTGTCGAGAATGTTGATAGTATCGCCGGCGATGCGATCTCGTCTTCTCCTCCTCTTGGCCGCGCTCCCGCTGATCGCGTGCGGCGATGACACGAGCGGCATGACCAGCGCGACGGGGGGGGCGACCGCGGGGGCGACGGGCACCACAGAGCCCTGCGTCGACGGCTACGAGGGCTGCCCGTGCACCGCCGACGGGCTCTGCCTCGGGGGTCTCGCCTGTGTCGCGGATGTGTGCAGCCAGGGGTCCGCGAGCGGCAGCGCGACCGCGAGCGAGAGCGACTCAGGCTCGGCCTCGGCCTCGGCGGGGAGCGGCTCCTCGGAGGCGACCTCGGCGACCGACACGACCGCGACGACCGACACGACCGCGACGACCGCGACGACCGCGACGACGGCGATGACTGGCGACGTCACGGCGACCGACTCCGACTCGGAGACGATGACGGGGGGCACGATCTCCGGGACCGCGACGGACTCGGAGGGCACCGGGTCGACGACGGAGGGGGGCGGCACGGACTCGACCGGCGGCGAGCCTGTCTGCGGCGATGACAGCATCAACGGCGACGAGGAGTGCGACGGGGCGGACCTCGGCGGTGCGAGCTGCGTCGGCCTCGGCTACAAGGGCGGCAAGCTCGGCTGCACCGTCGACTGTGCGCTCGACGACGGGCAGTGCACCAACAGCCTCGCCTGCGGTGACGGCCTCGTGGTCCCAGGCGTGCTCTGCTACAAGCCTGCGGTCAAGGTAGGCGGCTCCTTCCTGGTCTGGCTCGCGACCGGCGACGTCGACGAGGACGGCCACCTCGACGTGCTCGGCGGCAGCGTTCAGGCCGGCCTGCGGGTCTACCTCGGCGATGGCAAGGGGGGGCTCAGCCCGCTCGCCTCGGACATGATCGATGTCGCGCCGCGGGTGGTCCTGGACCTCGATCACGACGAGCACCTCGACGTCATCGGCGATCGCTACGGCGACAAGATCGGCGTGGCCTACGGCGACGGCCTCGGCGGTTTCACCATGGGTGAGACCTACGACACCTTCTCGTCGGTGACCACGGTCGGCCTCGGCGATGTCAACGGCGACGGCTGGTCCGACATCGCCGTCGGCAACGCGGGCAACATCAACAAGGTGACCGTCCGCCTCGGCAAGCCGGGCGGTCTCTTCGGCCCGCAGGTCTCCTACGCCTCCCCCAAGGACGCCTACATCGTCGGCTTCCGCGACATCGACCACGACGACAAGACGGATCTGTGGGCCTTCACGGGCTGGGGCGACTTCCTGGTCTTCAAGGGCGACGGCAACGGCGGCTTCGCGCTCCAGCCAGACCAGCCGCAGCTCCCCGCCTCTGCGCCTCGCTTCGCCCTCGTCGACCACTTCAACGGCGACGACGACTACGACATCGCCCTCTTCGACAACGCCGGCGGCAACCTCCACGTCCGCCTCGGCGAGGCGATGGGCTACAGCGACATGCTCTACAGCTATCAGGTGGACGATATCTTCCCGTTCACCGGCGTCGCCGGCAATTTCGACGGCAACGACGATCTCGACCTCGCCGGCATGACCAACAGCGACGTGCTCGACGTCTTCCGCGGCGACGGCACAGGGCTCTTCTACGACGGCATGAACCTGAACCCGGGCCTCTACGGCCGGGCCGTGACCGCCGGCGACTTCAACGAGGACGGGATCGACGACTTCGTCACCAGCCACGCCTATACGCTGACGAAGAACGTCGCGCTGAAGATCACCCTCTCGGATCCGTAGGAGCCCGCGACGGGGTGTCGCCGCGCCAAGGGCAAGGCCAAGCCGGACGAGCTCCTACCGGGTCGAGAGGAGGAGGATGATGGCGATGATCGCGGCGATGAGGCCGATGACCGCGGCGATCCGGCCGATCGAGTAGGGCGCGTTGCCGACGACCAGCGAGGCGTCTTGACCGTTGACGACCGCGCGGTAGAGCTTGCCGTGATAGCGGTAGGCGAGGACGTAGGCGGGGAAGCCGAGGCGGTCGGAGCTCAGCCGCTTGGGCAGGACGGCGACCTTGAGCTTGCGCATCCGCGAGCCCGGGACCCAGTCCTTGGCCTGGGCGGTGGCGGCTCGGGTCAGGGTGTCGGCGATCGCCTTGCGGGCGGCGGAGCGCTGGACGTCAAAGCGCTCGATCAGGGTCCCGGGCTGCGGCTGTGGCGGGGGGCCCTGGGTCGCGAGCTGGTAGCCGCCGCTGATCGCCGTACACTCGTCGAGGCTCAGGCCGCGCGAGGCCGGGACCAGGATCCGCTGGAAGTGCACGTGCTGCTGTCCCGCGTGGGGGGCCCAGCGCGAGCGTCGCGAGCCGACCTCGGAGTCGGCCGCCCAGGAGACCAGCACCTCGGCGTCGAAGACCCAGCCGACCCACCACAGCGGCTTCAGCTCGCCGACAGTCGCGCTCGTCTGGAGATCCTTCGGCCGGAAGAAGCCGAGGGTGCCGAGCCACGCGCGCATGCCCTCGGTCGCCGCCTGCGAGTCGATCTGGAAGGGGAGGTAGGCGCCGGCCTCCTCGGCCGGATCCTCGGGCGACTCGACGTGCATGACCGAGTCGCAAAAGGAGCACTTCGGCGCCTGGGCCTTGACGTCGTAGGAGACCGCTGCGCCGCAGCCGTCGCAGCGGAGGAACTCGATCTTCTCGGCGCTCGTCCGTGACTCGACGACGGGCGTGGTGAGCCCGCAGACGGCGCAGCGCAGGTCGCCGTGCTCGACCGGCGAGGAGCAGCGGTTGCAGGGGTCGAGCGCGGCGGGGCTAGCTGCGGGTTGCAAGGTACCCCCCGATCGCGGCGAGGATGACGACGAGGATGATGATCACGGTGATCTTGGTCCACGAGCGCGGCAGCTTGCTGTGGACCTTGGCGGTCTGGCCGTTGACGAGGATCCGGACGACCTCGTCGTCGCCGTAGCGGACCGGGAGGACGTAGACCGGGACCAGGAGCAGCTCCTGCTCGATGTCGTTGAGGTGGGCCTGGACCTGGAGGTTGCGCTGCTTGTCGCCGGGGAGGTGGGCCGCGACCCGGCGCTGGATCTCGGTCATCGACTCGGAGACCGCGAGCTCGCGGCACTGCTCCGCGGGCAGCGACGCCTCCTCGGCGATCCAGCCGGAGAGCAGCCGCGGGGTGTAGCGGTGGAGGGCCCGCAGGTCGAAGGGCTCGACCCCCTCGAGCTCGTGGTTGCTGATCCCGCGCGAGGCGGTGACGACGATGTCGCTGACGTAGGCGGCGTAGCGCCCGGAGAGCGAGCGCCACTCGGTGCGGGTGCGGGTGCGGGTGACCGTCTGCCCCTTCGAGTTCGTCGTCGTGTAGGTCTCCGTGTAGTTCTCGCCGATCTGGGCGGTGTAGCTGGCGTCGGCCGCCGCGGAGAAGAGGTAGGAGGGCACGTAGATCCCGCGGATCGACTCGACCTTCGCCTTGCGCAGCGCCTCCGGGACGAACCAGCGCCTGCGGATCCATCGCCTCGCCTCCGCGAGCGCCCGCTCGTGGGGGACGACGAAGCCGAGGACGAAGAGGGGCGCCGGTCGTCCCGCCTCCAGCGGACGTTCGATCACCGCCGGCGAGGCGCAGTAGGGGCAGGCCGCGGTTCTCAGGTGAGCTTCGACCTGAACGAGGGAGCCGCACGACTCGCACGAGAATTCGCTGATCGCGCTCACGCTCGGCGTATCCTGCCACACTCCCCTGAGGCTGCGGGAGCGCCCGCGCGCAGCCAGACGGGTCCCACTGTGGATGGGCCCACGCGGAGGAGGCTCGGGCGCGCGGAGGTGGTAGGCTGCGCCATGGCGGAGGAGCGTCGATACGACGACCGCGAGGTCGGGCTGATCCTCCAACGGGTCGCGGAGCTGCACGGGCGCGAGGGCGAGACCTCTGACGCCCACGCGATGACCCGCTCGGAGATCGAAGAGGTCGTCACCGAGCTCGGGATCTCGAAGGCGCTGGTCGCCCGGGCGGTCTCGGAGGTGTCGGTCCAGGACGTCCGCAACCAGTCGGTGTGGTGGCTCGGCGGCAAGACCGACGTGATGTTCGAGCAGTCGGTCCCGGGGACGATCGACGAGGCGAGCCTGACGCGGATGATCGAGGTGCTCCGCCGGACTCTCGGCGATCCCGGCGATCTCGTGACCGAGGGTCCGTCGCGGATCTGGTCGACGAGCTCGCGGACCAGCCGCAGGATCCACTTTAGCGTCGTCGAGCACGGCGAGGAGACCACCCTCCGCCTCGAAGAGCGGATGCCTGTCGACGCCCGGACTACGGTCGGCACGACCACCTTCGGCGCCGGATTCCTCGGCTTTCTCGGCATCCTCCCGCTCAAGGTGCTCTTCGGGAAGGCGGTCCTCCTCTTGGCGATGGGGCCGGTCACCGTCGCCGGAGCGACCGCGGGCTGGGTCGTCGGTCGGGCGCTGTGGCGACGACGGAGCGCTGAGCGGGAGTCGGCGCTTCACCGCGCCTTCGGCGAGATCCTGAGCATCGCCCTGGGCGCGAGCGCGGGGCCGAAGGCGCTGCCGAAGGCGCTGCCCGAGGGCTGAGAGCGCCGCTGGCGAACCGCTGGCGAACCGCTGGCGAACCGCTGGTTCGCGCCGCAGCGGCGACGGTCGTCGGGGCCGATGCCGTTCGCGGCGTTGTTCGCCAACGTCGCCGATGTTCGCGGCGGCTGTCGCCGCAGGTCGTTCGCCGCGGTCGTTCGCCGCAGATGGTTCGCCGCGGTCGTTCGCCGCGGTCGTTCGCCGCGGTCGCCGCAGATGGTTCGCCGCAGATGGTTCACCGCAGATGGTTCGCCGCAGATGGTTCGCCGCAGATGGTTCACCGCAGATGGTTCACCGCAGATGGTTCGCCGCGGTCGTCACGCCGTCGCACCCTGACGCGGATGTCCTGCTCGGGCCGGGGCGCTTCGGGCTGGAGTCGCCGCGATCGTGTCAGTTGACGTCTGGCATGCTTGTTGCTCAAGCTCGCGCCTATGCGAGCGTTTGGCATATCCATCCTCCTCACCTTCCCCTGCGCGCTGATCCTCGGCGGTTGCGTCGGCGACGATCAAGGGAGCGCGAGCGATAGCGCTGCGTCGGCGTCGACCAGCGACGGGAGCTCGAGCACCGGCGCGACTTCGGACACGACCGAGGGGACGAGCGACGGGACCTCGGGGACGACGGGGACGACAGGGACGACCGCGGGGACGAGCGTCGGGACCACAGCGGGGACGAGCGAGGGGACGAGCGAGGGGACGAGCGAGGGGACGAGCGAGGGGACGACCGAGGGGACCACCGGCGGCGAGCTCTGCGACCCCGAGGAGGGGGTCTCCTTCGCCTTCCAGCTCCTCCCCGAGTCCGAGGACTTCGAGGACTTCGAGGTCGACTATCTCTGCACGGTCGTCGAGGTCAGCCCGAGCAAGGGTGGTGGCGTCGCCCTGGAGATGAGCTGCACGGACGGCGATGAGCTCGTCGCGCCGAACCCGATCCTCGAGGTCAAGGCCGAGCCCGCGACGGAGCTCGTCGCCTTCGCCAAGGGGATGGACGTCCGCCTGGTCTACGGCGAGGTGCACCCGTGGTGGACCGAGCGTTGGGTGCGGATCGAGGCGCTCGGCAGCGGCGATATCCTGCTCGCGGGGGTCAACGGCAGCAGCCTGAGCCCGAACGACAAGACCGACGTCTTCGCGCCCTACGCGGTCTCCTTCACCGATGGCGTCTGCGCGGCGATGGACGTGGGCTGCGGGGACCAGCAGCGCCTGCAGATGAATTTCGTCGGGGAGGGGGGCGAGTGGCAGCTCCTCGACGACAGCTTCGACATCATCGCCGGTGACCCGGGGCTCTCGACGTGGATCGACGAGGCGACCGCCTACGTCGGCATGATCGACTGCAGCGACACCCCGCAGCGGTGGTTCACCCTCGGGATGGTCTTCGACGGTCAGGAATAGCCGGTCGCCCGGCGGCAAGACAAAAAGGATCCGAGGGGATAGGGGAGCTCCGCGGTGACCTCCCCAGGGCACCGCGGAGCTCGATCCTATCCCCCCGGAAAAAGGCGCGTCCGGAGCTGCGCCGGGCGACGAAGGGGATCCTCCCCGAGCCCCTTCGTCGTCGGCGGCGCAGCTCGGCCGCGGTAGGCCCGAGAACCACCGCAGCTCCCCGCTGCGGCGTGGTCCTCGGCGGTCTGAAGGGCCTCCCCAGCACCTTCAGACCGGACGCTGCGCTGGGTTGGGTGAGTGCGCGGCATCTGTCTTGTCTATTGAGCAATGACCGTGCCAACCCTCAACACCCCCGTAGGAGGCTCTCTGCGTCGTTCTCTCGCCGCGGGCGCGCGCGATCGCCCTGTGCGCACGCCCGTCGGCGACCGCACACGTGCGCACGCTCAGGGAGAAGCGCACAGAGCGATCGCGCAGAGACCACGAAAGGGCGCCGAGACGCGCGCGTGCCGAGACCACGCACGGGGCCGAGACCACGCACGGGCCGCGACCACGCACGGGGGCCGAGACCACGCAAGGGCGCCGAGACGCGCGCGTGCCGAGACCACGCACGGGGCCGAGACCACGCACGGGCCGAGGCCACGTGCACTCGCTCGGCACGACGGGGTGGGCGTGGCTCCGACTCGGTCGTCAGTCGATGCCGAGCTTCTTGAGCAGGCGGTGGAGCTGGTAGCGGTTGCGAAGCCCGAGCTCGCGCCAGGCGACCTCCTTGACCCCGCCGCATCGCTCCATGACCGCCTCGACCTGGGCCTTCGTCAGGGCGCCGGTGTGCGGCGTTGACTCGGGGATGGGTCGTGGGCGGGAGACCGCGACGAGCTGGGGCGGCGGCTCGACGACCGATCCCGTGGACCTGTCGAGCGCGCGCCACAGCAGCTCCGAGAGCTCGCGGACGTGGGTCCGAAAGTTGTAGCCGACCAGCGCCGAGACCAGCTCCGGCGAGAGGCGGGGCTCGCCGTCGCGGATGAGGTGGTCGACCAGCGCGCGATCGCTGCGGGCGATCTTCCGCAGGAGGTGACGGGCGAGCAGGGGCACATCCTCTGGGCGCTGGTGGAGCCCAGGGATCGTGATCCTGTGGGGGAAGCGGGCGAGGAAGTCGTGCTTGAGCTCGCCGGGGTCGCGGTTGGTCGCGGCGATGATCCGCAGGTTGGCGACCCGCACCGTCGGCTCGCCGAGCCGCTGGTACTCGCCGTGATCCATCACCCGCAGGAGGTGGGCCTGGAGCTGCGGCGGGAGCTCGCCTATCTCGTCGAGGAAGAGCGACGAGCCGTCGGCCTCGCCGAGGAGGCCGGGCCGCTCAGGCATCCCCGCGTTGGGGTAGTTGCGGAGGTTGCCGAAGAGCTCGGCGTCGATCAGCGCCTCCGGGATCGTCGCGGCGTTGCGGGCGATCACCCGCTTGTCCGCCCGCTTGGACTGCCCGTGGATCGCCTGGACGAGGAGCTCCTTACCGCTGCCGCTGGGCCCCAGGATCAGCGCGTGCTCGTCGCGGCCGGCGAGGAAGGCGGCCTGCCGCCGTAGCTCCCAGGCGGCGGGCGACTCGCCGACGAGGCCCCAGGGATCCGCCTCGCCGTAGGCGAAGCCGATCGGAGCGTCGCGGGCCTGCGGTCGCATCCACGAGAGGGGGCGCTCTGTGTAGAGGAAGGTGATCCGGTTCTCGGCCTCGATGATCGCGCCGGGCTGGATCACCCCGTGCATGAGCGGGTGACCGTTGAGCCGCAGCGAGCCGCGGCCGACCTGCTCGACGCGGAGCCTGCCCTCGCCCTCGTGGTTGAGCGCGAGCTGGCGGCGGGAGATGTGGGCGGCGCGGAAGGGGCCGGTGTCGCGGCGACCGCTCGGCCGAACCTGGCCGAGGGTCAGGGGGATCGAGCCGTCGCTGTTGACGGTTACAGCCCGGCCGACGGTGTAGATCCGATCGCGGCCGCCGGGCGGGAGACAGATGACCTCGCCGACACGCTCGGGCTCGTCGCGCGACCAGAGGAGAACGAGCGCGGGCAGCAGCTTGTCGCCGGTGGGCCGGCCGGAGTCGTCGTCCTCCGGGGCCTCGATCAGCGTGGTGTCGAGGTGGTTGGCGCTCGTTCGGCCCATTCCGGTGGCATCCTAGCAGCGCCCTGGTGGGCTGCTGCCGCTCCGCGGCGATCCGCCACCGGCTGTGGCGATTGCGCGCTCGTCGGCTCGCTGGGCTCGGTCGGCGCGAGGGGTTCGATCTCGTCAGGCGCCGCCTCGTACCAGGGGAGGCCGGCGTCGGCGCTGTGCTGGAGCTCGGCGATGGCCTGAGCGCCGAGGAGGAGGATGACCGCGGCGATCTCGAAGGAGAAGAGGACGATGACGCCGGTCGCGAGCGAGCCGTAGATCACGCTGATCATCGACAGGCTGGTGAAGTACCAGGTCAGGATCCTGCGGATGATCTCCCAGAGGATCGTCGCGATCAGGCCGCCGATGATCGCCCGCCGGAACTGGACCTTGATCCGCGGCATCAAGCGGTAGATCAGGGCGAAGAGGAAGACGTGGCCGGCCAGTCCGCCGAGGTAGAGGATCGCCGAGCTGAGCCCGGTGACCACATCCCCAAGCTTGGTCGTCGGATCGACCGGGACGGTGTCCAGGAGGACGAAGAGGGTCGTCAGGGCGACGAGGGCGACGCCGAGGATGAGGATGAGGAGGTAGGGGAGGAGCGCCGAGATCCAGAAGCGGCGGGCCTCGGGGATCCGCCGGTGTTCGAAGATCACCGCGAGGGCATCCTCGAGCATCCGAAAGGCGAGGGAGGCGAAGAAGAGGAGGACCAGGAGGCCGATCCCGCCGATCATGTCGCGGTTGGCGAGGAAGCCCTCGATCTCCTGGACGACCGCGTCGACCTCGCCCGGGAGGACGAGCGCCAGCTCGGCGTGGACGACGGCGACGATCTGGCTCTGGTCGAAGAGGGTCGAGAGAACCGCGAGGAGGACCGCGAGCAGCGGGATCAGCGAGATCAGCGTGTTGTAGGCGATGCCGCCCGCCAGGAGGAAGCCCTTGTGGCGACGGAAGTCGGCGAGCACTCGGCTGGCGAAGTCGAGCCCGCGGCGAGCATGGGTCCACCTCATCGCCAGGACACCATGCCACGCGGAGGCGACCCGGTGCTGCCCCCCCGCCGGCAAAATTCGGGGGGGCGTTCCCATCGGTCGAGGCCGCAGTGGCGGAGGTCGGCGAGGGGGTATCATCGCCGCCCCATGCAGCGCTCCGCGAGCCTCCGCCCCACCCGGTCCCTCGGGGTCGTCGTCACCCTTTGCACGCACGCCGAGGTCGCCGCGCTCGCCGCCCTGATCCTCTCGGTCGCCTGCGCAAAAGGGGACGTCGAGGATCCTCCCGCGGTGAAGCCCGGAGCAGGTGCGCCAGTCGCGGTGGAGCTTTGGGACGGGGTGCCGCCGCTGGTCTCGGAGGTGGAGGATCTCGCGCTCGAGCTCCGGCCGCAGGCGGGGCCCAAGCCGCCGCCGAGCGTCGGCGAGAGGATCGAGCTCCCCTTTCCGCCCCCTGCCGTCGACAACGCTGACTCGACGCCGATGGACCCGGAGCTGGCGACAGGACCCTTGGAGGTGCTGCGCTTCGGCCCGACCGGCGCGCAGGGGGCGATCGACAGCGTCAGCATCGTCTTCAACCAGCCGATGGTGCCCCTCGCCGCGACCGACGAGCTCCGGCGAGAGGCCATCCCCTTTGAGATCGAGCCGGCGCCGCCGGGCGAGGTCCGCTGGCTCGGCACCGACGCGCTCGCCTATCAAGTCGCCGGGCGCTTCCCCTTCTCGACGACCTACCGGGTCAAGGTGCCGTCCGGGACGACGTCGATCCGCGGCCTCGCGCTGCCGCGGGACAAAGAGTGGAGCTTCACGACCCCGACCTTGGCGCTCGACGCAGCCTTTCCCCCCGAGGGGGCGACCGACGCTCTCCTCGAGACGCCGATCGTCCTCCGCTTCAACCAGGCGATCCGGGCAGACGAGCTGGTCGCTGCGGGGCTCGAGCTGCGCCAAGGCCGTGAGAGCGTCGCCCTCGAGGTGATCCCCCACAGCGGCTGGGGCTCCCTCGAGGGGGGCGCCCTGGCGGCGACCGAGGGGGTCGAGAGCGCCAGGGTCCTGGTCGTCCGCCCGACCTCCCGCCTGCGGCCGGACAGCCGTTACACCCTGCGGATCCCCGGCGGCGCCTTCGGGGAGGGCCCCAACCCGGCCAAGGCCCAGAGCCTGTCCTTTGCGACCTATCCGCCGCTGCGGATCAAGGGGACGGAGTGCGCTCCGGAGGGCTGCTCGCCGAGCTACGGGATCCACCTCGGCACGACCACGCCGCTGCGACCGACGAGCAAGGGGCTAGAGGAGCTGGTCACGGTGAGCCCAGAGGTCGAGGGGCTCAGGGTCAGCGCCGACTACGGTCTCCAGCTCCAGGGGAGGTTCGAGGGGGCGAGCAAGTACGCGGTGACGGTCGAACCGGGCCTCAAGGACATCTACGGCCAGGAGATGAGCGGCGTCTACCGGGGGGTCGTCAAGACCTCGGCCTACGAGCCCAGGCTCGAGCTCGTCGGGGGCGCCCATGAGCCGGCGGTGCTCGAGCGCCGCGTCGGCGAGGAGAGCCCGCGGACGCTGGAGTTCCAGGTCGCCGGGGTCAACAACGTCGAGTTCCGCTCGCGGGCCCTCAGCAAGGAGGAGCTCGGCGCCTTCCTCAGCAACCGCTGGTTTGACGCCGAGAAGGGCTGGCCCAGCGACGTGCCGCCGCCGATCGGGTTCGTGGAGAGGGCGACGCCGACGGCCAAGCGCGCGCCTACCCGCGTCGAGCTCGATCTCGGGGCGATGCTGGAGCTGGGGAAGACCCTCTATCTTACGGGCCGCACCTCCCCCTTCACCCGCTGGGGCTACTCTCAGCGGATCGGTCTCAGCCGCTTCGTCGAGGTGACGGATCTCGGGATCACGGCCGCGCTCGACCGTGACAGCGGGACCGTGCTCATCACCAGCATGGAGAGCGGCGAGCCGCTCGCGGGGGTCGCGGTCGAGCTCCGCCGACGATCGAGCGGCGAGGTGAGCTGGCAGGGCACGACCGACGAGCGCGGCGTGGTCGACGTCAGCGTCCGCGGGGCGATCGACAACGACGGGTTTCTCTACGCGAGCCAGGGCGACGACGTCGCCTTCCTCCCGCTTGAGCGCGATCTGAGCGGCTCCTGGTGGGGTCGGGAGAGCGCCGGCGATCGGCCGAGGGGCTTTGTCTACAGCGAGCGCGAGCCCTACAAGCCCGGCGAGACCGCCCACCTGAGCGGCATCGTCCGCCGCGAGAAGGCGGGACCGGCGGGGACGATCGAGCTGTGGCGGACCGGGGCGACGGCGACCTACAGCGTGAACGGTCCGCGCGGGCATCAGATAGCCCAGGGGCAGACGAAGCTCAGCAGCTTCGGCACGTTCTCCTTCGACGTACCGATCCCGGAGAGCGCGGACCTCGGGGTCTACGCGGTGAACGTCGAGCTCCCCGCGGGTCTCCTCGGGGGCGGGCACTCGTTCTCCCACACGATCACGGTCGAGAATTTCCGGACGCCGGAGTTCGAGGTCTCGGTCGAGCGCGAGGAGGCCGCGGCGCTCGTCTTCGGCGACATGCTCCGGGCCGAGCTGCGCGGCGCCTACCTCCACGGCGCGCCGCTGGTCGGCGGCGAGGTCCGCTACACGATCCGCCGCAGCGAGACCGGCTTCACCCCGCCGGGGGCGGAGAACCGCGACTTCACCTTCGGCTACGGGAGCCCCGAGCGTTGGTGGGGCCGAGGGATGGGCGGATCGATGGGCAGATCGATGGGCAGATCGATGGGCTGGGGGGGGAGCATGCCAGGCGGGGGCGACACGCTCGTCGCCGAGGGCGAGGGGACCCTCGACGAGCGCGGGGTCTTCGTCGTCGAGCACGCGGTCAAGGCGATCGAGGAGGGGATCATCGCCGGCGGCGAGGGCCTGGCCCCGTCGCCCTCTCAGCCCGCGGGCACGCGAGGCGCCGCGAAGACGCCGGTGGTCGCCGCGAGCTACACGGTCGAGGCCACCGTCACCGACCAAAACCGGCAGTCGATCGCCGGGCGCGAGACCTTCATCGTCCACCCGGCGCTCCGCTACATCGGCCTGCGCAGCGATCGTCAGGTCTACCGTGAGGGCGAGCAGGCGAAGGTCGAGGCGGTCGTCGTCGATCTCGAGGGCGCGCGGATCCCGGACATTCCGCTCGCGATCGACCTCATCCGCGAGGAGACCCGGCGCACGGCGGTGGAGAAGGACGGCCAGTGGACCTACGAGTACACGACCGACGAGGTCGACGCCGGCGGCTGCACGCCGATCTCCGGCGGCGGTCCGGCCTCCTGCGAGCTCGCGCTCGGCAAGCCCGGCACCTACAGCCTGCGGGCGACGGTCCGCGACGAGGCGGGGCGGACCCAGGAGAGCCGGCGGACCTTCTACGTCCACGGCGACGATGCGGTGATCTGGGATCAGGATCAGCGCCGCGTCGACCTGGTCGCCGACAAGCGCCGCTACGAGCCGGGGGACACCGCGAAGCTGCTGATCCGCGCGCCCTTTGACCAGGCGCGGGGTCTCCTCGTGGTCGAGCGCGAGGGGATCCTCGAGACGCGGCCGCTCACGGTGAAGGGCGGCACGGCGACCGTCGAGCTCCCGGTCGACGCGTCCATGATCCCGAACCTCCACGTCGCCGCGGTGCTCGATCGCGGGCGGATCGACGTCCCAGGAGCGCCGCCGGAGCAGGACCTCGGGCGTCCGGCCCACGCCTTCGGCGCCGCCGAGCTCGAGGTCTCCCGCGCGAGCAAGCGGGTCGTCGTTGAGCTCACCCCGGATCGCGAGGAGCTGGCGCCGAAGGAGACCCTGCGCCTGCGCGTGCGGACCAAGACCCGCGATGGTGAGGTGCTCCCCGCGGCGGTCGCGGTGATGGTCGTCGACGAGGGCGTGCTCTCGCTGATGGGCTACGAGACGCCGGATCCGCTGACGTTCTTCCACCGCGAGCGCGAGGCCGGGGTCCGCGTCTTCGATCTCCGCTCCTTCCTCCTGCGGCGGACGCCGGAGCTGGCGGCCGAGGACTCGGAGGGGAGCGGGGCGATCCCCGAGCCCGACGTGGTCGAGGAGGCGGTCGCCTATCAGGTCAACCTCCCCGGCGCCGCCAAGCCGACCGAGGCGAGCGCTTCCGTTGGCCGCTACGCCAACAAGAACATGGACAAGGCGGACAAGAAGGAGAGCAAGGTCAACGGCTACCTCAGCGCGGATCAGCAGAGCGCGGCCGCGCCCGCCGAGGTGAGCCTCCGCTCGCTCTTCGCCAGCACCGCCTACTTCAACCCCGAGGTGATGACCGACGAGCTCGGCGAAGCGGTGGTCGAGATCCCGATGCCCGAGAACCTCAGCGCCTTCCGGGTGATGGCGGTCGCGGTCGACACCACGGCCGCCGATCGATTCGGCTCGGCCGACACGCGGGTCCGGGTCCGCAAGCCGATCATGATCCGGCCGAGCCTGCCCCGCTTCGCCAACTACGGCGATCGCTTTGACGCCTCGGTCATGGTCGACAACCAGACCGACGCGGACCAGGCGATCGAGGTCGGCGCCCGAGCGCTCGGGGTCAAGGTCGGCGGCGAGGGCCGGAGCACGGTCGAGATCCCCGCCGGCGAGTCCCGCGAGGTCCGCTTCCCGATGAGCGCCGACGAGGTCGGCCGCGCGCGGGTCCAGTTCGCGGCGCTCGCCAAGGGGGGCCGCGACGCGACCGAGGTGACCTTCCCGATCCAGGTGCCCGCGACCCGCCAGGCCTTCGCCACCTACGGCGTCACCGAGTCGAGCATCGCCCAGCTCATCAAGGCGCCGATGGACGCCTTGCCGGGCTTTGGCGGGCTCGAGCTCAGCCTCTCGTCGACCGCGCTCGCCGGCCTCGAGGACGCGACCCGCTACCTGCTCGACTACGACTACGAGTGCAGCGAGCAGACCGCGAGCCGGCTCCTGCCGATCTTCGTTCTCGGCCCGATCTTGGAGGGCTTTTCGATCGCCGACGGGGCGGACACGAAGCGCCGGGCTGCGATCGCCGAGGAGGGGCTCCGTCGCCTCCTCAGCCGGCAAAACGGCGACGGCGGCTTTCGCCTCTGGGACACGGCCGGGCGCTCCTGGCCCTACGTCAGCGCCTGGGTGACCTTCGCCCTCTTGGAGGGCAAGGAGGCCGGCTTTGCGGTCGAGGAGCGGGCGCTGGTCCGGGCCCTCCGCTACCTCGACAACTACATCGGCCTCCCCGACGATCCGACCTACGGGCGGACCTACGACTGGACCAGCCGGGCCTTCGCCCTCTGGCTGCTGAGCCGCGAGGGACGGGGCGCTGAGCGCTTCGCCGAGGTCTGGTCCCATCGCGCGGACCTGCCGGTCTACGCCCAGGCGTGGATGCTCTCGGCGGCCCACCGCTACAAGCGGACGGAGGTGAGCGAGCGCCTGCGCGGCGAGCTTGTCCGCCTCGCGACCGAGGACGCGAAGGTCGCCCACTTCGTCGAGCGTCGCAGCGAGGGCTTCGCCGACGGCCTCCAGACCCTGATGCACTCGAGCGTCCAGACCGACGCGATCGTCCTGATGGCGCTCCTCGAGGTCGCCCCCGAGGATCCGCTCCTGCCCAAGGTCATCGCCGGGATCATGGCCGACCGCGATCCGCGGGAGGGCGGCCGCTGGGCGACGACCCACGCCAACGCCTGGGCGCTCCTCGCCGCCAACCGCTACTTCCGCACCGTCGAGAAGACGGTCCCGGAGTTCGTCGCCAGGATCTTCCTCGGCGAGGAGTACGCGGGGGAGCAGGAGTTCCGCGGTCGCTCCCTCGCGGTCACCGAGCAGACGATCCCGATGCGCTCGCTCCAGGCGACGCCCGAGCGGCTCCTGACCCTCGCCAAGGAGGGCGCGGGCAAGCTCTACTACCGGGTCGGCCTGCGCTACGCCCCGGCGGACCTGACGATCGGCGCCGAGGATCAGGGCTTCGTCGTCAGCCGCAGCTACGAGGCGGTCGCCCAGGGCAGCGGCGCGGTCTCGGCCGACGCGGTCAGGCAGGCTGCCGACGGCTCCTGGGAGATCAAGGCGGGGGAGCTGGTCCGGGTGAGCCTGACGGTGGTCGCCCGCGATCGGGCCTCCTACGTGGTCGTCGACGATCCGCTGCCGGCTGGGCTGGAAGGGCAAAACCCTCGCTTTGAGACCTCGGCGCGGGACGTCGACGCGGAGCTCGGCGCGGGTCGTGGCGACGATGGGGGCGCCTTCTCCTGGTGGCGGCGATGGTGGCGTTGGGACCACGTCGAGCTGCGGGACGATCGCCTCCTGCTCTTCGCCGATCGCCTCCCCGCAGGGATCTACACCTACTCCTACCTGGCTCGGGCGACGACGGTCGGCGAGTTCCAGCTGCCGCCGGTCCACGCCGAGGGGATGTACACGCCGGAGCGCTACGGTCACTCGGCGAGCACGGTGGTCCGGGTCGTCGAGTAGGGGCGGGCGCGCCGAGCTTGCCCTCAGCGGACGCCGCTCAGGCACTCCTTGCGGTAGCGCTGGTAGGTGATCTCGGTCGGCATCTGGACGAGGATGACGAGAGCCGCCGTGCCGAGGAAGATGTAGGGGTAGGTCTCGAGCCCCATGAGGCCGAGGACCAGGCCGAAGATGCCGATCGTCTCGGCGAGGGCGAAGCGCACGAGCGTCGCCATCATGTAGTCGACCTTCGCCTTCGCCGCGAAGATCGGCGCGGCGAAGAGGCTGCCGCCGATCATCACGACGGAGAGGCCGGCGAGGACCGGCAGCATCGTCGCCGCGGCTTCGGGGTCCTGGCCGCGGACGTCGTCGGACGCGAGCGCGTAGACGAGGGAGAAGACCCCTTGAGTGGCGATGAAGGCCCCCCAGAGCATCGTCAGGATCATCAGCAGACCCGCGGGCGGCTTGGCGGGGAAGCGCCGCGCGAGCATGTCCTCGCGGTTGGGCGTGCTCGGGTCATGGCTGCGGTCAGGCGGGTCGATCATGGTGCTCGTCGCGTCGCTGGACGTCCTCTCCTGAGGCTACCAGCCCGCGGGAGAATTCCCGCCTTCTCCGGCCAGCCCCTCCGGCTCAGCTCCGCCGAGAGGCGCGGTAGAGCCCGGCGCCGCGATAGCCTGTCGAGGTCGAGGTCGAGGTCGAGGTCGAGGTCGACGGCCGCGGCGCGCGAGGGCGCCGGATGTCCCCCACGCCTAGCTCGCGACCGACGTCTCGGCTGTGACGGCCTCTCGCCGAGGGGGCGCAGGAGCGCGAGGGGGCGCACAGCCGCGCGGAGGAGAGCACGCAGAGCGCGAAGGCGCGATCTCGTGTCGCGTCCCAGGCTCCGCCGTGATACCCCCAGGGGCATGGCTGAGCGCAAGAGCGAGACCCCGAACATCGCCGTCTTCGCGGACTATGAGAACGTGGCCCTCGGGGCCCGGGACGCCAAGTTCAAGAAGTTCGACATCGACCTGGTGCTCGGCCGGCTCCTCGACCGCGGCAACGTCGTCTTCCGCAAGGCCTACTGCGACTGGTCGCGCTATCGCGCCGACGCCAAGGTCCTCCACGAGCGCAACTTTGAGCTGGTCGAGGTGCCGCACGTCCGGGTCTCGGGCAAGAACTCCGCCGACATCCGCATGGTCGTCGACGCGCTCGACCTCGCGCACACCAAGCAGCACGTCTCGATCTTCGCCTTGATCACCGGCGACAGCGACTTCTCGCCGCTGGTCTCCAAGCTCCGCGAGAACAACAAGATGGTCATCGGCATAGGCGTTCGCCAGTCGACCTCGGATCTCCTGGTCGAGAACTGCGACGACTTCATCTACTACGACGACCTGGTCAAGGAGAGTAAGCCGAAGCGCCGCGAGAAGGTCCGACCGGCGAAGAAGGTCGAGGACGGCAAGGAGAAGGCCGAGTCGAGCATTGACGAGCGCCAGGAGCAGGCGCGCGAGCTGGTCGTCGACACCGTCGAGGCGATCTTCCGCGATCGCAGCGGCGTTCTCTGGGGGTCGATGGTCAAGCAGACCATCAAGCGCAAGCGGCCCAACTTCGCCGAGAGCTACTACGGCTACCGCTCCTTCAACGAGCTGCTAGAGGACGCGCAGAAGCACGGCCTGCTGGTCATCGAGAAGGACGCGAAGTCGGGCGGGTACGTGATCACCGAGCTCGGCCCCGAGGCCTAGGAGGCCTCGGCTCGGCGCCGCGTAGGGCCTGCGGCGTGGGCCGCTGCTCCTATTTGCACTTCAGCGAGAGGCCCTCGAACTGGCACGAGAGAGGGTCGCAGCAGGGCTTGTTGCCGGCGCACTCGGAGCCTGCTCCCTGGCAGCACATCGACTGATCGATCGCGTTGCAGTCCCGGGAGCACTGGAGCTTGCCGCCGGTCCAGTTGAAGTCGAGGCAGGTCTTGCCGCCGAAGAGGTCGTCGTCACAGACCTCGTTCTCGTCGAGCTCACCGTTGCCGCACAGCGGCGGCGCCTCGGTGGTCGACGAGGTCGAGTCGTCAGTGGTCGAGTCGTCAGTGGTCGAGGTCGTCGTCCCGTCGGAGGTCGAGGAGGTCGAGGAGGTCGAGGTCGACGAGGAGGTTCCGGTCGACGAGGAGGTCGAGCTGCTCTCGCCTGTGGAGGCTGTGCTGGAGGTCGAGGAGGCGGTGGCGGAGACCATCGTCGCCGCGGAGCTCGACCCCTCGGGGAGGCACTCGGAGCTCGGCGCCTGGGCGACGCAGCCGTCGAGCGCGGCCTCGCAGACGCTGCAGTAGGGGCGGGACTCCTGGCTTGTCGCGCAGAAGCTGTCGCCGCCGCGGAAGTTGCAGTGGTCGGCGTTCTTGCCGGTGCAGGCGCCGAGGCCCACGGCGATGATGAGCGCGAGGCTGCGGAGGACGAGCTCCCGGGCGCTGGTGGAGGCGGTCAGCATGGTCGCGTGCGCCGCTCAGAAGCGGCCTGTGAGGACGGCCCCGCGGAGGGTGGGGGCGAAGGTGAGGGTGGAGGCGCGAGCGCGGCGCTGGCCTGTGATGACGAGGGCGACGCCGCTGATGATGAGGGCGCCGCCGACCCCGAGGGCGACGTACCCCGGCGTCCGGGTGTCGAGGGTCTCGAGCGGCATCTCCGGCTTGACCGTGGGCTCGCGGAGGGCGAGGCCGAGGCCTAGACCGAGGCCTGCGCCGCCGGTGGCGAGGAGGGCGACGCCGACCTTGCTCAGGGGCGCCAGGCGGGGGCGGTCGTCGTTCGCAGCGGTCACCGTGGCCTCGCTCGGCGTGTCCGCCTCGCGGGCGCGGGCCTCGGCCTCGGCGCGGGCATGGTCGCGGACGAAGGGGATCAGGCGGTCGACCTCGATCCGCGCGCGCTCGACCGTCTCTCCCTCGGTGCAGAGGGTGCAGAGCACCTCGCGGTCGCTGTTGGGGACGATCTCGGCGTCGATCTCCAGGTGACTCCGGATCCTGTAGCCGCCCCCGTCGAACGCGAGGATCGAGATCTTGAGCACGGGGTCGCGGGGCTGGCGGCTTGGCAAGATCTCCGCTCGACGCAGCTCGATGTCGCCGAGCTCCTCGATCCGGCGGAGGAGGACAGGGCTCTGGGCGCCGAGGGTCGACGCGTCGACCTCGAGGGAGGCGCGCGTCGGGGGGGCCGCGGGATCGTCGGCTGGGAGCTCCTCGGAGGGCGTTGGCTCCGTCGTAGGGGCTCCGCCGTCGCTCTTCCCAAGGTCGACAGGCGCGGCTCTAGCGGGGCTCGGGAGCGCTGCGAGGCCGAGGCTGAGGGCGGCGCTGAGAGACCAGCTGCTCCGCCGTCGGAGGTGAGCCTGAGCCGCGCCATCACGTGCGTCCATCGTCATAGTCCGCCTCGTTTACGACACAGCTCTCGCCAGCGGATCACCTCCGTGTCCCGGAGACCAGTAGCGGCCTTGACGCAGCCTGAGAAGTCGCCGAGCTCCATCTTCGCCTGGGTCTCGAGCTTGCGGGCGTCGCTGCGCCGCTCCCAGCAGGCGCGACGCCGCTGGGAGAGCTTGAGGAGGGTCGACCAGTGGTAGGCGTCACGGGCGATCGTCGCCTGATTGCGGACGCTCGCGCACTCTGGGGAGCGGTGCTCGGCGGGCTTGCTTGCGGGGCGGACCTTCGCCGGCCTCGACTTGGTCGCTTCGGTCGCTTCGGTCGCTTCGGTCTCGTCTGGGGACGGGGAGGAGCTGGAGCCCCCGGACGAGCTGCCGCTGTCGCTGCTCTCGTCGCCGACGTCCTCATCGTCTCCCGCCGGATCGACCCGCGCGAGCATCGCGGCCTCGTCGCCAGCCCCGTCCGCGGTGGCGCTCGAGGGAGCCGCCGGGTCGGCGGGGGCGGGCTGCGTCTCGACCCGCGGGGGGTCCGGGCTGTCGGTCGTCACCGGCGGCGCCGCGCCTCGCCGGACGTCGTCTCCCTCGACGGACGGGACCATCGTGAACCCGACCGCGAGGGCCCCGAGGCCGCCGATAAAGGCCAGACCGAGGATCGCCTGGCGGCGCTTGGCCAGCGGCGGGCTGCTCGGGGGGGCGATCGCGGCGGTCGGCCCCCCGCGGAGCGCGGCGATCGCCTGGTCGAGACGGTCGACGAAGAGCTCGGCGGTCGGCGGTCGCTGGGCGACGGAGGTCGCCAGCGTGTCGTCGACGAGGGAGACCAGCGACGGCGGAAGCCCGGTGAACATCGAGCCGAGGGAGGGCGCCGGCATGGTCTGCTTGAAGGCGAGCACCTTGAGCGGGTTGTCGTCGACGAAGGGCGGGCGCCCGGCGATGAGCGTGAAGAGGAGCGATCCGAGGGCGTAGATGTCGAAGTGGGGCCCGGCCGCCTCGCCGAGCGCCTGCTCCGGCGACATGTGCTCAGGGGTGCCGATGACCATGCCGGGGGTCGTCGCCGCGGCGCTCTGCTGGCGCCGGCTCGGGGCCTTGTTCGAGGCGACGCCGAAGTCGAGGATCTTGATCGTCTTCCCGTCGTCTCGCCCGCTGATGATGACGTTGTCGGGCTTGAGATCGCGGTGGACGACGTCGGCCCGGTGGGCCGCGGCGATCGCCTCGGCGACGGCGCGGACGATCGTGCAGGCCTCGAGCGGCGGTAGGGCGCCGCGGCGGTCGAGGAGCTGGCCCAGGTCTTCGCCGTCGACGAATTCCATCACCAAGAAGAGGCGCTGATCGTCGAGCTCACCGGCGTCGAGGACGTCGATGATCCCCGGGTGACCGATCGCGCTCGCGGTCCGAGCTTCGGCGGCGAAGCGACCTGCGACCTCGTCGACCGCGCTCCACTCGGCGTGGAGGACCTTGATCGCGACCTTGCGCCCGACGTTGAGGTGCTCTCCGAGGTAGACCACGCCCATCCCCCCTTCGCCGAGCTTGCGCAGGATCTGGTAGCGGTCGACGAGGAGGGTCCCCGCGGGGAGGAGGTCGGGGGCCGCGAGGTGGTCCGCGTCCAGGTCCGCGTCCAGGTCCGCGTCCAGGTCCGCGTCCACGCCCAGGTCCGCGTCCACCACCGTGCCGGACGTCGCCAGCAGGCTCGTCTCGTCCTGGCTCTCGGGACGAAGAGGGGGGCTCTCGTAGGTCGGCGTGGTCACAGAGGGGGAGCAATGACGCTATCACGGAGACCCGCGGCGGCGGGCGCTCGCTCGCGCCATGCCCCCGCAACAGGCGCTCGTGGACATACCAGCACGAACCGCAGGTGACGACCGGGGCCGGGCCAGGCTGGGCCAGGCTGGGCCAGGCTGGGCCAGGCAGGGCTGGCCGGGGCCGGCCTGGCCCGGCCCGGCCCGGGTAGGGATCTTCGCCTCGATCACGGCGTTCGGCCGCGCAGGGGTAGAGCCCCTATCGGTGACCCTGAGCTCTGCTCCAAGAGCCCGCGCGATCCGGGCCAGGGCGCTCCTGCGATGGCAGACGCCGACGTCTGCGTCGGCGCTGGTGTGCCCTTAGGGCCAGCCGATGAGCGAGCGGAGGATGAGGCCGACGACCACGCTGCCGACGTTGGCGGCGAGCGACCAGAGGAGCGCGCGTCGGATCCCGAGCGACCAGAGCAGGAGCGCCTCGACGACGACGGCGAAGCTCTCCGCGCCGACGAAGTAGGCCGCGTAGCTCGGGAAGTGGAGCGCTGGGATGACAAACCACACCATCGGGTGGGTGAGGGTGCTCGCCGCGACCGCGATCATCACCCGCGCGCGCCACGGCTGGCCGCGGGTCGCGAGGAGGTAGATCGGCACCTCGACCGCCTGGGTCAGGAGGTAGGCCGAGAACCACGCGGCGACCGTCACCGTGACCACGCGAACCTCCCCTCGAGGACGAGCAGCGTCACGGCGGCGAGCTCCAGGTGGCCGTGGAAGCGGGCGAAGCGGAAGTAGCCAGAGTAGGCATCGCGGAGGTCGAGCATCGCCCAAGCGGCGAAGAAGAGGGCGAGAATGGCCGCGCCGATCATGACCGGCCCGCCGAGGTCACGGCAGAGCTCGACGAAGGAGCGGCGGAAGGTCGGCGGGGTCGCCCGCGTCCGGTCCTCGTCGGGGAGCAGGTGGACCCAGACCGCGTAGTGGATCGACTGGGTGAAGGTGTAGAGGAGCACCAGGCGCAGCCCGAGCTCGATGTCGAGGCCGGGGGCGAGGCGGGCGAGCTGGTAGTCGATGCCGAGCCCGCCGACCTCGCGGAAGAGGGCCGCGCTGCGCTCGGCGAGGTTCAGACCTACGGGCGAGAGGAGGAGCCCGCTGACGCCGACGAAGAGCGCGAGCGGGATCCAGTGGAGCTTGCGGGTCCGCGGTCGCCAGGCCCACCACAGGGCGACGGCGATGAAGTTGTGCAGGTAGGCGAAGATCAGATCGGCGAGGGAGCCGATGGCGTCGACGCCGAGGCTCAAGAGGCCGGCGACGGCGATGGCGGCGAGGCGGCGGCCGAGCCCCGCGCGGGCGACGAGGGCGACCGCGGCGACGCCGAGGAGGCCAAAGCTGAGCCCCGCGCCGAAGCCGGTCGCGACGATCGGCAGGCCGCCGAGGAACCACAGGAGCGGTCGCCTGTGAAAGCCCTGGCCGACGACGAGGTAGCGGACGTCCGCGAGGAGGTGGGGGACGCCCCAGATCATCGGTCCGATCGCCAACACCCAGAGCGGGAGGACGATCGTCGCCAGGGTCGCGGTGACGATCATCAGGCTCGCCATCACCGCGATCCGGACGTCGCGGTCGACCATCAAGGGTCGGCAAAGCGGCCCCAAGAGCCGCAGCCAGCGGCGCCGGAGGCCGTCGACGGGATCGAGGAGGCGGGCGGTAGCGGCGACCAGCGCCATGCCTGCCGATGGTACGCCAGGTCGGGGGCGCTGCCCATCGCAGGAGGGCGCGCAGACGAGCGCGGAGGCTCGGGCTTCCCCTCGCTGGCCGGGAGGCCCCCGCCAAAGGGGCGTTGCGGTCCGGCGGAGCGCCCCTGTCTCAGCGTCGCGATCGCCCGCCTCGGCGCGAGCGGGCTGCGCTTCGCCGCCGGCCGCAGCCGGGGCGCCTTCGTTATACTCTCCGACCTTCCATGAGCGAGACCCCGCGAAGCCCCGTCGAGCCGCCGAGCCCGAGCCCCGCGAGCCCGAAGCTGCTCCGCCGCGGACGGCTGCTCCGCCTCTTCCTCTGGATCACCGAGCCGACGCTGATCAAGGGGATCTCGATCGGCGTCGTCCTCTCGCTCGTCGTCACCGTCGGCAGCAAGCTCGACGCGGTCTGGTACGTCGCCAGCGGTCTCCTGCTGATCTGCGTGGCGATGATCTTCGGCGTGATCATCGGCCACTATGTCTTCGAGAGCCGGAAGAAGCGCCTCCAGAAGAACGCGCTGACCCTCCTCTCGGAGGCCGGGGCGGTCCTGCCCCAGGCCAGCGAGGACGTCCTGGCGCTGGTCCGGACCCAAGACCCGCACCACCTCCACGTGCTCTGGGCCCGCCTCCACCGGATCCAGCCGAGCGTCCGCGAGCTCTCGGGGCTCTTCGTGGCGATGATCTTCCGGGTGATGGCGATGAGCACCCTCATCGCCGTTCTCGGCGGCGCGATCTCCTTCGCGGTCTTCCTCGCGAGCTACCTCCAGGTCGAGCGCATGGGCCAGCAAAATGAGCTCCTGACCGCCCAGAACGCGATGATCGAGGCGCAGATGAAGGGCGACGAGCGGTCCCGCAAGGTCGACCTCTCGCTCAGCATCGCCGCCCAGCGGCAGGCGATCGTCCTCGGCCTGATCGACGCCATCGACGCGGAGATCGCCCTGGTCAAGCAGAGCCGCGGCGCCGGCGAAGGCGGCCTCGGCTCGGCGGCCAAGACCCGGATCTCGGCCGGCATGTACCGCCGGATCCAGCGGACCCTCAGCCAGCTCGACCCCTACCGGACCGTCGACCCCGTGAAGATGGAGGTCAAGGAGGTGCTCCACAGCCCCGAGCAGGAGCTGCTGCTCCACTACCTCGAGGGCTCGGCGATCGACCTGACCCCGCTCAGCCTGCGCGGCGCCTACCTGGTGGAGGCGGACCTCAGCGAGCTCGAGTTCGGCGAGATCGTGCTCCAGGACGCCCGCCTGGATCGGGCGAAGATGGTCCGGACCGACCTGAGTGACGCCCACCTCGAGGGCTCGAGCCTGGTCGGCGTCGACGCTCGGCAGGCCCGCTTCGGCAGCGCTCACATGGCCGGCGTCACGCTCTCTGGGGCGCTCCTCGGCAACGCCGACCTGACGGGGGCGGACCTCGCCAAGGCGGACCTCAGCCTCAGCTCGCTGCGCGCCGCGAAGCTCGAGAACGCCGACCTCAGCGGGGCCTCGCTCGGCGGCGTGGATCTGGCGGAGGCGGACATGTCCGGGCGGATGACCTTGAGCGGCGCGGACCTGACGGGGGCCGACCTGAGCGCGGTCGATCGGGCGCCGAAGGCGAGCACGATCCAGGCCGCCAAGAACTGGCAGCTCGCGGTCTACAGCGACGCCCTCGCCGGCGAGCTCGGCCTCGACGCGACCCGCCACGCCGCCAACAAGAAGGCCGTCGCCGAGCTCGCCGAGGCGATGACGACCGCGGACAAGCGGGCGATCGTCGACGCGCTGCGGGCCTCGGTCGCGCCTGTCGAGAAGCCCGCGGCCGAGTAGATCGGCGGGGCTCAGTCACCGGTCCCCGATCGCCTCGGCGCCGAGTCTGAGCCTCGGCGTGGCGGATAGACCCTCCTGGAGCCCGCGCCGCCGCCTGTGCTCTCACGGCGCGATCGTCGGGAGCGTCGGGATCGTTGTCAGGGGCTGCTAGTCCATGCGGTCGATGGCGTCGCCGACGATCTCGACCCAGCGGTGCCTTCGCTCCTCGTAGACCGAGAAGGTCGGAGACGGGAAGTCAGGATCGGCGAACGCTCCGATCGGGACGGCGATGAGGCCCGGCATCGAGTCTACGGTGTAGTAGAGGGTCGAGCCGCAGGTGGGGCAGAAGCGGTGGACGATCCTGCCGCCCTCGTCGCCCTTCCGCGTCCACTCGCTGGGGCGGCCCTCGATCCTTACCTGCCCCTCGGGCCATCGCGCCTGAGCGCTGAAGGCGCTCCCGCTCCGCCGTTGGCAGGCGAGACAGTGGCAGACGGAGACCCGGAGCGGCTCGCCCTCGCAGGTGATCGAGAGCTGGCCGCAAAGACAGGAGGCGAAGCGCGCGGGCATGGGGGCGAGCGTAGCCGATCGCGCGCCGGCAGCGTACCTCCCCGAGGTGCGCGTTCTTCGTGATCGCGGCGATGACCCTGCGAAGGAGAGCCCGGCCAGGGCGTTCGCCACGGCCGTCTAGCCCTCAATAAGCGCTGGTGTGAACCCCCCCAGTTCCGTGTAGAAGTGCGCTCACGCGGACTTTTGCCGCCCGAGTGCTCGGGCGCGGGTGAAGGCTCACCTCCTGCTTGACGACGGGCGGAGCTCGGAGGCTGAAGGCGGGCGGGCGAGGGGCGACGAGGCGGGTCCCTCGCGGACGCGGGTCCTCCCATGCCACGTGCTCGCCACGGGTGAGGCTGAGGTGCTTGAAGAAACAGGTACGCGTGTCTCCGCGCGAGGCACGGGTCCTCCCGCTGCGTCCCACCCGTCGCCCCTCGCTCGCCCGAGCGAGTCTGTCGGCGCTCCGCTGGACGCTCAGCGATCGTCTCGATCGAGAGAGTGACCCTTGGTACAGATCATATGAAGTCGGGAGCAGATCTGTAGGCGCTCCGCTTGCGAGTACGTGGATCGCTTGCTCGCGTCGGTCTTCGCTCGGTACGTGCTCGTCGCGACTCTCGACGATGATGAGAAACAACGCGCATCGTCGGCCGAACTTCGGTCCGTGTCGAAGTCCAAGCGAGCGCGA
>JAUHWG010000045.1 GCA_030424595.1 Polyangia bacterium
GAGGGACCCGCCTCGTCGCCCCTCGCCCGCCCGCCTTCAGCCTCCGAGCTCCGCCCGTCGTCAAGCGAGAGGTGAGCGCTCACCCGCACAGATACGGTCGAAGCGCGAAATCCGTGTCATCAGGGGTTCTACGCGGGCTTGTGAGGGCACCTCACACCAGCGCTTATTTCAGGGCTAGAGCAGGCTCGCGCCGAGATCCGCCCGCAGCCGCGGCCGCCGAACGCACTCGTCCATGGGCGCCTCTGCCGACGGCGAGGACTCCGGCGCCTCGGCGACAGGGGCCTCACCAGGGCGGCCCCCGAGGCGGGAGACGAGGAGCATCGGCACGCTGACGATCCCCGCCAGCTCCGAGCGCAGCCGGCGTGGCGAGAGGCGAAGGCCCGGATCGGGGTGGAGCGCGAGGGCGAGCACCTCGTCGATCCGCGGGTCGAGCTCCGGCTGGAAGGCGGACGCGGGCTGGACCGAGGTCGACGGCGAGCGACCGCTGAGCGCCCGGTAGAGCACGGCGGCGACGCTGTAGACGTCGCTCGTCGGCGACGGGGCCTCGCCGGCGAGCAGCTCCGGCGCGACGTAGCCGTCGGCGAGGTGGCGCAGGGTCGGGCGCCTGAAGTTAATCAGCGGGCTAAAGCCCTGACCGCAGAGCACGGGCCCCTCCGCCGCGAGGACGACCTGAGCTGGACGGATGTCGCGGTGGACCATGCCGTGGGCGTGGATCGCCGCGATCGCGTCGAGGAGCGCCATCGACAGGCGCAGCGCCCGGTACATCGCCATCCGCCCGCCGCCGCCGAGCGCCTCCTCGAGGGTCACGCCGGGGATCGGATCGGCGATGATCCCGAAGAGCTGACCGTCGGTGAAGCCGCCGCGCAGCCGCTGAACCCCAGGATGCGAGAGCTCGACCGCCCGCTGGACCTCGAGGTGGAAGCGCCGTTGATCGTGGATCCCGACCGGCTGTCCGAGGGTCCGCAGCCACAGCTCCACCCGCTCGCCGCTGCGATGCTCACGACCGCCGAGGACCAGGCGGCTCGGATCGTAGGCGCGGACGGCCTCGAGCTCGAGGCGCTCCGGCAGGAGAGAGAGCGAACGGTCCGCCTCTGCGGCCGACCGGAGGCCGCTCACCGCGAGCCGCTCGAGGCCGTTGGCCGCGGCCGCCAAGGCGAGGTTGAAGAGCGCCACCGCCTGGTACTCCGGGCCGGCGCCGCGGAGGCGGACCGCCTTGAAGCAGCGCCTGGCGTCGGTCGTCCGCCCGCGGGCGAGGTAGACGTTACCGAGGCGCAGGAGGGTGCTGACGTCGATCCGATCGAAGCCGTCGTCCTCGACCTGGACGAGCCCGTCGCTGAGCAGGGAGGCCGCCTCCTCCGCAGCCTGCGCGAGCTCGGCGACGAGACGATCGAGCCCCTCGATGTCGCAGGCGAAGGCGATGTCGGCGGCGATGTCGGCCCGGACCGGGACGTGCGCCAAGGCCCGCGCCAGATCAAAGGCGACGAGCTCCACCCGCGACGTCGAGGCGCCGCCGGCGTGCTCGCCTGTCCCCTCGTGGAGGGCCTGCAGCGCCGCGCCCAGGTCGACGAGGGCGCCGGGATCGATGACCTCGATGTTGCGGCTCTCGAGCAGCTCCTCGGCCTCCGCAGCGCTGACGTCGGCGAGCCAGGCGTAATGACGACGACCGCGGCCGATCCGCCCGAGGAGCTCCAGGATCTCGGCGAAGTCGGGGTCGCTCTTGGAGAAGCCGAAGAAGAAGATCGTCCGGGTCCGCGTGACCTCCTCGACGAGCTCGAAGAGGGCACGATCGGCGCGCATGCTCCGGCCGGCGGGCGGCGTGCGCAGGATCATCGGCCGCTCATCGTCGCGGGCGCAGGCGCGCAGGGTCGGGCGGTGGATCTCGCGGTGGGTCAGGAGCTCGATCTCCTGACCACGGGCGGCGTAGAGATCGCGGATGAGCTCGCCGTAGGCGGTCGCGAAGCAGGCTCGCCAGGGGATCGCGGCCAGCAGCTCGGAGCCCGCGACCGGCGTCCCCTCGCCCGCCATCGAGCTCGCCAACGCGGACTCCCCGCAGTGACGGCCGATGTACGCGAGCACCGGGCGAAGGCGCCCCTCGGCGACGAGGTCGTGGAGCTGCGGCTGGACCCCGACCGCGCAGTGCTCGATCGCCCGGGTCAGGGCCACCTTCCAGCCCGGACGCCCGGCGAGGGCTCCGATCCCGGCGCCGCTCCAGAGGACACAATCTCCGGCCTGGATCGCCTGTGCAAGCTCGCTCGGGATAATCTCCATCGTCATCGATACTCCTGCCGCAGACCTAGCCGAAAGCGCCGAGCAAGGCCAAAAATCGGCGCTGGGAAGCGCAGACAGGCTCGCTGAGGCCTCCTGCCCCCCTGCTTGGGCGTCGCTGACCGTCGAGGCTCCACGCCCATCCCACGCCCATCCCACGCCCATCCCACGCCCATCCGACGCTGGTCCCGCGCTCCGCAGCGGCGCCGAGGTGAGCCCGCGACCGGCCGATGTCCGGCTCACCCGTCGCCGCGGACGAGGGCCCCGACCGCGGCCGCCTGCTCCGGACCGCAGAGCCGCGCGAGCTCCCGCCAGAGGGGATCGGAGCGAGCTTCGCTGAGGACCGCCCGCAACCTTCGGTAGCGCGAGGCGGGCTCCGGCGCCCAAGGGTCCCGCGAGCCCGCGAGCGCATCCTCGCCCCCCGAGACCAGCTCGATCCAACGCGCGGCGTAGACGCGAAAGAGCCCGCTTCGCAGGGTCGGCGGACCGGCGACCGCGCTCACACGGCTCGCCCAGGGGGAGGCCACGAGGCGCCGCGCGACCGGACCCTCGAGCGCGAGCTCCACCCCGTCGCAGGCGTCCTCCGAGCCCCTCGCGAACTCCTCGAGCTCCGCGGCGAGCGGCCCGTAGACCCTGTCGGCGTAGGTCGGGTCCAGCATCAGGTCGCGCCGCGGCAGGAGGTCCGCGGTGATCGTGGCGACGGCGGGGGCCCCTGGCGCTCCGGTCGTCACGGCGCTGAAGAGCAGGTGGGGGGCGGCGCTCTCCCTGCCCGCAAAGCCGATGACCCGCTCCATCGCCAGCCCGAGCAGCGGCACCCCGAGGCGCAGCTCCAGCAGCTCCAGGAGCCCAGGCTCGCTCAAGTCGCCGCGATCATCGACCCCCTGTCGACGCGCTCGATCTCCTCGAGCGTCGCGCCCCCCGAGGGCGCCGCGCTCCTCGGGAGCCGAGCCCCCGAGGGACGGAGCGGGCGCGCCACCGCGGGCATGACCGACGAAGCGCCGGAGGGAGCCTATCGTCTCGACCGGACCCCGAAGGGCGCTCGTGAGGGTGAGCCTCGGTGTGCCCCCGACCCCGAGCTCTTCTCCGAGGCCGAGGCGCCTGGCCAGGGCAGCGGCGCCCTCCTGCGAGCCTCCTGGCTCTCGCTCACCCGGCCGCATCCCCGCCCTCCAAGGCCTCGCCCGACGGCGGCTCGCGATCGGCGTCGACCCGCGGGTCAAACCTGGCGCCGTCGGCCAGCTCGAGCGGGGTCGCCGGCACCTCCACCCCCTCCTCGCGGAGGGTCTCGTCGACGAGCTGGGCGACCTGGGCGACGACCCGCGTACAGAAGGCGTGCCGGGCCTGGCCGCGAAAGTCCCCGTGCGGCGCCGTCATATGGTCGCAGATAAGATCGTCGCTCTCTCCCCGGTCGAGCTCATCGGCGACACGTCGCTGGTAGCGGATCATCGCCCCGCGCAGCCCGTCGGTCACCGGCCCCCGCGGATCGGGATCGCCGAGGAGCTCGCCGAGGATCAGCTGACCGGCGACGATCGCCCCGCAGGTCCCCTGACCGGTGATCCCGCCGCGGCGCAGGCTCTGGTAGGCCGCGGTCGGCCGGCCGAAGGCCTCGGCGATGGCGATGCCGCAGGAGCGGTGCGGCGTCTCCTCTCCGGCGTAGAGAACGAAGGCCTTGGAGCGGATGGGTCCCCGACGACGGATCATCGCCCGCAGGGTGCCACGACGCCGACCCCGGGCGCCATCGTGTACCCTGCGGGGCATGTCCTGGAACGACCTCGAGACCTCCATCAGCGCCCTCGTCCCGGAGCTGCGGTCGATCCGCCACGACATCCACCAACACCCCGAGCTCGGCTTTGAAGAGGTGCGGACCCAGGCGCTGGTCCGCGCCTGGCTCGAGGAGCGCGGCTACTCGCCGCGGGCCTGCGCCGAGACCGGGCTCATCGCCGATCTCCACCCCGACAGGCACGGGACGGGGCCGACGATCGCCCTGCGCGCGGACATCGACTGCCTGCCGATGGAGGAGCTGACCGACCTCCCCTATCGCTCGGTCCACGCCGGCCGCGCCCACAAGTGCGGCCACGACGGACACACGACGATCCTCCTCGGCGTCGCCGATCTCCTCGCCCGCCGCCGCGACGCGATCGACGGCAACGTCCGCCTGCTCTTTCAGCCAGCCGAAGAGGGGGTCCGCGGCGGCGGTGCCAAGGTGATGGTCGCCGAGGGAGCCCTCGAAGGGGTCGACGAGGTCTACGGCCTGCACAGCTGGCCGGGCTACCCGCGCGGCGAGCTGCGGGTCTGCGCCGGTCCGATCATGGCCCAGGTCCACTCCTTCACGATCATCATCACCGGCAAGGGCGGCCACGGATCGCAGCCCCAGCTCTGCCGCGATCCGATCGTCGCCGGCGCCCACCTGGTCACCGCGCTCCAGACCGTCGTCTCCCGCGAGCTCGGCTACGAGGGCGGCGCGGTGGTCTCGGTCACGGCCTTCCTGGCCGGGACCACCGACAACGTGATCCCGGGGAGCGCCCGCCTCCTCGGGACCATCCGCACCTTCGCCCCGGCGGTGACCGAGCGGGTGCTCGCCCGCGTCCGCGGGATCCTGAGCGGCGTCGCGGCGACCTTCGACGTCGGCGTCGACCTCGACCTCAAGACCGGCTACCCGGTGCTGATCAACGATCCTGGCTGCGCCGAGGCGGTGACCCGCGTCGGTCGCGAGGTGCTCGGCAGCGCCAAGGTCAGCGACGACGGCCTGCCGATGGCCGGCGGCGAGGACTTCGCCTACTTCGCCCAGCACACCCCCTCGGCCTACTTCTTCCTCGGGGCCCAGCGCCCGGGGGAGGACACGCCGGTCTGCCATCACCCCGACTTTGACTTTGACGACACCCTGATCCCCCTCGGGATCCAGATCTTCGTCGGCCTCGTCCGTGATCGTCTGGGCGCGCTGGGGCGCGCTCGCTGACCTCTGCGCTCCGGAGAGATCCCGAGCGAAATCGTGGTCCTTAGACCCCAAGTCCAGCGAGCCCCCGGCCGCTGCGCGCGCTGGACCTAGCCGGTCCGCTGCGGACCTCGGCGGCGCCTGTCCGCAAGGGCGAGCCGGCGACGCCCCTCGCGGCCCGCAGCGGGCCTCTCAGCCCCCCAGGAACATGCGCGATGACCCGACGCATCGCCCTTCTGCCGCGGCTGAGGGACGGACGATCGTCCTGCGAGCGCACTCGGGCCTCCCCCAGCGGGCCTCCAGAGCGCCTGCGGCGTGCGGAGTCATCCCCGACCGAGGCCGGCGCTCTTCGCAGTCCGAGCTGAGGCGCGCCCGGCTCCAGGTGCGCATCCGCGGGACCGCCGATCCCGCAGCAGAGTGCAAACTGTGACGTTCATTGCCAGGATCGAGTGGTCTGTGTAACAACTTTCGCCAGCGCCGGCTCGGCCCTCCAACTCCGCCGCCCATGCATCAACTGGACGCTATCGGAACCCTCCTCGACCAGGGCGCAGCGGACTCCGCCGTCAGACTCCTCCGGAGCTGCTGGGAGCCTGAGCTGCCGCCCTCCGAGCTGACTCGGATGTACTGCCTCTGGATCCGCGGCCTCTCTGAGACCAGCGAGTTCGAGGCCGCGGCTACCCTGGCCCAAAGGGCAGCTTCCGAGTTTCCCCGCAACCCCGACATCTTGATCGCCCTCGGCAACGTCCTCGATCTGATCGGCGACTACGACGGGGCCAAGGTCGCCTTCGAGTCGGCGGCCGCGGCCGACCCGACCGGGGCGCTCCAGCGCTACAACCTCGGGGCGATCCTCGAGCGGCTCGGCGACGAGAGCGGGGCCGAGAGCGCCTACCGCGGCGCCAACGCCCTCGACGCCGATCAGGGGCCGATGGTCGAGGCCACCTCGGCGCTCGGCGCCCTCCTCCGCCGACAGGGCCGCCTAGAGGAGTCCGAGCAGGTCTACGACGCCTACCTGATGGAGGATCCGCTCCACCTCGAGATCCTCGTCGAGCACGGGATCTGTCTCTCCGACCTGGAGCGCTTCGAGGAGGCGATCGAGCGCTTCGACTTCGCCCTCTCGGTCGGCCCAGAGCACCCCGGCGCCCTCTACAACAAGGCGATCACCCTCTTCCGCCTCGCCTGCTACGAGGAGGCGCTGAGCACCCTCGACGCCGCCCGCCGCTGCGAGCCCGACAACCCGCTGACCCTGGCGGTGCTCGGCTCGTGGAGCCTCGGCGCCGAGGATGAGCTCGACGTGGCCCTGGGCTACCTCTACCGCGCCCTCGACCTCGTCCTCGAGCGCTACGTCGATCCGCTGCACGCCGGCTACGCCTCGGTCGTCGTCGAGGAGATCTTCGAGGCGCTGTGGCAGAGCGGTCGCCGCCGCGAGGCCCGCGAGGTCGCCCGGATCGCCGGTCGCCACGAGTGGATCACCCCGCACATCTTCGACTGCATCAACGAGGCCGACTACGGCCGCTCCCCCACGGCCTGCACCTTTGAGGTGCTCGCCCGGGCCGAGGCCTGCGAGAGCCCCGAGCATTGGCCCGAGGACTGCGACGGCTACACCACCGGGCTCACCGTCGTCGCCTGCGACGCGGACGAGGCGAAGACCCTGACGATCGAGTACCTCCGGGCGATCGAGGCCGCTCCCGGCGTCCGCTTCCACGTCGACGTCACGGCGATGCCGACGGAGAGCCCTGTCCCCGAGGTCGAGCCAGCCCCCCGCGGCGTCGCCAGGGTCAACACCTACCGGGCCTACAACTTCCGCTCGCGCTCCTGACGAGGTCTCCGCCGGCCTGACCTCGGGGACAGGCCCTCCCCTGACAGCTCCCCCTAAAGGGCCCTCTCCCCCTCGGGACACGCAGGCGTATGCGCACAGCCTTCACGCTCCTCCCCATCGCCCTCCTCCTCGCCTGCGCTGACGCGTCGCCGCGCGACCGGGCCGAGACCGCTGGGGACGGGGAGCTTCAGCGGCGAGCGGAGCCAGCTCCCAGCCCTCGCAGCGCCCCGAGGACCGCCAAGGCCGAGGAGGAAGGGCTCGAGCCCCTCGCCCTCCCCCAGCTCGGCCTCCACGCCGACGCCCCCGCCGACGCCGAGCTCCGCGACGCGCTCCTCGGCGAGGGCCTGACGATCCACGGCGACGGGCTCAACGTCCGGGTCGAGCTCGCCGGTCAGCGCACACCTGCGACCCTCGCCGAGGCGAAGGCTGAAGCCGACCTCGTCGGCCCCACAGGCCTCACCGAGACCACCCTCGCCGACGGCTGGGCGCTCACCTTTGAGAGCGCGAGCGCGGTGGGTCCAGCCCACTGGGTCCAGGTCCGACGGGAGGTCGAGGGACGCCCGGTCTGGTGCACCTCCACCGGCTCGAGCAAAGAGCGTCAGACCGCCGCCCTCGCCCTCTGCATCAGCCTGCGGAGCTAGGCCAACCTCGCCTGCCGCGAAGGTCTGCCTGCCCTCCGGTCTGCCATCCGGTCTGGCCTCCGGTCTGCCCTCCGGTCTGCCCTCCGGTCTGCCCTTCGGTCTGCCCTTCGGTCTGCCCTCGTCGGCCTTCCCCGACCGTCCTCGGCGCTCCAGTCCTCGGCGCTCCTCGGCCATCCTCAGCCCCGCCAAGGCGTGAGCAAGGGCCCAGCACGGCCTCGTGCCCGAGAGGACCGACGACCGCGGCACAAGAGCGAGGGCCCCTGGGCCAGGGGCTGCTCTGCCTGACCGCCATCGCCACAGGAGCACCTCACACGACCGCCGACGTCACAGCTAGCGCCGCGGGCCGGCCTCCGCCTGGTTCCTCTTCTTCGCGAGGCGGGCGAGCGAAGCGCTGAGCTCGACCAAGGACAGCGACCCCTTCCGGTAGACCGCCGCGACACGGCTGCGGAGCTGTCGCCGGTCCGCCTCCGAGAGCTCCATCGCCGAGGCGATGACCACCGGGATCCCGCTCCAGCGGGGATCTCGACGGAGATGCTCGACGACGGCAAACCCGTCCATCTCCGGCATCATCAGGTCGAGGATGATCACGTCCGCCGGGCCCTCCTCGAGCCGCTCCAGCGCCTCGACGCCGTGGCAGGCCTCGCGCACCTCCCAGCCGCTCTGGCGAAGCCCGCGGCGGTAGACCTCGCGGGCGTCGGCGTCGTCGTCGACCACCAAGACCGTCCCCTCCCCGCCCCCGGCGTGGAGCGTCAGCACCGAGAGGAGGCGCTCTCGGCTCACCGGCTTGACGAGATAGTCGTCGGCGCCGAGGGAGAGCGCCCGGCCCTGCTCCTGGAGGATCGACGAGAAGACCACCGGGATCGTCGCCAGCGCAGGCTCTGCCTTCAACGCCGCGAGCACCTCCCAGCCGCTGATGTCCGGGAGCATGACGTCGAGGAGGATCGCCGCGGGGCGGAACGCCCGCGCGTGGGCGATCCCCTCCCGCCCGTCGTAGGCGGAGCGGATCCGGACGCCCTCGCGGACGAGGTGGCGCGCGATCAGATCGTGGACCGCCGGATCATCGTCGATCACCAGGACCACCGGCGCCTCGTCGTAGGGGAGCCCCAGCCCCCCATCTGCGGCCGCGCTCACCTGCGACCGCGCCGCCTCGGCGCTCGTCGCCGCTGCCACAGCCCGCGCCGAGCCCGAGCTCTCCGCGGCCGGCTCCTCAGGCTCGATCCCGAGGCTTCGAGAGGCCTCGAGCACATCCTCCTCGGTCGCCCAGGCGAGGATCCGAACGGTGAAGGTCGAGCCCTCGCCGACCGCGCTCGTGACCTCGATCCCGCCGCCGAGCATCTCGCAAAAGCGCCGCGAGATCGTCAGGCCGAGGCCCGTGCCGCCGTACTTCCGCGTCGTCGACGAGTCGGCCTGGGCGAAGGCCTCGAAGATCATCTCAAGGCGCTCGGCCGGGATGCCGACGCCGGTGTCCGACACCTCGATCACCAGCCACTCGCCCCCCGAGCCCTCGCGCCTGACGACGAGCCCGATCTCCCCCTCCGAGGTGAACTTGCAGGCGTTGCTCAGCAGGTTGTTCATCACCTGCCGGAGCTTGAGCCGGTCGGTCCGGACCGCCCCGATCCCGGCCTCAAGCCGGCTGACGAGGCGATTGCGGTTGCGCTCCGCCAGCGGCTGGATGACGTCGACCACCTCTGCGAGCACGTGCTCGACGTCGATCTCCTCCAGGTAGATGTCGAAGCGACCGGCCTCGATCTTCGAGATGTCGAGGATGTCGTTGATGAGCCCGAGGAGGAAGGTCGCGGCCCCGTGCACCCGCTCGAGGTCGGGCCTCAGCGAGCTCGCGCCCAACACCTCGAGGTCCTCGGTGATGAGCTCGGTGTAGCCGATCACCGCGTTGAGCGGGGTTCGCAGCTCATGGCTCATGTTGGCGAGGAACTGGCTCTTCGCCTGGTCGGCCCGGATAGCCTCGTCGCGGGCGAGGGCGAGCGCCTCGTTGAGCTCGTGGCGGGCGGCCTCGGCCCGCTTGCGCTCGGAGATGTCGCGGCAAAGCGCCATCACCCGCGCAGCGTCTCCCTCGCCGAAGAGGCCGAGGCGGACCTCGACCGGGAAGACCGACCCGTCGCGGCGTCGGTGCTTGCCTTCGATCGTCACCGGAATGCCGGGGGTCATGCGGCTCCAGATCCCGCGGATCGAGCCCTTCTTCACAGTCAGCTCGACCTCGTAGATGTGCATCTGCAGCAGCTCTTCGCGGCTGTAGCCGACCGAGTCGCACATAGCCTTGTTGACGTCGACGAAGCGCCCGTTCATGTCGTGGGCGATGAACGCGTCGGCCGTGTTGTCGACGAAGGACTGGGTCCGATCGGCCCGGCCGCGCAGGGCCTCGAGCGCTCGACGGGGGCCGTCGACGTCCTCGACGAGCGCGCCTATCCGGTCGGCGCCGACAGGGGCGAGGCGACAGCGGACCCACCGGGAGCCTCCTCCGCGGCGCGGCCACAGGAGCTCGAGCTCCGCGCGGCCCTCGCCCGCGGCGAGCCGCAGCGCCTCGGCGAAGGCCGCGGCGTCAGCCTCTGCGAGCGCCCCCGCGAAGGGCTCACCGAGCCCCGGCTCAAGGCAGTCGCCGAGGTGCGCGGACCAGCCCGTGCTCCCTGCGTATACCCGTCCCTCGCCGTCGAGCACACGCGCAACTCCAGCGACCTCGAGGAGCTGGCGTCGCCAGCTCTCTTCAACCACTCGGCCCCCCAGGAGCATCCAATCCCGACCCCACGTAGACGGCCATTGTAGTCTAGAGGGAGGGGAATCTCGATTCAGATTGGCCGGAGATGCCCCCTGGAGACCTCTCCCTCCGCCGGCACACCCGCCGGAGCGCTGCCGCGCCGCCCTGAGCGCCGTGCTTCGACGAGGCCCGCTCAGGGCGCTTCGACCAGCTCGGCCGAGCCTACCCGCCGCGGGATCCGAACCGAGAAGGTCGAGCCCTCGCCGACGACGCTCCTGGCGATCACAGAGCCGCCCATCAGCTCGCAGAAGGAGCGCGTGATCGCCAGGCCCAGGCCGGTCCCGCCGTACTTCCGCGTCGTCGACTCGTCCGCCTGACGGAAGGGCTGGAAGAGCTCCTCCAGCCGATCTTCGGGGATGCCGATGCCGCTGTCGACGACCTCGAGCTCCAACCACTCGACGTCGTCGGCGTCGGCGACGACCTCTGCACGCAGCGTGATCGTCCCCCGATCGGTGAACTTACAGGCGTTGCTCAGCAGGTTGTAGAGGATCTGGCGGACCTTGGTCCGGTCGGCGGCGACCGTCCGGTGCTCGCCCTGGAACTCGAAGACCAGCTCGTTCTGATTGCGCGCGGCGAGGGTCTCGACGGTCTCGGCGACGTCCTCGATCAGCTCGTTGGCGTCGAAGGTCTCGATGAATACGTCCATCTTCCCAGCCTCGATCTTCGACACGTCGAGCACGTCGTTGATCAGGGCGAGGAGGTGAAACGCGGAGGTGCCGATCCGGCGGAGATCCTTGAGGTGGGTCTCGTCCTTGGCCCCCTCGAGCTCCTCCTCGATCAGCTCCGCGTAGCCGATGATCGCGTTGAGCGGGGTCCGCAGCTCATGGCTCATGTTCGCCAAGAAGACGCTCTTGGCCCGGTTGGCGTCGACGGCGTGATCGCGGGCCGAGCGGAGCCGCTCGTTGAGCTCCTGAAGCTCGGCGTTGACCGCCTCGATCTGGCGCGTCCGCTCCGAGACCCGCTGCTCGAGCATGTCGTTGGCCCGGCGCAGCGCGAGCTGGGCGTGCTTGCGCTCGGTGATGTCGTGGACCACCAGGAGGAGGCTGTCCTTCTTGCGGTAGCGGAAGCGCGCGGCCCGGACCTCGAGGTGATAGAGGCGCCGCGACTTGGCGGTGGCGACCACCTCCCCCTGGAAGGCGCCCGCCTCTGACATCTGCGCCATCACCTCGTCGAAGAACGTGGGGTCGAGGAAGAGCCGGGTCAGCTCCATCCCCTGGAGGTCGGCGAGCGCGTACTCGAAGAGCTGCGACGCCGCCGGGTTGGCGTGGATGATCTCTCCGCCGTTGTCGACGATCAGCAGCGTGTTCGTCGACGCCTCGAAGATCCCGCGGTACTGCTCCTCGCGGGCCGCGAGCTCGTCCTCGATCTTCTTGCGCGAGAAGAAGCCCGGGATCTCGTAGCGGGTGACGTGCTTGGCCAGCCCCGGCTGCTGTCGCAGGTAGTCGGCGATGAAGCCCTCGATCTTCGAGGGGTGGGCCATGATGAAGCGACAGTGGTCGTCGCCCTTCGCCCGGCAGAGGATCTCGGTCGCGACCAGCGGCACGCCGAAGGAGTCCTCGCACCAGCCCGAGGCGTAGCCCGCGTTCATCACGCACACCGGGAAGTCCGTGGTCTTGCCGGCCGCCAGCCACGAGTCCGACTCGAAGGAGAAGGGGTGGTCGTAGAGGAGATAGAAGTCCTCGTCGGGCGTAGGTCGGCTCTCCTCCGAGATCTCGACGAACGAGAAGCCCGAGTGGGCGAACTGGATCGGCCCGGCGGAGAGCTTGGCTATCGGATCGACGACCCCCATCCGCTCGGCGAAGGAGCGCGCGTCGGCGATCGCCATGGTGTGGGCGATGTCGAAGAGGAGCGAGCGCGCGACCCCCAGCGCCTCCTCTTCGCCCTTGTCGGCGTAGAGGTTCTGGATCATCTCGAAGAACTCGACCGACATCGACGACGCGCGGACGAGGATGTAGCGCTGACCGAAGATCTCGATCGTCCCCTGCTCGGGGATGTCCTTGCGCTCCGAGAAGAACTTGGCGACGTACTCCTGCGCCTTCTCGAAGATCGGGACAAAAGCCTCTGGGACCGAAACGGTCTTCAGCAAGCCGAAACCTCCGTTCCTGGCGCCCTTCGGCCCGTACCGTCCGCGACCGCCCGCGGCCGATGGCGGCGGATGTGACGGACCAGAAGAACCGCAGGGATGACCATAAACGGATGTCGCGTGGCTTATACGCGCCGGCGGAGGAGTCTAACCGTCGGGTCCTCGCGTGCGCAAGAAGGCCGAGGAGAGCGGCCCTGGGATCGCCGCGAAACCGCGCCATGCCTCGCACTTGCCGCTGTTGTGGTCTAGGTGCCACAGCGGTCGATGAGTTCATCGCTCCTCTACGCCGCCGCTCGTTGCGCCTCGAAGCGGCACCCCAGGGCGATAACTTGCGAATCGCAGCCTCGACCTGCAGCATCAGCGGGCATGCGCCAGGCGATGACCTCTACAGTCCTCCTCTGCCTGGGCCTCGGGCTGACCGCCTGCGACACCGATCTGCGCGCCTCACCGCGCCCGTCGACCCAGGCCAAGACAGCACCCGAAGCGCAGACCGCCGACGATCCGCCGGGCTTTATCGACGATCCGCAGGAGCTCAACGTCGATCCGGCGCTCGCCGCCAAGGCCAAGGCGCTGTGGGACACCGGCTGCGCGCGCTGTCACGGCGCCTACGGAGACGGCAAGGGCAGCGACGGTACGGCCCTCGACCCCGCGCCGCGGAACTTCCATCAGCGCGCCTGGCAGGCCAACGTCGCCGACGAGCACATCAAGAAGGTCATCCTCCAGGGCGGCTCCGCCTCGGGGCTGAGCCCGGCGATGGTCGCCAACCTCGAGCTCCAGAGCCAACCTGAGCTCTTGGAGCAGGTCATCGTTCTCCTCCGCGGCTTCCCTCATTGGAAGCCGGCGCCGGCCGGCTCGATCGACCCCGGCGGTGCTCCGGTCGATCCGACGCCGAGCGATAGGGCGAAGAGCCCACCGCCCCCGACCTAGCGGTCTGTGGCAAGGTCCCGCGCGCCCTCGCTTGCCCTCGTCGCCTCTCTCTTGGTCGGCGAGCGTGACGACGAGAACGAGCGAGGGGCGAGGGTCCCCGTCAGGCTCGAGCGACGGTCGGCCGACCGTCACCGTCTACGCGTCACCGCAGCTCTGCCTCAGCTCTGCCTCAGCTCTGCCTCAGCTCTGCCTCAGCTCTACCTCGGCGCCCTCAGCCCCGACCGGAGAGGCCGAAGAGCTCCCCCTCGGCGCCGATGCACGCGCGCTGGCGGCCCGCTCGCTTGGCCTCGAGGAGGTTGCGGTCGGCGACCGAGAAGAGCGCCGACGGGACGCTGCAGTCGTCGGGGAACGAGGCGCCGCCGATGCTCATCGCGATCTCCTGCTCCCAGGCGAGCTTGCCCAGGCGACCGATGACCCGCGCGAGATCCTCACCGCCGGTCTCCGGCAGGAGCACCGTGAACTCATCGCCGCCGAAGCGACCGACGAGATCGTGGGCGCGCAAGGTCTGGCGCAGGAGCTCGCCTGTCTTCTTGAGCACATCGTCACCAGCGCTGTGCCCCTGGCTGTCGTTGATCGCCTTAAAATTGTCGAGGTCGACGACGAGCAGCGAACAGGGGTGCTTGGCCCGGAGGCAGCGCATCTCCTCGACGGCCATCCGCGCCTCGAACTCGCGGCGGTTGAAGACCCCCGTCAGGCTGTCGAAGCGGGCGAGCCGCTCGACATCGCGGAGGAGCGTGAGGTTGTCGAGCACCAGCGAGGTCTGGCCGAGGAAGGTCGCCAGGCCGTCCATCGCCGGCCCCTGGATCTCGATCCCGCTATAGAGGTTGTCGACGAAGACCAGCGCCAGCGGAGCGCCCCGCGACTCGATGCACGTCAGGACGTAGGGACCGGTCGCCCCGAGGCAGGACAGGCCGGGGCTCGACGAGGGGCCGACGAAGCGCTGGGGACCGGCGGCGGCGAGGGTGCGCGCGACCTCCTCGGCGGAGGGGAGCACCTCGACGCCGTAGATCTGGGCCTGGAGGCCGCTCGTCTCCTCCTGCTGCGCGGCGCCGGTGATAATGTGCTCCAAGGTCCTGCCCTCGAGCGTGATCGCCTCCCAGATCCGGTGGGCCTCCTCGACGCTAGCAGGGCCGACCGCCCGCGAGCCGACGAAGCGGCTGCGGATCTCGTCGTAGACGAAGACCGCCGCGCGGTTGAACCCGAGGCCGTCGCCCGAGGTGAGCCCCGAGAGGAGGATCCGCAGCGACGCGTCGACGTCGCTCGACGCCAACATGTGCTGGGTGAGCACCTGCAGCACCTCCAAGCGGGCGACCCCGCCGGCGAAGCGCTCGCCCAGCTCGAAGAGCGCGGCGCCGCCGAAGAGCTCGACGAAGAGACGCCGGACCGGGCCCTCGCCGCCGTCGATGAAGTCACCGTCGCCCAGCTCGACCTCGCCTCGGCCGCTGACGCAGCGGATCCGGAGGCTCGCGCCCGCGCTGCGGCTGACCTGCTTGGGCCGCCAGGCGGGGCTCGTCGCGAAGAGCTTGAGGAGACGACGCGAGGCCGCCGAGAGCTCGGCGGCGAGCGGCACCTCGACCTCGACCTCGACCTCGGCCGGCGCCTGGGCGAAGAGGGCGCGGAGGGCCGCTGGCGCCGGCGTGACCCCGACGGCCCTGGCGACCGCCGGCGGCAGCGCGTCGATCCACGGGGGGAGGAGCAGTGGCGAGGCGGTGACGATGGAGCGAGGATAGCGGCTCTGGGACCGGCTGAGCAGCGACGAGCGCGGAGACCTCACCCGGTCACGAGCGCCGTTTTGCCCGCCCGCGCGGGTCGACGGTCGCGCCGCCGCTCGCCGGAGATCGCGGTCGGGGCTTGCCCTGCGCGCCGCTTCCCGGCAGCCTTGTGGGTCGTGACGTCCTCACCGGCCACACAACGCCTCCGTGGCCGACTCCTCGCCCCTGCGCGCAATCGCCCGACCCTCGAATGGATCGAGGACGGAGTGATCACGGTGGACGAGCGAGGGTCCATCACCTCGATCGAGGCCGCGAGCCCGGACGAGCGCCTGCCCGAGACCCACCCTGGCGCCGTCTTTCTACCTGGCCTTGTGGACACCCACGTTCACTACCCCCAGACGCGGGTCAAGGGCAGCGCCAGCGGCCCCCTGCTCGACTGGCTGAAGGCGACCGTCTTCCCCGAGGAGGCCAAGTTCGCCGACGACGACTATGCGGCGGCGGTGGCCCTCGAGTTCTCGGCGGCGATGATCGCCCAGGGGACGACGACCGCGTCGATCTACGGATCCCCCCACCCGGCGGCGACCGACATCCTCTTCGCGACGCTCGCTCGCCTCGGCCTCCGGGCCCAGCTCGGGCTCACCTTGATGGACCGCGGCGCGCCGCCGGAGAACCTCCTCGCCGCAGGTCCCGCGCTCGCCGCCTGCGAAGGCCTGATCGAGCGCTGGCACGGCCATGACGACGACCGCCTGCGCTTCTGCGTGACCCCTCGCTTCGCCCTCTCCTGCACCCCGCAGCTCCTCCGCGGCGCCGCCGACCTCGCCTGCGCCCACGGCCTCTCGCTCCAGACCCACCTCGCCGAGAACGACGCGGAGCTCCGGGCGACCGCCGCCGCCTTCCCCGACGCCGCCGACTACCTCGAGGTCTACGAGTCCCACGGCCTCGTCGGCGAGCGCTCCCTCTTCGCCCACTGCATCCACCTGAGCGAGCGCAACTGGGATCGCCTCGCGGAGCGCCGCGCCTGCGTCGCCCACTGCCCCGACTCGAACTTCTTCCTCGGCAGCGGCGTGATGCCGCTGCAGGCCGCGACCTCCCGGGGCGTCCGGGTCGGCCTCGGCACCGACGTCGGCGCGGGCCGGACCTTCTCGCTGCGACGGGTCGCCGCCCGGGCCTACGACGCCGCCCTCCTCCGCGGCGCCCCGGTCACCCCCGAGGCGCTCCTGTGGCTGGCGACCCGCGGCGGCGCCGAAGCCCTCGGCCTCGACGATCGGATCGGGCTCCTGGAGCCGGGCTTTGACGCTGATCTCTGCGCGGTCGATCTTCCCACCTCGAGCCGGCGCGATCCCTTCGACGCCCTCCTCTTCAACCTCGACGCCGGCCCTGTCCGCGCCACCTACGTCCGCGGCCGCCGTCTCCTCGTCGACGCCTGAGCCCGCGAGGGCCTTCGCGCCCTGCCCCTAGCAGACCCAGATGCGGGGCGCCGGCCCTCGCCCCGACGACTCCACGCCTCCTAGGCCTGGGGCTGGGCTGCGGTGTGGGGCCTCGCGCTGCGACGGCCGCGGCGAGCCTTCGGCGCAGCGGCGTCCGCCTGCTTGACGAGCGAGAGGTGCGGCGCTCGGCCCCGCTCGGCGGCGACCGGGGCCAGGCGGACGGTCCGCAGCCAGCGACCGAGCTCGCGGATCATCACCTCGGAGAGGCGGATCGTCGATCGCTCGACGTCGAGCGGCGCCAGGTAGCGATCGCCAAAGTCGTCCGCGAGCTCGAGCAAGGCGTCGATCGCCGCCCGCTGATCGCGGTGGAGCTGGCCGAGCAGCTCCGCGTCGATCGTCCCCGGGACCGCGCCGAAGGCCGGATCGCAGGGCAGCTCCCGGAGACGATAACGCCCGAGGTACTCGACCAAGAGCTCGGCGAGCTCAGCGTATCCCCGCGCACGTCGCGGGGTCAGGCTCGGCGACCGAGCGCTGAGAAAACGGGCGAGAACGAGGTCGAGCGGCAGCATCTGGCGGGGGAGAGTGTTTTTGGCCATGAACGGAGCTAGCCACAGGCCGATGCTCTGGGGGAGACAACGCGCGGCAGGCACGGTCGCGCCCTTTGCGCCCCTTTGCTGCGAATCTTCGGCACACGGCGCCCTCGCCGACCCGAGCGGCCCTCGCCGCGCTGCGCGCCCTCGCGCGAGCTCCCGCGGGCTGCCGCCGCGGGCCTCCGACCTCGCTTCCATGCGCCGGGGGGACGTGCCAGGCTGGGCGGCCCATCGTGTCGACGACCCCGCCCCCCGACCCAGCCGCGCCGGCGCAGGCCTCGACGCCCGCGAAAGTCCCCGTCCACAGGCGCGAGATCTTCGGCTGGGCGATGTACGACTTCGCCAACTCGTCCTACGTCACCGTCGTCATCTCCCTGCTCTACTCGGGCTTCTTCACCGAGCACATCGTCCCCGCCGGCTCCGCCCTGCGCGACACCTACTGGTCGATCGCGATGGTGGCGTCGACGATCCTCGCCCTCGTCCTCTCGCCGCTGGTCGGCGCCATCTGCGACTTCGGCGGCCACAAGAAGCGCTACCTCGCCTACTCGACGATCGCCTGCGCGGTCACGACGATCGCCCTGTGGACCGTCGACCCGGGCGAGATCCTCTGGGCGATCGTCCTCCTGACCCTGAGCAACTGCGCCTTCATGATCGGCGAGGCCTTCTGCGCCTCGTTCCTCCCGGAGCTGGCGACCCGCAAGAACATGGGCGTGGTCTCCGGCCTCGGCTGGGCGCTCGGCTACTTCGGAGGCCTCGTCAGCCTGGTGATCGTCCAGTTTATGATCACCGCCGACCCGACCGGCGATCTCGCCGGCTTCGTCGGCCAAAACCAACTGGCGATGGTCGCGATCGGGATCTTCTTCGCCGCCGCGGCGATCCCCACCTTCCTCCTGGTCAAAGAGCGCTCGCGGCCCGCCCCCGGCTTCGAGGGCGCCTCGATCTCGACGCTCCTCCGCGCTGGCGTCCGCGAGCTCGGCACCTCCTACGGCCTCGTCCGCTCCTATCCGGTGCTCTTCCGCTTCTTCCTCGCCTTCACGGTCTACATGGCCGGCCTCGAGGTGGTGATGAAGTTCATCGGCATCTACGCCAGCGGCGAGCTCCACATGACCACCGGCGATCTGATCACGATGTTCCTGATCCTTCAGGTCTCCGCCGCCGCCGGGGCGATCGGCTTCGGCTATCTCGAGGGGCTGCTCGGCGCCAAGCGGACGGTTCTCCTGACCCTCCTCTGGTGGATCGCAGGGGTCAGCGCGATCTACTTCATCGACGCGCTCGCGGCCCTCTTCGCGATGGACGTGATCTCGTTCTTCATGATCATCGCCGTGATCGCCGGCTCCGGGATAGGCTCGATCCAATCGTCGAGCCGGACCGTCGTCGGCCTCCTCGCGCCCGCCGATCGGACCGCGCAGATGTTCGGCTTTTGGGGCATGTTTATGCGGATCTCGGTGATCCTGGCGATGACCTTCGGACCGGTCGCCGACGCCTTTGGATCCCGCCGCGACGCCCTCCTCCTGGTGATCGCCTTCTTCGTCGTCGGCGCCCTCATGCTCCTGCGAGTGCCGCTCGACCAGGGCACCCGCGACGCCGCAGCCGCCGATCCAGACCCGGCCTAGAACGGCGCTCAGGACCTCCTGCGGCCTCGACGAGCGGCCACGACGGCCAGCTCTGGCGCGAGCTTCGGCGGAGCCGAGGGGGGCCGTCGAAGCCGCGCAGGCTCCTGTGGAGACGACGTAGGGCCCCCTCGCTCCGGCTCCAGCGCGTGTGGACGGATTCCTCGCCCCTTCACGGGACTTCCCGAGCTCAGGTCCGTGGGGCTGAGGACATCAGAGCTGGAGCAACACGGCGACGGGGCCCGCAGACCCCTGCCTATGCGCCTATGCGCTCTACCTTAACCGAGCTACCATCGACCCCCTGGAGGCCCTGACATGAATTACCGCTCCGCTAGCCTGACATCGACCGCGCTCGCCCTCTCCCTCGCCCTCGCCTGCTCGGGCGACGACTCTGCGACCACGGCCACGACGGCCACCACCGAGGCGACCTCGACGGGCGACACCGCGACGACCGACACCGCCACGTCCACGGCCACGACCACCGACACCGCGACGACCACCACCACCGGCCCCACCGGATCCGACTCCGACTCCGACACGACCAGCGTCGGCGAGACGTCGACCACGACGACGACCACCACCGACGGCACCGCGACCGACCCCACGACCACCACCACGGACAGCACGACGACGATGGGCGTGACCGACTCGGACTCCGACTCGGACACCAGCACGACCACCGGCGAGATGTGCATCCCGATGGACTACGAGATCTGCGACAACGGGGTCGACGACGACTGCGACGGCGACATCGACGAGGCCCTCGACTACGAGATCTGTGACAACGGGGTCGACGACGACTGCGACGGCGAGGTCGACGAGGCCGCCAACAAGGAGATCTGCGGCAACGGGATCGACGACGACTGCAACGGCGAGATCGACGACGGGATCTACTGCACGGACTCCGACGACGACGGGATCCCCGACGCCGACGATCCCTTCCCCAACGATCCCGACCTCCCAGGCAAGGCCGACGGCAACCTGGTCTACGCCCACACCTCGTCGAGGCTCTTCACGATGGACGTCAACAACTACGACATCGTCCAGATCGGCAACTTCACCTACGATCAGAGCCCCGGCTCGGTCACCGACATCGCCCTCGACCGCTGGGGTGTGCTCTACGCGATCACCTTCAACGATCTCTTCGTCTGCAACCCTGCCGACGCCAAGTGCTACTACCTCGCCGATCTGCCGGGGAGCGCCAACGGCCTCTCGTTCCTGCCGCCCGGCGTCCTCGACCCCAACGATGACGATGACACCCTGGTCGCGATCATCAGCAACGGCGACTGGCAGAAGGTCACGCTCGTGGGCAAGCAGGCGAACTTCAGCAAGATGGGCCAGTACGGCCCGGGCTACTCCTCCAGCGGCGACGTCTTCTCGATCGCCGACGTCGGCACCTACGGCGCGACCAACAAGTCTGGGGTGGGCAACGCCGACGTCATCGTCGAGTCCGACTCGATGAACGGCAACGTCCTCAAGGACATCGCCACCCTCCAGGGCTACGCCAGCATCTTCGGCCTCGCCGGCTGGCAGGGCAAGATCTTCGCCTTCAACTCCGGCGGTCAGGTCATCCTCGTCGACCCGGAGGACGGCACGTACGAGGTCGTCGCGAACACCGCCAACGCGTGGTGGGGCGCTGGCGTCTACTCGGTCCTCCCGCAGTAGCTCCCTCCGGATGGGCGACGCGGAGGACGTCGCCCGACCCAGACGAAGGGCCGTCGCTGTGCAGCGGCGGCCCTCTCACGTTGTCTGGGGCCTGGAGCTCCGCGACGCAGCGGGGGCTACCCGTGACCGCAAATTCCGCTCAGCTGGGGCACTCGGGCCAGTCGCTCAGGCCGCCGAGGTTGGTCACCTGGGTCCGTCCCCCGTCGATCAGGCTCTGCTTCGCGACCCCAGCGCGCTTGCCCGATCGACAGTAGACGACGATCGGCTTGCCCTTGTCGCCGCCCTGGAGAGCGTCGATCTCGGCCGCCTGCGCGTCGATCTGATCGTGGGGGATGTTGACCGCCCCCTCGACATGACCCTCGGCGAACTCCTCCGGCGTCCGGACGTCGAGGAGCACGGCCCCCTCCTCGCGGACGAGGCGACAGGCGAGCTCCGGATCGCGATCCGCCAGGGCTGCGGCCTCCGCAGGCTCCGCCTCCTCCCCTGCCTTCGCCTCCGCAGGCTTCGCCTCCTCTGCCTTCGCCTCACCCGACGGCGCCGAGGAGTTCGCACAGCCGGCGACACCTGCGAGCAGGCCCATGCACAGCGTCAAGGTCAGGGAGGGGAGACGGGGGCGAGGGGACAGAGCGCGAAACATCAGGCGGAGACGATAGCAGAAGTGGCCAAGGAGCCCGCCGACGGCGCACACTGTGCGTGATGGGAGATCGTCCCTCGATGCCGCACCCCGCGGTCGCCCCCCCGTCGCTCTTCGACGCGGCGACCCTCAGCGGCGACGAGCTGCGGAGCAAGCTCCGCCAGCGGGCTCCCTTCGCCCGCCGCTACCAGCCCAAGCGGGAGCTCTCCCGCGGGCGGATGAGCAACCTCAGCCTCCACCACGATCACCTCATCGGCAGAACCGTCGCCCTCAAGTCGCTCTCGCCCGAGCGCGCCGGTGATCGCGAGGCGGAGCTCCGCTTCCTCCGCGAGGCGGCGATCCAGGGCCAGCTCGAGCACCCGGCGATCATCCCCGTCTACGACGTCGGCGTCGATCCGGCGGGCACGATCTACTTCACGATGAAGCGGATCCGCGGGATCAACCTCGACGAGATCCTCGACGGCCTCTCCTGGGGACGAGAGGGCTTCGCCGAGCTCTACACCCGCCGCCGCCTCCTCCAGGCCCTCGCCAACGTCTGCCTCGCCGTCGACTTCGCCCACCACCGGGGGATCATCCACCGCGACCTGAAGCCGAGCAACATCATGCTCGGCGACTTCGGCGAGGTCTATGTGCTCGACTGGGGCCTCGCCCGCCTCGGCGCCGAGCTCCCCGAGGGGGAGAACGACGACGGCGAGACCAGCGGCTACCGACCCACCGCCGCCTTCACCCTCCGCACCCTCCCGGGCGCGCTCCTCGGCACCCCCGGCTACATGGCGCCCGAGCAGCTCGGCGCGGCCGAGGAGGTCGGTCCCGCCGCGGACGTCTACGCCCTCGGCGCGATCCTCTTCGAGCTCCTCACCGGCACGCCCCTGCACGATCCGGAGAGCGCGACCGATGCTGTGCGCTCGACGATCCAAGCGCCCGCGCCGCGGCCGAGCGCCCGCAACCCGGAGCGCTCCGTGCCGCCGGAGCTCGACGCCCTCTGCTACCACGCGATCCGTCGCGACCCTGGCCGACGCCTGGCCAGCGCCCGGCTCCTCCACGACGCCCTCGAGCGCTACCTCGCCGGAGAACAGGACACGGAGCTGCGGCGGGAGCTCGCGCAGGATCACATCCACGCCGCCGAGGAGCACCGGCGTGCGCCCACCGATCCGATCGCGGGGCGTCGCCGGGCGATCCGCGAGCTCGGACGGGCCCTCGCCCTCGACCCCGGCAACCACGGGGCGACCAACGCCCTCCTCGCCCTCCTCGCGGAGCTCCCGAGCGAGACCCCGCCGGACGTCGAGAAGGCGACCACCAGCGCCCGTCACCGCTACTGGCGGGTCGTCGCCCGCCTCTCCGGCTTCGCCTACATGAGCACGATCCTCTGCGCCCCGCTGATCGGCTGGAGCGGCGCGACCGAGCCGGCCCTGGCGGTGCTCTTCTACCTCCTCATCGCCCTCGCCTCGGCGACCTCGTTCTGGGTGAGCCGGCAGGAGAGCCCCTCGATCGCCCTGACGCTGGTCGTCTGCATCGCCTCGAACCTCGCCTTCGCGGTCCTCTCGGGGCTCGCCGGGCCTCTGCTCATCACGCCGATGATCCTGACCCTGAACACCGGCGCCTTCGCCCTCCTCCTCGGCCGGCGGCTGCGCTGGTGGATCCTCGCCGCCGGTCTCGCGGCGATCCTCGTCCCGCTCGGGCTCGAGCTCACCGGCGTGCTCGAGCCGAGCTACGCCTTCGTCGACGGGTCGATGGTCGTCCGCTCGCGGATGATCAGCGCCGAGCCCCTGCCGAGCCTGGTCTTCCTGACGATCGCCTCCGTGACCACGCTGGTGACCGCGACCTTCCTCTTCAGCGAGCTGCGGGAGCTGGTTCTCCGCGGCGAGCGACGCTCCTACCTGTACACCTGGCAGCTCCGCCAGCTCCTCCCCGGCAAGCTCCGCTAGCGGCCTGGGGCGCACGATCGCGCGGTCGCAGGATGCCCTGCCGCGCGCCTTCGCTCCCCGACTCGCCCGCCCATCCTGCCGTCATGTCTCGGCCGCTTGAGCCTCGCTGACAACTTGTCACAAAGGCCTGACATCTCGATCAGGGGGAGGGCTTCTCGTGGCCCCTGCGGGGGCTCCGATGCCGCTTTGGCCCTTGGCTCGCGCCGGCCCGAGTCTTGCTTCCTACGGTGGCGATGCTCCGCCGCAACCGCAGCCTCCGACCGCTCCGCTGGGCCCTGCCCCTCGCGCTCGCGATCGCGGGCTGCACCGCCCCGGACGAGCTCGAGGCCGAGCTCGCCGCCGACGAGGCCGAGCTCGAGCTCGACGACGACGAGCTGATCGACGACTCGGCCGACGCCGAGGCCGGGGAGCTCGCCGCGGCAGCCCCCCACGCGCCCGCCCACCCCCTCACGGAGCTCCCGCTCACCCTCCTCGCGACCATGGCCTCCGCCGACGTCGAGCGCTCATCGGCGACGATCCGCGACGAGCGCAACGGACAGATCCTCAGCCTCCGGGTCGGCGACGCGGTCGACGACTCAACGACGATCGAGGCGATCGAGCGGGGGCAGGTGCTCCTGCGCCGCGACGATGGGATCGAGCTCCTCGCCGTCCCGCGAGCGGCGATCCGGATCGACGACTCCCTCCTCTCCTTCACCGAGGCGCCCGACGCCGACGATCCCGGCACGCTCCGCAACGGCGTCCAGCTCGGCTCCAGCCCGCACTACGAGGTCAAGCACCCCGACAACGCCTGGGGCGAGCGGGCCGCGGTGGTCGCGATCCAGCGGGCCGCGACGATCTACAGCCGCACCGCCCCTGGCGGACCCAAGGTCCATATCGGCGACCTCAGCCGTCGCGGCGGCGGCTACTTCCCCCCTCACCTCTCGCACCGCTCTGGGCGCGACGTCGACGTCGGCTACGTGCTCCTCGGCGACGAGGCCGACGACCGTCGCTTCCGCCGCGCCGACGCGGACAACCTCGACGTAGCGCGGACCTGGGCCCTGCTCCGCGCCTTCATCTCGACCGGCTACGTCCGGATCATCTTTGCAGACACATCGATCCAGCGGCTCCTCTACGACCACGCCCGCGAGTCTGGCGTCGACGAGGAGACCCTCGCAGACCTCCTCCAGTACCCCCGCGGCGCCAACTTCCCGGGCGGCTTGATCCGCGACTGGAAGGGCCACCAAAACCACTTCCACGTCCGTTTTGGGCCGCCGACGCGGACTCCCGCGACCCCCGAGCAATAATCGGCGACCCGCCGAACAAAGCGCCGCCGAGGTGAGCCCCCCGTCTTTTGTGCTGACGTCTGCTCCATCTCCGGAGCGCGCGCGCCAACGGGCCTTTGTTAGGCTCTGCGGATGCACTGCCTGGGTCTCCGCAGCCTACCTATTCTCACCACAGCGCTCCTCTTCACCGCCGGGTGCAGCGACACCACGCCCGCGCTGACCAGCGCCACCGACGGCACCGAGTCTGACTCCGACTCCGACTCCGACTCCGGGACGACGACGGGCTCCAGCACCGCCACCGCTACCGCCACCGCCACGACGACCGGCACCGCGAGCGCGAGCGGCACGGGCATGGCCTGCATCCCCGGCATGAGCATCTCCTGCGCCTGCCCCGAGGGCGGCGAGGGGGCGCAGGTCTGCGAGCCTGACGGGATGTCCTATGGGCCATGTACCTGTGAGGGGGCGTCGAGCGACTCGACGACGACAGACCCCACCACGACGGACCCCACCACGACGGACCCCACCACGACGGACCCCACCACGACGGACCCCACCACCGGCACCTCCGACGACACGACCACCGGGACGACCACAGGCGTGAACTCAGCCTGCGACGAGGTGATCCAGTTCGAGATGATGCCCGACGAGGCGACCCTCACCGGCGGCTGGGGCCTGGCGATGAGCATGATGGGCGAGGGACAGATCGCCTTCATCCAAAACCCCAACATGGGCGGCTCCGTCCTCTACGAGCCCGAGCTCCCCTGCGACGACACCTGGTACATCTGGGCCCGCGCCTTCGACAACGGCCAGGACGACTCCTACTTCGCGACCCTCGACGGCGAGCCCGAGCCCCCGGCGATCTTCGAGGGCGACTGCGGCGGCGGCGGCAACAGCTACGTCTGGGCCCGCCTCAACTGGCGCGACGTAGACGCCAACCCCTGCGAGTACGTCGAGGATCCCTGGGCGCCGACCTGGGACGCCGGCGTCCACGCGATCGAGTTCTCGTTCCGCGAAGCCCAGGCCATGGGTCGGATCCTGATCACCAACGACCCCGACTTCACCCCCTAACCGCGGGTGGCGAAGGTCCCGAGCCGCTCGCTCGCCCTCATCGCCTCGCTCGGCGGCGCCCTGTCACGGCGCTCAGGGCCTCAGGCGCCGCCATCGCCGAGGATCACGTCCAGCTCGGCCCAGACCCGATCACAGAGGCCCACCCGGAAGACCGCAGCGCGAAACTCCGAGTGCTCCGACCGGTAAAGCCGGAGCTTCCTCGGCGAGTTCTCCTGCGAGGCCCGAGCGTTCGCGAGGCGATCGGCCGCCTTGACGATCAGCGCCGCGCGACCGCCCCGCACCTCGACGTCGATCTCCGCGAGGCGCGAGTGCAGCGCGACCTTGCGGATCTTCCGCGTCTTCCCCGGCGGGTCGCTGACGAGATCCACGGCGACGGTCACCGCGTCGCCGAAGCGCTGGCGCAGCTCCTCAGGCTCGACGGACGTGTCCTCGAGAACATCATGAAGCCACGCGACCGCCACCAGGACCGGGTCTGCGTCGTCGACCAGCTCATCGACGATCGCGGCGACAGCCGCGAGGTGGACGGCGTAGGGCCGATCGCCGTAGCGCTGATCGCCGTGGGCACGGATTGCGAATTCACGGGCGGAGAGCTCTTCCACTGCGACCCTTCCTGAGGACCTCGACGACCCTACGACCCCCAGAGCGACTCGACCCGCTCCTTGACCTTGCGACGACCATCACGAAACCCCGGAAGCTGGCGCATCGGCGCCAAGATCGGGCAGCGCTCGGTCCACTCGAGGTCGATGAGCACCGAGTCCGAGGCCCGGTTGAAGTACTCGAGGGCGACCTCCGGCTGACCGACCAGGCAGTACTCCTCGGTCGCGAACTGACAGATCATCGACGCGAAGCGGGGGTTGATCCGGCCGCTCAGGATCTCCTGGATGAACTCCTCCGACGGAGGCTCCAGGCCGAGCGCCGCCTTGGCGTAGCCGATGCTCGCGTTGCTGATGAAGTCAGGCTCCCCCTGGAGCTCGCCGAGGACCCGCTCAAGGGTCTCGCGATCGCCGTACCAGGCGGCCACCCGGAGCTCGAGCAGGCTGACCGGGCCGCCGATGGCGACGTGCTTTCGCAGCTCCTCGAGCGCCCAGGCGTAGGTCTCCATGTCGCCGCGCAGCGCCGAACAGCGGGCGTACTCGAAGAACCCCGCCGGCTGCTCGGGCTGGAGCGCGAGCGATGTCCGGATGAGCCGCAACCCCTCGTCGGCCCGCCCCGCCTCGCACTGGAGATTGCCCAGGTACTGGAGGGCGGCCGGATAGGCCGGGGCGCCGGCGAGGCAGGCGCGGAGCTCGACGACCGCGTCGCGCAGCCGACCCTCCTGCACCGCGAGCGTCGCCAGGGCGAAGCGGGTCTCCGGGAAGTCGCTGGCCTGACGACGGGCGAGGCTGACCGTGGCCTGGACCTTGTCCTCCCACGGGGTGTCCCCGCCGAGCCGCGCGCCGATAAACCAGCCTCGCAGGGTCATCAGCGCCAGGAGCGGGACGAGCGGCGTGAAGGTCGGGTACTTCTCCTGCATCTGCTCAAAGTTGAGCAGCCCCGCCGAGTAGATCCCCCGCGGGGAGCCGAGCAGCCGCCGGGTCTGACGGCACAGCTCCAGCACCTCTTCGCCGGCGTGCTCGCGATAGCTGGCGTAGAGGAGCTCGACCCGCAGCTCTTCGCCGATCTGTTGGGCGAGGAGATCCTGAAACTCAAAGGGGTCCTCGAGCGAGCCGTCGAAGCGGTGGCTCCACAGTTGGGTCCCCCCCCCGACCTCGATCAGGCGGACGTTGACCCGGGCGTTGAGGCCCGCGGCCTGGATCGTCCCGTCGATCACGTAGGCGACGTTCAGCGCCTCGCCGATCGCCGCGGGATCGCGACTCTCGGCGAAGCGCGCGGTGGACGACGCGCTCGCCACCTCGACCCCATGGGTTCGGCCGAGGAGATCGACGACCGCCTCGCCGAGCGCCTCGCCGAGGTAGTCGTGCTCGCTTCGCCCGCGAAAGCGCAGCGGCAAGACGGCGACCCGCCCCATCGTGTCCGCCGGGGTCCGCCGCGTGAGGGTCGAGACCGGGCTCCCGGTCGACCGCCGCGAGGTCGTCGACGTCGACCGGGTGACGGAGCGCATCAGCTCCCCCGTCGCCGTCGTCGACGCGAGGCTCGTCTGGAGCATCGACGCGCACTTCTCGGGGGTCTGGCCGACGCTGCCGAGCCAGTCGATGAGCGACCCCGCGAGCGTCGACGCCGAGGCCGGACGGCGCTCCGGCTCCCGCTCCAAGCAGTGGAGCACCAGCTCGCTGAGCTGCTCGGGGATCTCCGGGACGAGCACCCTCGGATCGGGCGGCGGCTCGCTCAGGCGAGCGATCGCGGAGGCGAGCGGAGTGTCGCCGCGAAACGCCAGCTCCCCCGTCAGCATCTCGTAGAGCAGGAGCCCAAGCGCGTAGATGTCGGTCCGCGGATCGGTGCTCTCGCTCGTCACCTGCTCCGGCGCCATATAGACCAGGGTGCCGACCGTGCCGACCGTGTGCGCCGCGGTCTCTTGGGTGAAGGCGCGGGCGATCCCGAAGTCGGTGACGACGACCCGCCCAGAGCGCTCGACGAGGATGTTCGCCGGCTTGAGATCGCGGTGGATCACGCCGGCCCCGTGGGCCGCCGCCAGGCCCTCACCGATCATCCAGGCGATCGACGCGGCCCGCACCGGCGTCAGCCGACCTGACCGCTTGATCAGCTTGGCGAGGTCGAGGCCCGAGACGAACTCCATGGTCAGGTAGTGGCGCCCCTCCGCGTCGCCGAGATCGTGGGTCCGGGCGACGTTCGGGTGGGTGATCTTGCGCGCGAGCCGGACCTCCCGGCGGAAGCGCTCGACCGACGCCTCGGAGGCGGTGATCTCGAGGGTCTTGAGGGCGACCATGTCGCCGACCATGGTGTCGCGGGCCTGATGGACGACCCCCATGCCGCCGCGGCCGAGCTCGCGGAGCAGCTCATAGCGCCCGGCGAAGAGCGACGCCGGAGCGTGGTGCGGCACCCCTCCGACGGCCATCATCCCCATCGTGTCGGCGGGGCGCACCTCCCCCGGAGGCGCGGCTATCGTCGCCCCGCTGCCGATAGAGTCCGGCGGTCGATCGACATCGCTCACAGCGTCTCCGAGTCTAGCAAGACACGCCGTCCGGCTGACAGCATTCGTCGGCCTCCGTCGACGTTGGGCCCGCGACGCTCCGCCTCAGCTCACGACGCTCAGCGCGATCGGGCGAGGCGTCCGCCCCGTCCCCACCGGCGTGAGAGCGCGCGGGAGCTTTGCCACGGTCTGCTAGCGGACCCAGAGGGTCCCGGGCTGGTTGTCGTTGCAGCACGCGCTCGACCACGCGGTGTTCGCCCGCAGGCCCGAGGCCGACCCCTTGAAGAAGATCTGCTCGGTCGCGTAGGGGGTCGGATAGTAGTGGTTGGCCCCCTCGTAGGTGCCGACGTCGCCGTTGGTCCCGGCCAGCGCGTCGGCGCTGGTCTGATACGACGTGAGGATCCACGAGTCGTTGGGGCTGGCGGCGAGGGCCGGGCGGTTCGAGCACTCCAGATCGCTCGGCCAGACCTCGCTGTCGACCGCAGCCCGGGTGTACCAGGAGATGAACATCGGATCGTCGGGGCGGATCTCGAAGACCTGGGTCCCGGGAGCGCCGATGAAGCGGGTGATCTCCGCGGTGCTCCGGCGGCACGACTTGGTGCCCGGAATGCAGGGGTTCGGGCCGTAGGCGCCGTTCTCGACCGCATGACCGCTGGAGAGCGCGGTGATCTGCATGAGCAGGGTCCAACCGCCGCCGTCGGTCGTCATGTCGCAGTGGACCTCGAGCGCGTCGTTCGGATCACCGCCGCCCGGATCGACGGTGTAGACCCCGTCCTCGCTGACGCCGCCCTCCTCCTTGAGCTGCTGGCAGGAGGCGCACAGAGGCGCGTCTTCGCCGTTGCAGTCGAGGTCGACGCCGGGGAGCGCACAGGTCGCCTCCAGGGCGACCGGGCTTATCGCCGCGTCACCGTCGTCGCAGTCGAGGTCGTTGCGGACATAGCCGGGCGGCGCCTCGCACTGGATCTCGATCCCGTCGGCGTCGCCGTAGTTGTCCATGTCGACGTCCGGATACCAGGCGGTCTCCGGGTTGATCTCCGCGTCGCCGTCGTCACAGTCGAGATCGTTGTCGACGTAGCCGTCGGGGGCCTCGCAGGCGGTGACGGTCACCTCGGGATCGCCGTAGCTATCGTCGTCCTCGTCGGCGTACCAGACCGCCGGCGGACAGCCTGTGCTGGTCGACTCATCCGTCGTCTCGACGCTACTCGTCGCCGTCGTCGACCCCGTAGACCCCGTGGTCGAGCCTTCGCTCGTCCCCTCCGTCCCCTCCGTCCCCTCGCCGGTCGACGACGAGCTCATCGTCGTAGGCGCGGTCATCGTCATCGTCACCGCGGTCGTCGTCGGCGAGGACTCCGAGGTCTCCTCGCCGCCCGCGCAGGCGCCACCGAGGGCCACCGCTCCGATCGCCAACAACCCCAACCAACCCCGCTGACCGCGACCCGACTCGTGCACAGAGCGATGGTATCAGCCGCCGCCGCTCGCGAAGCGCTGGGGAGGTCGCCGCGAAGGAGGTCGGGGTCGATCACCGCGCACGATCACGCGCCTCAGAGCCGCTCTACACCCGCGGGGGGGCGTGATCGAGCGAGGCGCGGCCTCCTCCATCGCCGACGCTGCCGCCCCCCTCATAGCCTGCGGCAACGTGCCGCGACGGTAGAGCGACGGATCGCCGGGGCCACGGGGACCACGGGGACCACGGGGACCACGAGGGCGGCGCGAGAGCGCGCAACAGGTTCGCCGCGGACCGCTACGACTCGTCGGGGACGTGGGCACGCAGCTCCGCCAACCACGTCGCCGACTCCGAGTCGCTCGGCGCCCGCCAGTCGCCGCGCGGCGAGAGGGACCCGCCGGAGCCGACCTTCGGTCCGTTCGGCACGCAGCTCCGCTTGAACTGCGAGATCTGGAAGAAGCGGAAGACGAAGACCTCGAGCCAGCGCTTGATCGTCGCGAGATCGTAGTCCCGCCGGCTCGCCTCTGGGGTCCCCCGCGGCCACTCTCCGCGCGTGCGATCGGACCAGGCGTGATGGGCCAGGAACGCGACCTTGCTCGGGCGAAAGCCGAAGCGCGTGATGTAGTAGATGTTGAAGTCCTGCAGGTCGTAGGGGCCGATCTTCGCCTCGGTGCTCTGGGCAGGCGCGTCTCCGCCCGCCTCGTCGCCGCCCGGGATGAGCTCCGGTGAGATCTCAGTGTCGACGATCGACTGGAGCACCGCCGCGGTCTCCGGGTCGACCTCTCCGGCCTCGATCACCCAGCGGATCAGGAACTGGATCAGCGTCTTGGGCACCGACGCGTTGACGTTGTAGTGCGACATGTGGTCGCCGACACCGTAGGTCGCCCAGCCGAGCGCCAGCTCCGAGAGATCACCTGTCCCGAGGACCATCGCCCCGTGGTGATTGGCGAGGCGGAAGAGGTGCGAGGTCCGCTCGCCCGCCTGAACGTTCTCAAAGGTGATGTCGTAGACCGCCTCGCCGGCGTGATAGGGGTGGCCGATGTCCTCCATCATCCGCAGGCAGGAGGGCTTGATGTCGATCTCGCGGGCGGTCGTGCCGAGCGCTCGCATCAGCCGCCAGGCGTTGTCGTAGGTCCGCGACGAGGTGGCGAAGCCCGGCATCGTGTAGGCGAGGACGTTGCTGCGCGGGAGGCCGAGGCGGTCCATCGCCTTCGCCGCGACCAGGAGCGCCTGCGTCGAGTCGAGCCCGCCTGAGACCCCGAGCACGATCTTCTCGATCTTCGCCGACTGCAGGCGCTTGCACAGGCCGTGGACCTGGATGTTGTAGGCCTCGTAGCAGTGCTCGTCGCGGCGGGCGGCGTCGCTCGGGACGAAGGGGTAGCGATCGACCCGACGCTTGAGGCCGCCTGCGCCCGCGCTCTCGCGGTGGGCGAGGTTCAGCTCGAAGGGGATCCGACGGAGCTCGCGGAGGCGCTCGCGGTTGTCGGCCATCGAGTCGCCGAAGGAGGTCAGGCGCAGGCGTTCCTGCTCCAGGCGCTCGAGATCGACGTCGGCGATCACCAGCTCCTCTTCGCCGGAGAAGCGCTCAGACTCGCCGAGGAGCGCCCCGTTCTCGTAGATCATCGCGTGACCGTCCCAGGCGAGATCGGTCGTCGACTCGCCTGAGCCCGCCGCGGTGTAGAGATAGGCGGCGACGCAGCGCCCCGAGTGGCCAGCGCAGAGCCCCCGGCGGTAGTCCGCCTTGCCGATCGTAATGTTGCTCGCCGAGAGGTTGCAGAGCACGGTCGCTCCGGCGAGCGCCGCGTAGGTGCTCGGCGGGATCGGCACCCAGACGTCCTCGCAGATCTCCGCGTGGACCCGGAGCGCGGGGAGGTCGGACGCCGTGAAGATGAGATCCGCGCCGAAGGGGACGAGCTCGCCGCCGATCGTCACCTCGCGGGCGAGCGCCTGACGGGCGCTCGCGAAGAGCCGGCCCTCGTAGAACTCGCGGTAGTTCGGGAGATAGCTCTTGGGCACCACGCCGAGGATCCTGCCGCGATGGAGCGCGACCGCGCAGTTGAAGAGGCGCCCCTCGACCCGGAGCGGCAGGCCGACCCAGACCAGCGGCATCAGCTCGCGGCTGGCCTGGACGACCGCCATAAGGCCCTCGAGACAGGCCGCCAAGAGCGACTCTTGGTGGAAGAGATCGTCGCAGCTGTAGGCGCTGAGGCCGAGCTCGGGGAAGACCACCACCGCCGACCCTGCCGCGCTCGCCCGGGCGAGCAGCTCGATCGTCCGCGCGCTGTTGAAGGCCGGATCAGCGACCCGAAGCGACGGCACACAGACCGCGACCCGGGCGAAACCGTGGCGGTAGATCGACGAGAAGGGCAGGTTCGCGGCGGTCATCGGCCGCTGGATTGTACCCCCAGGGAGAGGCCTGGGCCTGCTCTGTGAGCCGATGGGTCGCGACCTCGCGCCCGCGAGAGAGAAAGCCGTCGCGCCCCAGGCGGCCAGCGAGATAGGCTCAGAGGATGCCGGCACCGTCCGCCCTGACCCTCGCCGCGTTCCTCGCGATCGTCGCGAGCGTCCTCCTCACGGGGATCGTCGCCTATACCCGCGCGACCCCAGCGAACGCTCGGCGACGGAGCCTCGTCATCGGCGTCGTCGCGGCGATCTCGTGGCTCATCGTCACCGGGCTCCCGACCGGGCTCGGCCTCATCACGGTCGACAACGCCTTCCCGGCGATGCCGATCTTCCTCGCATCCATCATCACGATAGGCGTGCTCTTCGCCTACTCCCGCGCGGGCACGGCCATCGCCACCACCGCCCCGCTCTGGGCGCTCGTCGGCTTCCAGGCCTTCCGCCTGCCCCTCGAGATCGTCCTCCACCTCTGGCACGGCGAGGGTGTGATCCCGGTGCAGATGACCTGGTCCGGCGCCAACATCGACGTCCTCTCGGGGATCATCGCCCTCGTCTGCGCCCCCCTCGCCCGGACGAGCCGCCTCGCCGCCTGGGTCGCGGGGCTCGTCGGCGCCGCGCTGCTCATCAACGTGATCCAGATCGCCATCACCTCCCTCCCGACCCCGCTCCAGCGCTTCCCGGACCCTCTCGTGGCGCCGCTCCACTGGCCGATCACCTACATCGCCTCGGTCTGCGTCGTCGGGGCGCTCGTCGGCCATGTCCTCCTCTTTCGTCGGCTCACCCGAGCGGCCGAGTGAGCCGGATCCAGCGAGGACCGCCGAGGCATGACAATATCCATTTTGCGCCAAACACGCCATCCCAATCGTCGCGTTGATGCATTGCTCTGTCGTCCCCTCCTGCGAGCTCTCGGTATAGTCGTTTCTGTGGGCTTGGCGTGCTCAAGTGGCCCGAGTTCAGGCACAGCGACAGGTGCGTCCGAATCGGCGACTAGCACGTCCTCGACTCTCACCGCTGCGACCGACTCGATGACTTCAGGTGCTACTATGGAAGCTGACTCTTCGTCTTCCGGAGTACAGAGCACGGGGTGCTCATTTGTATGTCCAGATGCGCCCCAGGACCCCCATGAGTGTGATCTCTGGCTTCAGGACTGCCCCGATGGTGAGAAGTGCATTCCCTATAATGGGGACGGTGACGCATTCTGGAATGATACGAAGTGCTTTCCGGTGGAGCCGATGCCCGATGCCCTAGATGAACCGTGTAGTGCAATGGACCCTGGGCTGAGCACAGGGGATAGCTGCGAGAAGGGGGCAGTGTGTTGGCAGGTTGACCCGGAGACAGGAGAAGGGTACTGTGCTCCTCTCTGCACCGGAGGGCCAGATGAGCCGCAATGTCCCGCGGGGAACTACTGCAAGATAGAAGACCTGGCCCTCGACACTGTCTGCCTTCAACTCTGCCATCCACTTGTCCAGGAGTGCAAGCACGATGGGGTTTGCGTTCCGCAGAACGCTCGTTTTGTGTGTATGGAGAAACAGAGGCAGGTGGCGAGGCAGGGCGCCCCATGCGAAGATGTGAATGGGTGTCCAGAGGGCCTCGTGTGCGTGAGCGGTCAGTATGTTCCGGGCTGCGTTGCTCCAGGCTGTTGCACCGCATGGTGCGACATCTCCAACCCAGACGTCTGTTCAGAGGAAGGGGCAGAGTGTCTCCCCTGGTTCGGGGAGAGTGAGCCCCCCTCTCCCTTCGAGAATGTGGGATTCTGCGGACTTCCCTCATAGGGAACCCGTCGACTGACGTAGAACGCATACGGGGTCTGTTGACGAACTGTAGGTCTTTAAGGAGTCTCAAGAGACAGCCTAAGCCAGAGACTGATCTGAGATCACTGGTAGGAGTGCGGTTGAGAGGTTTAAGCTGGGGATTTCGGCGAGGCGCCGGCTACTCGGAGGCTCCTGGGGCCTGAAGTGAGGACCGCCGAGGCATGACAAGACACCGCCAGAGCGACGAAGAGCGGGCCGTCGCCCTGCGCCGAGCCCTTGAGAACCCCGCGACGCCCTGGGGGGAGGTGCTTGGCCGCCTCGCCTTCTGGCCCTTGGGCCGTGGCCTGGAGGAGGCGACGGAGCAGGTCGAAGCCGTCGTCGAGCGTTGGCCCGCGGCGACCCGCGCCCCCACTCGCATTGTCCTCCAGCAGCTCCTCAACGGCGAGATCCGCCCCTACCTCAGGCTCCTCCGGGTCCTCGACCTCCGGCCCCTGTGGCGCGTCCGCGATCGCGACGGGCTCCTGCGCCGCATCATCCGCGACGGATCTCTGCGGGAGCTCCACACCTTCCGGGCACGCTACAGCGACGGAGACGCGCTGCTCACGACCTTGGTCCGTTCGATCCGGGGCTTGCACACCCTCTATCTCGGCGGGAGCACGGTCAGTCCCGCTGGCGCGTATGCGATCGCCCGCAGCCCGGCGATGTCAGGCCTCCGCCACCTCTCGCTGCACAACAATCAGATCGGCGACGTAGGGGCCGAGGCGCTGCTCGCCTCCCCCTACCTCCACGGTCTGCGCTGGCTCAACCTCTACCGCAACGGAATCTCCCACGACCTGCGCGATGCGATCCGAAGCGCCCCCCAATGGCAGCGCGCGCGGCTCATCCTCCACTGACGAGAAGGCGTGGAGACCCTGCACCGAGCGCCCCGCCCCCGCTGACGAGCGCCCCGCCCCCGCTGACGAGCGCCCCGTGGATCGCCTCGACATCGTCTGCTTCGGGCTCGCAGAGGTGGCGTACATGCCCGCCCTCGAGCACGGCGATCGGCACACCGTCGCGATAGGTCAGCCGATTGCCGAGAACCGCCGGTAGGCGGTCGCCCGGGGTGAGCACGCCGATCAGGTTGAGCGGATCGCTGGCGGCGACCGTCACCAGCCGCCCGCTCGACCCGCGACGTCGTCGCGAGCGGAGGAGCCCCACCGCCTCCGGCAGGGCGAAGTGCTCGCCGCCGGTCTCCGCACCGCTGACGAAGTAGCCGCCGCGGAGCTCACCGCGGGCCTCGAGGCGGCGGAGCACCCGGAGAAGATCACGCCACCGCGGCATCGCCCGCTCGCGCGCCAGGAGCCCGCGAAAGACCACGCCGTAGCGCCGCATCAGCGCCCAGGCGCAGCGCTCGACCGCGTCGTAGTCGACCCCCGAGAGCGAGTAACGACCGCCTCCGCGCGCCTCATCAGCGCCCTCGCCCTCGCCCTCGCCTTGGGCCTCCGCCGCGGACGAGCGGACGAGCGACCAGCGACCGGCGCGCTCCATCGGCCCAAAGCCCGGCCGCGGCGGTCGACCGCGCGAGCCCCTGCCCCGCCGTCGCGACTGCGCCTTGGCCCCGCCGACGAGCGCCCGGAGGCCGGCGAACCCATCGGAGGTGACGAGCCCGCGGGCGACGAGCTCCCCGAGGGCCCCCTCGGCCTGGGCCCGGAGGAGACGCCCCAGGGAGACGAGCTCCCCGAAGAAGAGCGCCCCTCGCCGCTCCAGGAGTCGGTAGAGCGCGAGCGCGTCGGCCGAGAGGTCCTCGACCGACGCCGCCGTCGGCGAGAGGCTCGCCCAAAGCTCCGCCTCCTCCCGCGGCAAGAGGGCGATCGGCGTCGACCTCACGGGGCCGTTGCCCCGCGACTTGCCGGCCGCTGACGGCGCTCCGAGGCGCGACCATACGACCTGTCCTGATAGACATATCGAGTCGAGAAACCCCGGCTCGTAGTCGGCTACGCGGGCGCTCAGGACCTCCGCCTCCCAGGCGGCCGCAGGCGCCTCAAAGCCCGCGAGCTGAGCGACGGTCCGGGCGAGCACCTCGGGCCCCCGCGCCCGCGGCTCGAGGTCAACGCCCTGCCACTCGAGGAGAAAGGCGATGAACTCCGCGGTGGTGACCGGAGCTATCTCCTGCCGCAGCCGATGGAGCGTGCCGCGGTGGATCCGGGCGAGGAGGCCGCGCTCGCACCACTCCTCGGCGCCGTCCAGCTCCGGAGAGAAGGTCCCGCGGAGGGCGAAGCCCTCGACCTCGAGGGCGATGAGCGCGGCGTCGATCGCCGCCTGCGGGAGGCCGAGCGAGGCGGCGAGGCGACCGGCCTGGACCGGGCCCAGGCCCTCGAGGCGACCGCGGACCAGCTCGACCAGCGCAGGCTCCGGCTCCCAGCTCCGGTCCAGCGCCGCCGGAGGCTCGACCGGCGGCGCGAGGAGGATCCCTTCGCCGAGCGCAGCCCGTAGCTGCGGCAGGCGCTCGGCGGCGATCCAGAGGCGGGACCCGCTCGGGCTGCGGAGCTCGGCCGCCCGCCGAGCGACCGTCAAACCTTCGAGGAGCTCGCGCCAGCCCCCACCGTCACGACGCCGTCCGGCGTCGCCTTCCTCTTCGGTCAGGTAGCCGAGCCAGCACAGCGCGTCGTGCAGCTCGTCGGCGTCGTCCACCCGCGGCCAGACCTGGGCCCGGACCTCGGCGATGACCTTGGCGTCGAGGGCCCCGAGCGCCTGCGCGTCCTCCCCCGCCAGCGAGCGCCGCAGGTACACCGCCTGGGTCCGCCGCTCCTCCAGCGGCGCGTCGTCGAGGAACGCGTAGGGCCGCGCCGTCAGGACCTCGTGGGCCAGCGGCGAGGGCTCCGGCAGCTCGATCGCGTGGAGCTTCTTCTGACCGCCGGTGATCCCCTCGATCAGCGCGAGAAAGCCGTCGACGTCCATCGCCTCGGTCAGACAGTCGTCGATCGTCTGGGCCACCAGCGGGTGGTCTGGGATCTCCCGATCGCCGGCGATGTTCTCGAGACAGGCCCCCTGGTCCGGGAAGACCACCCCCGCCAGATCCTCGGCGATCATCCGCTGGATCGGCGGCGGAACCTTCTTGCCGCCCCGTCGCCGCGGCACCGCCAGCGAGCGGCTGGTGTTCCAGCGCCAGCGGACGGTGAACATCGGCGCGTCGAGGAGCGCCTGGACGAGGATGTCGCGGACGCCTTCGCCGCGGAGAAAGTCGAAGACGTCGGTGATCGGGAAGGAGTGGACCGCGCCCAGGGAGATGACGATCGCGTCGTCGGTCGCCGCCGCCTGCAGCTCAAAGTTGAAGGACCGGCAAAAGCGCTTGCGCAGGGCCAGGCCCCAGGCGCGGTTGATCCGCGAGCCGAAGGGCGAGTGAATCACGAGCTGCATCCCGCCGCTCTCGTCGAAGAAGCGCTCGACGACGATCGTCTCCTGGGTCGGCATCGCCCCGAGCGCGCTCTGGGCCGCGCCGAGATAGTCCGTCACCTGCTGCGCCGCCTCGGGACAGATCGCGACCTCCTCGGCGAGCCAGGCCGCCGCGCCCTGCCTGCCGCCCTCGTCGATCCGGCGGCCGACATCGCCGCGGAGGTCGGCGACCGCCGCCGAGAGCTCGGCGGTCCGCCCCGGCGCCTCGCCGAGCCAAAAGGGCATCGTCGGCGGCTGGCCGGCGGCGTCCTCGACCCGGATCCGCCCCGGCTCGACCTTGAGGATCCGCCAGGCCGTCGCCCCGAGCTGGAAGACGTCCCCGGCCATGCTCTCGACCGCGAAGTCCTCGTGCACCGAGCCGACGATCGCCCCGGCAGGCTCGCGGACGACGTCGTAGTCGGCGGTGTCGGGGATGGCTCCGCCGTTTTGCATCGCCGTGATCCCGGCCGAGCGACGGCCGCGGATCTGAGCGTGGACCTGGTCGCGGTGGATCAGCGCCGCCCGTCGGCCTCGCCGCGTCGAGAAGCCGTCGGCGAGCATCGTCAGCACCTCCTCAAAGCGCCCGCGCTCGAGCTCGGCGTAGGGCGCCGCGCTGCGGACCAGCGAGAAGAGCCTGTCCTCGTCGTACTCGTCGGTCGCCGACATCGCGACGATCTGCTGGGCCAAGATGTCGAGCGGCGCGACCGGGATGATCAGCCTGTCGAGCTCCCCCCGCGCGAGCGCCCGGAGCAGCGCCGCGCACTCGATGAGGTCATCGCGGGTGGTCGGGAAGATCCGCCCCTTCGGGATCTCGCCGACGCGGTGCCCGGAGCGGCCGACCCGCTGGAGAAAGCCCGAGATCGAGCGCGGAGAGCCGATCTGACAGACGAGGTCGACGGTGCCTATGTCGATCCCGAGCTCCAACGAGGCGGTCGCGACCAGGACCTGGAGCTCGCCCGCCTTGAGCCGCTGCTCCGCCCGCAGGCGCTGCTCCTTGCTGAGCGATCCGTGATGGGCCGCGACCGCCGTCTTGCCCAGGCGATCGCCGAGATGCCGGGCGACCCGCTCGGCGAGGCGCCGGCTGTTGACGAAGATCAGCGTCGTCCGGTGCTCTCGGCTGAGCTCCGCCATCCGGTCGAAGAGCTCGTCCCACTGGGTCTTGGCGATCACCGCCTCCAGGAGCGAGGGCGGGAGCTCGATCGCCAGGTCGAGGGTCCGACGCGAGCCGTGATCGACGACCGTGCACTCCCCCCCGGTCCCCGCGAGGAAGCGAGCGACCGCCTCGATCGGCCGCTGCGTCGCGGAGAGCCCGATCCGCTGGAGCGACTTGCCGCTCTCGGCGACCAGGGCCCGCAGGCGCTCGATCGTCAGGGCCAGGTGGGAGCCGCGCTTGCTGCCGACCACCGCGTGGATCTCGTCGACGATGACGACCTCGACCTCGGCCAGCATCCGTCGACCGCCGGCGGAGGTCAGGAGGATGTAGAGCGACTCCGGCGTGGTGACGAAGAGGTGCGGCGGATGCTTGACCATCCGCGCCCGCGCCGAGCTGGGAGTGTCGCCGGTGCGCACCGCCGTCGTGATCGCCGGCGGGTCCAGGCCCAGGCGGGCGAGCTCCTCGGTGATCCCGGCCAACGGCGCCTGGAGGTTGCGCTCGATGTCGTTGCTCAGGGCCTTTAGCGGCGAGATATAGACCACCCGCGTGGTCGGCCGCAGCGTCCCCTCGAGGCCGTCGCGGACGAGACCGTCGATCGCCGCGAGGAACGCTGCGAGGGTCTTTCCAGAGCCCGTCGGCGCGGCGATGAGGGTATGACGACCGGCGACGATCGACGGCCACCCCTCCCGCTGCGGCGAGGTCGGCTCGCCGAAGGTGCGGCGAAACCAACCGGCGACGGCCGGGTGAAAGGCGTCGAGAACCGAGACTGGGGGCGTCGGCGCGTCGGGCATCGCAGCCGTCGACGGTAGCGCCCTTCTCAGCGCGCGTGTAACGCCACGTAGGACGCCGAGCGCAGATCGACCGCCCCTTGCGGGCCGATGGAGACCCTCGCCGAGCCTCCTCGAAGACGATCAGCCCCTCACAGCACAGCTGCGATCCGACCTCGACCCGTCGAGCTCTCCTGCCAGCTCCTGCCAGCTCCTGCCAGCTCCTGCCAGCTCATCCGCGACCAACTCCCTCGGCCGTCCGCCGGCCCATGCACGACGGACAGAAGCGGCGTCCCTTGCATGGGAAGGGCGCGGCCGACGATCGCGGCGCGAGAGCACACGCGACGTTCGCCACAGCCTCCTAGCTGCCGCTGCCGACGAGCCAGCGAAAGTGGTGACGGAGCGCTGCGACGCCGCCGTCGATCACGATCTCGCCGTGGGCCATGACGATGTTGCGGGGCCCCCAGGCGACGACGCGCTCGAAGGAGTCGCGAGCGCGGCCGCGGCGGATGAACGAGAGGCGGAAGTCGAGCGGAGCCATGCCGTCGGGGGCGACGATCCCGGCGACGCGAGCGAGACCGCCAAACCACCCGCTCAGGGTCTCGGCGCTGAAGTTCTCGATCAGGTCGGCGACGATCAGCGTAGCCGTCGGCCGGTGGAAGAAGACGACCTCCTCGAGCACGACGCTGCCGGCGAAGACGCACTGCTCGATCACGCCGGCCCAGGCCGGATCCGGCGCGTCGCCGAGCTCTGCGTCGAAGGCGAGCGCGGGGCGTCGCTTGCGGAGGCCGGGCGAGGCGTGGAGGCGCGCGCTCGGGTAGGCCTCTTTCCACGGGCCGAGCGAGAGGTGGTGGATCTTGTTCGGGCTGACCAGGTGGGCGACCGGGCCTAGCCCGTCGATCCACGCCTGGATCGCGTCGTCGAGGGTGACCGGCGACCACACCCAGAGCCCCCCGTCGGGGAGGCGAACGACGACCATCCGCGTCGGATAGGGCGCGCCGTAGAACGAGACGGTCGGGCCCTCGACGGTGTAGAGGTCGGGGCCGAGGCTGCGCACGCGGAGCTCGTCGGAGGCGGACACGAGCGCCATCATCCCGTATCGGCGAAGAGGCGACAACGTGTCGAGCGCACGCTTCACACCGCCTCGCAGCTGCGTCGACGAGCCGCGGCGGTCCCCTCCCCCCTCCGCTCATCGACTCGACGTGGACCTGCCGTAAGCTGAAGACCGAGTAGACGTCCTACTTCGCCCCTTCGAGGTTCGGACCACGGGTTTGGGGGTCGTCGGCGTCGTGACCAGCGGCGGCGAGGAGGTCGTGCACGCGGGCGAGGGCCGTCATCCGCTCGGGCAAGCCGCGTCGCGGAGGTAGATGAACCCGAGCACAGAAAGCCCGAGCCCGAGCACGACCGCGGGCGAGAGCCCGAAGCGCCACGAGGCGTAGAGGAGCACCGCGAGGAGCGCGGGGGCCATCCACCGACGCCCCTCCTCGTCGACCCGCAGCCGCCACGCGAGCGCCCCGCCGATGAGAGCGAACCACACCATCCCGCCGACGGCGCCGAGCTCGATCGCCGCAGGGTCGAGGTCCATATCGACGATCCGCACCAGGAGCTGATCCGAGACCGCGTAGGCCCTGTCGATCAGGGCGATCGGCACCAGCGCCGCGCCCCACCCCAAGAGCCGAACACCTCGGCGCAGAGCGGCCTCGCGCTCACGCTCGACGACCGCGTCGAGACCGCTGCGCGCCTGCACTCTCCTCTCCATCGTCAACCACCATGCACCGACAACGGAGGGCTGGCCACCCTCAGAGGACGCCGCTGCACACGAGCCCCCAAGCGCTGCCTGTGCGGTGCAGGCCTCGACAACGCGGTCTCGCCACGATCACGCGACCCTGAGCGCAAGAGCGCCGCGACGCCTCTCGGGGGCCAGGAACAGCGACGGCCGCCCCGGGATCCCGAGACGGCCGCCCTCGCGCCGACCCTGCGGGCCGGTATCGCGAGACCTACGCGATCAGAGCTCCTGGCACTCCGCCTCGTTGCTCGATCCGGGCGAGCCGAACTCGTCGATGTTGTTCGGGTTGTCGAAGAGCACCGTCGAGAAGCACCAGTTGTTGATGTCGTCGTTGGCCGTCCCGTCGAGCTGATCGGGCTTGAGGTGGAACGAGATCCCGGTGTCGCCCGGGAGGGCGAGGTACTTGGCGGTCGAGTCGAGGATCCCGTTGCCGTTGCGGAGCACGACCTGGTCGTCGCCCGAGTTGTTGAAGGGCGGGTTGTCGCCGTAGTGGGCGTCCGCCGGCTTCGCGTAGGGCCACTCGTTGGGGGTCTTGCGCCCGAGCCAGGCGTAGCCGCCGGGGGTGAGGAGGACCTCGCCGAGGATCTCCCCCTGCTGGTTGGGGTTCTCGTTCTCGTCCTGGATGACGAGACCGTCGAGGTTCACGGCCTTGTCGCCGAGGTTGTGGACCTCGATCCACTCGCAGTCATCGTTGGCGCAGGACGGGTCCCACATGATCTCGGTGACGATCAGCCCCCCCGGCTGGACCTCGTCGATGCCGATGACCTCGAACTGCGGGGCCATGTACCCTTCGAGGTCACCGACCATCCGCGGCTCGATCTTGAAGTCGCCGAAGGCGTAGTGCAGCGGACCGGTGATCGCGGTGAAGGACGCGCCGACGCCGAAGAGCGGGAAGTCGGCGCCGTTGTCGTAGACGTTGTAGATCAGCTTGTCGATGAGGAGCTGATCGACCATGTCGCCGACCGCGAACTCGTCAAAGCCGGGCTCATCCTCGACGCCGAGGGGCTCCCCTTCGATCCGCACGAGAACACCCTCCCAGGGCTCGGCGGTCTCCGGCGAGCCGAGCACCGCGAGATCGACCAGCTCCGGCGCCGGGAGGAGCCCCTTGTTGCCGGTCGCCGTGACCTCGCCGAGGCTCGCGTCGACCTCCGTGAGGCCCTCAAAGTCGCCGGTGATCCCGACCAGGTCGACCTCGTCGCCGAGCTCGAGGCCGGAGATGTCCGGGCCCTTGTCGCCGACGTAGACCCAGACACCGCTGTACTCACCGCCGTCGGGCTCCTGGAGGAAGAGCCCCTCGGTCGCCTTCGCGGTGACGATCACGCCGAGGACGTTGACCTGCGTGTTGAGCGGGAGGAACTCGCCCTGGATGTCGTAGATCGTGTCCTCCTCGACGCCGCCGGTGGTCCCGTCCGTCGTCGTCCCGTCCGTCGTCGTCCCGTCCGTCGTCGTCCCGTCCGTCGTCGTCCCGTCCGTCGTCGTCCCGTCCGTCGTCGTCCCGTCCGTCGTCGTCCCGTCCGTCGTCGTCCCGTCCGTCGTCGTCGTCGGGTCCGTCGTCGTCGTCGTCGGATCGCTGGTCACCGAGGTCGTCGTCGTCGTCGGGTCCGTCGTCGTCGTCGTCGTCGCGGATGTGGTCTCGCCGGAGGTCGAGGTCGTCGGGTCCGTCGAGGTCGAGGTCGTCGAGGTCGAGGTCGACGTGTCGCCGGTCGAACTCGCGGTCTCCGAGACCACGGCGTCATCGCCACTGCACCCGGCGAAGCCGAGACCGGCGAGGAGGAGGAGAGAAGAGCTGCGGAGGAGGATCAAGCGCATGGACATCAAACACCTTTCGGGTCGTGGCCGCGCGAAACTAACGACCGCGCGCCGTCCGATTCAAGCGATCCCGCGCGCTCCGCCGGTGGGTGCCAGGCCCCCCAGAGAGCTGCGCGCGAGATCGCACAAGTCGCCTGAGGAGCTCGAGAGGAGCTCGCTACGCCCATCTCGCAGATCCCGCGTACGGCGTCAATGTCGCGTCCGGAGACGCCTGTGCGTCCCCTTCAGCCGCCGATCACGAATCCCGCGGAGATCCCCCGCCCTCCGGCCGCGACCCTCCGCCCCCGACCCTCCGCCCCCGAGGCGTGACCGCTGCGCCGACCTCCCGAGAGAGGCCCTCGTCGGAGCTACAGGTCGCCAAGGAATCGAACCCTGCCCGCTGGATTTGGAGTCCTGCGGTCCCGCCAAGAAGCGACCTCTGTTCGTCATCTCTATCTTCACCACGTGCGGTTCGGGCCCGCGAACCCGCGGGCCACTCGCGACTCAGGCCGGCCCGACCGGTCCACGACCGGCCGGGCCCAGCGTTCATGACGGAGGATGAGGGGATCGAACCCCCAAGGGCGCTTTACGCCTCGCCCGAGCTCGAATCGGGTGCCGTCGCCGGCCTTCGGCTTGATCCTCCTTATTTTCATAACCATTGTCACGATCGAGTCATCATCACAGCATTCTCCAAGCTCCCACGATCAGCGCACTCTCGAGGCGCTGACGAGCGTCGATTCGGGGGGCGAGGGAGTCGAACCCTCAAGAGCGCTCTTATGCGCCTCGACCGAGTTCAAATCGGCTGCAGTCGCCGGGTCTGCTTGGCCCCCCAATGTTGTTGTTCGCAGAATGGACGATGGACGGAGAGAGCGGGGATCGAACCCGCAAGGGCCTGTGAATGGCCTCGTCCGGTCTCCAACCGGATGCCGTCGCCTGCCGTCGGCTGGCCTCTCCAAGAGGTGCGGAGGGTGAGGGGATCGAACCCTCAAGGGTCTTTACGACCTCGCTTAGCTAGCAACCAAGTGCCGTCGCCATCCGTCGGCTTGACCCTCCGCAAAGCCCCCAGGACCATCTGGGGACGCATTTCGCCCCGTGTGCCGAGCCGCCGCATCCGGCGAATAGGCACAGGCTCACGCACAACCTCGTGGATCACGAGGCGCCGGACGCCTTGCTAGCTCGCTAGGCTAGCCCCGGGTCATGAGCGCGCCCTGGAACAGTTCAGGAGCGCTCTTCGAGCACGTCGCGAACGTCAGGAGCGGCTCTAGAGGGCCGTACTCGCCGATGATCGCGACCATCCAGAACTCGACCGGGCGCTCGACCAGCAGCGCTGCGCCCAGGAGGGCGCGGCCGAGATCGCAGCGTGGCGGGAGTTCTTGATTACGCGGAACATGGCGGACTTCATCGCTTCGAGAGACTATGTATCTCTATACTCGACCGTGGTCAAGTAACTATTTCGACATTCTTCAACCTCTGGCCAATGCGCGATGATGACACATCTGAATACATAGAGTCGGACCCCAGCGCCAAGACCTCTCCGCCGAGACATGCCCGCCGGCACGCCTCGGGGAGGCCGCTCGTCGTCCCGCGAGGGGCCCTCGTCGCGAACTCGGACCTCGCCCCCTTCACGCACTCGCCTCCTTGCGGCCCAGGACCTCGCGGTCTCGCCCTCCTGCTCAACACCGCGATCTCGCGAACTCTCCGGCGAGCCCAGAGCGGACCGCCGGACAGGAGGCGGGACCACGAGACCCGCCTTGCCGAGACCCCTCACCTTTGCCAAGCTCGCCCGCCCATGAGCGAGCTCGCCGACCCGACCGCCGCTGCGGCCCTCGTCGCTGACGACACACGCTACATGCGTGAGGCGCTGCGCCTCGCCGACGCGGCGGCGGTCCGCGGCGACGTTCCGGTGGGCGCCCTCGTGGTCCAGGACGGGGCGATCATCGGCGTAGGCTTCAACACCCGCGAGGGCGCGGCCGATCCCTGCGGCCACGCGGAGATCGTCGCCCTCCGCGACGCCTGTCGCTCGACCCGGCGCTGGCGGGTCGACGGCGCGACCCTCTACGTCACCCTCGAGCCCTGCCCGATGTGCGCCGGGGCGCTGGTCAACGCCCGGGTCCGCCGTCTCGTCTACGGCGCCGACGATCCGAAGGCGGGCGCCGTCCGCAGCCTCTACCAGCTCTGCGACGATCCCCGGCTCAACCACCGCCTAGAGATCACCACCGGCGTTCTCGCGGGACCCTGCGCCGCAGTCCTCTCCGAGTTCTTCCGCTCGATCCGCGAGCGCCGTCGCGGCCGAGCTCGGGGCGCCCGCTGGCGCTGAGCCCTGCCGACAGGACCTGCTCGCCACAGACCGCCCGCGCTCAGGCCGCGGGTCGGCGTCCCCCCAGGGAACCTGCGAGAGGCGTCACCGGCCTCAAGGCGGGCGCCCCCCAGGCGAGCGTGACGAAGACCCCCAAAGCGCGGCCCGCAGCGTTATCCTCTGGAGAGCCCATGCTGACCGATCGCGACGCAGTCCTCCGGATCCTCGCCCGCGAGCGCCTGAGCATCGACAGCGCCGCGCCCGGGCGCACGACCTTCCTCTCCCATCTGGGGGCGATGCCGAAGCTGATCCCCGGGCCGTGGATCGCCCACCGCGAGCTCCTCTACGCCCTCGCGCTCGCCAACCTCTCGCCGGATCAACGGCGCAGCCTCGCCCAGGCGATCCTCGTCGACTACGACCGTGAGTTCGGCGTCGGTCGACTGCTCCTCCAGGCGCTCCCCTCCGGCCTCCCCTTCGGCGGCGCCTCGCTGGCGGTGCGCCCCCGCGGCGGCAGCCCCCGCTGTCTCTACACCTGGGCCCTCGGCCCCGACGCCCAGCCCGCCCCCTGCGACTGGCTCTTGCTCCGAGCCCAGCCCGAGTGGGCGCTCGAGGGCGCCGAAGTCCTGCGGGGCGAGGACACCCAAACCCTGCACGCGCTCGGCTCCGACGTCGTCATCTTCGTCCCCTCCGCCGTCGCCGCCCGCCAGGTCGCCGACCACTGCCTGCGCGGGATCCCGATCACCGCCCACCCCCGCTTCCTGCCCCACCTGAGCGACACCGAACACGACGCCAAGATCGCCCTCTGGCCGATGGACGCGGTGCCCTCGCAGAGCCTCTCCAGGCGTCGGGTGACCGCCGTCATCATCGTCGACGGCACGGAGACGACGACGCGAACGATCCTCCGCTGGGCCGCCGAGCGCAGCGACGCCCGCGAGGCCGAGACCGGCAAGCCCAACGAGATCGAGGTCACCGAAGCCTCGTGCCCGGGTCGGCTCAGCAGGAGCGGACTGCTGCGCTTCTGGGAGGCCTGTGAGCGCCCGTCGATCCTCCTCCGCGGCGACCCGACCTGGACCGGCCCCGGCCAGGAGTGGCTGCGGGCCAACGGGGCCGCCGTCGAGCTCCAGGTCGACAGCACCCAGCTCGGACTCTTTGAGTAGCGAAGCCCGACGAGCGCTCCGTCGGATGAGAGAAAGGGAGACGCGGCGCCCAAGCGGACGCCCAAGCGGACGCCCAAGCGGACGCCCAAGCGGACGCCGCGTTCGCGCGTACGGACACCGCGTCGCCGCTACTGCGGCTGGAGCCCCGGCTGCGCGGGATCGATCGACCACTGCCAGTCGTCGAGCAGGACCAGCGAGTCGAAGAGATGGCCGCCGGAGTCCCAGACCGCCAGGCGAAGCTCGAAGATCTCGCCGGGGCTGACGTTGCCGTCCATCGTCAGCCAGCCCGTGCCCCCGCCGATCGGCTTGCCGCTGCCGCAGCCGGCCCCGTCGGGATCGTCAAATCCTGTCCCGAGGAGCAGCTGAGGATCGGTGCAGCCGTCGTAGGACGAGGCGGGGATCCCCTTCTCCTGACAGCCGACCGTGCCGTTTTGGCAGGCGGTGAAGAGCCCGTCGGCGACCTTCACCAGGTTGACCCCCACCGGCCACTGCTCGTCGCCATCGTCGTAGATCGCGATGTTCTTGTCGGCCGGGTTGTCCTCGCTCTCGGAGTCGACGAGGGCGACGAAGAAGTCGTTGTACTCGGAGCAGACCCACTCGGGGTACTCGGCCGAGAAGAAGAACATCTTCACGCTGAAGGACTTCGCGTTGGTCGGCGCCCGGACCCGCAGCGTCAGCATGATCGGATCGTTGGCCGAGAGCTGACCGGGCGCCTGACACCCCGGGGGGTTCGGCAGCTTGCCGCCGTTGGCCGCGACCCAGTCCGGCGGCGCCGAGCTCGAGGTGTTGTGGTTCACCCCTGTCTGGAAGGAGGCGAAGCTCGGGCTGGAGTCGCCGGTCGAGGCCGCGTGGCCGCTGGAGAAGACCGCCATCTTCGAGCCCGCCTTCTTGCTGATCGCGTTGCCGAACTTCGGGCGGATCGACCGCTGAGCGGCCTTTGGCGCGCCCTTGCCGTCGGCGAGGGTGAGCTTGGCGTCGATCACCCCCCAGATCCGATCTTCAGGGTCCGCAGGCGCCTCGATGGTGAACTGGCACAGCTCCATCGCCTTGGCGTACTCGAGCGGATCCTGAGCGTCGCTCGGGAGGCCGTCGTCGCAGGTCGTCGCGACCTCGTCGACGACGCCGTCGCAGTTGTCGTCGACGTCGTTGCCGACGTACTCGTAGGCGCCGGGGTTGACCAGCTCCGGGTTTTGGCAGACGCCACCGGCGACGTCACAGCAGTCACCGCCGCAGGTCGTCCAACCATCCTTGTCGGCGTCGATGTCATCGTCGACGTCGCCGTTGCAGTCGTCGTCGAGCTCGTTACCGCAGACCTCCGAGCTCGGCACGACCTCGCCCTCGCAGCCGCCCCAGGACCCGTCGTCGCCGCAGGTCTGAACCCCGCTGCGGCACTCGCCGACGTCCTGCGTGTCCTTCGGGCCAGAATAGCAAGGCAGGGTCTCACCGGCGACGCAGCTGCCGTCCGTCGCGGTCTCGCTCTCGCCGGTCGTCGTCGTCGTCGTCGTCGTCGTCGTCACCTCCGTCGTGCCAGCCGTCATCGTCTCGCTGCCGGCGCTCGAGTCCGAGGTCGAGGACGAGCTCCCGTCAGAGCCCGAGCTCGCGTCGGAGCTCTCTGTGCCAGTACCCGTACCGGTGCCCGTGAAGACCACCGGGTCGGTCTCGGCCGCGCCTCCGGTGCAGCCCGCGAGGGAGCCCACCAGGGCGAGCCCGAGGGTTGAGGTGGACAGGCGGGCGAGGGACGGATGGAGGTCGCTGCGCATGACTTCTCCTGGTCGTATCGTCGCGCCGCCGATCGCTCGTCGGGGTCACGTGCGCGCAACATACTCGAAAACTTTCGCCCGCCAAGGGCGCCCTGACCGCCAACGGTCGCTTCGAGCGCGGTAAGCGCTGCCTTCGAATGGCCGCCGACGGCCTCAGGCTTCGGGATCCGAGTATGGACCTAGGAGCTATCACGTGAAGGAGCGATCTCGGGATCGCTCCCGACCCATCGACCGCAGAGGTCGGCATCCTACTACCTCGCCGTCACCATCATCACCAGCCCCGCGCCGATGAGCTGCCAGCCCGCACCGAGGACCTGACTGAACGTACACAGCTCACAGCCTTCAGGGCGACGCCTCCTGATCCGCGGAAGCCGTCGCCGTCGACGGGGGCATGCACGCCGTGACATTCACATGCTCCTTCGGACATGACCCGAGCGAAGAGTCGCAGCGCTCCGCCCCCGCGCGCGCTCCCGAGGCGAGCGTGCGCATTCGCCCCGACATCTCCACAATGGACGCCAAGACAGCCGCCGAGGCCGGCTATTCGCGGCGCGGAGGCCCCTTTCGCCCTGGCCTCCGCGCGCCCCCCTGCGCTATTCAAGGAGACATATGGTGCGTCGAGTTAGGAGCGAGAGCAGCCGCAGAGCGCAGGTGCTCGCGGCCCCGAGGCCGCTCTCCGCAGAGGTCCCGCAGGCCGACAAGCTGGCGAACATCCGCCAGCTCGCGGCCGCGGTCGGCGACGGGATCCACCACCCCGCCGCGCTCCTCGAGCTCCTCGACGTCGATCAGCGCCACTTCGCCTACTACCGCCAGGCCGCGGTGATCCTCGGGATCCTCCGGGTCCGCGACGATCGCAGCCTCGCCCTCACCGACCGCGGTCGTCGGCTCACCGCCGCCCCCGAGGCCTCGAGCGCCGAACGACAGGTCTTTCGCCGAGCGATCGCCGAGGCCGAGGCCCTCAAGCCCTTCCGCGCCTGCTTCGACGCTCCCAACGTCGACGCCCGCAAGCTCGCCCGCCAGGTCCAGCGTCTGACCGGCCTCGCCTCGTCGACCGCCGCCCGCCGGGCCCAGACCCTGGTCAAGTGGCGGGAGTACATCCACAGCCCGGACCTTGCCCCTTCGCGGCCGGACCTGCCGGAGCTCAGCGCTCGCCTCGAGCGGTTGATCGCCCGGCACAACGCCCTCGCCAAGCAGCGAACCCTGGAGTGGCTCCTCCACGTCGACCCGAGCCGCTTTGAGGCGATCCTCGGCGAGCTCGCGCGGGCGATCGGCTACCGCGAGGTGATCGTCCGCGGCGGGCCGAACGACGGCGGCATCGACGTCCAGGCGATCCGCGTCGATCGCTGGGGCCATCGGGCCAAGGTCGCGATCCAGGCCAAGCGCTACCAACGACCGGTCGGCCGCAGGATCATCGACGAGATGATCGGCGTCCTCAGCCGCGAGCGCCTCGGCGAGGCGATCATCGTCACCACCTCCGAGTTCTCCAAGCGGGCCGAGTCGGCCGCCCGCGGCGAGCCCCGCGTCCGCCTGGTCAACGGCGTCCAGCTCGTCGATCTCCTGGCGGAGCACGGCGTCGTCGTCCGCTACGCCGCCCGCGGCGAGCTCGTCCCCGTCTCAGCGCCGCCGACGAGCGGCCATGAAGACGAGGCTGAGCCCGAGGCCGAAGCCCAAGTCTGAGCCGGCTCCGCCCCCCCTCGCGGCCGCGCCCCGCACCGCGCAGCCACAGCCCTCCTCTAGGATGTCGGGCCCTCCGCCCTCGGTGAGGCGGACGTCGATGCAATGGTAGTAGATGTCGTTGCCGTCGCCGTAGGGCGCCTTGTCCGTCATCACCTGGATGATCTGGATCGTGCAGGCCTCGCACTCGACCTCGGGCAGGGTGACCATCACCTCGTACTCGCTCTCGCCGGCGACGTCCTCGATCCCGTCGAGGAGCACGGTGTCGTCGGAGTAGCGCTCGTCAGCGGTCGCCGGGTCGACAAAGTCGTCGCTCCCCTCCGGGTCGAAGGCGACCCGGTAGTGCCCGGGATGATCGACGAACTCGCGCCAGGCGAGAACGAGCGTCTCCCCCGGCGCGAAGACATAGATATTGGCGCCGGGGAGGCCGTCATCCTCGTCGCCGCAGGGGCCGACCTTCTGCTGGCCCTTGCCGTGGCGGGTGACGTGCGAGGAGATCTCAATGTGGGCGACCGCCGGCGCCGAGGCGAAGAGCAGCGCAGCGGCGGCCGACGGCGCGAGGAGGGCTGAAAATCTCATCTTCGAAAGCCTCGCAGGCGGGCCCCAGACCGTCAATCACCGGTCCTGAGAGCGAAGACGAGACCTTCCCCCAAGCCGATGTCATCTGCTATCGCTGGCGCATGGCAGACGAAGAGCGTGATCAGGCCTCCACCGACCCCAGCGAGACCGAGACCGAGGCGAAGGAGGCCCAGGCCGAGGCCGCGGTCGATCCGGAGATCGAGCGCAAGCAGGAGCTCCAGCGCCAGCTCGACGCCAAGCTCGACGCCGACGAGATCAAGCTCTACGAGTACAACCTCCGCAAGCAGGCGATCAAGGCCGGCCGCGCGGACGCCCTCGAGGTCGACCTCAAGGAGCTGACCGACGGCGAGGAGCCCCCCCCGGCCTTCGGCGCCAAGCCGAACGCCTGGGCGGGCAAGACCCCCAAGGTCTGGGCGTCGAGCGACGGCCGCGGCGACGACCCGGACGTCCGGATCGTCCACGATCCCCTGCAGCGTGGGATCGGCGACGGCAAGGCCTTCTTCTTCCTCTTCGGCCTGAAGAAGACCCGCGCTGTCGACATGAAGATGCGGGAGAAGGAGCTCGAGAACATCGACGATGACGTCGAGATCCTCCGCCAGGCCGGCTACACGGTCATCGTCGACCCCGAGGCGACCAAGGAGGACTTTCTCGCGGCCCTCCGCGGCGAGGGTGAGCGCGCCGAGGGCCTCGCGCCCGCCGGGATCCTCTGGAGCGCCCACGGCTACGAGGACGGGGCGATCGAGACCTGCGACGGCGGGACCATCCGCCCCGAGGACGTCGACCCCAAGTCGGTCTGCCCCGAGCTGCGGGTGATGATCTTCTCCGCCTGCTACACCGGCTCGCGCTCGACCACCTGGCGCAAGGCCCTGGGCGGCCGGCCGCTCGTGGTCGGCTGGGGCCGACCGGTGACGATCACCCGCGCCGTCGACTTCCTCACCCCGAGCGACGACACCGACACCGACCTCGACGATCTGATCGAGCGCTACCTGCTCAAGGACACGCCGCTGCCCGGCGAGAGCAACACCCAGAGCTACTCGCCGCTGAGCGCCCAGCGCGGTCGCCTCGCCGATCTGCCCGAGCGGATCGAGAAGGTCGCCGATCTGCTCCGCGCCCGCTGGCAGAAGGAGGACGGCCACCTCAAGCTCTTCGTCCCCCTGCCCGAGGGTCGCAAGCAGCTCGTCGAGGCCTTCGTCGTCGACTGCGCCGAGGCCTTCAACGAAGGAGAGCCCCTCCTCGCGATCCAGTCCGACGTCGGCGAGCTCTCGGCGATCGTCGACCCCGCGCTCCTCCTCGCCGGCTTCGGTCAGCCGGGCTACGCCCGGGTCGCCCTCGTCAGCGGCGAGACCGACATGCCGAACATCGTCGCCCAGGGGTTCCTCCCCCTCTCGCGCGTCCGCGACCGCGACCTCGCCGCGTTGATCTACCAGGTGGCGAGCCTGGGTGACGCGCTCGAGCATCGGATCTTCGGCGGCGACATGCGCTGAGCCCCGACCTCTACGCCGGTAGAGCATCGACCCGGCGAGGGACAGGACCGCCGGGCCCGCCCCTCACCTGGCCGGGCCCGCTGGCCGGGCCCGCTGGTCGGGCTGTCCACGCCCACCAGCAAAATAGCCGCAGCTCGCTCAGCCCTAGCAGCGCTCACGCCATTGCCCCGACTCTCGCCAATCTGCTCCTCTTGACGCGACAGGTACGCCCCGGGAGGGCCGGGGTCTGGGCGGAGAACGAAGAAGGCCCAGGCGGATGTCCGCGCCGGGCCTCGCTGTGGTCGCTGGTTCGTCGTGATCACTCCCGGACGGCCGCAGCCGCCGAGCTGGTCTCCACGATCCAGGCCAGTCGTTCTCCGCTTTATTAGAAGTCGTCGTCGCCCGAGTAGTCGGACTCGAGCTTGTCGGCGGTCCGAGCGATCACGTTGAGCGGCAGCTCGAACTCGTCGGGGTCCATCGTCGGCAGCGGCGCGTTGTAGATGAGCACGTAGTCGCCGTCGCTGTCGAGCGCGAGGGCGCCGCAGGCGAAGTCCTCGTTCTTCCGCAGGGCGACCTTCGCCGGCATCTTGTCGCCGTTGCAGACGACGCTGCGAAACTCCACCCACTCCATGTCGAAGGCCTCGAAGAGGCGGACGAAGATCTTCTGGCTACGGCCGTCCTTGAAGCCGAAGACGAGCGAGAAGTAACGCTCATCGTCCTCCATCAGCTTGTACTGCGAGCGCGCGTAGTCCTTGATCTCTTTCCAGGTCGGCATGCGGGGATTCATGCCACAACCTGGGGGCCCCTGGGGACGGAAAATCCGGCGCTGGTGAGGATCCGAGTCCAGCCGCCGGCCGGCGAGAACGCGCCTTTGACGCACTTCGCGCGAGCGCGCGCCTCTGCTAAGGGATGCAGCGTGGAAGCGACGCCACAGGTCCCCCTCGAGTACATGCGCCTCTACACCGACGGCGCCTGCCGTGGCAATCCGGGCCCCGGCGGCTGGGCCTATGTGCTCAAGCATCCTGCCAGCGGCAAGGAGCTCGAGGGATCCGGCGGCGATCCTGCCACCACCAACAACCGGATGGAGATGATGGCCGTGATCCGCGGCCTCGCGATCCTCCGCCTGCCGCTGACGATCGACCTCTACTCCGACTCGCAGTACGTGCTCAAGGGGCTCGCGCAGTGGCTCCCGGGGTGGAAGCGGCGCGGCTGGAAGACCGCAGGCGGCAGCCCCGTGAAGAACCAAGATCTATGGATCGAGCTCGATCAGCTGATCCACAAGCACACGGTCCGCACCCACTGGGTCCGCGGCCACTCCGGGCACCCCGAGAACACCCGCTGCGATGAGCTCGCCGTCGCCGCATCCCGCAGCGTAGGCCGCTGATCTCGGGGCCAGCGCCCCTCCATCCGCGACGCGACAGGCTTCCCTTCGGCCGTCGGAGTGCGCGACCATGAGCGCGCAGCGACCATGACCGCCGATCCCAAGCCACCGTTCACCCCTGCTTTTTGGACGGCGAACGTCGTCGAGCTCCTGGAGCGCGCGGCTTGGTACGGCGTATTCGTCGCGATCACGCTCTACCTCAGCCGGATCCTCGGCTACTCCGACATCGAGGCGGCGACGGTCTCCGGGGTCTTCTCGGCCGGGCTCTACCTCCTGCCGACATTCTCGGGGGCGCTCGCCGACAAGATCGGCTTTCGCCGGGCGCTCCTGCTGGCCTTCGCCCTCCTGACGGTCGGCTACGCCGGCATGTGGCTGCTGCCGGTGCTCTTCGAGAGCGCAGGTCTCGCGGAGTACGGCGTCAACGTCGAGTTCACGGGCCTCCAGGACAGCTCCTATCGCTGGCTCTTCCTGCCGGTGATGCTCTTCGTCATGGTCGGCGGCTCCTTCATCAAGTCGGTGATCACCGCGACCGTCGCCCGCGAGACGACCTCCGAGAACCGCGCCCGCGGCTATTCGATCTTCTACGCGATGGTCAACATCGGCGCCTTCGGCGGAAAGACGGTCGTCAAGCCGCTGCGCGAGGCCCTGGGCAACGAGGGGCTGATCGTCCTCAACCTCTTCTCGGCGTCGATGACCGCCCTCGCGTTCGTCCTCGTCTTCTTCCTCTACAGGAGCGTCCGCCCCGACGGCGCCACGAGCAAGAGCCTCGCCGAGACCTGGGCTGCCCTCAAGGCCGTGCTCAGCCGCGCTCGCCTGGTCATCCTCACCCTGATCATCACCGGCTTTTGGATGGTCCAGCACCAGCTCTACGCGACCATGCCGAAGTACGTCCTGCGGATGGCCGGCGAGGACGCGTCGCCCTCGTGGTACGCCAACATCAACCCCGCGGTCGTCGTCCTCACGGTCGGCGCCGTGACGATGTTGATGCGCCGCCGCTCGGCCCTCACCTCGATGACCGTCGGCATGTTCATCATGCCCTTCTCGGCCTTCTTCATGGCCTCGGGCAACATGATCGAGTCCGGCGAGATCCTCGGCTTTCACACCGTCGCGTTCATGATGATCGTCGGCATCGCCTTCCAGGGGCTCGCGGAGAGCTTCATCTCCCCGCGCTACCTCGAGTACTTCTCGCGCCAGGCCCCGTCCGGCGAAGAGGGGCTCTACCTCGGCTTTAGCCACCTCCACTCCTTCATCGCCTCGCTCCTCGGCTTCATCACCTCAGGCTTTCTCCTCGACGCCTACTGCCCCGACCCGGGGACCCTCACGGCGGCCGAGCAAGCCCGCTACGCCGCGGCGATCGCCGGCGATGGGCCCATGCCTGCGGCCTATGCCCACGCCCACTACATCTGGTTTGTCTTCGTCGCCGTCGCCTTGACGTCGGCCTTCGCCCTCGTCGTCTTCGGCAGGGTCGTCGCCTACCAGGACCGGCGCAAGGCGAACGTCCAGGGACCCGCGGAGTAGCGCCGCGGGGCCGCACCGGCCGAGAAGAGCCGAGCGCCCCGCGCTCATCACCGGCGACGCGCGCCCGCTACTGCGGCATGACCTGCTGCTTGAGCGCGACGCCGGTCATGTCCGAGTAGGTGTAGGGGCCGACGAGGCCGCCGACCTCCGCGACCACCTCGTAGGTCTCCGGGTCGACCTTGAACGCCTTGCTCGCCGACATGTCGACGACCCAGACATACCCCTCAAAGTCGATGCTGACGCCCCAGGGGCTCGAGCAGCCCGGCAGCGGGATGTTGTTGTTGACGTAGGACTCGGTCTCGACGTCGATGTGGACCAGGCGACAGCCGTTGCTGCCCGCGCCCCAGACGTTGCCGTCCGCGTCGGCCATGATCCCGTTGACCCGCGTACCGCCGGAGTTGGGCAGCGTCGTCCAGGTGTTGTCGACGTGATCCCAGTGGTACACGCCCTCGCCGAAGCAGGCCCCCGCCCAGATGTCGCCGTTACCGTCGAGGGTCATCCCGTACTTGCAGCCGTTGGGGTTGCCGAGGTCGGTGATCTCGACCGTCTCGGCGTCGATCTTGACCGTCGGCGAGGTGTTGAGCCCGGTCGCGTAGAAATTTCCAGCGGCATCGACCGCGCCGCCGTAGGGGCTGTAGGAGTTGCCCCACGGGTACGTGACCTGATCGAGGGTGTCCCCGGTCTGGCCGTCGAGGCGCTCAAAGTGGGCGAGGTAGTTCGAGTCCATCCAGCCGATCCACAGGCGCGGCGGCGGGAACTCGCAGGTCTCGGGATCCTGGAGGCCCGAGTCCCAGGCGGTCGCCCGCGGCCCGAAGCCGTAGCCCGACGAGGCGATGTCCTTCGTCCAGAGCACACACTCGTCCTCGCCGAGCGGCTTCACATCGCCGGGCCCGGTCGAGGTCGTGATCATCCCGTCGTTGTTCGCGTCGAAGCAGTCCTGCTCCTTGGCCGCGATCTTGGTCACCGCGCCTGGATTGCGGCTCGAGACCGCAACATCACCCTGGAGGTTGACCGAGGTCCGCGACGGGCTGCCGCCGGCGATCCGGTAGCGGCCGACCTCGACCGCGGTCTTGGTGTTGATCTTGGAGACCGTGTTCTCGCTCGAGTTGGAGATCCAGATGAACGAGAGGACGTTCTCGAGATCGCCGCCCTCCTGCTGATCACAGGGCACCTTGGTGCAGGCGTTGGAGCAGGCGTTGTTGTCGATGTTGTCGCCGTCATCGCAGGCCTCGTCCCCCTCGACGATGCCGTCACCGCAGACCGGGCCCGGATCCTCCGTCGTCGAGCTGCCGGTGCTGGTCACCGCCGTCGTCGAGCCCGTCGTCGAGGTCGTCGGGTCGGCCGTAGTGCTGTCGGACTCCGACGACGAGTCGGTCGCGGAGTCGCTCGTCGTCTTGCCCTCCGAGTCGCTGTCGCTACCGCCCGCGCTCACGCTCGCGCTCGTCGCCTCAGACGCCGACCCTTCGCTCGTGGGGCTCGTCGACGCGGAGACCGTCGACGCGGTGGTCCCCGCGGTCGCGCTGTCCGTCGCCCCCGAACCATCGTCGCCGTTGCAGCCGACAGCGAGGACTGCGGCGAGAGACAAGAGCAGAGGCGATGAAGTGGCGAGGTTGAGGCGCGTCATGAGCTGATTGGGCCACAACGAACGCTCCCTCACAATCGAAAACCCGCGCGCCTATCGTGCCACCGCTGTTGAGTATCGCGCCTCCCCGGAGCGCGTCGCCGCAGGCGCACCCGCTCGGACGCACGTCGGAGAGCTGGGCGACGACCTGAAGAGCTCCGGGTGAACGGGGCATCAGCGGCCCGACGGGGTTGGGCGCAAAGCGGACGACCTCCCCTCCCCGTCGGGGGCCAGCTCGATCGCGACGCCGCCGAAGAGCGTCCCCGCGTCCGGGGCCCGCCCCCGCACAGGCGGATCTCTCGCTCGGCCGCTCGGCGCGCTCCCCCGGGCAGCTCCCCTCGTCCCAGAGGATCGGTCGCGTCCGCGGGATCCCCAGCCTCAGCCCGGGATCATGCAGAAGGGCGCCTCGATCACCAGCTCATCGCCGGGATCGACCTTGCACTCCGTCTCCTTCGGATTTGCGAAGATCCGCACGGTGTCGACCCCTGCAGTGTTCACCTGGATCATGACCGCGTCGGCGTACTCCCCGGGCGCGAGCACCTGATCGAAGGGCACCTCCTGGTCCAGCGTCTCGACCCCCATCTTGGTCACGTAGACCTCGATCGTCGCCCCAGCGGTCAGATCGACCGCGCCGATGTTGCCGAGCTGGACCCAGAAGTTCGCCAGGTCCGCGCCCGCACACTCGTTCACGCAGCTCTCGGGCGCGACCACCACCAGATCCGGCGCCGCCGTCCCGTTGTTGTCCGAGAGGTCGCCCGAGCGGAAGTTGTTGTAGCTCTTCCAGTTTTGCTCGGCGTTTTGCGGGACCGTCCCGTCATCGTTGATGTTCGTGATGTG
>JAUHWG010000046.1 GCA_030424595.1 Polyangia bacterium
CCTGCTTCCGGGAGGAGGCTGGGCTGCCGCCGACATCGCCTCCAGGGCTCTTCGATCGAGCGGCCTGGGAGGCGTTGGACGAGCTGCGCGGGCTCGAGAGCGTGGTCGACGAGCGGCGCTGGCGAGATCGCGAGGGCCGGATCTTGCCGGCGATGCGACGTGCGATCCGGGTCCGCAGCGGCGAGCTCGACCTCCGAGAGGAGGAGCCGCAGGCGTTCTCAGCCTTCGGCGAGGACACAGGCGAGGAGGCTCCCGAGGAGGGCGAGACCGCCTCGGCGCTCCGAGGAGTCGCCGCTGCGCTCGGCGGCGGAGAGCGGGAGCTCGGCGAGGGGGAGCTGCTGCGCCTGCTCTTTGATCAAGAGCGGATGCTGACGCGGTCGGAGGCGGCCGCGGCGGAGGCGGCTGAGGATCCGCTCTCCTTCGGCGAAGTCGACGACGAGCGCGTCCGCCTGCACGAGCGTGTTCGCCGGGCAGAGCTCGCGCGCCTCGGCGTCGTCGGCGATGCGGAGCTGGACGATGACGACGACGACGACGACGGCGACGGCGACGGCGACAGGGACGATGACGACCTCGACGATGACGAGCTCGCCGCCCTCGCCGACGACGAGCCGCTGGCCTTCGGTGAGCGGCGGCCGCGTCTCAAGATCCGCGAGTTCTTCCAGGACCTGGTCGACAAGCCAGAGCTTCGCCGGCGGCCGAACGATCGCCAGCTGCGGATGCACCTGATCAAGATCACCCCGCTCCTCGACAGGATCGAAGGGATCGAGGATCGCTGGCGAGACTTTCGCGACGACTCGCGGACCGTCTGGGAGGGCAAGCGGCGGGCGAGCGCGTGGCTCCACGGAGCGTCGAAGTGGCTCAAGGAGCGCGGGGTCGGCCTCGCGGAGGGGCTGGAGCGGATGCTCAAGGGGGCGGCGAGGGCCGTCAACCGCCTCGCCGGCTACGCCAAGGCGATGTTCACCAACCTCTTCCGCGTGCTCTACCACGACCTGGCGCGGGTGTTCGAGGCGACCCAAGCGGCGGCGGTGGAGCTTGTCGAGTATGTCCGCGGTCCTCGCGTCTTTCGCGACGGCGAGCTCCAGGTGGGGATGCGGCGCCGCGCCGACAGGATGCACCTCTATGTCGCTGACACTGCGACGTCGGAGGAGATCAGCGGCGTTCGCAGGCGGCTGCAGATCGGCGATGAGCGGATCTTGCTCAGCGCAGAGCTGCTCGGCCTCGTCCTTGGGGCGGTCGCGAGCTGGACCCTCGGCAGCCTCAGCGCCCTCGCGGTGCTCCGTGATCTCGGCGGGCGAGCCCAGCGGATCCTCTACGTCGGCGGCCGCTTGCTCGCGCTCGGCCGTTCCGCGCCCCCGTGAGCGGGCGTATGTCCGGTGCCGGTCGCCGAGCGTGGGCTCGATCCCGATCGCCGCCGGCTGGCCGCTGCCGACGGGCTCCTGCTCGACGCCCTTCCCTGCGGTGAACACTTCGGGAGAGTCCATGGCTGGGTCGCGCTCGGGGCGAAATCCGATGATCTCGTGATCTCGGATCCCGACGCCGACCCAGCAGGGAGGACGGATGCCGGTCGTGTCTACGTGCTCTTCGATACACCCAAGCTCGACTAGAATAGGCCTCTACGGGGACCCCCCAAACTGCCAATGATGCTTGAGACACCAACGCAGGGAATTTGCTGAACCGACCGGCGCTGCGGGTGATCCGGAGCGGGCTCCGACGCCACGTCGCGGCCGGCACGCTCCGGAGCGTACGCCCTCTCCGGGTCTCCGTCAGGGATGGGGGCATAGGAGCGAAGGGGTCCTGGGGTAGACTTGTCGGCACCTGGAGCCCGGTGATGCCCGACTTCTTGACCCTCGACTACCTCCAGAGCGGGAACGCCCGGCAGCGACTGGCCTACGTGGCGCTCTTGGGGGTGGATCCCGAGGCCTTGCCCGTGGGATCGGGCGTGGCCTACTGAAAGTTCTGGATCGCCCAGAGCTTCCCGTCCTCGGTCGTGTGGAAGCCGCAGGCGACCCGGGTGTAGCTGTCGCTGCTCATGTTGAGGTAGTGGCCGTGGGCGCTGAAGTCTTCGCCGGGCCCCTCCGCCCACATCTGCTCGAGGCAGCCGAGGAGGGAGGCCTCGGGATCGGACGAGGGCCAGCCCGGGCACTCGTTTTGGGCCCACTCTTCGCATGCACCGAAGGCCCCGTGGGCCGTCCCGGTCTTGGCGTCGCTCTCCGCTTGATCGTCGGTGCAGCTCTCGGCGGCGGACCAGCGCTCGTAGGCGGGCAGGCCGAGGGTCGCCCGGTATTCGTTGATCGTGTCGACGCAGAGCGCCTGGATCGAGCTGTCGCCGGTCTCCCCTGCGCTCGCTGAGCCGGACTCCTCGCTCTCTCCGATGTCGCCGTCGTCACCGCTGCAGGCGAGGGCAGCGGCGAGGGCCGTGGCGACGAGGGCGGAGGCAAAGCGCTGCAGGACCATCGCTCGAGGCTAGCAGTTCGCCCTGCCGGCTGGGGAACCTTCGCTGTGGCGGCGAAGGAGGGCATAGGCGCGAGGCTGGGGTGGAGAGACCTCCGCGGCGCCGCACAGGGTGCAGCGCGAGCGTGACAAGGGGTAGGGTGAGCCGCGGAGGGCGGCCCTAGACCGGCGCCCGCTCGCGGACCATGACGACGACGGAGGAGAGCATCGAGGGTCATCTCCGGACCGAGGGCAATCGCGCGCTCGCCTCGGCGAGCTGCTACACCTTCGTCCTAGGGCTGCTGGGGGCCTCGGGGATCGGCGTATCTCGGCTGCTCGCGAAGACACCGTAATAGCGGGTCATATGGAATCGCGGCGGCGGGACGGGACTCGTGCCACAGGCTGTCAAGAAGATAGGGCGTAGGATCGCCGACGAAGTCGACCTCCAAACGAGATCTTCATCGAGAGGTGGTGCGGGCCCGCCCCGCATGTGGGTCTGCTAGACGATCAGGTCGGCGAGGGCGAGCTCGACGAACTCGCGGACTTCGGCGTCCCCGTCGGCGGCGAGCCGGTGGAGGGGCTCTTGGGCCTCGCGACGGCCGCGATACTCATCGCGGACGAGCGACTTGGCGACGGCGAGGCGCACGCCGGCCTCCGGGTCGTCGGCGAGGCGGCGCAGGAGGGGCAGACCGCGGGTGGTCGCCCAGCCGAGCGCGTCGGCGATCTCCTGACGCGACTTGGTGGAGGCGTCGTCGAGGATGGCGCCGAGGTGTTCGATCGCGATCGCGCCGTGCTCATCGCGCGAGGTGAGGCAGCAGAGGGTCAGCAGAGAGTAGTAGCGACCCCATGCGATCCCGTCTGGGGCTGCGGCGAGGCGGAGCGCGTCGAGGGTCGTGCGGAGACGGATCCTGGAGAATGAGCAGTAGAGGGCGTAGCCCGCCGCGCGAGCCCCTGGGGCGGCGCTGAGAAAGCGACAGAAGGTCCGCTCCACGGGCTCGGGGAAGGCCGCGTATGTGTGGAGGCCGAGCGCCTCGAGGAGGAGCGCCGTGGCGTGCTCCGGCGGTTCGGCGAGGTGCCTGAGGAGGTGCTCGACGGTCGCGTCGGTCGTCTCGATCCGGCGGAGGATGCTGATGGCGCAGCCGCTGGCCTCGCCGCTGCGGTCGAGCAGGAGGTCGACGACCGCGGGGAGCTCCGCCTGCACGAGCGCCTGCGAGGCTGGGGTGGGATCGTCGGCGAGGGCCTTGACCACCCTCGTGAGCGCGCGGAGCGAGTCCAGCCGTCGCTCGTCGTCCGCCTCGCGCAGGCCCGCGAGGAGGCGGGCCACAGAGTCGGGGTCGCGGAAGGACTCGGGATCGTCGTCGACGGCGGTGATCCAGGGATCGGACATCGGCGGCAGCCTAGCACCGGCGCCGCCCGTCGGGAGGCTGTCGTGGAGCACCCGAGCCGGGCAGAGCAGGTCTTCTCGCTGACGGGCGCGCGTCTACTGCGGCAGCAGGCAGAACTCCTTGGGGCCGATGTAGGAGAGCACCTGGACCCAGAATTGCTTGATCTGGGGGATGTTCTTCCACTCAGAGTCGAACTCGACCCACTCGTCGCCGAAGATGAAGAGCGACCCGTTCATCCGGTCCTGGACCACGCCGACAGGCCCCTGCGGGAGGAACATGATCGACTCGTTGACGCCGACCCCGTCCTCGACAATGTCGACGTAGAGCCCGCCGTAGAAGGAGACCGAGGTCAGGTCGGTGTTGATCGGGTGATCGGTGAAGTTGGTGATGGGTCCGCTGAAGAACCCCTTGCTGGTGTTGTAGCTGAGCCCCATCGGCCCGATCAGCGAGTTTGGCCGATCGGCGACGGCCTGGCTGTTGGTGTGGCCAGTCATCGACATCAGCCCGCCCCCGGCCTCGATCCAGGACTTCGTCGCCGCGGCCTCGTCCGCCGTGTATCCGCGGACGAGCCAGTCGAGGATGATGATGTCGTACTTCTCGAGGGTGCCCTTGTCGAGCGGCTCGTTGGGGTTGGTGTTGATCCGATCGACCTGGGTCCCCTGGGCCTCGAGCCAGGCCTGGAACTCAGCGGAGGGGTTCGCCCCCTCGTTGCCGACGAGGGCGATGCTCAGGCAGTCACAGATCCCGTCCATGCCGACGTCGACGTTGTCGATGAGCCCGTCGCAGTCGTCGTCGATCTCGTTGCAAACCTCCTCGGCCGGGACGCAGTCTCCGCCGGTCGTGGTGGTGTCGTCGGTGGTGGTGCCGGTGGTGGTGCCGTCGGTGGTCGTGTCTGTGGTGGCATCGCTGGTGGCGTCGCTGGTGGCATCGCTGGTGGTCCCGAGCGAGGTCGTCCCGGTCGGATCCGTGGTGCTCACGGTCGAGTCGCTCGCGTTCGAGTCGCTCACAGGTGAGCTCGTCGAGGTCTCAGAGGTGCTCCCGCTGGTGGCGGAGTCGGAGGCCCCGCTGCCGGCGCTCGTCGTCGTCCCTGAGGCGCTCATCGTCGCTGAGCTCGCGGTCGCGGTCTCGCTGTCGGTGGCGGACGCCGAGGCGGTCATGGTGTCGCTCGAGGAGTCGCTCTCGCCCTCGGAGCCGCCTCCGGTGCAGGCGATCGGAGCCGCGAGGACAACCATGGACGTGACAAGGGCGCGATAGGAGAGGGTCCGGACCTGCATCATCAAGATCATGCGAGCGGCCGTGGGGCCGCGATAGAGGTATCATCCGCGGGCTCTAGCCCGAGGATCCACCTGGACCGAGTTCGCCCTGGACCGGCTGGGGCGGGTCGATCGAGAGCATGCCCGACAGCGCACTCGCTGACGGAAGCCGTCGCGGAGGAGACCTGTTGTTGTCCGGCCTTTGCTCGCACCACGGGTCGGGTGAGCCATCGGCATGGGGCAAAGGGCGGGAGCGCCCGAGGTGGACCGAGGGGCAGGTTCGGCGGGACCTCGAGACGGGCCCAATTCGCCCCCCTTGTGAGCATGCTCGGGGTCCCGGCGGGGCGGGTGAGGTGCCCTTCCTCGCCTCCTGCGCTGAGCCTACCGTGCTATGTTCGGCCCATGCTTAGCTTGAATTATCGATGGGTTTCGGCGATCGGAGGGGTGGGACTGCTCCTCTCCTACGGCGGATGCATGGCCGACGCGGGGAGCGAAGAGTCGGTCGCCGGCACCGCCACCGCATCCGGCTCGACGTCGGCGGAGGGGACGACGACCGACGGCGGCGGGAACTACGACACTGAAGGGGACGGTGCCACGGGGGCGAGCTCGGACTCGATCACGGGCTCCGGATCCACCGATTCGGGCTGGGAGACTGACGGAACGACGACGGGGCCGGAGCCCGAAGGTTGCTTTGCTGGCGGTCAGTGTTGCTCCGTCGACATGGAGTGGCCGCCGCTTCTCCAGGCCCACAGGGTCGACCTGGAGGTCCGGGTCAACGGTGAGCTCTACGAGGGCTCTGTCTATGACGACGCCGACATCTATCTCGTCAACACAGAGAGCGGAGACCGGGCGCACCTGGGCCGCGTGAGCGATGGAGAGCTCTCGGGGACGGTGATCGCGGGGACGTACCAGGTCTCCTACGAGGCCCGCGACGGGGCTGACTCGATCCCGCGCAACGCCCAGGCGATCGTCAAGGAGGGGCTCCATGTCTACGGCCCGACCTCTGACCTCGTCGACATCATCAGCCTCGACGTCGATCTGAGCCTGACCTTCAACGGCAAGGCGCCGGAGGAGACCCCCTACGATGACGGCGTGATCTCGGTGAGCCGTAATGGTGACGCCGGTCGGACCGTCATCGGCAAGACCTCGACGAAGGGGGGGCTCAAGATGAAGCTCATCGACGGCGACTACGATGTCTTCTACGAGTCCGAGAATGCCGGGGCGACGATGCCCCACAACACCCTGGCGCTGCTCGGCGCCGCGGGCCTCAAGAAGGGGGGCGAGGGGACGGAGGACGAGTTCATGGTCGCGCCCTCGATCGACGTGCCGGTGGCGGTCCTGGGCGGCGCTATCGACTTCGACGGGAAGGAGCCGCCGGCGTCGCCCTTCGATCACGGCTACATCTACCTCCGCGACCGCAAGAGCGAGTCTGTGACGAAGATCGCGGACACCGCGGACGGCGTGATCCTGGAGGTGCCTGTGATCGCCACGGCCGACGCCGAGTACGACCTCTTCTACGGCGCAGAGTCGGCCGTCGTCGAGGCCCCGGCGAACCGCTGGGGTCGGCTCAACACGGCGCTGATCCTCGGCTCCGAGGAGCCGCTGACGGGCGCGGATCTGGCGAAGCTCTCCGAGATCTCGCTGCCGACGATGACCGTCGAGGGGACCATCAAGGTCGACGGCATGAGCAAGCCGGTAGACCCGGAGAACCGCGGGGAGCTGCTCGTCGGCGACCTCGAGGGCGATCGCGGCGAGCTCGGCGACATCTCCGTCGGCATCCAGTCAAAGCTCCTGCTGGGGGACTACGGCGTGTTCTTCCGCCACGACGTGAGCGACGGCGGTCTGCCTGCGAACACCTTCGGCCGGGTGAGCGGCGAGTCGGTGTCGGTCGACGACAAGGAGCCGCTGGAGGTGAACGTGCTGTCGACGGCGCTGTCGGGGAAGATCACGATCGGCGGGAGCACGCCCCCGCTCAGCGTCTACGACGACGGCGAGATCTACCTCCGCAACGCCGCGGGGGATCGGGTCTTCCTCAGCCGCACCCGCTCGGGCGACTACAGCCGGAGGGTCGTCGAGGGCGAGTACGATGTCTACTACGCGGTCGTGAACAGCCAGGGCGGCGTGCCTGCGAACGGTGAGACGCTCCTCCAGAGCGGCGTCGTGATCGGGGGCGACGCGCAGACGCTCGAGATCGACGTCCCCTATGTGGACTTCGGCGGGTGGAGCCTGCCGCTCCTGCCGAAAGAGTCCGGAAAGGCGCGCTACTTCCTGCGCAAGAGCGGGACCGACGACGAGATCTTCCTCGGCAAGGCCGGAGACGTCGGCGAGGCCCGGGTGCTCCCAGGCGAGTACGAGCTGGTCTACCGGATGGAGACGCTCGGCATCGACACGCCGCGCAATGACGGGGCTGTGCTCGGCTGCTACTCGATCACGGCGAACATGCCGTAGCCGCCCTCGGTTTCCACATCGCCGGAGGAGCTGCTCACCGGCGATGGGGCAGCGCTCACCCGGGGATGATCGGCTCTTCGTCGTCGGGCTGGATGCAGGTCGAGAGGTCGAAGAGCATGAACACCAGCGCCTTCTCTTGGGGGGAGAGCTCGGTCGTCATGCAGCCCTCTGGGAAGGCTGCGCCGACCTGATCGCCGGATGAGACGTGGATATCGGAGAAGACGATCCGGCCGCAGAGATCCTCGCTGGCCGCGCCCAGCGGCGTGTTGAACGAGAAGTACTGGACCGCGTCGAGGCTCGGGATGAAGAGCCAGCGCTGGACGAGCTCAGGGTCGATCGACTCGACCGAGAGCTGAGCGGCGTAGAGGACGATCTCGGCGAAATTCATCGACCCGCCGACGAAGAGGAGCCACTGGGCCAGCGCGTCGCCCTTCGGGAAGGAGGTGTCGACGGCCCCGTCGATGGTCGTGTCGGGATCGGGGAGGAAGTCGAACGAGGCGACCGAGGGGAAGGGGGCGGGCCCCTTGCGCAGCCAGTAGTTGTGGATGTGCGAGGCGAAGAGGCGGCCGCCGAGGTCGGCGTAGGCCTGGATCGACTCCGCTGCGGCGAAGGACTTGTTGCTCTCGCTCAGCGTGCCCTCGCAGGCGAGGAGGAGGAGATCGTAGGGCTTGAGCGTGTTCAGTGTGTTCCACAGCGCGGTCGCGGCGGGGAAGGGGGCGCCGCCGTTGAGCCCTTGGCTGTACTTCGTCGCCCCGCCGAGCCCAGAGTAGAGGTGGATTCGGCCGTCGCCGTCGGGGTTGGTGAACTCTTCGTCGTCGACCCCGATCTTGCGCAGGAGGCACTCGAGCGGATCGGCCTCGCCGGTGGTGATCGCGATCCGCGGGATGTCGCCCTCGCCCTGATTGCGCGGGAGTCGGGTCAGGTCGGGGTCCTCGATCGGGTTGTCGACGCACTCGGTGATCGTCGGCAGCGTCACCTGCCGCCGCCATTTTCCGGCCTGGATCACCAGCGGGACGCCGTCACCGACGGGCACGTCGTTGAGGACGAACTTGCCCTCAGTGTCGGTGATCGCGGCGACCAGCGGCTCGCCGGGGAGCTCATCGTCGCACGCGGAGCAGGTGACCCCGTCGGTCAGCGGTCCTGGGGTCGCGTTGGGGATGAAGACGACGATGTTGTAGAGGGGGAGCTTGCCGGCGGGGTCGTAGACGGTGCCGCTGATGCTGGTCGTCTGGTCGCCGGGGCACTCGACCTGGTCACACTCGAGGTTGACGCAGTTCTCGCCGGTGGTCGTGGAGGTGCCGTCCGTGGTCGTCTCGACCGCCTCTGTGGTCGACGACGACGACGACGACGTTCCGACCGTGGTCGCGCTGGTCTCGCTTGTCGAGCTTGTGTCGCCGGTGCTCGCCTCGGTCCCCGAGGCGGTCGCGGTCGCGGTCGTCAGGCCGGAGGTGGCGGTCGTCAGGGTCGAGCTGGTCGTCTCCTCGCCGCCGGTGCAGCTGACGATCCAAGCGAAGGTGAGGGGAAGCGCGGAGCGGAGCTTCATCGGCTGAAGATACTCCGGGCGAGGGCTCGAGCGCGTGGGGCCTTCGACCTTAATTATGGCGCATATGGGGTGGTGTTATGCGAGGGCCGGGCGGCCCCTATTGCAGCAACGCGGACGGTCGTGAGGTCGCCCAAGCGCTGCGCTTTGGTGGCTGTCCCGGGCCGCCGGCTCACGGATAGGCTTCATCGCCGAGGTTGACCAGGTACAGGCCGCAGCGTTCTGCGTCACGGACCTTGTAGGCGATGATGTCCGAGGGGAGAAGGTCGGCCCCCGCGACCCACAGCTGCTCCACGGCGGTGTCGATGATATGCTCGTCGAGAGTGTCGCGGTCGACGACGACGAGGTCACCGCCGTCCTCGTCGACGTTGACGAGGGTGACAACGCGACCGTCGCTGAGACGCTGGAGATCGTTGGAGGAGCGCCAGGCGAGCGTCTCCTCGTCGCCGCCGGTGTACGGGATGAGCCGGACCTTGCCGTCAGAGTGGTCGACGACGACGAGCCCGTCCTCCGCGATCTCGACCTTGGCGTACTCCGCGAGGCTCTCGCTCAGGAGCTTGCGGTCGCCGCTATGCGGATCCGCGAGGCTCACCTCGAGGTCGCCGACGAGCGCCCAACGGCCGTCGGGCACGCGCCCGACCGGACGGACGTCGGGATAGACGAAGTGGGCGCCTGTCTCGAGATCGACGAGGATCGTCTGAAAGAGCCCTCCGTCACTGTCATCGAAGTAGATCGCGGCGGTCTCTGCGTCGATCTCGACGGAGTCGGCGCCCGGAGAGAGGGCGAAGTTCGTCTCGTCCCCGCTCTCGCGGTCGCGGAGGTGCGCCTCGCCGCCGTCGAGCATGAGGAGGTAGGACGAGCTGGCGGCGAATTTTGACACCGACGTCGCCACCACCGTCTGGGTGAGATCTTCGAGCTGGACATGAACGAGCGAGCTGTCGCCGAGCTCGACAAAGAAGAGCTCCTCGTCGAGGACCACCACCTCCCAACCTTGCGCGGCGAGGTCTACGGCTGGAGCGAGGCCCGGCGAGTCCCCGTCCGCGTAGCGATAATAGGTTGCGCCGTCAAAGTAGGCGCCGTCGCCCCAGTCAAAGACGAGCAGACCCTCGGCTGTGGACAGGCCAGACTGGAAGAGCGAGCCGTAGCCGCTGGCGAGGGACTTTGGCGGGACGACGCCTGTGGGGTCGAGCGCGAAGAACTCGATCCCGTAGTCGGCGGCTTCGCGGCGAGCGAGGGCGAACTCGGGCCATGGAGGGGCGAGGAGGGCGTCACCCAAGACCGCATCGGTCAAGAATACCGGGTCGCCGCAGACACGGACGCTCCAGAGAGTGGAGCTTTGGAGGGGGTCGCCGGGGCTGGCGCCGAGGAGGATGCGATCGCCGATCTTCTTCGGGGCTCCGTACAAGGACTCGTCCGGTTCGATCTCGAGGATGCGAACGGCTCCAGTCTGGCCGCAGAGGCTTGCGAGCTTCGCGGGCACCGGGGACAAGCCCGTCGATTCGCCGGCCGACTCACCCGTCGTCGCACCCGTCGCCGACGAGGCCGACGACCCGGGGCCTCCCCCGCAGGCCGACGTGAGGGCGAGCGACGCGAGGACGAGGAGAAGTGGCCGACAGCTTCGATAGGGCGGCCCTCCTCGCATTCGGTCAGAGTACCACGGGGCGCAGTGCCGAACCGCAGACTCCGGGGCGGATGACCGCCTGACCGCCTCCACTCCACGACAGGCGCAGCCGCGCTCATCGTCGCTCGACTCGGTCATCGCCGTAGAGGATGAAGAACCAAGCTCCATAGACGCTGGCGAGGAGGCAAAGCCCTGTGATCACGGGGACCGACCCTGGAGCGATCCGGTGACGCCATAGGGCCGACGAGGCAGCCAAGACGACAAGTCCGTAGCGCAGCCCGAGCAGCACCTTCGAAGACGTCTCAGGGTTGCCTAGCACCCAAGGACGAATCGTTAGTACAAACGCTACGGCGGCGCCGCAGCTGACGAGCGGCCAGGGCGAACTGCTGTCCACAAGCGTATGGACCGCCAACGCCACCATCACAAGCACGACAAAGACCAGGAGGACGATGCTCCGGAGGCCTGCGTTCCTCCGAAGCCGACGGAAGCTCAGCATGGGTTTCAATAGCACGGTTGATCAGCCGCTCGGAGCGCGTGGCTTCGGTGTCGGGCGGCGGAGGTCGGTCGCGATGAGCGCTCTGCGATCCGGGGCTCGCGCCCGGGGTTGTCGTATCGCGCCCGTGCCGGGGCGATACTGACACTAGCCGTCTTGCGCCGGAGTGAGGAGCCCCGCCAAAGGCCTACGTACTGGCCCGCAGCCCGCAGCCCGCGGCCCGCGGCCCGCAGCCCGTGGCCGGTCGCGGAGGTGCTGGAGCACTGCGTGCCGAGCTCGCCGAGCTCGTCGCCATCGCGGTCGGAGCTCGCGAGCGGCCCGCACCAACGCCGGATGAGGGGCCGACACCACGTCGGCGACGACGTCAGCCGAGCCGCCGACGACGACCGCCGATGAGGACGAGCATGGCGAGGAGGCTCAGCTCCGACCATGGTCTCGGCCCCCGGTCGACGACGCAGCCACAGCCCGCCTCGTCACCATCGTCGAGCCCCTCACCGGTCGCGCCGGCGGTGGAGGCATCGGCGCTCTCGGTCGTGTCAGCGCTGGTCGAGCCGTCCGAGGTGGTGTTCTCGCCAGCGGTCTCGCCAGCGGTCTCGCCAGCGGTCTCGCCAGCGGTCTCGCCCGCGGTCTCGCCCGCGGTCTCGCCAGTCCCGTCGCCGGTGCCTGTCGATGTGCTCGATGTGCTCTCCTCGGGCGGCGCTGGCTCGACGACGAGGACGTTGAGCGCGAGGGTGTCCTCGGCGAACCACGAGATCTGATCCTCGCCCTCGTTGACCAGGCTAAAGTGCTGGACGAAGGATCCGGGCTCGTTTCCGCGGATCACCAGGTTGAAGCGGCCGACCTCGCCGGAGGCGGTCGGGCTCTCGACTCGGGCCGCCCGCGTCGGCGCCGGCCAGCTCGCGTCGGCGAGCGGCGAGGGCTCGTCGGGTGAGGTCGCGAGCATCGTCGTCGGGCCCCACGACGCCTTGCCGACGTTCTCGAGCTCGAGCCAGCCGCTCCGGGTCTCGCCGACCTCGAGGAGGATAGGCGGGGCCTCCTGGCTCGGGAAGGACTGGCCCTCGGGATCGCCCGCGAAGAGGGGGATACCGCAGGGTCCATCCTGGGGCGGGCCGCCGCCCCACCACTCGTAGTGCCAGTCCTCCTTGGGGACGGTCCGGGCAAAGCCCCACTCGTCCGCATGGTTCTCGAGCCACTTCTTCACCGAGGACACGCCGGTGTTGAGGTCGAGCGCGTGCCCGCTCTGGTGGTTGGAGTAGCCGGGCTTCGCCGCGAGGTTGCAGTTGTTGCAATTGCAGTTGATGTAGCAGTTGTAGAGCTCCTGCTGCTTGGCCATGGTCCGAAAGCCGCTGACGATGGCGATACCGACCCCGTCGGCGGCGGCGGCCTGCTGCATCGCGTAGTAGGCGTTGGCGGTGTCGACCTCCACCGGCTTGCCATCGACCGTGACCACCGTGATCGCGAAGGGGTCGCCCTTCACGTAGCCGGTGTCTTGCTTCTCCGCGCAATTGATCGCCGGGAGCGCCCCCGGCGCGACGACCTTGAAGTACTCGGGGCCCTCAGGCTCGACCTCGGGCGTCGGCTCGACACCGCTCTCCAAGGCCCTCTGGGCGAGCTCGTCGGGGGGTCCGTCATCGCAGGCTGCTCCGAGGGCGCCGAGCAGGAGCACCGAGACCAGGGCCGGGCGGAGAGGAGGGCGGGCGGGGTGAGGCAGCATGTTTGACCGCACTCTGGACCACTAGCCGGTGGTGCGAAATTGAGCAAGCGGCTACTTTGCAGGCGCTATTTGTAGCAATGAGCCTCACAGGCAAGTCACCCCTGATGAGGCTCGCGCCGAGATCTGCGCGGCAATGCGCGAGCCCAGGGCAGGGTCGGCGGTGGTGCGGCCGATTGGCCGTCGATCACTGAGATGCAGGCCTCGATTGCCAAGATCATGAAGATGCGGGCATCCTATGGCCCATAATGTTCGTAAATTACTTTGATAGAGAGCCCCGCTCCAACGGGGCAGGACCCCACCATGCGTACGGGGGGCCATGGCGAGGCCGCGAGCGGGCCCTCGGCTGTGGATGGCTCGTCGGGACGCTCGCATTGCTGCTGGGAGCGTGCTCTGGAGACGACCAGGGCGCGGGGCTCAGCGGGACGGACGCGTCCGCGGCGAGCTCGGCGGGTGGTAGCGACGGTTCTACATCGGGTGGGACCACGGGACCGCTCTCAGAGAGCGACTCGGCGTCGGACCCGAACACTTCGATGACGTCGGACCCGACGGGACCGAGCTCGACGGGACCGACGACCGACACTGACACCGGACCCGGCGAAGACAATTGCTATGATGATCCCGACGCTCCGTGCTGTGGGGTGTCCGACCAATGGCCTCAGGAGCTTAAGTCCCACAAGGTGATGCTCAACGTGACCGTGAACGGGGAGCCCTACGAGGGCTCCGCCTACGACGACGCGGATGTCTATCTGGTGAACATCGGGACCGGCGATCGGGCGCACCTCGGCCGAGTCAGCGCCGGGCAGCTCGTCGGGGATGTGTTGGCCGGGACGTACCGCGTGTCCTACGAGGCCCGCCCGGGGGCACTCCTGGCGCCGATCAACCGCCGAGCGGTCATCGGCGATCCGTTGGTCGTCAACGCTGACAGCGAGTCACCGACGCAGATCGACATCGTCAGCATCGACGTCGAGCTCGACCTCAAGATCAACGGGGAGGATCCGGTCCTGAGCCCCTACGATGACGCTCTGATCTCGGTGAGCTTCGAGGACGGAGCGGAGCGGACGACCTTCGGCAAGACCTCGCAGGCGGTGAACGGGACGATCTCGGCGAGGCTCATCGAGGGCAGCTACGAGTTCTTCTATGAGTCTGAGGACCGCGGGGTGACGATGCCCTACAACTCCCTGGCGCGGCTCGACGAGCGGACCTTCACCAAGGGGATGATGGGGACAGACGACGATCTTTCGGCGTCGCTCGCGATCGACGTGCCGGTGGTGACGATGACGGGGACGATCGACTTTGACGGGATCGCGCCGCCGAAGTCTCCCTTCGATCACGGTCATATCTACCTCCGCGACCGCCTGACCGAGTCGGTGACCGAGATCGCCGACACGATGGACGGGGTGATCGCTGCGGTGCCTGTGATCGCCAGCGCCGAGTACGATCTCTTCTACGGCGTGGACACGGTCGGCGCCGCCGCTCCGGCGAACCGCTGGGGTCGGCTGAACACCGCGCTTATCCTCGGGTCGGAGGCGGCGCTCAGCGGAGAGCAGCTCGCGGCGCTGACAGAGCTCTCCTTGCCGATCATGTCGGTCGAGGGGGAGATCACGGTCGACGGCGAGAGCAAGCCGGTCGACCCCGAGAACCGCGGAGAGCTGCTCGTCGGCGCCGCCGGAGGCGATCGCGGCGACCTCGGCGATGTCTCGCTCGGGATCAAGTCGAACCTCCTGAGGGGGGACTACGATGTCTTCTTCCGTCACGACGTGAGCGACGGCGGACTGCCGGCGAACACCTTCGGGCAGGTGAGCGGGGAGGCGGTCAAGGCGGAGAGCATGCTGCCGTTGGCGGTCGACGTGAAGACGACCGAGCTCCAAGGGTCGATCAAGATCGGCGGGGCGGCCCCGCCTCTGAGCGTCTACGACGACGGTGAGATCTACCTGCGCAACGCCGCGGGGGACCGGGTCTTCTTGGGGCGGACGCGGGCCGGCCTCTACAGCCGGCGGGTCGTCGAGGGGACCTACGATGTCTACTACGCCGTGGTGAACACCCAGGGTGGTGTGCCGGCGAACGGCGAGACCCTCATCGCCGAGGGCTTGGTGATCGCCGGCGCGGACCAGACCGTTGACATCGAGATCGATGTGGTGACCTTCGGCGGCTCGAACCTGCCTAAGCTGCCGATGGACTCCGGCAAGGCGCGCTTCTTTCTCCGCAACGTCAAGACCAACGACGAGGTGTTCGTCGGCAAGGCGGGGGAGATGGCCCAGATCATGGTGCTCAAGGGGTCCTACCAGCTGATCTACCGGGTGGAGACGCTCGGGATCGGGACGCCGCAGAATGACGGGGCTGTGCTCGCCTGCTACTCCAGCGAGGACAAGTAGCCCCGTCAGAGGAGCCCGTGCTCGCGGCGTGGGCTCGGGTTCGGGCGCGGGCGCGGCTTCGTATCGTCGGCGTATGGTCTGGCCGATGGGGCAGCCCCCCACTCGGCCGCTCAGCCCTTCTTGCGGGGCTTGAGGGTGGCGAAGCCAGACTTCTGCTGGCGTGAGGCGAAGAGGAGGAAGGCGATCGCGGTGATCACCGCGATGCTGATCCACAGGACGCCCCAGAAGGTCGTCGAGATCCCCGTGACCTCGGCGAGCATCGCCGCGTCCGAGCGCAGCCCGGGGCGGTCGAGGATGTCGCTCTTGATGTCGAGCACCGCGTAGAGGCAGCTCGTGAGGCCGATCAGGCGGAGCACCAGATCGCAGACCCGCTCGGAGAGCTTGAGGCCGATGAGGAGGAGGGCGAGGCTGCTGGCGACGCCAAAGCCGAAGCCGAAGCTGGCGAAGGGTCGGACGAAGGTGACGGTGACGCAGAGGAGGAGGCCGCCGAGGATGACCGCGATCGTCCGATCCCAGCGGGTTCGGGCGGCGAGGCTGAGGATCACGCCGCCCCAGACGAGCGAGCCGAGGTAGCCGGCGCTGAGGGTGAGGAAGCGGGAGCCGCCGCGGGTGATGCAGTGGCCGCCCTGCTCGGCGACGACCTGGATCTCGACGACCTCGCCGCCGGTCATGATCGCCATCAGACCGTGGCTGAGCTCGTGGAAGAAGACGACGAGGATCTTCAGCGGGTAGACGACCGGGGTCTCCCAGAGAACGCCGACGACGGCCGCGAGGCCGAGCAGGAGGATCACGCTCTGCCAGTCGATGCTCGTCTTGAGGCGGCTCATGGAGGCCGAGTATAGCGGCCCGACGCAGGCAGGCCAGGGGAGGCGCGGGGTCGCGCCGCTATCTCTGCGGCGCAGCGGCGGCTATGCTCGCCCTGGCGCATGGCCAACATCGGCTACATCCAGGTGGTCCGCCACTGCAACCACTTCTGCGGGTTCTGCTCGAACCCGACGACCCCCTACACCCACGACCTCGCGTCGATGCGCCTCCTCGTCGACGATCTCGTCGAGCGCGGCTACTACGGGGTGGTGATGACCGGCGGCGAGCCGACCCTCCACGCGGAGCTCCCCGAGATCATCGCCTACGCGAGCGAGCGCGGCCTCCATGTCCGGATGATCACCAACGGCTGGCGCCTCGCGGACCGGAGCTTCGCCGCCGAGCTCGGGCGGGCGGGCCTCCGCCTGGTCCACGTCTCGATCTACTCCGTCCGGCCCGAGATCGAGGCCCAGCTCCGCGGGGTCGAGGGGACCCTGGAGAAGGCCTTCGCGGCGCTCGACAACGCCGCGGCCGCGGGCGTCGAGGTCAACATCAACTCGGTGATCAACCGCCTGAACTCCGACCACCTCGACGCCAACGTCCGCTACTTCACCGAGCACCACCCGCAGGTCCGCCACTTCGTCTGGAACAACCTCGATCCGTCGATGGGGCGGGCCGAGGTCAACCAAGAGCGCTTTGTCCCGCGCCTCGCCGAGTTCGAGCTCTCGCTGCACCGAGCGCTCCGTCATCTCCACCGATCCGGGCGGACCTTCCGCGTCGAGCGGGTGCCGCTGTGCTACATGACCGAGTTCGCCTGGGCGAGCACCGAGACCCGCAAGATCATCAAGGGCGAGGAGCGGGTGGTCCACTTCCTCGACGACAAGCAGACGGTCCGTCAGACCGCCTGGGGGCATGTCTACGCCGAGGGCTGTGAGGTCTGCTCGCTGCGGCCTGTCTGCGGCGGCCTCTTTGATCAGGGCGGCGCCTACGATCCGGGCGAGCTCCACCCCGTCTTTGTCGACCACGAGGCGATCGTCGCGGCGGTGCTCGGCGATCCGGGGGATCCCTCCTTTCACGGGGTGAGCTTGGCCCAGTGGCGCGAGGAGTTCGCCGGTCGCAGAAGCCCTGAGCCGGTCCCTCGGGCGCGCGAGACGATGAAAGAGGGGCTCATCCCCGTAGGCCGGATCACCGAGCGCGGGCGCCGGCTGCTGGCGGCGAAGCGCCGCGCCGAGGCGGTCAAGGCCGAACGGCTCGGGGTGGCGGTCGAGCGCGGGGCGGAGAACCCCGCCTCAGACACCTGACGGAGCCGCTCCGATCGCGGTCGACACGCCCGACCGGCTGGTACGATGCCGCGCGTGAGCGCCGGAAAGACCCGGATCGAGCTGAGCTGGACGGGTCGTGAGGCCGGGCCAGAGCTGCCGTCGACGGCTCCGCGGATGGTCGAGGTGCCCGAGCTCGGGCGGGTCGCGGCGAGGGTCGGCGCAGGCGAGGGCGCTAGCGAGGACGAGGGCGAGGTCGAGGGCGTGCCCGGCGAGGCGCTGGGAGCTGTGCTCGACAATCGCCTCATCCACGGCGACAACAGCCTCGCCTTAGCCGCGCTCTGTTCAGAGCTCGAGGGGCAGGTGCGCTGCGTCTACGTCGATCCTCCCTTCAACACCGGCGTCGCCTTCGAGCACTACCACGACGGCGATGATCACGGCCGGTGGCTGCAGGGCATGGCGCTCCGGGCTCAGCTCTTTCATCGCCTCTTGAGGCGCGACGGATCGCTGTGGGTGCACCTCGACGACAACGAGGTCCACTACATGAAGGTGCTCCTCGACGGGATCTTCGGCCGCGAGAACTTCGTCGCCTCGGTGGTCTGGCAGCGGGTCTTCGCCAAGAAGAACAAGGCGCTGATCTCCGGCTCGCACGACACGATCCTCGTCTACGCGAAGGAGATCGGCCGTTGGCGGCGCAACCTCGTCCCCCGCGAGGACGCGCAGCTCAAGGCCTACCGCAACCCCGACGACGATCCCCGCGGCCTCTGGCAGAGCGTCTCCTACTCAGTGCGCTCGGAGGACGCGGAGCGGCGGGCGATCTATCGCTACCCGATAGCCAGGCCCGCAGGCGGCGAGGTGCTCCCGCCCGCCGGGCGCCACTGGAACGGCCTGCCGGATCGGACCGCCGCGCTTATCGCCGACGACCGCCTATGGTTCGGCCCCAAAGGGGACAGGTCGCCGCGGATCAAGGTGTTCCTGAGCGAGGTGCAGGACGGGATCGTCCCCGACTCGTGGTGGACCTACCAGTCCTGCGGGACCAACCAAGAGGCCAAGCGGGAGCTGCTCCGCCTCTTCCCCGGGGTCGAGCCCTTCACCACGCCGAAGCCGGAGCGCCTCCTGGAGCGGATCCTCCGGATCGCCAGCGACCCCGGGGAGCTGGTGCTCGACGCCTTCGCCGGCTCCGGGACGACGGGGGCGGTCGCCCACAAGCTCGGGCGTCGCTGGGTGATGATCGAGCGCGGCGAGCATTGTCTCAGCCATGTCCGGGCGCGGATGCTCCAGGTCATCGACGGCGCGGATGAGGGCGGCATCACCCCCGCGGTCGGCTGGCGCGGCGGCGGAGGCTTTCGCTTCTTTCGCGTCGAGCCGGGCGTCGAGGGCGAAGCCTGAGGCGGAGCGACGCCGCTGCCGCGACGCTCGTGGGAGAGCTAGATGAAGGGCAGCGAGCCCGTCAGCGCGAGGACGAAGAGCGCGGCGGCCTGGACCAGCGCGATCTCACCGATCGCGAGGGGCCGATCGGTCGTGGCCTGGGAGAGGCGAGCGATCGGCAGGTAGCAGCAGCCGAGGAGGACGAGGCCGAGGACGGGTGCGCTGAGAAGATCGAGGATCGTCGACGGCGAGCTGACCGCGCTGCGGCGAGCGCCCTCCGTTACAGCGAGGGCAGCGACCAGCACGGTCTGCTCGGCCAGGAACGCGGCGATGTGGATGAAGGCGCGCCGCCGCGGCCTCGGCCGCGCGTCGGGGTCCAGGCGTCGGCAGGCCACGGCCATCGTCCCCATGAGAACGAGGGTGTGGAAGATGAGGTAGACGATCACGGCGACGATCGCCGGGACCATCGGCACGACGACGAGCTCAAGCCCCGCGAGCCAGAAGAGGATGAAGACCAGGGCGAGGCTGACGAAGAGCGCCTCGCCGACATGGCCGATAGGTCCGGTCGGGGAATCCCGCAGCCGGCGGAGGGTCGCGGGTTCGCCGAGAACCAGGAGGCGGGCCGAGACGAAGAGGAGCCAGCCGGTCGCGAAGGCGATCGCGAGCGCCGGCGAGTCCAGGGGGAGGCGGGGGGAGAGGAGGGCGATGAGGAGCCCGAGCGCCGCCCGCAGGCTGATGCTGTTTAGGATCCTCATCGCAGCCAACCTCCGCGCGGCTGGAGCGAGATCGCGCGCCAGCCCTCAGCTCCGGCGACGAGGAGGCGTCGGCGATCGACCACGACGAGCTGCTCGCAGCCGTCCTCTGGGCGGCGATCCGCGAGGAAGCGGACCTCATCGGCCGCCTCGACCCCGTAGAGCATGAGGCGGCCGTCGGCGGTGCAGAGGGCGATGAGCTGACCGCTCGGATCGTCGTCGACGGTGACGATGATCCCTCCGTCGGTGCTGAGGATCCCCGCTCTCACCCTGCAGCGCTCGCCCTCGCATTCGATCCGCGAGAGGAGGGAGTGGAGCCCTTCGGTGAAGAAGAAGCCGCCGCTGGTCGCGGCTGCGACGAGCCCGAGGGGGGCGGTGTCCAGGACCTCGAGCACCCTCCCTTCGGCTCGCGAGGCCAGGACAAGATCGTCGCTGAGCCGGGTCGGATCATCGGCGAAGGCGAGGCGGAGGAGGGCGACGTCGCGGCTCAGATAGGCCAGGCGTCGCGCGCTCTGACGGCGGGTGAGGCCTTGCTCCGCGAGCTGAGCGTTGATCGTCTCGCGGAGGACGGGCCCCTGAGAACCTTCCCAGAGCGCCTCTCCGCTGAGGCTGTGCCGCTCGGGCGCTGCCGGCGGGGTCCAGGCGGCGGAGCTGCGGGCGGCGCTCTCGCCCTCGACCCAACGCCAGGAGCCGGCGGCGCCCTGAACCTGCTCAGGGACCCAGGCGCCGCCGGTCCGGGCGAGGCGGAGCTCCCCCAGGTCGGCGTCGCCGTCGACGACCTCGCCGATCCGCCCCCAGTCGAGGAGCCAGAGCGCGCCCCCCTCGGGCTCGCGCAGCGCGGCCAGAGCGTGGTGTCCGTCGCTCAGGCGGCGAAGGCCGCGGAGCTCGGCCCCCGTCGGCAGCTGAAGGACCTCCGAGGAGAGCTCGACGACGGCCCCAGGAGCTTGGATCAGGGCGAAGTGGCCGACGACGATCGCGGCGTAGACGATGAGGTAAATCCACGTCCGCAGGCGGATCCGCGGGTGCGGTCGGACGGGCTCAGGGGGCATCGCCGGGAGATCGTACCAGAGCCCGCTGATGCCCCCGGACCAAGCGCGCCAACTCTCGGCGAGGCGCCGCTCGACCGCCAAGCCCCGGTTGCCCGGTGGTCTGAGCATGGATGCGGGGAGGGGACCCGGCGCGACGAGCTGCGGAGGAGAGCGGGCCCGTCGCGGGCGAGCTCAGCGGGCGAGCGGGGCGAGGGCGATCACCGAGTAGGCGATCGCGGCGGTCTGGCCCCGGTTGCGGTAGCCGTGCGGTTGGTCGCCGCGGAAGGCCAGGACATCGCCGGGCTGGAGCCGCCAGATCTGGCCGGACTCGCTGACCTGGACCTCGCCGGACTCGCAGGTGCAGTACTCGCGGGTCCCGGGGGTGTGGGGGATGCCGGTCATCGACGCCCCCGCAGGCAGCTCGATCCGCTCGATCTCGAGGCCGGCGATCGACTCTGGGATAAGGCGCCGGATCCTCACCTTGCCCCGCTTGCGGATCGGCAGATCGGCGGCGGCGAAGAAGGTCGAGGTGGTCCGCGGCGGCGAGATCAGCTCCTCCAAGGAGACCTGGAGCGCGTCGGCGACCTTGATCATCACCGCGAGGGTCGGGTTGGCGGCGCCGGACTCGAGGTTGGCCCAGGTCGGCCGGGGGACCCCGGCGATCTTCGCGATCTGTGCCTGCGTCAGGCCGCGGGTCTCGCGGAGCAGGCGGATGTTGTTGCCGAGGTTGGAGGCGACGTCGTCCACGCTCGGAGAATAACAATATGTTCACAGAATATCAGCACGGATGATCTTTCGACCAGGCCGCCTACCTTGGTCCCTGCCGAGGCGGAGAGCCGTCGGCGCGGAGAAATGACCATGCACACCTCATCCACCCAGACGAACTCGATCCTCAACCTTCACGGGGCCGCGGCCCTGATCACCGGGGCCAGCCGCGGGCTCGGCCGCGCCCTCGCGGAGGCGCTCGCGGAGGCCGGCGCCCGCGTCGTGCTTGTCGCACGGGCTTCGCCAGAGCTCGACGGGGCCGTAGCGGCGATCCGGAGCCGAGGCGGCGAGGCCTATGCGATCGCAGCGGACCTCGGGGACAAGCGCTCGATCCACGGGATCACCGGCCGCGCGAGCGCCCTCGTCGGTCCCCTCGATCTCTTGATCAACAACGCGAGCACCCTCGGGGCGACGCCGCTCCGCCTCCTCTTGGACACCGAGTGCGAGGACCTGGAGCGGACCCTCGCGGTCAACCTCGTCGGCCCCTTCCGCCTTACCAAGGTGGTGGCTGGGTCGATGGCGCTGCGCGGTCGGGGGGTGGTCGTCAACATCTCCTCCGACGCCGCGACGGAGGCCTACCCCGAGTGGGGCGGCTACGCGGTGAGCAAGGCTGCGCTCGATCACCTGACCCGGGTCTGGGCGGCCGAGCTCGGTGAGCGTGGGGTGCGGATGCTCGCGGTCGATCCGGGGGAGATGGCGACGGCGATGCACGCCGCGGCGATCCCCGACGCGGACCCGGACACCTTGGCCCGGCCGGAGACGGTCGCGGCGTCGATCCTGTCGATGATCGGCGATCCGAGCCGCGCGCCGACAGGGGCGCGCCTGAGCGCCTCGCAGTGGGGGGAGGCGGGACGATGAACCCCGCGACGCGACCCCGAGAGCGCCGGGATGATGTCCGCCTGCTGGCGATCGACCGCCGCAGCGGTGCTACCCACGACGGCGCCGTGGAGGACCTCAGCGGGCTCCTGCGCCGCGGCGATCTCCTCGTCGTCAACGACGCCGCGACCCTGCCCGCGTCCCTCCGGGGCGTCTCCCCAGGCGGCGAGTCGATCGAGGTGCGCCTCGCCGGCAGCGACGGGGGAGGCCGCTGGCGCGCGGTGATCTTCGGCGCGGGCGACTGGCGGACGCCGACCGAGGAGCGGGGAGCAGCGCCGCTCCTCGGCGTCGGCGAGAGGCTCCTCTTCGGCGACGACGGCGAGCCTCTCCGGGCTCGGATCGTCGCCGTCGATCCCCGACACTGGCGCCTCGTCGAGCTCGAGTTCGAGGTCGACGAAGAGGAACTCTGGGCCGGGCTCTACCGGCTCGGCGCGCCCATCCAGTACGCCTACCTAGCGGGCGAGCTCGACCTGTGGAGCGTGCAGAGCGTCTTCGCAGGGCCGCCCTGGGCTGTGGAGATGCCCTCCGCCGGGCGACCGCTCTCGTGGGGGGTGCTCCAGGGCTTGCTCGCGCAGGGGGTCGAGGTCGCCAGGGTCACCCACGCGGCGGGCCTCTCGTCGACCGGCGATCCGTCGCTCGACCGCCTCCTCCCGCTGCCCGAGCGCTACGCGATCCCGCGCTCGACCGTCGCCGCGATCCTCCGGACGAAGGCGGCCGGCGGCCGGGTGATCGCCGTCGGGACGACGGTGATCCGGGCCCTCGAAGGATCGTTTGTCCGCCACGGCGAGCTCCGTCCTGGCGAGGGAGTCACAGCGCTCCTCCTCAGCGAGGAGACCGAGCTGGCGATCGTCGACGGGGTGATCACCGGTATGCACGGGCCGGGGGAGAGCCATCGTCACCTGCTCGAGGCCTTCGCCTCGCCTGCGCTCCTCGATCGCGCGTGGACCCACGCGGTGGAGGCGGGCTACCTGGCCCATGAGCTCGGCGACATCGCCCTCCTCGCGGACTTCGAGCCTGGGGCGCTGCGGAGCCCGTCGGCGCCGGGTTGAGCGCGCGCGCGGTGCGGCGAGGTGTCTCGGTCGCCTACTGCCGCAGGCTCTAAAGTCGGCGATCTGTGAGAACATCCGGCGATGGACGCAGACCTAGACTTTCGCCCTTTGGCTGTGTCCCTGCGGTCGGGGCCGTTGACGGCCGGCAAGCTCCTCCTCCCCCTCTCGCTCGCCGCCTCGGTCATCGCGGCGTGCAACGGCGACGCGCCGATCATCGTCACCGGGGAGACCTCGGGCTCGACCTCGGGCTCGACCTCGGAAGGGCCGACGACGACGGCCGCGACGACGACAGGCCCGGGCTCGACCTCCACGTCGTCGAGCGGCGGGGAGAGCACGGGCACGACGAGCAGCGGAGGTTCGGAGACGAGCAGCGGAGACCCGAGCACCTCGACCGGCGAGGACTTCTGCCCCGAAGGCACGCTCCTGTGCGTCGCCGGAGACGCAGCGAGCTGTGATGGCAGGGGCGGCTACGTGGTCGTCGACGAGTGCGCCGAGGTCTGCGTCGACGGGGCCTGTCTCCTCTGTTTCCCCAACGACAACTTCTGTGATGATGACGGCAACCACGCCTGGTGTGCGCCGGACGGCATGTCGGCGAAGGTCATCGAGGCCTGTGATCCGGTCCAGGGGATGGTCTGCGCCAACGGAGAGTGCACCGGCGAGTGTAGTAGTGCCATCGGCGGCGAGGGCTGCGACTTCTACCCGACCGTCACCGCGAACATCGTCTCGCCGAAGTTCAGCTTTGCGGTCGCGATCGCGAACAAGGGCGACGTCGAGGCCACGCTCCAGATCGACCGGGGTGGGGAGACGCTCCTGAGCGGGACGGTCGCGCCGATGAGCGTCGAGCTGGTCAAGCTCCCTTGGGTGGACGAGCTCAAGGGCGACGTCGACGGGGTCTCAGCCCGGGTCCTCGGCGGGGCCTACCGGCTGCGCACCGATCGGCGGGTGGCGGTCTACCAGTACAGCTCCCTCGAGAACACGATCGGCGAGGCGTCTTCGCGGTCGAGCGACGCGACCCAGCTCTACCCGAGGTCACGCTGGAGCACCTCCTACCGGGTCGCCTCCTCCAACACCTGGCGCTCGGCGAACGCGATCTACCATCCGGGCTTCTACGCGGTGACGGCCGCGGAGGATCAGACCGTCGTCGAGCTCCACCCGTCGGCGACGGGAGGCGTCGTCCGGGCGGGGGGCGGTGTCGGCTTCGACGGCACCGGCACGATCACGCTCGACCGCGGCGACGTGCTCCAGGTGCTCTCGGGGGGGAGCGGCCCGAACCCGGTCGCGGCCGATCTCACGGGGACGCTGGTCTCGGCCGACAAGGCGGTGCAGGTGATAGGCGGGCACATGTGCGCTGCGATCCCGGACAACGTCGCCGGCTGCGATCACCTCGAGGCGGTGATGCCCGCGGTCACGGACCTGCTGAACACATCCTATGTCACCGCGCCGCTCGATCATCTCGGCGAGTCCCTGCGGCCGCAGAGGGTCCGGATCATCGCCGTCAGCGACAACACGCAGCTCAGCTACGACCCGCCGATCGACGGCGTGCCGGAGACCATCGCCGTCGCCGGGGACTACATCGAGATCGAGGCGACGAAGGCCGACTTCGCGGTCTACGGGTCGCCGGTGCTGATCGCTCAATACCTGCTCGGACAGGGGTTTGTCGGGGGTGCAGGGGACCCGTCGATGACGATCGTGAGCGGGGGCGACGCGTTTGAGGGGTACGACTTCTTGGTCCACGCTCCGGCCGACTTTGAGTCGAGCTTCGTCAACATCATCACCTACACGGACCAGACGGTGCTCGTCGACGGGGTCGTCGTCGACGGGTTCTCGCCGGTCGGCGAGTCAGGCCTCAGCGTCGCCAGGGTGGCGCTCAGCAATGAAGGGAGCGGCGACCACTACATCGAGGCGTCGTCGGCCGCGATCAACGTGTACGGCTACGGTCAGTACACCTCGTACCGCTTCGGCAGCCCCTACGGCGTAGAGATCATCCCCTGGTGAGCGGCGGACCCTTCGCCCCTGGAGGGTCGTCGGCGCGGGGGGGGCAGGGGGCTCCGCCTCTGCGGGCGAAAGGGGGCGAAGAGCGGTACTGCGGGGTCTTCGCGGGCCCTCTGCGCGGGCGGGGCCAGGCTCACTTGTCGCGATCCCGCGGCGCCTAGCTGGTACCCTCCGGGCGATGAGCGAGCGCGACAAGCCCTGGAGCCGCACCCTCCCCGCGAACCTCCCCGGACCCGGGGGCTGGGACACGATCGTGATCGGCTCCGGGATGGGCGGGATGACGGCCGCGGCGATCCTCGCCAAGCTCGGCCAGCGCGTCCTGGTGCTCGAGCAGCACTACGTCGCCGGCGGCTTCACCCACGAGTTTAAGCGGCCCGGCTACCATTGGGACGTCGGCGTCCACGCGGTCGGCGAGGTCACCCAGCACAGCCTGCCGGGTCGGCTCCTCACCCACCTGACGGACGACCGCCTCAAGTGGGCCTCGCTCGGCCCGGTCTACGACGCCTTCGACTTCCCCGACGGCGTCCGCATCGACTTCCCCGACAACCGGCAGCAGTTCCGCGAGAACCTGGTCGAGGCCTTCCCACAGGAGGCCGACGCGATCGACACCTATCTCGCGCGGGTCCGCGAGGTCGCCGGGGCGATGCGCTTCTACTACCTGGGGCGGATCTTCCCGGCGCGAAGCGGCGGCCTGGTCGAGCGGGCCTTCGCCGGGGCGGCCCGTCGCGCCTTCCTCGAGCGGACCCAGCCGGTCCTCGACTCGATCACCTCAAACCACCGCCTCAAGACGGTGCTCGCGGCCCAATGGGGCTATCACGGGTCGCCGCCGAGCCGCGCCTCCTTCGCCATTCAGGCGCTGGTGACCAAGCACTTCATGCACGGCGGCTACTACCCGGTCGGCGGCTCGGCGGAGATCGCCAAGCACCTCCTCGGGGCGGTCGCCGACGCCGGCGGTTGGACCCGGATCCGCGCGGATGTAGGTGAGATCCTGGTCGAGGGGGGCGCTGCGATCGGCGTCCGCATGAAGGACGGCGAGGAGATCCGCGCGCGCCGGGTGATCAGCGCGGCTGGAGCCCTGACGACCGTCAACCGCCTCCTGCCCGCCTCCGAGACCGCCGGCGGCTGGGTCGACGCGATCCGCGAGCTCAAGCCGGCGCCGGCCCACGTCTGCCTCTATCTCGGCTTCAAGGGCGACATCCGGGCCGCAGGCGCGGGCTCGGCCAACCGCTGGTTCTACAGCACCTGGGACGCCGAGATCGACACCTGGCACATCGGCCAGGAGGGGGAGAAGCCGCCGGACGCGTCGATCCTCTACTGCTCCTTCCCCTCGCTCAAGGACCCTAGCTACGACCCGGGCCCGGAGCTGCGGCACACCGGCGAGATCGTCACCTTCGTCCCCTGGGAGCGCTTCTCGGCCTGGCAGGGGACCCGCTGGCGCAAGCGCGGCGAGGACTACGACGCGCTCAAGCGCAGGGTCAGCGAGAGCCTGCTCGATCAGTTCTTCCGGCGGATGCCCGAGCTGCGCGACATGGTCGATCACGTCGAGCTGTCGACGCCGCTCTCGACCGATCATTTTGTCCGCCCGGCGCGGGGATCGATCTACGGCCTGGAGCCGACCCCTGCGCGCTTCGCCAACCCGCACCTCCGGCCGCGGACGCCGATCCGTGGCCTCTTCATGGCCGGCTCCGACGTCGCGACCGTCGGCGTGATCGGGGCGATGATGGGGGGCGTGCTCGCGGCGACCGCGGCGGAGCCCCGCAACGCGTTGGGCCTCCTCCGAGGTCTCGGTCGCGAGTGAGCCTGGGGTCTCCCGGCCGGACCTTGTGTCACCCCCGAGCGATCAGCTTCGCGGTCCGGCGGAGCGGCTCGGCGGAGCGGCTCGGCGGAGTGACTCGGCAAAGCGGTCCGGCAGGCTTCGCCGGAGCGGGTCGGGGGCTGGGGCGCGGACCTTCGGCCGAGCCTCCGCCGCAGACCCTCCCGGGGCGCTCTCGAGACGCGCCGCGAAATAGCGCCGCGACCCGAGGATCTGCTATTTGAGGGCGATGCGCTGGAGCCCTGAGCAGGTCGCGACGATCACCGGCGGAGTTGTCCGCGTCCGCGGCGAGCGGACCGTCCACACCGCCTTCATCGACAGCCGTCGGCCCGTCAAGGACGGGCTCTTCGTGCCGATCGTCGCGGCCCGTGACGGCCACGAGTATATCCCCGCGGCGATCGAGGGCGGCGCCGCGGCGGTGCTCCTCGGGAGGGGTCGGCCGCTACCGGAGGGGATCGTCGCGGCGCCCGGGGGCCCGGCGAGGGCGAGCGTGATCGAGGTTGAGGATCCGCTGCGGGCGCTCGAGGCTCTGGCTGTTGACGCGCGAGCGCGCTGCCCCGGACCGGTCGTCGCGATCTCCGGCTCGAACGGCAAGACGACGACGCGGGCGATGGTCGCGGCGGTGCTCGGCTCGGCCTACGACCCCGTCCTCTGCACCCAGGGAAACCTCAACAACCATCTCGGCGTGCCGCTCACCCTCACCGGCGAGCCTGAGGATCCGCAGGTGATGGTCATCGAGCTCGGCATGAGCGCGCCAGGGGAGAACCAGCACCTGGCGGCCTTGGTCCGCCCGACCCACGCGGTGATCACGTCGATCGCCCTGGAGCACCTCGAGTTCATGGGCTCGATCGAGGCGATCGCTGCGGCGGAGGCCGAGCCTATCGCTGAGGTGATCGACGGGGGCGCGCTCATCTACCCCGGCGATGAGCCGCTCCTCGCCCCTCACATCCCCGCCGCGGGTGACGGGAGGGGGCTCGTCCTCCGCCCCTTCGGCGCCCTTGAGGCCGCGACCGTGAGGGTCGTCGGCGTCGAGCTGGGCGAGCGGACGACGGCGATCCTCGAGGTCGCCCTGCCGAGCGGCGGCGTCGAGCGTGTGCGTCCCCGCCTCCAGGTCTTCGGCGCCCACAATGCCCGCAACGCCGCCGCGGCCCTGGCCGTCGGGGTCGATCTCGGCCTGCCTCTGGCGGCGATGTGCGAGGCGCTCGAGGGGGTCTCGCCGGTCGGCGATCGAGGCCGTCTGATCCGCGCGGGCGGCCACTCGATCATCGCCGACTGCTACAACTCCAACCCCGGCTCGGTCGCGGTCGCGCTGCGGAGCCTCGCCGGGCTTCGGGGGCAGGTCTCGGGCTCCCTCGTCGCCGTGCTCGGCGACATGTTGGAGCTGGGGCCGACCGAGGCGGCCCTCCACGCGGAGGTCGGCGCCTTGGTCCAGGAGCTGGGGATCGACTCGCTCATCACCGTGGGCGAGCGTGCGCGGGAGATGGCTGCGCCGGCCGCCCGCGGAGGTGTCGCGGTGACCGCGTTCGCCGCGGACGCGGAGCCCAAGGCGATCGCCGGGATGGCTCGCCAGCTCCTCGGCGCTCAGCCGGGCGCCGTCCTCTTCAAGGGGAGCCGCGGGGTTCGCCTAGAGCGGGCGCTGGCGGCTCTGCAGGCGGAGCTCGAGCCCTGAGATAGGCTGAGGAACACCGACACAGCCGGCTCTGCGCGTTGTCGCTCATCACGTGCGCGAGAGACTCGACGAGCATGTGTCGACAGAAGGTCTGCACTCGCGAGTCGTCTACGCGCCCGGTAGCGGAGCCCTGGCTAGGCTGCTGCGGCCTGGAGATATTCGGCGATGGCCGCCTTCAGGCGGACGAGCTCTGCGTCGAGCTCGGCCATCTTCTCCGGGATGTCGGCGAGGTTCTCCTCGCGCCCGGCGAGCTCGATCTTGAGGGCGACCGCGGCGGAGGCCTCGGCGGCGATCAGCATGAGCGAGCCCTTGAGGCGATGGGAGGTGACGTGCACGGTTGCCACGTCTTCGGCCGCGAGCGCGTCCCGCAGGAGCTGCATCTGCGAGTCGATCTCCGGCGTCATCTCCTGGATGACCGTGTAGAGGAGCTCCTCGTCTTCGCCGCAGAGGTCGAGCGCCTTCTGCCTGTCGAAGGGGGGCGCGTCGGCGACAGGGGCCTCGGGCTGCGGGGTCGAGGGTCGCGAGCTCGAGGACGGCGAGGACGGCGAGGACGGCGAGGACGGCGAGGGCTCTGCCGAGGCGATCGGGGTCGAGATAAAGCCGGGCTCAGCCCGCACGCGAGGCCTTGACTCTTGGCTGCGGGCGCGCCAGGCCAGGACAGCGACGACGACGAAGAGGACGACACAGCCGACGACGATGAGCGAGATCTCGGCTCCTCCAAGGGTCGGCTCGGGGGCGATGTCAGCGATGACTTGGAGCGTGGACACGGAGAATTGAGTACTACCCATGTGGGCCTCTGTGTGGCGAAGAACGTTGGAATCGGGCCTCTCGGTCAGGTGACTTGGGCCACCTGTCGCCACGGGCTGCTCGGGCGCGTGTTCCCGCTCGGTTCGCCCGGAGGCCGCAGGGCTCGGGGGAGCTCGGCGACGTGACGCTGTCCCCTGCGCCTCGGGTCGACCGATCGCCCGAGCCGGAGCTGGTGTGGATCGCGCTCCTCGGCGCTGCCCAGCCGGCCGGGGCCGGGGCCTGGGCGCCCGTTGGCCCCTTGGCTCAGTCCGTCAAGCGACCGGTTCACGGCGCCGTTACCCCGGAATCGGCCTCTGTTCGCAGATCGGGCCCGTCTGAGGCCGCGCCGCTCCCCTGCAGGCGGAGACCGGCGCGGAGCGACGAGTCCGCGTATCATCGCGCCGTGCTCGGCTACCTCTGGCGTACCGCCCCGCCCCTCCTCCGGGCGGCCCTCCACCGCGACGGAAGCCTCATCTCCCGGATCGAGCGCCGAGTTCGACTCCGCGAGATCGATCCCAACCTCCATATGAACCAGGCGGTCTACGCCGAGGTGATGGAGCTCGGACGGGCGGACTGGGCGATCCGTTCCAGGGCCTTCTCGCGCTGGCGCGCCGAGGGCGTCAAGCCTGTGGTCGCCGAGCAGCGGATCGTCTATCGCCACGAGCTGCGCCTGCGCGCCCGCTACACCATTGAGACCCGGGCGCTCGCGGTGGAGGGGCGCCTCCTCCACATGCGCACCCTGCTCCTCAGCGGCGACCAGGTCCACGCCAGCAACGACGCGAAGATCCTCTTCATCGGCGCGCGTGGGGTTCTCGCGGCGCCGGAGACCGAGGCCCTCTGCGAGGGGTTCCTCGTCGCGCCCTTGGTGGTCGAGGACTGGCGCACCGTCGCGGCCTAGGACCGACTGACGGGACGATCGTGCGCCGGCTCTCGCCAAGCCCGGAGACCGACTCCGGGTGCTCGGGGCGACACGCTGCCACAGACCGCGTTGGGCGTGTCCGGCCCATCGCAGACCTTCCACCCCGGGGGCGTCGTGCCTGCGCGGTCGTCGTAGTGCATGACCTCGTAGGGCGGACCGCGGAGGAGCGCATGGGCCCTGGGCCCAGGACCCGGATCAGGGCGCGAACTTGACCTTCGAGATGACCAGCGAGACCTCGTCGACGTAGCCCATACCGCCGGGCTCCGCGTCGCCAAAGCAGATCTGCCAGGCGCCGTTGCTCGCCTCGCCGATGAAGTCGCCGAAGTTGGTGCCCTCGCCGGCGCCTGGGTTCGGGAAGTAGTCGCAGAGGCCGTCGTCCTGGCAGACGACGTTGCCGATCCCCATCAGCTCCGCGTCGACGAGACCGGCGTCGCGGAGGGTGATCGGGAAGTTCGCCTTCATCGCCGACTTGTCGCCGCCGTTGCCCTCGCCGTCGTCCTTGAGCTCGTCAAAGCCGGGTCGGCTCATGATCGTGCTGATCGCCCCCGAGGGCGACTGCACCTTGATCACGAGGTCGCCGACCTCTCCGTGGGCGATCCCGACCTCGAGCTCGTCGATGAGCTCGACGAAGTTGATCCCGTCGTCGATCACGTTGAGGGCGACGCACACCATCGACGCGAGCGAGCCGTCGTAGGTGTCGTTGGGGATGTCGAGGGCCAGGTTTTCCTTCTTCACCAGGATCGTCTGGGCGTTGCCGGGGCACTCGTTGGCGTCGCCGACGATCTCGGGGCACAGCGGCGCCATCGCGGCCATCACCGCGTCCTGGTCGCCCTGTGACCAGCCGGCGCTGGCCATCGCCCCGCTCAGATCGCCGAGGAGGGCGACGAAGTCCTCGTACATGATCGGCGAGTTGCCCTCGTTCGGATCGGTGAGGCCCTCGTGGCCGATCTTCATCGCCGCGCAGGGGTTGTCGAGGGCGACGCCAGGATCGACGTCGACGGCGGGGGGATCGACCTCTGCGCCGTAGACGATCGGCCCGTCGAGCCCGGCGAGCTGGCGGGTGAAGCAGGTGTTGAGGCGGACGAAGTCCGACTCGAGGAAGAAGCCGTTGATCGCGAAGTCCTTGGCGATCCGATCGATCATGGTGTCGGGCTCGCCGATCAGCCCGACCATCGAGCTGTAGGCCGGCTTGCGTCCGACCCGCTGGTAGACCGTCTGATCGTTGTTCGGGTCCTCGACGATGTCGCCGGCCATGCCGCCTAGCACCGTCAGGATCGCGGTCGCGTCGTCGTCGCTGAGCTCGACGTAGGTCTCTTGGTGGTCGGCCAGCGCGCTCCCGTAGTCCTCCGCGAGGTCGCCGAAGTCGAGCGTCGAGATCCCCATCCCGAGGTGGGCGCTCTTCATGTCGGTGCAGGTGTACATCACCGCGGCGCAGCCGACCGCCTCACCGATCTGCTCGTTGAGACAGTTGATAAGGTTCGCCCCGTCGACCTCACTGTTGAGGAAATAGCCGTTGATCCGCTCGTCGACGAGCACCTTGCCGACAAAGTTGGTGTTGAGCTCGCCGACGCCGACCATCCCGCCGAGGTGGAGGCAGAGCTCGGAGTCGACCTCGCCTGTGGTGGTGGTCGTCGTGTCCTCGGTCGTCGCCGTCGGGTCTGTCGTCGTCGCCGTCGGGTCTGTCGTCGTCGTCGTCGGGTCCGTCGTCGTGTCCTCGGTCGTCGACACGGTCGCGGTCGCCGGATCGTCGGTCTCGGTCCCGTCGGTGGTCGTCATGCCGGTGGAGGTCGACGCCGTCTCGGTCCCGTCGGTGTCCGCCGTCGTGCCGGTCTCTGTACCCGTCCCGGAGAAGGTCGCCCCGGTCACGATCCCGTCGTCACCGGAGCAGCCCGCGAGGGCCAGCGCAGCGCCGAAGCCGAGGCTCCAGCAGAACCCCAGCCTCGAGGCAACGTCCGCGCCGTGGATCGCGAGAGGGGAGGGATGAGGACGGCGTCGGTGCGTACGAGTCATGGGTCAACAATCCAGGCGAGGCGTAGCGAGGCTCCGAGGGTAGCGCAGCCCAAAGATGGTTGGAACCAGATCGAGATGCGCGATCCAGGTGGTTTGATGTACGCGCAAGCTTCAACGGCCGGCCGTCCGCCCCCAACCTCGTCGGGCTCCATACGGGGCTACGGGCCCGTAGCGAGGCTCCCGCGGGCCCCTGCGCCGCGATCGTCGACCCGGTCGGCGTTCGACGATACGCCACCGTCTCGGGATCGACCAGCCGCAAAGGGCGGAGCCGAGGGGGAGAGTAGGGGGACGTTCGCGGCGGTGAGGAGACCGTGGGCTGTCGCGCTCCGATGGTGGGTCCTCCTGGCTTCGCCGACACGCCGCGGCGCCGGGGCTCTCGTCCGGTCCTGGCGGGGCCGCGGGGGCCAGCGGGGATCGAGTGCGCGCGGCGAACCTCGCCGCGCGCCGCTAGACGTCTTCGTCGAGCTGCGGCGCGAGGAGCCGCCGGATCCACTCGGCGGAGGCGCCCATCCCCTCGCAGATCATCGAGATCTGCTCGCGCAGCAGCGACACCCGGTCGAGCCGGCGGGCCGCCTCCAAGGCGATGTCGTAGGCGTCAAAGACGTCGGCCCCGTCGATCAGGTGACCGTGCCCGCCGGCGATCCAGCGCAGAGACGCGACCGCGACGTCGTAGGCGAAGCTCGGATCGTGGGTGAGACGCTCGCCGGCCGCCCGGTTCAGGGTCCGGGGATCGCACGGTGCACGCTGCGCGATCTCGGCGGCGAGGTTGTAGAAGCGGAGCGAGCGCGCGGTCGCAAACCACCGGCCCTCCTGGCCGGGCGAGGCGGCGATGAGGTCGCTGAGGATCGTCGACGGTTCACGCTCTGGGTACTTCGCCGCCAAGCTGCGAAAGGTCTGGAGGTAGTTTTGCCGGCGGTTGGCGAGGTGAGCGTAGTCCGCGTAGGCCTGCTCGCGGCGGCCCGCGGTCAGCAGGACCCCCTCGCAGACCGCGGCGATCGCCGGCTCGTAGGGATGGGCCAGGAGGTTCGACTCGCGGGCGTAGGCGATCGCCTCGTCGACCTCGCCGAGGGCCGCCAGGGCGAGGACGCCGTAGCGCCGCTCGGGCCAGATCCCGATCGCCCGCAGGCGCAGGAGGTCGATGATGTCGCGGTGCCGTTCGGCGGCGAGGAGAACCGAGAGACAGGCTCGGCTCGCCTGGACGTCGAGGCCCTCGGACCAGGCCGCTTGCAGGTCCGGATAGAGCCGCTCCGCCCAGGTCTGCGCGAGCTCGGGTCCGACCAGCGCACCCCAGGCGTCGGCGACCGGGTCGAGGAGACCGCGCTCGTCGGCGAGGAGCGCCGGCCAGAGCCGATCGGCCCAGGCCGCCCGGAGCTGGCGCTCCGCCCCGCTCCCTCCGAGCCACGAGGTCACCTCGTCGAGCGCCCGGGTCAGCTGACGAGCGAGGGCTCCCTCCGGATCCTCGACCTCGGCGAGCACCCGAGGCATCCCGGCGATCCACAGGACGACCTCCAAGAGCGCCTGTGCGGGCGAGCTCCGCCGGAGCGCCCGAAGCTCGCGGATACGGGCCGTCAGCGCCTCTTGGGCGACCCGTTGCTCTCCCGCGGCGAAGGCCGCCGGTCCCCACCCTGCGGGCCCTCGGGGCGTTCGCCTCGGCTCCGACACAGGACGACGCTAGCCCCTTTGGCGCGAGATTGCACGGCGCGCGGCCACCGCGCTGAGGTATCGTGGCGCCCCCTACGTCATGGCCACGGCGAACGCAGCTTCCCCACCTCCCGGATCTTCAGCCGAGAGCACATCCGAGATCACATCCGAGATCACCGAGAGCACGGTCGCCATCATCGGTGCGGGCTTCGCCGGGATCTGCATGGCGATCAAGCTCTTGGAGGCAGGGATCCGCGACTTTGTCATCCTCGAGGCGGGCGACGGCGTCGGCGGGGTCTGGCGCGACAACACCTACCCCGGCTGCGCCTGCGACGTCCCCTCGCACCTCTACTCGTTCTCCTTCGAGCGCTCGGCGGACTGGTCGCGGAAGTACGGTCCCCAACCAGAGATCCTGGACTACGTCGAGCGCTGCGCTGACACCTACGGTCTGCGCCCCTTCCTCCGCTTCGGCACCCTCGTCACCGAGAGCCGCTACGACGAGCGCTCCGCCCGTTGGACCCTCCGCTCCGCCGACGGCCGGGCCTGGCGCGCCCGCTTTGTCGTCGCCGGCGTCGGCTCCCTCCGGGTCCCCGCGATCCCGACCATCGACGGCGCGGAGCGCTTTGTCGGTCCGGCCTTCCACTCCTCGCGCTGGGAGCACGACGTCGATCTACGCGGCAAGCGGGTCGCGGTCATCGGCACTGGCGCGAGCGCGATCCAGTTCGTCCCGAAGATCGCCGGCGAGGTCGAGCGTCTCTACCTCTTCCAGCGCACCGCGCCCTGGATCATGCCCAAGCCCGACAGGCCCTTTGGCGCGGCGGAGCGGGCCCTCTTTCGCCGAGTCCCCGGCCTCGAGTGGCTCTATCGCAAGCTCATCTATTGGAGCAAGGAGGGCCCCGCCGTCGGCTTTATCCGCTATCCGGCGATCCTCCGCTTCGTCGAGCGGGTGGCGAAGAAGCACATCCGCTCCGCGATCGACGATCCCGAGCTGCGGGCCAAGGTGACCCCGACCTTTGCCATGGGCTGCAAGCGGATCCTGATCTCCAACGACTACTACCCGGCGCTCGCCCGCGACAACGTCGAGGTCGTCACGGAGGGCGTCGCCGAGCTCCGCGAGCGGAGCATCGTCACGGCAGACGGCTGCGAGCGGCCGATCGACGCCGTCATCTACGGCACCGGCTTCGCCCTCCGCGACTTCCTCGCGCCGATGGACATCGTCGGCCGCGACGGTCGCGAGCTCTCCGAGGAGTGGCGCGACGGCGCTGACGCCTACCTCGGCACCGCCGTCAACGGCTTTCCCAACTTCTTCATGCTCACCGGGCCCAACACCGGCCTCGGCCACTCGTCGATGATCTTCATGATCGAGGCCCACGTCCACTACGTGCTCGGCTGTATCCGCCACGTGCTGGAGCGCGACCTCGACAGCATCGAGGTCCTCCCCGAGGCGGTCCGCGCGTACAATGAGCGGATCCAGGAGAAGATGGCCAAGACCGTCTGGACCACCGGCTGTCGCAGCTGGTACCTCGACGAGAACGGCAAGAACTTCACCCTCTGGCCGAGCTTCACCTGGGCGTTTTGGCTGCAGACGCGACGGATGAAGCGTCGTGACTTCAGCTTTGCGTGACCTGCGGCCGCGGGGCTCAGGCCTTCGTCGCAGCGGGCAGTCCCGCCAGCGCAGGCCGCTCGCTCCTCTTCCTGCCTGAGCAGGGCGAGCGGCGAATGTCTATAGTAGAGCGTTCGATGATAGGACGACTCCTGTCGGCGATGAGCCGCAGATGTCCGCCATGCCCCGGCGCTGAGTCGGAACGCCGGCGCTGGGTCGAAATGACGGCACTTCGCCGAGCACGGTGGAGCCTTCAAGGAGGAGGCCCAGGGGACCCACGATCGCGGCGCGAGGGCGCGCGGGGCTCTCACCGCCGCCTTGTGGTCATAGGCTCGATCTGCCTCGCCGGGCACGCTCCGTAGGGCGGCTGCTATGAGCTGCGCTGGGTCGCCACTCTCTGCGCAGCGATGATCGCCGGGTCCAGGCCTGAGGCGTCAAGATCTGCGATCTCCAGCGGAGTGTCGGCCACGTAGTCCTCCCGCGGTGTGCCGTCGACGTGAAAGAGAGACTCGACGCCGAGCTCGACGGTGGCGTCGCAGTGACCGAGGGGTTCGCTGTAGACGGCGCCGAGGAGGTCGCCCATGTCTGAGGCGATGGTGTGGGCGTTGGCGGCCGCGTCCATGCCGATGACGATGCCTTCGCCCATGCTCCCGGTCCACGGACCGCCGAGGACGATGACCGGCCTTGTGTACAGGGGATCGCGGGGGAGGACGTGCTCGACAAACTCGCGCGGCACGCCGTAGCGACGCTCGAGGCCAGGGACTCGATGCATCTGGTAGGGGCGCGTGTCGCTGACGAAGTGACCGATGATCCCGCGGGCGACGTCGGTGTTGCCGCCGCTCGGCGTATTGCGGAGATCGAGGACGAGCGTCTCCTCAGGGCCGACGCTGGCGAGCGCCTGGTCGACCGCGGCGACGGTGTCCATCGTGCCCAGAGAGTTCTCAAAGCGGAGGACCACGAGCCCCTGTTCGCGGAGGATCGTCAGGGGCGCCCGCTTCGAGACCTCGGCGGCCAGCTCGCGCGGGTTCGCGAGGGAGAGCTCGCGCGCTTCGCCTGCGACCTGAAAGCCGAGCGTTCGCGACTCTCCGCGGAGGCCGTTGGCCGCGAGGGTCGCCGCGTAGCTCCACTGGCGCGGGGTTCGGTCGTCGGCGCCGCCGATGAGCAGCTCGCCGGCGGCCTCCTCGATGGGTCTGCGGCCGACCGCCGTCAGCTCCCACCCGGGCCGAACGCCCGCCTCCGCAGCGGCACCGCCGGCGCGGACCTGGGCGACGACAAAGCGGTCCCCACGGCGCTCGATCTTGAGGTCCGAGGAGGTGGGGATGACGTTGGGGTCGGCATCACGCAGCGGGCCCACGAGGAGGTGAGGATCGGTGAACCCATAGGCGGCCAGGAGGAGCGCGCGGCGGACCTCTTCGGGGGTCTCGGCCGAGAGGGTGGCCTCGCGGGCGAGCGAGAGGTGTTTGTCGACGTCAAAGTCGCTGCGCTCGACATAGGCGTAGGCCTCTCGGAGGAGCGCCTCAAAGGCGTCCCAAGCCGTCGCTGGATCACAGGGCTCCGGCGCTGACGCTTCGGTCTCAGCGCAGGCCTGTGAATCCTCCGCGGCCGTCGCAGGTGCGGGCCTTTGTGTCTCCGTAGAGGCGGCGTCTCGGCAGGAGAGAAGTCCAGCGACGATGACGATGACGAGCTCTTGTGAGGCGGTGCGCATGGGCCTTGTCTCCTTGACGAGCGCATGGGGCAGGGGCGGTCCTACCCTAGCCGGCCGCGAAAGTCCCGCGCGCGCGCCAGCCCCCCTCGCCGACCCCGCGAAGACCCGCAGCTCAACCCGGAGTATCGGTACCTCGTCGGCGGCGCTCTGTTGGCGCCGAGTGGATCCTCGCCGCGGGCAGCTCGATCCCAGGTCGATGCGCGCGGTGCGTCGACTCTGCGCCTCTCGGCCTCTTCGCGCGGAGGCATCGGCGTGACATCGCCGCAGTGGTCGATCTCCAGGCGAGAGGCCCGCCACCCCACGTGCGATTTCGCCGGCCGTAGCTTCTCATACCGGCATCATCGGACCTGTGCGAAGGTCCATGCATGCGACGTTGGCCGGGCTCGCTCCTGATCTTGCTCCCGCTCACCCCGATCGTGGTGGGCTGTGGGGCGACGGATGCCCCTCCAGGTGCCGCCGTTGATCCGTCCCCGACGCTCGCCGTTGATCCGTCCCCGACGCTCGCCGGTGATCCGCCCCCGACGCTCGCGGCGACGCCTGTCGAACCAGACACAGGGGGGGGCTTGGTCGCGGACGGGGCGCGTGCGCCCGAGCCCGCCCTCCCCACGGGCCCTGAGAGAGCAGTCGTCGCGCCCGAGAGCGTAGGCGCCATGCACGAGAACCTGGGCGCAGTCGGGCTTGGCGCGTCGCCTCTGCCGGGGAAGTCTGAGGGCGACACCTCCCGCCCACCGGAGCCGGTGATCCTCTCATCGGCGGAGGTGCTGGGGGCGCTCGGCGAAGTGCTCGCCGGAGGAGCGCCGCCGAACGATCTGATGTGGCGGTCGCGGGCAGCGGCCGCCTGCGATCACGATCCGAAGCTGAGCGAGCAGATCGTCGACCGAGCCTTGGCCGAGGGGACGACCCCGGCGGGTCGTGAATTCGCGGCTTCGATCCTCACATCGCACCCCAACTCGCAGGCCGCCTTGCGGCGGCTGCTGAGCGCTCCTCAGGTCCGCGGCGATCCCCAGCTCTACGCGCTTGTGTCCCAGCTCCACCGCATGGCGCTGCCCGAGGATGCGACCGTGGATCTGGTTCTCTCGCTGCGAAAGTCCGACGACTTCATGCTCCACAGCATCGCCACCAGCGTGCTGGGCCACCAGGTCGCGACGCTCCTGAGCGGAGGCCGAAAGGACGCGGCGGTCGAGCTCGCGGGCGAGCTGCAGGCCGCGTTCACCGCGGAGACCGAGGTCGCCGAGCGGGCCTTGCTCCTCGCAGCCATAGGCGCCGGTGGTCTGCCGGAGACGCTCCCCTTCGTCCGCCGCTTCGTCCGCGCTAAAGAGCCTGAGCTCCGGGTCGCGGCGGCGAAAGGGCTCAACCTCGATACCTCGGCGAAGGGAGGGAACCTGCTCCTTCAGCTCGTCGTCGACCCGGAGCCCGACGTCCAGGCCGCGGCGATCGAGTCCCTGCACTACCACCCGCTGAGCGCTGCTCAGCAGCGGACGTTTCACAGGGCGATCATGGCTGACCGGGTGCGTCCGCCGAGCGATGGTGTCCTCGTGCACGTGATCGACAAGCGCCTCGTCGGCGCCGCCCGCGAGGAGGCGCTCTTGCATTTGCTCGAGCGCAACAAGGACAACTGGGTGACGCGCCATATCAACAACGTCCTGGCGCTCTAGCGGCTCTGGAGCGGGGGAGCGCGGCGCAGTGGGGGGATAGGGCGCCGAGAGTTGGTGTTTCGCGGGAACGACCATGATTGAGGGCGAGACCAGGACCGTCAGCGACGGGTGGACCGGTCTGGTCGCAGGGCCAGCACCGGGTGACCGAGTCGCAGACATCGCCGGATCGGGGCGCTTCGGGCTCGAGGTCGACGACGACGCGCTGCCCAGCTCGACGCAGCTCGGCCGCTTTGTCCTTGACCGACGCCTCGGCGCGGGAGGCATGGGGATCGTCTATGCGGCCTTCGACCCGGAGCTCGACCGCGAGGTCGCGATCAAGCTCGTCCGCGCCCGCCTCGACGATCGACACGCCCGCGCCCAGACCCTCGGCGAGGCCAAGGCGTTGGCCCGCCTCTCGCACCCGAACGTGGTCCAGATCTACGAGGTCGGCGAGCGTGATGGGCTGGTGTTCCTGGCGATGGAGTACGTCCATGGGGTCACGCTGCGGTCGTGGATGGGCGAGAAGCCTCGGTCCTGGAGCGAGGTCATCGCCACGTTTCTCCAGTGCGGGGCCGGGCTCCACGCGGCCCATCAAGCGGGGCTCGTCCACCGCGACTTCAAGCCTGAGAACGTGATGGTCGGCTACGACGGCCGGGTGCGGGTGCTCGACTTCGGGATCGCTCGCGCAGGCGGGGGGAGCCTCGGCGAGGGGACGACGAAGGGGCCTGAGCAGGGCCGAGAGGCGACCTCGAATGGCCGCCATCGCTTCGTCGGGACGCCGGCCTACATGTCCCCAGAGCAGCATCGGGGCGGTCCCCCGGACACACGCTCGGATCAGTTCGGGTTTTGTGTGGCGCTGTGGGAGGCGCTCTACGGCGAGCGACCCTACGCAGGATCGAGCCGGGCTGAGCTTGGGCGGGCGGTCACCGCCGGGGAGCGTCGCGAGCCGCCGACGAGCGCGGCCGTCCCGGCGTGGGTCCGGCGTGTGATCGAGCGCGGGCTCGCGGTCGACAGCGACGCTCGCTGGCCGTCGATGGCGGAGCTCCTGAGGGCGCTCGACGGCGAGTCGCGGAGGACGGCGCGGCGGATCGCGATCGCCGTGGTCCTCGTTCTCATCTCCCTCATCGTCGTAGCGGCGCTCGCGAGGCGCTCGCCTGAGGTGGCGCGGAGCGTCTGCGCGGGCGGGCGAGAGCAGCTCGCGGAGATCTGGGACCCCGCGCGGGCTCAGGCCCTGCGCGAGTCTTTCTCCGCCGATGGTGGCTATCGGGTCGACACCTGGGCCTGGCTCGAGCGCTTCTTCGACGACTACGCGGACGCATGGGTCGAGGGGTACGCGGACGCCTGCAACGCGCACCAACGGGGCGAGGAGTCGGGGGTCATGCTCGACCTTCGAATGAGCTGCCTAGGTCGACGCCGGGCCGAGCTCGCGGCGCTGATCGACGCCCTCGAAGGAGCGTCTCCCGAGGTCTTGACCAACGCGACGCACGGCGCGCGGACCCTCGCGCCGCTCCGGCGCTGCTCTGAGCGAGAGGCCCTCACGGCGAACTTTTCACCGCCAGCGAGGGCTGATGCCGCCCAGATCGAGGCGCTCCGCGACCGGCTCGCGCGCGCGGCCGCAGCGGCGGCGACTGGACAGATCGCGTCGGGACGGACGCTCGCAGCCGAGGCGGCCGCCGAGGCCCAGAGGATCGGCTATCGGCCGGTTCTCGCCGAGGCGCTCGTGCTCCTCGGTCGCCTCCAGGAGCAGCTCGGCGAGGCCGGGCCTGCGGCGGAGAGCCTACGACGGGCCTACTGGTCAGCCGAGGCCGCGGGGCATCACGCGGTCAAAGCGGAGGCCGCGGCGTTGCTGGTGATCGTCATCGGCGTTCGCCTCGCTCGAGGCGAAGAGATCGAGATCTGGCGAGAGCTGGCCGAGGCGCTCAGCGAGCGCACGGGAGCCGGGGAGCTGGAGGCGACGCTGGCGGCGAGCCTGGCGACGCTGGCCCGCCACCATGGGGATCTGGTCGCGGCTCGGAGGCTCTACGAGCGGGCGCTCGAGCTCCAGGTCGAGGTCCACTCGCGGAGCCACCCGACGGCGGTGTCTGTGCGCAGCAACCTCGCGGCGCTGCTCTCGGAGTCCGGACATCGCCGAGAGGCCCTCGCGCACTTTGAAGAGGCGCTCGGGGCCCTAGAGGGGACCGTCGGGCCTCGTCATCCCCTCGTCGGCCACGTGCTCGTCAATATCGGCAGTACGCACTTCATGCTCGGCGATCTCGAGCCCGCGGCCCAGGCGGAGGAGCGAGCGCTCGCCCTCTATGCGGACATCGACCTCCAGACGCCGGCGGTCGCGGCTGCGAGCAACAACCTGTCGAACGTGCACCTCGCCCGCGGCGATCTGGCGATGGCCCGCGACGAGCTCGAGGTGTCGCTCTCGATCAGGGAAGGGAGCCTCGCGATCGATCATCCGGAGCTGGCGCTGGTGCTCAACAACATCGCCGTGATCGATCTCGAGGCGCGGGCGCTCGACCGGGCCGAGAGGTACTTCACCAGCGCGCTGTGGATCCTCGAGCAACGCCGCGGCGGCGATGCGCCGCAGCTCTTCTACCCCCTGACGGGGCTCGGACGGCTGGAGCTGCTCCGCGGTCGGCCCTATGCGGCGATGATCCTGCTGGAGCGGGCGGTCGCGGTCGCGGACACGTCTCTCCATGACAGCGCTCGCGCCGAGGCCGACTTCGCGCTCGCGCAAGCCCTCGTCGGCAGCGGCAGGGAGCATCGTCGCGCTCTCCAGCTCGCCCGGCGGGCGCGCGGCCTCTACGAGGGCGGAGATCCACACCGCGTCGACCGCCGAGAGGCGATCGATGCCTGGCTCTCGGAGGCGCAGGCAGGCCTTGCTACGATGCACGAGCGGGATGGAGACGACGCGAGAGGACCTGACCCCCGGTGATGTAGACGGGCTCGACCAACCCTCCTGGTGGTTGTGTGTCGCCTACAGCGACGACATCGCGAATATCGGCCACCGCGCTCGCGTGGACGTAGAGCGCGGCCTGACCCTCGGGCGCGGGGTGGACGTGCTCGGTCCTGGGGTCTTCGACGATGCCCGGGTGTCCCGACGCCACGCTCGGATCGAGCCTCTCTCGGAGGCTGATGGGGGCGGGCTCGTTCTCCGGGACCTCGGGAGTCACAACGGGACTCGGGTCGGCGGGCGTCAGGTCTCGCGTGCACGGCTCGTCGCGGGCGATGTGATCGCCATTGGCCGCACCCTCCTGGTGCTCTGTCGGGCGCCGCTCCGCTTCAGCCCGCGCCCGTATCCAGGCATTGACGGCTGCGGGTTCACCCACGCGCAGATCGCAGCGGCGATCGACAAGGTGGCGCAGCGGTCGACGACGGTGCTCCTCGTAGGGGAGCCCGGCTCCGGCAAGGGGCACCTCGCGGCCGAGATCCACCGCCGAAGCGGCCGGCCAGGACCGCTCATCACCGTCGAGTGTGGCGTGTTTCGCGGGGAGCAGGCCTTCCACCGCCTCCTCGGCGACGACGAGCGGAGCGGCTGCTTTGTCGAGGCCCGCGGTGGGACTCTCTTCCTCGACGGGATCGACGAGGCCGACGCTGACTTCCAGCGGTGTGCGCTCGCGCTCGTCGATCGCTGCGAGAGCTCCGGCGAGGTGCGGGTGCTCGCGTCGAGCCTGGCGGAGCTGACGAGCGGAGGGCCAGTCCGCGAGGAGCTTCGCGCCCGACTGGTCCGCTGGGTGGTCCGCCTGGCGCCGCTCCGCTCACGACGTGAGGACATCCCGGCGCTCGCGCGCGCCTTTGTCGAGCGCTTCGCCGGTCGTCCGATCGACCTAAACTTTCGCCTCGCCTGCGCCCTCCTGCACCACGACTGGCCCGGCAACGTACGTGAGCTCGAGGCGACGATCGAGCGGGTGGTCATCGACGCTGACGAGTGCGCACCGCTGCGGCTGAGCGCCGGGGCGCGTCATCTGCTCGGCCTCGATCCGCCGGAGAACGTCGCCGCCGTCGCCTCTGCGGCCACGTTCTCCATCGCCGCGAGCGGCGGATGGTTTCGACCGCCGCAGGGCGAGCGCGTCGCCATCGATCATCGACCGACCCTCGCCCGCCTCCTCGGAGCGCTCGCGCGTCAAGCCCGCTCGGATCCTGGCGAAGCGCTCTCGCTCCATGAGCTCCTCGCCGCTGGCTGGCCAGACGAAGAGGTGATCGAGGCCGCGGGCACGAACCGGGTCTACGTCGCCCTGACGACGCTCCGGAAGCTAGGCCTGCGGGCTGCGCTGGTGCGCACGCGGGCGGGCTACCTGCTCGATCCCGGCCTGGATCTGCGCTTCGTCGACGAGTGAGCGCCAAGCTCGTCCTCCGCGCGGCGCTCCGTGGCGCGCCTCGTGCCCGTTGATGGTCCGCCTGCGAGGTGCGTCGCCAAGCCTGACGAGGGACCTTAAGCCTAGATTAAGCCCAGATTAAGCTCAGTTTAAGCGGACTTCATACCTCGCTCAGGACCATGGTTCGGCGTCCTCCACGGAGAAATCGATGACTGTCCGAGCTGATAGCCCCCTCATTGCCGCGTTCCCTTCATTGCCGCTCCCTCTCCTCTTGCTGGCGTTCTCCGGCTGTATCGGCGGGGGCGGAGAGTCGGGCAGCGAGTCCGACGCGACCGCAACCGCGACCGCGACCTCGACGGGCACGAGCACGGGCTCAGCCTCCGAGACGGACCCGATGGAGAGCGACAGCGAGCCGAGCACGGGTGAGACCGAGGGAGGGCTGGTCAGCACCGCTGGGCCTGAGCACTGCGGGACCATCGTCGACGACGAGGTCTGGGCCGCCGACCTCAACCCCCACGTCGTCACCTGCGATGTGCAGGTCGAGGGGGGCACCCTGACGATCGGCCCGGGGACCGAGGTTCTCTTCGCGAACAACGTAGGTCTGTGGATCTCCGAGGAGGGGGGCACGGCGAACCTCGAGGTGCTCGGGGTCGCCGACGCACCCGTGAGCTTCGCCGGTGAGGGGGGCAGCGCCCCCGGCCAATGGCGGGGGCTCGGGGTGTTCCCGGCCGCCGGAGATGTATCGCTCGCGCATACTACGATCGACGCTGCGGGCGGGCTCAATGCTACGGCCGCGGTGTTTGTCGAGAGCACTGACCTCCACATTGATCATGTGACGATCACCAACGCCGACGAGCTCGGCCTCGACTTTCGCCGACACGGACGGTTGACCGCCGACAGCGTCGGCCTCGCGATCCACGGCACGGTCGGCTGGCCCGTCCAGATCGATCCCAATTGGGTCGACACCCTGCCCGCGATCGACAGCGACTACACGGGCAACGACCGAGACGGGATCTATATCAAGAGCTCGGGCACCGACTGGCGGGACGTGGTCCGCTCGGCAGAGTGGGAGGTGTTGGGGGTCGACTACTACGCTATCGACTCGATCCGCGTCGAGGGGGAGGCCCTCGAGCCGGCCTACCTGACCCTCTTGGACGGTGTTGTCGTCCGCTTTGCCGAGACCTCGGGGCTCGGAGTCTCGCTCGAGGGCGGCGCCGCAGGGCTCCTGACCAAGGGCACCGCGGAGCGTCCCGTGACCCTCACGTCCCTAGGAGCGAACGACCGCGGCGCGTGGGCAGGGGTCGAGATCCGAGACAACGCCGACAACGGGGCCTTGCGGCTCGAGAACACGATCGTCGAGTGGGCGGGCGGCTTCAACAGCGTCGCGTGTGTGGAGACCGAGGAGGTCGAGCTCTTCGCCGATGGGCTCACCCTCCGCGGCTGCGAGAAGGCTGGCTTTGTGATGCGCAACGGGGTTTGGGCCGATGGGAGCGCCGGCCTGCGGGTTACTGACAGCGACCGAGTCGGGGAGATGAACACGCCCCAGGCGCACACCATGCCGATCGCGGGAGTCGACCTGACCGGCAATGATCGCGACGCCCTCTCGGTCGTGCAGCCAGGGGCGGAGACGATCACCAAGGCGGTGACCTGGCGCGACATCGGCGTGCCCTACCGGGTCGAGGACGACATCGCCCTCGAGGGGACAGCCCAGGATCCTGCGGTGCTCACCCTCGAGGCGGGGGTCGTGCTCGCGTTCACCGGCCAGGCGAACCTCGCGGTCGGACGCGATGGCGGGGCGTCGGGTCTGCGAGCGCTCGGCACCGCCGACGCGCCGGTGATCTTCACCTCGGCCGAGGCGTTCGATCCCGGGGCCTGGTCGGGGATCCTGATCTTCGACGCTGCCGTCGACGCCGAGACGAACCTCAACTACGCCGAGGTTCGTTGGGGTGGGGGGCTGAACTCCGAGAGCAACGTCCGCATCGATGACGCCTCGCCGACGATCTCGAACTCTGTGATCGGCGGCAGCGACTGCTGGGCGATCGAGCTCTTCGGCGACGCCGCGCCGACCCTCACAAACAACACGTACGAGGACAACACCTGCGGCGACGTCAAGCCCTAGGAGGCCGTGGCAAAAGTCCCGCACGCTCTCGCTGGCCCTCGTCCAGGAGGTCATCACCGATCCGGGCGCCGAGCTCTAGCTCGGCGCCCGGGCGTCGCCGCGAACCCATCGACCCTGGGCCTAGCAGCCCGTGGCAAAAGTCCCGCGCACTCTCGCTTGCCCCCGTCGGCCCTCTCGGCCCCGCCGAAGCTTGCGGTACGGCCCAGTACAGCGGCGTTTCGTCGAAGCCGAGAGGGCCAACGATTGCGGCGCGAGAGCACACGGGACTTTCGCCACGGGCTGCTAGCGCTCGCGCTCGTCGGCCCGCTGTGCAGCCTCCATGAGGAGCCCTGAGGTCGAGCGGCGGACTGAGTCCTCGATCGTCGACGTGTCCCTGGCGAAGACGAAGGAGCCGCTCGACCAGCCGAGGAGATAGTAGACAGCCTCGGCGCCGGAGAGAGGCGGGCCCGACTCGACCCGAGCTTGGACGACCTGACCGTTGCGGAGCGCGAGCTGGCATTGCTCCCCCATGCTGCTCTGGATGTCGAGCGTTCCGCTCATTCGCTCGATCTCGAGGAGAACGAGGATCGACGAAATTCCGACCTCCTCGAGCGACCCGGAGAGCCCCGACGACTCGGTCCGCTGTCCGGCGAGCGCCGACGACTCGGCCCGCGGCTCCCCCTGGCTGCCCTTGTCGATCATCCCGCGGGTGTGACGCTCGATGCGGCGGCACCGAGCTTGCACCTCGACGACCCGTTCGAGCAGGTCGGCGTCGGAGAAGGGCTTGGGCAGGTAGTCATCGGCGCCGAGGCGGAACCCCTTGAGGATGTCCTTGGCCGACGAGAGGGCGGAGAGGAAGATGAAGGGGACGAAGGCGAGCCGCGGGTGCGCCCGGAGGCGGCGGACAAACGCCCAGCCGTCCATGCTCGGCATCATGACGTCGGAGATCACGAGGTCAGGCCGCGAGTGAACTGCATGGGCGAGCGCGCTTGATCCGTCGCTCGCTGTCGTGACTTCGTATCCGTGTGGGAGCAGGCTGGCGACAATGAACTCACGGGTGATCGCGTCATCGTCAACCACGAGGATGCACCCAACCATCACTTCAAATTAGGCCGTCGACGCGGGAGAATCAAGCGATTTCTGGGCGATGCATGACCCCGGCGCCAGCTTCACGCGCGCCCCGGCGGACTCCACATCGGGCTCATTCGCGCAAGCACGCGCGTGCGAGATATGTGCACCATCGACCGCCCTTGGGGGGTCGGAGGTGCGACCTCTACCGACGTTGCTGCCGACGTTGCTCCACCGGGGACGGGGTAGGCCCGCTGTCACTCTCTCGCGATATTATTGGGGGGAGGGTGATGAATGTTGACAGTGCGCCGGGAGGCCGAATGCTCATAGTCGACACTGCGTCGGTCACGGACGATTCAGCGCTTCGCTCGACGTCGGCATCGACCGCCGCGGACGCCTCTGTCAGGATCGAGGCGGCGGTTGGCGTGGTCGTTCCAGCGCGGGATCCCCCGTCTCGCAGGAGGATGCAGGAGGAGGACCTCTGGGGCCCTGGCCTTCGGCGGCTAGAGTCGCCCTCCGAGGCCGATCCCCACGCCGTGCACGAGCCCTCCCATGCTCAGCGGGGTGAGCGAGAGGCGGAGGCTCTGCGCTGTCGCGGTGGTCGCCGGCTCGGCGTCGCGGCGGCGGACCTCGAGCATCTCCTTGCGGGAGCGAAGGGCGTCGAGGCCGAGGAGGCCGGCGCCGACGAGGCCGAGCCCGCCCGCGGTCGAGGCTAGGCCGGGGGTGGCGAGGGCGTCGACGCCGTTTCCGAGGTTGCCGACCGCCCAGAGCACGGTGGTCACAGCGGCGCCGCCAAAGGCGACCCAGCCGGTGGTCCGCGCCCAAGGGACGCCGCGGACCCGGAGATCGCGTGCGGTGCTGCGCCCGGCGATCCCGACCAGCGGGGCGCCGAAGAGCAGGGTCGGGAAGCCGAGCACCGCGTAACCGCCGGGTCGGTTGATCACGCCGGTGTCCTGGAGAATGCCGAAGACCAGGCCAGCGCCGGCGATCGTCATCCCGGTCGCGGCGCCCGGGCGCGCCCACTCGACCTTGGGAATGCTCGAGTCGGTGTCGCACTCCCACGAGGCCTCGTGGACGGCCGTCACCATGTAGCGGGCGACGGTCCGCGTGCCGATGTCGGGGTCCTCGTAGTCGACGGTGCTCTCGGTGACCCCCGCGATCGATCCGCAGACCCGGTAGCCGGTGCTGAGCACGAGGAGCACGTCCTCGCCGATCAGGGTCGACCAGAGGCCGTCGTCCATCGGCGCCCGGTGGTAGCGGGGGGTCCGTTTGCCCCGGCGCCTGGGCGCGGCGGCCCGGATCGCCCTCGGTCCCTCCGTGGCCCGCGGGGTCGTCGAGGTCGGAGCCTCGGGGACGGGCGACGGTGTGGACTCGGCGACAGGCGGTGTGGGCTCGGCGACAGGCTCGACCCGGGCAGAGGGCTCGACGTCGGCGGAGGGCTCGACCGTCGCAGGGGGCTCGACCGCCGCAGGGGGCTCGACCGCCGCCGGTGGTTCAGCGCCGTCCGTGGGCGCAGCCGGGGCCTCGACCGACGCCTCGACCGACGCGCCCTCCACGGCCGCAGAGGTCGGCGCCTGATCGAGCGGCTGCGAGGTCTCCTCGGCGGCGCTTGGCGAGGGTCCTGGCCCGGCGAGCGCGAACGAGAGACCCCAGAGCAGTGATCCCTTGTGGAGCAATCCCAGCACAGCGCGAGTCTACACGGCAAAGAGGGGGTGCGTAGCGACCGCCCGACCTCAGAGTTACGGACAAAGGCCGGAGATACTGGCGCGCGCGGTATCGATCAGGCTACATATGTAGACATCATGGACACCACCTCATGGATGTAGATGCCGAAGTCGACGTGGCGATCGTCGGCGCGGGTCCTGCCGGGACCTCGACCGCCCTCCACCTCGCCCGCTTCTGTCCGGCGCTCGCCGGCTCCACGATCCTCATCGAGCGGAGCGCCCACCCGCGCTCCAAGCTCTGCGGCGGCGGCCTGGTCAACGACGTCGACGTGCTCCTCCACAACCTCGGCTTGGACGTGGGCGACGTGCCCCACGCTGACGCCGCCTGGGCCAATCTCCACTACCAAGGGCGAGGGCTGCGGATGCGGCTCGGCGACATCGCCTTTCACGTGGTCCGTCGCGCTGACCTCGACGCGTGGTTGGCCTCGCGCGTCCGCGACTGCGGGATCAGGATCCGCGAGAACACCCTCGTGACGAACATCGAGCGGACCGCGGAGGGGGTCATCCTCGAGACCAGCACCGGGAGGATCCGGGCCCGCGCGGTGGTCGGCGCGGACGGCTCGAAGGGCATGGTCCGGCGGATGATCCCTGGCGAGGAGCGCCGCCCGGTCGCCCGCTTGGTCGAGGTCGTGACACCTCCGCGCCCGCCGAAGGGCCTGACCGTCGACGACGCGCTCTTTGAATTCCGCAACATCTCGGAGGGGATCCAGGGCTACTCCTGGAGCTTCCCGATGCGGACCGACGGCGAGCTGATGCGCAACTGGGGGATCTACGACAGCCGCCTCGTCGGCACCTCCGAGACCGGATCGCTGGTCAACTACCTCAAGGAGGAGCTCGCCCGCCACGGCCTCGACATCGCCGACTACCGGGTCGAGGGTCATCCGATCCGCCTCTTTATGCCCGGCGCCGAGCTGTCGACCGAGCGGATCATTCTCGCCGGGGACTCGGCCGGCGCGGACCCGCTGCTCGGCGAGGGGATAAGCCTCGCTATCGGCTACGGCGAGCTCGCCGCTCGGGCGCTCGTCGACGGCTTCAGCTCAGGAGATCTCGCCTTCGCCGGCTACACCCGGTCGGTCCACCGCAGTCCGATGGGTCGCTCGCTCCGGCGCCGCCACCTGGCCGCGCGGATGATCTACGGTCTGCGCAGCTCCTTCCCCCAGCGCCTCATCTGGTGGCGGATAAAGCCCCTCCTGCGGACCTTCATCCGCCGCGGTGTCTTCTCCTGGGCTGTGCCTACGGTCCACAGCAAGAGCGTCAGCTTCCCGCCGAGCGGACCCTTGCAGCCGGTTCAGGGCGTCTAGGAGGCCGCTGCGAGAGCCCCGCGTGCTCGTGTGACTCGCGAGCGCGGCGAGCTACGGGCGGTGTCGATCGGTGTCGATCGGTGTCGTCATCGGATCCGGGCAGGCCTCGCCGAGGCGACGGTCACCGGCGATGAGCCCTTCGTAGCGGGGGAGGCCGCTGGCGAAGCGGCCTCGGGTGGGCGGAGGTCCGTCGGTGGTGCGTCGCAGGCAAAGTCCCGCGCCCTCGCTCGCCCTCGCTCGCCCTCAGCTACGGGTTGCGGCAGAGCGCGAAGTCGTCGAAGCGGGTGATGTCGGGGAGGTCCTGGCCGCCGGCGTAGCCCCACACGCGGAGCGAGACCAGCGACTTGTTCGCCGCGGCCCGCAGCACGTATCTACGCTCTTCATGGGCAGGATTGGCGTGAGCCCTTCGGAGCTTCGCGGGGCAGACGAATGCTAGGACCTTCGGCGACGAACTCCGCGGCGCTCGCCCCCTTGCCGGCTCCGGAACGCCGCGGCGCTTCGGCCGTCGGTGACCTCAGGGGCTCGGCTCCGGCTCCGGCTCCGGTATTCTTTGCGCGCCACGACCCAAGCCCCGCTTGATAGCGTCGCCGCTCGATGAGCGTCGCAACGTCGAAGCCCGTCGCCTCGCGCCCTCGCCTCGGTTTGCGGCTTGCTGCGGCGACCCTCGCGCTCGCGTCCTGCACCTCGTACCCCCGCCTCGACAAACCTCCCCGCTCGCCTCCCTCCGGCGCTCAGACCCTCAGGGGCGAGGGCGGCGCATCTCTCTACTTCGCGCTCCGAGGGCCCAGAGGCGAGCCCCGGGGAGTGATCTACTTCGTGCTCGGCCCCGAGATCGGCTCGACCGAGACCTACCCGCAGCTCTGCGCTGCAGCGCTCGACGCCGGCTATGTGCTCGCCAGCGTGCACCCCCGGGGCTCTGGCTACTCCTCCGGCCTTCGGGGCGATGTCCGGAGCTACGACCTCGTCCTCGACGATCTCCGTCGAGGTTGGGAGGAGCTCGGCCGCCGCTTCCCCGGCACTCCCCGCTTCCTCTTTGGCCACAGCGCCGGAGGCCCGCTCGCCCTCGAGATAGCCGCCACGAGCCGATCGAGACCCAGCGGGATCATCCTCGTCAACCCGGCATACAAGCTCCGCTACGCCGAGGGCATGGGTCCCACAGGGCGCGACTACGTTGTCTACGCCCTCAACTTCATCTTCCGCCGCTCCGCCCTAACTGTGGACATGAACCGAAACCCCTCGGCCGTTCGATTCCCTCCTGACCGCGTCGAAGCCGAGACCATGCAACAAGACCCGCTGGTGGTCCGCTATTTCAGCCTGCGCTATCTGTCCGGCCAAAGGAGGGTCATGAACCGCAGCCCAAAGAACGCCGCCAAGCTCGACGCTCCGGTACTCCTGATTCAAGGGCATCACGACGCCCTCGTCGACCCTCGCGGCAATGACGAGATTCTAGCCGCCGTCGCCACCACCGACAAACACAAGCACCTCGCCCCCGAGGGCGGCCACGGCTCCAGCGCGGTCGAGACCAGCGCTCACGTGATCATGGACTGGCTCGACCTGCGCTGACGGAGCTCCGCGATACGGTCGGCGCACGGGACAACCCTCGCCCGCATTGTCGTCGACCTGGACGATGGGGTCGCCGACCTCCCCGCCGGGGAACGGATGCTCCGGTCTCCCCGAGTAGCCGCCGAGCGGCTCCGGCGAGACATGTTCTCATGGGTCAAGGTGGGGCGCGCGCTCGCCTGGAGGTGGAGGCGGGTTTGCACGAGGCAAGGTCTCGAACCGGGTCCCCGTGAACCTGCAGACGCTTCCGTTGTCGAGCCCGAAGAGCAGCTCGCCTCCTGCGGCCTGATGAATGTCCCAGATAGACAGGCTTGGCAGGCCGTGCTCCTGTACGAAGTTGGTCATCGACGCTCCGTCATACCTCCAAGCTCCGGTGTCTCTGTCGCCAAACCATAGGTTCCCGAGTCGATCTTCTTCGATGGCGAATACGTGCTCAAGCGTCCCCTGCGGAGAGGGCCCGCCCGACCGTTGGCTCATCTGTGGGACCAGCCCCATCTCCTCGGAGAAGTGCCGGATTGCACCGCCATCGGCCACGAGGACTCCAACGCCATTGTTCCCGATCCACAGCCTCCCCTCGCTGTCCTCGAGAATGCTCCTCACGTGGAGTCCGCCGATTCGCCCGGCAAACCCTGCAGCCTCGTCGTCGATCGTCGTAAGTCCGCTCCGGTCGTACCCAAAGACAGCAGAGTAGGTCGCTATCCAAGTCTTCCCGCTCTTGCCTGCGGCAATTCCTGTCGTGGCGCGCGACTGACCTCCGGCGGTCGGCGGGCTCGCTGGAAAGCTAAGGTAGCGGACGCTCTCGCCGTCGTATCGATAGACGCCCTCGTTGTGACCAGCGCCGAACCAAAGGTCATTGTCGCTGCTCGCCCACTCCCCTGGGTGCGTCTCACCTGGCGATGCTCCGAACCCCTGAGTGTGATTGACGAGTGTTGCCCCGCTGTAGCTGCCAACGCCTTCGGCGGTCCCGAACCAGATCGTTCCGTCCGCGCCTTCTTGGATCGAGCGCACCTGGTTGCTCGGCAGCCCATCCTCGGTCGACCAGTACACGAACGACTCGCCGTCAAAGCGCGCCACGCCTTCTTTGTCGCTGCCAAACCAGTAGTGCCCGTTTGAGTCCTGGAGAATGGAGCGGATGGAAGACTGAAAGCTCGGGTTGACGAGCACAGGCGAGGCTGTGGCGGCGCTCTCTGCCTTCGCCTCTGCGGGTCTAGGCTTCGCCTGGGGCGCTTCTTTCCGTGAGCACGAGACGCAGAGGGCGCTGAGCAGGAGCGCGTTGATCGCAGCGGAGAGCGTCGCGCCCCGGGGTCTCTTGGGCTTCATGGCTCGGGCTCGCTCGGGGATTGTCCACATGGCCGCGTTGTCCGAGGCGAGGACGTGCTTGGGACGTTCTATCCTGCAATCCCGGCCTGAGGCAGAGTCGTCACCGAAGAGCCGGTGGTGCCTCGTCGGAAGAGGCCGGCGCGAGAGCACGCGGGATTTCAGCTCGGGGCCCAGTCTGCCTCCTAGCCGAGGCCGCTCACGGAGAATCGGGCGTCGTAGCAGTTGAAGCAGACCGGCGCGTAGCGCTCGTTGCCGCCGAGCTCGATCTGATCGCCGTCGAGGGAGGGCGCGCCGCCGTCGGCGAGGCGGAGGTTGAGGATCGCCTTGCGGTTGCAGAACTGGCAGGTGACCTTGACCTCCTCGATGCTGTCGGCGAGCTCCAGGAGCCGGCGCGAGCCCTCGAAGAGGCGGGTGCGGAAGTCGGTCCGCAGGCCGTAGCAGATCACGGGAAAACCTGGCTCTTTAGTCAGCTGTCGGAGCTGCTCGACGACCGCGGTGCTGAGGAACTGGGCCTCGTCCACCAGGAGACAGTCGACGCCGACGAAGTCCGCCGGGTCGAGCTTGGTGTCGTGATCGAGGAGGAGGTCCGCCTTGGCCTCGAGCCCCGCGCGCGAGGCGATCGAGGCGTCGCCGAAGCGATCGTCGAGGCGGGGCTTGAGGAGGCGCACCCGCTTGCCCTGCGAGCGGTAGTTGTGGGCGACGGCGAGGAGGTTCAGCGTCTTCGCCGAGTCCATCGGCCCGTGACGGAAGTAGAGCTTGGCCATGGTCTGCCTTGGTCTGCCTTGGTCGCGGGCCGTCCTAGCCGCCGAAGAGGCGGTCGCCAGCGTCGCCGAGGCCCGGGCGGATGAAGCCGTTGTCGTCGGTCTCGCGGTCGATCGCGGCGGTCAGGATCGGCACGTCGGGGTGGTGCCGGTGGAGCTTGGCGATCCCCTCGGGCGCGGCGACCACGCAGACGAAGGTAGGCGGCCGCTTCAGGCCGATCGCGCGGACCATGTCGAGGGCGGCGACCGCAGAGCCGCCGGTCGCGAGCATCGGATCGAGGACGTAGACCCGCTCGTCGGGGCGCAGCGACGCGAGCTTGGAGAGGTAGCAGCTCGGGGTCAGGGTCTCCTCGTCGCGGACCAGGCCGAGGTGGAGCACGCGGGCCTCCGGGAGGGCGTCGAGGAAGCCGTCGACGAGGCCGAGGCCGGCGCGGAGGACCGGGACCAGGACCACCGACTCGGCGATCTCGCTGCCGGGCATCGACTCCAGCGGGGTCTCGATCGTGATCTCGCGGGTCGCTACGTCGTCCAGGGCGTCGACGGCGAGGGCCCGAGAGATCCGACGGATGAGCGCCCGAAACCCCTCCGAGCCGGTGCCCTTCGCCCGCAGCTTCGAGAGGTCGCGAGCGACAAGGGGGTGGGAGAGAACGTGCACAGCGGGTTCCATCGGCGCCTCCAGCCTCTTCGGGTTGTCGATGATCCGGGGCCGGCAAGTCAAGCGAGTCCCGCGAGAGGCCGCGAGAACTCACTTCTAACGCGCACTCCCTCCGTGCTACGACCCTCCGCAGACCCGGGAGGCCATGGATGGAGCTCGTTCTCAGCGTCGTCGGTTATTTTGTGATGTTGGGCCTGGCCTTCGCGCTGAGCCGCAACCGGCGGGCGATCAAGGCCAAGGTGGTGATCGCAGGGATCGTCAGCCAGTGGATCCTGGCGCTCCTCCTCCTCCGGGTGCCCGGCGGAGCGGCGGTGCTGGAGACCGTCGCCGGCGCGGTCCAGGGTGTCTTGGATCACGCCCTTGTCGGCTCGAGCTTCGTCTACGGCGAGCTCGGCAAGATGGGCGGCGGGGCCTACGGCGAGGCGATCGCGCCCTACGCTGAGGGCGGCAACCCGGGGATCATCTTCGCCTTCCAGGTGCTGCCGACGATCGTCTTCATCGCCACGCTCTTCGGGGTTCTCTACTACCTCGGGGTGATGCAGGCGATCGTCAAGGTGATGGCCAAGGGGATGGTCCGCCTCTTCGGGGTCTCCGGCGCAGAGGCGCTGGCGGTCGCGGCGAGCGTCTTCATGGGCCAGAGCGAGGCGCCGCTGACGATCCGCCCCTACCTCGCCAGGCTCACCGAGTCGGAGCTCTTCTGCGTCGTCGTCGCGGGTATGGCCTCGGTCTCCGGGGCGATCCTCGGCGCCTACGTGATGATCGGCGAGGTCGAGATGTCCCACCTCCTGACGGTCGTGGCGATGACCGCCCCGATCTCCCTGACGATCGCCAAGATCATCGTCCCCGAGACCGAGACGCCGGAGACCGCCGGCGTGGTCAAGGCGGCGCCGATCGACAGCAGCGTCAACGTCCTCGACGCGGCGGCCAACGGCGCGAGCGACGGGCTCAAGCTGGCGATCAACGTCGGGGCGATGCTGATCGCCTTCATCGCCCTGGTCTCGCTGCTCAACGCGATGCTCTCGATCATCCCGATCAGCGGCGAGCCGCTGACCCTCGAGCGGATGCTCGGCTGGCTCTTCTCGCCGCTGGCGCTGCTGATGGGGATCCCCTGGGTCGAGGCCCAGACGGTCGGCTCGATCCTCGGGACGCGGACGGTGGTCAACGAGATCGTCGCCTACCAGCAGCTCGCGCAGGCGAAGGCGATCCTCAGCGATCGTTCGGTCGCGATCGCCACCTTCGCGATCTGCGGCTTCGCCAACCTCGGCTCGATCGGCATCCAGATCGGCGGCCTCGGGGCGCTTGTCCCCGAGCGCAAGTCGGACATCGCCCGGATGGGGGTCTTCGCCCTGATCGCGGCGACGCTCGCGAACTTCTCGTCGGCCTGCATCGCCGGCGCCCTGATGCGCTGAGACGGGGACGGCTGCTCGTCGACACGACGCGCCGGGGCTGATCGTCGCGCAGAGTGGTCGTCACGAAGGCGCGAGGGCTGGGCGTGCGTCGATGTCGACGCTGCTCCTCGAGCTCCGGCTCGCGGGCCTGCGCCTCTTCCCGCTCTGAGGGCCTGCGTAGAGGCGCTCCGCAAGCGTGCATAGGTCGTGGCGGGAGGCCTCGAGGAGCGCCGAACGCAGCGGAAGCTGTGAGGTGCCTCGCGCCGCGGCGGCCAGCAAAAATCGCCCTGCGGCGTGGATCGGCGGCGCTCGCCCTCGCCAAGGCGGTCTCGTCTGATCTACACAATCGGCGTCCCGAGCCGATCGTGTAGCCGGCCGCGGACAGGAGTTGCCATGACGACGATCCCCGTCCTCGACTTCCGCCGCTTTCGCTCCGACCTCGACGGGTTTGCCCGCGATCTCGGTGAGGCCTGGCGCACTATCGGCTTCGTCGCGATCCGCGAGCACGGGGTCTCGGAGAGCCTCATCGACGGCGCCTACGCCCAGGCGAAGGCCTTCTTTGATCTGCCGATGGAGGCCCGGGCAGCCTACGTGCTCCCCGGTCAGGGGGGCGCGCGCGGCTACACCCGCTTCGGGGTCGAGCACGCCAAGGACGCCGAGGAGGTCGATCTCAAGGAGTTTTGGCATGTCGGCCGCGAGCTGCCGGCGGGCAGCCCCCACCTCGGGCTCTACCCGGAGAACATCTGGCCGCGGGAGCTGCCGGCCTTCAAGCCCCGCCTCCTCGGCCTCTTCCACACCCTGGAGCGGGTCGGCAACGCGCTCCTGCGGGCGATCGCCCGTCACCTCGGGATCGCCGACGGCTACTTCGAGGACAAGGTCGATCACGGCGACAGCATCCTCCGGCCGATCCACTACCCGCCGATCAAGGCCGGCAGCGATCCGAAGGGGGTCCGCGCCGGTCGTCACGAGGACATCAACCTGATCACCCTCCTGGTCGCCAGCGGAGCGCCCGGCCTCGAGGTGCTCAGCCGCGACGGCGAGTGGGTCCCGGTCGCGACCGACAAGGGGACGATCGTCATCAACGTAGGCGACATGCTCCAGCGCCTGACCAACGACGTCCTCCGCTCGACCACCCACCGGGTCGTCAACCCGCCGCCGCCGATCTGCGAGGAGCCCCGCTTCTCGATGCCCTTCTTCCACCACCCGAACCCCGAGTTCCTGATCGAGACCCTGCCGTGCTGCATCACGGCGGACAATCCGAACCGCTACCCGGAGCCGATCACCGCGGGGGACTACTTGACCCAGCGTTTGATCGAGATCGGTCTCCTGCCCGCGGACAGAGCCCCGGGGCATCGCGGGCGGACGAGCACCTAGGCCTAAGATAAGCGCTGGTGTGAAACCGCCCCCCAGTTCCGTGTAGAAGTGCGCTCACGCGGACTTTTGCCGCCCGAGTGCTCGGGCGCGGGTGAAGGCTCACCTCCTGCTTGACGACGGGCGGAGCTCGGAGGCTGAAGGCGGGCGGGCGAGGGGCGACGAGGCGGGTCCCTCGCGGACGCGGGTCCTCCCATGCCACGTGCTCGCCACGGGTGAGGCTGAGGTGCTTGAAGAGACAGGTACGCGTGTCTCCGCGCGAGGCACGGGTCCTCCCGCTGCGTCCCACCCGTCGCCCCTCGCTCGCCCGAGCGAGTCTGTCGGCGCTCCGCTTGCGGGTACGTGGATCGCTTGCTCGCGTAGGTCTTCGCTCGATACGTGCTCGTCGAGACTCTCGACGATGATGAGCAACGCGCGTCGTCGGCCGAACTTCGGTCCGTGTCGAAGTCCAAGCGAGCGCGAGCCTCCGAGGCCCCAGTGAGAACACCGAGCGGGACAACTCGCGCGAGTCATCTCAAGGCCGAACCTCGGCGAGAACGGAGCCCACAGGCAAGCGCTTGACCGAAGTGCAAGAGCTTCGAGCCTCCGCCGGTAGAGTTGGTCGTCGACCCGGCTCCTGTGACACCCTTCGCTGGGCTCACGCTCGCGGCTCGATCG
>JAUHWG010000007.1 GCA_030424595.1 Polyangia bacterium
AGGCGCCGTTCGCCGACGACGCGTGGCGCCGGGTCGAGCGGCGGCTCGATGCCTATGCGAGCTCATGGGTGAAGAGCCGCCGGGAGGCCTGCGAGGCGAGCCACAGCGGGTCGCTCTCGGATCGCCTCGTCGAGGCTCGCCTTAGCTGTGTCGGTCGTCGCCAGGCCTACTTCAAGACGCTGGTCGACGTCCTCGGCGGGGCGAACCGTGCGGTCGTCGAGAACGCCGTCCAGGCGACGGCGAGCCTGCCTAGCATTCGCGCGTGTTCGGATGTCGACTTCCTCCTGGCCGAGGAGGCGCCGCCCGAGGATCCGGTCACCGCGGCGCGGGTCGAAGAGCTGCGGGTCCGGCTCTCGCGGGCTCAGGCCCTGGAGAGCACCGGCCGCTATGAGGAGGCGCTGGCGATCGCCGCGGAGCTCCGCGCGAGCTCAGAGGCGCTGGGCTTTCCACCGCTCGAGGCGGAGGCCGCCCTCCTCGAGGGGAGCATCTACATCGCCTCGGGGAGGAGCGCCGACGCGAGCGAGCCGCTGAGCGAAGCGCTCGAGCGGGCGCTGGTGCACGACCTGCACACCATCGCCGCGGACGCTGCGGCCAAGCGGATCTTCGCCCTGGGCGAGGGGAAGGGGCGCTTTGAGGAGGCGCTCGCCGGGAGGATGGTCGCGCAGGCGCTGGTCGAGCGCGCGCGCGCGGACTGGCGGCTCTCGGCGCTCCTCAGCAACAACCTCGGAGGGGTGTATCTCCTCAGCGGCGATCAGGAGCGCGCAGCAGAGAGTCTCAAGCGCACGGTCGAGATCATCGAGGGGGCGGACAGCGCGGAGCCGCTGCTCGGGGTCACCCATCACAACCTCGGGGAGATGTACCTCGGTCGCGGGGACCTCGACGCTGCGCATCGACACTACATCCAGGCGGTGTCGATCATGGAGGAGGCGCTCGGCGAGAGCCACCCGATGAGCGCCCATCCGCGGGCCGGTCTTGGGGATGTCGCCCTCCGGCGCGGGACCTTGAGCGAGGCGGAGGGCTCCTATCGGCGCTCCTTGGAGCTGATGGAGTCGGCCTATGGAAAGGAGAGCCTCTACCTCGTGCAGCCGTTGACGGGGCTCGGCGAAGTGTCGCGGCAGAGCGGGCGTGTGGCGGACGCGGAGCTCTACTTCGGCCGTGTCGTGGCGCTCTCGGACGCGCTCGGCGTACAGCTCGAGTATCTGCCGACGTCGTTGGTGGGTCTCGGGGAGCTCGCCGCGGGCAGGGGTGATCTGGCGTCAGCGGGCGAGCGCTTCCAGCGGGCTGCCGCAGTTCGCGAGGCGCTCGGCGCCGATGTCCACGAGATCGCGGAGGCAGCCCTGCGCGCTGGCGAGGTCGCGGCCCTCGAGGGGGACGTCGAGCGAGCGCGCGGGTGGTTTGAGAAGGTGCTCGCGCTCACCGAGGATCGGGAGCGGGCGGATCGCGGCGGTGGAATGCGACGGACGGCTTCGCTGGGGCTGGCGTCGGTCCTCAGCGCCGACGAAGAGGGGGCCCGGGCGCGTTCGTGTGAGCTCCTCCAGGGCCTCGACATGGCGGGTGCATCGTCGGCGGAGCAGGAGACCGCGGAGCGCCTCCGGGCCCAGGCTTGCGCTCCCTAGAAGCTCGTGACGAGGGTCCTGTGCCTTCGGACCGCACTCGTCGGTCGCAGCACTTCGCAACCGGCGCCTGGTGGCCTGGAGCGGGCGTCTTGCTTGAGGGGCCGGGCGGAGCGCTTCGCCTTTCTCGCTCGCTCAGCCCTTGACGCCGCCCGCGGTCAGGCCGGCGACGAGGTTGCGCTGGAGGACATAGAAGAGAACCATCACCGGCAAGGAGACGATCAGCGCGCCGGCGGCGAAGGCCTCCCATTGGGCGTCGTACTCGCCGATGAAGCGCTGGAGGACGACCGGCAGGGTGAACATGTCCTCCTTGCCGAGGAGCGTCGCCGCGAGGATGAACTCGTTGTAGGCGCTCATGAAGGCGAAGAGGGCGGTGACGGCGATGGCTGGCCTCGCCGCGGGGAGGACGACCTTGACGAAGGCTTGGAGGCGGGTGGCGCCGTCGACCATCGCCGCCTCCTCGAGGTCGACCGGGATCGACTCGAAGGCGGCGCGGAGCTGGAAGATCGCGAAGGGGACCGCGGTGGTCGCGTAGCAGAGCACCAGACCTGTCCGCGAGTTCAGGAGGCCGAGCGCGTCGAGCATCAGGTAGAGCGGGATCGCGGCGGCGACGGCCGGGAACATCTGGGTGGCGAGGAGGACCCGGAGGCCGCGCTCCTTGCCGACGAAGTCGAAGCGGGCGAGGGCGTAGGCCGCGGGGATGGCGATGCCGATGCCGACCAGCGCGGTCGAGATCGAGACGATCAGCGAGTTGGCGAGCTGCCGCCCGAAGAGCCACTGGGTGCTCTCGCCGACCTCGCGGGTGGTCGAGACGACCGCCCAGAGGTGATCGAAGGTCGGCTCGCGGGGGATCGGCAGGACCCGGGCCTCGGGGGTGGAGGTGCCGGAGAAGGCGAGGGCGATCACCCAGAGCACCGGGTAGAGGGCGAAGGCGACGGCGAGGACGACGACGAAGTGCGACGCCGCCGACTCGATCCACGAGACCTGGCGGCCCGCGTCCTTGCCGTCTCCGTGACCGCTCAATGGGCACCTCCGGAGGCGGCGACCGCCTCAGCGACGGCCGCGGCCTCGCGGTCGGCCTTGACCTTCGCCCGCCACTCGCCCAGGCGGGTGACGCTGAAGAGCATCAGGAAGATCAAGACGGCGTAGGCGGCCGCGTAGCCGTACTGGGCCTCGCGGGTGAAGGCCCAGCGGTAGGCCTCGGAGACGAGGATGTCGGTGGTCCCGTCGGGCTCGCCGCCCGAGACGAGGAAGACCACGTTGAACATGTTGAAGGTCCAGATCGCGCCGAGGACCACGGCGGGGAGCATGGTCGGCCGGATGATCGGCAGGGTGACCTTCCACAGCCGTTGCCAGCGGGTGGCGCCGTCGACCTCGGCCGCCTCGAGGACGTCGCCGGGGACGGCGGTCAGGGCCCCGAGGGTGATCACCATCATGAAGGGGAAGCCGAGCCAGACGTTGGTCGCGAGGTTGGCGGTGAAGGCCGTCGAGAACTTCGAGAACCAGGCGATGGGCTCCATGCTCAGGCCGAACGCGCGGTTGAGTCCCTCGATGAGCCCGGTCACGGCGCCGAACTGACGGTGGAACATGCCCTTCCAGGCGAGCGCCGTGACGTAGTTGGGGACCGCCCAGGGGATGATCAGGAGGACCCGGTAGATCCCCCGCAGCTTCATCGTCGGGCGGGCGAGGATGAGCCCCAGCGAGACCCCGAGCGCGAGGTGGAGGACGACGTTGGAGAGGGTCCAGAGGAGGGTGACGAGGAGGACCAGGTAGAACGATCCGGTCGCCAGCAGCGGCCCGCCGCGGGCGGTGAGGATGTCGACGAAGTTCGCGAGGCCGACGTAGTGGCCGGTCTCGGGGCGACCCGCCCAGAGCGAGGTCGCGGCGCCGATGATCAGCGGCACGAGCACCAAGAGGCCGATCGCGATGACTGCGTGGGCGACGTAGCGGTAGGCCGGCAGCGAGCGGCGAAGAGCCGGTCCCAGGTCGCCGCTGCGGGCGGCGCGGACCATGCCGAAGGCCATGTAGAGGAGCATGAGGCCTACGACGATGATGAGCGGCGTCGGCGAGGCGGGCGGCGGCGGCGGGCGGCGGACATCGTCGAAGCGCTTGCGGGCGCCCTCGGTCGCGGCGGCGGCGTCGAGCTCTCCCCGGAGGAAGGCCTTGATCGCCCGGTTGGCGGGCTCCCAGGTCGCCCGCATCGCCGGCGAGCTGGGCATCGGGATCGCGACCTCGGCCTGGTCGGCGAAGGCCCGGAGGAAGGCGTCGCCCTCCGGCAGCGGCACGTCGCTGCGGGCGGTCAGGGTGTGCGCCGTCGCCTGGCGGATCTCCGCGGCCTCCCGGCTCGCGAGGAGCTTGGCGAGGGCGCGGACCTCGGGCTTTTGTGCGCCGTGGGGGGAGAGCATCACCGCCTCTACGGTGAGCATCGGTCGCATCGGCTCGCCGCCGGCGGCCTCGACCTTCGGCAGCTGGACGACCCGGTAGTCGACGTCGGTCTCGCCGAGATCGGCGGCGAGCCAGGGGCCGGAGATCGCGGTGGCTGCCTTGCCGGCGCGGAAGAGGTCGGTGACCAGGGCTCCGTCGGCGTCGTTCGGGACGGCGCCGCGATCGATCAGGGATTGGACCAGATCGAGCGAGCGGATCGCGGGCTCACCGACGAAGCCAAAGCTGTCCTCGGGGCCGAGCATCGACCCGCCGAAGGCGCCCAGGAGCGCGGCGTGGGCGTAGGCTCCCTGGGCCTCGTAGGCGAGGGCGAAGACGCCCTCGGGCAGCCCTGGCTGGAGCGCGGCGATCCCCTCCAGCGTCGCCGGAACCTCGCGCAGGAGGCCTTGGTTGACGTAGAGCGCGACACACTTCTGCGAGAGGGGAACGCCCCAGATCTCGCCGTCTAGGGTCACCGCCGCCAGCGCGTTGTCACGAAAGCCCTCCTCGCCCTCGAAGGCGTCGCCGACCGGGGCGACGATCTCGCGGACCCGGTAGTCGCCGAGGCGCTCGTGGGAGTCGATGTAGAGGTCGGGGCCTTCGCCGAGCGGGATCGAGGCGCCGAGCTTGGAGCCGAAGGCGTCGTAGGGGAGGGCGAGGAGCTCGACAGGGGCACCGCCTGTGGCCTCATGGCGGGCGACGATCGCCGCGAGCGCGTCCTCCTCGGCGCCGCGGTAGGCGTGCCAGAGCTGGATCGGCGCGTCCTCGTCCGCGCTCGCGGGGGCGGCGGAGAGGAGTGTCGCGGCGCCGACGAGGAGCGACGCGATGCGGGCGTAGGCAGGGCCGGGCACCCGAGCCGTCGGCTCCTCGTTCTCGCGCCCGTCGATGATCCCCCGCTTGCCCATGGTCGCGGTCAACGGAGCGTGCGCCCGGACTCCCGATCGAAGAGGTGAAGGCGGCGGATCTTGAGCGGAATGACCGCGCCGATGCCGATCCCCGCGCCGGCGGAGGTCTCGATGCAGGCGACCACCTTGGTCCCCGCGAGCACGCCGTGGGCGTGGATCTCCGGGCCCAGGAGCTCGACGAAGTCGACCGTGAGCTCGATGTCACCCTCGCCCTGGGCGCAGAGCTCGAGGTCGTGGGGGCGGACGCCGACGTCGACGCTTCGGCCCGCGCCGAGCCCGTCTCGCGGCGGCAGGGCGATGGTCACCGAGCCGTCGCCGAGGCGCGCGCGCAGGCCCTCTCCGCCGGGCTCAGCGACGGTCGTCGCGGCGATGAAGTTCATCGCCGGGGAGCCGAGGAAGCCGGCGACAAAGCGGCTCGCGGGGGCCTCGTAGACCTCGAGGGGTCGGCCGCTCTGCTCGACGACGCCGCCGTTCAGGACGAACATCACGTCGGCGAGGGTCATCGCCTCGACCTGGTCGTGGGTGACGTAGACGCTGGTCGCCCCGAGCTGGTCGTGGAGCTTGCGGATGTCGACCCGGACCTGGGCCCGCAGCGCCGCGTCGAGGTTGCTGAGGGGCTCGTCAAAGAGGAAGAGCGCCGGTCTGCGGACGATCGCCCGGCCCATCGCCACGCGCTGGCGTTGGCCGCCGGAGAGCGCCTTCGGCAGGCGTCCGAGGAGGGGACCGAGGCCGAGCATCTCTGCGACCTCGTCGACCCGGGCCTTGATCGTCGCGGCGTCGGTCTTGCGCAGCTTGAGGCCGAAGGCCAGGTTCTCGCGGACGCTGAGGTGGGGGTAGAGCGCGTAGCTCTGGAAGACCATCGCCACGTCGCGGTCGCGGGGCTGGAGGCTGGTGACGTCGCGCTCGCCGAAGGTCAGGCTGCCCGAGGTGACCTCCTCGAGGCCCGCGAGGCAGCGCAGGAGGGTCGACTTGCCGCAGCCGCTCGGCCCGACGAGCACCGCGAAGTGACCGTCGGGGACCTGAATATCGATGCCCTTGAGCACTTCGGTTGCGCCGAAGCGCTTGGTGACCTGAGAGACCGTGACGGCGACCATCGTGGCTGCCCTGCTTTCTGTTCTTCCGTGCTTCTATTCGTCTCCGCGAGCGGGCTAGGTAGCGCCCTGAGGGATCAGCAGCGCCCGCGTGAGCGGCGGGAGAACGATCCCGAGCGAGCCGTCGGCCTCGACGGTGTAGGGGGTCTGGTCGTTGAGCACGTCGACGAGGACCGTGCCGGGGCCGACCGAGACCGTCATCCGCGTGTCCATGAACTGCGGGGTCGCCGTGTTGGTCCGGTTGTTGTTCATGATCGCGAGCGCGTAGTTGTCGCCAGCGTCGCCGCCGAAGCGCTCAAAGGCGAAGATCCCGGCGTCGCTCTCGGCGTCGCTGTGCTCGCTCGCCCAGACGACCTTGGTGTCCCCCTTGCGCAGGGCGATGTAGGACTTGCGCAGCGAGATCAGCTTCTTGGTCCAGGTGAAGGTCCGGCCGTTGGTGTCGAAGTCGCTCGTCCACATGTCCTCGCGGTTGGAGGGGTCGTTGCCGCCGTCGAACTCCTGCTCGGTGCCGTAGTAGAGGCAGGGGATGCCGTCCATCGTCATCAGCAGGAAGAGGGCGTTGTGGAGGAGCGGGATCTTGATCTCGTCGGGCTCGTTCTTGATCCAGAAGAGGAACCTGGCGACGTCGTGGTTGTCGATGAAGTTGATCTGGGCCTTGGATGGATCGATGCCGATGCCGCCAGCGGCGGGGACGGTCCCGTAATTGGCCGGCCTGGCGGCCCAGAGATCCGCGAGCTTCTGCGAGCCGCCGCCGTTGCGGATGACGTCGCCGAAGGCCTGATAGTGCTGCGGGAAGTAGAAGACGCTGTCGAGCATGTCGCCCGTCAGCGGCGGCCCGTCGCTGCCGCAGGAGGCGTCCCGCTCGAGGGCGTCGGCGCTCTCCTTTTGGTCCTCGGTCCAATGGTTGTAGTAGTCGTTGCGGGTGAAGGAGCCGACGAGGGCGTCGTTGCCGTCGAAGGCCTCGCCGAACATCATGAAGTTCTCTTTGCCCTGCTTGGCCAGGCGTTGGCGCAGGCGCTGGGTGAAGTAGCGCCAGAAGTCGTACTCGACGTGCTTGATCGTGTCGATCCGGTAGCCGTCGGCGTCGGTCAGCTCGATCCAGCGGGCGTAGATGTCGACGAACTCGCGCTTGACCTCGCACTGGGTGGTGTCGATGTCCTTGAGCCCGCCGGGGAAGTCGCCGTGGAGGAGCTGGTCTGGGATGTCGAAGTTGAAGGTCCGACCCTTGCGGTTGTAGGTCGCGGCCTTGGAGAAGATCTCCGGCTGCGGCGGCACGTGGTTGGTCGCCGGATCGTACTGGAAGATCACCGGCGCCGGACCGGCCTCGCCCAGGGAGGTGAAGGCCTGCACCCCGCGGGGGTCGAAGTCGGGGTCGTACTCGGTGACGTGGAGAACCGGCGACTTGCCGCCGCTGCCGTCGCCCTGGAGCTGGATGTCCGGGACCCCGTTCATGTTGATGTCGTAATAGAAGGCCTGACCGACATGGTTTGTGACGATGTCGATGATGATCTTCATGTCCCGCGCGTGGGCGGCGTCGACCAGCGAGCGCAGGGCGATCAGATCGCCGAAGTGGGGGTTGGTCGCGCCAAAGTCCTGGGCCCAGTAGCCGTGGTAGCCGTCGACGTTGGCGTCGGTCTCGACGTTCTTGACGACCGGCGAGATCCACAGCGTGGTCGCCCCGAGGGACTCGATGTAGTCGAGGTTGTCCTCGATCCCCTTCCAGTCGCCGCCGTGGTAGCGGGCCATCCCGGTCGGATCGATGTTGTAGTTGTTGGCGTCATCGCCGTCGGCGAAGCGGTCGACGAGGATCTGGTAGATGACCTCGTCGCGCCAGTCGTCGACGTGGGTGTCTAGCTGGATGGGCTCCTCGAACTCCTGGAAGTGCATGCAGCCCGGGGCTGCGAGGCCGCTCCCGAGAACCGAGAGGGCGAGCGCCAGGCGGCGGAGCTCCTTGGCGGCGGCGGTGGTGGCGATCCTCAGGCGTGGCATCGTGGACTCCAGGGGGGCTTCGAGGATAGCGCGGGCGTCAGTCGCGGAAGTAGGAGGTCGATCCGAACCACCACTCGGCGGTGATGCCGATGAAGTGGTCGACGCCGCGGCGGGCGAAGACGTCGTCAGCGGCGTATAGGGAGCGCGCGCCGGCGTTGCGGCCGGTCAGCAGGTAGATGAGCTGGAGGTGCGGCCGGGTGAAGGCCCCGGCGCCGCCCGGCGAGAGGAAGGGGATCACGCCGAAGCGGCCGACCTGGCCGAACACCGGCGTGGTCTGGCCGTTCTCGTCGATGAAGGTCGAGCCCCGCTGCTGGGCCTGGTACGAGCCCTCGAGCGCGAGGCCGACGAAGCGCTTCTTGGTCAGCCAGACCTGCGGCCTTAGGAGCACGATCCCCTCGTTCAGGTCGTGGTGGTCGAGCGCCTCGGAGGCGTTGCGGAAGATCCGGTAGTAGGATCCGAGCATGATCCCGAAGGGCCCCGCCTCGTAGTTGCCGGTGGCGGCGAAGAGGAGCTCGCGGGCGCCCTTGCTGGTCCGGTCGAGGGCGAGCTGGACCGGCGCGTTGAACTCGCCGTAGGCCCCGAGACCGCCGGCGTAGCGGGCGATCAGGTTGAGGTGGGAGCTCCGCTTGCCGGTGTAGCCCGAGAGCTGGGCGCCGGTGACAAAGCCCTTGTCGGCGGGCAGCTCCTCGTAGACGAGATCGCTGATCTCGCGCTGGCCTCGGCCGGTGTAGTGGAACTCGCCGTAGCCGGTCGCCTTGATCCCGCCGCCGCCGACGGCGAAGACGTGCTCGAGCTTGGCGCTGGCGATCACCTTCTGGCGGCTCAGGATGTCGACATCGGTCGCGCCGATCTGCCCCAAGGGCAGCGGCCGGTCGAGGGTCTGCTTGAACCAGCCGTTGTGGGGCTGGTTCAGCCCCGCGTGCAGCTTGAGCGCGGTCCGGCTCTTGAAGTAGTAGCCGACGCCGCCGCCGACGGTGTTGAGGTTGTCGAGGGGCCAGAAGTTGAGGACGTAGATGTCGTCGCCGCGGTACATCCGCGAGCCCATCCACACCCGCAGCCCCTTCAGTCCCAGGTCCGCAGACTCCAGGTAGAGGTTGCGGATCGCCATGTTGACGTCGAAATTGCCGCTGTAGTGGAAGACCGGGTTGGCCATCGCCAGGGTCATCACCATCCGCGTGTAGCTGTCGGTCGCCTCCCAGTAGTCCTCGCGGCGGACCTCGAGCTCGGCGTAGGTGCTCTCGTCCAGGCGCGAGCCGAAGGCGACGATGTCGGCGTTGCGGATCGGGCGACCGGTCGCGTCACCGCCGGCGACGACCCGGCCGTAGGAGCCGAAGTGAAAGCCCTCGCTGTAGTCCGGCGGGGTGTTGGGATCGATCGGGTTGATCGCCCGGGCCTCGGCCTCGATCGAGTCCTTCTTCTTGGTCAGCTCAGGGGGTTCGAGGTTCGCCTCGACCTCGACGGTCGCGTCGCTGGTGTCCTCGCGCTTGTCGTCCTCGGGGCCGTCGATGAGCGGCGCTTCCTCGGCGGGCTTCGGGGGCTCCGACGTCGCAGCGGCGGGAGCGTCGCCTTCGGTCTCCGTGTCCTCGGTGAGCTCGTCCAACGGATCGCCGCTGGCCTCGGCCGGGGCCGTGGAGCTCGGGGGAGGTGGCGGCGGCGGGGCTGCCGACGCCACCGACGGGGCGAGCAAGAATGCCTGGAGAAGCCCTATGAACGCTGTTCCTGTCAGCCATGGCCCGCGAGTCTGCGAACGAGGAATGACGGTCAACATCGTGGGCTGGCGCGACGGACTCAGCGTGCAGCGTCTCACAGTGAGCCGCGACGCTACACCAAATCGCGCCGGATGTGTGGAGCAAAGCCTGGTTCCCCGACGCGCCTCATCGACGCCCGAGCGGGAGAAAATCTGCGGCGGCGGCGAGGCTTTCTTCACCGGAGTGGCGACGCTTCGGCCTTTGCTATGGTGCCTCTCCGTGAGGAGCCCGGACACTCGGAGAGGGCAACCCGCAGAGGTCACCGTCCGTCAGGTGTGGGGATCGGTGTGGGGGTTGGCGTCGACATGGGTCGCGCCGTTCACCGCGGGCTTCGTCGTCGTGACAGCCTGCGTCGCCTGCTCTCCAGAGCCGCCGCAGCGGAGCTGTGCCCGCGAGATCTGGGCCCGACCGGAGCGTCCTGGGGCGGAGCTGCGGGTCGTCGGGTCCTGGGACGACTGGCTCCTGCCCGGGCGGCCGCTGAAGGAGGTCGGCGGGGAGGGCTGGCAGCGGCTCGTCATCGACGATCTCGATCCCGGCGAGTACGGCTATCTGATCCTCGAGGACGGCGAGGGCAGGGCCGACGAGCTCAACCCGCTCAGCCTCTTCTGGCACGAGCAGGGGGATCTCGAGGTCTCGCGCCTGGAGGTCGAGGATTGTTCCCTGCCGGCGGTCGAGATCGACGCGGTCGAGGTCGACGCGGGCGGGCAGATGCGGGTCTCGGCCCGGTTCTTGGCGGCCGCGGGGGAGGCCTCGCCGGTCGGGCGTGACGTCGCGGTTCGCCTGGACGGGGAGGAGCCGCTGCCGGCGTCGGCGGTCTCGGTCGATCCGGCGAGCGGCTCGATCGAGGTCGTGACCGAAGCGCTCCCCCGCGGCCGCCATTCGCTGGAGATCGAGGCGAGGGCCGAGACCTGCGGCGACGGCTGTCGGACCAGCGCCGGCGCTCGGGCGCTCGGCTGGGTCGATCCGGTGGCCTCCGATTGGGAGGGGGGCACCCTCTACCACGTGCTCATCGATCGCTACCGCGGTGACGGAGGTGCTTGGCTGGGCCCGCCGGAGAACCCAGGGGCCCGCGCAGGGGGGACCCTCGGCGGGGTGCAGGCGTCGCTCGAGGACGGCACCCTGGAGCGCCTCGGGGTCAGCGCGATATGGCTCTCGCCGGTCTACCTCGGCCCTGCGGAGGCTCGCCTCGGCCGCGACGACGACCACCTCTACACCAACTACCACGGCTATTGGGTGGTCGACGGTCGGGCGGTCGAGCCGGCCTTTGGCGGCGAGGAGGCGCTGCACGCCCTCGTCGCCAGCGCCCACAGTCGCGGGGTACGGGTGCTCCTCGACATCGTCCCGAACCATATCTACGAGGACAACCCCTGGGCCGCGGAGCTGAGCGCCGAGGGGAAGATCAACCGCCGCGATCCCCTGTGCATCTGCGGCGCCGCGGACTGCTCCTGGGGCGAGTACATCCAGACCTGTTGGTTCACCGACTACCTGCCGGACCTCTACTTAAAGGACGCTTCGGTGATGGCGAAGGTGGTCGCCGACGCGGTCTGGTGGGCCGAGACCTTCGACCTCGACGGCGTCCGCCTCGACGCGGTGCCGATGATGCCGAGGGCCGCGACCCGACGGATCGCGGCGGGGATCCGGGCGAGCGCCTCCCCGCGTGATGCGCACTTCCTCCTCGGCGAGGTCTTCACCGGTCCGGGCGCCTGGGGGATCGACGCGATCCGCTACTACCTCGGGCCCGACGGGATCGACTCGGTCTTCGACTTCCCCCTGATGTGGACCCTGCGCGACGTGATCGCCCACGGCAGCGCCGGCTTTGAGGCCGTCGACGCGATCCTGGTTCAGACCGAGGCGTCGATCGCCGGCTCCGGGGCGGTGCTGGGGCGGATGATCGGCAATCACGACACCAGCCGCTTCATGACCGAGCTCGCCGGCGATGGCGGCTCCGATCCCTGGGTGGACCCGCCGGCCCAGCCGAACGACGTCGCCGCCTACGAGCGTCAGGGCCTCGCGCTCGGCCTCAACCTGACCCTCTCCGGCCTCGCGGTCCTCTACTACGGCGACGAGATCGGGCTCGCGGGCGCCGATGATCCGGACTCGCGCCGGGTCATGCCGAGCGACGCGCAGTTGATCCCGGCCCAGCGCGCGCTCCGGGAGCAGACCGAGCGCATCGCCCAGCTCCGCCGTTGTCTGCCGGCGCTCGCCGGAGGGGGCCGCGAGACCCTCCTCGCCGACGGCGACCTCTACGCCTTCGTCCGCGATCGCGAGGATCTCGAGCCGGCGATCGTCCTCGTCAACCGCGGCGACGCATCGGCGATGCCCACGCTTGATCTGGGGGATCGAAGCGGCACCTTTGTCGACGTTGTCAGCGGCGAGCCTCTGGTCTTGCCCGGCGGCGCGACGACCGTCGAGATCGGTCCCCGGACGATCCGAGCGCTCATCCCCGCGAGCTCAGCCTGCGCTCCCGCGCCCTGAAACGCCGGACCCTGGTGTACACCTTTGCTTGAGATGGAGCCCCCCATGACCCGTACGCGCGCGCTCACCTCCGTAGCCTGCCTCTCCCTCGTCAACCTCCTCGTCGGGGCCTGCTCCGATCCGCCGCTGCAGTCGGAGAGCGCGACCGAGGGACCGCCGACCTCGACGATGCCCTACGACCCCTCGGAGGGCGGCGGCGGATCGAGCGGGACCGGGACCGGCGGCACCGACTCGGATCCGACCGTCGGCACCGCGACCGCGACCACCGGCGAGCCGGAGCCGCCGATGTGTGACGACGCGCTCAAGCGCTGCGCCTACGAGTTCACCTTCCCCGACAGCGGCGAGAGCTCGGTCGACGTCATGGGCGACTACGCGGCCGACGGCTGGACCAACGGTCGGGCGATGGAGACCGACGGTCGCCAGTGGTCCGTCAGCATCGACGTCCCCTGGGACACGCCGGTCCAGTACAAGCTGCGGATCGACGGCGACATGTGGATCCCCGACCCGCAAAACCCCGACACCGTCGACGACGGCTTTGGCGGGGTCAACTCGGTGGTCCAGGGGATGACCTGCGAGTGGTGGAGCTGCGACTCCGGCAACATCGGCACCTTCGACTGGCGCGACTCGGTCATCTACTTTGTCTTCGTCGATCGCTTCAACAACGGCGACCAGACCAACGACGATCCGATCGGGGTCGAGTTCGAGGCGGACTGGCAGGGCGGCGACTGGGCTGGGGTCACGGCCAAGATCGAGGAGGGCTACTTTGACGAGCTCGGGATCAACACCCTCTGGCTCTCCGTGCCCCTCGACAACACCAACGAGAGCGGCGTCGGCGTCGGCGGGGATACCCACAAGTACAGCGCCTACCACGGCTATTGGCCGCAGAACTTCGAGACCACCGAGGAGCACTTCGGGACGATGGAGGAGCTCAAGGCGCTGATCGACGCGGCCCATGAGCGCGACATCAAGGTGATCGTCGACTACGCGATGAACCACGCCCACGCGTCGTCCTCGGTCTACGCCGACAACCCCGGGTGGTTTTGGCCCAACGACAACGGCCAGGGCGGCAACTGCATCTGCGGCGAGGGCTGCGACTGGGACGCCGACGCGAAGAAGTGTTGGTTCACCGGCTACCTCCCCGACTACAACTTCACAAACCAGGCCGCCCGCGACTTCTCGGTCGGCAACGCGATCTGGTGGATCGAGCAGACCGGGATCGACGGCTTCCGCCTCGACGCGGTCAAGCACATCGAGGACTCGTGGATGCTCGACCTCCGCGCCCGGGTCAAGGCGGAGATCGAGCCGGCGACGATGGAGCACTTCTATATGGTCGGCGAGACCTATACGGGGGATCGCGATCTCATCAAGTACTACGTCAAGCCGACGATGCTCGACGGTCAGTTCGACTTTCCGCTGCGGATGAAGGTCGCCGAGAACCTGATCATGCGCCAGGGGACGATGAGCGACCTCGAGGGCTTTATGAACTCCAACGACACGTTCTACGGGTCAGGGGTGATGAGCACCTTTATCGGCAATCATGACATCCCGCGGGTGATCCACCTCGCCGAGGACAACCCGCTGTGGGGCAGCGCCTGGGACGGCGGCAAGGACAAGGCCTGGGAGGGCAAGCCGGGGCTCCCCGCCGGGATGTCGGCCTTCGAGCGGATCGCGACCGCCTTCACGCTGCTCCTGACCACCCCAGGGGCGCCGCTCCTCTACTACGGCGATGAGATCGGCCTGCCCGGCGCGGGCGATCCGGACAACCGCCGCTTCATGCAGTGGGACGGCTACTCGGCGGGGCAGGACTATCTCTTTGACCATGTCGCCCGGCTCCTCGAGCTCCGCGCGGAGTACCCGGCGACCCGCCGCGGCGCCCGCAAGGGCCTCAGCGCCGACGCCGACACCATGGCCTTTGAGATGAGCGGCGGCGGCGAGTCGGTCTACGTCGTCCTCAACCGCAGCGACAGCCCCGCGTCCGTCGGCGGCCTGCCCGGGGGCTCCTACACCGACGAGCTCTCCGGCGAGCAGGTCGACGGACCCTCGGTGATGGTCCCGGCCCGCGGCTCGCGGGTGCTCGTCGCCAACTGAGCGCGGCGTCGCGGCCACCCTCAGCGCAACGCGCGGTCTGCGACCCGCTGCTCCAGGACTGCCCGGCCGATGCCTCTCGCCCGAGCGTCACCATCGGAGAAATCGACCGCGACCTCGACATCTTTGTGAACCGGACGGGAGCGGCCGCGACTACCCCTCCGAGGCTGAGCAGCAGGCCGAACCCGGCGAGCCCCGCGGCGGGGCGCTCAGCCCACCATCACGACCTTAGAGCTACCATCATGATCCGCGCGAACTTCATCCACACCCTTCGTATGACCCTCTGCGCAGCGCTTAGCCTCGGCTTGGTCGCCTGCACCGGGATCGATAAGGACACCATCGGCGACAGCGAGAGCGACGGCGACACGACGAGCGAGGGCGCCACCGGCTCGACCGGCGGCGAGAGCTCGACCGGCGGCGACTCTGCCTCCGACACCGAGATGGGCGGCGACACGGAGGGCGACACGTCGACGACGGGGGCGACCACCGGCGCCGATTCGACCTCGACCTCGACCGGCGAGGTGAGCACGAGCGGCTCGACGGGGAGCACCGGAGGCGGCGAAGGCATCGGCGAGAGCTGCGAGGCGGCCTGCGAGGTGGTCTATGTCTGCCTTGTCGACGAGTACGAGTCGGTCGAGGAGTGCGTCGCCGACTGCATCGCCGAGACAACGCCGGAGGAGCCCAGCGCAGAGTGCGAGGCGGCTGTCATCGACTTCCACAGCTGCGTCGCTGGGGCGAGCTGTGAGGACTTCGAGCTCGAGACGTTCTGCGAGGCCGAGGTCGATCTCATGATCGAGCTGTGCGACTTCGGCGGGGAGGAGTGCACGGTCGGCATCGGCGGGGACGCTGAGAGCTGCGGGATCATCCAGGACTGTGGCGACGGCGCCATGGAGCTGAGCTGCGAGGGCGACAGCTGCTTGTGCCTCCTCGACGAGGAGGTGGTCGGCTCCTGCGAGAACGACGTCTGTGTCGATGAGCTCGACCCGAGCGTGCTCTACGACAAGGCGCTCACCTGCTGCGGCTTCGAGTTCTAGCAGCCCGCGGTGAACGTCCCGTGTGCTCTCGCCACGGGCTGCTAGCGGCCTGGAGGTGATCCGAGCGCTCCCGCGCCGTCAGCCGAGCGCTGTGCGGCGTGGGTGCGCGATCTCTCCCCGGAGCGGATAGGGCCGGGCCTGGTCGCCGGCAGTCTTGGCCGCTCGGAGGAGCGCTCCCCGGCCGCTCGATCAGCCCTTCGGCGGGTCGAGGTCGCGGCGATAGGCCGCCAGCTTCGACCGGAACTCGTCGCTCCACGGCGTCGGCTTGCGGGTCTCCGGGTGGACGCGGACGATCACCCGCTCACCCCGGGCGTAGTCGATGTCCTCGTCCATCGGCAGGACGCGAAAGCCAAAGCTCGCCGAGGTCGTGCCCATCCGCTCGACCCAGATCCTCACGCGGACCTGGCCGGTCCCCTCGACCGGCTTGAGGTACTCGAGGTGGTTGGCGCGGACGAGGTGATGCTGGTCGTTGTCGGCGTTGAAGTCGAGGCGTCCGGCCCAGCCCAGATGCCGCCAGAAGGCGCCGATCGTGTGCTCGAAGAGGAGCAGGTAGCGGGCGTTGTGGAGGATCTGGAAGGCGTCCAGATCGTCGAAGTAAACCCCGTGGATCAGCTCAAAGAAGCGCATGCAGGCGGAGGATAGCGCAGGCCGCCCCGCCGCTCTCGTCGTCTTCATGGGATGTGCGCGGGTGCGCAGCGCAAGGTCAGCCTCAGCCTGGATCTCGCCTTCGACCTCTCCTATTGTAGGAGCGTGGTCGGTCCCGCCCAAAAGCCCTCGCGTCGCGCGGACCGCTGGGCGCGGGGGCTCCTGCTCGCGCTCCTCGGCATGGTGCTCGGGACGACAGCTGTCCTCTTGCTGGGTCCCCGGCCATGTCCTTATGGCGTCCGGGTCCCGGCGCTGGCCAGCTCCGGGCTGGAGAGCGCCGACGAGGAGGGGGACGAGGACGCCGACGACGCGCCGATGGAGGCTCTCGGAGGCTCCGTCGCGGATGACACCTGGGGGTCCCTCGGGCCATAGCTGGCCGCGGCGAAGGTCCCGCTGGTGCCAGCCCTCGTCGGCTACCCGGCTCGGCAATAGCTCCGACCGAAGCTCCGTAGAGCAGGGCTTCGTCGCCGCCAAGGAGGACGATCGTCGCGGCTCGGGATTTCTCCTCGGCTGGCCGCGGTGAAAATCTGCTGAGGCTCTGGAGGTGTCTTCACCGTGAGCAGCAAAGTTGGGGGCCGCGGGCCTCACGACTTGAAATATTAGTTGCCTGAACAACAAACATACCAGTGCTTGTGCAAGGAGTTCGCCGCTCCATTGTCATCGCCGCTCCTGCTGGTGTAATCGAGGCTCCTGGAGGTTCTCCCGATGTCCTTGATGTCCTTGATGTCCTTGAAGGTCCGAGTTCTCGATCCGCGGCTGGCGCTCTGCCTCGCCGGGCTTACGTTTGTCGCCTGCGGAGATGATGCCGCGGACTCGAACGGCGGCTCGATCAGCGCCAGCGGCTACGTGACCTCCGCAGGTGTCACCGCAGGTGTGACAGCGAGTGGTTCGGGGGGCGACAGCGACTCCGACGGGTCCTCGGACTCGGACTCGGGCGACTCCAACTCGGGGGATGCCACGTCGGAGAGCGGGAGCTCGACCTCGGGCGATCCGACCAGCGACAGCTCGAGCGGGCCGACGACCGAGCCGACGTCGACGACGAATTCCACCAGCGGCACGACCGGCGGAACGACCGAGGACCCGACGACGGGCGGCAGCGATAGTGACACCGAGGGCAGCTGCGCCGAGGTCAAGGTGGAGGCTGAGAACAAGAAGCAGCCGGCGGACATCATCTTCGTCATCGATAACTCCGGGTCGATGGACTACGAGGAGGACGAGGTCCAAAACCACATGAACGACTTCTCCGGTCAGATCATCGACAGCGGCATCGATGCTCATGTGGTCCTTTTGTCGAACAACGACATCTGCATCGGCGCGCCGCTCGGATCGGGCCAGTGCCCGGACGACAGCAAGGAGCCGAACTACCTCCACGTCAACGTCGGCATCGGCTCCAACGACGCCCTCAGCAAGCTCCTGGCCAACGTCGACAAGTGGCAGGACATGATGCGCCCGGACGGGGCCAAGCACGTGATCGTCGTCTCCGACGATGACTCCAACATCGGCGCGGGGACCTTCAACACCGAGTTCAAGGCGCTCGGACCCTCCTACGAGGACTACAAGTTCCACGCGATCGTCGGCACCTGGGACGTCGGCGACGTGTTCAAGTGCGCTGGCGATCCCTTCTGCTGCGCGACGATCGCGGACGAGGGCAAGGTCTACAAGAGCCTCGTCGGCATGACAGGCGGGGTGCTCGGGCCGCTCTGCGACGGCGGCAAGCAGAAGTTCGACCAGCTCTTCGACACCCTGTCGACGGAGGTCGTCCAGGAGGCGACGATCGCCTGTGAGTGGGATATCCCCGAGCCGATGGGCATGGAGATCGACTTCGGCAAGGTCAACGTCGACTACCTCGACGGCATGGGCGACAAGCAGCCGATCCCCAAGGTCGACGGCGCCGACGCCTGCGGGGACCTCGAGGCCTGGTACTACGACGACGAGAACATGCCGACCAAGATCTTCGCCTGCCCGTCGCTGTGCATGAAGATCCAGGGCAACAAGGACGCGAAGGTCGACGTCAAGTTCGGCTGCGAGTCGCTCATCCCACAGTGACCGTGACCCTTCTGGCTCCCTGACTCGGCCGGACTGCGTCGCGGCCGAGAGGGGGTGCCTGGGGCGAGGCGCGGGAGCACACAGGGCCCTCGCGGGGACGTGTCCAGCGTCCTAGCAGGACGACCTGCGGGCGCAAGGGGGCTCATCGCCCACGCTGACGTGTGCGCCGGACTCTCCCTGTGGGCTGCTAGTATCGGGCCGTGAGGATCACGCTGCCGACGGGCGAAAAGGTGCGCAGAGGGCTCGTCGTCGGGGTCGGGCTGGCCCTCCTCGGGCTCGAGCTCGGGGCTGCGTGTCGAGGGGGCGAAGCTCCTGCCGAGCCCGCGGCGGACTCGCGGCGGCCGGACGGGGTGTTCGCGATCGTCGAGCCGGAAGATCCGAGCCAGGGGTCCTCGCCGCCCCGCGCCGAGTCGGCGCCTGCGCGGACGGCTGAGACGGCGCCGAGCGGAGAGCGCCCGAGGGACCCAGAGCCTGGCGACAGAGAGCCCGAGGATGGAGAGCCCGCAGCCGAAGCTCCGCTCGACTACGATCCCGAGCTCTGGATCGAGGTCCAAGCGCTCGACCCGAGCATCGTCTTGGACATCCGCTACGCGACCGAGGACAACTTCGTCGGCGAGCCGCTCTACCCCTGCGGTCGCTGTTTTCTCCGACCGGAGGCGGCCGCGGCGGTGGTCAAGGCCCATCAGGCGCTCCAGGAGGCCGGCTATGGCGGGCTCAAGCTCTTCGACTGCTACCGGCCGACGCCGATCCAGGCCCGCCTCTGGGAGGTCAGCCCCGATCCGCGGGCGGTCGCGCCTCCCTCCAAGGGATCGATGCACAACCGCGGCCTGGCGATCGACCTCACCGTGATCGATCGCGAGGGCCAGGAGCTCGACATGGGCACCGCCTACGACGCCTTCAGCGAGCGCTCCTACCACGGCTTTCGCGGCCTCACGGCGGAGGTCCGCGACAACCGCAAGGCCCTGCTCCAGGCGATGGAGAGCGCCGGCTTTCGCCCGCTCAAGACGGAGTGGTGGCACTACACGCTCAAGGGCGCGTCGCGGCCGCTCGCCGACTTTGTCTGGTCCTGCACCGGGCCGTGGCCGGGCGGCCCGCGCTATTGGGAGCGCCGCTGAGCGAAGGGACGACTTGCCCCGGCGCTCCGCTCAGGCTCCGCGATCACTGGGGCTCGGGCACGAGATCGGCGGCGAGGCGGAAGAGCAGGAATTGGTGGTAGGGGTTTTGCCCGCCGGGGAAGAGGAAGGGGCTCTGCGGCGGCTTGACGTTCGCCGGGTCCCAGTTGAACCACATCCACCGCGCCTCCGCGGGCATCTCGGAGGGGCAGACCAGGGGGAACTCGTTGCCCGCCTTGGGACCGCCGTCGTAGGGGGTGGTGTTGTCCTCGCCGAAGGCGACGGCGCCGATCGCCGTGCCGACCTCGTCGACCCAGCCACCGCTGGTGGTGTTGGGGTCGAGATTGCCCTCGTTGCACTTGCCGATGTACTCGTTGATGGTCGCGAGGTCAGGCCCGCCGCTGCCGATGTTGTACTTGAGCCCGGTCGCGCAGGCCTCCCAGCCTGGATAGCCGGTGAACACCTCTTCGCCGAAGCCCTGACCGCCGTCGCTGCGGCGGAAGCGGGCGAGGACGCCGTTGCTCACCGCCGAGTCGTCCCAAGCCATGATGAAGAGGTAGCCGGCGTCGTCGGCGTCCTCCGCGGGGACGATGTACTTCTCGGGACCTTCGCCGCAGTTGAAGATCTGACCGGCGGTCTTGGCCTCGACGCCGCCGAAGAACTTGGCGATGTTGTCCTCGGTCCCGTAGGCGAAGGAGTAGGCGTTGTCCGCGGTGATGATCACCTCGATGTCGCTGGCGGGCTGCTCGCCGGTCGTGTCGGTCGTGCCCTCGCTCGTCGAGCCGGTGGTCGAGCCGGTGGTCGAGCCGGTGGTCCCGAGCGTCGTCCCCGCGGTGGTCCCAGAGGTGGTCCCGAGGGTCTCCGCGCCCATCGTCGTCTCCCCGGTCGTCGTCGTGGAGCTCGTCCCCGCGGTGGTCGTCCCGGTCGCGGTGCCCGTGTTGACCGTCGTCGCGTCGGTCGTCGCGCTGGTCGATCCGGTGGCGGTGGCGGTGGCGGTGGCGGTGGCGGTGGCGGTGGCGGTGGCGGTGGCGGTGGTCGTGCTGACGGTCCCGTCGTCGCCCTGGCAGGCGACAAGGCCGAGAGGCAAGGCGAGGAGCGTAGACCGGATCGTACGGGAGACCATCCTCAGAGCTTACGTCGCAGGCGCGGGCGCTGTCGAGGAGCGCGGGCGCGGGCTAGCGCGGGAAGAGCTGGCTCTTGCGGACGAACTCGAGCTCGCCGAAGCGCCGGAGCTCCTCGAGCTCGAAGCTCCTCGGGTCGCCGACGACCATGATCGTCAGGGGCCTGTCGGCGATGTGGGCCGCGTGGAAGCGCCGAAGATCGTCGAACGTCATCCGCTCCAAGGCGGGCATGAGCACCTCGCGCGGGTCGCCCTGGAAGCCCTGCTGGCGCCATTTGGCGACCTCCTCCTGGAGCTCGCGAAAGCCGGGCTTGGCCGCTCCCCAGGAGAGCCGCAGCGCCGAGCGCAGGTCCTCGATCCGCTCGGGTCGCTCGGGCAGGGTGCGGATCATGTCGACGAGAACGTCGAGCGCCTCGACGGTCTTGTCGCCCTGGGTCGCCAGGTAGGCGAGGAAGGCCCCCTTGGCGCCGGCGACCGTGCCCTCGTAGTATCTTCCGCGGGCGGAGTAGGCGAGCGCCCGCAGCTCGCGGATCTCCTGGAAGATGAGGCCGCCCATGCCGCCACCCATGAGCTCGCCGTAGGCCGCCGCGCCAACGCGCAGATCTCCGCGCATCGCCTCCCCCTCGACGACCACGTAGACGTGGGTCTGCAGGCTCCTGCGACGCTTGAGGACGAAGACCCGATCGCGGTCGCGGGGGATCCGGGGGCGGACGACAGGGGGGACCGCGGGTCGCAGGTGGTCGGCGAAGTGCACCCGCTCGCGCAGCGCCTCGGTGATCGTGGCGGTCGGCTGGGCGCCTGTGTAGCGGACCTCAACGGCGTAGTCTTGGGCCTGCGCGAGCGCTCTGTTGAGGTCGCGGGGGGAGAGGGCGCGCATCCCCTGCGGTCCGTACTTGCGGAGATAGACGGAGCGCTCGCCGAAGGTCACATACTCGCGGAGGGCGTTGATGATCACGCTCGGTTGGCGGCGCTCGACGACGCCCCGCCCCCAGCTCTGGCGGCGGACACGACGGAGCACCGCGCGGTCGTGGGCGGGCTCCCGGAGGAGCTCGTCGACCAGGGCGAGGGCCCCCTCCAAGTGCTGCTCAGGGCCGCCTAGGCGGAGGATCCACCGATCGTCGGTGACCTCGACCTCGAGGGTGGTCGCGAGCCCGTAGAGCGCCTCCTTGAAGCCGTCAGCGCCGCGGCTGCGGGTGCCGGCGCTGAGGATGTAGTCGCCGACGACGCTCAGCTCCGGGATCCGATCGCGCCCCACCCCGAAGCGGATCTCGAGGGTGTAGAGGTCGTTGTAGGGGTTTTTGTTGGTCCGGAGGAGCACCCCGGGGGCGACGAGGGCCTGGTCGATCTCAGCGGCGATGTCGACGATCGACGGTGCGACGTCGAGCTCGGGGATCTCGGCGAGGCGCTCGGAGAAGGTTGAGGTGGCGCCGACCGCTGGCTTTATCGGCGTGAGGGGGGGCTTCTTCAGGCGGGTCTTCTTGGGAAAGCCGATCCGCGAGCGGAAGGCGAGGAAGTCATCGCCGTAGTAGCGCTCGGCGACGCGGGCGACCTCGGCGATGTCGATGCTCTCCAGCCGTCGGATCACGTCCAGGGTGGCGGACCAGGGTTGGCCGCGGCCAAAGGTCGCCACCAGCTCCAAGACCCGCTCCTCGTTGCTCTCCCACTTCCGGGCGTAGCGGCCGAGGACGGCCTCGCGGGCGGCGCGAACGGTGGCGGGGTCGACCTCGCCGCGACGGAGGGTCTTGAGCGCGCCCAGGAGCTTGCGCTCGGCGCCGGCGAAGCTCTGGGTGAGGAGCCGCGGCACGGCGGCGAGGAGGCCGACGCCGTGGTCGTTGAGCGGGATCGGGATCGCCTGGGCGAGGAGGACCGCGCCCTCGCGGCCGAGGCGGTCGAGGAGGCCGACGCCCTGCGGGTTGGTGAGCAGCTCGTTGCAGACGAGGACGCCGGCGTGATCGGGCGTGCCCTCCGGCGGCAGGCGAAAGCCGAGGCCGACCGCGCGCACCGGGGTCATCCGCGTCGTCGCCCGCTCACGGCCGTCGAAGGGCGCGACCTCGGCGATCGCGTCGTCCCCCTCGTAGCCCCCTGGCCAGTCGCCGAAGTTGGCCTCGATAAGGGGCCAGATCGCGTCGGCGTCGACATCTCCGGCGAGCACGAGGGCCATGTTGTCGGCGCGGTAGTGCCGGCGATAGAAGGCGTACATCGCCTTGAGCGAGGGCTTCTTCAGGTGGTCGACGCTGCCGAGGACCGTCTTCTCGCCGTAGGGGTGATCGGGGAAGAAGGCGGCCAAGAAGACGTCGGCGATCGGATCGAAGTCGTCCATCGACCGGTTCTTCTCCTCGTAGACCGTCTCGATCTCGGAGGGGAAGAGGCGGAAGACCGGCCTTAGGAACCGGTGGCCGTAGACGAAGAGCCAGCGCGGCAGGGAGCGGGCGGGAAACTCGTTGTAGTAGACGGTGATGTCGGGGGTCGTGAAGGCGTTGACCCGCTTCGATCCGAGCTGCTGGAGGACCCGGTCGAACTCGCCGGGGATCGCCTGGCGCCCGGCGGCCTGGGCCGCCTCGTCGATAGCCTTGAGGAGCTCCGGCCGCTCGCCTTCGGGGGCCTCGCGCAGGGCCTCGTAGAGCGCCTCGATCCGCTCGAGGTGGGGGCGCTCTGCGGAGTAGTCCGCGGTGCCGAGCTCCTCGGTCCCCTTGAAGAGCATGTGCTCGAGGTAGTGGGCGATCCCTGTCGCGGTCTCGGGGTCATCCTTGCCGCCGGCCTTGACGACGACCGCGCCGAAGACCCGCGGCGAGCGGTGGTCGCTGCTGATCAGCACCGTCAGGCCGTTGCTCAGGCGGCGCTCCTGGATCGCGATCGGGTCATCCTTGTAGGTCGTCCATGTCCCCGGCTGGGGGACCCTCGCGTCGGGCTTTACGGCCTCCTCGGCGGCGGGGGCGGGGACAGGGACAGGCTCAGGCCGCGCGCTCACGGTCGCCTCAGCCGCGGTGGCGGCGAGGGGGAGGGGGAGCGTCAACAGGAGGAGGGCGGCCGCCCCGAGTCGCCACGTCGAGGAGCGCCTCGGTCGGGCGGTGGACGGGTCGCGCCGGGTCGACATCCGCTAGAGTATCGCCGACTCGCGCGCAGGCGGGACGACGAAGTGTCCCCTCTCCTCAGCCGCGCAGGTGCTCGGCGAAGAAGCGATCGACCCGTCCCCAGGCGTCGTCGGCGGCGTCGGGGACGTGGGCGGCGTTCATGCCGACGAGGCGTGATAGGCCCTGGACCACCGCGGACACGTCGGGCGGCCAGGCGAAGGCGTGCCCAGCCTCCGGGTAGACCTTGACGTCGTGCTCATGCTCCGGCGCGATCACCTGGAGGTGCCGCTCTAGGCGCTCTCCGTGGCCCCGTAGCGGCCGGTCGCGCGCGCCGTAGGAGGCGACGATCGGGCAGGCCCCGCTCAGGACCTCCGCCTCCTTCGGGACCTCGCCGTACCAGACTCCGGCGGCGCGGAAGGGGCGGCGCGCCGCCAACAGGAGGGCGAAGCCGCCGCCCATACAAAAGCCCATCACGCCGAGCTGATCGGCGCGGGCGGAGGGCTCCTGGGACAGCCACTCGGAGGCTGCGTCGAGATCGGAGAAGGCGTCGCCGCTCCCGCGCTTGAAGTCTCGCAGGGCTCGAACGACGCAGCGGAGCTTGGCCCCGCCGCGGTGGTAGAGGTCCGGGACCAGCGCTGCGTACCCTCGCTCGGCCATCCGATCGGCGACCCGGCGGATCTCAGGGGTGAGGCCGAAGATCTCGTGGATGATGAGCAGCGCCGGCCGAGGCCCCAGGCGGTCGTCGGCCGCTTTGGCGGTGAAGTAGGCGGGCATCATCCGCCCGTCGCGGGTGGAGATGGTGACGTCACTTCCGGGCATGATCGACCTCGATGGAAGTCGGCAGGAGGAGCGAGAAGGTCGAGCCGACGCCCGGCTCGCTGGTGGCGGTCAGGGTGCCGCCGAGGTGCGCGGCGAGCCTGCGCGAGAGCGAGAGGCCGAGGCCGGCGCCGCCGTGCCGACGGGTGCTCGAGTCGTCGGCCTGGGTGAAGTCGTCGAAGACGCGGCGAAGCGTCGACTCATCCATGCCGACGCCGGTGTCGACGACGTCAAAGCGGATCCACGGGGTGTCGCCGGGGCCTCCCGGGAGCGAGCTCACCCGGAGGGTGATCGAGCCGTTCTCGGTGAACTTCGCCGCGTTGGTCAGGAGGTTGAGCAGGATCTGCTTGTGCCGCAGGGGGTCGGTCGTGAGCTGGACGCTGGCGAGGTCGCCCTCGAGCCGCAGCGTGTTGCCGTACTTCGTGAGGAGCGGGGCGATCGTGTCGCGCAGCTCGTGGGTCAGGGATTGGAGCTCGATCGGCGCTGGCGAGATCGCGAGCTTGCCGGCCTCGACCCGCGAGAGGTCGAGGATGTCCGAGATGATCGCGAGCAGGTGTTGTCCGGCCGTGCCGATCGTCCCGAGATCGTGGGCGACCTGCTCGTCGACCGCATCCTCTCGCAGGAGCTCGGCGTAGCCGATGATCGCGTTGAGCGGCGTTCTCAGCTCGTGGCTCATGTTGGCGAGGAAGGTGCTCTTGGTCCGGTTCGCCGATTCGGCGCGGTGACGTTCGAGCTTGGCGACGACGAGCGCCTCTCCGAGCTGGGCCTTGGCGGCCTCGAGCTCCCGCATCGCCTTCGCCTGTCCCCTGAAGAGCGTGTAGGTACGACCTGCGCTCAGGTAGGTGAAGACCGTGAGGGGGACGACGAGGGAGACGAGCATGGACGAGACCCGGAGCTTCTCCGAGGGATCCTCGTCGACATAGGCGGCGATCGGCGCGAGGAGGCCGATGTTGACCGCGGCTGTGGCCCAGATGAGGCGCGGGCGGACAGTGATGCTGGCGATCACCACGCTGAGCGCCATGAACCAGAGAAAGTCCGTGTAGCTGCGGACGCTGATCTGATACGCGGCGATCAGGAGGCTCAGGGAGCCGCTGCAGAGGAGACCGCCGAGATCCACACGACCGCGCCGCGCCAGCGAGCCGCTCGCCGAGCAGACCGCGACGAGGATCACCGAGACGACGAGCGTCGGCCGGACGCGGTCTGGCGGGGCGATGCTGATGGCCAGGAGCGAGACCCCGAAGATCGACGAAGCCAGGACCAGGAGCACTGTCAGCAGCGCTCGCCCGCGCCGCTCGACGTCCGCGTCATCCGTGTCGATACGGTAGAATTCGCGGCCGAGTCGGCGGAGCGGGGAGGACGACGACATGGACGTTCGACGCGGAGGGCGTGACGTCGAGGATGCCAGGCCGCGGACCGTTCATGGACCAAAGATCGCCCGCAGACCCTCTACGGGTCCTCTGTGAGCATCTCAGTGCAGGCCTATGCAGGAGACCGCGATGAAGAGGCCCCGCGCCGCCACCGCTGATGCCCGGACCCCCGCCCGAGAGTTGGGGCGGCGGGAGGTTCGCGATGTTGAGGCGCAGGGCCGAGGAGAAGGGCCGAGGAGAAGGCCGCCATCGGCGGTCCTTCCGGGCCTGACCGATTGTCGTCCCTAGACCGCCTGTGCGGCGGCCATCTCGATGAAGGCCGGGCCGAGGTGGCTCGGCCACTGGGTGCGCGGTCCGTGGTTGGCGCCGCTCAGGATCGCGCCGCGAAGCGTCGTCAGGGTCAGGCCGGTGTTGCGCAGGTCGGCGTTGTGGAAGTCAGCATTGTCGAGGGTGCTGCGGCTGAGATCTGCGCCGCGCAGGTCCGCGTTGGCGAAGCTGGCTCCGCGGAGATCGGTCTTCGGGATCAGCGTCCCTCGGAGGCTCGCTCCGTCGAAGGTCGCGCCGCGCAGGGTGCCCGTGAGGTAGCCCTTGTCGAGGTTTGCGCCTGAGAAGTCGGGCTCGGTCATGTCACAGTCGCACAGCTCGATGCCGAGCAAGTCGGCGCCGGTGAAGCGACAGACCGTGAAGGTGCAAGCCTTGAAGCGAGCTCGGGCGAGCACCGCGGTCGACAGGTTGCAGCGCTCGAAGACCGCGCCGTTGACGACGGTGCGGGTGACCTGGAGACCGCGCATGTCGACCTGGACGAAGCGCGTCCCGTCCAGAGCGGAGCCGGAGAGATCGGTCTTGAGCGCGCTGCCGCGGCGGATGACCGCCTCGGAGAGGTTGGCGCGGAGCAGCTTTGCGCCGTCCATCGTGACATCCTCGGCGTCGACCTGGGCGAGATCACAGCCGCTGAGATCGGCGCCTCGGAGGTCGGTCCGGTGGAGGCGAGCGCCGACGAACGAGGCGCCCTGTGGGGTCGTGACAGTCGGATCCGAGAGGTTCTGCGGGCGTCCGACGACCTCGCGAAGATCGGCGTCCGTGAGGTCCGCGCCCGCGAAGTCGGCCTTGCTGATCTTGGCCCCGCGGAGGTTCGCCCCGCGGAGGTTCGCCCCTGAGAAGACGGCGCGGCGGAGGTCGGCGCCGGTAAAGTCGGCTCCGGAGAGGTCGGCGCCGGTAAAGTCGGCGCGAGAGAGGAGCACCTTGGAGAAGTCGATGCCGTGGAGATCGCGGTCGCGGAGTTCAGCGCTCCGGAGCTTCAGCGCCTTGCGCCCCTTGCGGTAGGCTGCCCAGGCCGTGACCGGGCTCTCTTCGCTGAGGACGTCGATGGCCTTCATCGACGACTTGCGTGTCTTGGTGCTGTTCGTGCTCTTGGGGGCTGCTGTAGTTGCGCGCAATGGGCTCTCTCGTCAAGATCAGGGGCGCTCCGTCGCGGGGCGGGCGGAGTGCACGGTGTTCGGTTGATTCCTTCGTGCTCGCCTGGCGAGGCACGCGATGATGTCGCGGCTCTGCGTTGATGAGAACAGTGGTTGCGCGTTGCTATGCGCCAACCCTGTAATCTGTCGAAAGCAATCTATCGACAGCAATCTATCGACACAGGCGAATACGAGATGTCCTGAATATCACGGTGAGCCAACTCTGTCAAGAGCGGCCGGCTGTGTGGGGCTAGGCATCGCCCGCGGGTTTCGTGGCGCAACGCTAGCCGAACACCGCGCGCGCTGTCCTTCACTTCTGCATGTCCTCTTGGACAGGATCTGGATCTCCTCGATCTCCTGTGCGGGGGTCATGCGGCCGCTCAATCGGAGTCCCGCCGCCCTCCCGTAGGCCGAAGGGGAGGAGCGCTCGGCATGTCCTCGTGGACAGATGCTTCGCGCACAGCCGCGGCGAAGGCTGCCGCTCCAGCGGTGGAGCCCCGTCGACGACGGTTGAGGAGGAGGTCTTGGGAGTCGCTGACCTCTTGACCATGCGGGGACTGGGCAGGCCGAGGTTCGCGTCGACCGGCGTCCGCGGGCGCTGGGGCGGATGCGCTAGGCGAGGGCGGGGGCGAGGGCGGGGGCGAGCGAGGTGGCCGCTCGCGACGAGCGTGCTTCATCGAGGCGCGCAGCCGCTCCTCCGGGGAGCTGCGTGGACGGCGGTGATCGGCTCCTGCGGCTCGCTCGGGGCGCTTGCGCCTGCGGCGCGGGTCAACGCGAGTGCGGGCGGGCTGACGCGAGTGCGGGCGGGTGACGACGGGCCGTGTCCTAGCTACAACCCACCGGTGCTCCGCTCCGTCCGAAAAAACCTGCGCGACCGGCTCTCGCCGGTTACGAACCTCGTCAACTTTGCCCGCGATCCCTACGCCCTCTTGGAGGCGCTCCAGCGTGAGCACGGCGATGTCTTCGACTTCGCGCTCGCGGGTCAGGAGCCGGTGGTCGTCTGCGCCGATCCGGAGGGGGTGCGAGAGCTTGTGACAGCGTCCTATGAGACGGCCTCGCGCTACGCTGGCGGCGTCGCCGTCTTCGTCGATCCGCTCTCTTTGATCCTCCTCGACGACGAGCCCCACCGCAGCCACCGCAAGCTGCTCGGGCCGAACTTTCGCGTGGATGTGGTCCGCGCGTTCGGGCCGACGATGGCAGAGATCACCGACAAGTCGCTCGACAAGGCGTCGCTCGGCGAGGCGAAGCCGCTCCTCGGCCTCATGCAGGACATCACGATGCGGGTGATCCTCCGCTGTCTCCTCGGCGTCGACGACGGTCCGCGCTCCGAGGAGCTGCGGATCCTGGTGGTCGAGTACATGAAGATGGTCTTCGGCCCTGAGATGGCGGCCTTCGGCGCGCTCACCTCGCCCCACCGAGCTCGGGCGGCGATCGTCGCGATGTCGCAGCGGGCCCAGAAGCGGCCCGTCGACGCGCCGTTCACCCCGTCGAAGCTGCCCTATCTCCGGATCGCGGACCGTCTCGGCCGTATCGAGGCGATCCTCAACGCCGAGATCGCCGAGCGGCGAGCCGCCGGTGTCGAGGGCCGCACCGACGTTCTCTCGAAGATGATCGCGGCGCGCCTCGCTGACGGCGAGGCGCTCTCCCACCGCGATCTGCTCGCGCAGCTCTTGATCCTGATCATCGGCGGCTACGAGACCACCTCGCTGACGCTCTGCTGGGCGATCTACGCCCTCTTGCGCAACCCCGAGGCCCTCAAGGCAGCGCGAGCGGAGGTCGACGAGGTGATGGGCGAGGGCTTTGACGATAGCCGGGTGCGCGACCTCAAGTACCTCAACGCCGCGACCTACGAGTCGATGCGACTCTATCCGATCGCGGTCGGCATCTCCCGCCAGATCCGCGAGCCGATGACCGTCGCCGGGCGCGAACTCCCGGTCGGGACGATCGTCATGGCGAACATCTACCTGACCCAGCGCCACCCCGATCTGTGGGAGGATCCGACGGTCTTCCGGCCGGAGCGGATGATGGGCAAGCGTCCGCCGCCGCACCTCTTCCTGCCCTTCGGCGTCGGGGTGTGGCGCTGCCTTGGGGCGGCCTTCGCCGAGCACGAGATGCGGATCGTCCTCGCTCGCCTCCTCGCCCGCTTCGACATCGAGGCCGCCCCGGGGGTCGAGATCCGGTCCGAGCAGCGGAGCATCGCCGCCGGTCCGATCGGCGGTCTGCCGGTGATCCTGCGGCGGCGCGCGAGGTCGGCGACGCCCTCCGCCGCCTGAGCTGGCGCGCTTCTCCACAAGGGGACTTCGACGTAGAGTCATCCACGAGCGAGAATGGGAGAGCGACACCGGGCGGTCGATCATCGACGGTGCCCGGCGGCCTGCACTCTCGGGATCAAGGAGCGATCTGTGAACTTCGACGCCTCACTCCGCGAACTATGGAGCGACGATGGAGACCTGTGGAGCATGGACATGCCGTCCGGCTGGATGCAGGGGCGGTCGGTCTTCGGTGGGTTGACCGCGGCGATCGCCGCAGCGCTGGCCCGCCGTGTGGTCCCGGATCCGTCGCGCCGGCTGCGGACGCTCAGCATTCAGCTCCTCGCGCCGGTGGTCCCCGGCGCCATCGAGGGCGCTGTCCGGGTGCTCCGCGAGGGACGAAACGTGACCTTCGTCGAGGTGCGGCTCGTCCAGGGGGGGCGCGAGGTCGCTGTGACGAGCGCGGTGTTTGTCCGCAGGATCGAGACGACGCTGGTCGCCCCTGTCGCGCCGGCGCCGGCGATGCCCGCTCCCGAGACGCTGAGCGATCTCCCCTACATTCCGGGGCTGCTCCCGGAGTTCACCCAGCACGTTCAGATGCGCTGGGCGTCGGGCTCTCCGCCCTTCTCGGGGGGCGACGTGGCCGCGTACACCGGGCTCTTTCGCTATCGGTGCCGCGTCGCCGATGCCGAGGGCCTGCTCGGGCTCCTGGACACCTGGCCCTGTCCCTCCCTCTCGCTGCTCAAGGGTCCGAGCGCCGCGAGCACGGTCTCCTGGACGGCGCACCTCCTCGCGCTGCCGGAGCCGAGCGCTGGCTGGTTGACGATGGCCTACGAGACGGTCGCCGGTGGCGAGGGCTTTCACACCGCGGTCGGCCGCCTCTACAGCCCCGAGGGCCAGCTCATCGGCTGGACCGAGCAGCTCGTCGCGGTGTTCGGCTAGGCCTGAAATAAGCGCTGGCGTGAGGTGCCCTCACAAGCCCGCGTAGAACCCCTGATGAGACGGATTTCGCACTTCGACCGTGTCTGCGCGGGTGAGCGCTCACCTCCTGCTTGACGACGGGCGGAGCTCGGAGGCTGAAGGCGGGCGGGCGAGGGGCGACGAGGCGGGTCCCTCGCGGATGCGGGTCCTCCCATGCCACGTGCTCGCCACGGGTCAAGCTGAGCTGCTTGAAGAGACAGGGTACGCGTGTCTCCGCGCGAGGCACGGGTCCTCCCGCTGCGTCCCACCCGTCGCCCCTCGCCCGCCCGAGCGAGTCTGTCGGCGCTCCGCTTGCGAGTACGTGGATCGCTTGCTCGCGTAGGTCTTCGCTCGATACGTGCTCGTCGCGACTCTCGACGATGATGAGAAACAACGCGCATCGTCGGTCGAACTTCGGTCCGTGTCGAAGTCCAAGCGAGCGCGAGCCTCCGAGGCCCCAGCGAAAACACCGAGCGGGACAACTCGCGCGAGTCATCTCAAGGCCGAACCTCGGCGAGAACGGAGCCCACAGGCAAGCGCTTGACCGAAGTGCAAGAGCTTCGAGCCTCCGCCGGTAGAATTGGTCGTCGACCCGGCTCCTGTGACTCCCTTCGCTGGGCTCACGCTCGCGGCTCGATCGCCTCAAGCTCCGGCGCTCGATCAACGGCCGCGTGAAGGTCTTCGAGAACAAGCGCGGCTACGATGAGGCGACGGATGTCCTGAGCCACGTCTACAACCTCTTTCTCGGCGGCAGCTGCATCGAGGACATCGACAAGATGCAGGCCGACGAAGGCGTACGGAGGATCGTCGGGATTGACCAGATCCCCGACCCGACGACCGCGGGGGACTTCCTCCGGCGCCTCGACCCCGAGAGCCAAGAGAAGCTCAACCAAGCGATCGATGAGGCGCACGAGCAGGTCTGGCGCCAGCGAAACAGGCGACGGAAAGCCCCATGGGCCGTGGTCGACCTCGACTCTCATGTCCACCCGGTCTACGGCTCGAAGCAGAGCGGCAGCGGCCGAGCGCTCTTCCGGGTGTGCTCGGGTCGCCGACGGTCGGCCTGCAGATGGCTCGCGCGAGTCGTCCCGCTCGGTGTTCTCACAGGCGTTGCGGAGGCTCTCGATCGGACTTCGGCACGGACCGAAGTTCGACCGGCAATGCGCGTTGTTTCTCATCATCGTCGAGAGACTCGACGAGCATGTGTCGAGAGAAGGTCTGCACTCGCGAGTCCTCTACGCACCCGCTAGCGGAGCCCAGGACGACTTGCTCGGGCGAGCGAGGGGCGACGGATGGGACGCAGCGGGAGGACCCGTGCCTCGCGCGGAGACACGCGTACCCTGTCTCTTCAAGCACGTCAGCCTATCCCGTGGCGAGCACGTGGCATGGGAGGACCCGCGTCCGCGAGGGACCCGCCTCGTCGCCCCTCGCCCGCCCGCCTACAGCCCCCCAAGCTCCGCCCCTCGCCAAGCACGAGGTGAGCGCTCACCCACACGAATGCAGCCGAAGCGCAAACCCCGTGTCACTGACGGTTCTACGCGGGTTGTCTAGGACGCCTCACAGCAGCGCGTATTTCAGGGCTAGGTGCCCGACGACCGTGGAACTCTAGAAAGCTCAGCGATCGACCCGCGCGTCGAGCCTACGCCTAGGACTCTCCGGATTCGTCCCACGCCGTGACATCGAAGGTCGCAGCCGTAATCGTCATGGTTACGAGGAAGGCTTCGGGGTCCGCCCCACCAGCAAGGTCGAAGGAAAAATTGACATGTTCGCCATCTCCCGTGGGCTCGGCCCTGCATCCGACGACGGTAGAATTCAGCTGATACTCCCCCCGAGCATCATCGACCGCACTCCACGGAATGAGATGCGTGCGGGCTCGAACTTCACTCGGGGATCGTAGGGACTTCCACCAGGGCCCTTGAGGATGTTCGCGAACTCGAACCTCAAGCTGCACTCAGCGTCTCCGGTTCTCAGATCGAGGAGCTGGAGAAGAGAGTCGTCGAGACAGACGAAGGTGTTAAACTGGGTCGAGATTTCCGCTGAGCTGGCCATCGATGCCTCACTGGTTGACGATCCAGGGCCTCGGGAGGTCGATATTCACTGCATCATCATGCCTATCGGAGCGCACCGGAGGAGTGGCCTCGAAGCCGCGCCTCCGTATCCCACAGGGCTCACTCGACCGCGAAGAGCTCGAAGTCCTCGATCGCCAGGCTCTCTCCGTTGATCAGCACCTCGCAGCGGTGAGCGCCGGGGTAGTAGCGACGGGTCGAGATCGGTCGGATCCTGTGGCGCTTGTCGAGCACCAGCCGTTCGCCGCGCTTGACCTGGCGGGTCGCCCACTTGAAGACCTTGGGCGAGAGCGTGCCGTTGGCCTTGAGGTGGTGGACGGCGTAGTCGATCACGAGATCGGCGTCGGCGAGGGCGTGGATCTCGAGGTGGAGCCCCATGGTGTCGCCGAAGCGCAGGCGACGGGTGCTGAGCTCAAAAGCGTCGAGGTCGAGCTTGGCGGGTCCGAAGCCGAGGAGCGTCAGGGCGCCGGTGTGGCCCTGCTTGACGAGGCTGCGGAGGGCGTGGCGGATCACCCACTCGGAGCGGGGCGCGGCCCTCTTCGCCCCTGGATCCGTCCCCGGTGCGGCTCCCCTGCCGCGACCCCTCCAGCGCCCGGCGATCTCGACGGCCAGGTCGGGGTGATCCTTGCTGATGTCGTTGAGGTGATTGGCGACGGAGCGGCGGACGTAGAGCTCGTCGTCATCGTAGAGCCTGTCGAGGAGCGGGATCGAGGGCGAGGGGTCGCGCTGGAGGGCCTTGAGGCGGGGTCCCCAGGGGAGGCGGGGGCGGGTCCCCTCGCTGACGAGCCGGCGGACGTGGGGATCCCTGTCCTCGGCCCAGCGGCGGAGTACCGTGAAGGCGCGCTCGGGCTCCCGGTCCAGGAGGGGGCGGATCGCGAACTCGCAGCTCGCGAGGCGGGTGAGGCCGTGCATCACCGCGAAGCTCTCGTCGAAATGGTCGGTTCCGTAGCGCTCGACGAAGGTGCAAAGCGGCCAGTAGGCGAAGAGAGAGGGGCCGGTCTCGGGCGCTGAGGCGTTGGCGCCCTGGATGATCGCCGCGGCCCTCGGGAAGGGTTTGGGGAGGGCGTCGGCGAGGGCGTCGGCGACGTGGATGATCCGCGCCTTGAGCTCGAGCTCGGTCAGCCCCTTGAGCGCCGCTCGGACGAAGCGTCGCCGGGGAAAGGAGGGCGAGGAGGCGGCGAGGTGGTCGGCGAGGAGCTCGACCGTGTGCTTGGAGACCCGTCCTTTTAGCGTCGTGTCGCTCACGGGCTCTGCTACCACGGGGCTGCTGACAACGTGGTGGCAGCAGGGGCTGTCCGCGAGGGATGGATCACTCTTCGCCGCGGTCGCCGCGGTCGCCGCGGTCGCCGCGGGCGATCGTGATCTCGCGCCGCGCCGCCCAAAGATCGAGGTCCTCGCCCTGGATCGCCGCGGCCATCAGCTCGGGGAAGAGGTCCGGGGTGCAGGCGAAGGTCGGGATCCCGAGGGCGGCGAAGCGGCTGGCGTTGTCGTGATCGTAGAAGGGCGCGCCCCGGTCGTTGAGGGCGAGGAGGCAGATCACGCGGACACCGGAGCTGACGAGGGAGGCGGCGCGGCGGAGCATCACCCTGGGGTCGCCGCCCTCGTAGAGGTCGGTGATCAGGACCATGATCGTCTTCGTCGGCCGCTCGACCAGGCCGCGGCAGTAGGCGAGGGCGCGGCCGATGTCGGTGCCGCCGCCGAGGTGCACGCCGAAGAGGAGATCGACGGGGTCTTCGAGCTCGGCGGTAAGATCGACGACCGCGGTGTCAAAGGCGACCATCTTCGTCGACACCGAGCGCATCGACGCCAGGACAGCGCCGAAGACTGCGGCGTAGACGGTCGAGGTGACCATCGATCCGCTCTGGTCGACGCAGAGGATGATGTCGCGGAGGCTCGCCCGTCGGTGGCCGAAGCCGTGGAGCTCGCTGGCGATGATCGTCTTGCGCTCGGGGATGTAGTTGCGGAGGTTGCGACGGATCGTCCGCGGCCAGTCGATCTCGTGGGGACGCGGCCTACGGGTGCGGATCGTCCGGCTGAGGGCGCCGCGGACCGCCTGCGTGAGGGCGCGGCGGAGGCGACGCTCGATCTCCTCGACGACCCGGCGGACGACGCTGCGGGCGGTCTCCTTGGTCCGCTCCGGGATCACCTTGCTCAGCGAGATCAGGCTGGCGACGAGCTCGACGTCGGGCTCGACGGCGCTCAAGAGCTCGGGCTCCAGGAGCATCTTCTTGAGGCCCAGGCGATCGAGCGCGTCGCGCTGCATCATCTGGACGACGGGGGTCGGGAAGTAGGTGCGGATGTCGCCGAGCCAGCGGCTGACGCTCGGCGAGGAGGCGCCGAGGCCCCCCTTGCGGTCGCTCTCGTAGAGCGCCGCGAGAGCGTCGTCGATCGCGAGCGCATCGCCGCTCAGGGGCGAGCCCAGCTCGCCGTCGGCGGCCTTGCCGAGGATCATCCGCCAGCGCTGGAGGCGTAGGTCGTCGCGCTCTGGCTCGCTCATGGGAGCTCCTCTGCGGGGTTCCGCGGGGCAGGGGGCGCCTCCGGGGCGGCGACGCCGAGGATCGCGGCGAGGACCGGGAGCACCCGGGCGGCTCGCTCGGGGTCGAGCGGCGTACCCCTGTCGGGGGTGTTTGCCGAGCCCTGGCGCGGCCCGCCCAGGGTCCTGACCTTCGCGGCCATCGTCCGCCGCTCGGGATCGGTGAACTCGGAGAAGGCCCGCCGCAGCATCGGCGCGATCGCGGCGAAGGCCTCCTCGCTGAGGGCGCAGAGCCAGCCGTCGAGCACCCGCCAAATAGCGTCCTGGTGGACCAGGACGAGGCCCGAGCCCCGCAGCAGACCCTCGGCCCAGGCGGCGGCGCGAGAGGGCTCGTGGGCCCGCGAGAGCGCGAGGCTGGCGGCCTCGCCGAGCCCGGGCTCCTCCAGGTCGCCGAGCTCAAGACGGAGACGGGCAGCCCGGCCGCGGACCCGCGGGTGACAGACCTCGCGCTCCATCAAGGCGCGCAGGGCGAGGGTCCAGGCTTCGCGGAGGTCGGAGCGGTCGAGCAGGCGGATCGCCTCGTGGACCTCGCCGAGCCCCTCGATCATCTCGGCAGCGGAGTCGTCGTCCAGGCTCGCGCAGGCGGGCGCGAGGCCGACGAGGATCCTGCCGAGGAAGCCGTCGATCAAGGGCGCGAGATCGGCCTCGCGGGAGCCGCGGACGCTGCCGTAGCGGCTCACTCGGGCGAGGGGGGGGAGCGCCCGCATCAGCTCACGGACGTCCGCCGTGACGGCGGCGACCGCCTGGAGTCGGGCGAGCAAGGGGGGGATCGCCGCGCCGATGTCGGCGGGGAGGATCCGCTCTAGGAGGATCGTCAGCTCGCCGAGCCCCGCGACCGTCGAGGCCTGGCGGACCTGCTCGATCGTCGCCTCCTCGACGGTGTTGCCGTAGAGGTTGGCCTCGATCACCAGGACCGCCAGCTCGGGCCGCCATTGGAGCCGCCACTGCTCGCGGAAGGATCCGTCGCCGCGCTCGCCGGAGGCCTCGGTCCGCTCGCCCCAGTCCACCCCCAGGAGGAGGAGGCGGTGCAGCAGCGTCGACCGGAGGAGGTCTGTCTCTTTGCGCAGGTCGAGCTTGAGGTCGCGGATCTCCGCGCTCGGACGCAGGCGCAGCTTCTTCTGCCAGCGCTGGAGGTCCTGGTGCAGCGGGACCATGGGGGCGCCTTCGGGGACCTCGCCGAGGGCATGGCCGACCTCCAGCTCGTGGGCGATCAGGCGCAGGGGCGCAGCTTCGCCGTGACAGAGCACCGAGCCCAGCGCCTGCCGGAGCTCGGCGAGCCCCGGCAGCGGGAGGTCGCGCAGCGCGGCGAGGGTCTCGGCGAGGCGGACGACCTCGATCACCCCCGCAGAGGAGGCGTCGAGGTCCTGCCTCCGGAGGAGCCGCGCGGCCCGGGTCGCCCAACGGATCGCCGCGCGGTCAGGGGCCTCCCACAGGTGCTGGTACCAGCCGGGCGAGCGGACGCCCGCGCCGTAGCCTGACCGATAGGTCATGCGGTCGTAGGTCCAGGGGATCCAGGTGGCGACGACCTTCTTCTTGGCCATCCCCTTGAGGAGCGCGCTGTCGGCCTTGGCGCCCCGCAGATCGACCAGCGCCGGGCCGTGCCAGGCTCCGCAGACGACCGCGACCCGGGCGTGCTTGCGCCGGGCTGCGCGGATGATCTTGCGCATCGACGCCTCGCGCTGCGCCTCGTGGCCGACCGGCGGCGGGTGCTCAGCGCGGAGGGCGGTCATCGCCTCCAAGATCCCCTGAAAGAGCCCGGTCGGGTCCTGGCGCTGCTCGACCTGGTGCTCCCACCACAGCTCACGATCGTTGTAGCCGGCGGCCTCGGCGAGAACCCCGAGCGGGTCGATCCGCAGGTCGGTCCTGTCGTTGGTGCCGCTCGTGCCGCTGGTGCCGCTCGTTTCGCTCGGCGCTTTGGCGCCGTTTGTGTCGTTTGTGTCGGCGCTCTTGTCCGCTTCGTCGGCGGGTTCGCTCGCTCCGTCATCGGCCTTCGCCTTCGCCTCCGTCGCGGCCTTCGCGGGGGGGCTCGCGTCGTTCTCGTCGGCGCCCATCTCTGCGGGCTTGGTGGGGGTCTTGTCGTCGGACGGCTCTGCGGCGGGCTGCGGCTGCGCGGCGAAGCGGTTCGCCAGCGGTAGATCCATGAAGCGGACCGGGATCCCGCGTCCTAGGCCGTAGCGGATCGCCTGCCACTCGGGGGAGAAGACCGCGAAGGGGTAGTAGGCGGCGCGCTCGGGCGCTCCGTCGGGATAGATCAGGAGCGCCACCGGGGGGGTCATCGCCTCGTCGCCGGCGAGGCTGAGCACGCCCTCCGCGTCAGGTGGCCCTTCGACCAGGACGCAGTCGGGCTCCAGGGCCTCCAGCGCGGCCCGGAGGGAGCGGGCGCAGCCGGGGCCGTGGTGGCGGATCCCGAAGATGTGGACGTCGCCGGCCATCGCCTGCTCAGCCGAGAACGTCCCGACAGGCGCGGTAGAGGTCCTTCCAGTCCTCGCGCTCCTTGACCACCGTCTGCAGGTACTCGAGCCAGACGAGGCGATCCTGGACCGGGTCCTTGACGATCGCCCCGGTCAGGCTCGCGGCGAGGTCCGCCGCCTTGACCTCGCCGTCGCCGTAGTAGGCGGCCATCGCCAGGCCGTTGGTGACCACGGAGATGGCCTCGGCCGGCGAGAGCGTCGCCGAGGGCGACTTGACCTTGGCCTTGCCGTCGAGGGTCTTGCCGCCGCGGAGCTCGCGGAAGATCGTCACCACCCGGCGGATCTCGGCGAGCGCGGGCTTCTCCGCCGGCAGCTCGAGGCTGCGGCCGAGCTCGCCGACCCGCTGCTCGACGATCGCGAGCTCCTCCTCGAGGGTCGCCGGGGTCGGCAGGACGACGGTGTTGAAGCGGCGGAGGAGGGCGCTCGACAGCTCGTTGACCCCCCGGTCGCGGTTGTTGGCGGTGGCGATCACGTTGAAGCCCTTGCGCCCTTGGATCTCGATCCCGAGCTCTGGGACCGGCAGGATCTTCTCGGAGAGGAGGGTGATGAGGGTGTCTTGGACCTCGCTCGGGACCCGCGTCAGCTCCTCGATCCGGGCGAGCTTGCCCCCCTCGAGCGCCCGCATCATCGGGCTCGGGACAAGCGCCTCTGCGGAGGGGCCCTCGGCGAGCAGGCGGGCGTAGTTCCAGCCGTAGCGCATCGCCGACTCGTCGGTCCCGGCTGTCCCCTGGACCAGGAGCTTGGAGTCGCCGGAGATCGCGGCGGCGAGGTGCTCGGAGACCCAGGACTTCGCCGTCCCCGGCACTCCGTAGAGGAGCAGCGCCCGGTCGGTCGCGAGGGTGGCGATTGCGATCTCGATGAGCCGCGCGCTGCCGATGTACTTCGGTCGGATCGCCAGCCCCGAGCGCAGGGTCCCGCCGAGGAGGTAGAGCTTGGTCGCCCAGGGCGAGAGGACCCAGCCGGGCGGGCGCGGCCGCTCATCTTCACGGCGAAGCGCGCTCAATTCCTCGGCGAAGAGCTCCTCCGCGTGGGGCCGTAGGATCTGCGGGCGGGGGGGGGTCCCCGCCTCGGCAGCGTCCGTCTTGGCGTCCGTCTTGGCGTCCGTCTTGGCGTCCGTCTTGACGTGCTGGGTCGGGCTCTCTGAGGTCATCGGCGGTCCTTGGGAGGAGTTCTCGGGGCTGTGCGCGGGGCTGTGCGCGGGGCTGTGCACGGGGGTCGGGGGGTCGCGGTCATCCGCGCATCTCCGCGGCGAGGCGTTGGCGGAGGTCGATCGCCTCCGTGAAGATCGTGAAGGCCTTTCGCCACTTGCCGCCGTACCAGTTGTTCGGCGCGCCCGTCGGGGGCGGGAGCTGGCTCGCCCGGCCGAGGTGCGACGAAGGCAGGGCGACACCGGCGGTCCGCAGCGAGCCGAGCCAGGGGTCGTCGTTTTGCGGGCGGCGCTTGCTAAGGCGATCGAGCCAGCGGTCCAGGCCGTCGAGGTAGATGCTGGCGACACGGGCAGGCCAAGGCCGGGGCAGCGCCTCGAGCAGCTCGACGATCACGGTCCCGTCGCCTAGCAGCTCGCAGAGCCGGGCCTCCGCGTCGGCGCGGTCCATCGCCGCGAGGAGGGCCGCTTGGGGCCTCGGCGTCAGGATCCCCTTGGCGCCGAGTCGCCGCCAGAGATCCCACAGCGGCGGCATCCAGGCCCTCGCGTCCTGGCGCAGGGCAGCCGCCGTCCAGCCGTCGAGGACGGGCCCCGCGAGCTCGCTGCCGCGGAGGCTGCGGACCAGCTCCTCCGGCGTCTCGCCGAGACGCTCGGTCCATCCGGTCAAGCGCGTCGCGGCGAGGAGCTGCGAGAGCCACCAGGCGCCCCGTCCGAGGCCCCCCGGGGCGGCCTCCGCGATCCCATCCTTCGCCCATTCAGGGTCAAACACCCGCGGCAGCGTGACCAGCAGGTCTCCGGTCGGCGCATGTCCGGCGACCGCGGCCCTCAGCTTGACGGCGATGTCGGGCCTGCGCAGGGTGAGGAGCGGCGCGGAGCGGCCGTCCATCCGCTCGGCGAAGGCGGAGCTCGGGAGGCCGCGGAGGAGGTGCGCGGCGCGGCGGCGGACGAGCGCGGAGCGATCCCGCAGCGCCCCCTCGAGGAACGCCTCGTCGTCGGGCCCGAGCTGGTCTTCGAGCGCTTGGAGCAGCGTCTGTCGGACCTCCGCCCTCTCCTGGCCCCAGACGTCGGCGAGCCAGACCCGCGCTTCGGCGGGATCGTGGCGGCGCACCTGCGCCAGCACGGTCCTTCGCTCCTCCAGAGAGCCCTCCTGGAAGATCCTCAGGGCATCCGCTGGGGGCGAGTCCTCTGCGTCGCTCCTGTCTGCGGCAGCCCAGGCCCACTCCGGGTTGAGCCCGGCGAGCCAGCGCCCGCGGGTCCCGAGCACGGGCGCGAGCAGCTCCCTCTGCGCCTTGGGACAGGCGAGCGCGACCGGCAGCAGCTCCGCCGGCAGGGCGAAGCCGCCGCTGCGCAGCTCGACCACCGCGAGCGGCAAGAGCTCGCCCTGCTCGCCGAGGAGCATCTCTCGGAGGATCGAGCCCATCACCGCGGAGCAGCTCCGAAGCTCCTCGGGGGGGCAGCGCTGAGCTGCGGGCGCCGGTCCCCGCGGCAGCTCGCCGGCGAGGCGGACGATCGCGCTCGCGCCGGCCTCGAGCAGGAGGCGCGTCTCGGGCGGGAGGTCTGGGCTCGCGTCGACCAGCGCCTCCGCGGCGGTCCGGCGGCCGTCCACCGCGGATGTCGGACCGCACTGGTCGGTGCCGACGAGGGCGCGCGCTACCCGGTCCATGGCGCGCCAACGTACACCGGCGTGGCACCGCTGAGAAGGGCCGCAGTGGGGTGCGGGGTTCACTCACTCCGGTGAGGCGCCGTCGTCCGCGGAGGTGACCTCGGTCTCTCACCAGTCGCGGCGGAGGAAGTCGAGCGCGTCGGCCTCATCGTTGGTGACGAAGAACCGCGCCTCGTCGTCTTGCTGCGGCGCGTAGCCGAGGAACGAGATCCTGAAGAAGACTCCGAAGAGGCGAGCCTCGAGCTCTTCGACCAGCTCCCTGAGCTCTTCGCGACCACGCCGCAGATCGACGAGCATCCGAAGATGGCCGCGACGGATGCCCTCAAAGGCCTCGATGACGGTCATCAGCTCTGCTCGGAGCTGCTCTGCGGCCGGTCGTGGACCGTCGATCGTGTGCAGTCGGAGGAGGCCCGTCGGATGATCGATGAAGACATCGATCGTCGGGGTCGTGATGATCGTTGTCCGATCGACTGCGCGATCGTCTGTCATGTTGATGACGCGATCAGGGCAGCGTCTCCGGCTCGAGCTTGCGGCGAGGCTGGACGCTGGATCCGCGCCGGTGAGCGCCGCAGCGCCTGGTAGATCTCGAGACAACGGGCGACGTGGTCGCGGACACCGTGCTCGATCGGGAAGTCGCCGAGCGGCGGGATCGGCTGGCAGGGGAGGATCCCGGCGCTGGCGAGGACCCGGCGGTAGAGGTGGTCGTGGCGGCCGTCGAGGTTGTCGAGCTGGATATGCTCGCAGGGTCGCCACGTCAGGAGATCTGGCGTAAAGGGCAGGCCGAGACGGTCGAAGACCGCGGCGAAGACCAGCGCTGGGGCGGCGCGGAAGTCGGCGGCGTCGACCAGCATGTGGGGGATGCCCCGCGCCTGCGCTCGCTGGACCTGCTCCTGGAGGAGCCGCCACCCAGACTCCACGGTCGGGTAGTGCGGACTCTCGCCGCCCTCGATCTTCTTGCGGATCCGGGACTCGATGTTCTGCCGCGGATCTCGCATCAGGAAGATGACGGGGAGGGTCGCGAGGTCCAGGAGGCGATCGATCTCCGGGCCGACCTGGTAGGGCATCTCTTTGGTGACGAGGATCTTGTCGGTCGACTCCTCCTTGTAGGCCTCGCAGAGATCGATCGGCGCCTCGAGCTTGCTCGCGACCGCGGCGAGGCCCTCATCGTCGTAGTACGTCACCTCGAAGGGCTCATGGCTGTAGTAGCGGACCTGCGGGTGCTCCCAGAAGACGCGGGCGAAGGCGGTCGACGAGCAGCGCGGCGGAGAGATGATGGCGACGATCTGCGAGTAGCGCTGGGAGAGCGCGCTCCAGCGGCGCTCGAACTCTGCAGACGTGCGTCGCGTCGACGTCGTGTCGACATCTCGGGGGTCTATCGGGGGGTCGAGTGATTCGTCCAATTCGTGCAATGAGCTGCTCCGGGCGCCTCTTCGCGCCCATCATCATCATCGACCGTGGCGCTGGCATCGTCAACGTCGTGACGCGCTCCGGCAGGGCGTCCTCGCGCTCGCGCAGAGCATCCTGCGCGAATTACTCTACATCGTGGCCGTGAGACTTCTGCTCGCAGAGGCTCATCGGTGTCTCTGCGGGGGCGCTCCGGGTCCCTCAACCGCGCTTGGCGGGCTTCGGTCGGAGACGGTGCGCACGGCCGTCGATGACGGTCAGCGAGGGGGAGAAGGCGGCGCCGTCCCATTCGCCGCCGATGTCGATCGGCGCGCCGCCGGAGAGGGCGAGGAGGAGGAAGGGGTCGACGTTGGCGGCTGCGATATGGTCGCCTGTCTCATCGACCAGACGGAGGGCTCCGTCGTCGCTGAGCGTCGGGGCGACCCCGGAGAGGAGCGCGCCGAAACGATCGAGCCAGGGCTGGCGGGCGAGGGCGCGGCTGACCTCCGCGCGGAGGTCGGCGATGCTCTGGCCGCCGACGAGCTCGCTGAGCTGCGTCGGGACGCTCTCGCGGGCGGCGAGGAGGGCCCGTTGCCTGGAGGCGCCCGGGTAGTAGGCGAGCTCTGCGTCGAACTCCTCGCCGAGGTGGAGCGGCTCCGTGAAGCTCCGGCGGCTGCCGACGGCGAATCGGAGGATGAGCGCCTTCGCGCCGCTCTTGTGGCCGAGGAGCCAGGTTCGCTGGGTCCGCACCCGATCATCCTCGGTCACCTCCTGGGCGATCGCCTGCCAGCGATCGCGGAGGCGCGCCCCCTCGGCGAGCACCCTCTCCTTGGTCACCTTCCAGCCGATGAGCTGTCGGAGGTCCGCCTGCAGATCCTCGGGGAGGGCGTCGCGTCGACGGTAGGCTCGGAGCAGGAGGGTGAGGCGGCCGAGCTCTTCGAGGAGCCGCTCGTGCCAGTCCGGGGTGGCGAGGGGGAGCTCCGCGAGGCGGCGTACCCAGCCGGCGAGGCCCGGGGCCTGGGCGTCGACGAGACGTCGGGCCTGCTCCTCAAAGATCCCAGGGGAGCTCTCCTCGACGCTCGCGAGGCCGACGCGGACCAGGTCGCCCAGCCAGCGGCCGAGCTGCTCTAGGCCCTCGGCGACCCGCTCCGCCCGCTCGGCGGCTCGCTTCGCCTGGGCGGCGCTGTCGACCGGTCGTTTGCCCGCGCTCGGCGACGCGGCCCTCTCCGCGCGGGCCTTGGCGGCGGCCGCTCGACGCTCCAGCCAGGCGGCGACCCACTCGGGCGCAGCGCTGGGGCTCAACGCCCCAGGCTCCGCGGCGGCGAGGAGGAGGAGCGCGAGCGCGTGTTTGCACGGCTGACGACGGACCGGACAGGAGCAGGCGCTCACGAGGTCGCGCAGGTCGACCCGCACTTGGTAGATCGAGGACCCGCGGCACTCTCCCCAGCAGGCCTGCTCGGATCGGCCGAGCCCGGTCCAGGAGCTCGACTGTGCGAGCTTCGCGGCCCGAGAGAGGGCGCCTGAGTCCTGGGCGAGCGTCTCGACCTGCTGACGGGTGACCGGCAAGGTTGGAGCGTGGATACCGTGTTTGGAGGGGGCTGGGCAAGCCTCGGGGGCGCTCCCCCCCGCCGCATCGAGGCCTGTTTTTGCGGTCTCGGTCGGCGATACTCGAGGGGGAGGCGAGGGATGATCGGATCTTTTCGAGCAGCGAGTGTCGCGATGGGGTCGGCTCTGGGAGCGGCGCTCGTGTTGACGGTGGCGTGCGGTGATGACGGTGCTGTCGCCGAGTCGACAACCGGGACCGGCCCTGGGATGACGGCGACGGCGGGTCTCGGGACGGCGACGAGCGGGGAGACGAGCGGCATGGCCACGTCCGACGCATCGGGTACGGCGACGACGACCGCGACGACGACCGCGACGACGGGCTCGACGACGGGCTCGACGACCGCGACGACGACGGACGCGACAGCGATGACCGACGTGACGACGACGGCGACCGCCGGGACCACCGAGGGCGATCCAGGCAACCTCGAGGCCCTCCTCGACGAGGGCCTGTGGGAGGCGATGTTCCCCGAGCGCAACGCGCTCTTCACCTACGAGGCGCTGCTCGCCGCGGCTGCCGACTTTCCCAGCTTCGCCGGCGAGGGGGATGCCGACGCCCGTCGCCGCGAGCTCGCGGCGTTCCTCGCCAACATCGGCCATGAGACCACGGGCGGTTGGGCTGACGCCCCCGGCGGACCCTATGCCTGGGGCCTCTACTTCAAGGAAGAGGTCGGCTGCGAGATGGGGGATTGCGTCGGCTACTGCGATCCGAACAACGTCACCTATCCCTGCGCGCCCGGGGTCACCTACCACGGTCGCGGGCCGATGCAGCTCTCCTGGAACTACAACTACGGTCAGGCCGGCGAAGCGCTGGGCGTGCCGCTCTTGACGGATCCGGAGCTCGTCGCCGACGACGGCGCGACTTCGTTCGCGACGGCCCTGTGGTTTTGGATGACCCCTCAGTCGCCCAAGCCCTCCGCCCACGACGTGATGGTCGGGTCGTGGACGCCGAGCGACGACGACCTCAGCAAGGGGCGCTTGCCCGGCTTTGGCATGACCATCAACATCATCAACGGCGGGCTCGAGTGCGGCAAGCCGACGCCGCCGCAGGTCGAGGATCGGCTGGGGTTCTTCGCGAGGATGACCGAGCTGCTCGGCGTCGACGTCGGTCAGAACGTTCTCTGCGAGTCGATGCAGCCCTACGGCTGAGGGGCGTCCCGTTGTCGCGGCCGCGACAGGGACGCCCACGCTGGACCTGGAGCGGGGGACGCTGCATGTGGAAGACGTGGCTGCGCCAAGTCCCGTTCTCGGATTGTCAGAAGAAGACCTTGCCCTAGCCCGGGCAGGCGAACTCGAGCGCCGTGCACTCGCCGGTGGTCCACGGTGGCGTGTAGCCGTCCGCCGGCCCGCCGCCCTGGGAGAAGTCGGTGAAGCCGAAGGCGCACTGGATCAGCGACGCGGTCGTCGGCGCGTCTAGGCAGTCGTCGAAGTACCCCGCCGGCTGAAGCGCGAGGAGGCCGCTGCGACCGACGATGCCCGAGCTGGGGCACCCTTGGCAGTCGACCTCCCACTGGATCGTCGCCCCGCCCGCGCCGTCAGCGAAGACGTCCATCACGACGACGCCGCTGTCCTCCATCGCCCCCCAGAGGAGCTCATGGCGCGCGGCCTCGCCGTCGCGGAGAGACGCGAGGACGCAGAGCGCCGCATCGTCGCTCTCGAGGAACTCGAGCGTCTCTGGGTTGCGCTCGCCGAAGGCCCAGATCCGCTCGCAGGGCTTGGGGAGGTTGCAGGTGAGCGCTGGGTAGGCGCAGCCGATGTCGACGCCGAAGCAGCGCGCGGGATCAAACTCGATGTCGCACTCGTCGCAGGCGTAGCTCCAGCGCTGAACGCAAGAGTCGACGGCGCACGCCTGGAGGCCGACCGGGTCGCACTCGAGGCCGGCTGTCGTGGTGCCGTTGGTCGTCCCCTCTGTTTCGATCGTCGTCAATCCCTCCGTGTCGAGCGTCGTGGTGTCGCTCGTCGTCGTCGCCTGGGAGTCCGCGGTCGTGGTGCCGAGCGTCGTCGTCCCCGTGCTCGTGCTCGTGCTCGTGCTCGCGTCGGAGTCCGAGGCGCTCGTCGAGCTGATGGCGTCACCCGACATCGATGACGGGCCCGCGCTTGATCCGGTATCGGTCAACATACCGATCGGCACGGGGTCGACGCAGGCCGTGAGCCCCAGGGTGAGGAGCGCGATGAAGTCGCATGTGGCGGCGGTGGGGGGCTGGATAGTCTCTCGTGTACGCATGTGCATGTCTCATCTCAAGGTGCGCGTGAGGGCGCATACCCGGGGAATCTCCGCGTTCGCGAAGAATTCTCATCCCCTGCGAAAATTCTCGCCGGGTCGCCGGGTCGCCGGGTCGGCGGCGGAACCAGCGAGGCGTTGGGTATCTCGTCCATCGCTGAGCAGCGCCTGGCGACGGGTCGCTATCGCGACATCGCCGGACGCACCGCTCGAAGCCGGACGCTGTCGGCCTCGCACGCCCGGACGGTCACCAGGGGGATCGGCTCGACACACGCTCCGACGCACTCGTAGTGCCCCTCCCACGCCACTACGCCGACGACCGTGCGCGTGTCCTCGTCGACGAGCAGGGTTCCGCGGGGGAGGAAGGCCCACGGTCCCCACATGCGCCAGCCTCGGCCGCCCCGACCGCCTTTTCCGACAAGTCCGGTGTTGCCAGCCGCCGGGCGGGTCGCGGCGGCGGGGACCCAGCCGACCACACCGGCCCGGTCGAGCTCGACGTACACCAGGCGATCATCACCGCGTTGTTCGAGCAGGGTCGCCGATTCGGCCCCGTGCTCCAGCGACAGGCGGGCGACCACGCGGCCACCTGGGGCGTCGCGGAAGGTGAAGGTGTTTCCCAGGAGCTCGATCGCGTCGCCTTCGGGTACGGGCAGCTCGGGGAGCGCGGGGTTCCACACCACGTCGATGGACGTCGCGTCGACCGAAGCGTGCGCTTGGACTTGGGGAGCGAGGTAGCTGGCCCGGACGCGACCGCGTCGGGGTCGGGCGAAGCGCACGTTGCTGCCGGCGGGCACGCGGACGCCGGGTGTGTTGACGTCGGCGACCTCGGGCCGCCGCGGCGCGAGGAGGAGAGGTACACGGTTGGTCACCCGCAGGCGCGTCGCCGGGAGCCAGGTGGCCACACGGTGCCCCGCGGCCTCGCATAGCAGCCGGACGCGTCGGCCGTCTCCGAGGCTGGGTGGCGCGTGAGGGTCGACCCCGTCGTCGATGACCGTCGTGGCGACGGCGACCCGCCAGAGGTCGTCGTCGTCTTCATCATCATCATCATCTTCTTCATCCTCCTCCGTTGCCGCGGGCGCGGGCTGGCTCGCGGCGATCCAGGGGCCCTCACGGGTCATCGAGACGTCGCCGGCCCTCAGGATCTCCGCGCGCAAGGGCAGCGCCGCGAGGTCGAAGCCCGGCGTCGCCCACTCGGGTACGTCGAGGCCCTCGCCCCAGGTGGTGGGTAGGGCGGTCGTCGGTGGCGGGAGGGGCGGGGGCCTACGTCCCCTCGCGTCTTCGTCCGGGGGATGCGTCCGGATCCACTCCTCGATCATTCCGTAGCGGTCGTCGCTGGTGTACACCGACCCCGCTTCAGGGTCGTCGAGGTGCACGATCCCGTCGATCGCCGACAAGGCCAACATGCCGACCGTCTCTCCGCTGCGGCTGATCGTCTCGTCGTCGAGGCGGGCGGCGAGCGCGGGCACGGCACTTCGCCCTTCGTGCAGCAGATGCATGAAGGGGTGCCATTCGTCGGTGTAGCGCATCGACGAGGGGCCCTCTGTCTCTTCGGGCAGCATCTGCACCAACAGGGCCACGCGCGCGCCGGCGTCCAACGAAGTGCGGGGATCGAAGGGATCGCCGTCGGGTTCGGGCAGGGCGAGTCGATGCTCGATGCGCTCGACCAGCGCGCGAAGCTCTGGTGCGGCCGGACCCTCTGGGTCGAGCGCGAGCGCATCGCGGAGGCGTGTCAGGGCCTCGGACCATGGGAGCCACTTCGTGAGCTCGACCCGCACGTCGCGCGCGACCACCCGTTGCATTCGCGCGCGCATGAGGGTGTCGATCGACGAGCGGGTATCGGCGGCCTCGAGCTCGGCGCGCGCCAGCAAGTCGTGGGCCAGCGAGTCGTCGCCACGCATCGCCGCCCATGCCGCTTGGACCACCCACGTCGCCGCGTCCATCCGCGGTGAGCGACCGCCGAAGCGAGCCTCGCGACCGTCGAGGATCGTCTCGGGGACGCCGTCGCCGGTGAGCCACCCGCGTGTGGTCGCCGAGAAGTCGACCGCCACCAGCTCGGGGATGTGGTGAACGTGTGGCGCTTCGCCCTCGAAGGGCGCGCGAAAGCGCGAAGGCACCCGCTCCCTGCGGGCGCGTGCCAGCCAGGCGGCCCCCTCCTGAGTCACCGCGAGCTCCATGGTGCGCAGATCGTCGAACAAGAGGCGGAGCACGCCGGGGGGCGCGTCGAGCCGCCACGCGTAGAGCGAGCTGTCGCCGTTGACCCACCCCACGCGTTCGAGGCCGACGACGGAGGGGTAGCCGGCTTCGTCGTAGAGGCGGAGCGCTGCGGCGCGATGGTCGATCGCGGCTGTCTCGGCGACGGGGGGCTCGGGGGCGGCGCTCGTGGCCCTGCAGCCTGAGCTCGCGGCGGCGAGCAGGGCGACGAGTTGCAGGACGCGCGGACCGACGACGGACAATGAGCCTCGGAACGTACCGTGAGCCCCGTCGGTCTCTCCGGCGGGGGCGAGTCGGGGACGACCGCGACCTTGAGCTCCGCCACGAGGGCGAACTCTTGGCCGCCGAGATCGTGGCCATCGTGCGCTCAAGTGTTTCGCACTGGGGGAACGGTCGGAGGGGGGGGGCGCGGTGCCTTGACGAGGTCTTCGAGGGCGAAAGGACCTGCTGGCCTCTCTGGGAGGACAGCGCGGACCCGTCGTCGACCGCGATGTTCCCCGGCTCAAATACACATCATGGTCTCATCGCAGAAGGGAATACCAGCGAAGTCCTCGTGGACCGGCGGAAGGCCGTCGAAGTGGAGCGTGAACGACCCGGAGACGCCGAGTTCGTCCCAGCTGTCGATGATGACGCTCCCCTGCGAGGTCTCGTGCCAATCCTCCTCCCCTAGGGGGTCGATCTTCGCCCAATCGTCGGGCTGGAGCGGGTATTCGCCGGGCTCTAGGGGATCGAAGCCGAGGTTGAGGGCGATGATCACCTTTCTCCCCTCGATGGGGTTCCAGCCGCAGGTGCCGGGCTCGAGGCCGAACTCGAGGGCGAGCAAGGGGGAGTCGTCGGGGCCGCAGACCGTCCGGACGTGACCGTCGTCGAGCGGAGCGTCGCCGGTGGTCCCATCGGTCTCGCCGCTGCTCTCACCGCGGGTCGAGCCGGTCGGGATCGTCGTCGCGTCGGTCGAGCCCGGTCCAGTGCCGGAGGTCGAGGAGGTCGAGGAGGTCGAGGAGGTCGAGGAGGTCGAGGAGGTCGAGGAGGTCGAGGAGGTCGTGGCCGTTGACGACGCGCTCTCGCTGTCGTCCCGACCGGCCGAGGTGCTCGCCTCTCCGCCGGTGCACGCCGAGGCTGCGGCCATCCCCAGGAGGATGCACAGGACCCCATGCGGCGTCGTGGGCCGGGAGGCGGTGAGCACCTCCGGGGCTGGCGTATCTCTCACTCGGTCGGGATTCCTCATCTTCCTGCGCTCCTCCGTCGTGGCGTGTACCAGGCCGAAGTGTACCTTGAGCCTAGGGACGGCGTTGGGCTGTGCGTCTCGTCCCGGCCGACTCCGCTGGAGGCTCGCGAGAGCCCGTCGATCGCCGCGCGCACGCCCCGGCGAGGATGTGCGGGCCGAGGCATCTACCCACCCTGTACGGGCGCGGGGTCGACCGTCGCCGCATGGAGGCCGCTGGTCAGGCGGAGGTTCGCAGCGGCAGCGACTCGATGCCGCGCAGGCCCATGTTGGAGCGCCAGCGGACGCTCTCTGGCGGGATGGCCAGGCGCAGATCGGGGAAGCGCTGGAGCAGGGCGGGGATGGCTGCGCGCGCCTCAATGCGCGCGAGCGGAGCACCCAGGCAGTAGTGGGGGCCGAGGCCGAAGCCTACGTGGCGGTTCGGGGTGCGGGTGATGTCGAAGCGGTGAGCGTCGGGGAAGGCGGCGTCGTCGAGGTTGGCCGAGGCGAGCAGCAGGGTGAGGGTGCTGCCGCGCGGGATGCGAACGTCGGCGATGTCGAGCTCCTCGCGCACGAAGCGGGGCGAGACTGTGCCGACCGGGTTGGTGAAGCGCAGCATCTCGTCGATGGCGGTGTCGATCAGGTCGGGGCGGGCCCGCAGCAGCTGGAGTTGATCGGGGTGTTGCAGCAGGGCGAGCACGCCGTTGCCGATCAAATTGACGGTGGTCTCGTGACCGGCGAAGAGCAGGAGGAAGACCATCGAGATGAGCTCGTCCTCGCCCAGCCGGTCGCCGTCCTCCTCGGCCTGCACGAGCGCGGTGACGAGGTCGTCGCCGGGCTGCTGGCGCCGCAGCCGGACGAGGCGGCGCAGGAACCGGTTGAGGCGCAGCATGTGGGGGTAGTTGCGGATGAAGCCGCTGAGCTTGGCGCTGTTCGGATCGAGGACGCGGGCGAGCAGGGCGCGGAACTCGACGCGCTGGGGCTCGGGGACGCCGAGCATCTCGGAGATGACGGTCAAGGGCAGCGGGAGCGCGAGGTCGGCGACGAGATCGATGACGGGCTTCGTGGCGGCGGCGTCGAGCAGGTCGGCGGTGATCTGCTCGACGCGATCCCCGAGGTCGTCGACGCGCGCCGGGGTGAAGGCCTTTTGGACAAGGGTGCGCAGGCGACGATGATCGGGCGGGTCCTTCATCACCATGCTGTTGATCAGCAGCTTCATGATCGCAGGCATCCACCAGCGACCCGCCGGGGCGCCGCCGCGGCCGGAGACGCTGCGCCGATCGTTGGCGATCCGTGGGTCGCGCAGGAGGCTCACGACATCCTGGTGGCGGGTGATGACGTAGGTGTCGGAGAACCCCGAGCGCCAGCGCAGGACCGGACCGAGGCGGCGCAGACGGGCGTACGCGGAGTACGGGTCCGCCCGCGACTCGGGTCGATCGAGCTCGCGTTGCACGTCGAGGCGCACGAGATTCGTCGTTGAGGGGGCGGATGCAGTCTTCATCGTCGATGTCCTCTGAGGCGCGGTGGAAGTGCCGCGTGTGTCGAAGCTTGATTTATGGCATAGAGTGTCAAAATGCAAAGCAAAGCGAAGCGAGGGCGACCCCGCGCCGCCGATCCGCGGATGATCGCGCGGGTCGCCCTCGACCTCTTCGTCGCCCGAGGGTTCGATCAGGTGACGATGAGCGAGATCGCAGAAGCGGCATCAGTGAGCCGGAGGACGTTGTTTCGGCTGTTCCCGTCGAAGTCGGATCTGGTCTGGGATGGACTGCAGAGCGTGCGAGAGGTGGTGCGCGAGCGAGCAGCCGCGCTGGCCGGTGTAGATCTGGCGCCGAGCCAGGTGATGGGTGAACTGGCCGAGCCGTTCTTGCGCCAGCTGGATGAACCCGCGGCGGCCGAGACCGCGCGCGAGCGGTTGCGGCTGCTCGGGAGAGTGCCAGCGCTCTTCGACCATCCCCCGCTGCGGGAGATCGAAGTGATCGTGGCGTCGATGCTGGCGGCGAGGGGGGCTTCGACCGGGGCGGCTTCGCCGATGCTGGTGGCGCGGGCGCTGGTGGCGACGACCTTCGCGGCCCTGATGTGGTGGGCGGAGGATGGGGAGGGGATGAGCGCGCTGGAGGCGACGCAGGCTGCGTTTCGGGCCCTGGGGCGCGTCGAGGAGGGCGAGGCGTGACGATCATCCTCCGCACGTGAGCGCGAGATGGCCGAACGGGAGCGGACTAGCCTTGTCCGGATGGAGCTCCAGGGCGAACTCTGTGAACCTCGTCCGCAGCTCTGCCTGGAAGCGTCGAGCGATCGTGGGCCCCGACGGCGACGCTAGCAGCCCGTGGCAAAAGTCCCGCGCGCTCTCGCTTGCCCTCGTCGCCCCTCTCGGCCCCGCCGAAACTTGCAGTACAGCCCAGTACAGCGGCGTTTCGTCGAAGCCAAGAGGGCCAACGATCGCGGCGCGACAGCACACGGGACTTTTGCCACGGGCTGCTAGGGCGCGGTCGCGGCGACGAAGAGCGAGCCCCCGGCCGCGCCGGTGATCCGCGGGAGGCCGTCGTCGGCGATCGTGATGTCGTGGACGATGGTGTGATCGTCGTCGATAGCGCTTATCGTCGCCTCGCAGATCAGCGCCCCGCCGGCCTCGTACTTGCGGATGTGGCCGCGGTAGTAGTCGTCGTCGACACGACCGGCCGCGATGATATTGCCGAACGCGTCGATCACCACGCCCTCACCCCGGTCGTAGGTCTTGCCCTCGCCGCTGTCGTGGAGAGCGGACCAGAGGAGCTCGCCGTCGGCGTCGTAGAGAATGACGTAGAAGTCGGAGCCCGGCTTCTCGCCGAGGTTGGCGGTGAAGACGTGACCGGTGACCGCGACCTCGCCCCCGGGCCCGACGCCGATCCCGAAGAAGTTGACGCTCGTCTGCGGCTCCGGCTTCGGGACGGTCTTGACCCAGACCAGCTCGCCGTCGCTCGTGTGGCGTGAGATCCAGCCGCCGGTCACCCCGCCTTCGGGTTGGGCGATACCGGCTGCGTAGATCGAGTCGCCGGCGACGGCGACGGTCTCGAGCTGGACCGTGGCGAAGTCAGGGGGCGCGACGGTCTTCTTCCAGACAGTGCCGCCATCGCTCCCGATCCGCATCAGCCAGGAGGTGCCGACCAGCGAGCGACGGCCCGCGATGACCAGGTCGCCGCCGATCGGGGCGACGTCGGCGGCGCCCGAAGTCTTGGGGAAGAGATCCGTGAGCGCCCACTGCTGCCCGCCGTCGCCACCGTGACCTGCGGCGAGGTCGTTGCCGGAGTAGTCGGTGCCGACGGCGACCATGACGCCGTCCTCGGCGACCGCCACTGAACCCGGGGTGGTCCGGGCGTCGCTGACCAGGGTCGACCAGAGCTCCTCGCCTTCCCCGTCGATCCGCATGAGGCGGAGGTGGTTGTCGAGCTGGGACGGATTGTCATCGACGGCGATGGCGACGTCGCCCCCGCCGATCGGCGCAATCCCGAAACCCCGGAGGCGTCGACCCTCGAGCGTGTGGAGCTTCGACCAGACGATCGAGCAGGGCGTCCAAGCGCACTCTGCCTCGCAACCGTCGCCGTCCTCAAGGTTGCCGTCGTCACAGGACTCGCCCGGGTCGACGACCCCGTCGCCGCAGCTCCCCCGGTCGCCGGTCGTGGTGTCGGTCTCCGCGCCGGTCCCCGTGGCGGTGGTGCTGAGGGACGTCCCGTCGCTGGTCGACGCGTCCGTCGATGTGCTGCTCGTCGTCGTGTCGCTGGATCCGGACGCAGCCGTCGCCGAGGTGCTCGCCTCCGCCGTCTCGCCGGTGCTGGTGGAGCTCGTCGCTCCGGTCGTCGTCGGGCCCGCCGATCCACCGCCGCTCGTCTCGCCGCTCATCTCGCCACCCGCGCTGGTCGCCGAGTCGGTCGCGGTCGCCCCGGTGTCGCCGCGACCCCCGGTACAACCAGCGAGCAGAAGGGGTGCGAGCGCGGCGAGTCGACGTACGAAGGGACGGTGGCGGAACATCCTCCGATTCTGTGGTCCCGCTCGTCCCGCGACAAGGAGAACCTCCGAGCCTAGCAGCCTTGGTGGTGGTGGTCCGAGGACGGGTGTTAGCCCTCGATGGCCCCGAACGACGCTTGATACGATCGGGCGGGATCGGGGAGTCAGCATGAGCACAGCGAGCTACTACGCCTATTGCGGTGTTATCCAGGACGCGGACGCCGGCCTGGTGCGGGTGACCGAGTACCTCGCCGATGACGAGGATGACCTCATCGGCCTGCACGGGGATGCTGTGACTTTTGGCTCGGCATTGATCGAGGACGACGCGCTCCGTGACTGGATCCGCTCCCAGGCCCAGGAGTGGGATGCAGGGCTCGCCCGTCGGGCATCTGACCTCACGATCGAGATCGTCCGGGGGCAGAACGCCGACTCAGCGTAGGTCCGCCCTCTCATGCGTGGGCGCTGGAGCACGTGCACGGAGTCTGGACGTGCGGGTGCTTCACCGAGCTGGCGCTCCGGGGGAGGTGTCGCTCGCCGCACCCAATGGCGAGAGCGGCTGCGCGCCGCGGCGGTGCTCCTCAGGCTGCGCGCCGCTGGTGCCGCGATTCTATCGACAGTGTTCATAGGTCGTCATCGGCCGAGGTTGAGGGCTCACGACCATCGTCGCTCGATCGCGAATAGGCAGAGGTCGGGACCTCGGAATCTGTCGCTTGGAACACCCACGATGGGCGCCCAGCGAGCTCCGCGCGTCATCAGCAGAGCGCTCGCAGAGGCGCGAAAGGCCGCGTTGACGGGGCTTTTGGCGGTGGATATACATGGCCCATCCTGGGGCGGTGGCTGGCGTGGTGAGCGAAATAGACATCTCTTTGGTGAGCTGCCGGCTCTCCCTCCGGGCGAGCGCATATGTCCCGCTAGGGCCGATGTATCTGGTCTCCTCGCTGCGCGAGCGCGGCTTTCGGGCCGAGCTGCTCGACTTCCAGCTCCAGGAGGCGAAGCACCAGTTCGACGTCGAGGGCCTCGTCGGCTACTTCGAGCGCGCGCGAGCGCCGGTGATCGGCGTGTCCCTCTTCGCCGACGCCCTACCGCTGGTTCTCCTGGCGATCCAACGCTACGTCGCCCGTCACGGGCGGGCGAAGCTCTTTATCCTCGGAGGATCGGGGGTCAACGCGAACGAGCGGGCGATCCTCGCCCGCTTCCCCGAGATCGACGTCGTCGTCCGCGGTGAGGGCGAGGCGACGCTGCCGGCGATCCTGGAGGCGCTCCGCGAAGGTCGGGCGCCGGCGGGCGCCGGCATCTACGGCCGCGGTGAGCTGGTCCAGCTGGGCCGGCGGGTCCAGGAGGAGGCGAAGCCCGAGCGGGTCCGCGAGCTCGATCACGTGCCGTGGCCGGACTACGCGGCGATCGATCCATCCCGCTACGCCAGGCTCGCGATCGTCACCTCGCGCGGCTGTCCCTTCAACTGCTCGTTTTGCGAGATCATCACGATGTGGGGGCGGACGGTCGAGTACCGCGGGGTGGCCGACGTCGTCGCCGAGCTCGGCCACCTGGTCGAGACCACGGGCAATCGCTGCGTCGACTTCATCGACGACACCTTTACTGTGCATAAGCGGCGGGTGCTCGAGCTCTGCGCGGCGATCGTCGACGCGGGGATCGACGCGCGTTGGACCTGCTTCTCGCGCGCCGACACGATCACGGAGGAGGTCGCCGAGGCGATGGCGAGAGCCGGCTGCGACACCGTCTTCTTCGGCATCGACACCGGCTCGGAGCTCCTCTGGCGCGAGATCAGCAAGCGCCTGTCGCGGATCCAGGTGCTAGAGGCCGTCAGCGCGACGCTGCGCCACACCGGCGTGACCGCGTCCTACATCTGGGGCTATCCGAGCGAGAGCTTCGCCGACTTCGTCGCGACGATCCGCCTCGCCTACGAGGTCGCCAGCCTGCCGCGCCACGGCCACCGCCTCCACACCCAGCTCCACTTCCTCAGCCCGACCCGGGCGACGCCGATCTACGAGGAGCACAGCGAGCGCCTGCGCTTCTCGACCGACGTCCGCCTCGAGATCTTCGGCAGCGCGCGGCTGCAGGACTTCGCCGGAGAGCCGGACTTCGACGCCTGTCTCGAGCTGATCCGCAGCGATCCTGCGATGTTCGCCCCCTTCTACTTCTACGATACGCCGGAGCTCGAGCGGAAGCGGGCGCTGATGGACGGCAGCGAGTCTGTCCGCGAGCGACTCCTCGGCGCGGTGCTCCTCCATGGAGACGCCGACGCTGCGATCGAGGCGCTCGCCGAGGACCTGCGGGGACGGGCGGAGGAGGGCGATGATGCGGGGATCCAGGCGATGGTCGAGTACGTCCGTCTGGTGTCGATCGCCAGCGATCGGGCGCTGATGGAGAACCTGCGCGGGCTGGCGGCGCGGGGCGTCGCGGACGTCGACGCTACAGGCGAGAGCGCAGAGGGGCGAGGGATCGATGCAGCGTAAGGCCCACGTCTTCATGGTCAAACCGACCGACTTCTGCAACCTGGACTGCACGTACTGCTATTCGCCGAACCGGCGGCGGCGCAACGTGATCGCCGACGAGGCGCTGGAGGGCCTGATCCGGCGGATGCTCGAGGACTTTCCGGCGGACCATCGCTTCCAGATCGTCTGGCACGGGTCGGAGCCGATGGGCGTCGGCGTCGACTTCTACCGCGAGGTGACCGCCCGGATCCGCGGGGAGCTCGGCGATCGGGTCCAGTTCCACATGCAGTCGAACCTGACCCTCCTCCACGACGGCTGGATCGACCTCCTCGTCGACGAGCGCTTCTCGATCTCGACGAGCATCGACGGGCCGCGGGCCGTGCACGACCGCAAGCGCGTGACTCTGGCGGGCGGCGGCACCTTCGACAAAGTGGCGGGCAACATTCAGCGCCTGCGCGAGCGCGGCCTGCCGGTCGCGGCGGTGCTGGTCCTCAGCCGCGACACCCTCGGCCTCACGGAGGAGATCTACGCGCTCCTACGGGAGCTCGGGCTCCACGTCCGCGTCAACCCGGTGCTCCTCCCGGAGGGGACGCCCGGCTGCCTGCCGCCGGCGTCGTACGGCGAGTTTGTCCGCGACCTCGCGGAGATCTGGCTCGCTGACGGCGAGAGCACCTTCTACATCGAACCGCTGCGGGGCTACGCGCTCCGCCTGGTCGGCGGGACGCCGCTGATGTGCGAGCAGCAGGCGCTCTGCTTTGAGCACATGATCGGCGTCGGCACCGACGGCGAGCTCTTCCCGTGCAACCGCTTCGTCGGCGGCGACGCGCTCCGCCTCGGCAACATCCGCGACACCAGCGTCCGCTCGCTGCCGCTCCACCCGGTCGCGCAGCGGACGGCGCGGCGCCACCTCGACAGCCCCAAGTGCCAGCGCTGCGAGCTCGTCGACGTCTGCCAGGGCGGCTGCATGTACCACGCCCACGCGGTCTACGGCGACGCCTTCCGCGAGGACTACTTCTGCGAGTCCTACGTGATCCTCTACGACTTTGTGATCCGCAACCTCGCCGCGCTCCTGCAGCGCCTGGAGGGGATCCCGCAAAACCGCGACCTCGACGAGCTGGTCGCCGCCCTCGAGACCTCCGCGGCCTAGGCCGCGCAGCCTGACGAAGAAGCACGAACGCCGCTGCAGCGCAGCGGACTAGGAGGAGACGATGACAAAAGCGACGAAGAAGCCCATCGGCGCGCGCATGCGCCTACAGGAGATGATCGGCAAGCTGCTGCTCGACAGCAAGCTGCGCGAGGTCTTTGACGAGGACCCGAAGAAGGCGGTGGCGATCGCCGGGATTAAGCTCGCAGACGTCGAGCTCGAGGCGCTCCTGCGGATCAACAAGCGCCTCGGCGAGTACGCGAAGTCGCCGGAGCTCGAGAAGATCAAGACGGACCTCGCCTCGCACGTCGACGAGATCTACGTCGGCCTCGGCTAGGAGGTCGCGGCGACGCTTGGACCGGCGGCGGGCGAGGAGCTGACCTACGGCTGCCGCGCGGTCCTGGCGCCGCCTGGGGAACCCCCGTAGGGTGCTCCCTGCGGGGCTACCACCCGCAACACTCAAACGAGAGCTCGTAGAGAGAGCCCGGATCGGCGCACTGGTTGCCCTCCGTCGCGCACTCTCCGGTCTTCTCTCCGCCCTCGAAGCACTCACATAGCTCGGTGTTGCAGGTGAGCTCCAGCGTCGGCGAATCGACGCACTCCTGGAGGATCGAGCACTCGGTGCCCTCTTCGTTCCCGTCTTGGGAGGACGTGCATTCTGTGATCGCACACTCCTCGTCGACCTCTTCCTCCTCGTCCGCGCAGGTCTCGAGGCTCTCGATATCTTCGCAGAGGGCGCTTGCGTAGCACTGGTTGAGGGCGATGAGCCCGGACTCGCAGAAGGGGTCCGGATCGGAGCCTGCGTCCTCGATGCACAGGGCGATGCACTCGTCCAGGGGTCCGTAGTCCTCGGGGGCGCAGTCGACGAGCGTCGCACAGGCGGCCTCGCAGCTGTCGACGAGCTCGGGGCTGGCACCGGTCGTGGTGTCGCCCTCCGTGTCGCCTGTAGTCGACCCCGAGGTGTCTGTTGTGGTCGAGTCGGAGGTGGAGCCGCTCGCGGAGGCCGAGTTGGAGGCCGATCCGGAGGTCGATTCGGAGGTCGATCCGGAGGTCGATCCGGAGGTCGACTCGGAGGTCGACTCGGTGTCGGTCATGTCCGCGGTGTCAGAGGTCGTCGTTGTCGCGGTGCCCTGGCTATCAGAGTCGCCGCCGGAGTCATCACCACTGCAGGCCACAGGGCCCATCGAGAGCGCGGAGCTGAGGAGAAAGAGGGGGAGGGAGGGGAGCGATAGAGTACGCATGAGCCAAAGATCCGAGGCCTCGGCGGCCTCAGCCTCGCTCATGTGCAAGATGCGAGCCTCGCCGTTGGCCGCTGTCATTGAGGAGGCGGTGGCGACAGTCCCGCGCGCTCTCCAGCCCTCGCCGTCCCACTCGGTCCCGCCACAACTTGCGCTACAGCCAGGAGGACCGACGATTGTGCGGCGAGAGCCCACGGGCTGTCACCACGGCCGCCGAGCTGGCTTGGGCTCGGTTCAGGGCGCGGCGCAGGGGCGCGGCGCAGGGGCGCGGCGGTCGTGACACGCGACACGATTGTCATAGGGACTAAGCCGTTCTCGCGCGCGCGGAGAGGGTCGTCCTGGCGAGCTCATCGACGGGAACACCGACCACGTCCTGTAGGTCGGCTGAACAGGATAGACTATCCTCTGTGCGACACTCTCTGCATAGGGCGCTCCCGCCTCGATCACGCCCCTCGCTGGCAACGCTCAGGGTCTTCCTCGCGACGCTCTCGCTGCACCTCGCCTGCACAGGGCCCGGCGTCATCGATGTCACCACCACCGGTGACACCGCAGCCACCGCGGGCACCTCGGCGGAGAGCACGTCGACCGCAACTAGCGACTCCACGACCTTCGGAACGACGACGAGCGACCCCTCGGCCGCCACGACCGAGACGAGCGGCGCGGAGACCAGCAGCACCGGGACCTCCACCGGCGGCGCAGACTGTGGCGAAGAAGAGACCACCTGTATGGGGTCGTTGGTCGTCACCTGCGACGGGATGGGGGGGATCACTGTCGAAGACCAGTGCGAGTTCGGCTGTGTTGAGGGCGCCTGCCTCCTCTGCGAGCCAGGGACGAGACGCTGCGACGACGACGACCACGTGCTCCGGTGTGCCCCGGACGGCGGCTCCTGGCTGGACGTGCAGGTGTGTGACGCGGTTAAGGGAGAGACCTGCTCCAGCGGTTGGTGCGACGGCCCGTGCTCAAATCAAAGCATCTACGACATGGACGGCTGCGAGTTCTATCCGACCGTCACCGCCAATGTGGTCTCGGACACCTTTCATTTTGCCGTCGCCGTCGTGAACAATGGTGATGAGCCGGCCAACGTCCGGATCGACCGTGGTGATGCGATCGTGGCGATGAGCGCCGTGGCGGCGCAGAGCGTCGAGGTCGTCGAGCTCCCCTGGGTGGACGAGCTCAAGGACGGCGTGGACGCCTCTTCGGTGGTCGTCGGCGGCGCATTCCGGCTGCGCAGCGATCGTCCTGTGGAGGTCTTTCAGTACAGCCCGCTCGAGTACACGATCGGAGATGCATCCTCGCGCACGGGGGACGCGACGCGCCTCTATCCCAGCCGTGGCTGGCGGGAGGAGGCCATGGTCGCCTCGTCCAACACGTGGCGCTCCAGCAACTCGACCTACTACCCTGGGTTCTACGCTGTGACCGCGGCTGTCGACGGGACAACGGTCGAGCTGCACCCGTCGACGACCGGAGCTCTCGTCCGTCCGGGTGCAGGTGTCGCCGCGGACGGGACGGGGACGATCACCCTCGATCGCGGCGATGTTCTCCAGGTGTTCTCGGGCGGCGCTGGCCCCAACCCGATCGCGGCAGACCTCACCGGAACCAGGGTCGAAGCCGACAAGCCGATCCAGGTGCTCGGCGGACATATGTGCACAGCGCTCCCCCAGGAGTTCACGACCTGCGATCACCTCGAGGAGCTGATGCCATTCCCCGACGTTCTCTACGCCGCGGCCTACGTCGTAGCGCCGCTCGACGAACTCGGCCTCGCGCCGCGGCCCCAACGAGTCCGGATCATCGCGGTCCGCGAGGACACGTCGCTCGAGTACGATCCGCCGCAGGAGGGGGCGCCGACGGAGATCGTCAACGCCGGCGACTATGTAGAGATTCCCGCGACCGCCGAGAGCTTTGTGGTGATCGGCACTCACCGAATTCTCGTCACGCAGACCATGCTCAGCGAGAACGCCGTCAAGGGTCCCAGCGACCCGGCCATGCACGTCGCTGTCGGGGGCAACACGTTTGTTCGCCCATCGTACAGGTTTCACGCGCCGACGGACTATGAGGCGAGCTTCGTCAACATCATCACCCATGCGCGTGGGGCCGAGATCGTCGTCGACGGCGCGTTGGTCAGCGACCTGACGCCGCTCGGCTCCTCTGGTTTTGCCATCGCCCGTGTGAAGCTCGACAACGCCGGCGACGGGAGCCACACCGTCGACTCCAAGTATTCGGCGTCCGTCAGCGTCTATGGCTACGGGCAATACGGGTCGTACTGGTTCGGTACGGACTTCGGAGTCTTGATCATGCCGCCGTGACCCGCGGGCGGGGGCGAGAGCTCTCGCCCGACGAGCGTTACCCCGAGGGCGCGTGGGGAGGCGCGCCCTCGGGCCTCCCAGCTAGCTGTGGAGGGGCTCGTCGTCGGACTCGTCGTCGTCGTCGGCCTGGACGTCGGCGTCGGTGCCAGCGTCGACGAGGCCTGCCTCGACCTCGCCGGCGATGTCGGCGTCGTCGTCGTCGTCAGCGCTCGAGTCCTCGTCGTCGCTCGCGTCGGCCTCAGCACCGTCGTCGCTCGCGTCGTCGCTCGCGTCAGCCTCAGCATCGTCGTCGCTCGCGTCAGCCTCGAGCTCGTCGGCCTCGAGCTCGTCGACGGCGGCCTCGTCAGCCTCGGCGGCCTCGACGGCCTCGATCTCCTCGACGGCCTCGATCTCCGCGGGCGGGGCTGCGGGGGCCGGGGGCGGGCTCTTGCGGGCTGGGGCGCCCATCTGCATGAGCATGAAAGAGGCGCCCTGGGGATCGCAGAGCATCGCGAAGCGACCGACGCCAGGGACCTGGGTCGGCGCCATCAGGAGGTCGCCGCCGTGGCTCTCGGCGCGGCTGATCGCGGCGTCGAGGTCGTCGGTCTGGAAGTAGACGGCCCACATCGGCGGCATGTCGCCCCACTCCGGGCGGAGCTGCATGGCCCCGGCCGCGGCGCCCTTGCCGATGCCGAGCTGAACGTAGGGTGCGCCGCCGAGGCCGACGGCGTCGCGGAGCTCGTAGCCGAAGAGGTCGGCGTAGAAGCGGGTGCTCGTCCCGAGGTCGCGGGCGTAGAGCTCAAACCAACAGGGGGCGCCGGGCTCGTTGAGGAGCTGGGTGCCGATCTCGGGGTCGGCCTGGTAGAGGGTGAAGGTGGCGCCCTCGGGGTCGGTGAGGACGGCCATGCGAGCGACGCCCGGCATGTCGTAGGGCGGGGCGACGACGGTCGCGCCGAGCTCCGCTGCGCGGGCGCTCAGCTCGTCGACCGCCTTGGTGGCGATGAAGCTCTCCCAATGGGCGGCGACGCCACTCTCGCTCAGCTCCTCTTCCATCGCGTAGGCGGCGGCGACGGTCTTGCCGTTCTTCTGGAAGAGCACGTAGCGGCCGTAGCCCTCGGGCGTCTCGGCGTCGACGGCCCTCCAGTCGAAGAGCTCGCTGTAGAAGGCGATCGCGTGGTCGAGGTCGGTTGTCGGGAGGTCTGCCCAGCAGAAGGTCCCAGAACGATGTGCACGAACTTCAGGCATGTGTACTCCGGCGCAGCCCCAGGATGTGCTCGTCAATGGCCAGGGCGCGGGCGCGCGAGGATAGCTCGGATATGAGCGGGATCTCCAGGGCGGAAGTGCGGCTTCGCGGCCCTGGGAGGGGGTCTGCACCTCGGGGGCGATCACGCGCGCGGGATCGGCCACGAGGCGGTCTGCCGGATGCGGGCTGCGATGGGCCGATCGCGGTGAGTGTTCTCCCGTGAGAGAGGCGTCTAGCCGTCGCCTATGGGCGTCCTTGGACGGATCACGGTGGTAGTGTCCCCGCGAGTCCGGGCTTGCGGAAAATGCGCATCTGACTGTAGCCGCGCCGGACTGCGCCGGAGGATGACGATGACCACCGCTCTCACCGACAACCCCCATGTCCTCAGCTTTGTCTCCGAGAAGGCCAAGCTCTGCCAGCCCGATCGCATCCATTGGTGTGACGGCTCGGAGGCGGAGAAAGACGCCCTGACCGCGCAGGCGGTCGCCGAGGGGATCCTGATCCCCCTCGATCAGGAGAAGCTGCCTGGCTGCTACCTCCACCGCTCGAGCCCGCTCGACGTCGCCCGGGTCGAGGGGCGGACCTTCATCTGCACGCCGACCCGCGAAGAGGCGGGGCCGACCAACAACTGGATGGCCCCGGACGAGGCCTACGCGAAGATGAAGAGCCTCTACGAGGGATCGATGAAGGGCGGGACGATGTACGTCGTGCCCTACGTCATGGGCCCGATAGGCTCGCCCTTCTCCAAGATCGGCGTCGAGCTCACCGACTCGATCTACGTCGTCCTCAGCATGCGGGTGATGGCGCGCATGGGCCAGGCCGCCCTGAACATGCTCGGCCAGAGCGACGACTTTAACCGTGGGCTCCACGCCAAGCTCGATATCGACCCGGAGAAGCGCTACATCTGCCACTTCCCCGAGGACAACGCGATCATGTCGTGCTCGTCGAACTACGGCGGCAACGTCCTCCTCGGCAAGAAGTGCCTCGCCCTGCGGATCGGCTCCTACCTCGGACGCAAGGAGGGCTGGCTCGCCGAGCACATGCTGATCCTCGGCGTCGAGAGTCCCGAGGGACAGACGACCTACGTGACGGCGGCGTTCCCCTCCGCCTGCGGCAAGACCAACTTCGCGATGTTGATCCCGCCGGAGCGCTTTGACGGCTGGAAGGTCTGGACCGTCGGCGACGACATCGCCTGGCTGCACGTCGGCGACGACGGTCGGCTCTGGGCGATCAACCCCGAGGCCGGCTACTTCGGCGTCGCCCCGGGCACCAGCGAGAAGTCGAACCCCAACGCGCTCGCCTCCTGCCAGCGCGACACGATCTTCACCAACGTCGCGCTCACCCCCGACGGCGACGTCTGGTGGGAGGGCAAGACCGACGTCCCGCCCGAGGGTCTGATCGACTGGAGGGGCAACGCCTGGGATCCCTCCTCCGGTGAGAAGGCGGCCCACCCCAACGCCCGCTTCTGCGCGCCGATGGCCAACAACCCGGCGCTCTCCTCGAAGGCCGACGATCCGAAGGGCGTGCCGATCTCGGCGATGATCTTCGGCGGCCGGCGGGAGACGACGATCCCGCTGATCCTGCAGAGCTTCAACTGGACCCACGGCGCCTTCCTCGGGGCGACGATGGGCTCGGAGACCACCGCCGCGGCGACCGGCAAGGTCGGGATCATCCGCCGCGATCCGATGGCGATGCTGCCCTTTTGCGGCTACGACATGGGCACCTACTTCAACCACTGGCTGGCGATGCAGGACAAGATCAAGTCGCCGCCGAAGATCTTCATGGTCAACTGGTTCCGCAAGAGCGCCGAGGGTCGGTTCCTCTGGCCCGGCTTCGGCGAGAACATGCGGGTGCTCAAGTGGGTGATCGATCGGGCCATGGGCAAGGTCGGCGGTCGTGAGACCCCGGTCGGCTGGGTCCCGCGCAGCGGCGATCTCGACCTCTCCTTCCTCGACATCACGCGGGCGGACTTCGACGCCGCGACGGAGATCAACGCGGACGAGTGGCGGGCCGAGCTCGACAGCCTCCAGGAGTGGTTCGACAAGCTCGGCGACACCCTGCCGGCGGCGTTCCACGCCCAGCGTCAGCTCTTGATCGCGGTCCTCGACGCGATGGGCGGCGGAGCGACGGCTGCCAGCTAGTCGGCGCCCGTCAGCGATTTGACGTCCGCTCGCGGACGTCCGAGGAGGCCCCCACCGCGGGGCCTTCGTCGTTCTCGGGGACTGACGCGGGGACGAAGCGCGGACAGGTGGACGCGAAGACGGCTAGACCGGGGGACAGAGGGGACGGAGAGCGCGAGGGCTGGGGGGTCCCGACCTCAGAATCATGCATAGGCACGGTAGACGCGCAGCATGACGGTGAAGACATCTACACCTATGATGCTCATGCACAGTTGGTGGCTTGAATCACCGCTGTGTCCGAAGGGAACGCTACGCATGGCAACAGACATCATCGTAAAGCACAGGGTCACGGACTTCGACAGCTTCAAGCCGGGCTTTGAGCAGCTCGTACGGGCCTTCGCCGGAGAGACCGGGGCCGCCGGTCACAACGTCCACTGCGACGTCGAGGACCGCAACAACGTGGTCGTGACGGTGCGCGGGGTTGCAGACGCAGCGCGTGCCCGCGCTCTCTTCGCCTCCTCGGACTTCCAGCAGAAGATGGGGGCGATCGGCGTGTGCTCTGCGCCGGACATCACCTTCCTCGACCGTGTCGACGAGCAGATCTACTAGGAGGCTGGGGCGGGTGTCGGGCGCGGGCGCCCGGCACCGGCGCTCCAGCCCTTGAGCCCCTGCGCTGTCGGGCATACCCACGCCTCGGCGCGAAGAGCAGGACGAAGATCAGGGTCGCGATCTCCGGGCCCCTACCGCCGACAGCTCCTCGTCGAGGTTGAGCCCATCCCCAACCCCTCCGTGCGGCCGCAGGACTGCCTTCGGCCGAATTCGCGTCCGTGTCTGCCTAGTCCACGAGCTCGGGCCGGGCGTCCATCGTCGGCGGCTTGATCTTGAGCCGCTTCATCTGCGCCTGCATCCGCTGGTAGGAGTCCTCCATCAGCTCGACGTCGTCCTCGCCCAAGCGGGCGGAGAGGGCCGTGAAGGCGTCGTTGACGTTGCGGTAGAGGCGGTCGCGATCGCGGTCGGCGAGGTTCTCCGGCTCGACCTCTTCGAGGTCTGTGAGGAGGCGGTCAAAGGTGGCCTCGGCGACGGCGCGGGTGATCGGCAGGGCCGCCTCGGGGACGTCGTCTGGGACCTCCTCGACCTCGAGGTTGGGGTCGTAGCCCGGGGGGGGTCCGGCCGGCGCTCCTCCGGGGCCGCTCGCGTCGTCCTGGATCGCGCGGGCGATGCGGGTGAGGGGTGTGCCGGCTTCGGGGTCGGGCTGACCGCGCCGGGCGGCGTCGTGTGGACGGTGGACGTCGGCGTTCGCCCGCGACCGCGGCCTCACCGGCTCCGCTGTCGTGAGGGTGTAGATCGCGTAGCCGACGAGGCCGAGGGTGGCCACCGCGAAGAGGCTGATCAGTGGGGCTTTCATCGGCCGCAGAGATCCGGGAGGGCGTCGAACTCCTCCAGGAGCTCGCCGTAGGAGTTGATCGTCCGACCGCCGTAGACGGCGTCGTCGAACTGGAAGAAGATCCGATGATCGACGGGCTCGATCCCGCCGTTGTCGTAGGCCTCGGCGTCGCTCTCCTTGTTGCCAAAGCCGAAGAGCGGGACCAGGCCCTTGGCCTCGAGCATCGCCAGCTCGCCGGTCTTGTAGGCCACAGCCTCGCCGCCCAGCGCCCCGCTCTTGCTCAGCGTGGTGTGGATGATCCCGTGGGGGAAGCCGTGCGTGTCGACGAACTCGCGGGTCCGCTTGTAGAGGAACTCCGGCCGCGCGGTCATGTACATGGGCCGGTAGCCCTTCGACACCAGCACCTTGAAGGCGCTCGAGGCGAAGGCGTTGGCGTCCGGGATGTCGCCGAGCAGGAGGTCGAAGAACTCCTCGTTCTCGGAGGTGGTCAGGGTGCCGTCGACGTCGCTTACGAAGATCGGCGCGCCCATCGGCACGACGTCGATGTACTGGTCGGCGGTGCTGTTGTCGGTCTCGACGATCATGTGCACGCGGTGGCGCCCGGGGGCGAGCTTCTGGTCCTCGGGGATCTTGAAGTAGATCCGGCCGCCGGTGTCCTCGACGCCCTCGACGGTCGGGTTGTCGCCGTCGTCGGAGGCTACGGCCGTACCGATCTCCTCCCACTCGCCGGCGCAGTCGCGGTTGAGGAAGATCCGGACGGTGTCGCCGTGGAAGTCGAGGTCGAGGACGCTGGCGTCGGCGAACTTGGCGAGCACCCACTGGTCCTCGCCCTCGACGTAGAACATGTCGCGGCCGCGGTGGTTGTTGTCGGTCGGCGTGGGCTCGTCGCTCAGCTTGGGCGGAGGGACGGCGTCGCAGTCGGGGATCGGATCACAGAGGGCCCCCGGGAACGCGCCGCCGCCGGTGGTCTCGGTGGTCTCGGTGGTCTCGCCGGTGGTCTCGCCGGTGGTCGGGTCCTCGGTCGTGCTGCCCGTCGGGTCCGTGGTCGGCCCGGCGGTGGTGGTCGCGGAGTCGCTCTCGCCTCCGCTCCCTTCGCTCGTCGTCCCTGTGGTCGGGTCCGAGGTGGCGGTGGCGGTGGCGGTGGCCGTCGAGGTCTGCGAGGTGGCATCCGTCGCGCTCGCGCGGCCTTCGTCGTCGCCGGCGCAGGCGGTGACGAGGAGGAGCGCGACCGCGGAGAGGGGTGAGAGAAGGCCGATCGATCGACGAACCATAGGAGGACGATAGCCGATCGCCGCGCGCCTGCGCAGACAAGGGGGGACACCGGGGCTTGGGGGGGCTTGGGCGGGGCTTGGGCGGGCCTCAGCGGGCGGCGCGGACGTCGGCGAAGAAGGCCTCGAAGAGGGTCTGGCCGCGGCTCCGATCGCGGCTCCGGGGACGGTCGTCGCCGAGCCACTCGGGGTGCCACTGGACACCGTAGAGGAGGCGACCGTCGTCGGCCTCAAAGCCCTCGATGAGCCCGTCTTCGGCCCACGCGGTCGGCCTGAGCCCGGCGGCGAGGCGGGCGACCCCCTGGTGGTGGACCGAGTTGACGATGAGCCGCTCTTCGCCGCCGTAGACCCGAGAGAGCCATGACCCGGGGGCGACGCGGACGGGGTGGACATGCTCGTCGTAGGCCTCGCCGCGGTGGGCGACGTCCCCCGGCCGCTGGGCTCCGAGGTCCTGGAGGTGGTCTCCGCCCATGGCGACGTTGATGAATTGGTGGCCGCGGCAGACCCCGAGCACGGGCGTGCCCCGCTCCATCGCAGCGTCGAAGAGGATCCTCTCGTAGCGATCGCGGAGAACATCGCCGGCCCACTCCGGGCGAAGGGGGCTCTCGCCGTAGGTCTCAGGGCTGAGATCGGCGCCGCCGGTGAAGATCAGGGCGTCGACGTCGGCGACCATCGCCTGGAGGGTGCGGATCGCCGTGCCGTCCTCCAGCACCTGCGGGTAGCACAGGGCCGGGAGCACGTAGGGGAGGCCGCCAGCGCGGGCGACCATCGCCGAGAACCCCTCCTCGCCGAAGCTCAGGGTCTTGGTCCGGTAGGTCGCGCGCCGCTCGTCGGGGTAGAGGATCGACGCTGTCAGGCCGATCCGCAGGGGCGGCTCGGCGCGCTTCGTTGGGGGCTCTTTCGTCATCCTCGCTCCGCCTCTCGCCGCCTCGAAAGGTGGCGGAAGCGGAGCTCGGCCGCAAATTTTGCACGATGGCGAGATCGCGGCGGGCGCGGAGCCCGTCGTGAGCGGACCTAGGACCCAGCCGCAGGTGGACGGCTAGGAGGCCGCCGCCTGGGCGAGGCCGGAGCGGACGAGGAGCGCCTCCGGATCGGGCTCGCGGCCCATGAAGTCGACGAAGAGCTCGAGCGGGTCGCGGCTGTCCCCCTTGGCGAGGATCGTCTGGCGGAACGCGGCGCCCACCTCGGGGTTTAGGATCCCTTCGTCGCGAAAGCGGCTAAAGGCGTCGGCGTCGAGCACCTCGGCCCACTTATAGGAGTAGTAGGCCGCGGCGTAGCCGACCGGCGAGGCGAAGAGGTGGGTGAAGCCGGTGACCATCGCGTAGTCGGGCGTGAGCTCGACGGGCGAGAACTCGGCGGCGATCCCCCGGGTGTAGGTGAGGGGCTGACCGTGGCTCTCGGGGTCGTAGTCGATGTGGAGCGCGAGATCGAGGGTGCCGAAGCTGAGCTGGCGCATCGCCGCGTTGGCGCTGCGGTAGTTCTTGGCGGCGATCATCTTGGCGAAGAGGTCCTCTGGGATCCGCTCGCCGGTCTGCCAATGCCTGGCGAAGATGTCGAGCGCCTCCCGCTCCCAGCACCAGTTCTCCATGATCTGCGAGGGCAGCTCGACGAAGTCCCAGGCGACGTTGGTGCCGGCGAGGGAGCGGACCTCGACCTCGGTGAGGAGGTGATGGAGGAGGTGGCCGAACTCGTGGAAGAGGGTCTCGACCTCGCGGTGGGTCAGGAGCGCCGGCTTGTCGCCGACGGCGGGGCTCACGTTGGCGCAGATGAGGCCGACGTGGGGCTCCCAGGTCCCGTCGTCGCGGGTCCTCCCGGTGTGGAAGGCGTTCATCCAGGCGCCGCCGCGCTTGCTCTCGCGGGGGTAGAGGTCGGCGTAGAAGGTGCCGATGACCCGGCCGTCGCCTGCCTTGAGCGCGTAGACCTCGACGTCCTCGTGCCAGGCGGGGAGGCCGGGCATGGGGACGACCGAGACCCCGTAGAGGCGCTCGACGATGCCGAAGATCCCGCGGAGCACCGCGTCGGCGGCGAAGTAGGGGCGCAGCGCCTCCTCGTCAAAGTCGTAGCGGGCGCGCCGCTGCTTCTCCGCGTAGTAGCCGAGGTCCCAGGAGGCGAGCTTCTCGGGGGCGCCCTCCTGCTCGGCGACGAAGGCCTCGAGGGCGGCGTTCTCCTGCTTGAAGAAGGGCTCGACCCGGGCGCGGAGGTCGCGGACGAAGCGCTCCGCCCGCTCGCCGTTCTTCGCCATCCGGTCGTGGAGGACCAGATCCGCGAAGGAGTCGAAGCCGAGGAGGGCGGCCTTGGCGGCGCGCAGCTCGACGATCCGGGCGATCCTCGCCTCGTTGTCGTGGGGCGCGTCGGCGCCGCGGCGGTTGTAGGCCCGGTAGACCTGCTCGCGGATCTCGCGATCGTCCAGGTAGGTGAGGAGCGGCATCACGCTCGGCGCCTGCAGGCTAAAGCGCCAGCCCTCGAGGTCGCGCTTGGCCGCGCTCTGGCGGGCGGCGTCCTTGGCCGACTGCGGCAGGCCGGCGAGGCGCTCCTCGTCGGTGATCACGAGCTCGAAGTTGTTGGTGGCGTCGAGCACGTTCTGGGCGAACGCCGTGGTCAGCTCCGCTAGCTCGACGCTGAGCTCGCTGAGGACCGCCTTGCCGGTCTCGTCGAGCTCGGCGCCGTGGGTCTTGAAGTCGTCGAGGGTCTTGTCGAGGAGGCGCCGGCGGGCGGGGTCTAGCGCGGCGGCCTCGGGGGTCGCGGCGAAGTCCTGCAGCGCCCTCCAGAGGCCGGCGTCGAGGGGGATCGACGCGTAGAACTCGGCGACCGCCGGCTGGACCGCGTTGTAGGCCGCGCGCAGCGGGTCGCTGCTGATCACCGACTCGAGGTGACCGGCGATCGTGATCGCGAACTCGAGCGGCTCGGTCGCGTCCTCGAGGGCGCCGAGGGTGTTGGCGTAGGTCCGGGGACCGGGGGCCGCGACGACCGCGGCGATCGCCGCCTTCGCGCGCTCGATCAGCGCCTCGATCGCGGGCTCGATGTGGTCGGCCGTGATCCGGTCAAAGGGGATGCTCGGATCGATGTGCAGGAGCGGGTTTTCGGCGTCCATGGTTGCTCGGCGGGCAAGATAGCAGATCCTGCGGGGTCGTCTGCCGGGCTCTCTTCGGCGGTCTCGATGACTCCGTATGTACGATCTGCGATCCGCGTCCCGTCGACGTCCGTCGATGCCGTGGTCGTCTCGGCGGCCTCGAGCTCAGCGGGCGAGAGGAGCGCGCGCATGTTCGCTTCGCGGCGCGGATGAGCGCGACGATCGCCTAGAGGTTCTCGGGCCCTACTCTGCGGGCGAGCTCCTTCATCGTCGCGCCGCGCTCCCGGGGACCTGCGTCCCGGAGCTGTCCCAGGTTGGGGCTCGCGCGATTACTCGCCGGGGCGATCGTTGGCGGCCATGACCATCACCCAGGGAAAGACCTGGGGCGTGGCGATCGGTCGAAAGCGGCGCTCGACGAAGCGCCGAAAGCCGCGCCGGCCCCAGTGCTGGACGTGCTCGGGATCGTTGCCGAGGGCGCGGACGTTCTTGCCGCGTAGGAGGTTCAGGCCGCGGAAGTAGGGCTCCCAGGGGACGCTGAGGAGGACCTGCTTGTGCGAGAGGCGGCCTAGGAGGGGGAGCATCGCCGCCGGATCGTCGAGGTGCTCCAGGACCTCGAGCATCATCACGAGGTCGAAGCGCTCGCCGAGGTCGGCGAGCTCGCGGGCGTCGCGGACCTCGAGGCGGGCGCGCTCGCCGAGGCGGGCGCGGGCGTCGGCGATGGCCTCCGGGTTGAGGTCGAGACCGGCCAGCTCTGCGTCGACCCCGGCGTCGGCGATCGCGGCGAGCATGTAGCCCTCGCCGCAGCCGACGTCGAGGATCGTCCGCGGTTTGTGCTCGGCGACGAGGCGGAGCATCGCCCGGGTGAAGTTGCCGATGAGCGCCCGCTGGATCGGGTTGCGGCTCTCGTGCTTCTGCTTGTTTCCGCGGGTCTCGCTCATCGTGCCTCCTGGGTCCCGGGGGGGGGCGCGGGCGTAGGGGCCGGTGGGGTGGTGTCGGCGATCGCGGGCGTAGCTTGGGCGGCGAGGGACGAGCCGAGAGACGATCTGAGAGACGGCCCGAGAGACGGCGCGGGGGTCCGCCGTGGTCCGCGGATCGAGTAGATCTCGGAGGGTTGGACGGTGGTCCGGACCAGGAGCTCGCCGAGGAGGCCGAGGCCGAGGAGCTGGACCCCGGTGATCACCAGCAGCACGCCGAGGGTGAGGAGGGGCCGGGTGCCGATAGGCTCGCCCAGGGCCCAGATGACGCTCAGGTAGGCGAGGATGAGGAAGCCCGGGATCCCGAGGAGCGCCGCCGGCAGCGAGAAGAAGTGGAGCGGCCGGGTCCGGAAGCGGGTCACCAGCAGAACGGTGAGGAGATCGAGGAAGCCGTCGACGAGGCGGCGCAGGCCGTACTTGGAGGTGCCGTGCTTGCGCGCGCGGTGGTTGACCACCAGCTCCTCGATGCGAAAGCCGCGGTTGCCGGCGAGGACCGGGAGGAAGCGGTGGAAGCCGCCGTAGACGCTGATCTCGCGGACACACTCGGCGCGGTAGGCTTTAAAGCCGCAGTTGAAGTCGCGCAGGGGGATCCCGCTGACGCGGCGGACGACCGCGTTGAAGAACTTTGAGGGCAGGGTCTTGCCGAGCGGATCGTGGCGCCGCTGCTTGTAGCCGGAGACCAGGTCGGCGCCGGCGTCGATCTTGGCGACGAAGGCGGGGATCAGCGCGGGGTCGTCCTGGAGGTCGCCGTCGAGGGTGATGACGATCTCGCCCCGGGCCCGGGTGAAGCCGGCGGCGAGCGCCGGCGACTTGCCGAAGTTGCGGCGGAAGTGGAGGACGATGAGGTGCGGATCTGCGGCCTCGAGCTCGTCGAGGAGCTCGGCGGAGCCGTCGTCGCTGCCGTCGTCGATGACGATGAGCTCGTAGCTGCGGTCGCAGGCGAGGCAGCCGGCGGTGAGCTGGCTGTGGAGCTCCGGGATCGAGCCGACCTCGTTGTAGACGGGGACGACGCACGTCAGGGCCGGGGCGTCAGCGCGCGCGTCGGCGGTCGGCGGGGCGTGTGTGGCTACGGGGAGCATCGTCGGCGCGGCGCGAGGGTAGCAGACGGACCGCCGAGGCGGGCGTCCGAGGCTGCGCGGGGGCGTCCGCGGCTCAGCCGAGCTTGGCCTCAGCACCGCCGCGCAGCGGGAGGCGGGCGGTGAAGGTCGATCCGGCGCCGCGCTCGCTCTCGACGCTCAGGGTGCCGCCCATCGCCTCACACAGGCGCTTGCAGATGGTCAGGCCGAGGCCGACCCCGCCGTAGCGTCGGGTCGAGGAGGGATCGACCTGGGTGAAGGGGTCGAAGATCCGCTTGAGCTGGTCGGGGTTCATGCCGATGCCGGTGTCCTCGACGGCGAGCACGAGCTCCTCCGAGGTGCGGCGGCTGTGGAGGGTGATGGTGCCCTCGGTGGTGAACTTGCTGGCGTTGGTCAGGAGGTTGACGAGGATCTGGCGCAGGCGGATCGGATCGGCGAAGAGGGTGCCGAGGTTCGCCCCGTGGTCGGCGACGAGGCGGTTGCCCTTGCTCTCGATCTCCGGGCTGACGACGTCGATGACGTCGCCGAGGAGCGCCGCGACGTCGATGGTCTGGCGGTCGAGCTCGAGGGTGCCGGACTCGATCTTGGTCAGGTCGAGGATCTCGGTGACGATCGCGAGGAGGTGGGCGCCCGCCATCCGGATCCGCTGGAGGTCCTCCATCACCTCGGTGAGACCGGCGTCGGCGACGTCTTCGCGGACGATCTCGGCGTAGCCGATGACCGCGTTCAGCGGGGTCCGCAGCTCGTGGCTCATGTTCGCCAGGAAGAGGCTCTTGGCCTGGTTCGCCGCCTCGGCGCTCGCCCGCGCGGCGTCGAGGCGGCGGATGAAGTGGGCGTGGTCGACGGCGATCGCCGCCTGGACCGCGAGCACCTGGAGGACCTCCAGGCGATCGTCGGTGAAGACCCCGGAGGCGAGGTTGTTCTCGAGGTAGAGCGCGCCGATGCTGCGGCCGCGGGCGACGAGCGGCATGCAGAGGATCGAGCGCGGGCGCTGACGCTGAATGTAGCTGTCGCTGGCGTTGCTCGGGTCGCTGGTGGCGTCGGCGTAGACCTCGGGGCTCGCGCGACGGTGGACCCGGAGGACCAGCGCCTGGGGGACGTTGCTGAGCTGATCGAGGGGGGCGCCGCCCAGGTCGGTGAGACGATCGGAGCGCCTCGAGATCGTGCCCCGCGAGGATCGAGAGGGAGATCACCGCCATCTGCGAGTGCCCGGCCGAGGAGGACGCGCCCGTCTCACGGGCGGCGCGGTTGTACTCGCGGAGCTGGCCGATGCACTCGCGGTAGGGCCGCGCCATCGGGCCGATGACCCCGGCGTAGAGGAACCCGATCGTCGGCTCGAGGCGGGGCTCGGGGAAGCGCTTGAAGAGGTCGATCCCAGCGCGACCCCACTCCTCCATCAGCGTGAAGTCGCCGCGGGCCGCACCCTGGGCGATCCCGTAGACGATGAACGCAGGGGCGACGATCGAGTCGATCCCGTAGCGGAGCATGTCGGCGATCATCTTGATCGCGATCTGGGTGAGCAGCTTTGGGCTGCTCTGGATGCCGACCCCGGTGGCGATCCCCATCGCCTGCAGGATCAGCCGGTGGCGGCGGTTCGAGATCGCCGGGAGCTCGAGGAGGTCCTGCGGGCTCCTCCCTCCGAGCGCCCGCTGGGTCTGGATCATCCCGAGGACGAGCTTCAGGGTGCTGGGGCTTTGCGGGAGCCTATCGCCGAGGATCTCGAGCGCCTCGGCCGCGGTCGCGACGACCTCGTCAAAGCGGTTCTGGGCGAGCTGGACGCTGGCGCAGGTGAGCAGGACCTCGGCCCGGTCCTCGGGGGAGCGGGTCCGGGTGAGGAGCTCGCGGGTCGCCTCGGCCGCGGCGGCGACACGGCCTGCGGCGAGGAGGGTCTCGTTCTTGATCGAGAGGAGCTCGAAGGTGGTCTGCCGGTCCTCCTCCCAGGGATCTTCGCCGAGGAGCTCGATCCCTTGCTCACAGCAGCGCAGGGTCGCCGAGAGGGCGGCGCCGGCCCGACCGCGCCTGGCCGCGTCGGTGGCGAGGGCGGCGGCCGAGCGGCGCTCTGCGGGGCTGAGCCGGGGGAGCGCGGCGTGCAGGTGATCGATCGCGGCGAAGAGGCTCTCGTCGCTGGCCGGACCGGCGTCGATCCGCCGCTGCAGGTCGCGGCCGAGGGCGAGGTGGATCGCCTGCGCCTGCGCTGGCGTGAGCCGCTCGAGGAGCTCTGCGCGGAGCTTCTCATGGCTGAAGCGCAAGCCGGCGGGGCCGGCTAGGAGGAGCCCGGCGTCGGTCGCCGAGCGGAGGGGGGTGGCGTCGGCGTCGACGCCGAGATCCTCAGCGTCGAAGGTCATGCCGACGCAGGCGCCGCGGGTCAGGTGGGCGAGGGTGTCGGCGTCGAGGAGTTCGATCCGTCGCCGGAGCAGATCGACGACGTTGTCGGTGACCGAAGTGGCGGAGGCGGCCTCGAGGTCGACCTGCCAGGCGCCCGCCTCGGGGTCGAGGCGGATGATGTCGGCGCGGACGAACTCGCGGAGAAGCTCGGCGGCGAAGGAGGCGCTGCCGCCGGTCTTGACCGCGAGAACCTCGGCGAGGGCGAGAGCGGTCGGCTCGTCGAGGGCGAGGGCGTCGGTCACCATCGACGTCAGCGTCGCCGTGTCGAGGGGTTGGAGGTCGACCGTCGTGTGCCGTATCCGGGCGCCGAGCCGGGATAGTGTCGCGTCGAGGGAGGGGGTCTCGCCCCCCGCGTTGACGCTGAGGACCCAGAGGGTGCGCTCGTCGGCGCTCTCCTCGATGATGTCGGCGATGAGCTCGATCGACGCGTCGTCCGCCCCGTGGGCGTCGTCGAGGATCAGGACCTGCGGATCGCTCGGGGGAGCGAGCGCCTGGAGGAGAACGTGGACCGCGAGCTTGAGGCGGTTGCGGGCGGCTTCGGCCGAGAACTCGGTCGCTTCGCCGACCCCGTGCTCGCCGCCCTGGAGCAGCTGGGCGAGCTCTGGGACGCGCGGAGCGAGGGCCGAGATGAGGGGGCCGAGGGCCTTTTGCACGGCCCAGCGGGTCGCCTCGACGACCTCCTCGCTGTCGCTGAGGAGCGCTCGCAGGCGGTAGCGGAGCGCCTCTAGGAGGGTCTGGTGGGAGATCGGTCGTCCGCCGAGATCAAAGCTCGCGACCGCGAAGCAGGGCCCGGTGCCGAGGTGGCGGCGGCGAAATTCTCGGAGCAGGGACGACTTCCCGGAGCCGTCCGGACCGCGGACGAGGAGCAGCTCGGAGCGGGCTTCGCCGACGCGCTCGAGGGCTGCGTCGAGCGCGGCGAGGGAGGCCTCTCGGCCGTAGAGGCGATCGATCCCCTGGAAGGTGAGGGGTGGATCACGGGCGCCGATCTCGAGGTCGACGTCGTCTCCGGAGGCGGCGGCCTCCTGGATCTGGACGAGGTCGTGGAGGAGTCCGAAACCGCTGCGGTAGCGGTCTGCGGGCGCCTTGGCGAGGAGGCGGAGGATCGCCCGCGAGAGCGCGGCCGGCAGCTCAGGGACCAGCTTTCGCGGCGAGGCCGGGATCCTGGCGAGGTGGGCGTGGATGAGCTCGGAGGGATCGTGGCTGACGAAGGGCGGGCGGCCGGTGAAGAGCTCGTAGAGCGTGGCGCCCAGGGAGTAGAGATCGCTGCGGTGATCGATCGGCCGATCGATCCGGCCGGTCTGCTCCGGCGCGAGGTAGGGGAGGCTGAGGCGGAGCCTGCGGGCGCGGCTGGGCGTCGATCGGAGGGCGCCGCGGTGGGCCATGCCGAACCCGCCGAGCTGGATCGCGAGGGCGGTGTTGGCCTCGATCGTCCGCGGGTTGACGTCGCCGTGGGTGATCCCGCGGGTGTGTAGCTCGCTGAGGGCCCGGGTGATGGCGATCGCCAGGCGGAGCCGATGGTGAAAGCGGAGGCCGCTCCCCGCCCGGGCTAGGTACGCGCCGAGCTCCTCACCGCCGAAGTCCTCGAGCTCTAGGACGAGGTCGCCGTCCTCCTCGCGGAGGCCGCGAGCGCGGACGATCCCGGGGATGTCGAGCTGTCGGAGGAGGTCAAACTCCGCCCGGAGCTCGGCGTCGGCGAGCTCGCTGCGCCGGCTCGCGTCGACCCGCTTGAGGATGACAACGCGCTCACCGCTGGGATCGGCGGCGCGGACGACCGTCGGACCGTGCCCATCGCGGGGCGGTTCTCCCGTGCGCGGGCCAGACAGTGCAGCTACCTCCAGCTCCATTGTAGAGAGCCGGGACCAGGGATTGCCAGCGTCAGGAGAGGTCGGCGCCGACGCGAAGGGTGCTGTCGTCGTCCGCCGCCCGGAAGCGCGCGGCGAAGGGCGCATGCGCGTGCTCTCGGCCCCGGCGAAGCGCGAGGCCCCTCGCAGCCCGTGCCGAGGCCGCGGGCGCTCTCCAGCCCGCGTCGTCCCCCTCGGCGCATCCCAAGACGGGGCGCGAGAGCGCACGGTTGGCCGCGGGCTGGTAGCGTGCTGCCGATGCAGAAGATCGTCGTCGACCGGGCCGGATCCTACGAGCGTCTTCGGCTCCAGACCCTCGCCTCGCCTGAGCCCGGGGCAGGGGAGGTGCGGGTGCGGGTCGCGGCGATCGGCGTGAACTATGCCGACTGCATCGTCCGCATGGGCCTCTACTCCTCAGCCAAGGTCTATGTCGGCTGGCCGATCACACCTGGCTTTGAGGTCAGCGGGGTGGTCGACGCGATCGGCGAGGGGGCAGATCCCGACCTCCTCGGGGCGAAGGTCGTCGCCTTGACGCGCTTCGGCGGCTACGCGAGCGAGCTCGTGGTCCCGGTCCACCAGGTCTTCCGGATCCCGCCGGAGCTCACGCTGGTCGAGGCGGCGGCGCTGCCCTCCGTGCTCTTGACCGCCTACTTCGCCCTCTTTGAGCTCGCCCACCCCCGGCCAGGAGCGACGATCTTGGTCCACTCGGCGGCGGGCGGGGTCGGATCGTCGCTCGTCCAGCTCGCGAAGATCGCCAAGTGTCGGGTGATCGGGGTGGTCGGCGGAGCGCACAAGGTCGCGGCTGTCCAGGCGCTCGGCGCCGACGGAGTGATCGACAAGTCGAGCGAGCCGCTCTGGGCCGCGGCAGAGCGGCGCTCGCCGGGCGGCTACGACATCGTCTGTGACGCGAACGGGGTCGAGACCTTGAGCGCCAGCTACGACCACCTGGCGCCGACCGGGAAGCTCCTGATCTACGGCTTTCACACGATGCTGCCGCGCGAGGGGGGCCGGGCGAAGTGGCTGCAGCTCGCGCTCGCGTACCTCCGGACGCCACGCTTCAACCCGCTCGACCTGACCCAGAAGAACCGCTCGGTGATGGGCTTCAACCTCTCCTACCTCTTCGATCGCGCCGACATCCTGGGGGAGGGGATGACCCGGATCCTCGACTGGGTGAGCCGCGGCGAGGTCGTCTGCCCGAAGATCACGACCTACGCCCTGGCCGACGTCGCCGACGCCCATCGGGCGCTCGAGTCGGCGCAGACCGTCGGCAAGCTGGTCCTGACGACCGAGCACCTGGACGAAGGCGGAGCGCCGGCGTAGCGCCAGGGGCGGGACTCCGCGAGCTCGCGCTGCCGGACTCGGCGCGGCGCAGGTCGGGGTGATCCGCGGGCCGCAGACGCAGAGAAGGCCGCCCTGCTCTCGCGGGGCGACCTTCGTCGGCGTGGACTCCTCGAAGAGAGGGGGTCGGGTCTAGCCGCGCTTGTCCATCGGCACGTAGTCGCGCTCGTCGGCGCCGATGTACACCTGACGCGGGCGGGCGATCTTCTGCTCGGGGTCGTCGAGCATCTCCTGCCACTGCGCGAGCCAGCCGACCGAGCGGGGGATCGCGAAGAGCACGGGGAACATCTCGACCGGGAAGCCCATCGCCTGATAGATGAGCCCCGAGTAGAAGTCGACGTTCGGGTAGAGCTTGCGCTTGACGAAGTACTCGTCGCTGAGCGCGATCTTCTCGAGCTCCAGGGCGATGTCGAGGAGCGGGTTCTTGCCGGTGACGGCGAAGACCTCGTGCGCGAGGTCCTTGATGATCTTGGCCCGCGGGTCGTAGTTCTTGTAGACGCGGTGGCCGAAGCCCATCAGCCGCTTGTCGCCGTTCTTGCAGCCGTCGATGAACGAGGGGATGTTCTTGACGTCGCCGATCTCGCGGAGCATCCGCAGGACCGCCTCGTTGGCGCCGCCGTGGAGCGGACCGTAGAGCGCCGCCGCGGCGGCCGCGAGGGAGACGTAGGGGTCAGCCTCGGAGGAGCCGACGGCCCGGGCCGCGCTCGCCGAGCAGTTCTGCTCGTGGTCGGCGTGGAGGATGAAGAGGACGTTGAGCGCCCGCTCGAGGATCGGGTTCGGCTTGTAGTTCTGCTCGCCCATGCGGAAGAGCATGTTGAGGAAGTTGCCGCAGTACGAGAGCGAGTTGTCCGGGTAGAGGTAGGGACGACCGGTCGAGTGGCGGAAGCACCAGGCGGCCAGGGTCGGCATCTTGGCGATGATCTTGACGATGTGCTCGTCGCGGGTCGCCTTGTCGCGGACCGCCTTCGACTTCGGGTAGAAGGTCGAGAGGGTCGCGATGAAGGTGACGAGCTTGCCCATCATGTGGGCGTCGTGGAGGAACCCGTCCATCGCCCGGATCACGTACTCGTGGACGAACGTGTGGTGGGTGATCTCATTCTCCCACTTGCTCAGCTCGCCAGCGTTCGGGAGCTCACCGTTCAGGAGGAGGTAGGCGACCTCGAGGAAGGTCGAGTTCTCCGCCAGCTGCTCGATCGGGTAGCCGCGGTAGCGAAGGATCCCCTTGTCGCCGTCGATCATCGTGATCGCGGAGCGGCAGGAGGCCGTGTTCTTGTACGCGGGGTCGTAGCTGAGGAGGCCGAAGTCGTCGCTGTCCGTCTTGATCTGCCGGAGATCGATGGCGGAGATGGTCCCGTCTTTGATCGGGAGCTCGTACTGCGTGCCGGTGCGGTTGTCGGTGATCGTCAGCGTGTCGGCCATCTGGGCCTCCAGGGGGGTGCTTGGGGGGTTGTGCAGGGGAGGGGAGGGACCGTGGGGAGAGGGCTCGCCCATCCGGCTCCGCCCGCTCAGGAAGCGGGGGGGGTCGGCGTGAACACCTGCCAGCGATCGACCGGCTGGCCCTCAGCGGTCACGCCGCCGACGAGGAAGGTAACACCTGTACCCAGGTTAACGGAATGCCCGCCGGTCGCGCGATCGGCCGTGGTCGCGCTCACGTCAGGCGCGGCGCTCAGGTCGAGGGGATCGAAGCGGAGCCAGGATCCCGCGCTTTGCGCGTAGAGAGCGCTCTCGTCGCTGAAGAGGCGCGGCTCCGCAGCGGCCTCTGGCAGCCACTGCGCGAGCACCTCGACGGTCAGGGGGCCTGCGGGGGGGATCCCGATGATGGCGGCGTCGCGCGTCGGCACTTCATCGCGCAGGCCGCCGAAGCAGAGCACGCGGAGGGTCGCTCCGGCGCTTGCATCCGCGCCGCGCTCGACCTGTTCGCAGGCCGCGCCGGTCCAGCGCAGGAGGGGCCCGGCTGGGGAGGCGACGCCGGTGAAGCTGGCCAGGGGCAGGTCCTCCTGGTCGCCGCCGAAGAGCAGCACGCCCTCTCCTTCGTCGGTCCCGCTCCGGGTAATCCAGGCGGGGGTCGCCCCGGGGCGCGGACCGTCCAGGGCGATCTCAAGGCGACGGTGGAGGTAGGGGCCGTCTTCGCTCGCAGGCTGGAGATCGATCTCGACGATGTCGTCCTGGTCACCGCCGCCGAAGAGGAGGAGGTGCTCTGCGCTGGCGTCGACCAGCCAGGCGGCGCCGTCGCGGGGCTCGACCTCGAGGTCGCCGGCGAGCTCGATCGTCTCCCAGCTGTCGAGGCCGGGATCGAAGCGCCACCCCGCGAGCCCCTCAGCCCAGCTCAGGCGGAGGACTCCGCCGCCCCGCTCGCCGACGAGGGCGCTGGCGGTCACCGGCGGGGCGGTCGTCGGGAAGGCGTCACCGGCGGAGATCTCGAGGTTGCGCTCGCTCAGCAGGTAGGTGCCGCCGTCCTCGGCGACCAGGAGCATGCCGCGGCCGGGGGCCTGGGCTGCGACCATCCCCTCGGCGCCTGAGACCTCGCCGGGGAAGGTCGAGAGGGCGCCTGGACGGCCGACGAAGATCGTCACCGCGGCGGCCGTGTCGGCGAGGACAAAGGGGGCGCTGCGGCCCCAGGCGAGGAGGTCGGTGCCGCGGGCGATGTAGAGCGAGGCGGTCCGCTGGAGGTCGTCGAGCTCGAGCTCGAGCGAGAGGGTGAAGTCGGGTCCGTCGATGTCGTAGGTGACGCTCGGTCCGCCGGGGTCGAGGACCAGCGAGGCATTGTCGGCGCTCTCGAGATCGACGTCGCCCTCGGGGAGGAGCACCTGGAGGTGCGGCCCCTCGCCGCTCTCGCAGGCGGCCGCGGAGGCCAGGGGGAGGAGCGCGCCGAGGCCGAAGCGGAGCGCTCGTCGGCCGAGGAGCGGGGCGCCGTGGTGTCTCCTCGATCGGCCGCCGGATCCGGCGTCGGTCCCTCCGCCGCCGTCGAGGTCGAGGGCGCCGCGGACGGCCTCGACGGTGGTGCCGCGAAGGCGCAGGGTCTTGCGCTTGCCGGTCAGGCCGCGGGTGATCGCGACGGCGCTGCGGGGGATCCCCACGAGCTTGGCGATGAGCTCGACCAGGCACTGGTTGGCGGCGCCGTCGACCGGCGGCGCCGCGAGCTGGATCCTGAGGCGGTCGCCGTGGAGGCCGACCAACCGCGAACGGGAGGCGCGGGGGACGACCTGGACGTCGACGTCGACGGCGTCGTCAGGGGCGCGGCGGACGGGCGTGGGGTTCATGGGCCTTCCTTGGTGCTGTGCCGGCGAGGGGGTCGGCCGGCGGGTCGCGGGGGGTCCGCGCTCATGCTCCGAGCGTCCTGCTCTGAGCGTCCTCTTGAGCTCGACGATTGAGTCCGTCGGGTGGGCTCCGTCGGGTGGGCTCAGTCGGCGGTCGCCGGCGCGGGTCGGAGCCAGGGGCTGCGGCCGCCGCCGATCGGGCTCTCGCCGACGATCTCCTCGCCGCGGATCAAGAGGGCGACCCGGTAGAGGTTGACCGTGGTGCAGACATGGTCGGGGACCAGCCAGAGGAGGTGGCCGAGCGCCGGGGTCGTGAGCCCGCCGACGTCGAGGGGGAGGTGCTCTTCGCTGGGGGGCTGGGCGGTGAGCTCGGGCCAGCCGAGGACCTCGCAGTTGGGCGCCGGACGGTCGGGCGAGAGCGCCTTGGAGCCGGCGTCGACGGTGATCCTGCGGACCCCGTCGCGGCTGACGATCCGGGCGGCGACGAAGGCCGCTTGGCGAAGGTCGAGGTCGGCGATGGCGGCGGTGCAGCGCAGATCGCTGAGGACGATCGTCCCCGGCGAGATGCTGTGGTGCCAGGCGCCGCCCCCGAGCCCTTCGTGGGCGAGGGCGAAGTGGTAGGTGGTGGATCCCGAGGTGATGATCTCGGGGACCGTGACACCGACGGCGGCGAAGCCCTGGGCGAGGGCGCACAGCTCGTCGTAGGCGGTGCAGGCGTCCTCCTCCTGGTCGGCCGCGAGATGGCCGTCGTAGCCGTGGAGGCCCGCGATCTCGAAGCCGGTGAGCTGCTCGGCGAGCGCCGCCGCGTGGACCTGCCAGCGCTTGGCGAAGGTGCCGGTGCGGTGCATGCCGACGTCGACGTCAAAGTAGAGCGGCCAGCGGCGCTCACCGGAGCTCCAGCTCTGCATCGCCCGGGCGTGCTCAGGGCTGTCGGCGAGGAAGCTGACCCGCGCGTCGGCGTGGGCCAGGGCGAGCTGCGTCGCGGCTCGAAACGCGGCCTCGTGCAGCGGATAGGCGACGAGCACGTCGACGGCGATGTCGGCGTCGGTCGCGGTCTCGAGGACGAGCTCGAGCTCGCCGAGCGTGGCGCACTTGCAGGCGTAGACGCGGTGCTCAAAGAGGCGACGGAGGATCTCCGCCTGCTTCACCGTCTTTATGTGGGGTCGCCAGCGCGTCGGGTCACCGCAGCGGCGGACGACCGCGGCGATGTTGTGATCGACGGCGTCGAGGTCGATCACCAGCGCAGGGGTCGCCAGGCGCTGCCGGTGAGGGGCGATGGCCGCATCGAGTCGTGCGAGCGGAGCGTGCACGGGCAAAGGTGTATCACCTGGCGGCCCCCTGCACATCCTGAGGATGTGCCGGATAGTCGGCGATTGTCGGCCACTTCCGCCCGGTCGGAGCCCTCCTCGCCGGGCCCATCCCGGCGATCCTGGAGCTGTGTGGTGGGGGGATCTTGCCCCCACTTCATGAGGTCGTCGGGGGGCGTCGGTGGGCGTCGATGTAGACCCCTGGGGGCACCTTGGCGGCGGTCATTGTCGGAGGCTGTCGCCCGCGGCGAAGCGCGGGCGCAGGGGTCGGCGCGCGGCTCAGCTCGGCGCTCACCCCACGGCCTCCGAGCACCCCTCGGGTGGTCCCCCGTAGACCCCGCGAGGTTCGCTGTGGAGACCGTCTTCAGGGGAGCGAGGGCGCGGATTCGATTGACGGACACGATCTCCTTCGTCGATAGTCGAGCGAATATGATCTCCAGGAATTTTACGCTTGTTGGGGGCCTCTCGGCCCTCGTACTGCTCTTCGGCGCGTGTGGTGATGATGCGATCGGAACCTCGGCCGACTCCGCGACGGGCTCCTCGAGCGGGACGACGACAGGGACGACCGCGAGCACCGCGGCGGAGACGACGACGACGACGACGACGACCGACGGCAGCGCGAGCGGAACGACGACGACGACGACGACGACGAGCGACGGTACGACGACGACGACGACGAGCACGACCGGAGTGATGACCGGGACGGAGAGCGACGGGACGACGACGACGACGACGAGCGACTCGGACAGCGACACCGACGGGACGACGACGACGACGACGGGCGACAACGTGGACTGTGTCCCCGACGACGTCGACGTCCCCGATCCCTACTGTGACGAGGTGCCAGAGGACATCGTCTACGTCGCCACCCCGGTCAACGGCGGCTCCGACGCGAATGACGGGATGAGCCCCGACACGCCGGTGGCGACGATCGCCAAGGCGATCGAGGTAGCCCAGCTCTGCGACAACACCTGCGACGTGGTCGTCAGCGCTGGCGACTATCCGAAGACCGTCACCCTCGCCGCGGGGGTCGACCTCTTCGGCGGCTACGAGCCGGGCACCTGGAAGCACAACGTCGTCGACTTCGAGACCGTCATCGAGGGCGACCAGGAGCGGGCGGTCATCGCCGAGGCGCTCGACGTCAAGACCCGCTTCTACGGCTTCACCGTCCAGGGCAAGACCTACAGCGGCGGCGGCACCTCGACCTACGCGTTTTGGGTCCGCAACGTCGCCGACGATCTCCTCGCGATCGAGACCTCGCGCCTCATCGCCGGTGACGCCGGCAAGGGCAGCGACGGGATGAACGGGAGCAAGGGCGACGACGGTGGGCTCGGCGGCAAGGCGATGATGGGCACCGGCGGCACCCCTGGCGCCTCGACCTGCGGCGCCACCGGAGGCGCTGGCGGCAGCTCCTTCGACTGCGGCTCCGACAACGGCGGCGACGGCCAGGCCGGCGGGGACAACACCCCGGGCGGAGCCGGCGGGGTCGCGGGCAAGAGCTCCTGCGGCGGGTGCAACGACTCGGGCCTCGACGGCTCGCCGGGGATGCTCGGCGACTCGGGCAAGCCGGGCAAGTCAGGCGACGGTCCGGTCGACGAGATCGGCGGGTGGTCGCCGATGGGCCTCTGGGTCGGCTCCGACGGCGGGGCTGCGGATCGTGGGGATCACGGGCGTGGCGGCGGCGGCGGCGGTGCAGGCGGCTTCGACGAGGATCCTTGGTTTTGCGTCTTCTGGAACGGCAAGGAGGTCGGCGGCGGCGGTGGCGGCGGCGGCGGTGGCGGCTGCGGCGGCAAGGAGGGCAGCCCTGGTCAGGCCGGCGGCGGCTCCTTTGGCCTGGTCGCGATCACCTCTGGGATCCAACTCCTCAGCGTCGAGATCACCGCGGGCAACGGCGGCGACGGTGGTAACGGCGGCGACGGTGGCAACGGCGGCGTCGGCAAGGCCGGCGGCGGCAAGGCCCTCGGCGGCGATCAGGACGAGGGCGGCGACGGCGAGAACGGGGCCGGCGGCGGCGACGGTGGTGGAGCCGGCGGGGCCGCGGGCGGCTGCGGTGGCGTCTCGGCGGGCATCGCCGAGGTCGGCGGCTCGATCGTCAGCCAGCAGGACGTGAGCATCCAGCCCGGCACCGCCGGCGCGGGCGGGCTCGGCGGCAAGGGCGGCTACGAGGGCGACTCCAACGCCAAGCCCCAGGCGCTCGACGGAGGCAAGGGCTGCGAAGGCGCCGTCGACAGCGTCGTCGTCTACGAGTAGCCGCTCGCCTCGCGAACGGGACGACGACCAACAAGGAGAAGAGAGGCCCCCGCGCGGGGGCCTCTCTTCGTTCTCGGGAGGGTGGAGCCGCGCTCTCGCTGGCCCCGTCGCGACTCGCGACTCGGCCGAGACCTGCGACACAGCCCGCTACAGCGCTTCGTCGAGGCCTAGAGGACCGACGATCGCGGCCCGGGAGCGCACGCACGGGACCTCCCCTACGGCGCCTCCGGTCTATCCTCCGGTCTATCCTTCGGGGAGCAAGGCGCAGGTGTTACCGAGGGTCGCGGCCAGGGCCGCGCCGATGACCTCGGTGTAGGCGTCGGTGTCCTTGATGTCGCCCCAAATCGGCTCCTCGTCGCCGAAGGCGGTCATCATCTGCCAGAGCTTTTGATTGATCCCGCCGATGCAGCCCGGGACCAGCCCCGCCGTCAGGATGCACTCCTCGCCGCCGCATCCGCTCTTCGCGTCGAGGAGCATCTGCTTGTAGAGCTTCATCGCCTCCGGCGACTTGTCCGGCTCGTCGGTCAGGAAGAAGAGGAGGAGGACCGCGTCCTCGTCGCGGAGGAAGCCCTCGTTCGCCTCCGCGTTGGCCGGGTGGGTGACGTAGGACGCGGCCGCGACCGGCATCTCAAAGGAGCAGCCGAGCTCGCCAGCGGCCGTCGCCGCGCCGGTGAACCAGCTCTTGAGGGGCGCTGGATCGTCGTCGGTCGAGGTCGCGAAGTAGCTCTTCCCTTCGTAGTTAAACAGCCGCCCCTGGCTGCCGTTGATCTCGTTCGAGCCCTCGGTCGGCGGGGTGTAGTACATCTCGATGGTGTCGAGCTCGGCGGCGCTCTGGCAGCCGATCGTCGAGTCGGGGCAGGCGCACCCCTCTCCGTTGCAGAAGAAGTCGGTCGTCGTCAGGGCGACGTGGACGTCGACGTCTTTCGGCAGGTTCTCGAAGATCGCGTCGACGAAGCCGGGAAACGCCCCGGCGAGCGCCTCTTGGTAGGTGGCCATGGAGGCGGAGTTGTCGACGACGAAGAGGATGTCGACGGCGTCGCAGCCGGGCAGCTCGACGTCGTCGCCGAGGTCAAACTTGGTGCCGTCCGAGTCTTCGCTGTCCGAGCCGCCTTCGCTCGTGTCGCCGCTCGTGTCGCCGCTCGTGTCGCCGCTCGTGGGAGCGGTCATCGCCGTGGTGATCGTCGTCGCCGCGGAGGTGATCGAGGCCGCCGAGGCGCTCGCGTCGGTGCTGGCCTCGCCGCCGCTACAGGCGAGGGCGAGCGCGGGGAGGAGGGTGAGGAGCGAGGAGAGGCGCTTCATCGCAGGGGTCGAGTATGCCCGTCAGCGGGCGTTTGTGCACATAGCGAAGCTCGGAGGCTGCGACGGCGGCCCCGCGCTCCTGAGCGTCGTGGTCGTGGCCTTCGCCGAGTCGCCGCCGCCGGCCGCGAGCTTTTGCCAGCTCCTCCAGAGTCCTCCTTTGATAGCCTCCCGGCATGAGTCTCAACCTCGGCCTGATCCTCCGCGCTAGCGCCCACGCTCACCCCGAGAGGACGGCCCTGGTCCTCGGCGATCACTCTCTCAGCTACGGTCAGCTGCACGCCTACGTCCAGGGGTTCGCCGGCGGTCTCCGGGATCTCGGCGTCCGCCAGGGGCAGCACGTCGCGCTCCTCCTGCCGAACGTGCCCCACTTCTCGATCGCCTACTTTGGCACCCACTACGCGGGCGGCGCCGTCGTCCCGCTCAACGTGCTCCTGACCGCCGAGGAGATCGCCTATCACCTGAGCGACTCCGACGCGGTCGCCCTCGTGGTCTGGGAGGGCTTCCTCCCGCAGGCGCAGGAGGCCTTCGCGAGGGTCGCGGGGTGTAAGTCGCTGATCGTCGTCAAGGCTGACCCCAAGGACACTTCAGCGCCCGAGGGAGCGCACAACATGACGGCGATGATCGCCGGCTCCAAGCCCGTGGAGGTGCTGCCGGCGACGATGCCCGACGACACCGCGGTGATCCTCTACACCTCCGGGACCACCGGTCGGCCGAAGGGGGCCCAGCTCACCCACTTCAACATGTTCTACAACGCCCAGTATGTCCGCGATGACCTGCTGGCGCTCGGCGCTGACACGACCGCGCTGACGGTGCTGCCGCTCTTCCACTCCTTCGGCCAGACGGTGATGCACAACGCCGTGCTCCTCGGCGGCGGCAAGATCGTTCTCCTGCCCCGCTTCGAGGTCGAGGCGGCGCTCGGGTTGATGCAGGCCCACAAGGTCAGCCTCTTCGCCGGCGTGCCGACCATGTACTTCGCGGTGCTCAACCACCCGAAGGCGGACGGCTACGATCTCAGCTCGCTCGAGCGCTGCGTCTCCGGCGGGGCGGCGATGCCGGTCGAGGTGATGAACGCCTTCGACAGGAAGTACGACGTCAACATCCTCGAGGGCTACGGTCTCAGCGAGACCTCGCCGGTCGCCAGCTTCAACCAGCTAGACAGGCCGAAGAAGCCCGGCTCGATCGGCCTGCCGATCTGGGGCGTCGAGTTCCAGCTCGTCGACGCGGAGGGGGCGGTGATCGAGGAGACAGGCAAGCCGGGCGAGATCTGCATCCGCGGTCACAATGTCATGAAGGGCTACTACAACCGCCCGGAGGCGACCCAAGAGGCGATCGTCGACGGCTGGTTCCACACCGGCGACATCGCCACCCGCGACGAGGACGGCTTCTACGCGATCGTCGACCGCAAGAAGGACATGGTGATCCGCGGCGGCTACAACGTCTACCCGCGCGAGATCGAGGAGGTGCTCTACGGTCACCCGGCGATCGCCGAGGCGGCGGTGATCGGCGTCGCCGACGAGAAGTTCGGCGAAGAGGTGAAGGCGGTCGTCGCCCTCAAGCCGGGCCAGAGCGCGACGGCCGAGGAGCTCATCGCCTACTGCAAGGAGCGCCTGGCGGCCTACAAGTACCCGCGGTTCATCGATATCATCGACGCCCTGCCGAAGGGGCCGACCGGCAAGATCCTCAAGCGCGAGCTGAGGCAGAGCTCGTAGGGGGGCTCCCGGAGCCGAGGCGGGCGTCGTCGATCACCGAGATCATCGACGCGCCGCCACGGCGGAAGCCCCAGGGCGGGAGCATCCTCGGTGGCGACGCCTCGCGGTGAGGGTCGTCGCTGGTCCTGAGCCGCCTCAGCGTGCGGTGTGGCCCTGTTCGGAGATGCAGGCCCTGAGCGCCTCACGCATGTTGCGGTAGACCCGGATGCCCTCGAGCTCGACCTCGAGGCCGACGAGGGTCTGGGCGATCTCCGGGCGAATCCCGGCGAAGACCCCAGTCGCGCCGAGGAGCTTGACGGCGGCGACGACCCGGAGGAGCAGCTGTCCGGTCGTCGTGTCGATGACGGCGATGCCGGTCAGGTCGAGGATTACGTAGCGGGCGTGCTTCTGGGTGACGGCGTCGAGCAGCTGCTCGCTCATCTGCTTGGCGCGCAGGGAGGTGACGGATCCGAGGAGCGGGAGGGTGACGATCCCGTCCCAGACCTCGATCACAGGGGTGGAGAGGGCCTCGATCGTCTCTTTCTGGGCCTCGATCTCCGCGCGGGCAGCCTCGAGCGAGGCGATCGTGTCTCGCTGGAAGTTGATCTCTCGCCTCGCGGACTCGATCTCGCCGCGAGCCTCAGCTCGCTCGGTGACGTCGCGCTGGATGCCGAGGACGAAGGCTGGCTTTCCGTCCTCGCCGATCTGGAGGGGGACCAGGGTCGTGTCGACCCACCTTCGCATCGCGGTCCCATCGCCGCGGGGCAGATCGACCTGGCTCTCGTGGACCTGGACCGCCTCGCCGGCGAAGGCCCGCATGTACCCGTCGACGAGCTCGTCCGCGAGAAAGGTCGTGTTCTCCAGGATGTTGAAGTTGCCGATGACGAAGTCCCGCTTGACGCCGGTGAAGGCCTCGCAGGTCCTGTTCATGGTCACGAGGACGCCGTCCTGACGGTAGACGAAGCAGATCTCGGGGATGTCGTCGAGGACCGCGAAGAAGTCGATGTCGGGAAGCTGCATGGGGGTCGGCATCTCGCGGGAGCGTCTCGGCGGTCAGGGCTCTACGGCGCTCGTCTAGTGAACGAGGCTATCCTGCGGGTGGCCAGTCGACAACGAGCCGGCTCTGCGGGGTGAGGGCTCCTCTGCGCAGAAACGTGCGCCTGCTGAGGACTCTGCGGAGGACGGGGCGTCCACACATCGAGGGACCGGTCTGCCGAGCGTCTGTCACGGCCGAAGCATCCGTACCATCCGTGGGGTCTCCCTGGGGCTCGATCGCCGAGGAGCTTCGACGGCGAGGGCCGCGGCCCTCGCTTGTCGACGGGTCGAACATCGCGCAGCCTGGGGAGGTGGTCGTCCGTCGTGAGTTTTTCGGCGCGCTCGCGGGTCTCGGCGCAGGAGTCCTCGCGGGTGCGGGCTGCGCCCATCGACCCGGCTCACGCTCGAGCTTCGTCGAGCGCCGGGCCGCGCATCGGACCGCGCTGACGCGTGATGCACCGTCGACCGGGCGTTGGCGCTCCGACCAGGAGCCGCCCGCGGGGGCCCAGGCGATCCGTTACCCGAGCGCGGACGGTGAGCTGCTCGCCTACTACGCCGCGCCGATGACGGGCGAAGGGGCGAAGGCGCCGGCGCTCGTCTACTTCCACGGCGAGTTCTCGCTGCGGCCCTCGGACTTCGACAAGGTCCGCCCCTTCGTCGACGCCGGCTTCGCCGTGCTCACGCCCTCGCTGCGCGGCGAGAACGGCAACCCCGGTCGCATGGAGCTCCTCTACGGCGAGCTCGACGACGCGAAGGCGGCGATCCGCTGGCTCGTCGACCAGCCTGGGGTCGACGGGTCGCGGGTCTTCTCCTTGGGGCACAGCATCGGCGGGGGCCTGAGCGCGCTGCTCAGCCTCGACCCGCAGGTGCCGCTCGTCGCGACGGCGAGCGCGGGCGGAGTCTACGTCCCGGAGACCTTTGTCCGCTGGGGTCGCAACCCGAAGCAGTCCGAGCTCGTCCGCTTTGATCCGGGCGACCGCGAGGAGCGTGAGCTCCGCTCCCTCGGACCCCACGTCGCGGAGATGGCCCGTCCCCACATCGCCTACGTCGGCGACGAGGACCCGTGGATCATGCGCAACGCCGAGGCAGTCCGCGACGCCGCGGCGGAGCACCATCGGCTCTTTGAGCTCGAGGTGGTCGCCGGCGATCATGGGGCGATGATCCGTCCCGCGGTCGCGAAGTACCTCGGCCGTGTCGCTGCGCTCTGAGGGGTCACACCGCGTCGCCGATGGCGGGCAGGAGCTCCTTCGGGGGGACGAAGCTCCGCTCGTCCGACGCTCTGCCTGTCGAGGCGAGCCGCTGCCTCGAGCCTACACGCTGTCGATCTTGAGGCTCACGCGGATGTGCACCTCAGGCTTGATCTTGATGATCCCCAGGGGGGCCTTAAAGGGCTTGATCCCGAAGTCTGGCTGGTGCACCGGGACTTCGACGATCTGCTCGCCGCCGACCCGGTGGGAGCAGACGCTGAGGGTGCGCGATGTCCCATGAAGCGTGAGCTCGCCGGTGATCCGGAGTCCGTCGGTGACCGGCTCGATCGCCGTCGAGGCGAAGCTGATCTCGGGGAAGCGATCGGGGTGGAGCACCTTCTTGCGGATGTTCGCCTCGATCTCGCCGCGGTCCTTGTCGCTCAGCTCGCCGCCGTTGAGCACGCCCTCGACGACCAGGGAGTCGGGGTCGAAGGTCGCCGTCAGAGACGATCGATCCTCGGCGATGTCGATCGCGAAGCGAGTGACCCGGATCTTGAGGTCATGTCCCATCGCCGCGAGCAGGCCCTCCTTGAAGGCGTGGACTTCGACCGCAGCGTTCGTGGCATCAAAATGCGCCATACCCCTAGGCCTACTCGCGGACGGCGGCGACGACAAGGGCTAGGAGGCCGCGGCGAAAGCCCCGCGCCCTCGGCGACGGCGCGCGGCTGTCGAAATTCACGGTAGGGCCCGGTGAAGCGGCGTTTCGCCGGGCCGACGAGCGTCGATGGTGGCGCGCGAGGACCTCTCGCCGTGTTTGGGACGACGTGCGCGCGCTCGCGTCCGTCGCGACGTTCGCGAGGGAAAGGCCGAGAAGTCAGCGATGGCGCCCCGCAGAGGGGTTTTTGCGGAGTGGGTCGCTGAGGGGTCATCATCGCCTGGGAGCCCCTGCGGACGGGGAGGGTCCCAGGGACGACCTCAGCGCTCTGTCGGGGTCCGTGGGCGACGCCCTACGTGCTCTCGCGACCCTCTTCGATCTGTGGCCGCGCTCGTCCGAGATCTACGGTGCGTCGGGGGAGGGCTCGGTTTCGCTTGCCGAGTCTGCGGCCCCGGGCTGGGCGAGGAGCTGACGAATCGCGGTGATCTCCGCGATCTCGAGGGCTGCGCGGACGCGGACGGTCGAGCCCTCGACCTTGACCTCGATGCGGTCGGCGGCGGCCTCCGGGAGATCAGCCTTGGCGAGGCGCGTGCGGATGTTGCCGAGGCGTCGATCGAGCTCCTTGGAGATCTCGGCCGCGAGCTCGGGGGTCGCCGCGACCATCCCGAGCTCGAGGGCGAGGCCCGCGTCGAGATCGATCGCGCCGCTGAGCGAGCGGAGGTTCTCAGCCTGGCCCGCGAGGATCGGCAGACGACCGGCGAACCAGATCGCCCGATCGGTGTCGAGGGATCCGAGGGTCTCGCCCAAGGTGCCAAAGCCGGGAGAGCCGCCTCCGCCGGCGATCCGCTCGTGGACCGCGGAGTCCCAGGCCTTGGTCGCGAAGACCAGGCGATCGCCCGCGGCGACGTGACCGACAGCGGCCCCGCCGTCGAGGCGGATCTTCGCGCCAGAGTCGGCGGTGACGACCTCCCAGCGCTCTGCGTCGCCGGAGAAGAGCGTGTCACCGATGCACTGGAGGCGGCCGGTGTCGCCGATCCCATCCCCTTGGAGGCTGACCATGACCCGCTGGCCCCGCGAGTCGACCGCGAGGTCGAGGGCGCTGAAGCTGTCGAGCGCGAGCTTGCACTTGCTGAGCGCCTCGAGGGTCCGCCGGGCCTCGGGGTCTCCGGTCATCAGCGCCTGGTTCTCCTGCCACAGGGGCGAGGCGAGGAGACGGCGGAGATCGACGTGGGCGACGAGCTCGGCGTCCGCAGGCGCGTAGGCGAGCGCGGGCAGATCGACGAGCGGTGTCCTGTCTTCGGTCTGGGGAGGTGTCTCCACGCTCGAGCCAGCGCTGGTCGCCTCAGCCCTGGGCGTTTCCTTGTCGCAGGTGCACGCCGGTAGGCTGGTGGCGGCGAGGAGAACCCCAAAGCAGAGCGCGCGCATCTTCGCCTGTATACACCGGCGAGCGTTGTGCGCAAGAGAAGCGCCGACGGCTAGGCCTTCGCCTCGCTCCTCCTTTCCTCTTGCTCGCCTGGGGCCAGGCACGCAGGATCGGGCGATGAAGTCGACGACGAGCCCACTGGCGCTTTGTGCTGCACTCCTCCTTGGCATGAGCGCCTGCAAAGCCGGCGATGATGCAGCGGCGAAGGAGAAGGAGTCGGGTGCTGTCGCGGCCGGCGAGGAGAAGGCCGGCGAGGAGAAGGCCGGCGAGGAGAAGGCCGGCGAGGAGAAGGCCGGCGAGGAGAAGGCCGGCGAGGAGAAGCCCGGCGAGGAGAAGCCGGCCGAGGACACGGGCGCCGACCCTGCGGGCAAGTACACGAGCGACGCTGTCACGCTGACGATCTCCAACGTCACCAAGACAGGCTTTGACTACGAGGTCTCATCGCCGAGCGCCGACGGCGAGGACGATCCCTGCGGGGGGATCAGCTACAAGGGGTCAGGCACCTTCGACGAGTCGGATCCGACAAAGGCGACGACCGACAATGAGGGGACGCTGAGCTTCTCCGCCGGGTCCGTCAACTTCGAGCCGTCGATGGAGATGATCGGCAACGACTGCGCGCGGCAGATCGACACGAAGTTCGACAAGGCCGCTAGCTAGCAGCCCGTGGCAAAAGTCCCGCGCGCTCTCGCTTGCCCTCGTCGCCCCTCTCGGCCCCGCCGAAACTTGCAGTACAGCCCAGTACAGCGGCGTTTCGTCGAAGCCAAGAGGGCCAACGATCGCGGCGCGACAGCACACGGGACTTTTGCCACGGGCTGCTAGTTAGCTAACCAGCTAGCTAGCGGGCCGTCGTCGACGTGCCGCGCGCTCCCCCCGGCGGCGCTCCCTCTACGGGCGCTCACGGCTGGGCGTCTCTGCTGTATCGCGGCCTCGTCGGCCGCCCGAGCGCGCGGCCTCTCGCCCTCCCGAGCTGCGAACCTCGTGAGGGGCGCGAAGCTAGCGGAGCCAGGAGCGCGTCGCCTTGACGTGGGGGTGGTCGTGTCCGAGGAGCTCCTCCAGGCTCTCGACCGCCGCCTCCATCTCCTCGACGCCGAAGGGATCGCCGAGCTTGCGCATCGCCGTCCCGCAATTGAAGCGCGAGGTGATCGTCTGGGGGTGAGTGGCCCCGAGGACACGTTGGCGGATCTCGATCGCCTTGTGATAGTGGGTCAGCGCCTCTTGGTACTTGCCCTGGGCGTAGTAGACCTGCCCCATCGCGTTGAGGGTCGTCGCCGTGCCCGGGTGCTCGTCGCCGACCGAGGCGCGATAGCCCTCGAGCGAGCGCGCGAAGGTCTCGAGGGCGCGGTCGGTCTCCCCCTTGCGGTGGTACGCACGGCCGAGATCGTGGAGAACGCTGAGCACGTCGGGGTCGGTGTCGGGGAGCTCCGAGAGCTCTTCGAGGGCCTGTTGGAAGTGTCCGATCGCCTTGTCGAGATCGCCGCTGTGATAGACGATCTGGCCGAGGGTCGCGTAGGCGAGGCCGATCTGGGCGGCGTTGCCCATGCCGTACATCTCGCTGGCGAGGACCTTGTCGATGTGCTCGCCGGCCTCCTTGAGCTGGCCGTTGCTGACGAGGAGGCGGCCGAGGGCGAGGTGGCAGGCGATGGTCCGAGGGTTGAGGTCGCCGAGGCGGCGGTCGAGCACCGGCATCGCCTTGGAGTAGGCCTCGAGCGCCTCCGCGGGCTGTTCTGCGGCCAGGTAGGCGGCGCCGAGATCCATCAGGGTGAAGGCCGTGAAGGGGTGGCTCCGGCTGACCGCGTCGCGCTTGCCGCGGAGCCCGGCGCGGAGGTGTTGGATCGCCCCTTGCGGATCGCCCTGGGCCAGGAGGATCTGGCCCATCGCCGTCATCACCGAGGGGATGTGCGGGTGGGAGCTCGGCAGGCCGGCGATCGCCTCACGGTAGTGGGTGAGCGCGGCCGGGAGCTTGCCGAGGCTGAAGAGCTCCTGGCCGACTGCGTGGACGACGATCGCGGTGGTAGGCAGGTCCAATACCGCAACGATCCTACGCGGCGGGCCCCGGCTCTTCAACCGGGAGCGCCGCGAAATCGTCTCGGGGGAGCGAGCGGGCCTCGCCGCGCGCACCCGGTCAGGGCGAGCGCTGAAGCCTGTCGTCGAGCCATCGCTGCCCGGATGAGAGCTCGACCAAGGCCGGAGGCCAGGAGGCCAGGAGGCCAGGAGGCCCGGAGGCCCGGAGGCCAGGGGGCCAGGGGGCCAGCACGGGGGCCAGAACAGGGGCCAGAACAGGGGCCAGGACAGGGGCCAGAACAGGGGCCAGGACTGGGCCAGGATCGGGCCAGGACCGGGCCAGGATGGGGGCCTCTGCGGTCTTGGCCGGGGCTGGAGAGCGCGCGGTGCTCCCCGCCGCGTGAACGCTCCGACTACGCCATTATCGCGCTTAGCGGGGTGTTCGAGAGGCCGTTGCCGCCGCCCACCTGGGTGATCTCGGGCGCCACCGTCTTCACGCAGCTGAGGAGCACATCGCTCGCGTTCGCCGACTGGGCGTCGTGGTGGATCCCCGGGTGGGTCAGCGCCCCGCCGCCGCGACCGGCGACGATGCAGGGCTGGTTGTAGTCGGTGTGGCGCAGGCCCGAGGCGACGTCGCTGCTCAGGAGCAGGCAGGAGTTGTCGAGCAGGTTGCCGTCCCCCTCGGGGGTCTCCTTCAGGCGGCGCAGCAGGTAGGCGAAGGCGTCGACGGTCTCGACCGTCGCCGCGTCGACCTGGGCGTTGGCGTTGGCGTCGTGGGAGAGGTCGTGGTGCCCCTGCGACTGGCCGAGGGTGTGGAAGACCGTGTAGCCGACCGAGCCGGTGTACTGGAAGCTCGCGACCCGGGTGATGTCGCACTGGAAGGCGAGCACCAGGAGGTCGGCCATCACCTTGTTGACCGGCCCCAGCGGCTCCTTGCCGTCCTGATCGGTGTTGGTCTCGCCGGGCATCGCCGGGGCTGCGCACTCGGGGGCGATCGCGTCGATCTGCTTTTGGATCTGCTCGATCGACGCGAGGTGGGCGTCGAGGCGTTGGCGGTCGTTTTGGCCGACGCGCATCTGCAGCCGCTTGACGTCCTCGGCGACCGCGTCGAGGGCGTTTAGGCGCAGCGGCTTGGTCGGATCGTCCTGCGGGACAAAGCCGTTGAAGATCTTCTCAAAGGCCTCTTGCGGGTTGTGGATCGGCTGCAGCGGCTGATCGGGGCCCTTGTGCGAGAGGTAGTTGAGGGTCGGCCCCTCGCCGGCGACGATCCGCTTGGAGATCCGGAGCTGGATCGACGGCAGGAAGGTCTCTTGGCCGATCAGGGCCGCCGCGACCTGATCGATCGAGGGCCCGCCGAACTTCGACGAGTAGTTCGCGCCCATCGGGTCGAGCTTGATGTAGGGGAAGCCCGAGAAGAAGCCGGAGACGCCGGTGTGGTGGCCGCGGACCTCGGGGTGCTTGGCCCGCACCTCGAGGTTGGAGATCACCGACACGTACTCCTTGAGGTCCGCCAGCGGCATCAGCTGCGGCGAGAGCGTGTAGTCCGGCCCCTGGCCCGACGGCGTCCACAGGAGCTTGTGGTTGTTCGGGTCGAAGGGGTTCTCGAGGGCGACGCCGTTGCCGAAGAACCATGTGCCGAAGCGGCGGGGCAGGGGCTCGCCGTCGGCGTAGGCGTCGCCGTTGCCGTTGAGCATGGCCTCCAAGGGGGGCAGGGCGAGGGCGATCGCGCCGCCGCCGAGGAACCCGCGGAGCATCGTCCGGCGATTGAGGGTGAAGCGCTTCATCGTGATCTCCTGGCGTCGGACGGTGATTACTCGGGGGTCCCGACCATGCGGAACGCCGGGTTGGCGACGAGCTCGATGAGCAGGTCCTGGAGGTGGTAGCCGCGCTCGGCGAAGGTCTCCTCTAAGGCGAAGAGGGTCGGCAGCTCACCGCTGGTCTCGATGTGGCCGACGCCGTGGCGGAAGAGGTTGCGGATCACGCAGACCGACACCGCCCGCTGCTCGCGGAGGGCCGCGCCGAGCTCGCGGGCGCCGTCGAAGGGGGTACCGCTGACCTGCGAGGCGGTGTCGATCGTCGCCCCGTTCTCCTCGGTCCGGAACATGCCGATCCCGTCGTAGTTCTCGAGGCCGAAGCCTATCGGGTCCATCGCCTGGTGGCAGCCGGCGCAGATCGGATCGCTGAGGTGCTGCTCCAGGCGCTCGCGCATCGTCGGCGCCGCCTCACCGGCCGGCGGGATCACGGTCGCGACGTCGCCGGGCGGGGCCGGGATCGACTCGCAGAGGATCGTCTCGCGGACGAACTTGCCGCGCAGCGTCGGCGAGGTGCTCGAGATGTGGGAGAGGACGGACATCAGCGCGCCCTGGCCGAGGAGCCCGCCGCGCTTGCTCTCGACCGGCAGCGGCGTCTTGACGAAGCCCTCGGTCCAGACCCCGTCGCCCGGGGGCGTCAGGCCGTAGAGCGGCCCGGTGAGCTGATTGGCGAAGGTGTAGGGCGCGTCGAGGATCTCGCGGAAGTCGGCGTCGCGCTGCCAGATGATGTCTTGCAGGAGGAGGAGCGTCTCCTGCCGCATCGCCTGCGCGAGCTGCGGGGACCACTGCGGCCAGACCGCGGGGTCCTTGGCGAGGCTGTCGAGCTTGCGCAGCTGGAGGACCTCGGAGAAGTAGTTGTCGAGCGCGTCCTTGGCCCGCGGATCCTCGAGCAGCACCGCGGCCGCCTCGCGGATCCCCTCGGCGCTGTCGAGCATGCCGTCCTCCGCGGCGTCGATGAGCCAGGCGGGCGGTGTGGTGTCGTTCAGGAAGAAGGAGAGGCGGGTCGCGAGCTCCGTGCCGGTGAGGGTGCGGCGGCTCGGATCGTCCGGATCTGCGACGCCGATGTCGACCATGTAGAGGAAGTGGGGCGACTGCAGCAGCGTCGCGATCGCGTTCTCGACCCCGACATAGAAGTCGCCGGTGTCGAGGGCGGTGGTCTGGGCGACCTCGACATAGCGGCTGAGCTCGTCGGTCGTCAGGGCCCGGCGCCAGGCGAGGCGCCCGAAGTTGCGGATGAAGCTCTCGTGGCAGGCGGCGTCGTCGGGTCCCGTGGGCGTGCAGCCCAGGTAGGCCGCGATCCGCTCGGTGTCGGCGACGCCGACGGCAGCCGCGGCGCGGGCGGAGGCCTCGTAGGCGTCGACCGAGCTGTCCGAGAGGGCGAGCTGCGAGGCTCCGACCGCGTCAAAGCCGTTGATCGGCGTGTCTCCCGGGGGGGTTACCTGCGCCGCCGCAGCCTCCCCCAGCAGATCGCCGACCGCGTTGCGGTAGTGCCGGCTGAGGAGGAGGCGCAGGCTCGCGGGGGCCGGCTCGAGCTCGACGCCGGGATCTCCGTCGGAGTCGCCGCCGGAGTCGCTGTCGGAGTCCGACGAGCCGGCGCTGTCGCTCCCGGCGCTCTCCCCTTGGGTGGGTCCGGCGGTGAGACTGTCGGAGGCGGTCGCCTCCGGGTCATCGACGCCGACGTAGCAGCCGGGGCCCGCACAGGCGATCGCGAGCGCGGCGGCGAGGAGCGGGCGGGAGATGGAGCTTCGGATCATGTGCACGACCTCGGGCGCCACGCTACCAAGCTGAGGTGGTCTCTGCTAGGCGGGCCGACGGGACGGTTCGTGTTTCTTCGGCGTCGAAGCTCGCCCTCTCGGCGGTGCGAGAGCGTTCGGGCCGCGCTGGAGAACGCCCGTCGTGGTTGGGGCCGTCGACACCCAAGCGATCGTCGCGATCGCTGTATCGGCAACTAAACGGAGCGTCGTGTCCCCGAACTTCGAGACCTTGAGCAGGGCCTCGGGGGCCGCTCAATAGCGCTCAGTGTGAGGATGCGAAGGGGCACTGCTCATTTGTGTAGTAATCTAGGGGCGCTGCCTGTAGGAGAATCTTCCTCCAGCACGGCGGCTCGGGTCGATGAACCTGCGCAATCCAACGTACATCTGCCTCGACATCCCGGATCCCTTTCGCGAGAAGGTTCGGGAGATCCGCGAGGCCTTCTGCGATCGCCTGACCAACTTCCCGATCGAGATCACGATCGCGGGATCGAGCGGCCTAGGGGCGCTCTCGGGCGATGCGGACTGGGAGAGCGTCGAGACCAAGCTCCTCTCGGTCTGCTCGAAGACCGCGCCGATCGTCGCCCGCTTCGGCGGCGTCGTCCGCTTTCCGGGGACCGACACCTTTGTCCTCAGCCTCGGCGACCCGATGCCCTTCGTCTCGCTGCACGAGCAGCTCAAGTACGCGGGGCTCCCCTTCGAGCCGAACGCCTTCCCCTTCTTCCCCCACTGCTCGCTGCGGATGAGCGGAGATCTCTCGCCGGCGGACATCAGCCGCCTCTTCTCGCTCCGGATCGAGGGGGAGTTTGAGATCGAGCTCCTCGCGCTCCAAGCCCGGGACGAGAAGACGGGCCTGGTCGGGCGGGTCTGGGAGCATCAGCTCACAGGACGTCCGAGCGGGTAGGGCAGGCAGGCCGCCGCGGCGCCTGTGGTATCGATCGTCGATGATCCGCGCCTGGCTCCCCTCCTCTGCACTCCTCAGCGTTAGCCTCTGCCTGGTCGCCTGCCCCTCGCCGAGCGCGACCACGGCGACGGCGACCGCGGGTGAGAGCGAGACCGAGGGCGGCAGCTCGACGACGACGATGACGTCGACCGCGGGCGAGAGCGAGGGCGAGTCCGGCGAGAGCGAGAGCGAGAGCGGCGCGCCTGTCTGTGATGTCTGCGCGGGCGACGAGGCCTGCATCGACGGCGTCTGCGTCGGCGTCGACAGGGAGGCGATCGAGCGCGGCTGTCATCCGCTCTCCCAGGGCACGTGCATGTACCCGTGGCCCTCGAACTTCACGACCTACGAGGATCCGAAGAGCCCGACCGGGATCCGGATCGACTACGACGCCGAGCTTCTGCCGATCAATGACATGGGCCAGCGCTTCAACGCCGCCGAGATCATCAACGAGCGCACCGGCTTCTCCCCCAACTCGCAGATCCGCTTTGTCACGCCGAAGGGGGCGCTCAGCGAGGACCTCGCCGGGATCGACGACATCGTGGGATCCCTCGAGGACGACGCGACGATCGTCCTGATGCGCGACGACGGGGTCCGCTGGCCGACCTTCTCCGAGGTCGACGCCCGGGTGATCGGCGAGCCCGAGCGGCAGGCGGTCTTCGTCCGGCCGATGCGGCGGATGGACTTCGGCGCCCGCTACATCGTCGCGGTCCGCGGCCTCCGGGACGCCGCCGGCGATCCGGTCGAGCCCTCGCCGGTCTTCCGCGCGCTGCGGGACGGGCTCGCCACCGACATGCCGGAGATCGAGGCGCTCCGTCCCGCCTACGAGGAGCTCTTCGCGACCCTCGAGGCCGAGGGGATCGCCCGCGACGAGCTGACCCTCGCCTGGGACTTCACGACCGCCGACGAGGAGTCGATCAAGGGCGACGCCCGGGCGATCCTCCCGCAGATCACCGAGGCCGCCAGCGACGGCGATCTCGGCTACGAGATCTACTCGGTGCAGGAGCCGGAGGAGGGTCCGATCGGCCGGATCATCAAGGGGGTCTTCAACACCCCGAATTGCATGGTCGGCGACGCCGGTCCAGGCACGGTGCTGAACCGCGACGCCGACGGGGCGCCGGTGTGTGTCGGCACGGTCGAGGCGCCCTTCGTCGCCGCGATCCCGCGGGCGGTGCTCGAGGCTGGGGTGCCCGCGCCGATCGCCGTCTACGGCCACGGCCTCCTCGGCGACGGCAGCGAGGCGGTCTCGGTCGCCGGCAAGACCGGCAACATGATCCTGGTCGGCACGGACTGGTGGGGGATGGCGGAGGACGACATCCCGAACGTCGCGACGATCGTCACCTCGAGCTTCGTCAACGGCCGGTCGATGCCGGAGCGCCTGCTCCAGTCGGCGGTCAATTTCACGACCCTCAGCTACCACCTGACCGGCGAGCTCGCGGCCGACCCGGACTTCAAGGCCGGCGACGCCGAGCTCGTCGACAAGAGCGTCGTCCACTACCTCGGCGGTTCGCAGGGCGGGATCATGGGCGGGACGACCGTCGCCTTCGCGCCGAACCTCAACCGCGGGGTGCTGGTCGTCGGCGGCGCCAACTACTCCCTGATGATCTGGCGCTCGACGGCCTTCGGCGCCGTCGATCAGCTCTGGAGCGACTACCACGCCGACGACGCGGAGCGAGAGTTCCTCTTCGCCCTCTACCAGGCGACCTTCGACATCGCCGACCCGGCGATCTACGCCGAGCAGCTCCGTGACGCGCCCTTCGCCGGCAACGAGCCGAAGGAGCTCCTGCTCATCGAGGCGATCGGCGACGCTCAGGTGCCGAACATCTCGAGCGAGATGATGGCCCGATCCTACGGGATGGAGATGGCGGGCCCCCCGGTCTACGAGGTCTACGGCGTGCCGACGACGACGGAGCCGATCGAGGCCCTCGCGTTCCTCCAGGTCGACACCCAGCACCCGCCGCTGCCGCCCGCGGAGAACATCCCGGCGGCCGACGACAACGGGGCCCACGGCGCCTCGGCGGACGGCGAGGGCGTGCAGGCGACGATCGCCGCGTTCCTGCTGGGGGGGATTCTGCAAAACCAGTGCGACGGTCCCTGCGACCCGAGCTAGGCGACGCTGGCGTGCGCTCCCGCGCCGACGAGCAGGGTTGGCCGCGGGTCGGGCCAAGGATGCACCGCGAGGGCTTGATCGATGGCCTGGAGGTCGCCTTGACCCCGAGGACAGGTGTTTGGCCGAGCGCGCCCTCGCGTGCGCCTCGCGGCTTCCTCCTTCGTGCTGGGCGGTCAGGCCGAGGTCCTCATGTCTCCCTGGAGGTGAACCAAGAGACATGTGGGACGGCGAGCCATCGTGTCGAGGGTTCGTATCGCTCCTCGGCCGCGCAGCCGGTGCAATCTCCCCCAAGCGCACCCGGAGATCTGCTAGGTGTGGGCAATGAGACTTCGATCGATGGGATTGGGAATGGGAATGGGTATGGGGACGACCGTGAGCGCGACGACTCGGCCGAGCACGAAGCGCTGGCTCGGCCGCTTGGCGTTGCTCGGGGCGCCGCTCTTGTTGCTCGCGGGGTGTGCGGGAGACGACACCGGCACGACCGCGTTCACAAGCGACACCATGACTATGACGTCGCCGACCAGCACCACAGGCTTCACGACGACCGTCAGCAGCACGACCGATGAGTCGACGAGCACCGACTCTGGATCGGAGTCGATGGGCACGAGCACGAGCACGAGCACCACCACGACCACCACAGGTGAGAGCACGGGCACGGGCGAGCCCTCGTGCGGCGACGGGGTCCTGGAGGGCGACGAAGAGTGTGACGACGGGGAGCTCAACGCCGACGACGGAGCCTGCACGGTCGACTGTATCCTCGCCTCCTGCGGTGACGGGCTCGTCTGGGCGGGGATGGAGGCCTGCGACGACGGCAACGACGCGGACAACGACGGCTGCACCAACGCCTGCGCCGAGGCCGTCTGCGGCGACGGGTTGCTCTGGGAGGGCGTCGAGGCCTGCGACGACGGTAACGACGTCGACGACGACGAGTGCTCCAACAGCTGCACGCTCAACACCTGCGGCGACGGCGAGCTCCAGGGCGCTGAGGAGTGCGACGACGGCAACGACGTCGACACAGACGAGTGCACCAACATGTGCTTGAACGCGGTCTGCGGCGACATGGTCGTGCAGGAGGGCGTCGAGGAGTGTGACGACGCCAACGACGTCGACACGGACGAGTGCACCAACATGTGCACGGCGGCCGCCTGCGGCGACGCGATCGTCCAAGAGGGCGTCGAAGAGTGCGACGACGGCAACGACGACGACACGGATGAGTGCACCTCGCTGTGCCTGCCGGCGGCCTGCGGCGACAACTTTGTCCAGGCCGGCGTCGAGGAGTGTGACGACGGCAACAACACCGACGGCGACGGCTGCACGGCCGACTGCAAGTCCGAGAACAGGATCGCGTTCGTCACCAGCGAGACCTACACCGGCAACCTCGGCGGTCTCGCGGGCGCGGACGCCAAGTGCCAAGCGCTAGCCCAGGCCGCCGGCCTCCCCGGCAACTACATGGCTTGGGTGAGCGACGCGAACAACAGCCCCTCGACCCGCTTCACCAAGTCGAACACCCCCTACGTCCGCGTCGACGGCGTGGTGATCGCCAACAACTGGAACGATCTGGTCGACGGGACCCTCCTCGCCCCGCTCAACAAGACCGAGAGCAACGGCGCGGTGCCGCTCGGCAACACCTCCTGCGCCGGCGGCGGCTTCCCGACCACGTGGTCCGGCACTTCGACGAACGGGACCTCTCAGGGCAGCTTCTGCGGCAACTGGACCAACACCAACGGTGGGTCGCGCTGGGGCCGAGCCGACCAGACCAACAGCAGTTGGACCCAATGGTGCTCAGGCGGCCTCTGTTCGTGGATCTCGCCGATCATGTGCTTCCAGCAGTAGGGGAGCGCGACATCGTCTGAGCGATCGAAGGTCGTCGGAGACGCGGGCTCGCGTCTCCGCGATCTCGACAGAGGTGCGCTGAGTCGGGCTTGAAGAGCGGACATCGGCTTCGCCTCTGGCAGGGGCGGGGCCTCGGCGCTTGGGCCCTCTGCGACCTCGAGCGCGACCTGACCACCTTGAAGTTGGGGCCCGTCGTTGCTACGAGTGTCTCGCTAGTGGTGGACGCGCGGACCTCGGTCGGAGTTCGGATCCTGGGGAGCTCCTTCGGGCGCGTGCTCGCTGCGAGCATATGGCTGTCCCTAGGGGCAGAGATCGCTTGTAGCGGGTCGCCGGCGACCCGCATCGGCCCAGCCGACGAGGCCGATGCACCCGCGCCCTCGGACGGGGAGCGCAGCGCGAGCTCCACAGCCCAGCCCCTCAGCGAAGCGACATCATCGCAGACGACCGCGACCACCGGCCCGGCGGCGACGAGCGACGCCCCGACGACGGGCGACACGACCTCGGCGGGAGACTCGACGACACTCGCCGGACCGACCACCGACACCGGGGCGACGGGCGAGGGGGGGGATGGGACTGGCGACGCTGAGACCGGCGACCGTGCGCAGGCGCGCCTGTGCTCGCGGCCCTACACGCTCTCGGGGACCCCGGGGAAGGGCGCGTCTCGGGGGGAGAAGAGCCCGGCAGCGTACGCGGACGAGAACGAGCGGCTCCGACGGGGCTTCGACGTCGCGGTCGATCGCGGCGATCGCCAGCGCTGGACCTCCAAGGAGGGGATCGAGATCGACGGGCTCGATCCGAGCGAGCGCCACACCATCATGATCTCGGCCGCCGATGGGAAGCGGATCCGCAAGCTCGTCCTCGACTTCCGCGCCCGCGGGGGCCACGACCTGTGCCTCGGCTTTGACGACTTCTACAATACGTGGCAGCTACGAAAGCTCCGCAGCGGTCAGCGCTGCGGCCCCTGTGTGACGCGCGAGGACGCCTCGTAGGGGCCACCAGGTCTGGGCAGCGCTCACGGCTCACCGGAGCTGTGGCCGGAGACGCGCTGCTAGGCTGGAGCGGCGAAGTAGCGGGCTTTCACCCGCGCGCAGTGGCCCAGCAGGTTGGGGAATTCGCCGACGACGGCCTTCTCAGGCGCGTCCCAGGGCGTCCCTAGCATGTTCGCGAGGAACCCGTAGAGGATGGCGTCGAGCGAGGTCGGCTCGTCGCCGAAGAAGTAGGGGGTGTCGCCGAGGCTGACGGAGATAGCCTCGAGGTCGCGGCGGAGGCGGTCCAGGAGCTCGGCGTGGCTGTGTCGGCCGATCCCCTGGGCCTGCGCGGTCTTGAGGATGCCCTTGCGGATCACCCCCAGGATGAGGCCGCCGACCAAGGGCGGGAGGATCGGCGAGAAGGCCTCCTTGAGGTGGGGCTTGGCCGCCTCCGAGGACCAGCGCAGGATCGCGAGGGCGAAGTAGGTGTGCTCCTCGATCATCCGCTGGAGGGCGTGGAGGCGGGCGCGCTCGTCGGGGCTGAGGCGCGCGTCGAGGCGATCGCCGTGCTTTTGCTTGAGGTGATCGACGATCACGCTCGAGTCGCCGATCAGGGCCCCATCGTCGTCGATCCAGGGCAGCTTTCCCTTCGGCGACTTGCGAATGTCGCCGGGGCGGGCGGTGTAGGGGATCTCAGCCATACGCAGGTAGGCCTCGAGCTTGAGGCAAAAGGGGCTAAAGCTCGGCAGGCCCCAGGCGGGCGGAGTGGAGAAGACGGTCAGCACGGCGGCGATAGTGCGCCACGCAACTGCGCCAGACAACCCGGCGCCCCGCTGCGGACCCGCTCTCGGGCTCGCGCTGCGAGCACGGCCCTGTCGGCGGCGACGAACACCGTACCGGGGCGCACCCCGGGTCGCCGGCGCTGCTAGGCTAGGCGCCGCTGGCCTGGGCGGACGCCGCCTCGTCCGCGACGTTGAGCTCGATGAGGATCTCATTGCGGCGGAGGAAGCTCGGGGTCCACGGCGGGTCGTAGCGGGCGTAGTGGGGCTCCCCTGCGCTGCGGTCGAGCCCCGCCGCGTCGACCGTCGCCTTGGCCTGCTCCATCCGCTCCTGGACCTTGCGCTCCGACGGCGATCCGGAGAAGGCGAAGACGGCGAAGGTCTTCGCCGGGACCTCGCGGATCTTGACCCGCGGGTCGTTGGGCTTGGGCAGGGTCTCGATGGTGTACTCGCTCGGCATCGTGAAGGTGACGACCCAGCGGTCGTCGACGCCGCGGCGATCGACGGGGGAGGTCATCGCGATCTTCTCGGAGCTGGCGGCCTGGCGGTCGACGGGGGAGGTCATCGACACGGAGGTGGAGCCCGCGTTGTTGCCGAAGATGAAGTCTGCGAGCACGCGAAAGCCCGCGCTCGAGGCGTCCCGGCCCTCGCCCTCGACCTCGACCTCCGCGACCAGGGTCTTCTCGTAGCGGCGGACCTCGAAGGTGTCGTAGGTCTGGAGGACCGTGAACTTGGGCTGCTCGACCCGGCCGCGGGCGAGCAGCGGTGAAGAGGCGACGGCGTCTGTCATCATCGTGATCCCTGCGATAGCGGTGAGGGCGACGGCTCCGGCGGCGATGACGAGCGGGCGAGGCATGTACGGCAACATGTCCGGAGAACCGCGAAGCGCCAGGAGCGTAGCCCTCGAGAGGGTCGCAAACCCGTATTGGCGGTGTTGAGCGCTCCCGTGCGTGACAGGCGCCAAGACTCGAGGAGCGGCACATCTGGAAGAGGCCGAGAACAGGCCCTGCGGGGGCGCTAGCCTGCGTGGAGGTCCAGCGGTGTACGATTTCGCGCGCTGTGGTATGGCGTAAAGATGGCGAAATCGCGCACCTCTACCGTGTACCTCGGGCCCCTGGTCCTCGCCCTCGCCCTCGCGCTCGTGGCCTGCGGCGACGATCAGGGTCGAGAGAGCGCGAGCAGCTCCGTCGGCCAGATCACGATCGGGTCCCTGTCCATGACCAACGCTTCATGGGCGTCGTCGTCGTCGTCGAGCGATGGCTGGACCAGCGGGGCGACCGAGGGCGAGAGCACGGGCACCGGCTCATCATCGCCGACATCGCCGACATCGCCGACATCGCCGACCGAGGCCTCGACCGGGGCCTCGACCATGGACTCGGGGGACATCCCGCCGGGCTGTGGCGACGGCGAGCTCGATCCCGGGGAGGCCTGCGACGACGGGCTGGACAACGGCGACGACCAGACATGCAAGCTCAATTGCACGCTGAACGTCTGTGGTGATGGCAGCGTCGGCCCGGAGGAGGTCTGCGATGAGGGCCCCGACAACGGACCCGAGGGCGGGTGCTCTGCGCAGTGCACGATCAACCCCTCGTCCTGCGGTGTTCAGTCGTACGAGGCCGAGGTCGTGATCCGGCCGGTGGACATCATCTTCCTGATCGACAACTCGGGCAGCATGACCGCCGAGATCAAGGGCGTTCAGGACAATATCAACAAGAACTTCGCCCAGATCATCGACCAGAGCGGCCTCGATTACCGGGTGATCATGATCAGCGAGCACGGCAAGTACGATCCCGACGAGAACGTCTGCGTCGAGGCGCCGCTCTCCGGGATCCCGGCGGGGGGCTGCAAGAACCCGCCCTCCAAGCCCGTGTTCAACCCGGGGAAGTTCTATCATTATAGCCTCTTCGTCGGCTCGACCAGCGCTTGGTGCAAGGTCCCGGGATCGTTCAAGGGCAGCCTGAAGGACGACTTCAACCTCGGCGCCGGCGGCTTTCAGCAGTGGCTGCGCGAGGACTCGATCAAGCACTTTGTCGTCATCTCGGACGACGGTGTCGTCTGCGGCGCCTACGATGATAAGGACAAGATCGGCGAGGGGACATCGTCGGCGAACGCCTTTGACCAGGCCCTCCTGGCGCTCTCGCCGGAGCACTTCGGGACGCCCGAGCACCGGCGCTATGTGTTCCACTCGATCGTGGCGATGGCCTATAACAATCCGAAGACCAAGCCCTATCAGCCGCAGGATCCGATCATCAAGACCCTCTGTCCGACCGGCGTGGCCCCGGGGACCGGCCATCAGGCGCTGAGCATCCTGACCGGCGGCCTGCGCTTTCCGCTCTGCGACACCACCTCCTACGACGTGGTCTTCCAGGGGATCGCCGACAGCGTGATCGAGGGCGCGGAGATCGAGTGCTCATTCCCGATCCCGGATCCGCCGATGGGCAAAGTGCTCGACGACGACGGCGTCAGCGTCGAGTACACGCCGATGGGTCAAGGCAATCCCCAGAGCTTCATGAAGGTGCCGAATCAAGGCGCGTGCACCCCAAGCGGCTTCTATATCGACGGGGATGAGGTCGTCCTCTGTCCCCAGGCCTGCGCGCTCCTGCAGACGGACAAGGACGCGAAGATCGAGGTCTCCTTCACCTGCGAGCCGATCAACCCTGGGTGAGGTCGCGGTGAGACCGTGAGGGCCGCTAGTACGGTCTCTGGAGGGGCTCAGGCGCGGGCGCGGGCCATCACCGCGTCGACGAAGCTCTCGAGCGCGAGGCGGGTGGCGTACGCGTCGTCGGCGTCCTGGTCCTCGTCGACCTCGAAGTCGACCACGTTGGTCCGCCGGCCGTCGGCGTGAAAGAGGGTCAGGATCATCGGCAACATACCGACGCCCCCGAGCGCGGGGTAGGTCTGGCACTCGACGCGGTCGCCGGGGCCCATGACGTAGCTCTGCTCCGGCGTCGCGAGGACGACGCCCTCGGCGCTCTCCCGGGCGGCGACGTCGGCGAAGCAGGCGAACGCGCCGCAAAGCTCGGCCAGCGCCGCTGCGATCGCGTCGAGGCTGGCGCTCAGGGTGTGGCCGTCGTCCAGCTCGCGGAGGTCGGCGTGGGGACAGCGCTCGGCGAGGCGGCGGCTCACCTCGATCGGGACGACAGCGTCGCCACGGCCGTGGAGGATGATCGTCGGCGTCGTCGGCGGGATCATGAGAGCGTCAGGATCGTCGACCGGAGGCTCGCTGTGGTGGAGCGCGGGCGCGAGGAGGAGGAGCCCCGCGAGCGGCCGCTGAGCGCCGATCGCCGCCGCCGCGAGCCCGCCGTAGCTCGAGCCCACGACGATCGCCTCGGGGAGTCGATCGAGGATCCTCGAGGCCCGTTCGACCCGCGGCTGGAGGACTTGACCGGTGCCGTCGGGCGAGATCAGATCAAAGCCGCGGCCTCGGAGATCCGTGGCCTTGTAGCCGTAGGGGCTGCCTTCGAGGCCATGAAGCCAGAGGATGCGCATGACGAGGAGTGTAGTCGCAATGGCGCGGGGTGTATCGCTGAGCGTGCCTTGCGGGCTCCTCGCGGCCCTCGGTCCTGGCTCGGCGCGCTCCCTGCCGCCCGGCTGGACCTCCGCCGGATCGAGCGTGTCCATCGCTACCAGCTACGCCCGGCCGGCGCCAACGGGCTGAGGAGCGCTCCGCTCCGGACAGGATCGGCGATCCGCTACACTACTCGGCGTGACGAAGAGCCTCGAGCGCCGCGACCCGGCCGCGGGTGCGATCGCTGTCAGCCAGCGCTCGTACGCGTTGGCGAAGGCCCCCGGCGAGGCCCTCGAAGCCCTGGGGCGGCCGTCCAACCCGCCGGTCCTGACCGACGCGCAGGCGAGGCGGGCGAAGGTCGCGCAGGGCAGCGACCCCTTCTTCGTCGTCGATGATTCTGGCTTCACGCTCTACAAGCCGTGGCACGGGCTGATCAGCAGCGGCGAGGGGATGGTGTCGCACGATCTCCGGGTCGGGCTCGCGGTGACAGGACGGCTGACGCCGACGGCCCGCGGCTCGCGGCTCGACGTCGGCATTCGCCGCTACGCCGTCGCGCCCGCGCAGCGCCTCGAGCTCGTCTTCGCCGGGCTGGGCCTCTCCCTCTTTGTCGTCGCCCCGGTGGCGATCACTGGCGCCCACCCGATCGCCCTCGCAATCTCGTTGATGACCCTCTTCGGTATCCTCGCCAGCGTGCTCTTCTACGGTCATCGGCAGCGATCCGCGGACATTCGTGAGCTCCTCGCGATCGTCGAGCGGACCTTCGGGCCGCTCGAGCTTCCAGCGGCTGGCGACGCGCCCCGCCGCCGCGCACACCCCGACGAGAGCTAGGCCTGAAATAGGCGCTGCTGTGAGGCGTCCTCGACAACCCGCGTAGAACCGTCAGTGACACGGGGCTCGCGCTTCGACCTCCATCCCTGTGGGTGAGCGCTCACCTCGTGCTTCGCGCGGGGCGGAGCTCGTGGGATGTCGGCGGGCGGGCGAGGGGCGACGAGGCGGGTCCCTCGCGACGCGGGTCCTCCCATGCCACGTGCTCGCCACGGGATAGGCTGGTCTGCTTGAAGAGACAGGGTACGCGTGTCTCCGTGCGAGGCACGGGTCCTCCCGCTGCGTCCCACCCGTCGCCCCTCGCTCGCCCGAGCAAGTCTTCCTGGGCTCCGCTCGCGGGGGCGTGGACGACTCTCGTCGAGGCCGTGAGGGCCGACGACCGTCGCGCAGCTAGCAGCCCGTGGCGAAAGTCCCGTGTGCTCTCGCGCCGCAATCGTTGGCCTTCTTGGCTTCGACGAAGCGCCGCTGTACTGGGCCGTACCGCAAGTTTCGGCGGGGCCGAGAGGGCCGACGAGGGCTGGAGAGTGCGCGGGACTTTTGCCACGGCACGGTCTGCTAGGCCCTCTGTTTGCCGGCGAGCAGGACGAGCGCCGCGACGGCGAGCGCGGGCAGGGTCTGGATGAAGAGGATCGACGGCTTCGCTGTCACCGCGCCGAAGATCCCGGCGACGACGATGCAGCCGAGGAAGAAGAGCTGGATATGGCGCCCCGCCTTGGGGTCTGTGTAGGCGAGGCCGAAGACGAGGCCGGCCGCGAGGAAGCCGTTGTAGAGGCCTTGGTTGCTCGCCAGGACGGAGGTCTGAGCGGCGAATTCCGGCGTCATCGCGAAGGCCTTGAGACCGCGCTCCGTCTCCCAGAGGAACATCTCGAGGACGAGGATGTACACGTGGAGGAGGGCGATCAGTCCTACGGCGATGCGGGCTGCGCGTTGCATCGGCGGAGGGTATCAGAGTCCCGATCGACGAGGCGGCGCTCGGCGCATGTCACCCCGGGCCCGCGGGGAGACGGCCTACGGGCAGTAGATCCCGGCCGGGTTCTTCGAGGCGCAGGTGTTCAGCGTCCCGGGCTGGCCCTTCTGGACGGAGGCCGTCTCTAGGTGGATATGCGGGCCGGAGGAGCAGCCTGAGTTGCCGCTGTAGGCGAGGAGCTGCCCCTGATCGACGTGGGAGTTCTTGGCGATCCCGCCGGGCACCCCGTCGATGTGCAGGTAATAGACAAAGAGGTCGTTGCCCGGGTTGTCGGGATCGCCGCAGTCGGAGCGGACCTTGACGTAGTTGAAGGCGTTCCAGCAGGACTGGCTGCAGGTCTTTGTCTGGGCGTTCCAGCAGTTGGGATAGCCGAGGGCGAGGCCGACGACGGTGCCCGAGATCCCGGCGTAGATCGGCGTACCGGTGGGCGTGCCGAGGTCGATGCCGTAGTGGGATCCGCCGTTGCCGCAGGCGGTGTAGCTCTGGGTCAGGGTGCCCGGCGGCTTCTCTAGGCAGCACTCGTCGCCGCCCTGCTGGGGCTTGCACACGTCGGGCTCGCCGGGGGGCATCTGTTGGCACCCCTCCGAGCAGGTCTGCTGATTCTGCGTGCTCTTGTCGACGCATTGGAAGAGCACATCGTCGGCGATCCCCGGCTTGAGCGAGCTGCCGCAGTAGGCCCCGTTGCCGCTGTTCGCGTACTGGCAGAGATCGGCGACGTTGCACTTGTCGGCGGTCCCGGGCGGGTTGACCTGGCAGCCGTCGGGGCACTCTTGGGTCTTGGTGGTCGAGCCGTCGATGCAGGTGTAGAGGCTGCCGTTCTCACCCCCGGGCAGGTTGACCCCGCAGTAGTCGCCGTTGCCGTCCATCGCCCCGGCGCATGGGTCCTCGTCTGGCGGCTTGTTGCAGAGGTTGTCTGCGCAGCCGTAGTCGCAGGTGGAGACGCTGTAGGTCTTACCGCCGGCGCATTGGTAGAGGCTCTGGTGATCGGCGAGGCCGCCCAGGGTGCCGCCGCAGTAGATCCCGTCGCCGACGTTGGCGCAGGGGTCCTGGGGGACGTCGCCGCTGTCGCTGGTCTCGCTGCCGGTGCACGAGCCGAGCTCGCGGCAGGGATCGTCGCCGGTCGTCCCGGTGCTCGCGGTCGTCGTGGTCGCGGTCGGGTCGGTCGCGGTCGGGTCGGTCGCCGTCGCGGTCGAGCCTGCGGTCGTGGTGCCCGAGGTCGCGTCGCCGCTCTCGCTGCTGCCGCCGGTGGTGTCGCTGTCGCTGCCGCTGCCGCTGCCGCTGCCCTGGGATCCCTGGCTCGCCGAGGTCACCTGCCCGGTCAGGGACGTAGGACTGGTGTCTCCTGCGCCGGCGTAGCAGGCCGCGAGGAGCCACGGCGCCGCGAGGAGGAGCAATACGGAGGATGGGCGGGCGCGGTGTGACATCGGGTCTCCTCGGGTCGAGCGCTGTGGCGCGAGTCTCGGCTCCGCCAAAGCCTGCGGTGCAGCCCGTTGTGGCGATGGGGTGTCAGAGCTGGGAGCTCTCACCGCGGGCTGCGGGGAGAGCTATCCTAGCGCCTGCCAAGGTTCAACGTCATCGGCTCTTGGCGAGCCCGATCATCAGCATGACGATGAAGACGATCACCGGCAGCGCGTAGGGGAGGGCGACAAGTCCGCCGATCTCAAAGGTGTTCCAGCCGACGAGGACCTCCCCCGCAGCCGTTGCGCCCGCGACCATCAGGGCGCCGATCGCCTCGGGCCAGTCGCTCTCGATCTTGAGGCCGAACCAGAAGATGGCGATGCCGAGGGCGGCGACGATCGTCGGGAATGCCCAGGGGGGAAGCCCGAGGAAGACCTCGACCCCCTCCTCGGCGAGCTCAGGGTTGGCGACCGCAAAGTTGGCGCCGACCACGATGAGGACGAGGACGATCCCGAGCAGGAGCCAGCTCCACAGTCGGGACTTCTCTTGCCGAGTGTCGCGGACCATCGACGGATCGTCGCCTCTCTCGTCGGTCAGCGCAAGAGACCTTCGCCGGATCGGCGGCGGGCGGAATCATCGATCCCCGTGTAGGGCCAGCGTCACGGGCATCTACGCCGCAGCCGCGAGCTGCGAGCACCCGTGGCAAGAGTCCCGCGCGTTCTCCAGCCCTCGTCGCCCGCTAGGAGCGGCGTTTCGTCGAAGCCGAGGAGAACCGACGATAGCGGCGCGAGAGCACACGGGACTCGTGCCACGGCCTCCTAGCTCGGGTCGCGGAGGACGAGGAGGCGGAGCTCGGTCATCGACTCGATCGCGTAGCGGATCCCCTCGCGCCCGGAGCCGCTGGCTTTGACGCCGCCGTAGGGCATGTGATCGACCCGCCACGAGGGGACGTCGCCGATGATCACCCCGCCCACCTCGAGGGTGTCCCAGGCCCGGTGGATCCGGCGTATGTCCCGGGTGAAGACCCCCGCCTGGAGCCCGTAGTCGGAGTCGTTCACCTCGCGCAGCGCGTCGTCAAAGTCGTCGAAGCGGCTCAGGCAGGCGACCGGGCCGAAGACCTCATCGCTGTAGCAGCGGGCCTCGCGGGGGACCTCCTCCAGGAGGGTCGCGGGGATGAGGGCGCCGTCACGCTCGCCACCGCAGAGGACGACCGCCCCGAGCTCGCGCGCCTCGTCGATCCACTCGCTGACGCGGCGGGCCTCGTCGGTCGAGATCATCGGCCCGATGAAGGTGTCCTCGGAGCGCGGATCGCCGACCACGAGGGACTTGGCGCGGGCGACCAGGCGCTCGCGGAGCTCGTCGTAGATCGACGTGTGGGCGATGATCCGCTGGACGCTGACGCAGCTCTGGCCGGACTGGTAGAAGGCGCCGACGATCAGGCGCTCGGCGGCGTCGTCGAGGTCGGCGTCAGCGTCGATGATGCAGGCCGCGTTGCCCCCGAGCTCGAGGCCGACCTTCTTGCGGCCGGCGCGGGCCTTCATGTCCCAGCCGACCTTGCCGGAGCCGGTGAAGGAGAGGTAGCGGATCCGGGGATCGACGACCAGCGGCTCGGCGCTCGCGTGGGTCATCGGCATGATCGAGAAGGCGCCGGCGGGGAGGTCGGTCTCCGCCAGGATCTCGCCGATGATCAGGGCGCCGATCGGCGTCTTCGAGGCGGGCTTGAGGACGAAGGGACAGCCGGCGGCGAGCGCCGGCGCGACCTTGTGGGCGACCAGGTTGAGGGGGAAATTGAAGGGGGTGATCAGGGCGCAGGGGCCGATCGGGACCCGCTTGGTCATCCCCCGGTAGCCGCGGGCGCGGCTCGAGATCTCGAGGTTGAGCACCTCGCCGCCGACCCGTATCGCCTCGCCGGCGGCGTAGCGGAAGGTGTCGATGAGGCGGGTGACCTCGCCGCGGGAGTCGCGGATCGGCTTGCCGGCCTCGACGCAGAGGGCGTCGGCGAGCTCATCGCGGCGCGCCTCCAGGCGGCCGACACAGTGGTCCAGGATCTCCTGGCGGGCGTAGGGGGGTATCGCCTGGAGCTCGGGGGCGACCTTGACCGCCGCGGCGATCGCCTCCTCGACCGCGTCCGCGTCGGCGACGGCGACCTCGGTGACGACCTCGCCGCTGAACTTGTCGTGGACCTCGATCGAGGAGCTGCCGCGGCAGGGCTTGTTGGCGAGGTAGTAGGGGTAGGATGCGGCGACCACGACCCTTTCATCGACGATGTTCCGGTCCTCCGTCAACTGTGCCTGCGCCGCCGCGGCGGGGAGCCTCGCCGCGGCCGATGGGGCGCCGGGGCGTGATGACGCGCGGTGTCGCGGCGGTTGCCGTGCGTGGTGGCGGTCGGCTATGAGGCAGCATGCTCGTCGCCCCCGCGATCGACCTCGGCTCCTGGTCTGGAGCCCCTGTCCGCCTCGGGGTGCTCGCCTCGGGCTCCGGCTCCAACTTCGCGGCGCTCGCTGACGCGGCGGCCGCGGGGGGCATGCCCTACACGATCGCGGGGCTCGTCTACAACCGGCGTCAGGCCTACGCGGCGACCCGGGCGTCGGAGCGCGGCGTCCGGGCGGAGCTCGTCGACCATCGCGGGCGAAGCCGCGAGGAGTTCGACGCCGCGGTGGTCGAGGCCCTGCGGGCGATGGGGGCGGAGTGGGTGGCGATGGCGGGGTGGATGCGGATCGCCACGCCCGTGCTCCTGGACGCCTTCGCCGATCGTGTGCTCAACCTCCACCCCAGCCTCTTGCCCTCCTTTCGCGGGATGCGAGCGGTGGAGCAGGCGCTGGAGGCGGGCGTGAAGCTCAGCGGCTGTACGGTCCACATCGTCCGCCCTGCGGTCGACGACGGGCCGATCATCGCCCAAGCCGCGGTCCCCGTGCTCGCCGGCGACACCTCGGAGTCGCTGCACGAGCGGATCCACGAGGCCGAGCACGTGCTCTACCCGCGGGCGATCGCCCAGGCGATCATGCACCCGCTGGGCTGAGCTACGTGTTGTCAGGACGAGGCGCGCCGACCATGGCCGACTGCGAGCGCACGGATCCTAGAGCACACCTCTTCCGGCGGAGGGGCGAGCCCGCATGACACCGCCGATGCACCTCGTCACGCCGATCCGTCTTCGCGGGCTCGAGCTGCGCAACCGTGTGATCAAGTCGGCGACCTTCGAGGGGATGACCCCCGGCGGGGCGCCGTCGAAGGCGTTGATCGACCATCACCGCCAGCTCGCGGCCGGCGGCGTCGGCCTGACGACGGTCGCCTACGGCGCGGTCGAGCCCGACGGTCGCTCCTTCGCGGAGCAGATGGTCGTCTCGCCGGAGCTCTGCGGCGGTCTCCGAGCGCTCACGGAGGCGGTCCACGCGGAGGGGGGAGCCGCCTCGATCCAGCTCACGCACTGCGGCTTCTTTACCAAGCTCGGGCGGGCCGACGGAGGGCGGCCGCGGGCGCCCTCGCGGGTCTTCAACGCCTATGGTGCCCTCTCAGGGATCCCCTTCAGCCAGGCGATGACCGAGGCGGAGATCATGACGCTCGTCGGCGCCTTCGCCCGCGCTAGCGACCTGGCCGTGGGAGCAGGTTTTGACGCGGTCGAGCTGCACATGGGGCACGGCTACCTGCTCTCGCAATTCTTGACCCCGGGGATCAACCGCCGCCGCGATCGCTGGGGGGGGTCCCTGGAGAACCGCCTGCGAGCGCCGCTCGCGGTGGTCGCCGCGGTCCGCGAGGCGGTCGGCGAAGATGTGCCGATCATCGCCAAGATCAACCTGAGCGACGGTCTGCGCGGTGGGCTCGAGATCGACGAGGCGACGCAGGTCGCCGCAGCGCTCGAGCGCGCCGGCGTCGATCTCCTGGTGCTGAGCGGCGGCTACACCTCGAAGACCCCGTTCTTCCTCCTCCGCGGCGGCCGTCCGTTGAGGGACATGATCGCGGTCGAGAAGAGCCGCCCGCAGCGGCTCGCGCTGCGCCTCTTCGGCCCGCTCTACGTCCGGCGCTACGACTTCCAAGAGATGTTCTTGCGCGACCTCGCGCTCCGCGTCCGCAGGGCCGTGACGATGCCGCTCGCGCTAGTAGGGGGGGTCGTAGGTCGCGAAAATTTAGCCGTCGCCGCCGCGGATGGCTTTGAGTGTGTGGCGATGGCGAGAGCGTTGATCGCGGATCCCGATCTGGTGGTCCGGATGACCCGCGGTGAGCTCGAGCGGAGCCGCTGTGACGCCTGCAACCGCTGTGTCGCGCTCATGGACGCAGGCGGTGTTCGCTGTGTTCTCGACGAACCTACGGGGTGATCTGTAGGTCCTGCGAGGCTGCGGCGAGCGCCGTTTGGGGCGGGGTAGCGGGCTCCTTCGCTGTATCGGTCGCGCGCGCGTGCGCGCTCGCTCGCTCGTTCGTTTGCGTGTTGGCGGAGTGCCGGCGGCCATCTCCCAGGAGAGGACCTCTCCAGGCCTTTATGGGCCGGCCAAAGCGGAGGCGTGACATACTCCGCGGGTCACCGCTTGGCTCGCTATGTGTGCTGAATAGGTGACGCTATTGGGGGCACCGTGAGCCGAATCGATCGAGTGCGTGATGTCTATGGTGGATGAGGAGGGTGTGCTCTTTGGGCGGCTGTGGAGCCTCGGGGAGTTCCCCTTGGCGAAGACCTCGCGCGAGGGAACGCTCGCCTCGTGGAACCCTGCCTGCGCGACGCTCGCCAGCTCGCTCGCGGTCGGGATGTCGCTCGCCGAGTGGTTGACGGCGCTCGGCGGAGCGGCGGCGCTGGTGCGGGACGCGGAGTCGGGCCTCGCCCAGGGCCTCGAGGTGGTCGCGGTCGCCGACGAGCAGCTCAACGTCCGCTTGATCGCCCACCCCGGGGGCTACCTGGTGACCGTCCAGGCGAAGCTCGCGGGGGTCTCGGCGACCGAGCTCCTCCACGAGCGCAGGGTCCGCGATGAGATCTCTCAGCTCGCCAAGGTCGGCGGTTGGGAGATAGACATCGACTCGCAGGCGCTCCGCTGGGACGCCCAGACCTTTCGGATCCACGAGGTCCCGTTCGGCGAGCAGCCGAACATCGAGGAGGCGATCCAGTACTACGCCCCGGAGGCCCAGCCCATCATGACCGCCGCGATAGAGCGGGCGCAGCGAACCGGCGAAGGCTGGGATCTCGAGCTCGAGTTCATCACCGCGACAGGGCGGAATCTCTGGGTCCGGGCGACGGGTCGCGTGGACGGGCTTGAAGCTCGCGACGGGGGGGACGGGGGCGATGGCGAGGTGCGGCCCTCAGGCCGCGGGCGTCGCCTCTGGGGGGTGTTCCAGGACATCACCGACCAGAAGAGGCAGGCGCTCGCGCTGCAGCGGGCCTACGCCCGGGCGCGGAACTTCGAGCGCCTCTTTGAGATCGGCCGGACGATGGCCTGCATCGCCAACCTCGACGGGACGTTTGAGCGGCTGAACTTCGCCTGGACCCGGGTGCTCGGCTGGAGCCGTGAAGAGCTCATGAGCCGTCCCTTCATCGACTTCGTCCACCCCGACGACGTCGAGCGGACGCTGCGGGAGGCCGCGCGGATGGGCCGTGAGGGGGCGATATCGGCGAACTTTGAGAACCGTTGCCGGACGAAGTCCGGCGAGTGGCGGTGGCTCAGCTGGCAAAGCTCGACCGAGTGCGGGCAGATCTTCTGCGTCGCCTTTGACGTCCACGAGCAGCGGGTGTGGGCCGAGGAGCGCGATCGACTGGCGGCGATCGCCGAGCGCACCGACAACGCGGTGTTGGTGACGGATCGAGAGGGCAAGATCACCTGGGTGAACGCCGGCTTCACCCGGATCTGCGGCTACGAGGCCAGCGAGGTGTTGGGGCGCTCGCCGGGGTCGGTGCTCCAGGGGCCTGACTCCGAGCTGCGGGACTGGGATCGGATGGTCGACAGGCTCCTCGCGGGGCAGGCCTTCAACGTCGAGACGATCAACCATCGCCGCGGCGGAGAGCCCTACTGGGTCTCGGTCGAGGCCCAGCCGCTGCTCGACGCTAGGGGCGAGGTCACCGGCTTTATGGCGATCGGGCGTGACATCACCGAGGAGAAGCGGCGCGCTGAGGCCCTGGTCTGGGCCAAAGAGGAGGCGGACGCGCACGCCAAGGCGGCGATCGAGGCAGCGCGCGTGCGATCGGCCTTCCTGGCGTCGATGAGCCATGAGATCCGGACGCCGATGAACGGCGTCCTGGGGATGGCGCAGCTCCTCCAGGACACCGCCCTCGACCCTAAGCAGCGCCACTTTGTCGAACAGATCTACGCCTCCGGCAGCACCCTCCTGCGGCTGCTCAACGACCAGCTCGATCTGTCGAAGGTCGAGGCCGGGATGGTGCGGATCGAGCCCGCGCCCTTCTCTCCGCGGGGCCTGCTGACGCTCGTCGCCGACCTCTACCTGGTGCCCGCCTGGGAGCGCGGCGTGGTGCTCCGCGAGGAGTGCGACGACGAGGTCCCGGAGTGGCTCGTCGGCGATGTCGGGCGCCTGCGTCAGGTGCTCTTCAACCTCGTCGGCAACGCGACCAAGTTCACCGAAGAGGGGGAGGTCGTGGTCTCCCTGACGAGCGCCGGTCCCGGGAGGTGGCGCTTCGCCGTCCGCGACACCGGGATCGGGATCGATCCTGCGCTCCACGTGCGGATCTTCGATCCCTATGAGCAGGTCGGCGACAGCACCACCCGGCGCTTCGCCGGCTCGGGCCTCGGGCTGGCGATCTGCAAGGAGCTGGTCTCGCTGATGGGGGGGACGATCGAGCTCGAGTCCACGTTGGGCGCGGGCTCCTGCTTCTCCTTCGTTCTCTCGCTCGAGGAGGGCCCGTCGAAGCCGACGACGAGCGCCAGGTCGCCCGTCGACCTGCCCGCGGGGCTGCGGGTGCTCCTCGCCGAGGACAACCTGATAAACCAAGAGGTCGTCGCGGCGATGCTCCGCAGCCGGGGCTGCGAGGTCACGATCGTCAGCGACGGGGCGCAGGCGCTGGAGGCTCTGGAGCTCCAGGATCCTCAGGACATGCCCTTTGACGCGGTCCTGATGGACTGGCACATGCCGCACACGGACGGGCTGACGGCGACCCGACGGATCCGCGCGGCGGAGCGCAGGACAGGGCACCACGTGCCGATCATCATGCTCACCGCTCGGGTGGCGGAGGACGACGTGCGGACCTGCCTGGACGCAGGCGCGGATCACTTCATCGCCAAGCCGGTCGATTGGGAGGGGCTCGTCGGCGTGCTGGGGCGCTGCGTGCCCCACGGGTCGCCGCCCCGGTAGCTCAGGAGTCCGCGACGAACGACGCGTAGGCTCTCTCGCTCCGCTTGGGGCTCCTAGGACGAAGGGGCGGCGTCGGCGTCGGTCCGCCGCCAGCCGTCCTCGGTGCGGCGCAGCTCGAAGGTCGGGAAGTAGTCGAGATCGAGGCGGATCGTCAGCACGGTCGCCTTGCCGTCGATGTCGAGGCTCTTCATCCGCAGCGCGTCGCCGCTGCGGCGGCCGGCGACGGTCGCGAGGAAGGCGTCGAGGTCCGGGGTCGGCCGCCCGTCGACCTCGGTGATCACCCGGGCCGCGCGGAGCTTGGAGCGGCTCGCCGGGGAGCCGTACCAGTAGAGCGAGACGTAGACCCCCTGGTCGGCGACGCCGCGCTGGACCCGGACGCCGCGGGGGATCTCTTGGATCAGCGCGCCCGCCCAGTGGACCACCCGCTCGCTGCCGCGGCCGCTGATCGGCGCGGTCGAGGCCGTGATCTGCTGGACCTCGCGGTCGCGCAGGACCGTCGCCTGGATCGTCGGCCGGAGCGACGCGTTGAAGGTGTGCAGGCCGGTGACGAGGGCCCCATCGATCTCGAGGAGGATGTCGCCTGCGCGCCAGTCGGCCTGGATCCCGGAGACCCGATCGACGATCAGGACCTGACGGCTGCGGGGATCCGCGGCCTCGATCCGGTGGGCCCAGGACTCGTCCAGGCCGTGGTTGCGGGCGGCCGCCAAGGAGAGGTAGCGCAGCTCGATCCCCGGCTCGTAGAGCACGGGCGCCTCGCCGCGGCGGAGCGCGTCGACGGTCGGCCGCCAGATATCGACCGGGAGGCCGAGGGAGACGGTCTTGTGCTCCTTTTGGCTCTGGTAGTTGAAGGTGGCCCAGAGGCCGAGGACGGTGCCGTCATCGTCGGTGAGCACCCCGCCGAGGGAGGAGCGGACGTTGTGGTTCAAGACGATCCGCTCGACGTTGGCGGCGCGGTAGCGGGGGGGCCTGGGCAGCGGCAGCTCTAGGGCGCTGACGGTCGCGACCTCGTTGCGCTGGGCGAAGAGCTGGCTGTCGCGGCGGAGGCCGACCACCCAGAGGCTCTCGCCGGGGCTCGTCCGCCGCTCGCCGAGGGTCGCTGAGCGCAGCGGCGTGTCGCCGACCAGCGCCGGGTCGTAGGCGAGGATGGCGTAGTTGTGGAAGGGGTGGAGGAAGGCGATCGTCGCCGGCAGCTCGAGGGCGCCGGCGAAGGTCAGGCGGACATCGGCGAGGGCGACCGGGACGGCGGCCCTGTCGGTGAGCACGAGGCCGCGCTCGGCGTCGACGATGAGGCCGACCCCGCGGGTGTGGGCGGTGTGGACCCCGTCGATCTTGTGGGGGATGTTGGACTCGACCGTGACGAGCGAGGCGGCCAGCGCCTGAGCCCGCGGATCATCGGCGCTCGGCGGGGTCGTCGACAGGACCTCGGGGCGGGCGGCGGAGGGCGGCGGAGGGGCGCTGACGGCGGGCCAGAGGCCGCTGGCGTCGTCTCGGGTCCGCCGGGCCATCGGGAAGAAGCAGCGGTCCACGGTGATCACGGCGACCCGCTCATGCCGCGGCGCGTCGACCTCGAAGTAGCGGACGGAGGTCCGCTCGCCGTGGGGCAGGCCCTGAAGGAGGGCCTCCAGGGTCTGCAGATCGGGGGTCTTGGTCCCGCCGATCGCGGTGATCACCGCCCCGCGGTCGAGGCCGAGGGGGGCGAAGGTGTAGCCGGAGCTGGCGACGTAGACGCCCTGCAACGGGACCTGGAACTGGCGGGCGATCTGGTAGGAGAGGTCGTGGAGGACGGCGCCGCCGTACTCCAGGCAGGTCGCGGGGGTGATCCCGTGCAGATCGGCGACTGTGACCTCGACCACGATCGGCCGGCCGCCGCGCTCGACCTCGATCGGGAGCGTGGCGCCGACCTTGGCGTCGAGGATCTCCTCCAGGGCGGTGAAGCTCTGGATCGGCGCGCCATCGACGCTGAGGAGGACGTCGCCGAGGTCGAGGGCGCCGTCCGTGGGGCCGCCGGGGAGGAGCATCTCGACGACGAGGAGGCTGTTGGAGGCGGGGAAGGCCCGTCGCATCGCCTCTTCGGTCGCGGGTCGGAGGCCGAGGCGGCGGAGCTCGTCGTAGGCCCGCAGGCCGAAGGTCGTGGTCAGGGTGCCGCGGCTGACCGCCTCGCCCTCGCGTATGCACCGAAGCGCCCGTACGACCCGCTGGAGCGGCAGGAAGAAGCTCGACGCCGCCTGGTTGCGGCTGCCGGCGTTGAGGGCGACGACCTCGCCGCGGATGTTGACCACCGGCGAGCCGGAGGAGCCGCCGGAGGTGCTCGACGCGGCCTGGATGTAGCAGGTGTTGAAGTCGTTGTAGCGGCGAAGCCCGTAGTTGGGGGTCGGCCGGTCGAGGCGGGCGATGGTCCCCGCGAGGATCGACAGCTTCTCCCCGGCGTCGTTGCCGATCACGCGGATCTCGGCGCCGATCTGGGCCCCCTCGGGGGCGAGCTCCAGCGCCGTCGGCTCCATGAAGCGCAGCGCGGCCGGGTCGAAGCGGAAAAAGCCGAAGTCGTGGACGGGATCGCGGTAGACGGCCCGCAGCGGCGCCTCTTCGTGGTTGAGGAACACGGCCTCGGCGACCGCCGGGCCCGGGCGGACGACGTGACGGTTGGTCAGGAGGAGCCCGGACTCGGCGTCGACGACGAAGGCGGTCGCCTGGGCCGACTCGTTCCAGTTGGTGTCGAAGGGGCGGGGGGCGTCGATCCGGACCGATACGACCGCCTGGGCGGCCCGCTCGAGGCAGCGTCTCCAGGCGTTCGCGGCGGTTGTCGGGGCAGAGGAGGCGTCGTTCATGGGCGCTGGTTCGCCTTCGCCGGCCGGCGAGTGGGGCTCTGGAGTATACGCGAGGGGCGCCGCGATGACGTCCACAGGAGCGAGGCCTCGCCCTCCTGCGCTGATCGAGCTACTTGACCCGCGGGCCGGAAAGCGCGAAAAAGATCCCCATGCTTACGCGCAGCCTCTGCCTTATTAGCCTCTCCGCCTGCCTCTCGATCGCATGCGGCGATGACGAAGGCACGGGCACTATCAGCGCGGGCAGCCCGACGGCGACCGCCTCGGGGAGCGGCGCCAGTAGCAGTAGTAGCAGTAGTAGCAGCAGTAGCAGCAGCGCCTCGGACACGGCGGACTCCGCGGACTCGGACTCCGCGTCGTCATCGTCGTCGTCGTCGACGAGCGACAGCGGCACCACGGCCGACCCCACCGGGGTCCCGACGACGACCACCGGCTCGACCGGGCCCGACACCACCGGCACCTCGACGACCGCGGACCCGGCCGACTGCGGCAACGATGTCCTCGATCCCGGCGAGCAGTGCGACGGCGGAAACCTCGGCGGCTTCGACTGCATGGGCCTCGGCTACGGCGGCGGCAGCCTCAGCTGCGACCCGGTCATGTGCATCCTCGACACCTCGATGTGCGAGATGGGTGACTCGACCGGCGGCACCGGCGGCTGAGCCGAAGGTCGGCGATGGTCCCTGCGCGCGCACAACGGCGACTTGGGGTCGCCGTTGCAGCGCTTTCGACCTCGCTCTACCTGCTCACCGCGCCGGGTCGGCTCCCGTTTCCCGACGATGAGATCGTCGCCCAGACGACGATCTCGCTGTGGGAGCGGGGGAGCCTGGTGATCGAGGGGATCGAGCGGCGCTCCGGCGAGATGAAGGGTCAGGCCAAGGGCACCTTCGGCTGGGCCCACGGGGTCGACGGAGAGCGCTACGGGTTCTTCGGCCACGGACTCTCGCTGGTCGCGCTGCCGGCCTACGCCCTGGCGAAGATCACCCGGTCGGCGGTGCCCGACACCTGGCGCTACGCGGTCCGCTCCGACCACCTGGTCTTTCACCGCCGCGGGCCCTTCGCCGACTGGTCGCGCCTGCTCATCTCCCTGACGAACTGCGTGCTCACGGGGCTGACCGCGGCGGCGCTCTTCGCCTGGCTTGTGACGCTCGGCTTTCGGGCGCGGGCGTCGACTTTGACGGCGCTGGCCTACGGTCTCGGGACGGCGGCGTGGCCCTTCACCCGGACCTTCCTCAGCGAGCCCCTCTCGGCGCTCTGTCTGGTCCTGAGCGCCCTCGGTATCGCTCGCTACCACCGCTCCTTGGGGCAAAGGCACGAGGGGGACAGGTGGCTCTGGATGGCCGGGGCGCTCGCCGGGTTCGCTGTGCATGTGCACGCGCTCAACCTGAGCGCGCTGCCCTGTCTCCTGGCCTATGCGCTCGTCCCCCTGCGGCGTGGCGGCGGAGCGGCGGAGCGCTCGCCTCTCTGGCAGGAGCGACGGGCCTGGGGTGGGGCGCTCCTCCTCGGCCTCGCCGGTGTGGCGGCGCTCGGCCTCTCCCATCACCTCCGCTTCGGCTCGCCGTGGGAGACCGGCCGCTTCGGGATCTACAGCCACTTTGTCCCGCCTTGGACCGGCCTCGCGGCGCTCTTCGTCGCCCCTGGCCGGAGCCTCTTCCTCTACGCGCCGGCGGTGACGCTCGGGCTCGCCGGCGCGCCGGCGCTTCGCCGTCGACTGCCGGTCGTCACCTGGTTCATCGCCGCGATGATCGGCGTCCGAGCCCTGGCGATCGCGACCCGCAGCGACTGGTACGGCGGCTGGGCGCTCGGTCCCCGCCACCTCGTGCCGGTGCTGCCCTTCGCTGTCGTCCCCCTGGTCATGCTCTGGGAGCGGTGGGAGCGGTGGGGCCTCGCCCGTCGTCTCGGCTTTGGCGCCCTCCAGCTCAGCGCTGTCGCGATCACCTGCTACCTCAGCCTCTTCTCGATCTTTGAGTGGATGGTCCACCTCAGCCGGGAGCCGGAGCTCGGCACCCACCGGGCGCTGATGGACGCCTCGCACTGGCGGTGGAGCGCTTCGCCGCTGATGGGCTTTCACACCCTCGACGTCGACATGCTCTCGGTCGGGGCCTGGCGCCTGGCGGAGCGGGGACACTGGGGCTTGATCGTGATCTTTACGCTCGTCGGGGCGGTGGGGATCAGGGCGGCGGTCTCCCTCTGGCGGACGCTGCGTTCGGTCGACGCGAGCTAGGACGACCCGCGCAGACTGCCCGCGCCCTCGGCATGGTCGAGCGCGCGGTCACGGGGCCTGTCGTGACGACGTGCGGGGCGGCGACCCCCGCTCTCCCGGTGCGGAGCGCACTCCGGGGGCTCCCTGTCGTCGTCGCTGCGGCGGCCCGGGGAGAACGACGAAGCCGACGCGAAGCTCGCGTCGGCTGTCGCCAGGGACAGATCCTGGGCCGACTAGTCGGTGAGGATCTTGAACTCGATCCGGCGGTTCTTCGCCTGACCGGCCTTCGTGTCGTTGGTGTCGATCGGCTCGTCGGGGCCGGCGCCGACCGTCGTGATCCGCGAGCTGTCGATCCCGTTGTCGATGAGCCACTGCCGGACCGAGGCCGCGCGGCGCAGCGAGAGGTCGATGTTGACGTCGCGGTCGCCGATGTTGTCGGTGTGGCCGGTGACCTGGACGCGGATGTCCTCGAACTCCTTGAGCACCTCGGCCGCCTTCTTGAGCTTGGGCTCCGACTTCTTGCGGATCTTGTCGCTGTTGAACTCGAAGTAGATCCCCTCGATGACCCCGGTGAACTCCTCGACCTCCTTGGGGATCTCGTCGGGGCAGCCGTCGGCGTCCTGGTAGCCGTTGACGGTCTCCGCCTCGTCGGGACAGGTGTCGACCTCGTCGAGGATCCCGTCGCCGTCGCGGTCGCGGATCGGGCAGCCGTCGGGGTCGACGCCGGCCTCCTCCGGGCAGGCGTCGTCCGGATCCATGAAGCCGTCGCCGTCGGTGTCGCGGATCGGGCAGCCGTCCGGCAGCACGCCCGGCTCGCTCGGGCACTGATCGATGTTGTCGAGGACGCCGTCGCTGTCGCTGTCGCCGACGGGGCAACCATCGGGATCGACCCCGGGCTGGTACGGACAGGCGTCGTCGCTGTCGGCGTAGAAGTCGGCGTCGGAGTCCTTCGGCGGGGGCGGCGGCTTTTGCCGGCCGAGGGTGACGCTCAGACCCGCGAGGATCTGGAAGTGGCTGGTGAAGGCGCCGCCGTCGCCGCCGTCGCCGCGCTGACGGCCCTGGTAGGCGCCGATCAGGTGGCGCCCCTCGACGCGGGCCATCAGCCACTTGTTGATGAAGATCTTGGCGCCGACGCCGTAGTGGCCGACGGGGTCGATATCGTTGCCGACGATGTCCGAGGAGACGCCGACCAGGCCGTAGCCGCCGAGGATGAAGGGGGCGACCCGGTAGGGGAGCTGGAGGATCGCGTGGCCGCGCGCGCCGTAGAGCAGGACGCTCTCGTTGTTGTCGGTGCGGGCGTTGGTCGGCATCAGGCTGCCCTCGAGCTCGAGGCCGAGGAAGCGGGCCGGGAAGAAGGCCACGCGGGCGCCGACGTCCGCGCCGAGCTTCCACAGGGGGATCTGCGGGGCGGTGTCGGGGTGGAAGAAGTCGTGGTTGTCGTTGACGATCAGGAGGCCGCCGTAGAGGCCGAGCTCGGCCATGTTGCGCTCGGGGGTGTAGCGGCGCATCCACGGGGTCTTGACCTCGGCGGTCGAGATCTTCTTGGACTTCTTGCCCTTGGAGTCGCCCTTGGAGTCGCCCTTGTCGGCGTTGGCGTCGGCGTCGGATGAGGTCTCAGCACCATCTGCGCCGAGCTTGACCGAGCCCCCGGCCCCGGCCGAAGACTTCGCCGGGGCGGCAGAGGCGAGGTGAGGGGCGGCGAGGGCCAGGCCCGTCGCGAGGAGAGTCGTAGACCAAGGTGCAGCAGGCATGCGGCGTGCGGGCATAGTAGGGAGCGTTCGCTTGGGGGGATAGGGCCGATGGGGCGGTCGCGGTCAGTGGACGGCAGGGACCTAAGGCGGCTTAGGGGCCCATGCAGGCCTGGCCTGCGGCTTCGCACCCGGGTGGCTCGTCGAGGGCGAGGTTGTTCAGGTAGCAGCCGGTGCACTCATCTCCGCCGAGATCGTTCGGATCGCAGGATCCGTTCTCGATGCAGAGATCGGTGACGCAGTTGATGAACTTGAAGAGATCGTAGACTTCCTCGGCCGACATCCCGTCCTGGCACTCGAGGAAGCACGAGAGATCGGGCTCGGGGGTCGGCTCGGTCGGCAGGTTGAGCGCGCAGTTGATCAAGCACGCGATCGCGCTGCGACAGCTCAGGTCGCCGGAGTCCCCCGTCGTCGGATCGGTGGTCGAGGTCGTGAAGTCCCACGGGTCGGGCGGCTCGGTGGTCACCGGGTTGGTGGTCGAGGTCGTCGTCGTCGGGTCATCGAGGATGAGGTCCGAATTGCATGCCAGCGCCGCGAGGCTGACGACGGTCGCCACGAGGCCGTGCAAGAGCGTGCGATAAGCCAAAGCCATCGACCGAAGATACCAGCCTGCGCGCCCGTGTCACAATGATCTGCGCCTTTGTGCGGTCTCTCGCGGGTCCTCGTGCGACGGGTCACCGAGCTCCTGGACACAGGCGGCGAGGGATCGAGAGCGTCTTCGCACGGTGAGGTCGTGGCGGGCCGTGGCGGCGGCTCGGAAAGGCCACCTGCTTGTCACTCGAGCTGGCAACCGACATACTCAGGAGGTCGCCTGCGGCCGTCTACGCTAGGCGCGGCGACACCTTCAAGAACCTGCCATAACTGCTTATCGATGGGATCCATCATGCAACCCTGGGCTCTCCCCGCCGTCGTCGCGACCACCTTTGCGCTCTCCCTCTCTGCCTGCCGCGGTGCTGACCGTGAGTTCGACTGCACGTACCAGGCCGAGCGCTTCGAGGCTGCGGCCGAGAAGGAGGGCGTGCTCCTGCCGGCGGTCTCCGACATCGGCACGTACCCGCTCGGGATGATGATCTCCGAGGACGGGATCAACCGCCTCCTCAGCGGCGTCGTCGGCGACGACGTGCCCTTCGCCTCGGAGATGCAGCTCGGCCCTGCGCGGGTGAAGTTCACGCCCCTGTCGACGCCGGTGATCGACGTGGTCTCGATCCCGACCTGCAACCAGTGCGTGCTCTTCTCCCTCGAGTTCAAGTTCGGCGTCGTCCAGGGCGACCCCGAGGAGGGGCTGACCGCGGGCCTTGGCGACGCCTTCATGGCGATCCCGATCCGTCTCCGCGAGCGCGACGACGGCTCGGCCGCGCTGGTCGCCCTCTACAACGAGGCGACCGTCAGCAAGATGGATCTCAACGCCAACGGGATCGACTCTGAGAACTTCGAGGCGATCTCGGGAGCCCTCGCCCTCCTCGCGACGGACATCGTCCGCGAGCAGTACGGTGAGACCGAGCTGCTCGTGATCGGCTCGCTCGACATCGGCAACCAGGACGTCAAGGCCCAGGCCCGCGACCTCTTCGTCGTCCCCGACCTCGACGCGATCGTCCTCGGCATGGAGACCAACCTCGAGCTGCCGGAGGGCGCGGGCCTCGACCAGCCGAAGGCGCTGCCGGAGGGCACGGCGATGGGCCTCATCTTCGACCCGCAGATGATCCTCGCGGTCAGCCAGCGGATGATCGTCGAGGGGGAGATCGCGCGGCGCTACGGCGAGGACGGGCAGCCCGACGAGGACGGGCTCTACGGCGTGACCATGGACAACATGACCGCCGGGACCGTCAACAACGACCGCCTCGACACGACCTTCCGGGTCTGGCGGACCGACGAGGGCTACTGCGGCTACGCGATCGCCGAGATGCCGCTCATCCTCGGGATCAACGCCTCATCTGGCCTCTCCGTCAGCCCCGGCAACGTCGCGGTCGTCGGCGGCGAGGGCAGCGGTCGTCTCGCGGCCGACCGCGAAGAGCTGATCATGCAAAACGAGGGGCTCATCGACAACTTCAAGGCGGCCCTCGCCGAGCAGGTCGGGCTGACGCTCAACTACCGCTCGATCGGCGTCGAGGGGAGCAGCATCTTCTTCGAGCCCCTCAGCATCGACGTCGACGCCGAGACCGACACGGTCAATTTCTACCTCGACTTCGTCGTCGCCGACAGCGAGTGAGCGGCACCCGCCCGCTCGCTCCTCTCGGACCTCCTTCGAGCCCTATTCCTAAGCCCTACCATCCTATGCGTCTGCCTAAGCTTCGCCGCACCTCTGCCCTCTCGCCCCTCGCGCTCGTCGCCCTCATGCTCGCCTGCAACGGCCCGGGGATGACGACCAGCAACACCACGGGGGGCACAGATAACACCTCGATCACGACCAGCCCGACAGGCGTAAGCGAGACCGGCCCCATCCTCAACTGCATCCCTGGGGCGATCCGCTGCACCGACGCGCTCGACGGCACCGAGAAGTGCAGCGAGGACGGTCAGCTCTGGGAGGAGACCCCCTGCGGCAAGTACCAGCAGTGCTACGTCGACGAGTGCCTAGGCCCCTGTGAGCTCATCCAGGACCCGCCCTCCTCCGAGGGCTGCTCCTTCCGGGCCAACCGGATGCGCCACTATCAGGAGGCCGAGCCCGACGCGCTGATCGTCGGCAACATCTCGAACGCGACCCCGGCGACGGTGCAGCTCTACGGGGTCTCGGCCCTCGCGGACGAGTTCCCGATCGGCGATCCGGTGGTCGTCGAGCCCGGCAAGACCCACCTCTTCGAGCTGACCAACCCCTTCATCGGCGGCTTCTCCCAGTACCGCACCGGCGGCACCTACCGGATGGAGAGCGACCTGCCGGTGATCGCCTACCAGCACTCGCCGCTCGACAACGTCGCGACCAACGACTCGTCGATGCTCCTGCCGGACCACACGCTCGGGCAGGTCTACGTCATCGCCTCCTACCCGGCGCTGGGCGAGCCGAGCTACTTCAACGTCGTCGCCTCGGAGAACGAGACGACGGTCACCTGGACCCCGAGGATCGACACCGCCGGCAACGGCCTGCCGATCCCCTTCGTCAACGGCGGCGAACAGGGGACGATCAAGATGGCCTTCGCCGGCGACCTCCTCCAGATCGGCGCCTCCGCGGTCAACGGCGACATGCGCTGCGAGGAGGAGGAGGCGCAGTGTCTGGAGGATGGCGGCACCGAGGCCGACTGCGCCGAGGCCCGCAACGACTGCGACGACGAGGAGCGCTACAAGCGGGACATCTCCGGCACCGTGGTCACGGCCGACAAGCCGATCTGGGTCGTCGGCGCGACCAACTGCGCCTTCGTCCCGGTGAAGAACGGCTTTTGTGATCACCTCCAGGAGCAGATGATCCCGCTGAAGTACTGGGGCAAGGAGTACGTCGGCGCCCACTCGCCGACCCGCCTCGACGAGAAGCACTACTGGCGGGTCTACGCCGGCGACGACAACGTCACGGTGACGACCGAGCCGGCCCAGGCCGGGACTCCGATCGTCCTAAGCAAGCGGGGAGACTTCGCCGAGCTCGAGGTCGACACCGGCACGTCCTTCATCTTCAAGAGCGAGAAGCCCTTCCTGCCGGTCCAGTACATCTCCGGCGCCCAGACGGGCCCTGGCTTCGGCGACCCGGCGATGTACCAGATGGTCCCCGTCGAGCAGTTCCTCGACCGCTACGCCTTCGTCACGGGCGTCAACTACGAGCTGAACTACGCCCAGGTGATCCACCAGAAGGGCGACGCGCCGATCGTGATCGACGGCATCGAGGTCAACGGCTACTACGACGTCGGCGCCTACGAGGTCGCGGACTGGTTGATCGAAGAGGGCGCGCACGAGGCCATCTCCGACGACACGTTCGGCCTTATCAGCATCGGCTACACGATCCCGAGCAACTGCAACCCGGTCTTCGTCGACGCCGAGTGTGACACGCCCGGGCACAAGCCCTGTTGCCGGCCCTGCACCGGCAAGTGCACGGTCTCCAACAACGACCCGAACAAGCCGAACTGCGGGGTCATGGGCAAGGAGCAGTGCTGCACCGAGGAGATCTGCAACGCGCCGGGGCTGCCGGTCTGCGAGTGCACCGGAGCCTATGCTTCCTACGCCTACCCGGGCGGGATGCGGCTGAAGGAGATCTTCAACCCCTAGCCCTGAAATAGGCGCTGATGGTAGGAGTCCTCGAAGAACCGCGTAGAACCGCAGGTAACGCGGATTACTCACGCTGACTGCATGATCGTGGGTGAGCGCTCACCTCGTGCTTCGCGAGGGGCGGAGCTTGGAGGCTGAAGGCGGGCGGGCGAGGGGCGACGAGACGGGTCCCTCGCGACGCGGGTCCTCCCATGCCACGTGCTCGCCACGGGTAGATCTGATCTGCTTGAAGAGACAGAGTACGCGTGTCTCCGCGCGAGGCACGGGTCCTCCCGCTGCGTCCCACCCGTCGCCCCTCGCTCGCCCGAGCGAGTCGTCCTGGGCTCCGATCGCGGGTGCGTGGACGACTTTCTCGCGCAGGTCTTCACTCGATATGCGCTCGTCGAGACTCGCGAAGATGATGAGCAACAACGCGCATCGCCGGTCGAACCTCGGTCCGTGACGAAGTCAAAGCGATCGAGAGCCTCCCAAGCGAGACCGTGTGGGGAGGTCGTGGGCCGCGGGTTCTGAGTCGGACGGATCGACAACTCTCAGGGGGTCTCGTAGCGCTCTTGACGGAGGCGGAAGGCGGCCCAACCGCCCTCCATGAGCCGGAGGATGTGATCCTTGGTCGACTGGAGGTCGTCCTGGGCGATGGCGGTGGAGGAGCGACCGTCGGCCTCCATGACGATGACCCGCTCGGCGTCTCCGAGCACCGGTAGGTTCGGGTTGTGGGTGATCGTGATGAGCTGGCGGCGGCCCTTGATGTCCCGCAGCTGGGGGACGACGGCGTCCGAGATGAATGAGTTGTCGAGGTTGTCCTCGGGCTGGTCGATGAGCAGGGGGGCCTCGCTCTCGAGGAGCAAGATCGGCAGGATCGCGGAGCTCTTCTGGCCGGTGGAGAGGCGGTCGGCGCTTCGCCAGGTGTCGCCGACCCGCAGCTCGATCCGCGGGACGTCCTCGCGATCGATGATGTCGAGCTCATAGCGACGCTCCGGGTGGTCCTTGAGCTGGGCGAAGAGGGTCTCGGCGAAGTCGGCGTTGACCTCCGCCCGGGCGGCGAGGGCGGCGACGTCGTCGCGATCGGCGAGCTCTCCGAGATCGCCAGGGGCGACGGCGGTGACCAGGCGATCGACGGGGGCGTTGTACTGGCGTCCGGTCTTCTTCATCAGCGAGACCAGGAGATCGCGATACTCGCTCGCCTCGGCGTCGGCGGTGACGATCACCCGGACCCGACCGCCGAGGCGGCCGCTGATCTCGGAGGAGATCGTCGTCCGGGTCTTGGTCCGCTGGCGGCGAAGCTCGGCGTAGGCCTCCAGGAGGCGGCGACGCTCCTTGGTCGCCTCTGCCTGGGCCTTGGAGAGCAGGGCGAGCTCGCCCTTGACCGACTGGAGGCGGAGCACGTGGCCGGCGGCCTCGTCGCGATCCGAGAGGCGCTCGGAGTGGGCGTCGGCCTCGGCCATCAGGCTCTTGTAGTCGGCCTCGGCCGGGGCGTGGAGCGCCGCGACGTCGCCCTTCGCCCGCTCCAAGCTCTCGCCGAGGTTGCGCAGGCGATCGACGACCGAGGAGAGGAGGATCGGCAGCTCGGTCTCGTGGCGGATGAGCTCGCGCTTGAGCTCCGAGAAGAGCGCGCCGTTCGGCCCTCGCTCGACCGTCTCCGGGATCAGCTCGTCGAGCCCCTTCACCTGATCCAGGGTCGCGTCGCCGAGGTGATCGCGGAGCTTGGTCACCGCCGCCAACGCGCGGGTCAGGGCCGCAGCCTCCTGCTCGCGCAGCTCCTTGGCCACCGCGGCGCCCTGGAGCTGGGGCGAGAGGCCGTCGGCCTCCATCGCCGCGTTCGCGGCGTGGAGCTTGCTCTCCCAGCTCGAGAGGTCGACCAGGTCCTGGTGGGCGCTCTTGGTCCGGGCGGCGACGTTGAGCAGGCGCTGGCTGTTCTCGGCGAGGGCGTCGCCGGCCTGATCGATCTGCGACTGGAGGCTGTGCAGCGGCTGCGAGCAGAGGCGATCGAGGAGCTCGCGCTGGGCGGTGGGGCTCTGGGCGATCTCCTCGATCTCGTTGTGCGAGAAGATCGCCGCGTCGATCAGCACCGACGAGGCGAGCACCTTGGTGTCGACGGTCTTGCCCTGGTCGTCGGTGATCACCGGCGCCTCCGTGGCGGTCCTGCGGATCCGGTAGGAGAGGCCCTCTTGGCTCTCGAACTCGACCTCGACGTAGCCCGAGGCGCCGAGGTTGGCGCTCAAGAGGTTGCGGAGGCGGTCGTCCGAGCCCTTGCTCCCCGAGCTCGGCTTGGGCAGGCGATCGAGCGCGAAGCGGATGAACTCGAGGACGGTGGTCTTGCCGGAGCCGCGGCCGCCGATGATGCAGTTGAGGCCGTCGCCAAAGCGCAGATCGAGCCTGTCGAGGAAGCCTCCGTAGACCCGCAGACGCCGAATTTTATGATGACCCAAGGCTCTTCTCTCCTCGCGAGGGGGAGCAGCGATCGCCGCTCGACTGGGCGCGATTATGCACCGTCCGAGCGCTGGGATCGACCTCTCGTCGGGGCTCTGTGCCGCCCGTGAGCGGGGCGAGGTGCGTCCGCGTAGCCTAGGAAACGGGGACGTCAGTCGACCGGGTGACGGCGGCGTCCGGCTCGGCACCCGGCCCGCCCTCGGCGGAGAGGGTGCGGGGCCCGGCGGGCGCGGCTCCTCGTCCATTCGTCGAGTGGTCGAGCGCGGCCAGCGGGCGTAGCCTAGGAGACCGTGACTTCAGTCGACCAGCCGAGCATCGGCCGAAACCTCCTCCTCCGGATGGCCCTCGTCTGCGGGGTCGGCTTCGCCTCTCCGTGGCTCGTCGGCTGCGGAGGGCCGAACGATCGGCCGAAGGGTGGCCCGAACGATGGACAGAACGGGGCGACCTCTGCGGAGGGTCCGGTCGCGACGGCGCCCCTCCTCGGCGAGGCCACGCTGGCGCTCCTGCCGAGCGCGATCCAGGTCAAGACCGACGACCCGTCGAGCTTCTCGGTCGACTCGTTCGTCGCGGCGCTCCTGGTCCAGTCGCTGACCGAGGGCCGCAGCGGACTCCAGATCGAGCCCCGCCTCGACGCCGAGGGGGCGACCCAGGGGTACCGCCTGGGGGCGATCGCCGAGGACTCGCCCTTCGCCCGCTTGGGGCTCGAGGAGGGCGATGTCGTCGGGGCGATCAACGGGATCGGCATGACCAGCCCGGAGCGCGCGCGGGCGGCGATCGCCTCGGCGCGGCGCCACGCTGTCGTCGCGGTCGAGCGTGGCGAGACGGCGCTCTTCCTCGACTATCGCCTGGTCGACGGCCTCGCCTGGTCCTCGCGGGTCGGCGAGGAGGGCGGCGAGGTCGTGGCGGAGGAGCCGGCGGTCGCTGTCGTCGACGCGAACGCCCTCGTCGCGGCGGTCGACGATCGGGAGCTCGAGGCGCTCGCCGCCGACGCGAAGGCCGGAGGCCACGCAGGGGCGGGCGGAGGAGCCTCGCCGACCGCCGCGGGGGCCGGGAAGACGATCGGCAGCGCGACGCCGGCTGGCAGCGGAGGCGGGGGCAAGAGCAGCGGGGGCAAGAGCAGCGGGGGCAAGAGCAGCGGAGGCAAGAGCAGCGGGGGCAAGAGCAGCAGCGGCAGCAGCTCTTCGGCGACCTGTGCGTCCGCCGACAGCTGTACGATCCGCCGCTCCGAGCTCGACGCCGCACTCGCCAATCCCGCGGCGGCGAGCAAGCAGGTCCGCTACACCCCGCACATCAGCGGCGGCAAGCATCGCGGCTATCGCCTGACCAGCGTGACCCCGGGCTCTGCCGTCGCCGGCTTGGGGATGCGCAAGGGCGACGTGATCACCAAGATCAACGGCCACAGCCTGACCGATGAGGGCGAGCTCTTCGCGCTCTACATGGGCCTCGGCGGCACCTCGACCTTTCGCATCAACTACGAGCGCGGCGGCGCGAAGCGGGTCAAGACCGTCCGCGCCCGCTGAGCCGATCGCGAGCCGGACTTTTGCCACGGTCTGCTAGGAGGCCTTGGGGGGCTCCTTGGCGAGGAGCGCTTGGATCAGCGGATCGGTCGTGTTGCCGGTGCTGGGCTCGCTCGCGAGGAGCGTCTGGACCGCCTCGTGGGTCGAGAGGAAGAAGTTCTCGGGGCCGAGCGCGTCGAGGAAGCCGGAGCGGAGCATCACCTGGCGCACCGGCCCCTTGACCCCGGCGAAGGCGAGGCGGATCCCACGCTCGCGGTACTCGTCGGCGATCAGGTGGAGGGCGGTGTCGGCGGAGGAGTCGAGGTCATTGATCGCGCTGGCGTCGAGGAGCACGGCGTGCAGGGGCTCCTCGGCGGCGGCCTCGAGGTCGCGGAGGGTCTCGCGGAGGAAGGAGACGTTGCCGAAGTAGAACTGGGCGTCGATGCGGAGGATGAGGAGCCCCGGGTAGGCCGTCGCCTCGGGGGCGTTGCGGAGGTTGCGGAAGGACTGCGAGCCGGGCATCCGCCCGAGCACAGCGGCGTGCGGCCGGGTCGTCCGGACGACGAACCAGAGGAGCGAGGCGGCGACGCCGATGAGGATCCCGGCCTGGATGCCGATCACGAGGACGGCGGCGAAGGTGACCCCGAGGAGCGCGAGGTCGGAGCGCTTGACCCTCCACAGGTGGGCGACCTGCTTGAGATCTATGAGGCCGAAGACGGCGGTCATGATGATCGCGGCGAGGGTCGCCTTCGGCAGGAAGTGGAGGAGGGGCGTCAGGAAGAGCAGGGAGACGGCGACGACGACGGCGGTGATGATCCCGGCCAGCGGCGTCTCGGCGCCGGCCTGCTCGTTGACCGCGGTCCGCGAGAAGCCGCCCGTGACCGGGTAGGCGCGGAAGAGCGAGGCGGTGACGTTGGCCGCGCCGATGGCGATAAGCTCGCGGTTGGGATCGACCTCGTAGCGCTTCTTGGTCGCGATCGCCTTGGAGACGCTGATCGCCTCCATGAAGGCGACGAGGGCGATCGCGAGGGCTGTCGGCGCGAGCTCGACGACGGCGTCCATGCGCACCTCGGGGAGGGTCGGCGTGGGTAGCCCGGCCATGACCTCGCCGACGATCGCCACGCCCTCGAGGTCGAGGCGACCGAGCCAGACCGCGAGAGTGCTGACGACGACGACGATCAGCGCCTTCGGCAGGCGCGGCGCCCAACGCCCGAGGGCGAGGAGCATCGCGACCGCGGCGGCGCCGAGGCCGAGGGTCAGGAGGTGGGTCTCGTGGACATGGCGCCCGACCTCGGCGGCGATCTCGTAGACGATGTTCGAGGAGGCGAGGGGGACGCCGATGAGGTGCTTGAGCTGGCTGAGGCCGATGATGATCGCCGCCGCCGAGGTGAAGCCGCTGATCACCGGCTGCGAGAGGAAGTTGACGAGGAAGCCGAGGCGGGCGACGCCCATCGCGATCTGGAGGAGGCCGGCCATCAGCGCCAGGAGGACCGCGTAGGCGATGTACTCTGGGGTTCCGGAGGCCGCGATCGCGCCGACGCCAGCGGCGACGAGGAGCGAGTCCATCGCCACCGGTCCGACCGCCAGCTCGCGCGAGGTGCCGAAGAGGGAGTAGGCGATCAGGGGGGTGACCGAGGCGTAGAGGCCGACGATCGGCGGGAGCCCGGCGAGCATGGCGTAGGCCATGCCTTGGGGGATCAGCATCACCGCGGTCGTCAGCCCCGCGGTGATGTCGCCCCGGAGGGCGGCGCGGCGGTAGCTCGGCAGCCAGCGGAGGATCGGGAGTGCATTTCGGAGCGCGGAGGACATCGGCGCCGGAGATCAATGCAAGGGCCGTGCTCAAGCCGCGGAGAGGCCCGTGGACGCCCTGCAACCCCGCGATCGGGCCCATTCGGCGTAGGTTGTTGCGACACGTTGCGCGCGACAGGACGTGGGGCTGCGCGCGAGGCCGCACGGGCAGGGCCTGCTCTCGGGCTGGCCGCGCGTGAGGTCATGGCGCTCGCGCCGGCGATGCGCTGGCGATGCGCCGCGAGCTCGGCGCTCGCGCTGTCGGCTCGGGCGTCGGGCATGTCGGGCATGCCGGGCGTGTTGGGCGTGCCGGGCAGCCTCGGGCAGGCCCTTGTCGGTCGCGTTGGCCGGTCTGCGGCCGCCGGCGGCCTCGTAGGGCCGCGAGCGCGCGGTACTTTTGCCACGGCCGGGGGGGGCCTCGGGTACGATGGTTCGGTGTCGTACGCGGTGGAGGGTGGAGGGTCGCGAGTGGGGCCAGCGGTGGCCCTCGCCCTGGTCTTCGGCTGCATGGGCTCGCTCGGCTGCGCTACGGGGACGATCGACGAGTCCGACTCGCGGACCACAAACGGCGTTACTCTGCCCACCAGCGGCGGCAGCGAAGGCACGACCGAGGCCTCCTCCGGCACCGGCACCAGCGGCGGGACGTCGACCAGCGACACGACGACGAGCGCCGGCGAGTCGACGTCGACCGGCGAGGGCACGGAGACCGCCACGACCGAGATGGCGACCGGGACCACGACGGGCGAGTCGACGACCACCGGCGCGCCGGTGGGCTGCGGTGACGGTCTGGTCGACGGCGACGAGCTCTGCGACGACGGCAACCAGGTCGACGGCGACGGCTGCAACGCGGACTGCCGACCCTCGGGCGAGCTGCTCTGGTCCGACCAGATAGGCAGCGGCCTCGGCAAGGATGACGACGGCTTCGACGTCGCCGTCGACGGCTTCGCCAACCTCTATGTCACCGGCTACGTCAGCACGGAGGCCGCCGGTCGCGACGTCTGGATCCGCAAGTACGACGAGCTCGGCGATGAGCTGTGGACGCAGACCTACGACGGGTCGGCGAGCGGCAGCGATCAGGGCCGCGGGATCGTCGTCGAGGACTCGGAGCTCTTCTACGTCGGCGGTCTCACGGCCGTCGAGCTCGCCTCCAGCAACACCTGGCTGCGGCGGCATGGCGCCGACGGCAGCACCCTGTGGACCAAGACCTACGACGGTCCGGTGATGGGCAGCGACATCATCCGCGCCCTCGCCAAGGGCCCCGGCAACCAGGTCTTGGCGGTCGGTCATCACAGCGTCGGCGAGGGCATGCAGGACGTCTGGATGCGCCGCTACAGCGACACCGGCTCGGTCCTCTGGACCCGGACCTACAGCGGCGCGGCCCTCGGCAACGACCAGGGGGAGGCGGCCGTCTTCGCCCCGGACGGCTCGATCTACGTCGTCGGCAACGAGACCGTCGCCGGCGAGGGCTACAACATGTGGCTGAGCAAGCTCGACGCCGACGGCAACATCCTCTGGACCCGCCAGCGAAACGGCCCGTCGAACAAGGGGGACTACCTGCGGGGGGTCACCGTCGACCCGAGCGGTGACGTGATCGTGTGCGGCTACGAGGGCATGGTCGACATCCCTTGGCAGTCCTGGGTCCGCCGCTACGACGCCGACGGGATCATCGTCTGGACCGACGTCTACTCCGGCGAGACCGAAGAAGGGGCGCACTGCTTCGGGATCGAGCGCGACCTCGACGGCGACTACGTGATGACCGGGGGCGAGAACGTCGACGGCGTCCGGCGGGTGATGATCCGCAAGCTCTCGCCGGAGGGCGAGCCCCGGTGGGCGCGGACGATCGAGCCGGTCTCGGTCGGCCCCGACTTCGGTCGCGAGGTGGCGATCGGCCCCGACAACTCGATCTATGTCGGCGGCAGCGTCATCAGCGTGGACGATGCTCGCGATATCTGGGTCGGTCGCCTGAGCCCGTAGTCGATCGTCTGCTCCCGCCGCCGGTGGTGCGGCGTTGCTGCATCGAAGCCAGGGGCCGGGGGGTGCGGCGTTGCTTCATCGGAGCAGAGGCGGAGGAGCGCGGCGACGGGCGCCTGTTGTGGCCTGTTGTGGCCTGTTGTGGCGCTCGGGCTCGGGTCGGCTAGCTGCTCGCCTTGCCCTTGCCGAGGTTGACGATCACCTTCGCGGAGCCGGTGTGGACGATCTCCTTGGGCGCGGCGAAGAGCCGGGCACAGGCGACGCCGTCGCGGAAGGGGCGGGCGGACTCGTAGATCGCGGGCAGGACGAGCTCGCCCCTGCGATCGATGTAGCCCCAGCGGTGATCGACGCGGACCGCAGCGCGGCCGTCGCGGAAGGGCTCTGCGAGCTCGAAGTTCGGCTCGATCGCGACCTTCCCGGTGATGTCGATGTAGCCCATCTTGGTACCCAGGCCCACCGCGGCGAGCCCCTCGGAGAAGCTGCTCCCGTTGCGGAACTCGATGTCGATGACCATCTCGCCCTCGGGGTTGATGTAGCCGGTGTGGCCCTCCTCGTGGATCCCGGCGAGGCCCTCGGAGAAGTCGCTCGCCTCGGGGAACTCGGGCTCGATGATCACCTTGCCGCGGGGATCGATGTAGCCGTAGAGGTCGTCGAGCTGGACCCGGGCGAGGCCGTCGACGAAGTCGTAGACCATGTCGTACTCGGGCGGGACGATGATCTCGCCAGCCTTGTCAAAGAAGCCCCAGCAGGCGACGCCGATCCGGTTGAGCGCCTTGAAGCGAGCGAGCCCCTCGACATATCGGCCGACCTGGAGGGTGCCGGCGGGCAGGATCGAGAAGCTCCCCTGCTCGTCGATGAAGCCGCCCTGCTCGCCGCGTTGGACGTGGGCTCGGCCGTCGGAGAAGCTGGTCGCGGAGCTGAACGCGGGGGCGATGACCATCGTCCCCTGGGTGTCGATGTAGCCCCACTTGTCCTCGATCTTGACCGCGGCGAGGCCCTCGCTAAAGCCGAGGGTCAGGCCGTAGGCCGCCGGGATCATCAGCTCGCCGCTGATCCGGATGAAGCCGTACTTGTCGCCGACGCGGCAGGGCAGGAGGCCGTCGGCGTAGGGCATGCTCCAGCCCATCGGCGAGGCCGGCAGGGTCTTCCCCTTGCGGTCGAGGAGGACGAAGGGGCCGGGGTCGCCGTGGGGGTTGATGTAGGGGAAGTCGATGCCGCGGCCGAGCTCGATCAGGATCGTGTCGAGCGGCTCGTCGGGCTCGACGCCTTGGGTCAGCTTCTCGCAGAGGCGGGAGAGGAGGGTGATCGTCTCCTTGATCCCGACCGGCGCGTTGCCGATCAGGGTGCCGAACTCGTGGTTGAAGCGGAGCGTGCAGCGGGCCTTCTTCTTGGGGCCCTCGTGGACCTCGAGGATGTGGGTGTAGTCGGACATCGCGTCGCCGTGGACGCCGGTGACGCTCTTGAACTTGTACTGCTCGAAGCGCTCGACGAGCTCGGAGAAGCAGCTCTCGGGCAGCTTGAGCTCGTGCTTGGCGTCCTTGGTCGTGAGGCTGACGTCGCCGCTAGCGGCGATCACGAGGATCTCTTCGTCGCTAGCGAGGCGAGGCCACATCCGGTAGACGATCTGGGTGGCGCGGGAGAGGGTCTTAGCCATGTGGCGGGCCTTGCCCGGATTGTACAACTGAGGGCTGGACTCTGCGCCTCCTTCGCGGAACGCGCGATCGCGCGCCAGCGTGACGTCGGTCATGGGCGGTGAGCCTCGCCTCGCGCGGCGAAGAGGCTCGCGGTCGCGCGGGCGCAAGGGTGTCAGCGCGACGGTCGTCAGGGGTCCTGGCCCTCCGCGCGGCCGAGGCTTCGCCGGATATCGCGGGCCCAGCCCTCGAGATCGGTGATCGTCGAGTCCGCCTCGGCGGGGCTGCGGGCGATGGCGCTGAGTCGCGTACGCAGGCGCTCCTTGCCGAGACGTAGGCGTCCGCGGACGGTTCCCTCGGGGATTCCGAGCAGCGCGCTAATCTGCGGCCCCGAGAGATCTTCAAAGATCGAGAGCTCAAGGACGACCTGAAAGTCGACCGGGATCTCGCGCAGCGCACGGACGAGGAGCTGAGACTCGCGGCGTCGGGCGACGATCGACGAGACCGACGAGGGATCCAGGTCGCACACGCAGACGATGCCGAAGTCGATCGCCTCGGCCGAGCGCTTGTGCTTCTTGCGGATGTAGGCCCGGAGGTGGTTGAGGGCGATCGCGAAGAGGTAGCGGCGGAAGGAGCTCTCGCCGCGAAACCGGTCCTTGGTCTCGGTGCAGGCGAGGAAGGTCTGCGAGACCAGGTCCGCGGCGTCGTGCTCGCTCGTCACCTTGTTGCGGAAGAAGCGAGAGATGGCGGCGAAGTGTCGGTCGACGAGGGCTCCGCCAGCGCCCCGGTCGCCGCTGCGCCAGGCGTCGAGGAGCTGCCAATCGCGGAGTGTCGCTGACATTCTAGACACCTTATAGGCCGCCGTTAGAGGGCAGACCAGACCTCTGCACATTGCGCTTCTGTGTAATTGTATGTGTTCACATTACGCGAAGGCTTGTCGTCTCTGTGCCTGCCTATACAGCGATTGCGGCGCGGACTCTCTACGATAGGCCCGTGGTCGAGACCATCGAGGGAGCCGCGACGCGTCGGTCGCGGACGGGCAGCGTCGGCGGGGCGATGGCGGCGGGCGTGATGGACCGCGTCGCCGAGCGACGTCTGCGGGCGATGGTCGACGCGCGGCTCTTCGGCGAGGCGCGCGAGCCGGTGCGGATCGGGCGGTACCGGGTCCTGGAGCGCCTCGGGGTCGGGTCGATGGGCACCGTCTACGGGGCGATGGACGATGAGCTTGGCCGCAAGGTGGCGCTCAAGCTGGTCCACAACCATCTCCTCGACGATCCGAGCGTCGGTCATGCTCGCCTCCTGCGCGAGGCCCGGGGCCTCGCCCGCTTGGCCCACCCGAATGTGGTCACCGTCTATGAGGTCGGTGTCCACGCCGGTGGGATCTTCTTGGCGATGGAGTACATCGAGGGATCGACCCTCGGCGCGTGGCTGTCGGCGACGAAGCGATCGACCGCGGCGATCCTCGAGGTGATGATCGCCGCGGGACGCGGGCTCGCGGCCGCCCACGCCGCAGGGCTCGTCCACCGCGACATCAAGCCCGACAACATCATCGTCGACCGCCGGGGGAGGGTCCGGGTGGTGGACTTTGGCCTCGTCCGCGCGATCGCTCCGGGGCACGGCCGCGGTCTCACGCCCCTGACCGGCGCTGAGGTGATCCTCGGGACGCCCGCGTACATGTCGCCCGAGCAGATCTGCGGCGACGTCCCGACCGCGGCGAGCGACCAATACTCCTTTTGTATGGTCCTCTACGAGGCGCTCTTCGGCGAGCGTCCGATCGCGAGCCAGCTCGGGTCGGGGCGCGGAGGTGCCGGCGTGACGGGGCGCTCGGGGCGGATCCCCGGGGAGCTGGGGAGGGTGCTGGGGAGGGGCTTGGAGCGTCGGCCTGAGGCGCGCTATCCGACCATGGCGGCCCTCCTCGATGAGCTCGCCGGGCTCGCCGGCAGAGGCCGGAGCCGGAGCTCGGCGGTGCCGCTCTCGATCGGTCGCGAGACCCTGATTCGGGTCCTGATCGGCGGTCTTGGTCTCGCGCTCGCGCTCCTCGTGGCGATCTTCTGGATGGCGGAGCGTCGGGCGACGAAGACGGTCACGGAGACCCCTACGGTGGTCCTGTGGGGCGACGACGGCCAGCGCATGGTGAGCGGCGATCGTCGCGGCGGGGTCTGGGTCTGGGACCTCGAGGGCGCGCGGCAGCTCCGAGGACGCTGCGGGGAGTCGCCGATCGTCGCCCTCGTCACGGCCGAGGCGGGGGTCATCGCCGCGGCGGCGCGGGGCGGCGAGGTCTGCCTCTGGCGCCGCCACGGAGAGACGCTGGAGCTGCTCGACGAGGGCCGCTGGGGGAGCGGGAGCCCGGTTCTCGCGCTCGATCGGGCGGGCCGTTGGCTGGTGCTGGGTGACGGACGCGGGGAGGTCCGGGCCGTCGAGGTCGAGGGCTCGCGCCAGGTCGGGCGATGGTCCGCGGGCGCTGGGATCGTCGGTCTGCGGGTGACCCTCGAGGGCGAGATCGTCGCGGTCACGACGGACGGGATCCGCAGGTTCCTCCTCCGCGCAGGCTGAGAGGTGGGTCCCGCGCTCGTCGCGACGCGCAGCGGTTGCACGGGTGCTCCATCCTGTGCGCGCGCGGTTCCCCGCGAATGCGAGGACCTTGTAGTCCGCCGTACGCGATATGTATTTGCGACGGGGGGTGTTGAGAAAGATCGGGGAGAGCTTCGCTTTTCCGTGATCGATCTCGCGCAGGTCGACACTCGAATGGATGAGGTCCCCCATGCGCACTATGAACACTTCCCTGGTCCAATCTCTACGCTCCATCGGCCTTGGCCTCTGTCTCCTCCCCGCGGGCGCGCTCGCCGGATGCACCGTGAACACCCTCGATGTGCCCCCCGAGGGCAGCAGCACGGGCTTCGGCAGCTCGTCGACAGGATCGTCCTCCGGGGGCTCGTGGGGGAGCACCGGCGATACCGACGACAGCGGCGATGCCAGCGGCGGCGAAGAGCTCGCCTGTGAGCTCGTCTCCGAGGAGGCGCTGGCGATCCTCGACGATCGCTGCGGCTCGTGCCACGGTCCGGGCGGCTCGAACCAGGCGCAGTTCGACTACGTCACCGACGTCTACGCGCTGATCGCCAACGGCAAGGTCAAGCCGGGCTTCCCGCTGGAGTCGCCGCTCTACAAGCGGGTCGAGAGCGGGCAGATGCCGCCGGCCAACGTCCCCAGCGCCGGGCGGCCGACCGACGCGGAGGTCTTGACCCTCTGGACCTGGGTCGAGGAGTGCATCAGCGTCCAGCTCGGCTGCGGTCAGGGCGACGACTACATCAGCATCGACACGATGCTGAGCCTGATGCGCAACGACATCAGCGACACGACCGAGATCTCGCCGGACGAGCGGGAGTTCATCCGCTACTTCACGCTGACCCACCTCTACAACTCCGGGATCTGCGGCGAGGATCTCGAGGTCTACCGCTACGCGCTCTTCAAGCTGATCAACAGCCTCTCGACCGGCAACAAGGTGGTGCTGCCGGAGGCGATCGACGAGCGGGCGACGATCTTCCGCATCGATCTCCGGGACTACGGCTGGGACGCGGCGCTCTGGGACGAGATCGTCGCGGCGAACCCCTTCGCGATCGAGTACGTCAAGAACGAGGCCGCCGATCTGAAGGACTTCACCCGGACCGAGGTGCCGTTTCAGACGGCGGATTGGTTCGTCGCCGACGCCTCGCGGCCGCCGCTCTACCACGACATCCTCAAGATCCCGTCGAGCCGCTTCACCCTCGAGAACGCCTTCGGGATCAACGTCGCGTCGAACATCGCGACGGAGATCAAGTCGAACGACGACATCGTCGCCCGCTCCGGCTTCCAGAACTCCAACGTCTCGGTCAACAACCGCCTGATCGAGCGGCATGAGTTCCCCGGCGCGAGCAACCGGGTCTACTGGCTCTCCTACGACTTCGCCGGCAATGACGGCTGTCGCAACCTCTTCGCCGAGCCGCTCGACTTCTGCGAGGACGGCGGCGAGATCATCTTCAACCTGCCCAACGGCCTCCAGGCCTACATGTTGGTGGACGGCAACGGCGATCGCATCGACGAGGGCCCCGACGACATCGTCACCGACCCCGAGCAGCCCGATCAGAACGTGGTCAACGGCCTCTCCTGCATGGGCTGCCACGCGAAGGGGATGATCACCAAGGAGGACGAGGTCCGCGGCCATGTCTTCGAGAGCTTCGACTTCCCCGAGGAGATCAAGCAGGCGGTCACCAACCTCCACCCGGAGCCGTCGGACTTTGAGTCGCTCCAGACCCTCGATCGCAAGCGCTTCACCGACGCGCTCGAGCAGATAGGCCCCGTCGTCGAGCGGGAGGAGGAGCCGACCCTGCGGGTCTTCAAGGCCTTCGATCTCGACGTCGATCTCCGCCGGGCCGCCGCCGAGCTCGGGGTCCGCACCGAACAGCTCGCGTCGCAGATAGGCAAGCTCGGGCCCGACCTGCAGAAGCTGGTCGACGGCGGCACCGTCAAGCGGCAGGTCTTCACGGCGAACTTCGCCCAGAGCATCTGTGACCTCAACCTGGGCGAGACCGTCGCCTGCAAGAAGGGGGGCAAGTGATGTGGTCGAGGTCGAGGCCGAGGCAGGGCGCAAGGTTGGGAGAGTTCGGGGTCGGCATCATCGTGACCGCCTGCGCGGGTCTTCTGTGGCCCCTAGAGGCCAAGGCAGAGCCCGCCTCGGCCCAGTGGGGCGAGCCCGCGGTCGAGGAGGCGGAGGAGGCCGAAGACAACGGGGCGGCAGAGGAGGCGGAGGACGACCCCAGCGGTGAGGCGACCGGAGACGGTGAGGAGTCCGAAGCGGAGGCGCCCGCACCCGCGGCCAAGCCGAGGACAAAGGCCAAGGCGAAGGCCAAGCCGCGGGCGGCGAAGCGGACCAAAGAAGCGAGGAGCGCGAAGCGGGGACCGCCCCCCCCTCCGCCGTCGCGGAAGAGGCGGGCGAAGGACGCCCAGGAGGAGTTTGAGGAGGCGACCACCTCCGGCGAGCAGGCGCTGGAGCGCCGTCGCCGGGCTGAGGAGCGGGCGGCCCGGGGGATCGAGGACGGCTCGCCGTTGGAGGCCGCGAGGGACCTCGCCGTGATCGCCGAGCTCGACGATGATCCTGCGCTGATGATCGGCGCGGCCGAGGCTGCGCTCGCAGGCGTGGGCTCCGTCGCCGGGGCCGAGGAGGTGGCGCGGGTCCACGCGAGCGCCGGGAAGGCGAGGATCGAGGAGCTGAGGGGCAGCGACGATGAGTACGCGCTGCTCCGCCTCGGCCTCGAGGAGGAGGACCTCCGTCAGCTCGAGGTGCGGGCGAAGGCTGCGTCGACCCGGGCGAGCGTCGCCTCGGCGCGGGCCGAGCGGGCCGAGGCCCAGTCGAGGGGCCTACGGATCGCCAAGGGGGAGGTGATCAGCGGGGCTGTGCTCGCGGGCCTCGGGCTCAGCGGTGTGGCGATGATGGGGAGCGGGATCTACCTCCGACGCTCCGCCGACCGCGAGCTCGAGGCGGCCGGGGTTTCGGAGCTCGGCGAGCTCTCGCCGGAGCTGCGCCGTCCCTTTGAGCGGCAGTACGATCAGGCGTCGACGTTGACCGCGGGCGGGGCCGTGCTCGGCGCTGTCGGGACCGCGCTCGGGGTGACGCTCATCGCCGCCGGTGTCCGGGACCTGAAGCGGGCGGGGTGGCGCTCGGAGAGGCGGGCCTCGCTCCGGGGGGCGCCCACGGCCGGCCGCGGCGGGGCGGGCTTCGTCGTCGGCGGTCGCTTCTAGGGATCTGAGCCGTCCTCCGGAGGATCCTCCGGCGGCGCTTCGAGCTCCAGGTTCGGCGGCCGGCGACCGTCGCCGAGCGCGTCGTCGACCGGCTCCTCCTCGATGTTCTGGATCGACTCGGCGCTGGGGCGGTCGGGGGTCAACATGCCGCCGAAGTCGAGGAGAGCGTTGCCGACCGCGGCGCCGAGGGTGAAAGAGCGGAGCCCGACAAGGCCCGGGCCGCCATGGGCTCGGGCCCGTCGACGATGGAGCACGACCGTCAGCAGCGAGAGGAGGAGCAGGCCGATCGCGATCGGCTGGAGCCACCCCGCGCCTGCCTCCGGGGGCGTGCCGAGGTCGACCCGGACGGTCGGTCCTGTCGGGTCGAAGAGCCAGGTGAGGGCCGCGATCAGCACTGGATCGATGGTAGTGGCCTGCTAGGTCGATCTGACCCGGGGGCGCGAGCGATCTGTCGAGACGCTCGCGCCAGCGGCCTGTGACGAGGGTCGCGGCTGTTCTCGTACTCTCGTACTCTCGCGCGTGGCCCATCGCGGTGCGGTCCCAGAAGAGCGCTGTGGCCCGCTCCGCCCGGGGGGGAGTGGCCACCTCTCGACGCCGCCGCGGCAGGTCAGGGGCTGCCTAGCTCGAGGGCGGCTCGGGCCTCGTCGGGGCTGGCGACGCCTCGACCGGCACGCTCCGCGCAGGCGGCGAGGGCTGTGATCAGCTCGCCGTTGCTCGTCGCACGCTCGCCGCTCGGGAGGTAGAAGGTGTCCTCAAGGCCGCTGCGGAGCGCCCCGCCGAGCTCGGCGGCCCGCTGGTGCAGATCCCAGACCTCGCTCCGACCGATCGCGGTGACCTCCCACGAAGAGCCCGGCTTGGTCTGCTTGGGGAGGTAGCTCAGCAGCTCGGGATCGGCGGGCATGCCGGAGGCGACGCCCATGACGAAGTTGTAGTGGGGATCCTTGGCCATGCCGACGTCGACGTAGAGGCCGACGGAGCGGATGATCCCCAGATCAAAGCACTCGAACTCGGGCATCGCCCCGGTCTCGGCCATCACGTCGAGGAAGGCCTGGATCTTGTCCACGGGGTTGTCGAAGACCATCGGCGGCCAGGCCCAGGTGCCGGCGCTGCGGGCCTTGAGGTAGTTGAGCGTGCCGGCGTTGCAGGCCGCGATCTCGGGCTTGACCCGGCGCATGCAGGCGCTCGGGGCGGAGATGTCGGGGCCGATGACCCCTGTGCTCATGTTGATGATGATCCCCGGGCAGCGCTCGCGGATCGCGTCGACGATGCTCGCCGCGACCTCGGGATCCCAGCTCGGCATATGGCCCCAGCCGGGCTCCTGCGAGCGGAAGTGGACGTGGACGATCGAGGCGCCCGCGTCGAAGGCCCGCTTGGCCTCGGCGGCCATCTCCTCCGGGGTCACCGGCACCGGGTGCTGCTTGGGGTTGGTGAGCACCCCGGTGAGGGCGCAGGTGATGATCGCTTTGTCGGTGGTCGCCATGGTCGCCTTCGCTCGGTCCGGAGGGTCCGATGCCGTGCAACGCTACCGAAAAAGTGGCGCTCGTGGGCGGCGAAGAGGGCAGAGACGCTAGGCGGCGGGGGTGGGCTCGGCTTCGGGGTCGATGGTCACGAGCAGGCCCTTGGCCTTGACCTGGGCGCCGACCTCGAGGTGGAGGGTGGCCACGATCCCGCGCACGCCGGCGGTCAGGGAGGTCTCGATCTTCATCGCCTCGACGATCGCGACCACAGTGTCGGGCTCGACCGCGTCACCGACCGCGACGGGGAGGGCGACGAGGCGGCCGATGGTCGGCGAGCGGACGGTACCGTCACCGACGGTCGGTCCGGCGTCGGCGGGGCCTCGGGGGACGACCTCGGCGAAGCGGTGGAGCGCGCCGTCGCGCTCGAGGAGCAGCGTGTCCCCGTCGCGGGCGGCGTGGACCCGCTCGCGCAGGCCGTCGATCGCGACCCTCCGGCGCGGACCATCGGCCCCCAGGAGCGCGACCTCGACGGGCCCCTGGCTGCCGGGGCACCCGCGGACGCTGGCGCGCCCGGGGGCGAGGAGGCGGACGGCGAGGAGGGCCCGCTGCTCGCCGCAGGAGAGCTCGATGGGGAAGCCGTCGCCCTCGTTGCTCCGCCAGGGATCGTCGCTTCGCTCGAGCTCGCGTCCTTCGGCCGCCCAGAGGAGCGCGGCCAGGGCCCACTCGCCGGGGCTCGGGGCCTTGGCGGTGGTCACGGCCGGGTCGAGCTCGGACTCGACGAAGCGGGTCGTCGCCTCGCCGGCGATGAACGTGGGGTGATCGAGGACGTCGAGGAGGAAGCGCTTGTTGTGGGGCGGCCCGAGGAGGACGGTCTCGCGCAGGGCTCGGCTGAGTCGACGGCGGGCGTCCTCGCGGGAGTCGCCGTGGGCGATCACCTTGGCGACCATCGGGTCGTAGTAGGGCGTGATCTCCTGGGCCGCGCCAAGGCCGTGGTCGACCCGGGTGTGGACGCCGTCGGCGAGCGCCGGGCTCCAGGCGACGACAGGCCCCGCCTGGGGGAGAAAGCCGCTGTAGGGGTCTTCGGCGTAGAGGCGGACCTCGATGGCGTGACCGCGGAGGGCGACGTCCGCCTGGGTCAGCGGCAGCGGCTCGCCAGCGGCGACCTTGAGCTGGAGCTCGACCAGATCGAGGCCGGTGCACAGCTCGGTGACCGGGTGCTCGACCTGGAGGCGGGTGTTCATCTCGAGGAAGTAGAACGCGCCGTCTTGGCCGAGGAGGAACTCGACCGTGCCCGCGCCGACGTAGCCGATCGCCTGGGCTGCCTGGACCGCGGCGGCGCCCATCCGCGCCCGCAGGTCGGCGTTGACCGCCGGCGAGGGGGCCTCCTCGATGACCTTCTGGTGGCGGCGCTGGACCGAGCAGTCGCGCTCGCCGAGGTGGACGCAGGCGCCGTGGCTGTCGGCGAAGACCTGGATCTCGACGTGGCGTGCGCCCTGCACCGCGCGCTCCAGGATCACCTCGTCGCTGCCGAAGGCGTTCTTCGCCTCCGAGCGCGCGGAGGCGAGGGCGGCGACGAACTCCTCCATCGATCCCACGAGGCGCATGCCCCGGCCGCCGCCGCCGGCCGCCGCCTTGACCAGGAGGGGGAAGCCGACCTTCGGGGCCTCAGCCAGCAGACGCTCGTCGCTCTGATCCTCGCCGGAGTAGCCGGGCACGCAGGGGACCCCGGCGGCGATCATCAGGCGCTTGGCCTCCGCCTTGTTGCCCATCCGCCGGATGGCCTCGGGGGGCGGGCCGATGAAGGTGATCCCCGCCTCGGCGCAGGCGGTCGCGAAGGCCTCGTTCTCGGAGAGGAAGCCGTAGCCCGGGTGGATCGCGTCGGCGCCGGCGCGCTGGGCCGCGCCGAGGATGTTGGCGATCGAGAGGTAGGACTCGGTCGCCGGGGGCGGGCCGATGCACAGGGCCATGTCAGCGAGGTCGACGTGGCGGGCGTCGGCGTCGGCCTCGGAGAAGACGGCGACGCTGCGGTAGCCGAGGTCGTGGGCCGAGCGGAGGATCCGGCAGGCGATCTCGCCGCGGTTCGCGATCAGGATGGTCGAAAAGCCAGGCATGGGCGTCTACGGGGGGGCGGAGCGGTGCGGGGTAGACCGGTGCGGGTAGACCGGGGGGTGGATCGGTGCGGGTAGACCGATGCGGGTAGACCGATGCGGGTAGACCGATGCTGCCGGAGCGGTGCGGGCGGAGCGGAGCGGGTGGAGCGGAGCGGGTGGAGCGATGCGGGTAGACCGGTGCGGGTAGACCGATGCTGCGCCGATCAGTCGGCGTTCTTGGGGTCGTCTGTGCGCTCGTCGGCGTGGGTCTCGGCCCAGGAGGGCCGACGTCGCTGCATGAAGGCGACCGTGCCCTCGACCCCCTCGGGGCTGCGCAGGGCCGCCGCGAATTCGTGGGAGCCGCGGTCGAGCAGCTCGCTGAGCGGGGTCTGGTTGGCGGCGAGCATCAGCCGCTTGGTGGTGCCGATCGCCGCGGGGGCGCAGCGGCCGATCTGGGCCAGGACGGTCTCCAGGCGCTCCTCCAGGATCAAGGTGTCGGAGGCGACCTCGTGGACGAGCCCCAGGCTGCGGGCCTCGTCGGCGTCGATCTTGCCGCCGGTGACCGCGAGGCGCCGGGCTTGGGTGAGGCCGATCCGTTGGACGATGAAGGGCGCGATCTGGGCCGGGGGGACCCCGAGGCTGGTCTCGGGGAGCTTGAAGACCGCGTCGGTGTGGGCGAGCGCGACGTCGCTGACGCAGGCGAGGCCAAAGCCGCCGCCCATCGCCGCGCCTTCGATCAGGGCGATCACCGCCTGGGGCGCTTGGTTGACCTCGGTCAGCATCGCCCCGAAGAGCCGGTTGGTGTGGGCGAGCGGATCGACGCCGTCGGCACCGGGCGCTGCTTGGCGCGCGGCGGCCATGTCCTTGATGTCACCGCCGGAGCAGAAGTTTCCGCCGGCGCCGCGGATGATCACCGCGCGGACGTCGTGGCGATCGCGGATCGCGTCGAAGACCGACATGATCTCCTCGACCATCGCGAAGCTCATCGCGTTGCGGACGTAGGGGCGGTTGAGGGTCAGGTGGAGGCGCCAGCCGTCCCGCTCGAGCAGGAGGTGTTCGCAGGTGGGGAGACGTGACATGGGCTCTCTTCCGGGGGGGGCCGTAGTGGGGCCGTAGTGGCTGTGGTGGGGGTCGTTCCGGGCGCGCAGGCGGCCCTACATCCGGGCGACGCCGAAGGTGTTGGGGTAGAGCCGCCGGCGCTCGCCCTCGCGGATCGTCGCGAGGGCGAAGGAGAGCACCTTGCGGCTGTCTCGGGGATCGATGATGCCATCATCCCAGAGGCGGGCGGTGGCGTAGAGCGCCCTGGACTCGTCGTCGAGGCGCTTTTTGAGCTCGCCGCCCATCGCCCCGATCGCCTCGGCGTTGGGGGTCATGCCCATCCGCGTCAGCTTGGCGGTGGTGATGATCTCCATGACCTTGGCCGCCTGCTCGCCGCCCATCACCGCGATCCGCGAGGCGGGCCAGGCGAAGACGAAGCGCGGATCGAAGGAGCGCCCGCACATCCCGTAGTTGCCGGCGCCGAAGGAGCCGCCGAGGACCAGCGTCAGCTTGGGCACGCTCGCGTTGGCGACCGCTTGGATCATCTTCGAGCCGTGCTTGACCATCCCCGCGCGCTCGGCCTCGGTGCCGACCATGTAGCCGGTGGTGTTCTGGAGGAAGAGCAGCGGCGTGTCGCTCTGGCAGCAGAGCTGGATGAAGTGGCTGGCCTTGGTCGCGCCGTCGGGATCGATGGGCCCGTTGTTGCCGATGATGCCGATCGCGTGGCCGTCGATCGAGGCGTGGCCGCAGACCGTCGCGCCGCCGTAGAGCGCCTTGAACTCGAGGAAGTCGGAGTCGTCGACGATCCGGGCGATGACCTCGCGGACGTCGTAGGGCCGGCGAAAGTCGGCGGGGACGAGGCCGAGCAGCTCGTCGGCGTCGTAGCGCGGCGGCTTGACGAGGCGGCCCTGCGGGGGGCCCGGCCGCGGGCTCGGGGCCTGGTCGTGGTCCCAGCCTATCTTGGTGATGAGATCCCGCGCGAGGTGGACGGCGTGGGCGTCGTCCTCGGCGAGGTACTCGGCGGTGCCCGTGACGGTCGCGTGGAGCTCGGCGCCGCCCAGGGCCTCATCGGTGGCGACCTCGCCGGTGGCGGCCTTGACCAGGGGCGGCCCCGCGAGGAAGACCTTGGCCTTGCCGCGGACCATGATCACGTAGTCGCTGAGCCCGGGCAGGTAAGCGCCGCCGGCGGTCGAGGAGCCGTGGACGACGGTGATCTGGGGCAGGCCCGCGGCGGAGAGGCGGGCCATGTTCGCGAAGACCCTGCCGCCGTCGACGAAGATCTCCGCCTGGTAGAGTAGGTTGGCGCCGCCGCTCTCCGCCAGCGAGATCATCGGCAGGCGGTTCTCCAGGGCGATCTCCTGCGAGCGCAGGGACTTGCGCAGGCCCATCGGCGAGATCGCTCCGCCCTTGATCGCCGAGTCGGCGGCGCCGACCAGGCAGCGGATCCCGCCGACGAAGCCGATGCCGACGATGTTGCCGCCGCCGGCGACGTCGCGCTTGCCGTCGTCGTCGTGCATCTTGTAGCCGGCGAGGCTCGAGAGCTCGAGGAAGGGGGCGCCGCGGTCGAGGAGGCGGGCGAGGCGGTCGCGCGGGAGGAGCTGGCCGCGTTTTTGGAACTTCTCGGCCTTGCGCGCCGAGTTGTCGCGGACCCGCTGCTCGATCGCTCGGATCTCGGCGATGTGGGCGAGCTGCTCCTCGCGGTTTTGCTTGAAGGCCGCGGAGCTGGTGTCGATCGATGAGGACAGGATCGGCATGGTGGTCGTCCGGGTTCAGTCCGCGTCTTCGCGGAGCGCCTCGGGGAGGGTAGCGCGGTGGAAGCCGTCGAAGGGGGTGGACCTGTCGTGCGCGTTCATCGGCCAGAGAACGGTGGCGTGGGGCGCTGCGCCGTCGACCCGCAGGGTCGAGCCGCTGATGAACGCCGCCGCCTCGCTGAGGAGGAAGCAGATCGCCGCGGAGACCTCGGACTCGGTGCCGAGTCGGGCGAGCGGGACCGCCTGCTTGAGCTTGGGGATCATCGCCCGGACCGCGCCGGAGTAGGTGTCCATCCCGGACGAGGCGATCCATCCCGGGGCGACGGCGTTGACCCGGATCCCGGCGGAGGCCCACTCGAGCGCCGCGGTCTCGGTGAAGTTGACCATCCCCGCCCGGGCCGCGCCGGAGTGGCCCATCCCCGGCATGCCGAACCACATGTCGGCGACGATGTTGACGATCGAGCCGCCGTGCCTAGCCATGCTCTGGGCGTAGACCTCGCGCGACATCAAAAAGCCGCCGACGAGGTTGGTCCGGACGACGGTCTCAAAGCCCTTCTGGGTGATCGCGGCGAGGGGCGAGGGGTACTGGCCGCCGGCGTTGTTGACGAGGCCGTGGATCTGGCCGCGGGACTCGACGATCGCGGCGACCGTGGTGCGGACCCGCTCCTCGTCGCGGATGTCGCAGGTGTGCCATGAGACGTCGCCGCCGTCCTCACGGATCTCCTCGGAGGTGCGGACGAGCTTGTCCTCCTTGCGGCCGAGGAGGACGACGTGGGCCCCGAGGGCGGTGAGCTCGTGGGCGGTGCAGCGACCGATGCCGCTGCCGCCCCCTGTGACGATGTGGGTCTGCTCGGCGAAGAGATCAGGGCGGAAGATCGAGCGGAAGCGCATAGGAGGTCCTCGGTCGGTGGGTGCGGCGAATACTGTAGTGAACGCCGACGCGATTGTGGTACCCAAGGCGCCGGATCACGAGACCGCCCTGGGATCTGCGCCCTAGAGTTGCGCAGGCCAGGACGGGACCCACGACCGGGAAAGAGAGCGACCCATGAGTGCAGATGACCTCGCAGCCTACACCAGCAGCGTCCGTGAGAAGGTCGGTGACGACTCCGGACTCGACGCGACGATCAAGTTCGCGTTCAAAGACGACGGCGGCTTCCTCTTCATCGACGGCAAGTCGACCCCGAACACGGTCTCCAACGAGGACGCGGAGGCGCAGTGCACGGTCAAGGTCTCGCTCGAGGACTTCGGCGCGCTCGTCCGCAAGGAGCTCGATCCGATGGTCGCCTTCATGGGCGGCAAGATTAAGATCGAGGGCGACATGGGCGTCGCCATGAAGCTCGGCCGCCTCTTCGGCTAGCCGGACCGGCTCGCCGAAGGGCGCCTCGCGGTGGGCGGATCGAGGCTCGGCCGCACCCCCTAGAGAAGGCCTCCTGTCGTCGACAGTGGGCCTTCTTCCATGTTCGGCGGTCACGTTCGGCGGTCACGTTCGGCGGTCACGTTCGGCGGTCACGCTCAGAGGTGAAGACCTCTGCGCGATGTGAGTGTTGCCATGATGGGCGATATTGCGCATCATCGACATGATGTCGCGATTTCGCCCGTGCTCCCTCCTCGCGCTGATGCTCGCGCTGTCCGGCTGTGGTGATGATAGCGGCCGCGAGAGCGCGTCCTCCGGCCTGACCGGCGCGAGCGGGATCACGAGCATCACCAGCGCCTCCGGGATCACCAGCGCAGGCTCGACCGGCTCCGATAGCGCGAGCGAGTCGGGGTCGGCGTCTGACTCGGCGTCCGACTCGGCCGCGACGACCGCCACCGGCGGGTCGATGGAGGACTGCATCAACGATGAGGAGTGCCCGCCCGGCGAGGTGTGCGGCGAGTGGTCCGGTCAATGCCTGACGCCCGGCGCCTGCATCTATACCGAGGACTGCGAGGAGGGGCAGATCTGCAACATGGGCGAGTGCGAGATCGGCAGCGATTGTGGGGCGAGCGCCTTCAACCTGACCAAGCTGCCGCCCAACGTCATGATCGTCCTCGACCGCTCGGGGAGCATGGACGGGGACGTCCAGGACTCCGACAAGAACCGCTGGGAGGTCGCCAAGGACGCGATCTTCACCCTGGTCGGGAGCTTCAACGACGATATCCGCTTCGGCCTCGTCACCTACTCCGCCTGCGAGCTCTTCAAGGAGTGCACGGCCGGCGAGATCGTCGTCCCGGTGATCGACAAGGCGCTCAACCTGATCACCGGCTTCCTCGCCGACAAGGGCTTCTTCTACCTCTGCAATTCCGGCGACCCAGAGACCAGCACCGGCAACACCCTCCAGGCCCTGGTCGGCGAGCCGAGCCTCCAGGATCCGGCGCGGGGCAACGCGGTCATCCTGATCACGGACGGCGCGGAGAACTCGGAGTGCCAAGGGAACACCAACGGCAAGAAGGCCGCCGGCGACCTCTACAACCAGGCGTTGCCGGTCAAGACCTACGCGGTCGGCTTCTCCGACAAGGTCATCGGCTCCCTCGCCGACATCGCCGCGGCCGGCGGGACGGAGGTCCCCTACAACGCCAACAACCCGCAGAGCCTCGAAGAGGCCCTGAACGCGATCGCGGCCAACGTCGCCTCCTGCGACTACGTGCTCGACGGAGACCCGCCTGACGCGAAGGACATCTTCGTCTTCTTCAACGATGACCCGGTCGGGATCCCGTACGACCCGGTCAACGGCTGGACCTACGATCCGGAGACCAAGACCATCCACTTCCACGGCCAGGCCTGCGAGGATCTGAAGTCGGGCAAGGTCATCGACATCGACGTGGTCTACGGCTGCAACGCGCCGATCCCCGGCTGACCGCCGTCGGTCCGAGGTTGGGCGCCGTCGGTCCGAGGTTGGGCGCCGTCGGTCCGAGGTTGGGCGTCGTCTCTTCTGGGCCTGAAGCGCCAAAGCGCCGGCTCCGGCTCGGCACTTCTGCGAGGGATCGGGGCGGGCGAACCTCCCCGCCGACGGACCGAGGGGGCGCGGAGCGACGCGGGGAGGCGCGGGGGAGCGACGCGGGGAGGCGCGGGGAGCGACGTGCTGCGGCGCGGGGGAGCGACGTGCTGAGGCGCGGGGGAGCGACGCGGGGAGGCGCGAGGGAGCGACGCGGGGAGCGACGCGCTGAGGCGCGCAGGCGCAGCAAAAGGTGCGCCGGGACTACGTTTCGACCTCGGCGTCGCGCGGCGATCGGGCGGGGCGATTGTGCGCGCTGTCTCGAGGTGCTGCGCCGGCGCAGCGTGATAAAGTCCCGACGATGCCGAAGATCCTGGAGAGCGTCCGTGAGGCCTTCACCCGGGTCGATTCAGACCACAACGGGAGCATCGATCTCGTCGAGTTTCGCAAGCTCGTGGGGGAGCTCGGCGACACCCGCGGACCTGCGGAGGTCGAGGCCGCCTTCGACGCGATCGACGTGAGCGGCGACGGTCTTATCGAGCTCGACGAATTTGCGATCTGGTGGGAGAACACCCCCGGTCTCCGCGTCGACCCTGTCGTCCGCGTCGCCTACGACCTTGTCGACACCGACAACAACGGGCTCATCGATCTGATGGAGTTCAGAGCGCTGATGAAGGATCTCGGCTACGGCGAGGGCGCGGCGGAGGTCGAGGCGGCCTTTGACAGGATCGACACCGACGAGGACGGAGTGATCGTCATCGCCGAGTTCGCGACCTGGTGGACCGAGCTGGCGAACAGCTAGGAGCCTGTGGCGAGAGTCGACGCGGCCTCTCGCACAGCCAGAGCCCCGCGGCTCCTAGGCCTCCGGGTCGGTCCTGCCCTGGGGGCCGCCGGCTGTCCTTGCGGTTGCTGAGGCGTCAGCGCGGGGCTGTGAGCGAGCACCACTGCGCGCGCGAGACCGGAGCCGCCCCGACAGCGCTGCATCGCCTGCCGGGGAGCGCTGTACGCGACGCGCCTGGACGCGTCGAGGGCCGGTGAGCTCGCGGCCATCCTGTCGCTGCGCGGAGCGACAGGCTCCGCTATCCTCGCCGCCGTGCCCTTCCGCAGCGACGCTCAGGAGACCGCCCACCACTACCTCCCCGCGGATCCGCTCAGCCGCTTCATCGCCCTGCACGGAGCCTTGGAGGCGAGCTCGCGCTGGTGGCAGGACGGGATCCCGCTGCGGCTCGCGGCGATCACGATGGTCACCTCGAGGGGAGAGCCGACGGCGATCTCTGCGGCGATCCGCGCGGTCGACGAGGAGATGCAGGCCAGGATCCCTTGGTACTCGGGGATCAGCGCGTCGGTCCGGCTGATCCTGTCGGCGCAGCTGGTCAAGTACGGCGACACCGCGGACGCGTTCCTCGACGAGGTCGAGCGGATGCGCGGGCTCTTCCGCGAGGTCGGCCTGCGCCGTGACGATGTCCACGAGGCGCTGGCCGTGCTGGTGCTCCGGCGGGTGCTCCGGGGCGAGCCGGCGGACCTTGAGGTCGTCTCGCGGATGGCGGCGATCTACGAGGAGATGAAGCGCTACCACTGGTTTCTCACCGGTCCCGAGGACTTCCCGGCCTGCGCGATGCTGGTCGGGCGCCCGGGGACCCCCGAGGAGATCGGCGCGGGGATCGAGGCGATCTATCAAGCGCTCCACCGCGGCGCCGGTCTTTGGCAGGGGGATCCGCTGCAGACCGCGGCGAACGTGCTCTACCTGAGCGGGCTCGAGGCGTCCGAGATCGCAGAGCGCTTCACCCTCCTGATGCAGGGCTTTCGCGACGCCGGCGTGCGGATGGGCCAGCGCGAGTACGACGAGCTGGCGATCCTCTGCTTTGTCGCCCAGCCGATCCCGACGATCGTCGCCTCGGTGATGGAGTTTACCCAGCGCTTGAAGGCGGCCCTGAGCTGGACCTCGCAGGCGAGCGCCTTCAACCTCGCGGCGAGCCTCGCCTTTGTCCGCCTCGTCGGCACCGACGTCGAGCTGGGCGCCCTCGCGGACGCGAAGCTCCTCCTCGACATGCAGGCGATCGTCGCGGCCCGGGCCGCCGCCGCCGGTGCAGCGGCCGCCAGCTGAGCTGCGAACGGCGAGCTCGCAGCGCGCTCGGCCGAGCTCGGTAGCAAGAGTCCCGCGCTCGTAGTGGGAGCTCGGCTCCGCGGAGACCTGCGGTGGCGCTCGCTGGAGCGGCGCTTCGCTACGCTCCTCAGAGGAGGCGGCTGAGCAGGCGCACAGCCGCTATCCGGACATAGGGAGCGTTGTCTGTCATGCAGGCCCTGGCGGTGTCGAGGAGCGTCTCGGCGTCGCTGATCCCGAGGCGAAGAGCGTCGAGCGCCGCGGCCCGGACCTGGGCGTCGGGATCGGTGCGGACGCGATCCAGGAGGAGCGCGGCGATCGCCCTGTTCTTGGCGACCTCGGCGGCGATGTTGAGCTGGCGGAGCTCACGCTCCTCCGCGTCGTCGTCGTCGTCGTCGTCGTCGTCGGTATCGTCGAAGTCCTTGTCCGCCAGGGTGACGTCGGCGATCAGCGGCGCGGTCGCGGTCGGAGCTGCGGCCCCCGCCGACGGCTCGGTCGGCACACTTCGCCGGATCCTCGCGGCGAGATCCTGCATCGCGTACATCGCGTCATTGCGGCCGTAGTCGAAGTCGCCGTCGCCGGTCTCGCCGGGGTGCTCGTCGAGGTAGCCCTCGATCGCGTCGAGGCTCGCCTGCATCTCCCCCCGGGAGTCGCGGAGGTAGGAGATCGCGCCGCGAGCCGCTCGGCCGTTCGCGGTCGTGAGGAGCTCCCGCGCCGACGCCTCGACGTCGCCCTCGAGGAAGCCGGCGAGCACCCGAAGCGCCTCGCGCAGGGGCGGGGGGCCGCCCATCGCCTGCTCCATGACCATTCGCCGCAGATCGCCGAGGGCGAGGAGCCCCTCACGGACGCCGTAGCCCGCCGCGTCGTCGGGGATTCGGCCGATGCTCGAGCGTACCCACGCGCCGATCGCCGGGATCGCCGGCATCGCCGCGAGGCCCTCCTTGCGCAGGGAATTGACCGCCGTCCGCGGACCCGTGAACGTGCCGTGGACGAGCTCGTCGGCGAGGCGCTTGGAGATCGGGTTGCCGAAGGCCTCGGCGACCGTATCGACCGCGCTGAGCAGACGGTCGAGCTCGTCGCCGGTGTAGACCGACTCGACGATTGCCCGGCCCCAGCCCCGCCCTCGCTTCTCCTGCTCCTTCTTTCGCCCGAAGAACGCCATCGCCGAGACGATAGCAGGTCCTGCGGAGGCGGCGGTGGGGGTCCTTGGAGGGGCTGGCGCGGGGGGCTAGGGTCGGGTTGGACGGGCCGGGCTCCGCCGAGGATCAGAGCCGGCGCAGGTGGACCTCGCTGACCGAATGGCCAGGTCCCTTGTAGAGCACGAGGTCTGCGCGGGCGCGGGTCGGGGCGATGTTCGCGTCGAGGTTGCGCTCGTTGATCTCGGTCCAGATCCTGTCCGCGGTCGTCTCGGCCTCGGCGTCGGAGAGCTCCGCGAAGCGGCGGAAGAACGAGCGCGGATCGGTGAAGGCGGTCCGCTTGAGCGAGAGGAAGCGCTCGATGTACCAGCGGCGGATGTCCTCGACGGCCGCGTCGACGTAGATCGAGAAGTCGAAGTAGTCGCTGACGAAGACCGAGCGCTCATCGTCGACCGGGCCGGTCTGGAGGACGTTGAGCCCCTCGACGATGACGATGTCGGGCTGCTCGACGATGACCTCGGAGTCGTCGACGATGTCGTAGGTGAGGTGGGAGTAGACGGGCGCGCGGACCTCAGGGGCGCCCGACTTGATCGCGCTGAGGAAGCGGAGGAGGCGGCGGCGATCGTAGCTCTCGGGGAAGCCCTTGCGCTCCATCAGGCCGCGCTCGTGGAGGATCGCGTTGGGGTAGAGGAAGCCGTCGGTCGTGATGAGATCGACCTTGGGGTGGGCGGGCCAGCGCTCGAGGAGCGCCTCCAGGACGCGGGCCGTCGTCGACTTGCCGACCGCGACGGAGCCGGCGATGCCGATGATAAAGGGGACCTTCGCCGGGAGCTTGCCGAGGAAGGTGTCGCTGGCCCGGTAGAGCTCCTGCGAGGCGGCGACGTAGAGGCTGAGCAGCCGCGAGAGCGGCAGGTAGATCCGGGCGACCTCGTCGAGGCTGAGCTCGACGTTGATCCCTCGCATGTGCTCGAGGTCAGCCTCGTTCAGGCTGAGCGGCGTCGACGCCCGCAGCGCGCCCCACTGCTTGGCGTCGAAGCGGATGTAGGGGCTCAGCTCCTCGTCGGAGTCAGCGTCGTCGTGGGGCACCTTTCGCTCCGCTAGGGGCATCGGTCGACGGTATGCCAAAAGCGCCATCGCGGTCGAGCGCCGCAGGTGTGCAGCCCGTGACGCGGCGGGGCCAGGCCCGTGCCCTCGCCTCTGGCGTAGAGCCCGCGGGGGGCGGGTCCTGCGGGCGAGGGTCGCTCGCCAGGCCGGACTCGGACCGGGTCTGCCGAGGGCCCCTCAGCGCTTGAGGGCTGGGGTCGCCGGACCCAGCGCGGACGCCCGATCGCGTCGGCGGCGGGGGAGGAGAACCGAGAAGGTGCTGCCGACCCCGGGCTCGCTCTCGACGTTGATCTCGCCGCCCATCGCCTCCACCAGACGCTGGGTGATCGCCAGGCCGAGCCCTGTGCCGGTGTAGCGGCGCGTCGGCGACATGTCGGCCTGGTAGAACTCCTCGAAGAGGCGCCCGACCTCCTCCTCGTTCATACCGATCCCGGTGTCGCGGACGCTGAAGCGGAGCCACTCGTCGTCGCTGACGGCCTCGATCTGGAGGGTGATCGTGCCGTCGTCCGTGAACTTCGCGGCGTTGTTCAGGAGGTTCAGCAGGATCTGCCACAGCCGCATCTGGTCGGTGACGATCTCGCCGATGTCGGGCGGACAGCTGTACTCGAGCCTGTTGTTGTTGCGGGCGATCAGCGGGCCCACGGTCGCGACGACCTCCTCGATCACCGGCAGGAGCGGGATGGGGCGCTCGACCAGCTCCATCTTCCCGGCCTCGATCTTCGACAGGTCGAGGATGTGGGAGATGAGCCCGAGGAGGTGGGTGCTGGCCCCGTGGATCCGCTCGAGATCCTCGATGGCGCTGGCGGTGTCGCGCTCGGGGAGCTCCTCCTGGAGGAGCTCGCAATAGCCGATGATCGCGTTGAGCGGGGTCCGCAGCTCATGGCTCATGTTGGCCAAGAAGGCGCTCTTGGCCCGGTTGGCGGCGAGGGCCTGGTCGCGGGCCTGGGTCAGGGAGTCGGTCGTCGCGGCGATCTCGATCGCGATCGCGAGCTGCGAGGCGATGGCGCGCAGGATCTGGGCGTCGCGGCGGGTGAAGATCCCGGCCGCGACCCCGTTGTCGAGGTAGACGACGCCGACGAGGCGCTCGCGGAGGAGGAGCGGCGCGGCGAGGATGCTCCGCAGGTTCTGGGCGACGACGCTCTCGGAGCCGAGAACGATGCCGTCTTCGGTGCCGGTGACGACCAGCGGGTCGCGGGTGAGGCGGACCTGCTCGACGACCGTCCGGCTAAAGCCGCCGCGCCCGGTCAGATCCTCGCCGTCGACGGAGCGCCCCGAGATGATCTCGAGATCGCCGGTCGCCCCGCAGAGGAGGAGGAAGCCGCGCTCGGCGTTGAAGACCCGGGCGAGGACGCCGAGGGCGGTCTCCGCCAGCTCGTGTAGGTTGGTCGCCGAGGCGGCGGCGAGGCTGACCTCGAGGAGGGCGTCGAGGTGGCCGAGCTGGCGGATGTCGAGGGCCCCGTGGACGCTCGACGAGCCGATCGAGAAGCGGGGGGAGCCTGAGCCCGAGCCTGAGCCTGAGCCCGAGCCGTCGATGGTGGCGGTGTTGGCTCGGGAGAGGATCCGCGCCCAGGAGGGCTGGCCCTGGCGGCCGAGGGTGGAGACGATCCGGCCGAGGGGTGCGTCGGGCCGCATGTCGTCGCGGATCCACCGGACCCGGTAGATCCAGCCGCGCTCCTGGGCGAGGTCGACGGCGACCCGCGCCTCGTCCGCGGCCGACTCCGGGTTGCCGCTGGCGGCGTAGATGTGGGCGCGGAGACGGGCGGCCTGGAAGCGGACGCTCGGGAGAACCTGGGCCCGAGAGAGCTCGTCGGCGTCGCTGAGGTGGCGGAGGGCGCGGTCAACCTGTCCGTTTTGCCAGGCGGCCCAGCCCTCGAGGACGAGGAGCGTCCCGCGGTCGGTGGCCCGCCTGGCCGCCTGCCGCAGGTCGCGGATCGCGGCGTTGAGCTGGAGGTGGCGCTGCGGTCGCTCGTGGAGCTCCGCCGCGTACCACTGGTTGAGCCTGGCGAGGGCGAGGAAGGTGAAGGCGAGCGATGCGTGCGGCGGGGTTCTCGAGGGTCGAAGGCCGCGCTGGGCGAAGGTCGTGAAGATCGCGTCGAGCGGCGCCCCGAGCTCGCTGCGCTCGGTGAGCATGTAGGCGCGAAAGCCCGAGCAGAGGGTCCAGTTGACCCGGTCGTTGATGTTGCGCTCGACCAGGCTGGCGAAGCGTCCGAGGGCGGCGTTGGCCTGCTCGTTGCGGCCGAGGGTGACCAGCGCCGTGCTCAGGACGCCGCCGACGAGCGAGGTGATCGGGTTGCCGCGGGCTGGATCGCTGAGGTCATCGCCGAGGTGGACGAGGAGGAGATCGAGGACAGGCTCGGCCTCCCGCGAGAGCCCGCGCGCCACCTGCTGCATGATAAGGGCGGTCGCGGCGGTCGCGTAGTCGTACGCCGGCAGCCAGTCGCCGTAGCGCTCGAGGGCCGCCCAGTAGTGGACCGTCGCCTGCCGACTCTCGCCCGCGTAGTCGGAGGAGAAGCCGCGGAAGGAGGTGACATAGCCGAGCAGCGCTTGGCTGTGGAGCTGCTCGGCGATGGTCTCGGCGCGATCGAAGCTGCGGGTCGCCGAGCGCTGAGCCTTCAGGATCCCGAGCGTCATCCCGTGGTTGGTCAGGGCCCGGACGTAGAGCGGCGAGTTGCCGAGGCTATGGCCCAGGTAGAGGGTCCGGATCGACGACTGGAAGAGCTCGAGCGATCGGTCGTGATACTCGGCGTAGGCGATCGTCGCGAGGATCTCGAGCAGGTGTCCGTGGAGCTCGATCCGCTCGCGGGCCGCGGCCTTGGCTCGACCCTCGCCGCGGCCGAGGAAGAGGTAGAGGAGGACGACCGCGAGCATCCACGCCGAGCGGAGGAGCTCGATAGGCGAGCTCTTCGGGTAGGGCACCTGGAGGGTCTCAAAGGCGGTGAGGACCGCGCCGTGGGCCGCCTGGTAGTCCGTCGCCTGGTTGTGGGCGGTGGCGATGGCGCTCCAGATCCGGGCCCGCTGGAGGCGCTCGCGGTGACCCTCGAGGGCGGCGCCGAAGTGTTGCAGCGCCTCGGTGAGGCGGCCGAGGCGGAGACAGACCGCGCCGAGGTGCTCTAAGAGGTCGCCGGGGAGCCGCTTGCGCCCGGCTCGGCCTGCGTCGAGGGCGGCGCTCAGATAGGCGAGCGCCTCGTGGTCGGCGAAGGCGGCGATCGCCGCCTCTCCGGCGGCGGAGCACGCCTGGAAGACCCGCTCGTGATCGATGCCGCGGTAGCCGGCCAAGGTGTGGCGGGCGAGGTCGTAGATGGAGACGTTCTCGCGATGGCGGGCGAGCCAGTCGGCGATCGCTCGGTGAGACCCGCGCTGGACGTCGCGGTCGAGCTCGTTGACGAGGGCGAGGCGGAAGCGCTCGTGGGTGAAGTGGAGGGCGCCGCCGTGCTCCCCCTCGAGGATCTGCGCCTCCATGCCCTCGGCGATCACCTCGGCGAGCTGCCGTCGCCGCAGATCGCTGACCACCGCCAGCCCCTCGAGGGTGAAGCGCTCGCCCCAGACCGCGGCGTGGGCGAGGGTGTCGCGGGAGCGGGGGCTGAGACCGTCGATCCGCAGCATCCCGAGGGCGAGGATGTCGCGCGGGAGGTCGAGGCGGCGCAGCGCCGAGAGGTCGACGGCCCAGCCGATCCAGGTCGGGTAGAGGGCGCCGCCCTCCAGGAGGGCGAGCAAGTACTCGCGGATGATCAGCGGCATGCCCTCGCCGCGGCGGATGAGCGCGTCGACGAGATCGTCGGGGAGGCGCTCGCTGCCGAGGAAGGCGCCGACGAACTCACGAACCTCGGCGGTGGTGAGCGGGCTCGGGGTGATCCTGTGGGCGTCGACCTCGCGGGCGAGGCCGAGGAGGTCGACGTGCTGATCGGGCCGCAGCGGGCGGTGGCTCAGGAGGAGGAGGAGGGGCAGCTTCTTCAGGCGACGGACGAGGCGGCGGAGCACCTGCTCGCTCCCCGAGTCGAGCACGTGGACGCCGTCGATGTGGATCGCCGTCGGCTGCCGGCCGACGAGGTCGGCGACGAAGCCGGCGAGGTGCTCAAAGCACTGCTCGCCCTCCTCGATATGGGCGCCCGCCTGGGGGCGGATGCCGAGCCAGGAGGCGAGGCTCGGGGCGACGGTCGCGACCTGGACGGGGATGTCGCCGAGGGCCTCGCAGTAGCGTCGGCGCTCGTGCTCTTGGTGGAGCGGGGGGAGGCGGCGCAGGCGGGCGGCGAAGCCGTCGAGGAGCTCGCCGAGGGCCGCGAAGGGGCGATCCGAGGAGCTCGTACACTCGACGCTCAGCACCTTCGCGCCGGTGCCTGCCAAGCGCCCGAGGAGCTCGTCGATGAGGCGGGACTTGCCGATGCCGGAGCGTCCTTCGATGATCGCGACCCGGCCGGCGCCGCGGGTGATCTCGGCCCAGAGGCGCCCGAGATCCGCCAGCTCCTGGACGCGACCGACGAGGGGGATGGTCGCGTCGACGGCGAAGGCGGCGTCGCGGAGGCCGAGCTCAACGCCGACCCCGCCGGCGATCGCCTCGTCGAGATCGCCGAGGCGGCGGAGGTCAGCGGCCAGCGAGGCGCCGCTCTGGTAGCGATCGTCGGGGTCCTTGGAGAGGAGCTTGCGGATGATCGCCGAGAGGGCTGGGCTGACGTCGGCGCCGAGATCCCGGAGCTTCGGCGCCGGGGCGCTGGCGTGCATCCGCAGCAGCTCGCCCGCGTCGTCGGCGACGAAGGGCGGTCGTCCGGCGAGACACTCGTAGAGGACGACGCCGAGGGAGTAGAGGTCGGAGCGTCGGTCGATCGGCCGGGCGAGCATCCCGGTCTGCTCGGGGGCGGCGTAGACGAAGGTGCCGATCGCCTCGCTGCGCAGCGGCGTCTCTTGGTGGCGATGGGCGAAGCCGAAGTCGATGAGGCGCGGCGAGCCCTGGGCGTCGAAGAGGATGTTCCCCGGCTTGAGATCGCGGTGGACGATGTGGTTGCGGTGGACGATCGCCAGGGTGTCGGCGATCGCCAGGCCGAGGCGGACGACCTCGTCCTCGGAGAGGGGGCCGCGCTCGATCCGGCGGCTGAGGGACCCGCCCGGGAGGTGCTCGAGGACGATGTAGGGGACGCCCTGGGTGCGGCCGACGTGGTAGACGCGGGGCAGGGCGCCCTGGCTGAGGCGCGCGAGCTGGGCCGCCTCACGGTAGAAGCGGGAGGTCATCCCTGGCGTGACGGCGCCGCGGCTGGTGTCGTAGATCTTGATCGCGACCGACTGTCCGCCACGTCGGCCGAGGAAGACGATGCTCGCCGCACCGCGCCCGATAGGCTCGACCAGTTGGACTCCAGGGATCGATAACGCCAGTGACACTGCGGCCTCGCCAGCCTAGCGGAGTGCGCGTAGGGAGGCACGAGGGTAGCACGCAGCGGTGCGGGGAGAGGGGCGGATGAGGCCCGCCGAACTGGCAGAAACGCGCATGCAGGGGGACGTCAGCCGCGCATTCGCGGGCTCCGCGGGCGATTCATCCTGGCGAAGTTTGCATGTCTCTTGAGACATGTTTTCCCATCGTCCAAGGGAGAGGACAGAGGCTCCTCGGCGGGCCGTGTCGCGGCGGAAAATCTGAATGATCTCGACGAACGGGGGGTGGCGGAGGAGGTGCAATGACCTGCCCCCATGCTGACCCGCACCTACTCCGCGAGCATCCTCGGCGTCGACGCTCTCCTGGTCACGGTCGAGGCCTCCGTCGGCCTCGGCCTGCCTTGCCTGACCCTCGTCGGTCGAGCGACAGGGGCGCTCTGCGAGGCGCGGGAGCGGGTCAAGAGCGCGCTCGGCCACTGCGGCCACGCGATCCCCCCGCGCAAGCAGGTCGTCAACCTGGCCCCCGCCGATGAGCGCAAGGAGAGCCCGGGGATCGATCTCGCGGTCGCGGCCGGCCTCCTCGCCGCCCATGGCGTCATCCCGCCGGAGCGCCTGGGGCGTGAGGTCCTCCTCTGGGGGGAGCTGGCCCTCGACGGGATCGTCCGCCCCGCCGTAGGCACGCTGGTGATCGCCGAGTGTGCGCGTCGCGAGGGATTTCGGGCGATCGCTGTGGCGGAGGCGAGCGCGGCGGAGGCGAGCCTCCTCCCCGGGATCGAGGTTTGGCCCGTCCGCGATCTGGCCCATCTGGTCGCTCATCTGCGCGGCGAAGAGGTCATCGAGCCCCACCCCGTAGGTGAGGGGACGAGATCGGCGCAGCCTCCAGGGCTCGACATGGAGGACGTCCGCGGGATGGTGCTCGCCCGGCGGGCGATCGAGGCGATGGTCGCCGGCGGTCACAACCTGCTCCTGCACGGTCCACCGGGGGTCGGGAAGACGATGCTCGCCCGGAGAGCAGCGGCGCTCTTCCCCGATCTCGACCGCGAAGAGGCGATCGAGGTGACCAAGATCCACGGGATCGTCAGCGGCCGACGGCCGACGGAGGGCGAGCCCGTGCTGATCGTCAGGCCACCCTTTCGCGCCCCGCATCACACGGTCACGCCAGCGGGTCTGCTCGGCGGAGGCACCCCGCTGCGCCCCGGGGAGGTGAGCCTCTCCCACCGCGGGCTCCTCTTCCTCGACGAGCTCCCGGAGTTCGGGCGATCCTGCCTCGAGGGGCTGAGGGAGCCGCTCGAGGAGGGGGAGGTGAACCTCGTGCGGGCGCGGGCGCGGCTCCACCTGCCGGCGCGCTTTCAGCTGATGGCGGCGATGAACCCCTGTCCCTGCGGTTACCTGGGCCACCCCGAGCGGAGCTGCGTCGACTCGCCGAGCGCGGTCGTCCGCTACCAACAGCGGCTCTCCGGCCCCCTCCTCGACCGCCTCGATCTGGTGGTGCCGGTGTCCCCCGCGAGCCCCGCAGAGCTGGCGCGGCGCCGGGCTTCGGAGTCCTCCGCGAAGATCCGGGCGCGGATCGTCCGGGCGAGGGCCCGCCAGCGGCGCCGCCTCAAGGGCACGGGTCTGCGCCTGAACGCCGAGATCCCCGCGGACGGCGGGACCCTCGAGCGCCTCCTCCCGCTCAGCGCCGAGGCCGATCGGCTCCTCCAGGCGCTGGCCCTCAAGCGCTGCCTGAGCCCGCGGGCGCAGCATCGCCTGCGGCGCCTCGCGGCGACCATCGGCGACCTGCGGGCGGAGGACGATGAGGCGCCCGTGGACGGTGCGATCGGTCCCGAGGCGGTCGCCGAGGCGGCCCACCTGCGCCGGCTCCCGGACGAGGCCTCGGCGTGACCGACCTGGCGGCCCCTCGAGCCATGCGCTTGCGAGACCAGACCAGACCGGGGCGCGGCGCTTACGTCGAGGCCGCGGGCACGGACACCCGGCGGATCCGGCACGCTCAGTCCTGCGAGAAGTCCGTGAGCTCGAAGCTGCGGAGATCAAAGCGAGTGTTGAAGGCCGAGTACATCAGGAAGGCCGCGAGCGCGGCTCGGTTGTCGACCCAGGGGGGCTCGTAGAGGGGATCGCGGAGGGCGCCCGAGTCGAACCAGGGGCTCAGCTCGAGGGTGTCGGCGAGGGTCAGGCGCCCGGCGAAGAGGTGGTGGAGGAGCTCGGGGCGGCGGCTCTCGATCGCCTTGAGGAGGAAGGCGTGGACCTGGAGGAGCCCCTGGAGATAGACGCTGTCCTTGGTGAAGACCACTCCACCGCGGACATCCCCGCCGCGGAAGATCCTCGCCGTCGAGTGAAAGCTCTCATAGAGGTTTTGCCCCTGGTCATGGAAGTAGCGGAAGACCTCGATGAAGTCGGCGCCGTCCAGGGCCATGTCGATCGCGATGACCCGGAGCGCGAGCCTGCGGAGGCGCGCGAGGTCCATCGTGTTGGTGATCATCTCGGCGAAGGTCGCGAGGCCCTCCTGGGTGGTCGTCGTCCGCGGCGCGCCGAGGCCCAAGCTGGTGATATACGGCTGTTGGCGGCCGTTGAGCGCCGTCGCCGAGTGGACGAAGATCTCGTGCTCGAGGAGCTGGCCGAGGTCGTTGTCGGAGAAGCCGGTCGCCGCGCGGATGCGGACCCGGGTGGCGCCGGCGGCCGCCTTCGACGCCATGTCCGGGTCGAGGACGACGCGGATCGGGTGGTCGACGAAGACCGGATCGATGCGGGCGCGGAGGGTCGCGGCGACGTGATCGGCGGTCAGGACGTAGGCGTCGTCGGGGATGTAGCTGGCGCTGATCAGGTCCTCGGAGAGGGAGAGGAAGCTCTCAGCGGCGGCGCGGCTAGGGATCCTCGTCGGGCCGAGGGTGTCCGCTGGACCGCCGTAGAGCTCGAGCGAGCGGGTGGTGAAGGGGGCCTGGCCGATCTCCGTGAGCATCGTCGCCGCGAGGAGGTAGGAGCGGGCGGTCCGGGCGAGGAAGCGGCCGATCGGGTGCTCCTCGTCGCAGGCGTCGATCAGGCGCTGGAGCTCCTCCCGGATCTCGGCGTTGTCCGGGCGCTGGAACTCGACCTCGGGGAGCCGCGGATCACCCCTGCGCACGCCCTCGAGGAAGGGGCCGATCGCGTGAGCAGGCCAGGCGAGGGCGGTGAGGATCTTGATCCCCTTAGCGACCTCGACGAGGCGACGGTCGAGGTCGGCGAAACGGGCGAGATCATGGTCCATTGGCACGTCGGATCCACAGAGTAGCAGGCCTTTGGGCGCGGCCCTGGAGCGCGGTGGCGGTCTGCGTTCGACAGGGAGAGGCCGCGCAAGTCGCGGCGCGTGGACGCTCATTCGAGGTTTGCTCGGCCCGCGGCGGTAGCTTATGGTCGCGCCCCCCCTCATGCCCATTCAAGTCGGCAAAGATATCGACGCCTGGTGTACCCGCTGTCGTCTGGACACCACGCACATCATCGTCTCCCTCAAGGCCGACGGTCTCAGCCCCAAGCGGGCCGAGTGCACGTCATGCCATGGACAACACAATTACCGCCCGCCGAAGATGTCCACAGAGACAGCTAAGGCGAGCCGCGGCACCGGCGTGCGCAGCCGCAAGGCGATGGCCGTCGCCGCCGCCCAACAGATGGCCGACGTGACCGCCGAGGCGATGCCCGCCGGACACAAGCCGACCAAGAAGCCGCCGGTGGTCGAGGTCTCGGCGCCGCCGGCCCCGAAGAAGAAGGCGACCCGCAAGCGCGCGGGCCCCAAGCTCACCCCGTCGGAGCGATCGAAGGCGCGCGCAGCGGCGGCGGCGGCGGTCGCTTGGGGCGAGCGCCTCGAGGGGGCGGATGTGTCGAGCGGCCGCAAGTACTCGATGCGTGAGACCTACGCCGTCGGCGACATCATCGATCATCCGCGCTTTGGGGTCGGCTTCGTCGTCACGGTCACGGAGCCGCAGAAGTTCGAGATCCTCTTTGAGGACGGCGTCCGAGTGATGGCGATGGGCCGCTAGGCGGCCGCCGCTCGCGGGAACACGACGAGGACCGCCCAGCCCCTGACGTTTGTGGTCAGGCGCGCAGGGGCGGTCTTCTTGTCTTGCTGAGCGCGCCGAGGGCGACGCGAAGGCCCGTTGTGAACGATCGGCCGGCGAAGCTCCGGAGTGAAGTATCGGCGGGTCGAGGTCCCGTTGTGAGCTCTCCGCGGGCGAAGTCCCGAAGTGAAGTATCGGCGGGTCGAGGTCCCGCAGTGAAGTATCGGCGGACGACCGCAGGCGAAGTCCTACCGCGACCTATCGGCGGGTGACGACGCGGAAGCCCCGCCCTGAGCCCTCGAACGAACGAGTGTCGAACGCTAGGGGCTCCGTCCACGAGCGGTCGAGGACCGAGACCAGGCTAGAAGGATCCCCGCAGGGCGAGCCGCGAGCCGTAGCGATCGGCAGACACGTTGAGGCGCATCGGCCCGGCGAAGCGTCGCTTCGAGGGGCGGCGCTTGTGCAGCGCAGGGATCGCGAGGCCGATCGCGGAGCCGGCGACGGCGCCGACGATGACGTCGCTCCAAAAGTGCTTGCCGGAGGTCACCCGCATCACGCCGGTGGTCGAGGCGACGCCGTAGCTGAGCACCCAGACCGGGGCGACCCAGCGGGAGCGCGGATGCCTGGACTGGAAGAGGTAGCCGTAGGCGGTCGCCATCGCGAAGGCGGTGGACGCGTGGCCTGAGTAGAACGAGAGCCGCGAGTCGCCCTCGGTCGGATCGCGGTCGGAGCCGTCGAGCCCGTAGGTGAAGGGGCGCGGGCGGAGGATCGCGAACTTGATCGTGTTGGTCAGGGCGAAGTTGACGGCCATGACCTCGAGGAGGACCAGGGCGTCCTTGCCCCAGCTCTTGGCGCCGCGCTTGTGGATCACGACGTCCGCGAGGTCGGCGACGAAGGGGGCGCTCATCGCCGTGTAGACGAAGACGTCCGAGGTGACCTTGGCCGCGGGGTTGTGGTTGTCGAGCACCCGGCGATCGAGGGGGCCGAGGTGGCTGGTGTCGCAGGCGTGGCACCCCTCCCAGCGCAGTCGGTCCTTGGTGAATTCTGTGCCGAGGAAGACGGCTCCGGTCAGGCCGATGATCGGCAGGTCGACCGCGAGGTCGACCGCGAACGGATCGGCGGCGACCTCGGCGTCGGCGTCGGCGTCGGCGTCGGCGTCGGCCTGGCGTCGCTCTCGCGCCTCCGCTCGTGCCTCGGCCCTCGCCGCGGGGTCTGGAGCGGGCGCGTGCGCTGGCGTCGTCATGACCGTCGCCGCGGAGCTCGGAGCGGAGCTCGTCGTGGTCGCGGGCTGGGCAGGGGCGAGGCCCGAGAAGAGGCCAGAGCAGAGGAGGATGGTCGCGAGAGTCATAGCAGCGTGGCGGCGGGACGATCGTCGCACAACCCGCGCGCCTTGTCGTCGCCCTGCGGGGGGGCTATCGTCGGCGTGACGATGTCACGACGCCTCTCGATCGACGCGTATGTCGAAGGTGTCCGCAGCGGCGATCGCTCGGTGCTCGGCCGGGCGATCACCCTCGTCGAGTCGCAGCGCGCCGACGATCAGGCGCTCGCGCGGGAGGTCGTCGATCGACTCTTGCCGGAGACCGGGCGCGCCCATCGGATCGGCATCACCGGGGTTCCGGGGGCCGGCAAGAGCACCTTTATCGAGGCCCTCGGCGGCCGCCTCTGCGGCGATGGGCGGCGGGTCGCGGTTCTCGCGGTCGACCCGAGCTCAGCGCGATCGGGGGGGAGCATCCTCGGCGACAAGACCCGGATGGAGCGCCTCGCGCGGGATCCCAGGGCCTTTGTCCGCCCATCGCCGTCGCTCGGGGCCCTCGGCGGCGTCGCTCGGCACACCCGCGAGACCGTGCTCCTGTGCGAAGCGGCGGGCTACGACGTCGTCCTGATCGAGACCGTCGGCGTCGGTCAGTCCGAGGTGATGGTCGCCCACCTGGTCGACACCTTCCTCCTGCTGATGATCCCCAACGCAGGGGATGAGCTGCAGGGGATCAAGCGCGGGATCTTTGAGCTCGCCGACCTCCTCGCGGTCAACAAGGCGGACGGCGAGGCCGAGACCGCCGCCGCCCGGGCCCGCCGCGACTACGCCCACGCGCTCCACCTGATGCAGCCCCGCATGGCCGACTGGACCGTGCCGGCGTTGACCTGCTCGGCGCGGACAGGGGCGGGGCTCGACCAGGTCTGGGAGGAGGTCCTCCGGCATCGGGCGACCCTGGAGGAGTCGGGCGAGTGGCAGCGTGCGCGGCGGGAGCAGCAGGTCTTCTGGATGTGGCGAGCGGTGGAAGAGGGGCTGATGACGGCCTTTCGGGGGGGTGCAGGGGTCGCCGAGGCGCTCGCCGCCGCCGAGGCCGACGTCCGCGCGCTCACGCGTTCGCCGGACCGGGCCGCGGCGGAGCTGGTCTCGAGCTTTGTCGAGCGCGGCCAGAGCTGAGACCGGCGATGAACCCCGGGGTATGCATCCTCTCCCCGGGATCGTGAGGCGGCGGAGCACCGCGCTGAGGATACCGCGAGCGGGTGAGGGGATCGCGGAGCTCCGCCGCGTAGTGGGGCGGGTTTGCGGGCGATGACGCCTCGTGGGGTCATCCGACCTTCGCCGTCGTCGTGGATCTCGAGCGGCCTCACGGAGGGGTCGTCGGCGCTCGGTCTCCGTTGTTTGACCTTCGCGCGCGGTGTAGCGTGCGGCGGCCATGCGCTATTTCGTCACGGGTGCCACTGGGTTCATCGGCGGTCACGTCGCTCGTCAGCTCCTCGCCGCCGGTCACAGCGTCGTCGTCCTCGCGCGGACGCCGGCCAAGGCGCAGGCGCTCGCCGAGGCGGGGGCGGAGATCGTCCGGGGGGACATCACCGATCGTCAGAGCCTGATCGAGCCGATGCGCGGGGTCGACGGGGTGTTCCACATCGCCGCCTGGTACGAGGTCGGCGCTGCGGACCCGTCACAGGCGGTCGCGATCAACGTCGAGGGGACTCGAAACGTCCTCGAGGTCATGCGCGAGCTGGAGATCCCGAAGGGGGTCTACACCAGCACGATCGCCGTCAACTCGGACACCCACGGCGAGCTCGTCGACGAGAGCTACCGTTACGACGGCCCGCACCTCAGCGAGTACGACAGGACCAAGTGGATCGCCCACTACCAGGTCGCGCTGCCGATGATCGCCGAGGGGCTGCCCTTGGTGATCGTCCAGCCTGGCGTGGTCTATGGGCCAGGTGATCACTCGACGATCCGGACGACCCTGATCGACTATCTCAGGGGGAAGATGCCGGTGGCGCCGAAGGGCACCGCCTTTTGCTGGGCCCACGTCGAGGACATCGCCCGCGGGCACGTCCAGGCGATGGAGCAGGGGACCCCGGGGGAGCGCTACATCCTCGCCGGGCCGCACCTGCGCCTGACCGAGGTCCTGGCCCTGGCCGAGCGGATCACCGGGATCAAGGCGCCGCGGCTAGAGGCGCCGGCGGTGGTCCTTCGCGGCGCCTCGGCGCTGATGGGGCTCGTCGAGCAGGTCGTGCCGGTGCCGACGACCTTTCGCGCGGAGACCCTGCGGGTGTCGGCGGGGACCACCTACATCGCCAGCGCGGCGAAGGCGGAGCGCGAGCTCGGGTTCTCTGTCCGGCCGATCGAGGAGGGCCTGCGCGAGACCCTGGAGCACGAGATGGGGCTCCTCGGGATGAGCCCCCGCTAGCGCGCCCGCGCGGAGTCCTCGCGACGATCATGGCGCAGGGATCGCCACCGCTCTCGCACTGCCTGGGGGCCGCTCTCCTCGGCCGAGCTCTTCTCTCGGGGGCGCAGTCCCTGGCGGCGCTCTCCTCGGCCGAGCTCTTCTCGGCCGAGCTGGCGATCAGTCGAAGGCGCCGAGCGTGAAGGCGAAGGCGATCGCCGCGAAGACGCCGTGGAGGCCGAGGAGCACCTTGATAAAGGTCATCTCGTGGGTCGTCAGGCTGACCCGCTGAGCGGAGGCGACCTTCGGCCCGTAGAGGGCGTCGTACTCGGCGGTCGCGAGCCTGTCCCGAGGGTCCTCAAGGCCCTCCTCGAGCTCGCGCAGCTTGGCGTACCACCAGCTCATCAGCCGCTGGTAGGCCTCGAGCGAGCGCATCCAGTGGAGGCAGGCGATGACCCCCGCGCTCAGGAGAACGAGGATGACGAACATCCGCGGGAGGATCGCCAGCTGCTCGCCGCGCATGACGAAGGCCATCGCCGCGAGGAGGGCCGTGTTCACGCCGAGGCCGAGGCTAGAGGCCGCCTGCCGCCGCTTGAGCAGGCTCTGGGCCCTCTCCCACGCGCGGGCGTAGGTGGCCGGATCGAGGCCATCGTCGCGCATCAGGCGGGGCTCTCGGCGAGGCGGAAGGTCGCGGTCTGGGGATCGTCGCCGGTCTGGAGGAGACGACCGTTGGCGGCGAGGCGGCGCAGGCTCTGCCAGGCGGCGAGAGGGTCGTCGCCGGAGCGAGCGGCGAGGGCAGGCGCGGTCAGCCCGGGTTCGCCGGCGGCCGCTCGCAGGAGGGCGAGGAGCCGACCCTGGCGCTGGAGCACGGCCTTGGCGGCGACCTTGCCGGCCTCGACCCCCGGCTGGTGGTAGGCGTTGACGTCGATGAGCTCGGCGTAGAGGCCGACCGCGCGCTCGAAGAGGGCGATGGTCGCCCCGAGGCTGCGGGCGTCGAGCTCGCCGAGGACGAGCGTCGCGCTCGCCCGCCCGCGCTCGCGGAGCGCCGCCTGGGTCCCCTGGAAGAAGCCGTCGAGGCAGTCGCCGGAGGTCACCCCGGGCTCGACCTCGACAGCCGACGCCTCGGGGCCGTCGCGGAGGACCCGGACGAAGAGGGCGAAGAAATTGTCGAGGCCGTCGCGGAGCTGCTGGACGTAGGCGTGCTGATCGGTCGAGCCCTTGTTGCCGTAGACGCTGAGGCCCTGCCAGACCTCTTCGCCCCTGCGATCGAGGCGCTTGCCGAGGGACTCCATCACCAGCTGCTGGAGGTAGCGCGAGAGGAGGATCAGGGCGTCGCGGTAGGGGAGGGCGACCATGTCCTTGGCCCCGTGACCCTCGCCCAGGTGGTGCCACATCAGGGCGAGGAGCGCCGCGGGGTTCTCGCGGGGGGTCGCCCGGGTCTGCCGGTCCATCGCCGCGGCGCCGCTCAGGAGCCCGCGCCAGTCGAGCCCGAGGAGCGCCGCCGGCAGGAGGCCGACCGCGGCGAGGACCGAGGTGCGACCGCCGACCCAGTCCCACATCGGCACGATCGCCCGCCAGCCCTCGGCCTCCGCCCGCTTGGCGAGCTTTGAGCCGGCGCCGGTGATCGCGATCGCCTGATCGCCGAAGCGCAGCCCGGCGCGCTCACAGGCGGCGGCGACCTCGAGCATGCCGTTGCGGGTCTCGACCGTGGACCCGGACTTCGAGACCACGAGCACGAGCGTATGGGCGAGGGATCCCAGCGCGCCGAGGGTGCGGGCGATCCCCGCGGGATCCGTGTTGTCGAGGACCCGCAGCGGGAGCCCCCCGGGGCCGACGCCGAGGGCGTCCGCGAGGAGCTGAGGTCCCAGGGCCGAGCCGCCGACGCCGACGAGGAGCGCCTCGCGGAAGGGGCCGCCGTCCGCGGCGGAGAGCGCCCCGGAGCGGACGCGCTTGGCGATGTCGTCGACCTGCGCCCACATCGAGGTGATCGCCGCGCGGATCTCCGGCGTCGGCGCGAGCTCCGGGTCGCGGAGCCAGTAGTGGCCGACCTGGCGCCCCTCGTCCGGGTTGGCGACAGAGCCGCCCTCGAGGGTGTGCATCGCCTCGATCGCCCGCTCGAGCTGGGCGAAGAGCTCCGGGTCTGCGTCGTCGAGGCCGGCGTCGGCGAGGTCGAGCTCGATCGCCGGCTCGTCCAGGGTCACTCGCCAGCGGAGATAGGAGTCCATGGTCGCGGTGTCCATCGGTCGTCCGGACTATCGCCGGCCGCGCTTCGACCCGCAAGCGCAGGAGAGCGGCGAATCGGGGCGTATTCGTCGGATCTCCGCGGCTGGCGTGGCTGAGGCCGGCGCCGCCCTGGCCGCGTGCCCGTCCTCCCGCGATCTCCTCGATCCGGGGAGGAGCGGAGCGAGGCGCGGCGACGTTGCCCATGTCCGGGCCTTGGCGCTCGGTGCCGGTGCTCCGGTCGCCGCGACCGCGGGCTGAGGCCTTGGCTGCGTCCCTGGTCGCCCCATGAGCATCGCGGTGCTGTGAGGTTTGCTCCTCAGCTCGATCGTCCTCGGGGCGATCATTGCGACGTGTCTTCACAAACATGTTTGGAGGAGCATGTGTTTTCAGCCTCTCGCCTGCGTTCGGACGACATCCGCGAATCCCGCTTCGATGGGCGGCCGGAGCCCTCGCCAGGACCGAGGACTAACAGACCCCTAGAAACGGAGTCAGCGTCGAGATTCACCGTGTTTCAGCATTCATATTTTTCAGCGCATATGATCTTTTGCACTCGGAGGGACGTGTCCATTCTCCTCGCATGGCCGGCGCATTCCCCTACTGTGCGCCGACCATGCAAGGAATCACTCAGCTTATGGACGGCTCGGTCGGAGGCTTGGCGCGGACGCTCATCGCGGCCACGCTCGTATGCGCATGCTCTGGCGGCTCGGAGGACACGGAGGCGAGCGCCACCGAGGCTGCGACCGAGGGCAGCGGCGACTCCCAGACGAGCGGGGCCTCCGGCGCCAGCGCTTCCACCGGTGCGACGAGCGGTGCGACGAGCGGTGACACCGCGGATACGGCCGATACGAGCGACACCGGCGAGCCCGCGGTCCCCCACGCGCTGGGGACGATCGTGCTCAGCGAGAGTCACCCCGCGGGCGGCGGCTCGTCGACCCCCTTCGTCTCCGCGGTCTTTCAGCCGAACACCGAGGCCGCGGCGGCCGAGGGCTGCTTCGAGAACGTCGGCGGCTGTCGGATCGCGCTGGCGCCGGAGTGCGGAGACGGCTGTGACGCCGAGGAGTACTGCACCTTCGACGACGCCTGCGCCCCGACCTGCACCCGGATCTGCGACGCCCAGTGCGGCGAGGGCGAGGTCTGCTACTTCCCCGCCCCGAACAACCCCGGCTGCAAAAAGGTCGAGTCCTTTGACGCCGGCGCGCTGACCTTCATCGACACTCCGCTGCCGATCAACCTCTTCCCGCCCTACGCCTTTAGCGGCGATAACGGCTCGCCCTTCGCGCCGAAGGGGGCCTCCTCGGTGCAGGCCTCAGGGGCCGCCAACGCCGGTTTTGAGGCCTTCGTGGCCGACTTCACCGGGACCGAGTTTATCTCGACCTCGCCCTCGCTCAAGGACCTCTCGCTCAGCCAGGTCTTCGGTGACGGCCCGCTGCCGGTGAAGTGGCAGCCCGGCGACGGCGAGGTCATGGTCACCGTGCTGGTCACCGCCGACGACTTCAGCAGCGGTCAGCTCCAGTGTGCGGCGGACGACGCGAGCGGAGCGCTCGACGTGCCGCGCGAGGCGATCCTCGCGGCGATCGACGACGGCAACGTCTCCGGCATGACGATCTCGGTCCAGCGTCGACGGACCGACACGACCAAGGACCTGAGCACCAAGGGGACCCTGACCGGCGTCACCGTCGAGCCGGTCGGTTGGGTCGACGTCGTGACGATGTCGACGGAGAACCACACCTTCGTCGGCTGCGGCACGGACGAGCTCTTCTGCGGCGACGAGTGCATCGACGTCAGCTACGACGACAACAATTGCGGTGGTTGCGGCGAGGTGTGCTCCGACGACGAGTCCTGCGAGGACGGCGACTGCGTCGGCATGATCCTCCCCTGCGGCTGGAATTTTCGCCAGGACTACTACGACTGTGAGGGCAACGGAGGCACCCCGAGCGCTGAGGATCCGATGATGCTCGCCCCCTACGCCTGCCCCGATCAGCCCCTCGAGATGGGGAGCGAGTGCGGCGACGTCGACAACCTCGGCTGCTGCGACGCGGAGGGCAACCTCTGGTACTGCGGCGAGATGACTCTCATCTCCGAGATCTGCGACTGATCCCGAGCGCCCGACAACGCCATTGATGGCGGGAGAGAGGCCCCTCCGGGGGCCTCTCGATTCTTGTGCTCCGACGCCGAGGCTAGCTCACGCCAAAGTCGCCGAGGTGTGCCTCGACCCACGTGCGGGCAGCGGTGAGGTCTGCGCGGGTCTTGATCGGGACGAAGCGCTCGTCGCGGTCGACCTCGACGTAGGCGGCGCTCAGGTGCTCGGTGATCTGGCCTATCAGGCGCTCAAACTGGACAAGGTCGATCTCGGCGCCGTCGCTCCAGCGGAGCCTCCGCGCGACCGGAAAGTACGTCAGCGGCGGCATGCTGCCGAGGGCGTCGAGGGTCAGCCAGAGGGTGTTGGTGTTGAAGTGGTGGTAGCGCTCCGGATCGGTCGAGGTCGGCAGGCGGAAGCCCTCGACGATCACCGGCCGGCCGCGGACCTCGGCGATGCAGCCGCCGACATCCCCAGGTCGACGGCGGACCACCTCGACCGACACCGCGGCGCCGCTCTCCACCGCCGCGAGGTGCTGGCCGAGGGCGTGGGGGTCGAGGGTCGCGCCGAGGTTGTCGACGTTCGAGACCAGGACGTGGCGGATCCCGCGGGCGCGGAGGCGGTCGACGAGGCCGCTGCGGACCGCCCGCTCCAACGTGTCGCCGTGGCCAGGCGCCGCGTAGAGGGCGCTCTGCGGCATCGTCTCGGCGCCGGGACGGTCGCAGAGACGGCCGCCGTCGGGGTCGATCCGGGGGAGGAGAGACTGATCAAAGGTCAGGCGATCCGAGGCGGCGACGCCGGCCCAGTCGATCGCCGCGAGGTGCTCATCGCTCGCCGCTCGGGTGGCGAAGGAGCACATGACGATCGCCGGGATCGTCGCGCCCAGACGCTCGGCCGTCGCCCGCACGGCGCCGAGCTTGAGCGCGAGGAAAGATCGCTCCGCCTCGGCGCCGAGGACCGGGACGACCCCCTTGACGAGGCCGCCGAAGCGGGTCGCCAGGCCGCCGTTGAGGATCAGGGCCGCGACCTCGCCGGCGCGCAAGGAGGCCTCTCCGGCGGCTCTGCGCTCGGCACGGGCCTCGGCTGCGGGCCGCACCAGCCGCGGATCGTCGACGGCGAGGGGCGGGGGCGGGGCTGCGAGGCGGGCGCGCTCGCGGCTGAGCTCCCCCGCGACGAAGGCCCGCCGAAGCTCGGCGAAGAGCGCGTGATCGTAGGGGAGGGCGGCGTTCGTCGGCTGCACGTCGATCGGACGTCCCCGGGGTGAGGCGGCGACGTCGGCCGATTCTCAGGGGTGAGGGGCGGGCTGTCGAGGGCAAATCGGGCGACAGCAGGCTCAGTTGGGCACGTAGCAGGCTCCGACCCACTCGTATCCCGGTGCGGGATCGGTGAAGGCGGGGTTGCAGGTCGCCGGCGATGCGCATGTGTCCGCGGCCTCGGTGTCACAGAGCGGGGTGCAGCAAAACCCCGTCGGCGAGGCGCAGTTCGGGATCAGCTGCCCCGCCTCGCAGACGTAGCCCTGGCTGCACCCGCGATCGCCCTCGACCAAGCATTGCGCGGTCTCCTGGCCGATGTCGACCTCGGTGGGGAACTGGCAGGCGAAGGCGTCGTTGGTCTGACGACACTCGAGCCCCGTCTTGCAAACGGGAACCTGCGGGTCACAGCTGTCGGCGCAGATCGGGACGTCGTTGAAGGTGTTCTCGATGCAGCTGCCGCCGGCACAGTCGCCGTCGTTGACGCAGAGGGGGACGCAGATGCCGGTCGATCCCTCGGGGGTGTCCCAGGCGCAGATCGTGCTCGGCGGGCAGGCGTCCTGACCGTTCTCGGGGGCAGGGGAGCAGGCTTCGTAGAGGTCGTGGAGGCTGTCCTTCGGCACACAGTCGTAGAGGTTTTGCAGGCCGCCTTGGAGGACCGCCGTGCACTTCTCATCGTCCGCGCAGGTGCTGAGGTCCGCAGGATCGCAGCGGTACTCGGGGAGCGACTGACCCTGGGTCGGATCGCCGCTCCCCTGGGTCGGGTCGCCGCTCCCCTGGGTCGGGTCCGACCCGGTCTCTGTCGCCATGTCGGCGGTCGTCGTCGGGTCTTCGGTGGGGATCTGTTGGCAGGCGAGGACGCCAGCGAGCGAGCCCGCGAGGATCAGGTGCCGAAGACGACCGATGTAGACCATAAGAGAGAGGCTATCAGCCCGCGGGGCGGGTCGCGCTACTTCGCCGCGAGGTCCGAGGCGTCGCCCTCGGCCTGGGTTGTGCGGGCGAAGCGTGCGACCCCGGCGGTCGCGGCGTCGATGATCATCGACGCCAGCTCGAGAGAGCGCTCTGCCGGGACGTGCGGAGCCGCGCCGAGCTGGACGAGGCCCTGGGGTGGGACCACCGGAATCTCGAGCAGGCGAGCGCATGCGCTCGGCGCCGAGGGGGGGAGGTGCATCGCCGCCGGGTCCGACTCGGCGGCCAGCGCTCGGAGGTGATCGATGTAGCTCCGACCCCAGCGTCGGGTGGCTCCGACGACGTCGCCGGTCACCCGGCCAAAGGCGACCAGGAGACCGTTGAGCGCCATCCCAGCGGCCCGTCGCGCGTAGGTGATCGCCGCCCGCCGCGAGCTGACCTTGGACTGACCGCTGGCGAGATCGGCGGCGGCCGCCCGGAGCCACTCGTCGGCGCTCAGGCGGAAGAGCCAGTGCTCGGGGTCATGGCTCATCGACTGGCAGCCCGTGGTGAAAGTCCTGTGGTGAAAGTCCCGTGGTGAAAGTCCCGTGGGCTCTCGCGCTAGGTGGTGCCGGTGGTGCCGGTCGTCGTGGCGTCGGTGGTCGAGCCGGTGCCGTCGGTGGTGGCGTCGGTGGTGGTGCCGTCGGTGGTGGTCCCGACGGTGGTGGTGCCGTCGGTGGTGGTGCCGTCGGTGGTGGTGCCGTCGGTGGTGGTGCCGTCGGTGGTGGTGCCGTCGGTGGTGGTGCCGACGGTGGTGGTGCCGTCAGTGGTGGTGCCGTCGGTGGTCGAGCCGGTCCCGTCGGTGGTCGACGAGCCCTCCGTAGTCGAGGTCGACGAGGTCGCGCTGTCGCTAGCGCCGCTCGTCTCGACCCCGAAGTCGCGCTTGTTCTGCGGGTAGCCGTCTGCGGTCGGGTCGACAGCGCTGTCGCCGGAGTCGTACTCGTCCGCCTCGGCCGCCGGGATGCAGATGCCCGCGGCGGCGTTCGGGTAGCAGCAGCCCTCGCCCTGGCCGGGGGCGTCGCAGTTGCTGCTCTCGAGCGCCTTGTAGCCCTCGGCGGCGCACTGAAGACCGGCCTTGCAGTCCGTGGCGCAGCGGCAGGCGTCACCCTCACCGGCCTTGCAGGCCGAGAAGGAGAGGGCGGTGAACGCGGCCAGGGCGGCGACGGCGCGGAGTCCGAGGGAGAGGTTGGGCATCAGTCGATCGCCTTGTACTCGATCTTGACGACCTCGTACTCGCGGTCACCCTTCGGCAGCTTGACGAGGACATCGTCGCCGACCTGCTTGCCGACCATCGCCCGTGCGATCGGCGCGGTGATCGAGATCTTGCCTGCGACGACGTCGGACTCGTCCTCGCCGACGAGGCAGTAGGTGACCGTCGTGTCGTTGTCGAGATCCTCCATGGTCACCGTCGCGCCGAAGGTCACGCGGTCGGACTTGATCGAGGTCGGGTCGATCACGTCGGCGCGGGCGATCTTGTAGTCGAGGAAGCGCATTCGCCCGTCGATCTCCGCCTGCTTGTCCTTGGCGGCGTGATATTCGGCGTTCTCGCGGAGGTCGCCGTGACCGAGGGCCTCCTCGATGTCACGGACGTTCTTCATTCGCTCGACCTCGCGGAGCTGTTTGAGCTCAGCGCGGAGCTTCTTGAGACCTGCGGGGGTCATCGGAAACTTGTCTGCGGGCATCTCTACTCTTGCCTGATTCTCGGCCCGAGGGGTTCTCGGGCCCCGCTAGGGGTTAACTGGGCTCGCTACCGTACTCGAAGAGGGGCGCCCTTGCACCCCCGGTCGGCATCGTCGGCCATCTGGGACGCTGTGGTGAAAGTCCCGCGTGCTCGCGATACGCTCAGCCCAGCACGTCTCGGGCGAAACGCCGGGCTAGTGTACACCTGACGACACGCGGCCTCAGTCGCGGGGCCGATGGTAGTCCTGGAGCGACTTGGCCGTGATCGCGCCCTCCCCCGAGCGGGCGGCCTCGATGGCCTTGGCCGCGGCGCCTGCGCCGGCGATCGTCGTGAAATAGGGGACCCGCTGGGTCAGCGCCGTCCGCCGGATCGTGAAGGAGTCGCGGATCGACTGGGCGCCGATCGTGGTGTTGATCAGGAGGGCGATCTCGCCGTTGACCAGGGCGTCGACGATGTGCGGCCGCCCCTCCTTGACCTTGTTGATGTCGCTGCACTCGAGGCCAGCGGCCCGCAGGGTGAGGGCGGTCCCGCGGGTGGCGACGAGCTTGAAGCCGAGCTCCACCAGGTGGCGAACGGCCGGCATCACCAGCGCCTTGTCGTCGTCGCGGACCGAGACGAAGACCGTCCCGGACTGGGGCAGGCGGACGCCTGCGGCGAGCAGACCCTTGTGGAACGCGGCGCCGAAGTCCTCGGCGATGCCCATGACCTCGCCGGTGCTCCGCATCTCCGGGCCGAGGATCGTGTCGACCCCCTGGAACTTGGTGAAGGGGAAGACCGGGACCTTCACCGCGACGTGGCTCGGGGCCGGCTCGGTGATCTTGAGGCTCGCGAGGGACTCGCCGGCGGCGACCCGGGCGGCGATCTTGGCGAAGGGGACGCCGGTCGTCTTGGCGACGAAGGGGACCGTCCGCGACGCCCTGGGGTTGACCTCCAAGACGTAGAGGCGGCCGTCCTGGACCGCGTACTGGACGTTCATCAGGCCGACGACGCCGAGGGCGAGGGCGAGGGCCCGGGTGGTCTCGCGGATCTCGCTCAGGATCGCCGGGTCGACGCCGACCGGCGGCAGCGAGCAGCCGGAGTCGCCGGAGTGGACCCCGGCCTCCTCGATGTGCTCCATGATCCCGGCGATGACGACGTCCTCGCCGTCGGCGACCGCGTCGACGTCGATCTCGACCGCGTTGGCGAGGAACTCGTCGACCAGCACCGGGTGATCCGGGCTCGCCCGCACCGCGTTGCGCATGTAGGCGTCGAGCTCGCGGTCGGAGTAGACGATCATCATCGCCCGGCCGCCGAGGACATAGCTCGGGCGGACCAGCACCGGGTAGTCGATGCCGTGGGCGATCTCGAAGGCCTCCTCCGGGGAGCGGGCGACGCCCCAGCGGGGGCAGCGGATCCCGAGCTGGGCGACCAGCTCGCCGAAGCGGCCGCGATCCTCGGCCCGGTCGATGCTCTCGGCGGGGGTGCCGAGGAGGCGGTAGCCGGCGGCCTCGATCGCCGCCGCCAGCTTGAGCGGGGTCTGGCCGCCGAACTGGGCGAGGACGCCGACGATCTCGCCGCGCTTGGCCTCGTGGTCGAGGACCGCGAGCACGTGCTCGGCGGTGAGGGGCTCAAAGTAGAGGCGGTCGCTCGTGTCGTAGTCGGTCGACACCGTCTCCGGGTTGCAGTTGACCATCACGGTCTCGTAGCCCGCCTCGGCGAGGGCGAAGGCCGCGTGGCAGCAGCAGTAGTCGAACTCGATGCCCTGGCCGATCCGGTTGGGGCCGCCGCCGAGGATCACGACCTTGCGGCGCTCGCTGACCTGGGCCTCGTCCTCGTCCTCGTAGGTCGAGTAGAGGTAGGGGGTGAAGGCCTCGAACTCCGCGGCGCAGGTGTCGATCCGCTTGTAGACGCTGCGCAGATCAAAGCTGCGCCGAAGCTCGCGGACAGCGGCCTCTTCTTGACCGCAGAGGGTCGCGATCCGCCGGTCGCTGAGGCCACAGCGCTTGCCCCAGGCGAGCGGGCCGAGCTCCGGCAGGCCGCCGTTGGCGGCGGCGCTCGACTCGATCCGCCGCTCGCAGCGGACGATCTCGGCGATCTGGTGGAGGAACCAGGGGTCGATCCGGCAAAGCTCGTGGATCCGCTCGAGCGAGACCTCCAGGCGCAGCGCGGTCGCGACGTACCACAGCCGCATCGGGTGCGGCCGCGAGAGCAGCGCCTCGACCGAGCTCGCGGTCAGGCCCTGGGTCGCGCGGTCAAAGCCGTAGGTGTCGGTCTCGAGCGAGCACATCGCCTTGCCGAGCGACTCCTTGAACGAGCGGCCGATCGCCATCGCCTCGCCGACCGAGCGCATCTGGATGTCGAGGGTGTCGTCGGCCCCGGAGAACTTCTCGAAGGCGAAGCGCGGGAGCTTGGTGACGACGTAGTCGATGCTCGGCTCGAACGACGCGGGGGTGACCTGGGTGATGTCGTTGGAGAGCTCGTCTAGGGAGTAGCCGACGGCCAGCTTGGCGGCGATCTTGGCGATCGGGAAGCCGGTCGCCTTCGACGCGAGGGCCGACGAGCGAGAGACCCGCGGGTTCATCTCGATGACGATCTGGCGCCCGGTCTTGGGATCGACCGCGAACTGGATGTTGCAGCCGCCGGTGGTCACGCCGATCTCGTTGACCACCTCGCGGGCGGTGTCCCGCATCCGCTGGTATTCCTTGTCGGTCAGGGTCAGGGCCGGGGCGATGGTGATCGAGTCGCCGGTGTGGACCCCCATCGGGTCGACGTTCTCGATCGAGCAGATGACGATGAAGTTGTCCTTGTGATCGCGGATGACCTCGAGCTCGTACTCTTTCCAGCCGAGGACCGACTCCTCGATCAGGATCTGCGAGCGCATGCTCTCCGAGAGGGCGTGCTCGACCTGCTCCTCGAACTCGTCGCGGTTGTAGGCGATCGCCGCGCCGGCGCCCCCGAGGGTGAAGGAGGCGCGGATGATCGCCGGAAAGCCGAGCTCGTCGAGCGCCGCCTTGGCCTCGGCGAGGGTGTGGCAGTAGAGGCTGCGGGGCACGCTGAGGCCGATCTTGACCATCGCCGCCTTGAACATCTCGCGGTTCTCGGCCTTCTCGATCGACTCGAGGTTGGCGCCGAGGAGCTCGACGCCGTGACGCGCGAGCACCCCTTGGCGGCCGGCCTCGAGGGCGAGGTTCAGCGCTGTCTGACCGCCCACGGTCGAGAGCACCGCGTCGGGGCGCTCGATCTCGAGGATCCGATCGAGGAAGTCCACCGTCAGGGGCTCGACGTAGGTCCGATCCGCGATCCCCGGATCGGTCATGATCGTCGCCGGGTTGGAGTTTACGAGGATCACCTCGTAGCCCTCCTCGCGGAGAGCCTTGACCGCCTGGGTACCGGAGTAGTCGAACTCACAGGCCTGACCGATGACGATCGGGCCAGAGCCGAGGACGACGATCCGCTTGAGATCGCTGCGTCTGGGCATGATGTCTCCTGCTAGCCGTTGAGCGTGCGCGCCTACTTGGCGCGCACGTGGGTGCCGTCGAATTCGAAGTCGAGGCCGAGGTTGGCCTTGATCGTGTCCTTGTGGGCCGAGAGGTCCCAGCCGAGGCTGGCGAAGCCCTGGAGGAGCCGGTTGCGGATCCGCATCGAGTCCTCCTCGGGGCTGGCCACAGCGGCGATCATCGCGTCGAGCGTGACCGGGTCCGCGAGCTCGATGAGCCCCTCGACGGCGCGGAAGCGGACGCCCTCGTCGGGGTCGACGAGGTAGCGGGCGATCAGGGGGGCGACCTGGGGGTCGTCGATATCCTGGAGGTGGGTCAGGAGCTGGAGCTTCTTGGTGGGATCACGCTCGTAGACCGGCGGGTGATTCTCGAGGATCGCGTCGATGATCTCCCACTCTTGCTCGTCGGTCGCGAGGTCCTCGACGATCCGGAGCACCCAGGCGATGTTGTAGTGGTCGAGGCAGAACTGCTTGGCCGCGGGGAGGATGAACTCCGGCGGCAGGCCGACGAGCTTGCGGTAGAGCCAGCCCTTCTCCTCCTCGTCCTCGATGCTCTTCGAGGCGGCGATGGTGAAGCGGCGCATGACGCCGATCAGCGCCGGCACCGTGCCCATGTCGATGAGCTGCTGCATCGCGTAGTAGCGATCGGCGGACTGGATGTACTTGCCCTCGACCTTGCGGATCAGCTTGTCGAGTTTGTTCTTGCTGCGTCCAGCGCTGGAGAAGAGGTCACGAATTCCCACGGGGGTTCCTTTAGCGGCGAGGACGCCGGCGATCAAGTGGTGCCGGTGGTACCGGTCGTCGTGGCGTCGGTGGTGCCGGTCGTCGTGGCGTCGGTGGTGCCGGTCGTCGTGGCGTCGGTGGTGCCGGTCGTCGTGGCGTCGGTGGTGCCGGTCGTCGTGGCGTCGGTGGTGCCGGTCGCGTCGGTGGTGCCGGTCGTCGTCGAGGTGGAGGTCGATGTCGTCGTCGAGGTGGTCGCCGTCGTCGTCGAGGTCGTCGAGGTCGAGGAGGTCGTCGGCTCGCTCGTCGAGGTCGTCGACGCGGTGGTGGTCGTCGAGGTGCCGCTCTCGGTCGAGCCGGTGCTCGGGGCGGTCGCGCTCGCGCTGGAGAGGGAGATCTTGCAGGCCCCGAGGTTGTCCTCGACGGTCGAGCCGTCGCGGTGGCAGCAGCCGTCGCTCTGGCAGGTGTAGCCGGCGGGGCAGGTGTTGGTGCCGACGGGGTCGCAGGAGAAGAGCACATCGCCGCTCGGGGCGCTGAAGCAGGCGCCGAGGCCGAGGCCAGCGAAGAGCGGGAGGACCAGCGGGAGGACCAGCGGGAGGACCCGCTGCAGGAGGACCCGCTGCAGGAGGATCCGCGCGGAGACGGGCGAAGGCATCAGAAGCGGACCTCAAGACCGCTGCCGGTCGGGCGGAGGCGGGCGCGGTTGGACCTCTTCTTGGAGCGCTTGGCGTCGACCGCGAAGAGGGCGATGCCGGCGATCAACGTGACGCCTGCGCCGATCAGGAAGCCGCGTGCGATCCACGCCTGGCGCTCCCCCTTGTCGAGGATCTCCTGGTACTCGCCCTGCTTGTCGCCGTAGAGGTAGGCGCCGCCGGTCGTCAGGTCGACCGTGCTCGCGAGCCGGAGGGCGCGGTCCTCCTGGACCTCGGCCATGCCGGCGAAGACCCCCCCGGTGGTCGCCAGGGCGAAGGTGCCGAACATGGTCCACCAGGCGGCCCGTTGCATCGGTGGGAGTCGCTCGGGCACGTCGCTGGAGGGCTCATCGTCGAGGAGCGCGGTGCCTTCGAGATCCGCGCGAGCTCGCCGGGCCTCGGGGTCTGTGCTCGAGATGACGTTGCCGCCGATGCCGGCGCTCGTCTCTGGTTCCTCGGTCTCGACGAGCAGGTCGGGGCTCGGACCGGTGTCGTCCTCGTCGGCGGACACAGAGCCGCCGCCCGCCTCGCTCGCATCGCCAGCGTTCTCGCCTGTCCCGAGAGCGTCGGTCTCGGCGTCGCTCTGGTCGACCGGCGGCGCGGCCCTGGCCGAGCTCCCGACGAGGCTGATCGCGAGCGCGAGAGAGAGGCCCTGGCGGGTGGTCAGCGACCACTGGGCAGTTGTCAGGGACATCGGCGCTCGGATTGTAGTCGGGGTCGCGGCGCACGGCCAGCGCTGCATCCCCGCTCCGTCGGCAGTACTCCCGCGCGGGCGTGACTTTGGCCACGGCTAGGGCAGAGCGGGGGGCTCTCCCTGCAAACGCGGCTGGCCTGTCCGCCTGGGGGTGTCGGCGCGTCTTCGCGGTGGTGCTCGGCGAGGCGGGGGCCTTGGCTCATCCCGGCGCTCGTTGTATCGCTTGCGGGTGGAAGGTCGAGGCCGAGCGCGCAGGCGAGCGCAGGCGATGTGGGCGCTGCTCGGGAGCCTCATCGTCTTCGGCGGATCCCCTGCGTGCACAGGGATGACGGGGGGCACGTCGCTGGCGGTCCCGCTCGCCGAGGCCTACCCGACGCCGAGTGAGTTTCGCGGCCGCTGGCTCGGCGAGAGCGACGAGTCGCTCGGCTTCCTCGAGATCCAAGAGCTCGGCGGCGGCCGCTACTACGGCCGCTTCAGCTCCGATGATCGCCTGAGCACCTACGTCGCTAACATGACCCAGCAGATGGCGACCGACGGCGACGAGAAGGTGCCCGGCAACGTGCTCCGCTTCACCTGGCAGGACGGCCGCGGCGGCGTCGGCAGCGGCTGGCTGATGGTCGATGAGGACAGCTCCGCGCTGACCGGCGAGCTGGTCTACGGCGACTCCAACCGCAGCGGCGCGCTGGCCTTTGTCCGCGACAGCGACGTAGAGGCGGTCCGCGATGACGCGGGGGCTGGTCTCGTCGACGCTCCGCCGGAGGACGGCGAGGAGCCGACCTTCGAGGACCCCGCGGTCGGCGGAGAGCCGGCGGTCGATGATCCCGCGGTCGGCGAGCTCGCGAGCGTCGGCTCGAGCTCCGGCAGGGTGCGCCTCGCATCGGCTCTCGTCACCACATGACCGACCTGCGCCCTGGGGGCTGTCCCCGCGAGCTTTGAAGAAGCCCGCGCGAGACTCTTGCCGCTCGCGTCGCGATCGACGAACCGCCACGGCTGCACCGGGTTGTAGCGCAGATCTACGCCAAGCCGACGAGGGCGCGCGAGGCAGGCGAGAGCGCGGACGCTGGCTAGCAGCCCGTGGCAAAAGTCCCGTGTGCTGTCGCGCCGCGATCGTTGGCCCTCTTGGCTTCGACGAAACGCCGCTGTACTGGGCTGTACTGCAAGTTTCGGCGGGGCCGAGAGGGGCGACGAGGGCAAGCGAGAGCGCGCGGGACTTTTGCCACGGGCTGCTAGGGGCTCTCGATCCCCGCGGCCTCAGCGGCCTCGACGGCCTTGGCCTCGGCCTCCGCGTCGGCCTTGGCCTCGGTCTTGGCGCTCGCGGCGTCCGGCATCGCCGGGGCCTCGGGGAAGGGCTCACCGTCGGTGCGGACGATCGCGTCGCCCTTCACCTTGGCGAACTGGTAGTTGAGGCGCGCCTTGGTCCGCACGCCGCCGTCTTGGGCGACCGTCGTGCTGATCTCCTCGCGCAGGAGGTGCGGCTCGCCGATGTCCGCGAGGAAGAAGAGCGTGCCGCCGAAGGTCCCCTGGCTCTCGCCCCGCTCGTTCTTGGTCGAGGTGCTGCCGACGACGCGGAGCTCGACGCGGGTGTGACCGTCCTCGTTGCTCTCGTCGATCGACGTGAGCTCCCAGGTCGCCTCGCGGGCGCTCATGCGGCCGTCGTTGCGGATCGTGCAGGTGGTCTGCCAGGCCGCGCCGACGCGCACCGGGACCTCGGGAAAGTGGATACAGTAGAAGATGTCGACGTCCGCGAGGGCCTTGACCTCGTCGGTGTCGGCGACCTCCGGCGGGGCGTCGAGGGTCGACGGACCCTTGCGCTTGCCGTCGGCGCCGATCGGGTAGCGGATCGTCGTGTCGCGGGACGGCGCCTCGTCGGCCGTGATGAAGCGCCCGTAGGGGGGCTCTGCCTCGAATTTGTCGGTCGAGTGCACGAGGGTGCAGCGGCGCTCGGCGCCCGCGCCCTGGCACTCCTCGGTCTGGATCTTCTCCTGCCGGGCGAAGCCCGTCGGCGTCGGCATCCCGGGGTACTGGATCATGCCGACCGTGGTCACCTGGTAGGTCGTATCGTCCGGGAGGGCGAGGCGAAGGGTGACGGACTTATCGCCGGAGCCGGGCTTGAGCAGGGCGGGCGGCGGCGGTGCGGCGGCGGGGTCGGCTGTGCTCGTCTTGACCGCGCCGGCCGTCGCGGCGGGCGTCTTCGCGCCCTCCGGGGTCGACTCGGCCGCCTCGGCCTTGGCGGCCTTCTCCGCGAGGCTCGAGCTCTTGGGCGTCTGCGCGGGGCCGCAGGCGGTCATCCACAGCGGGGCGACGACGAAGACAGCGGCCAGGGCCAGCGGGCGCGGGGAGCGAGAGGAGCGATTCACGGCGGGGAGGATGGCACAGCGGGGGTCGTACGGCCACGCCATCATCGAGCGGTCCTGCGCAGCCCCTGCGAGCCGCTGGGGCCGCGGGTTCTCGCGCGTGAGCTCGGTGAAACGCGGCATAGACCCTGTCTAGACCCGGTCCTGAGGCCCGAGGCCAACGCTGAGGCGCTCGCGTAGCTCGGCCCCGCGGAGTTCTGTCCGGTCTCCTAGCGGCTTCGCGTCCGAGACCGCTATCCTCTCGGCGATGCGTTCGCTCTCGATCCCCTCGCTCACCCTTCTTTCGGCGACCGCCGCTGCGGCCTTGGCCCTCAGCGCCTGCAAGGGGGAGGAGGCGCCGAGCGGAGATAGCGCGGCGACCCCCGCCGAGTCGGGACCCGCGGTCGCGGATGCCTCCGCTGGAGCTGCGGCGAGCGCTGGCGCAGCGGAGGTCGCCGCGAGCGGAGGGGCGCCGACCGCCGGCACACCGCCGCCGGCAGCGGGCCCGGCGAACCTCGACAGCCTCTTCGCGCTGCTCCCGGCGGGGGAGAGCTCGTTCATGCTGATCCGCGATCCGGCGCAGCTCTTTGACTACGCCGTCACCACCTCGGGCTACTACGAGGAGCCGCTGGCGAAGGTCTCGGCGAAGGCGACGACCCCCGAGGGGGCGCCCCTCAGCGACCTCGCGAACGCGAGCCAGGACTACGCAGAGGTCAAGCGTCGCCTAGAGGCGATCAAGGGGGCGCTCGATGGCGGCGAGGTCAAGCTCGAGCGGGGCATGGCGATCGTCACGGTCGGCGCGGACAACAAGGACGCGGTCGTGATCTTCGGCTCATCCAACCCCGACGGCGTCCGTGCGCTCTTGACCGCGGTCGGCGTCGAGGAGGGCAAGGGCACCTGCAAGGCGCTCGACGGCGCGGCGGGCTACGTCATCTGCGGCGAGAGCGAGGCGGTGCTCGCGGGCTACAAGGCCGGAGGCAAGGACGGAGCGGCGGCGAAGGCCGCTCTTCAGAGCAGCCTCCCCGGGATCGCCCTCGACGAGGCGCAGATGGTCGCCTCGATCAAAGACGACGAGCTGGTGACCCTGGCGATGACCGTGAACGCCGGTGACATGGCCTTCCACATCGGCCTGCCGACGGGGGAGAGCGACGTCGCCGAGGCCCGCGAGGTCCTGACCGCGGGCAAGCCGGAGCTCCTCCGATTCGTCCAGCCGGGCACCGGCTTCATGTGGGCCCACATCGACACCGCGGCGATGCGCAAGCGCTCCCCCGAGATCGAGCAGATGCCGCCGATCTTCGGCAACGCGATCGACAAGCTCACCGGTGAGATCCTGCTCGGCGGTACGCGGGAGCCCTCGTCCCTCCAGATCCGCGTCGGCAGCGCCGATCCCTCGACCTTCAAGCCCGCCCTCGACATGGCCCTCCTCGCCAAGAACGAGGTGCCGAAGTCGGTGCCGGGGGTGAAGGGATCCAAGGTCGACTTCGATCGGACGACGATCCCCCACAAGGACGGCGACATCACGGCGCTCCACCTCGGCGCCTCCGGGATCCCGATGCTCGAAGGTCTCCGCGAGCGCCTCGGCTTCTCGCTCGATCTCTGGGTCTTCGGCGCCGACGGGGCGCTGTCCATGATCGCCGGCGCCGACGCGGAGGCGGTCAAGAGCCTGACGGGCGGGAGCAGCGATCCGAGCAGCTCCCTGCCGCCGTCGCTCGCCAAGAGCATGGCCGCCGGGGAGGCCTCCGCGGTCCTCCACATGCCGCTCGACACCCTGCACGGGCCGCTCCTGCAGACCTTCCTCGAGGAGGCGAAGGGCAAGGGGGTGCCGGTCGATCCGGAGCTCGTACGGATGGGAGTCGGGCTCACCGGGCCCCTGTCGAGCTTCTCGTTTTGGGTCAGCGACGTCGACGACAAGATGGTCGCTCACACCTCGATCCGGCTGATCGGCGACCCGGCGACCGAGGAGGGCCGAGCTGCCCTCGACGCCGCCAAGGACGTCGCGACCGGCGGTGACGCAAAGGCGGTCTTCGAGGCCCTGGCCGCTCGCTACCCCGACTCTCCGCGTCTCGTCGCCTACAAGGCGCGGGCGGGGGAGGGCGGCGCCGGCGATCTGATCGGCTCGGCGATCGGCGCGGCGATCGGCGGAGCCTCGGTCCTCGCGCCGACGTTCCTCCTCAGCAGCGCGGCGGGGGTCGACGAGGTGACCGAGGTGACCGAGGTGACCGAGGTGAAGGCGCCGGAGACGACGCCCGAGAAGAAGCCCGAGAAGAAGCCGGCGAAGACTCCCGAGAAGAAGCCGGAGAAGCAGCCGGAGAAGAAGCCGGAGAAGACTCCCGAGAAGAAGCCAGAGACCAAGCCGGACGAGACCAAGCCGGACGAGACCAAGCCGACGACGCGGCCCAAGGATCCTTCGACCGTGCCGTCGACGACGCCGACGGAGGAGCCCAAGACTCGGCCCAAGCGCGTCGGTCGGCAGCCGAGCTAGCAGACCCTGGCAAAAGTCCCCGCGCACTCTCCAGCCCTCGTCGCCGCGAAGACCGGCGGTCCCGCCGCGATGCGCCGCGGAGGGGGGGCGCCATGTGCGCGTTTTGCTCCTGGCGTGGACCCGCACAAACTCGAACCCTCACGTAAGGGTAGAATTCTCCCCGCAGAGCCCCAACTCCGCACGGGATAGCCCCATAGCGCCGAAAATGGCGGCATATGGGCGGTTGACAGCGATTCGGACCCGTGGCAACTAGCCACCCATACTCTCACCTAGACGTAAGGTGTTGAGTTGAGAGAGTTCGATGGCGCAATCCCCGCAACAACGTCTCAAGATCGGTCAGCTCGCGCGCATGACCGGCAAGACGGCGCGCGCCCTCCACCTCTACGAAGAGATGGGGCTGCTCGCCCCGGCGACCCGGACCAGCGGCGGCTTTCGCCTCTACGGGCCCGATCAGGTCGCCCGCGTGTACTGGATCTCCAAGCTCCAGGACATGGGCTTTAGCCTCCCGCAGATCCAATCCCTGCTCTCGTCGGTCGCCGCCTCGGAGACCGCGCCCGAGGCGATGGACGGGGTTCGCGAGCTCTTCCAGGTGAAGCTCGACGAGACCCGCAAGCAGGTGATGCGCCTCCTCGAGCTGGAGCGCGACCTCATCGAGAGCCTCTCCTATCTGGAGGGCTGCCGGGTGTGCAGCGAGCCCGCGGCGCCCGAAGTTTGCAGCTCCTGCACCAGCGAGCGGCGCGGCACGGAGCCGACGCCGAGCTTGGTCGCCGGCATCCACCGCGGGCCGCCCCAGGCCCGCGGACGCGACGGCGACCGCGATCACGACCACGAAAGGACCGATCTCCAATGACCGTCAAGACGCCGATCTATCTCGACTACGCCGCGACCTGCCCGGTGGATCCGCGGGTCCTCGACGCGATGATCCCCTGCTTCACCGACAACTACGGCAACGCCGCGAGCCGGACCCACGTCTTCGGCTGGCGCTCCGAGGAGGCCGTCGAGGCCGCTCGGATCGAGATCGCCAGGACCGTCAACGCCGACCCGAAGGAGATCACCTTCACCAGCGGCGCGACCGAGTCGAACAACCTCGCGATCAAGGGTATCGCCGAGTATCTCGCCGAGAAGGGCCGCCACATCATCACCGTGGTGACCGAGCACAAGGCGGTGCTCGACGCCTGCAAGCACCTGGAGCGCAAGGGCTACGACGTCACCTACCTGCCGGTGAACACCGACGGGCTCGTGACGGTCGAGCAGGTCGCCGAGGCGATCCGCCCGGACACGATCCTCGTCTCGATCATGTTCGCCAACAACGAGACCGGCGTGGTCCAGCCCATCGCCGAGATCGGCAAGCTCTGCCACGAGCGCAAGGTCATGTTCCACACCGACGCGGTCCAGGCCTTCGGCAAGATGCCGATCGACGTCCAGGAGATGAGCATCGACCTGATGAGCATCAGCGCCCACAAGATCTACGGGCCGAAGGGGGTCGGCGCGCTCTATGTCCGCCGTCGTCGCCCGCGGGTCCGCCTCTCGCCGCAGATCCACGGCGGCGGTCATGAGCGGGGCAACCGCTCGGGCACCCTCAACGTCCCGGGGATCGTCGGCTTCGGCGAGGCCGCTCGCCTCGCCCGCGAGTCGATGAAGGAGGAGTCCGCGCGGATCTTCGGGATCCGCGAGCACCTCCGCAAGCGCTTCATCGCCGAGATCCCGCACAGCATCGTCAACGGCACCCTCGAGTCGCACCTCCCGGGTACGCTCAACATCTCCTTCGCCTACGTCGAGGGCGAGTCGCTGCTGATGGGCCTCAAGGACATCGCCGTCTCGTCGGGCTCCGCCTGCACCTCGGCGAGCCTGGAGCCGAGCTACGTGCTCCGGGCGATGGGGCTCAACGACGAGCTGGCCCACTCCAGCCTGCGGATCACGATCGGCCGCCAGACCACCCTCGAAGAGGTCGACTACGTCGCCGACAGGGTCAAGGAGCAGGTCGAGCGCCTGCGCGAGATGTCCCCGCTGTGGGAGATGGTCCAGGACGGCATCGACCTCGACTCGATCCAGTGGACCCCCCACTGAGCCCGCGCGCACTGAGCCCGCGCGCACTGAGCCCGCGCGCGACCCCACCTACGAACCCGCAAGAACGAGCAAGCAAGGAACACATCATGGCGTACAGCACCAAGGTCATCGATCACTACGAGAATCCGCGCAACGTCGGCAGCCTCGACAAGGGCGACGACACGGTCGGCACCGGCATCGTCGGCGCTCCCGCCTGCGGTGACGTGATGAAGCTTCAGATCCGCGTCGAGAACGGCGTCATCCAGGACGCGAAGTTCAAGACCTACGGCTGCGGATCGGCGATCGCCTCGTCGAGCCTCGTGACCGAGTGGGTCAAGGGCATGCACATCGACGACGCCGTCAAGATCCAGAACTCGCAGATCGCCGAGGAGCTGAGCCTCCCGCCGGTCAAGATCCACTGCTCGGTCCTCGCCGAGGACGCGATCAAGGCCGCGATCAAGGACTACCAGGACAAGCACGGCGCCGCCGCAGGTGAGAACGCCGACGATACGCCGGCCGCCGTCTAGCCGCCGGCTGGGAGAGGAACTGTTAACATGTCCGCAGCCAAAGACCTCCGAGGGATGCCGACGATCACGATCACCGGCCGCGCCGCCAAGGTGATGCGCGACCAGCTCCAGCGCCGCGGGACGCCGAGCGCGAAGATCCGCTTTGGGATCCGCGGCGGTGGCTGCACGGGCTATTCGTACCTCTTCGAGTTTGAGGACCGCGACGCCCGCGAGAGCGACCATGTTTACACCAAGGACGGGGTCACGCTGATCGTCGATCCGAAGAGCATGCGTATGCTCGACGGCACCGAGATCGACTTCGAGACCGGGATCCGCGGGCACGGCTTCCGCTTCAGCAACCCCAACGTCGAAGACTCCTGCGGCTGCGGCGAGTCGATCACGTTCTGAGGTCGATGTCTGTCGCCGCGACCAGCGAGCAGGGGGCGGACTACTTCGCCTGCTTCGGGATCGACCGTCGCTACGCGATCGATAGGGACGCCTTAGAGCGCCGCTATCTCGAGCTCAGCCGTGACGCTCACCCGGATCGCGTGGCTGGCGGTACGACCCGCGAGATGCGGCTGGCGGTCGAGCGATCGAGCCAGATCAACGTCGCCTACCGGACCCTCCGCGATCCCGTCAAGCGTGCGGAGTACCTGGTCAAGCTCGGCGGGATCGACCTCGATCGCACGGGCGGCGACGGCGGCGCTCCAGACCCGGGTCAGGCGTTCCTGATCGAGATGGTCGAGCTCCGCGAGTCGCTCGAAGAGGCCTCTAGCGCGGGTCAGGCTGCGCTTGATCGGCTGCGGGCCGCGATCGAGTCGCGCAGCGAGGACTGCCTCGACGCCGGCATCGACGCGATCGAAGACGACGACATCCGCGGCGCCGCCATGCACCTGGTGATCCATCGCTACCTCCAGCGCTTCCTCGACGAGGTCGACGCGGAGGCTGGCCTCGACGACTGAGGCCGACCTCGACCCTTGATCTTCTCTGGCGACGGCCGACCTCGACGGTAGGCCGTCGCAACGCGTCATGAGCAACACCAACGCCACCCTCCACGACACCGGAGCCCTCTTCCAGATCGCCGAGCCGGAGGAGCGCGCGCCGAGCAAGCGCCGTCCCGGCTTCGGCATCGGCATCGACCTCGGGACGACCCACAGCCTCGTCGCGCTCGCCCCCGAGGGGAGCGCTCCGCGGGTCCTCGCGGACGCGCAGGACCGGCCCCTCCTGCCCTCTGTGGTCGCCTACACCGGCGAGGAGCCGGTCGTCGGCGCCGACGCGGTCGCCCAGCAGGAGGAGCACCCGCAGGCGGTGATCAGCAGCGTCAAGCGCTTCATGGGGCGCGGGCTCGCGGACATCGACTTCACCCACCCGTACACGCTGGACGTCGATGAGGGCGCTGGTGTGATCCGGATCGAGGTCGACTCGGCTGGGGTCAAGCGTCGCCTCTCGCCGGTCGAGGTCTCGGCGGAGATCCTCCGGGTGCTCCGCGATCGGGCCTCGGCGGAGCTCGGCGAGGAGATCGACGGTGTGGTCATCACGGTCCCCGCCTACTTCGACGACGCGCAGCGGCAGGCGACCCGCGACGCCGGTCGGATCGCCGGTCTCAACGTCTATCGGCTCCTCGCCGAGCCGACCGCGGCGGCGCTCGCCTACGGGCTCGATCGCGGCGGTCAGGGGCTCTTCGCCGTCTACGATCTCGGCGGCGGGACCTTCGACATCAGCATCCTCCGCCTCCGCGACGGGGTCTTCCAGGTGCTCGCCACCGGCGGCGACTCGGCGCTGGGCGGCGATGACTTTGATCGGGTGATCGCCGCTCACCTGCTCGATGAGGCAGGTATTACGGAGCCGACGCTCCACCAGCGCGACGCGGCACGGATCGCGGCGCGGACCGCCAAGGAGGCCCTGAGCGCGGTCTCCTCGACCACCGTCAGCATCGCCGCCTGCGGCATCGGCGGGGTCGAGCTGCGCCGCGAGACCCTGGAGTCGCTGCTCGATCCCCTGATCCAGCGGACGATCCGGGCCTGTCGGCGGACGCTCCGCGACGCTGGCTTTCGGGCCCGGGAGCTCGACGGGGTGGTTCTCGTCGGCGGCTCGACGCGGGTGCCGCGGGTCCGCGCGCTGGTCGAGGAGACCTTCGGCCGGCCGCCGCTCACCGACATCGACCCGGACAAGGTCGTCGCCTACGGGGCTGCGATCCAGGCCGACATCCTCTCGGGCTCGGCCCGCGAGGGGGTGACCCTCCTCGACGTCGTCCCCCTGAGCCTGGGCCTGGAGACCATGGGCGGGATCGTCGAGAAGATCATCCCCCGCAACGCGACGATCCCGATCTCCGCCCGCCAGGTCTTCACCAACTACTCCGAGCAGCAGACGGCGATGCAGATCCACGTCGTCCAGGGGGAGCGCGAGCTCGCCTCCGACTGCCGCTCGCTCGCCCGCTTTGAGCTCAAGGGGATCCCCCGCCTGCCGCCGTCGATGGCCCGGGTCGAGGTGACCTTCCAGCTCGACGCCGACGCCCTCCTCACCGTGACCGCGCGGGAGCTGATGACCGGCACCAAGCAGTCGGTCGAGGTCAAGCCGACCTACGGCCTCAGCGAGGAGGAGGTCGACAAGCTGGTGATGGAGAGCTACGACTTCGCCTCCGAGGACTACAGCGCGCGCAGCCTCGCCGAGGCGCGGGTCGAGCTCGGGCGGGTGGCGCTCGCGGTCCGCATCGCCCTCGAAGAGGTCGGCCACCTCAAGGACATCGTGACCGCCGAGGAGCGGGCGGCGATCGAGGCGGCGCTCGCCGACGGCGACGCGATCATGGCCCGCAAGGACGCCGACGGCGACGCGATCACGGCGGCGCGGAAGGCCCTAGAGAAGCTCTCCGAGCCCTTCGCGCGCCGGCGGATGGAGCGGGCGCTCCTCGCGGGGATGGAGGGGCGCAGCCTCTTCGACATCGAGTCAGCGCTCGCCGCCGAGGAGGCCGAGCTCGACGAGCGTCGCGGTGGACACAGCGCTGAGATCATCGAGGACTAGGAAGAACATGCCGAAGATTCGATTCATCGAGCCCGATCGCACGGTCGAGCTCGACGCCCCCAAGGGGACAAACCTGCTCGAGCTCGCCGAGGAGAACGGCGTCCGCATGGGCTCCGCCTGCGGCGGTGTCTGTGCCTGCTCGTCCTGTCATTGTTGGATCCGCGAGGGGGGGGACTCCCTCGACGAGGCGACCGAGGCGGAAGAAGACCGGCTCGACATGGCCTTCGACGTCCGGCCCGCCTCCCGCTTGGGCTGTCAGGTGAAGGTCGGAGATGCGCCGCTGACCGTCGAGCTGACCAGCGAGTCGATCACGACCTGGTACAACGAGCACCCGGACGAGCGGAAGTCGTAGGGGCACGGGTCCCCCGAGCCTCGCCGGAGGGGCTCGCCGAGCGTTGGCGTCCCTAGATCGTCCGGGCCTGCGGTGCGTTGCCCAGGGGATGCGTCGAAGGAGCTTCGTCCGGGGTGCGGCCGGTTTGACCGCGGGGGTGACCGCGGCGGTCACGGGGGGCAGGGCGAGCGCGGCTCGCAAGGCGAAGCGGCCGCGCGACACACGACCCTACGAGGAGATCCGCGAGGTCAACGAGGCGATGGTCAAGGAGCTCCTCGCGGGGGATCGGGATGGTTGGCGTCCGTGGCAATGGATCGTCGTCCATCACACCGCAGCGGAGCACGCGAGCCTCGAGGGGATCGACCGCTACCATCGCAATCACTTCGGCGACCCCTTGGGCGCCGAGTATCACTTCGTGATCAACAACGGAAAGCGCAAGGCGATGGGCTTGGTCGAGCCGGCTCGCTGGCGGCATCAGGAGCTCGCCGCCCACCTCTTCCACCCGGAGCGAGCGCCGGAGTCCCTGGCGATCTGCTTGATCGGAAATTTTGAGGAGCGGCCGGTCCCGGAGGAGATGACCGACGCCCTCGCGAGGCTGATCCGGTCGCTCATGGGGGCGCTCTCGATCCCCTCCTCGAAGGTCACGAGCCATCGCGCGGTCGACGGTCGTTTGACCCAGTGTCCCGGCAAGCACTTCGATCTCGCGGATCTCAAGTCTCGGCTCGAAGCGTCCTAGGGCGCGCTCACTCGCGCGCCCCGAGTCGATGACCTTCTGCGCCTGCGCTTGATCGGGCGCGATGAAGCGCGCCCGACAGGCTCGCTCTCTCTCGCGGACGCGCTTTCGCCCGTGAACGGGATCCCTGCGCGCGTCTTCGCGTTCCGGTAGAGATGGCCGTAGCGGGCCTCTACGGCGATCTGTGGCGTACCTCTCGGTTATCCTTGCTGCTGCCAAGGTATGCGGTGGATGTGCACGTTTCGTTCGCCTGGCGGTAGATTTCGGGGTCGCGCGAGGTCAAGCGCGACGCGAGATCGGAGCCGCATGGGGACCGATCGGACCATGTCTTATCAGACATGTGACCGAAGACGGCGGTCGTGCGCGGTCCGAGGGCAGGAGCCGGTCGGGTAGGCGATGGACGAGCTCCTCCCGCCACGCCGTCCTCGGAGCGCTGGTCGTCAGCGCGGGCGGTCACCGGCCCGGCGTCCTGGAGGTGGCGCTGACGAGTCGCAGATCCTCCCGACCGGGCCCTTCATGGGCAAGCGGGCCTTGGTCATCGGTGGGAGCATCGCCGGGCTGCTCGCGGCGCGTTGCTTGGCGGAGCACTTTGAGCAGGTCTCGATCGTCGAGCGCGACTATCTCTACGATCGGCCGATCGGCAGGAAGGGCGCTCCACAGGCCCGCCACGCCCATATCCTCTTGGCATCCGGGGCGGCGATCATCGCCGAGCTCTTCCCCGACATCGCCGCCGACATGCGCTCGGCGGGGGCGATCCCCGTCGACGCGTCGAGCGACATTCGCTGGTTCCACTACGGGGTCTGGAAGGCCCGTGACGGCGTCGGCATCACCTTTTACCTGACCAACCGGATGGTCTTTGAGTCGGCGATCCGGAGCCGTGTGCGCGCATGGGCCAACGTCGAGGTGCTCGACGATCGCGACGTTACAGGCCTCCTCGTCGATCGGTCGACCAACCGGGTGACGGGGGTTCGCTGCCTGCACAAGGGCGCCCCTGAGCCTGAGGAGATCGAGGCAGACCTGGTCATCGACTGCAGCGGTCGTGGGTCTCGCTCGCCGCGGTGGCTCGTCGACGTCGGCTACCCGCGGGTGCCGGAGACCGAGGTCAAGATGAGCGTCGGCTACTCATCGCGGGTCTACCGGCTGCCGAGGGGCTTCGATCTCAGCCGTCTACCCCTCGCGGTGTATCCAAAGCCGCCGGAGACTCGGCGGATGGGGATCATGTTCACGACCGACGAGAAGACGCTCATGGTGCTCCTCGGCGGGTGGTGTCGCGACTACCCGCCGATCGAGCCGGACGGCTTTGCGGAGTTCGCCGAGTCCTTGCCGGTCCCGGAGTTTCGCGAGCTCTTGCGCGAGGCGAAGCCAGCTCCCGCGATCCACCCGCATCACGTCCCCTCTGGGCTCCGGCGCCGCTACGAGCAGATGCATGGCTTTCCCGACGGCTACCTCGTGTTGGGGGACGCGCTGTGCTCGTTCAACCCGATCTACGGTCAGGGGATGTCGGCGGCGGCGCTCGAGGTGCAGGCGCTCCGTCGCTGGCTCGAGAAGCGGCGCAAGAGCGGGCGCGGGGTCTCCGAGACAGGCACTGGGAGGACTCTTCAGCGCAAGGTGGCGGCGGCGATCTTCGTCCCCTGGCTGCTCGCCGCGGTCGAGGATCTGCGCTTCCCTGAGGTGGTCGGCAAGCGCCCCTTCGGCCTCTCGATCGTCCAGTGGTACATCAGCCACGTTCTCCAGCTCTCGGCGACCAACCCGAAGATCCTCCGGCGCTTCATGCTGGTCATGAACCTGCTCGCGGGGCCGGGGGTGTTGCTGGTGCCGCAGGTGCTCTTCGCGGTTCTCTGGCACAGCATCCGAGGTCGCCCGAGCGCGAAGATCGGCGCGTTGGAGCGGAGGCCTGCGGCCGTGGAGGAGGCCCCAGCGGAGGGCGCCGAGAGCTGTGAGCCGATCGCGCCCCGGGCCTAGGTGGCTGTGGTGTAAGCCCTGGGCACTGCAGGTTCAGGCGGAGCCGAGAAGGGGGACGGGGGCCAGCGTGAGCGCGCGGGACATCTGCCCGGAGCTCCGAGGGGACGCTCTAGCGGCGCAGGCGTCGGATCAGGCGCTTGTGTCCCGCGGCGTCCTTGACGACCTCGAACTCGTCCGAGCCTGACCTGTCGTCGCCTTTTTCGTCGCCGCCCTTGTCGTCGTCGCTGCCGTCGTCGGCCTGGGAGTCGGCGGGCTCGTCATCGTGGATGCTCATCCGTCCCCGTCGCGTGTCTTCCTTGGAGCGCTTGTCGTCGGTCGCAGCGGCGTCGTCGTCGTCGCCGAAGTAGCTGCTCGCCGCGCTGATGAGCACACCGCCGCCGATCAGGAAGCACACGGCGAGGAGCAGGAGGATCTGGCGGTTGCGCTTGGCCGCCTCGCCGGGGCGGGTCATCGGCCCGGTCTCGCGGGTGTATTCGGGGATCGTCGGCAGGCTCGCGTCCGAGGAGAGCGCGGTCGCCGTGGTCGGGCGGAGGCTGGGTGGCGCCGAGTCGGCCGGAGCGGCGAGGCTGCGCAGGGCATTGCGGACCTCGCCCGCGCTCGCCGGACGTTGCGCAGGGGCGCGGGCCAGGAGAGCGTCGCAGAGCTCGTCGAGGGCCTCGGGGACGCCGTTGCCGGCGACCTCTCGGAGGCGAGGCGCCGGCGAGCGCATCTGTTGGCTGACGATCCCGGTCAGGCTGTCGCCGCTCCACAGAGCGTCGCCGGTGACCGACTCCCAGAGGATCACCCCGAGGGCGTAGAGGTCTGTCCGCGCGTCGATCCGATCGCCGACCGCCTGCTCGGGCGCCATGTATCCCGGCGTGCCGAGGACCAGGCCGAAGCTCGTCAGGGGCTCGCTGGTGCTGGCGGTCGGCACCGTGGCCTCGGCGCTGAGGCTCGCGATCCCGAAGTCGAGGACGATCGCCAGGGGCGCGCCGTCGTCCCGCTCGCCGACGATGATGTTGTCGGGCTTGAGATCGCGGTGGATGATCCCGAGGTTGTGGGCGGTGGCGAGGGCGTCTGCGATCTGGGCGGCGATCTCCGCGGCTCGCGGCCAGGGGAGGGCGCCCTTGTGGAGGAGAGCCCGCAGCGAGGGGCCACGGGCGAGCTGGGTGACCAGGTAGGCGCCGCCCTCGGGGAGCTCGCCGTAGTCCACGGCCGAGGCGATGTGCGGGCTCTCGATCTGGGCCGTCGCCATCGCCTCGCGCGAGAAGCGGGCGGCGATCTTGGGATCGCTGGCGATCTCTGGGCGGATGATCTTGAAGGCGACCTCCTTGCGCAGGCGGAGGTGCTCTGCGACGAAGACGGCGCCCATTCCCCCCTCGCCGAGGATACGGACGAGGCGGTAGCGATCGTCGAAGACCCGGCCGATCCAAGACGCATAGGCGGGCGCCTCTTCGGACTGTGTCCCCATCGCGGCGTCAGTATACACGCGGCCGCTCTAGGATAGCTGTACAGCAGCCCGCGGCGACAGGCTGGCGCGCCGGCCTGCGGGGCGCGCCAGCCTGTCGAAAATGAGACCTAGACCGGCATTCGGTCGCGGCCGGTCGCGGCCCGATCGCGGCCCGATCGCGGCCGAAGCTGTACAGGCCGCTCGGACACCCCGAGGGGGTCGAGCGGAGGCGAGCGCGGTCGTTCCTAGAGGTCGAGCTCGTAGATCTCCATGATGTCGCGGAGAACCGCGTTCATGTCGATCTCGAGATCGATGATCTTGCCCGAGGTGAGGTCGAGGACCCAACCGTGCACCGTGATTGCGCTCCTACGGTAGGCCTTCTGGACCTCGGCGATCTTGGCGACGTTGATGCATTGCTCCTGAACGTTGAGCTCGACGAGTCGCTTGTAGCGCAGATCGTCGTCCTCGATCTCGTTGAGCACCTTGCGGTGGAGGCGATAGACGTCGCGGATCTCGCGGAGGTAGGGGTTGAGGATTCCGAGGTCCTTCGCCCCCATGGCCGCCTGCACGCCGCCGCAGCCGTAGTGGCCGCAGATGACGATGTGCTTCACGTTGAGGTGGACGACCGCATAGTTGATCACGCTCGCGGCGCTGAGATCGGTGTTGATCACCAGGTTGGCGATGTTTCGGTGGACGAACACATCGCCGGGGTTGAGGCCCATCATGTCCTCGGCCGTCACGCGGCTGTCGGAGCAGCCGATGTAGAGGATGTCCGGGGCTTGGCCCTTCGACAGGTTGGTGAAGTACTCGGGATCACCGCTGAGTTTCTCGGCGACCCAGCGCTCGTTGTTGCGGAATATTTCGCTGATCTGCATGATTTTCGGCGGCCCTGCGCGACGAGCCTACGGGTGGTGGCGGGTGTTTGCAACTCGCGCGACGGAGCATCCGCGGCACGCGGTCGTGGCTAAGATGATCGCCTCCACGGCTGCTACGTACAGACGCTGATCCAAAGACCTCGTAGGCGTCGTCGGTGTCAGGGTCTATGCCGCGCGCTACGTTGGGAGCGGCGGCCGCGGGGCGTTTGGATGGGGAAAAGACGGCGATCGCCGGGGCGAACCGCCCTGCGGTCATCGTCGGTCTTTACCCTCAGGGATCGCTGCGGCGCTCTCCTGCGTTTCGTTCTCCGAGGTCGGGGACGTGTCGAACTCGGGGTCCTTGTCCCGCAGCCACGCGAGGAGTTGGCGCCCCTCGGGTTGGTCGAGCGCCCGCGCCTCGCGGAGGTTGACGAAGGCTGCGCGGGCGAGCTCGCTGGACCTCGACGTCGCGCCGGGATCGGCGGAGAGCTCGATCGCAAGGATCGACTGGGCGTGTCCGAGCTGGGCGCGCGGCGGTGACTCGACCGACTCGTAGCGGGCGATGGCCGCCTCCGCGTCGGCGATCGCGGCCGCGGTGTCGCCGAGCGCTTGGTGGTTGGCGGCGCGCTCGACGAGACCGATGGCGTAGTTGCGGTGATCCTCGCCGACCGAGGCCGTGAGCACTCGGATGGCCCGTTCGGCGTACGCTTGGGCGGTCGCGGGCTCGCCGAGGTAGCGGTGGACACTGGAGAGGTTTAGGAGGATCACCGCGGTGTCGGGGTGGTCCTCGCCGAGGGCCTGGGTGCGCCGCGCGAGGGCCTCCTCGTAGAGCTGGCGGGCCGCCGGGAATCGGCCGAGGCTGACGTGCGCGGTGGCCAGGTTTTGCAGGCTGCGGGCGACGTCCGGATGGTTCGGCTGGAGGTTGCGCCGGTTGAGCTCGAGGGCCTCCTCGAAGAGGACGATCGCGGCCTCGACCCGTCCGGCGGCGAGGTTGGCGGCGGCGAGGTTCGCCGTGACGCGGACGACCTCGGGGTGGCCTTTGCCGAAGATCGACTCGGCGATCTCGTTCGCCTCGGCGAGCGCGCGGAGGGCCGCATCGTGCTCGTCGAGGATGCTGCGCGCCATGCCGATGTTGGCGACGGCGGTGACGAGATCGATGCTCTTCGGGCCGTCGACGCGTAGAGCCGCCGCCTTGGCGCGCTCGAAGGACTCCAGCCCGGCGTCGATCGAGCCGCTGCGGATCGCCAGGGCACCGCGGACGGTCTCGATCCTCGACGCCTGCGCCCCCGGGCCGCCGCTGCGGCGGGTGATCGCGGTCAGGAGCTTGTCCCAGCGATCCGCCGCCTCGATCTTGGCGAGGTGGTAGCCCTCGACCAGGAGGAGGCCGACGCTCGCCTCGAGGGCGATGTCATCGTAGCGGCTGGCCTCGGCGGCCCAGAGCGCGGCCATCAGCGCGTCCCGGGACGCCTCGTAGTCGCCGGTGCGCTCGAGGATCCGGCCCCGGAGCGCGTGGGATTCGGCGACGAGCGGTGTGTAGTCGAGCTCGATCGCCCGCGCGACGAGGGTGTCGACCGCCGCGAGGGCCTCATCCTGGCGACCGGCGAGGAAGGTGACGAGGGCCCGCCGCAGCTCGTCGCGGTGATCCTCGACCGCGGCGGCGAGGGTCGGGTCGTCGGGCGCCGCGATGCCGCTCACCAGCGACTCCGTCGACGCACAGTCGTCGAGCGGGCGGAGCTCGGAGGCGATCTTGACCGCCCGTTCGACGGCGGCGTCGTCCGCCGCCTGGAGGAGCTCGGTCGCCGCCCTGAGGTCGCGCGCGTGTCGATCGAGGCAGGCCAAGCGGAGATCGTAGAGAGTGTCCGAGCTGCCGCCGCGGTCGTGCTCTGTGCAGGCCTCGCTTCGTTGGGCTCCGAGCTCGCCGGCATAGTGATCGAGGCGCTCCGCGACCCGGTCCCAGGTCGTCGTCGCATAGGGGACGTTGGACCCGAGGATCGCCGCCTTCGCGGCGTCGCGGCGTTCGCCTGCCCAGGCGGGATCGGTCTCGCCGAGCTCGGCGCAGCGGCGGGCCGCAGCCTCCTCGTCGTGGTGCTGTCGCTGGTAGACGTTCGCCCCGGCGAGGCCGGCGATCGTCACGAGGGCGGCGAGGCTGAGGGCCCGCCTTGCGGTCCTCGCACGGTCTCGCTCGAGCGCGCCCAAGAGCTCATCCATGGTCTGCCAGCGCAGCTCCGGATCGCGTTGGAGGCCGCGGGCGATGGTCTTGCGCAGCCACGCGGGGGCTCGGCTGTCCTCGGGCGGCGGCCTCGGCTCCTCGGTGACGATCGCCCGGCGGACCTGGACCAGGGTCTTGCCGGCGAAGGGGCGACCGCCGAAGAGGCACTCGTAGAGGGTCACGCAGAAGGCGAAGATGTCGGAGCGGACATCTGCCTCATCGCTCAGGTAGATCTCGGGGGCGATGTAGGCCGGGGTTCCAGAGAGATGACCGCTGTTGATCGAGGGGCTGGAGGCCGAGGTCGTGGCCTTGATCGCCAGCGGCTCGCCCGGGTGCGAGAGGCCAAAGTCGAGGACTCGGACCCGCCCGTTCTCGCCGACGAGGACGTTTTGCGGCTTGAAGTCGCGGTGGATGATCCCTGCGTCATGGACCGCCTTGAGGCCCCGACCCGCGCCGACGAAGACCTCGACGATCTCCCGCCAGCTCCTCGGCCGGAGCCGGAGCCACTCGCTCAGGGTGACGCCGACGACGTACTCCATCGCGACGAAGATCTGCCCCTGCTCCTCGCCGAGGTCGTAGACCTGGACGACGTTGGGGTGCGAGAGCCGAGCCATGGCCTTGGCCTCGCCGAGGATCCATGAGGCGTCGAAGGGCGAGCCTGGGTCGGGATCGCGGAGGAGCTTGATCGCCACCTTTCGGTCGAGCTCCTCGTCGTAGGCGGCGAAGACGATCCCCATGCCGCCCTGACCGAGCACCCTCAGCAGGGTGTAGCGGCGCAGCCGAGCGCCCTCTCCGTGCTCGACGCGGGCTCGGAGAATGTCGGCGAGGGGGGCTCGGAGCTCGCGAAAGGAGGCCGTCGTCCTCGGGGCCCGCGTCGCATCGCTCGCGCTGATGGACGACCCCTCTGCCGCTCCCGGATCACGCTCGTGGAGGATGATGGTCTGACCGTCCTGGCCGGTCGGGCTCCCGTCGTCGCCGTCGCCGTCGCTCGGCGTGGATCGCTTCGGGTCGCGGGCCATACCTGTCAACGGGACAAGCGTAGCACCGGCACTCGGCGCTGGACCTTCTCAGGGTCGCCGCGCGGTGGGGCGATTGTGCGTCCTATGCCAATGGAGACCCGTCTCCTTGTGGGTTCGGCGGGGGGCCGAAGAGGAGGACGTCACACGCCCGCGGCGGGCTCAGCTGCGATCGACTCCAAGTAGCGCGCGAGCCCTCGGCTCTCATCCTCAGTGAAGACCTCGTCGCGGATCTCGAGCTCGCCTATCCGGTCGAGGCGGAAGTCGCGGAAGCCCTCGCGCAGCCGGCAATAGGCGCCGAGGGTCCAGGCGTGGCCCCAGAAGGCGAGACATATAGGTTCGATCGTCCGCAGGCTCGAGGTGCCGTCTTCGCGGGTGTAGGCGAAGCGCACGAGGTTGCGGCTGGCGATCGCCGCGTGCAGAAGGTCCATTCGCTCGCCGTCCCGGGCGCGACGGCGCGTCGCCGGAGCGTAGACCCGCGAGCGCTCGCTCTGCTCCTTGAGATCCTTGGGGAGGACGGCCTCGATCTTGATCAGAGCGCGCTGCGAAGCGTGGGCCAGGCGCGCGCCGGCGAAGGCTCCGACGAAGCGCGCGCCGATCACCAGCGCCTCGAGCTCGTCCCGATCAAACATCAGCGGAGGAACCTCCGCGCCATGACGGAGGACGTAGCCGATCCCGGCTTCGCCCTCGATCGGGACGCCTGAGCGCTGGAGGTCGGCGACATCGCGATAGATCGTCCGTTGGGAGACTTCGAGCGCGTCGGCGAGCTGCCGCGCGGTTCGGTGAGAGCGACGGCCGCGGAGCGCTTGGATGAGGAGAAAGAGGCGATCGGCGCGTCGCATGGAGGACCTCGGGGGCTGTGGAGCGTCGCACCGAGAGCGGTCGACGTCGGCGGGCTCGCGCCCCGTCGTGTGACAGCGCGTCGGAGGAGCACGGCCCGCTTCGGCGGAGCTCGCCCGGCGGAGCTCGCCTCCGCAGCCCCGCGGACGCTCGGCGATGTCGTCTGGGATGAATAGCCGGAGGGCTGGCCTCGCTGCCGGGAGCGAGGGCGGCGAAGGGCCTGCGAGAGCTCGCGGGACTCTTCGCCGTCCCTGCGCCTCGACGGCCTCCTAGGCTGCGGCGCTCGTCCTTGAGTAGATGCCGACCCGATTGCCTTCGCTGTCGCGGAGCTGGGCGAAGAACCCTCCGTCGTCGGGCAGCGCTGTCGCCGGGAAGAGGGCCTCGCCGCCGGAGGCCTGGAGGCGTGCGAGGGTCGAGCGGACGTCGTCGACCTCGAGGTAGACAACAGAGCCGGTGGTGGCCGGCTCGTAGCCCTCACACTCGACGAGCGCGCCGGTCTGCTGGGCGCCTTCGCAGGGGAAGATCGCCATCTTCATCGGCCCCATCGTCTGCCGCTTGAGCTCTTTGCCGAAGAGGCTCTCGTAGAAGGTGCAGGCGCGGGCGAGGTCAGCGGTGGGAATCTCGAACCAGGCGGGGGTGGGGGAGGTGAGCATGATCGTTCCTTTCCTTGAGGTGTGTACGGTCCCTTCGTGGACCGGGGCCGGTCTTTGGCCCGCGCTCAAGGTAAGGGAGGGCTGCTGACAGCGTTGTGTCAGCATAGGGCAGCAGCTTCCGAATCGTCGGAGCGGGCCCACGCGGGTCGGCATCCGTCGGCTCTAGGAGCCCGTGGCAAGAGTCCCGCGAGAGACTCGACGAGCATGGCGGCGCCTCACGACCCAACCTAGGGACTTCAGCTCACCTCGCCTCTGCCGGGAGGCCACGCAGGGCGCAGCGGCGACCTTGCCCGCGAGGACTCGCAGGCCTCGCAGGCCCCGAAGGTCGGGTCGCAGGGTCGCCTAGCTGACCGCGAGGTAGACCGCGAGGCCCACGCCCAGGGCGATCACCATCATGGCTGCGCTGACGAGCACGCCGTTCCCCGGCGGGCTGCTGGCGGGGTCGATCAGGCGCGAGTAGGCGAAGGTCCGCTGGGCGCCGGCGACGGCGATCAGCACCCCCACCAGGATGAGGATGATCCCGGTGACGTGAGCGACGGCGGAGCTGGTGGTCGCCGCGGTCTTGACCCCGCCGAACATCTCCAGGAAGAGGCTGAACTTGGCGACGACCAGGCCGAAGCCCATCAGCGCGATCGCGGTCCGGATCCAGGCGAGGAGCGTGCGCTCGTTGGCCAGGCGGTCGCGGATCTGTCCGTTGGGGTAGGTCGTTGGTTCTGCCTCGGGCATCGGCGGATCAGTCGTTGTGATAGGGGTGGCCGGCGAGGACTGTCGCGGCCCGGTAGAGCTGCTCGGTGAGCATCAGCCTGGCGAGGCGATGGGGCATGGTCAGGCGAGAGAGGGCCAGGAGACGGTCCGCCGAGCGCCTGTCTTCTGCCGAGAAGCCCTCGGCGGCGCCGATGTAGAATGACATCTGGCGGCAGCCTCGCTCGCGCTCCGCGTCGATCCAGGCGGCGAATTCTCGGGTCGTCGGCTGCTCTCCGCGCTCGTCGAGCACGATGTGGATCCCGGCCGTCTTCCTCCAGCTCTCGCGGAGCGCGCCCAGGGAGCGGACCTCGGCCACCTCGACCGGCATCAGCGGCCGCAGGCGCCGGACGTAGCGGTCGCAGAGCCCCTCCAGGGCGGCGTCTTTGAGCTTGCCGACGACGACTACGCGGACGCGCATGGATCCGCTCCGGTCGTCCACGCAAACCCCGTCCGAGGTCGGAGGGGTCGACCAGCGCGCGGCTCGATCTCTCGAATCCTCATCAACTCTAGGACAGGGAAGCTGTGGTGAGAGGGCCCTGGGCTCGGGCAAACGCCGCTCTAGAGGGCTCCGTGGATCTCGACGGAGCCTCGCCCGAGCGGCGAAGGCTGGAGCCTCTTCGGCCCCGCGTCAGGGGAGCTTGTGCGGGCTCGGGTCGTCGCTGGCGTCCGCCTCGTCGAGCTCGTCGAATTCGTCGTCGGCGTCGTCGAAGTTGGCATCGTCGTCATCGTCGAAGTCGTCATCGTCGTCGTAGTCGTCGAGCTCGCCCTCGAAGGCGGTGAACTCGGACCCGCGATGACCGGGCATCACGTCGGGGGGCGTGAGCTCGCTGAGCCCGGAGACGTCCATGACCTCGGCCGGGAGGTCGAGCTCGACGCGAGGAGCGTCGCTCCACATGCTCTCGAGATCGTAGTACTCGCGGACCGGGTGGTAGAAGACGTGGACGATGAAGTCGTCGTAGTCGAGGAGGTCCCAGAGGTGCTCGTCGAGGCCATCGGTGCCGATCGGCCGGCGCCCGGAGGCGCGCAGGGAGTCGACGATCGACTCGGTGATCCCGCGGACGTGGCGGTCCGAGCGTCCAGAGAGGAGCAGCACGAAGTCGGTGTAGCCAGCGACGGTCGTAACGTGGAGGATCTGAGGCGCGAGCGCCTTGAGGTCGAGAGCGGCCTCGAGGGCCAGCTTGAGCGGGGCGGGCAGCGCCTCGCGCGTAGGAGCGGATTGGGTCACGGCCTGCTTGTAGCGCGGGCTCCGCGGCCGGGCAAGCCCGACAGGAGGGGCCGTATGGGGACCCCAGAGCCGCCCCTGCGGCTCAGCGGGCGAGCCCGTCCAGGAGGCGTCGGCGCTCGACGTCGTAGCGGATTCGTTCGGGGAAGGGGGCGCTCGTGGCCGGGGCAGCGACCTCGAGCCCCGGGATGACCTCGCGCTGCGCCGAGAGGCTCGCCTCACCCGTGAGGGTTCTCCCCTCCTCGTCGACGACGCTGTAGGCGACCTTGAGCTCGGCGCTCTGCCACAGCCCGTGCTCGCGACCGAGGACGAGGGTGCCGTCGATCTCCGAGAACTCCGCCCTGCTCCGCCAGCTCCCGGGAGCTGGCGTCCGCGTCGCTCCTCGCTCGGCCGCCCGCGAGAGCGTGAGGGTCACCCGCCCGTCGTCGCTGCTGGCGACGGAGATCGCGAGCTGCGGCGCGGCGAAGGCGACGATGTCATGGACGGCCCGCTCGGCGTCGTCGAGCCAGGTCCAGTGGAGCTCGGAGTCGATCGTCCGGTGGAGCCACCCGCGGTGGGGGAGGCGTGAGTAGGTCTCCTCGCCGAGGATGATGATCTCGCGCGAGGCCTCCTCGGCGGGGCCCTGGCGCAGGTGGAGCGCAGGGGCGCGGTCGTCGTCACCTGCCCAGGAGAGCGTCAGCTCGTCATGGACCTCACGGGGGACGGGCTGGTGATCGCCGGGGGAGGGTCGCGGGAGATCCGGCGGGATGAGCGAGAAGTCCGCGGTGTAGCTCAGCCGGTGGCGACCGAGGGCGCGGCGGGCGTGACGATGGTCCTGGGCGAGGAGGCTGAGCACACCGTCGACGGTCGGCGCCTCGAGGATGGGGCCCGGATCGACGGCGGGCACGGTCCGGGTAGGGCCGTCCCCGGGGGCGTTCGCGGAGCTCGCTCCGCCGTCATCACCGCAGGCGAAGGCGCCGACCAGGAGGGAATAGGCGGCGAGGCCGACGATACGGCGGCGGGTCGCGTTGCGGGGCCTCACGGCGCTGACAATAGCAGCGTCCGGGGCCGCTGTTACACTGCGCCGGTGGATCGCCAAGGCGAGGGGGGTCGGTGCTAGACCCGTCGATGACGATCGACGGGCTCGGCCCCGCGCTGGTCGCGGTGGATCCCGTGATCATCACGATCCTGCTCGGTCCGGTGATGCTCCTCGGCGCCTTCGCCTGGGGGCTCCTGTGGGGCTCCTTCGCCAACGTCGTGATCTGGCGGGTGCCGCGGGGGCTGAGCGTCGTCAAGCCGCGATCGCAGTGTACGGCCTGCGGCGAGTTCATCGCCTGGTACGACAACATCCCGGTCCTCTCGTACCTCCTGCTGCGCGGACGCTGTCGCCGCTGCAAGGAGCCGCTGGCGCTGCGCTACCTCGTCGTCGAGCTCCTCGGCGGCTTCCTCTCCTTCGCCTTCTATCTGCTCCACGTGGTCCGGCCGCTGATGGAGGGCGGTGGGCCGGCGCTCGGCGCTTGGTTCCTCTGGACCCTCTTCGGCTTCGCGCTGCTGATCATCACCTTCACGGACCTCGACCTCTGGGTGATCCCGAGCGCCGTCGTCCTGCCGGTGGCCGCCCTCGGGCTCGGCGTCGCCCTCGTCGATCCGGGGATCCTCGGCGTCCCGCCGATCGACGCGCTGGCGGCCGCGCTCGGCGGCTACGCCCTGATCGCGGGCCTGCGCTGGATCTACCTCAAGCGCCGCGGGATCGAGGCGCTCGGCCTGGGCGACGCCAAGCTCCTGGTCATGGTCGGCGCCTTCACCGGGCCCGCGGGCGTGATCTGGAGCGTCGCCGCGGGGGCGATCCAGGGGCTCATCTTCGCCGTGCCGCTCCTCCTCATCGGCAAGAGGATCGCCAACAGTAAGCTCGAGGAGGTCCATGGCGATGATCCCGAGCTCGGCGAGGAGGATCCCGACGCGGGGGTGATGGGGATGCGGATCCCCTTCGGGCCCTTCCTCGCGATCGCGGCCCTGGAGTACGCGCTCCTGCGCGGCTCGATCGAGGACGCGCTCTACTGGCTGGTCGGGTAGCGGCCGCGGCGTCGTCCGGCGAAGACGACGGCCAAGGGGAGGAGCACGGCGAGGGCGTCGATCGGTCGCCCCGGACCGACGGTGCAGCGATCGCAGCCGCTGCGGTCGGGATCCGGGTTGAGGCAGTCGCACTCGGAGCAGCCGCTCGGGCGGACGTCGACGCCGCTGTCCTCGGAGACCCAGCAGAGCACGGAGGAGGGGATCCCGTAGAAGCCGCCGTCGCCGCAGGCGTAGCCGCGGGAGAGCACACCGGCGAGGAGCGGCGTGCCTTCGCCGTCGACGACGAACGCCGGGCCGCCGGAGTCGCCCTGGCAAGAGTCGACGCCCATCCCCCCGGCCTGGAACTCGAGCCCGGAGTCGCTAAAGCGGGTGATGACGGTCTCCGCGACCCGCTTGATCCCCTGGAGCTGGTTCTCGTTGAGGCCGTAGCCGACCATCGTCACCGGGGTGTCGATGTCCATCAGGTCGTCCCACTGGTCCTGCGTGGTCATCATCTTCATCGGCGGGTACTCAGCCGGCGCCGGATCGCGGAGGACGACGTAGGCGAAGTCGAAGAGGTCGGCCTTGCAATCGTCGGGATCACAGAAGTCGGGGTGGACCCCGTAGGACTCGGCGACCGTCTCCCAGGCGGCGTCCGGTGACCGATCGCCGAAGGCGATCCGGATCTTCCCAGGCTCCGGTGCGCCCTCGAAGCAGTGCGCGGCGGTGAGGATCAGGTTCGGGGCGATCAGGGTGCCGGTACAGAGGAGGCTGCTGCGGTCGACCGCGGCGACCGAGGGCCACTCGCCGGGTGCGACCGTCTCACCGCCGTAGATCGTCTGCGGCGTGTCCGGCCGGTCTGAGAGCGGCGTGACCCCGAGGGCCATCAGGATGCCGAGCAACACGCCGGTGCCTACCATCTTGCAAGGATAGCAGCGGCGCTGTCAGGGGTGCCGGCATCCCTGGCGTTGTCCTGGCCGGGCTCAGCTCTCCGAGGGCGCGCTCCCGCCCGTATCCTCGAGCTCGGCAAGCTCGTCGAACTCGGCCATGTCGTCGAACTCGGACATGTCGAGGTCGGCCACGTTGTCGAGCTCGTCGAGCTTGCCCGCGGTGTTCTCGGGCTCGTCTGGGCCGGGCTCGTCTGGGCCGGGCTCGTCGGGGACGGGCTCGTCGGGGACGGGATCGTCTGCCGCGGCTTCAGTCCCGGAGGGCTCGGACACGAGGGCCGGCTCGACGGCGACATCGGCATCGGTGCCCGTGTCGGCCGAGTCCGGCTCCCCGGAGAGGTCCGCGGAGGGGGGCGCTTCGTCGGCCGGGGTCGGCGGGGCGACGTTCGGCTCAGCCGCTCCCGTGGCATCAACGCGCACCTCGGAGTCCACCTCGGAGTCCACCTCGGAGTCCACCTCTAGGGACTCCTGGGCGTCGGCGTCGGCATTGCCGGAGTCGGCCGACGGGTTCTCCGACGTTCGGCGTCCGCTCTCCGTCTCCGAGGAGCCGCCGTCGGGCGGTGGAACGTCGCCAGCGGCGAGGTGGGCCGTGTAGCCGAGCCCCCTGCGCGCCGTGGCGTAGCGGGCGCTGCCGGAGAAGCCGATGAGGTCCCGCAGCTCCTCATCGTCAGCGCGGGCCGCGATCGCCTCTGCGCGGGCGGTGGGCTCCGTCGGCAGGCCGAGGAGCTCGAGCGCGATCGCCAGGTCTCCAGCGGCGCAGAGGCCGACTCGATTGCCGCCGCGCTCGACCCAGGAGCGCCAAGAGCGGCTGTCGAAGCCCTCCTCAGCGTTCTCTTGCAGGAGCGAGGCGATCGCCCGCGACACCTTCAGGGGGAGCTTGCGCGAGAGATGCTGCGCGAGCTGATGGGTCGCCTCGTCGTCGTCGCGGATGTAGTCGCGGCGGTGGACGTGCCGGGGGTGGAAGGCGAGGAGGATCGACGCGAGCACCGTGACGAGCTGCTCGCGGCTCAGGGCCTCGGTCAGGATGTTGCCCGGTCGGGCGAAGAAGAGCGCCCGGCCGATCGCGAAGCGGAGGTGAGGCGTCGCCTCCTCGTACTTCGCCTTGGGACCGACGACCATCACCGGCGGGTACTGGCAGTGGGGCACGAGCCAGCCGTCGTCGACGTCGGCGGCGACGGCTGCGGCGTCGATCAGGGGGTAGGGCGGGGCGCCGATCCGGGTCCGGGTGTCGTTCCAGGTCGTGTAGAAGGCGTCGTCGCTCTCGCGGATCATCGCCCCCTCGGTGACGTCCAGGCGCGGGAGCTTGGCGCAGAGGATCGCGGCGCCGCCTCGCCACAGCTGGATCATCGCCTCGATCATCCCGCCGCTCGGGGGTTGAGCCGGGAGGATCGCGCTGATGTCGAAGATCTCGCGGTCTGCGACCTCGACGGTGATGCGCTTCGCCAGGGCCAGGGCCGCCGCGTCCTCGGGATCGAGGATCTGGAGGAGACCGACCAGGGCAAAGGCCTGGTCGACGTCGCCGTCCCCCAGGCAGAGGTCCAGGAGCGCGCGGATGTTCGCGGTGTCGGTCGGGTCGAGCTCGAGGATGGCCTCGTAGTTGCGGCGGATCCGGTCGCTCGCGGCGTTGGCCGCGAGGTAGAGCTGCGTCAGGTGGCGACGCTCGGCGACCCCGAGGCCGCGGGCGTCGAGCGTCGCGGCCTTCTCGAGGAGGCGGATCGCCCGCTCGGGGTGCTCGTGCTGGGTCTCCGCGAGGCGGATCAGCAGCGCCGAGCGGCGGGCGTCCTCGGCCTCGCCTTGGGTGCTGCGCAGCCCCTGGCGGTTGAAGAACATCAGCACCAGGCGCTCGATGTTCTCCTGGGTGTCCTCGTCCTTGTCGCGGTGGAGCTCGAGGACGTCGAACATCGCCGAGATCGGTGAGGCCCGCTGGGGGAAGGCGTCGCACGCCGCCTGGGCGTAGCCGCGAGCCCGCTCATCATCACCCTCCTCCCGTCGCTCGAGGCAGAGGCGGACCCCCTCCAAGAGCAGCTCCAGGCGGCTCTCATCGCGCAGGTCATCGCGCAGGACGAGGCGGTCGAGGCAGCCGATCGCGGTCTCGGTGTCGCGGGTCGAGGCGACCCAGAAGGCGACCTCGAGCTGGCGGCGGCCGAGCACGGGCGTCGGCTCGTTGGCGACGAGGGCGATGCCGCTGCGGAGGGAGACGAAGGCGCGATCTCGGAGGTCGTCGATGGCGATCCGCTCGTCATCGCTCAGGTCTCGGCCGTCGTTCTCGGCCTCTTCCTCGATCGAAGCGGCGGCTGCGGCGGCGAGCATGCCCGCCTCCAGGAGCGCTCGGCCGCGCTCCAGGGGTTCGCCGATGTGCTCCGCCCGGGCGGCGGTGTAGCGGGCCTGGCGATCGACGTGGCCGCCGTCGCGGCAGCGGGCGATCATCCGATCCAGCAGCTCGATGTCGTCCGGTGCGGCGCTGATCGCCCGCTCGAAGAGGGCGAGCTCCTGGACCTCGTCGCCGAGCTCCGCGGCGGAGGCGGAGGCGAGGACGAGCATCTGCGCGACGCGGCTGCGATCGGCGGGGCTGAGGATCGTCCCGCCCGTGACCAGCTCCTCCACCTGCGACGCCGCGGCGATCGCCTCCTTCCAGCGGCCGACGCGGTGGCGGTTGCGGACGATCGCGGCCCGGATCTCGAGGTTCGCGGGGTCCTGGCGGAGGGCCGAGGAGAGCCGCCTATAGGCGTCCGCTGAGCGGTCCGTGCTCTCGAAGAGCTGGGCCAGGAGGAGGAGCCCGCCGACGAGGTGCTCCTGATCGCGGGAGAGCACGTGGGACTCAACGGCCTCCTCGAGCACCGGCTCGGCCTCGTCATAGCGCCCAGCGAGGAAGAGGACCTCGCCGAGGCTGTGGCTCGCCATCGCGTACTCGGGATCCGCCTCGCGGGCGGCGGCGAAGCGGGCCGAGGCGAGCTCGACGTCCTGGGTCCGGTGCCACAGGGCGCGCCCGAGCTCGGTCAGCACCGGCGCGACCTGGGCCTGGTCGGAGAGGGCGGCGATCCGCTCGGTGATCAGGGGGTCGATCCCATCGCTGTCGCCGGCGGCGAGGCGAAGACCGACGAGCCCGGCGAGGGCGGCGGCGGTCCGGGCGTTCGCCTTGGGATCGCCGCTGCTCTCGGCCTGGAGCACCCGCTCGTAGAGGCGGGCGGACCACTCCGCGTCGGCGAGGGCGTCGGCGGCGAGGGGCGCCGCCTCGAGGAGACCGTCGGCGTCGCCGAGGCGCTCGAGGGTGTCGACGAGGACCGGCAGGTCGTCGGTGCGGCGGGCGAGGGAGGCCCGCTCGCGGAGCAGCTCGCGGTGCTGCGGCGCCTCGCCCAGCGCCTCCTCGATCGTCGCGGTCGCCTCCATCAGATCGCCGACCTCGCCGCTCAGGATCGAGGCGAGGGCGAGGGCGATCGCGACGCGGGCGTCGGTCGCCGCCTCGGGGAGGTCCTGCAGGCGTTGGCGGAGGAGGGCGACGCCCTCGTCGACCCGGCCGCTGCGGCGGTAGAGGCGGCTGAGGCCGAGGATCACCGCGTCGTTGTCCGGGTCCTCCTCGGCGAGGGCCTCGAGGGTCGAGGTCGCCGCTGTCTCGTCGCCAAACCCCTCCTGGAGGGCCCGCGCCTTGACCACGAGGATGGCGATCCGCTCGTCTCGGCGGTCCGCGGCGAGGGCGAGCCGACGATCGATGATCTCGACGAGCGGCTCCCAGCGCTGCTTGTCCAGGTAGAGCTCCTGCAGGTGAGAGAGCGCCTCCGGATCCTCGGGCTGCTCGCTCAGGATCGCGCGCCAGCGCTCGATCGCCGCGTCGGCCAGGCCCAGCGGTCCCTCCTCGAGGGCGCCCAGGCGGGCGAGGAGGCGGAGCCGGTCGTCGCCGGCTGCGTGGGGGAGGGCGTTGCGGAGGACATTGGCGGCGCCCGCCCACTCCTCCTTGCGGAGCAGGAGCGAGGCCAGCTCCTCCTGGATGTCGACGCGGGCCGGGAGCTCGCGGGCGAGCGGCTCCAGGCGGTTGATCGCCTCGCCGACCCGGTGGACGCGGAGGTCCAGGTCGCGGGCGAGCGCTCGGATCATCGCCTCGCGCTCGTCGGCGGCGGCGTCCTCCAGCTGGAGATCGACCAGGCGGCTGCGGACCTCGACGTACTCGCGGTCGCGGCCGGTAGCCTCGTAGATCGTCGCCAGCGCGGCGAGGGCCCCCTGGTGCTGCGGCAGGACCCCGAGCACCTCGCGGTAGGCGCTCTCGGCGAGCTCGGGGTGTCCGGCGTCGTTTTGGAGCTGGGCGAGGCGGAGCGAGTAGGCGACCAGGTGCTCCGGCAGGGTGACCTCGCCGACCAGGTGGGCGTAGGCCTGGATCAGGCGCTCGTCGTCGCCGCGGCGCGCGGCCAAGGCGTCGAGCGCCTCCCGGGCCTCGGCGTCCTCGGGGAGGAGGATCAGCGCCTCCTCGAGGTCGTGGAAGGCCTTCTCGGGCTCGTCGGCGCCCTCGTCGTGGAGGCGGGCGAGCACCCGCGCGAGGTGGACCCGCGCCTCCTTGGAGGTGGCCGGAAGCTCGCGATAGGCCGCCTCGATCTCCTCCCACGGGCTGGCGACGGCGGGGCGCGAGGGCAGGATCGGCGCGTCGAGCGAGGGGATCTCGGGGAGCCCTGCGGTCAGGGCGGGCAGGCTCGGCGCCGGGGTCGGCGTGATCGAGATGACCGGGCGGCTCGGCGGGCGCGGAGGGGCCGGACGCATCACGTTCGGCTGGCTCGGCGGGCGGGGCGAGGCGTGAGGTCGGCTCGGCGGGCGCGGGGTTGCGTTGGGGCGGCTCGGCGGGCGTGGGGGGGCGCTGTGGGGGCGGCTCGGCGGGCGCGGCGGACCGCTGCGGGGGGGCGGCGGCCGAGATCCCTTGGGCTTGGGCAGGAGCTTGGGCCGGGGCGCGTCGGCCTCGCGGGTGCTCTCGCGGAAGGCGATGAGCTCCGGATCATCCGGGGCGATGTCGAGGGTGACCGGCGCGTCCGGGTCGAGCGCAGCCGCAGCCCGGAGCTCCATCAGCTGCGGATCGTCGGGGGCGAGATCGAGCGTGATCGGGTTGTCGTCGTCGTCGTCGTCGTCGAGGGTCTCGATCTCGGTGAGGTCGACGACGCCGGTGATCTCCGGCGGTGGCTCCTCAAAGGCCTCGATCTCGGTGAGGTCGAGGACACCGGTGACCTCCGGGGCGTCGTCGTCGAGGGGCTCGATCTCGGTGAGGTCGAGGACGCCGGTGAACTCGGGGGCGGCGTCGTCGATCGCCTCGATGTCGGCGAGCTCGACGACCGAGGTCGAGGGCGCCTGGACCAGGTTGCGGATCCTTCGGTCGTCGCGGGGGCGCAGGGTCGTCGGGTGGAGCCCGAGCTTGCGCCAGAGGGCATCGTCGGCGATCTCCGGCGGGCGCACGCTGGGCCACAGCAGGGGATCGCGGGGCGGAGGCGGCGTCGTGTAGGCGCCGACCGACCGGGCGTAGTGCCAGATCGAGCCGTGCAGCGGGCCGAGGTCACCGTCGACCTCTGGCAGCTCGGGGCGGAGGCGCCAGGCGCAGAGGTTGGCCCGCATCGCGTACTCAGGGCGGCCGAGGAAGTCGGCGTAGAGCTCTGCGATCCGGCCCCAATGGGCGCTCTCTTGGTTGAGCTGGCCGGGCGTCGGCGGCGTCCCGGGGCGCCGCGCCGCGTGCATCTGCTGCAGCTCCCAGGCGGGCACCAGCAGCATCAGATCCCAGAGGTTGCCGGCCTCGGCGAGGCGGTCGAGCTCGAAGCGGGCCTCCTCCGAGGAGGGATCGAGGCCGAGGATCCGCAGCCACTCCGCGATCGCGCCGCGGCGATCGTCGAGCTTGCGCTCGCGGATGTCGGCGCGCTCCTTGAGCCACTGGATCGTCGCCTTGGGGTCCTCTCCCGAAGCCGAGGAGTTCGCGGCGATCAGCTCCTGGAGCGCGCCCAGGACCGTGAGGGTGCCAAGCGGCGGCTCGCCGGCGGTGCGGGCCTCATCGATCGTCTCGGCCAGCTCGCGCAGGGGCTCCAGCAGCGTCGTGCCCTGGAGGTCGTAACGGAGGCCGCCGCGGAGGGTCCGGAGGGCGGCGAGGGAGTCGTCGCAGCGGTGGTGGAGGAGCTCGGCGGCCTGACGGAGGCTGCGCAGCCCCTCGGCGATGGCGCGGCGGTCGAAGAGGCGGCTCGCCGCGGCTTGACGGATATCCGCCAGCTCATCCCAGAGCTCGTTGCGCTCGCAGAGCGAGATGGCGAGGTCGAGCGCCTCTTCGGCGAGCGAACGGTCATCGCCGTAGATCTGCTCCCAAGCGGTCCGCAGGCGGGTGGCCGCGCCCCGGACATCGCCGAGCTTGCGCTCCAGGAGACGGGCGAGGGCGACATGGGCGTCGAAGTGGGCGAGGGCGCTCTCACCCCGGGTGAGCATCCCTTCGTGGTAGTCGACCAGCTCCTGCCACAGCTCATAGCGAGAGGCGAGCTCCTCGATCTGCTTGCCCAGCTCGCTGTCGTCGGGGCGGATCGTGTGGGCGCGGATCAGGAACGAGATCGCGCGGTCCGGCGCCTGCAGTCGCTCGCGGGCGACATCGGCGGCGGCGAGGAGGAGCTCGAAGCTGGCGAAGTCGCCGGAGCTGCGATCCCGCTGCCGGAGCTTGATCTCCTGCTCGTACACCTCGAGCTGCTGGGCCCAGAGGTTGTGGGCGCTCGCCAGCGTCCGCAGGCGCTCCCTCGGCGCGCGAGCCACCCGCGACTCGGGATCGCTCTCGACCGCCAGGAGGTAGGCCTTCTTCGCCCAGGAGAAGGCGAGCTCGGAGTCGCCGACATGCTCTTCAGCGGTCGCCGACGCGTTCATGCACAGGTCGACCTGTCCCTTCACGTCGGCGCGCTGGGACATCTCGTTGAAGCGCTCGCCGTAGGCGTGGAGGAGATCCTTCCACATGCCGTGGCGGGCGGCGATCGCCTCGAGCTGGTCGCGGACGCCGTCGTCCCCGGGGTTGATCCCGAGGGCCTTGCCGAGCAGGTCGATCGCTCGCCGGTGGTGCCCCTGCTTGTCCTCGGCGATCGCGGCCATCCGCTCGAGGGTCGCGACCTTGTCCTTGGGGTCCCGCAGCTCGCTCAGGTGACGCTCGAGGGTCCCGAGCGCTCCGGCGAAGTCGCCGGCCTGCTCCTGAAGGTCGGCCTGGATCCGCAGCGCGACCGGATCGTGGCCGACCTCGTCGACGTAGCGCTCGAAGGCGCCGAGGCCCGACTTGGGCTCGCCGAGGGCGATCCACGACGAGGCGATGGCCTCGAAGAGACGCCGACGCTCGCCGCGATCCTCGGTCGCGAGGAGGAGGATCTCGGCGTGGCGGATCGCCTTGCGGTGATCGCCGGCGGCGGCGTAGTAGGCGGTGAGCCGGGCGCGGATCTCCGGGTTGCCGGGGGCGATCGTCGCGTCGAGCTGCTCTAAGACCCGGGCCGCGGCGCTCGCGTTGTCGAGATCATGGGCCAGGACCTCGGCCCGCTCGAGGCCGAGCTGGAGCACCTCTTCGTCGGTGTCGACGAGATCCTGGAGGTTGCCGAGCATCGCCGCGAGGCCGTGCCAGGAGGTGATCGTCCGGTAGAGGCGGGTCAGCGCCTCGACGGCGCCGCGGTGGTCGCGGTGGATCCGGAGCACGCGCTCGAAGGCGGAGCAGGCCAGGTCGGGATCGTTCAGGGTGCTCTCGGCGAGGTGACCGAGGCGCATCAGGTAGTCGAGCTGGCGGATCGGCGGGGTCTTCGAGGACGCGGCGACCTTGCCGAGGAGCGCCGCGAGATCGTCGTAGCGCTCGTCGGCCTCGTAGATCGCGGCCATCTTGTCGATGATCTCGAGGTTGTGGGGATCGAGCGCCAGGAGGTCGGCGTAGACCCGCGAGGCCTTGCGGTTATCGGCGAGGCGGACCTCGGCGATGCTGCCCATGCGCCAGAGGATCCGCGAGCGCGGGCGCTGGTCGGCGGTGATCCGCAGCTCGCGCTCGAGCGCGGTGTAGAGGCTGTCGTAGCGCCCGGTCTCGTAGAAGAGGTTCTGCAGCCGGTGGAGGATCTCGAGGTCGTCGTTCTTGTAGGAGATCAGCTGTTCGCAGGCCCAGATCGCGTTGTCGTGGTCCTGGAGATCGTCGTGCCAGATCGCCGCCATCTGCCGCAGCAGCTCCATCTGCTTCGCCGGCCTGCGGGCGGCCTCGTAGTGCTGGCGGAGGATCGCGATGAGCCCGCCGTAGTCGCCGACGCGGGCGTAGAGATCGGCGAGCATCTCCTCGATCGGCGAGTCGTCAGGCTGGATCGTCAGGGACTCGTGGAGGTGATCGATCGCCCGCGCGGGGTCGATCACACGCTCGCGGTAGACCTTAGCGAGGCGGCGGAGGTGGCCGAGGCGCTTCTTCGGATCGCTGACGCGGGCGAGCTCCAGGCCCTGGGTGCGGGCGACCTGCTCGAGCATCCGGATCCGCTTGTCGAGGCGGGCGATGTGCTCGCGCGGGCGCCAGTCGTTGGGGTAGGCGCTCTGCAGTCGCTGCCAGGCGTCGAGGGCCCCGTCCGGATCGGCGAGGCGCTTCTCACAGATCTCGGCGACCTCGACAAATTCCTCGGCGAACGAGGGGCTCTGGAGCGGGTTGTCGGGGCCCGTGTACGAGGTCGCCTGATCGATCTGGTAGGAGATCAGATCGCGCAGGTGAGCCCACTTGTTCTTGCGCCGCCAATGCTCCTTGTAGCCCTCGAAGGCGACGGCGTTAAAGGGCTCGCGCTCCAGCACCTTAAAGAAGAAGAACGACGCGCGCTCGTCGTTGTGGAGCTCCTCGCGGTAGACCTCGGCGGCCTTGAGGAGCTTGTCGGTCGGCATCGAGTCCGGCTCTTGCTCGACGAAGAGCTCGAAGAGCCCGGCCAGGGCCTCGACGTCGCCGAGGCTGATGTAGAGGCGCTCCAGGTGCTGCCAGGCGGGGCCGCCGGGGGCTTCGTACTGGGCCGCGGTCTCGTAGCAGAGGCGGGCGTCCTCGCGGCGGGCGAGGTGATCCTCCAGCAGCTCACCGCGCTGCATCCACAGGGAGTAGGCGTCGGCCGGCGCGACGTAGCCGATCCACTGCGCGTAGAGATCGTCGAGGTCGGTCCAGCGCTCGTGATCGCTGAGGAGCTCCGCGAGCATCATCCCCGCGTCGTAGTGATCGGGGCGGAGGCTGAGGGTCCGGCGGAGGAGCTTGAGCGCCTCGCGCTCGTCGTTTTGGGCGTGGGCGAGCTTGGCCGCGCGGAAGAAGATGTCGGAGGCCTTCGCCATCCCCTCGTCGCTGGCCTTGCCTGAGCCCAGGTACATGACCCCGAAGGCCCGCAGCGCCTGGACGTTGTCCGGCATCGCCTTGAGCGCGGACTGGAGGTGGACCGCGGCGGCGGCGATGTTGTCGTGGACCTCGTGCTCGATCCGCGCCAGGCGGAGGTGGAGCTCGGCGACCCGCTCGCGCTCGTTGCCCGGATCGAGGCGGCCGAGCTCGGCCTTCATCAGCTGGGACGCGCGATCCCAGGAGCTCGCGTGGAGGTAGAGGCGGACGAGGCCCTCGCTGGCCTCGAGGTTTCGCGGGTCGCGCTGGAGGGCGCTCTCGTAGATCGCGATCGCCTCCTTGATCGCCATGAAGTGCTCCTCCAGGATCTGCGCGAGCTCGACGAGGAGAGCCGGGACCGCCGAGGGCTGGGTGCGCTCGAGGCCGCGGATCCGCCAGCGCAGGAGGATGAGGCGCTCCTTGTGCCAACCGAGCTCGTCGTAGAGCGAGTAGAGCTGATCGACGGCGCGCTCATGCTCGGGGGCGGCCTGGACCGCGCGGGCGAGGGCGTGCGCAGCCTCGCCGTGATCCTTGACCCGGTCGAGCCACAGCTCGTAGGCCTGGTGCGAGAGTTCGGCGACCTTGCCTAGGTTTCGCTTGGGGTCCGGGCCGGCCCGGCCGACGTGCTCGGCGTAGACGAGCAGGAGCGTCGCCAGCGAGCGCCAGTCGTCCGTCTCGCGGAAGCGCCGGCGGAGCTTGACGAACGTCGAGTCGTGGATCGGGCCTTTGCGGAAGGCCGAGAGCTCCGCCGGCTCGTCCGAGGTCGCCGTCGGGAGCGGACATGGCAGGCCTAGCGGCGATTTTGGGGGTGCGACCGCTGCATCGCTCTTCGACATCGGCGAGCCTCCTGCGCGCCGAGAGGCGCAAAATCAAGCCGCGCGACCGTACCATGTTCGTGTGTGCCCGCGACCGTCGGATGTCTGCGAAGGGAGAAAAACTCGGGCTGTGCAGAGCGTTGCCGAGTCTTGGCGGGCGACGCGTGGAGGCGGGCAAGAGCCGTCGAACTCGTGCATACTGCGCGACTGCACGCCCTCTGAGTCGGGCGCCGAGAAGCACGTGTCCAGCACACCAAAGACTCCGCCCCACCGCTCTGTGGGGACCTCTCCGTTCGTCCGTCGCCTCGGCAACGGTGCTCGGATCCTCTGTGCTCCCGCCGCCGCGGACGCGCCGGTGTCGATCCAGCTCTGGGTCGCCGCCGGGGCTGGGGCCGAGCGGGAGAAGGAGCACGGTTGCGCCCATCTGCTCGAGCACATGCTCTTCAAGCCCTTCGCCAAGGAGGGGCCGGAGGGGGACCTCGCGCTGCTGATCGAAGGTCTCGGCGGTGACGTCAACGCCTTCACTTCGCATGACGAGACGGTGCTCTATGCCACTGTTCCGGCGATTGCCTGGAGAGAGGCGCTCGACGGGATCCTGTGGTCTGGCCTGCGGCCGGAGTTTCGCCGTGAGGAGCTAGGGCGCGAGCGAGAGGTGGTGGTCGAGGAGATCAAGCAGTACGACGACGACCCAGGATCCCGCGCCGCCCAGCTCCTCCTGGCCCAGCTCCACGCCGGCCACTCCTACGGTCGGCCTGTGCTCGGGACGCTCTCAGAGGTTCGCGGGCATACCGCGCGTCGTCTACGACGCTTCCATCGTCGGGTGTACGCCGGCGCGCGCCTGACCTTGGTGGTCGTCGGACCGGTCGATCCCAAGGAGGTCGTCGCCCGCGCCAAGCCGGTGCTCGGTCAGACGGCCGAGGCGGGCCCGCTGCCGGTGCCGAGCGAGGTCCTCCCATCGACGGACGAGAAGATCCGGGCGACCGTGCGTCGGGCCGACGTCAGCGAGTGTCATCTCCTGGTCGGGTGGCGGGCGCCAGGCCTCGATCACCCGGACATCGCCGCCCTCGACGTGCTCGCCCTCGTTCTCGGATCGGGCGACGCGTCGCGGCTGGTCTGCGACATCCGCAGGCGGGCGCAGCTGGTCACCGACATCCACGGCGCGCTGGACGTCGGCCGCGAGGTGTCGTCGCTGACGATCGCGGCCCGGACCGGCGTCCACCAGGTCGTCGCCGCCTACCGGGCGATCCAGCACCAGATCCGTCGCCTGACGACGATGCCGATGTCGATCGAGGAGTTCTCCCGGGCCCGCGTCGCCCTCGAGAGCGATCTCGTCTACCGCGGCGAGACCGTCCAGGGGCAGGGGCACGCGCTCGGCTACTACGCGACGATGACCGAGGACCGGCGGCGAGAGCAGCGGTACTACCGCGAGCTCTCCGCGCTGACCCCGGAGGCGGTCCAGGCCGTCGCCGCGCGCTGGCTTCCGAGCACCGGCGGCTGTCTCACGGCGCTCCTCCCCGAGGATCGGGTCGACACCGCCGAGGCCCGGAGGATCCGCCGCGAGCTGCTCGGGGGGGGGCCGGCGTCCCAGCGGCGGGCGAAGGCCTCGACCGTCGAGGGGATCGTGGCGGTCGACCTGGCCTGCGGCCTCCGCCTCCGTCTCCTCCCGGATCCCTCGGTGCCGGTCGCAGGCGCGTGGTTGGTCTGGCTCGGGGGGCTGCGGGCGGAGCCGGCGGTCCACGCCGGGCTCGCCTCGATCACGGCGGCCACCCTCGCCCGGGGCAACGCCCTCCGCGACGGCGACAGCCTCAGCCGCGAGATCGAGGGCATGGCCGGGTCGCTCGACGGCTTCTCCGGTCGCAGCAGCCTCGGGCTCCACGGCGAGGGCATGGCGCGCCATGTCCCGCGGGTGTTGGAGCACCTCCTGGAGTGCGCCCTGACCCCGCGTTTTCCCGACGATGAGGTCGCGGAGGCGCGGCGTATCGCGATCGAAGAGGTCACAGCCACGGATGACCTCGGCCAGGTCGCGATCCAAGAGCTGCGCAAGCTGCTCTACGGCAAACATCCCTATGCGCGCTCGCTCCGCGGCACGCGAGCGGGGCTGCGGACGATCGACGGCCCGCTCTTGCGGGAGAATTGGCGGCGCAGCTACCCGATCGGCCAGGCAGTGCTCGGGATCGCCGGCGACATCGACCTGGACGCCGTCTGCGAGGCGGTCGAGGCCCGCTGCGAGGGCACCCGCGGCCGTCGCGGCCGTCGCTGGCGCCCTGAGGGGGGGCCGCCGAAGCCGCTCACCCGGGCGCGGCGCAAGACGATCCGCAAGGATCGCGAGCAGGCCCACATCGCTATCGGCTTTCCTGGGCTCGTCCTCGGCGATCCGCGCGTGCCCGCGCTCGAAGTCCTCTGCGCCCTGCTCGGCGGGCAGTCGGGGCGGCTCTTCCTCGCCCTCCGCGAGGAGCAGGGCCTGGTCTACACCGTCGACGCGGGGGCCACCGAGGGGATCGACGGCGGTGACGTGACGATCTACGCCGCCACCAGCCACGACAAGCTCAGCCGCGCGCTGGCGGCGATCGAGCTCCACCTCGCCCGGGTCGCGACGGAGCTCGTCGACGAGCCGGAGCTTGAGCGGGCGAAGGCGTGGCTCATCGGTCAGCACGCGATCGGGCTCCAGCGCCGCTCGGCGGTCGCCAGCGAGCTCGCGTTCTCCGTCGCCTGTGGTCTGCCGCCGACCCACTACCGTGGCTACCGATCGCGGATCGAGGCGGTCACGCCGGTCGACGCGCTCCAGGTCGCCCGGCTCCTCCTGGATCCCCGGCGACAGGCGAGCGTCTTCGTCACCCGTGAGGGCGTCGACGTCCGAGCAGGGGCCTAGGTGGGCGGTCGCGGCAAGGCTCCCCGGCGGGCCTCGCGCTCGTAGGCGCTCGCAGGCGTGATCCTCAGCCCGGAGGTCGCGGCTGAGGCAGCGGACTGCGCGGGGGCCCGGTTTCGGGCCACGGCAGGGCTAGCCGAGGCTCAGGACGTAGACGTCGTAGAGCGCGTGGGTCCAGGCCGCGACCGCAAACCCGCGGATCTGATAGACGATGGCGAAGAAGACCCCTGCGAGGCTGCGATAGACGAAGGCGTCGTAGGTAAAGGGCTCTCCGGCGGGTCCGACGTGGTGGGCCATGCTGAAGATCAGCGAGGAGAGGATGAGCGCGGCGATCCAGGCCCGGCGACGGCCCGTGATCCCGGCGAGCAGCCAGCCTAGGCCGCCCATGCCGATCAGGCGGAAGATCAGCTCCTCATGGAGGCCAGCGCCGGCGGCGATCACGAGGACGTCGACCGGCAGGAGCCCCCCTACGATCGCCAGACCTGGCGCGAAGTCGAGGAAGCGCTGCAGGGCGAAGAGGATCAGCGTCCCCATCGTCGTCGCGTAGAAGGTCGACTCGAGCAGGACGGGGAGGAAGGCCCGCGGCGAGAAGCTCCCTGAGCGCCGGAGGATCACGACGATCGCCAGGTAGGCGACGCAGAGGCCGCCGAGGATCATCAGGTAGTTGCCGAGATCGCGCTCGCACAGCTCGATGAGCGAGCGGGTGACAAAGTCGACGCCGTTTTGCCCGCGGCCGCCACGGCTGAGGATCCCGAGCTGGTAGGTCAGGAAGAGGGGGAAGACGAGGACGGCGCTGGTGAAGGGGTCGATCCGCCCGCCGAAGTGGCGGCTTATGGTCCCGCGACGGCGGCGACGGGGCCGTGGGCGCCCGTTCTCCTCGTCTTCGTCCCTTGCTCGCTTCGCAGGCATCTTGCTCGTCGGGGGCAGCGTGCGCTATCCGTGGCGAGTGGACAAGATTGCGACGAGGGGAGGGGGGTGAAGGAGCTCGCGGCGGTGTTCTGCGCGGGCGGGCTCGGGGCCACGCTCCGGCTCCTCTTGGGTCGTCTCGTCGACGCCCACTTCGCCGCCCACTACGCCGCGAGTCTGCCCCACGCCGGGACCCTGGCGGCCAACCTGATCGGCTCCTTCGCGATCGGGCTGATGTCTGCGCTCCTCCCTGACGGGGTGCTCCGGTTGGCGATCATCACGGGTCTGCTCGGCGGCTTCACGACCTACAGCGCCTTCGCGCTCCTGACCGTCGATCTCGCCAGCAGCGGGCGCTGGGGCCTCTTGAGCCTCCAGATAGCGGCCCACATCCTCGGCGGCGTGACCTGCGTGCTGCTCGGGATCGGCCTCGCTCGCATGCTCGGGGGGTCGTCCTAGGCCGGCCGCTCGTCGACGGATCCCCAGCTGGCCGCCTGAGCGAGCATGTTGCCCCAGCACTGCTCTGCCCTCGGCTTCGTGCTCCAAGGGAGGTCCTAGGTGCGTGGTCCGGAGAACGAGCGAAGGCGTCGCGCAAGCGACGCCTTCGGTGAGCAGAGGCTGGCTAGCAGCCGTCTTACTTCTTGGCCTTCTTCTTGGGGGCGGCCTTCTTCTTGGGGGCGGCCTTCTTCTTGGGGGCGGCCTTCTTCTTGGGGGCGGCCTTCTTCTTGGTGGCGGCCTTCTTCTTGGGGGCGGCCTTCTTCTTGGTAGCGGCCTTCTTGGTGGCCTTCTTGGTGGCCTTCTTGGTGGCCTTCTTCTTGGTGGCCTTCTTCTTGGTGGCCTTCTTCTTGGTGGCCTTCTTGGGAGCGGCCTTCTTCTTGGTGGCCTTCTTGGGAGCGGCCTTCTTCTTGGTGGCCTTCTTGGTGGCCTTCTTGGCGGCCTTCTTGGCGGCCTTCTTCTTGGTGGCCTTCTTGGGAGCGGCCTTCTTCTTGGTGGCCTTCTTCTTGGCGGCCTTCTTCTTCGCGGCGGCCTTCTTGGCCTTCTCAGCCTCGCGGGCCTTCTTGGCCTTCTCGGCTTCCTTCTTCTTCTTGGCCTTCTCAGCCTCGCGGGCCTTCTTGGCCTTCTCGGCTTCCTTCTTCTTCTTGGCCTTCTCAGCCTCGCGGGCCTTCTTGGCCTTCTCAGCCTCGCGGGCCTTCTTGGCCTTCTCAGCCTCGCGGGCCTTCTTGGCCTTCTCAGCCTCGCGGGCCTTCTTGGCCTTCTCGGCCTCGCGGGCCTTCTTGGCCTTCTCAGCCTCGCGGGCCTTCGCCTTCAGCTTGGCGGCCTTCTCCTTCTCTTTCTTCTTGGCGAGGAGCTCGGCCTTCTTGGCGCGCGCTTCGGCGCGCTCCTTCTCGCGCTGGGCCTTGGCCTTGGCGCGCTCTTCGATCTTCTTCTGGCGCTCGGCCTCGCGGGCCTTCTCGCGGTCGAGCTTGGCTTGCAGACGCTCCTGCTCACGGCGGGCCTTCTCGGCCTCCCGCTCCTTGCGCTTCGCCTCTCGCTCGGCCTCGCGGGCCTTGCGGGCCTCCTCGCGGGCGGCGACGCGGGCGGCCTGGGCGGCCTCCTTCTTGGCGCGGGCGGCCTCCCTCTTGGCCTGCTTGGCGGCCTCCTGAGCCGCAATGCGCTTCTCCCGCTCCTCCGCGAGCTGCTCCGGCGTAGGTCCGAGCTCGAGGCTGAGGAGGGTCTGCACCTCGTCGGCGGGCACCTTCTCGGCGACCTGATCGGCGTCGGTCTGTCCGCGGCCGTGGATCAGGGTGCGCTGCTGGTCGTTGCGGAAGGTGATCTCGACCTTCTGGTCGCCGAGGAGCTCGCTCACGTAGCCGATCCCGAAGGTCGGATGGACGATGATCTGATGGTGATGCAGGTTGGACTTCGGGCTGTAACGAGCCGCGTCGTCGGGATCGAGCGAGCGCATCGCCTCAATCCAAGCGAGTTTCTTCGGGGTCTTTCGGCGTACGGTCACGGGCTCTGGACTCTCCTCCTCGCGACCGCGAGGCTTTTTGAAGCTGTGGGCGTCGCTGCACACGCTGCACTGGACCCTCCGGACCTCGTTGCCGTAGCTCTCGAGGATGACGTGGGTCGTGTCCGTGCGGCACTTCGAACAGTAGGCGTCGATCTCGCCGCCGTTCGAGCTCTTGTTGCCACCAAAGTGACTTTCGAAGATCTGATCCATAGCCTGTCTCCGAACCCTATGTCGTGGTCCCTATATCCGCTTCAGTGGGCACCCCTGAAGTGGGGCAAACTGCGCTGAAACAGCGGCGAGCGGGAGAATTGAGGTCGCCAACACTCGCCATGTGGACTTTCAAATAGCACCAGCGCCGCTGAAAATACAGGGTAAAAATCCACAAAAGGCGGTCTAGCGCCCACTTGATCGCCGGAGAGTGCCCGCGCTAGAGACCCTGTCCGAGCCGACACTTTGCCCTCTACGACCCCATAGGGGGGCGTAGGGGCGGTTTCTCGGTCACTTCTCGAGGGCCGTGGCGAGATCACCATCGGCCTGTCGATCGTTGTAGGCACATCCGCCGGGTCGTCCGCGAGAGATCGAGGCGATGTCGTCCGCCCGGGTACCGGAGCTCGAGGCTCCCGGGGAGGGGCCGCGAAGAACCGGGTCGGCGACGCTCGAGCGCCGGGCCTTCCCGCGACGATCGCCCGTTTTCACGCGTCCTCGCCGGCGTGGGGGCGGCCCAGGTGTGGCGCAGACGCCCGGCTCGCGGCGAGGCTGATCGCGTCGAGGCTATCTGCTGGCGCTATCCGGGTCGTCTGCGGCGTTGTCGGTGCCCATCGTCTGGAGCAGCTTGCGGACGTCCGTGACGGTCCCGCGAGCGCGATCCGCGAGGGTCCCGAGTTCACGACAGACTACGCGAAACGCGCGACCGTGCTCGCCCGCCTGGGCCGCGATGATGTTGCCGTTGAGGGCGAGGAGCTGCAGACGCCGGGCGACGTCGTCGAGGAAGGTGCCGACCGACTCAACGCTGTCGGCCCAGGAGTCTTGCTCCAAGGTGTGGGCGGCGGCCCTTCGCTTGGCCGAGACCTCGAGGAGCTCGTAGTAGGCCCGCTCGTCCTGGAACGCCTCGATGATGCCGACAGGGGCGGTGTCGCCGGCCGTGTCCCCGACCAGGAGAGGCCTCGCCATCACCAGGTAGGGGGTGTCGGCGCGGCGGAGAGTCCCGGTGAAGAGCTCTCGCCGGCGGAGGCAGATGTCGACCAGCTCGGCGTCGGCGTAGGCGTCGAGGGGAGGCGCCCGTCCGGCGTCGAGGATCGTCGAGGTCGCGACCCGACGGTTGCCGAGGTAGAGCGCGAAGCCGAGGCCGGTCGCCCGTGCCAAGCGCGGCAGGATCACCTCGTCCTGGTTGAGCACGTGTCCGCCGGCGCGCAGCTCCCCCGCGTGGCGACCGAGGGTGCCGAGTTCTTGGATCATACGGCTCCCTAGATCGGTCGCCGCGATTCCCCGGTCGATGATCCGTCGGCGCAAGACCGACCAGATCGCGTCCAGGACCTCATTTCCGCTCGTCGCATCGCTCACGTGCCCCCAGTCTAACCAGGACTTGGGCCTCTGTGGTAGCAAGACGCGCATGCGCGAGACAGAGAGCAAGGCTCCCCTCGGGTTGATGCCTCCGCGGGTCCGGATCGCACCGAGCCCGACCGGCGATCCCCACGTGGGGACCGCCTACATCGCCCTCTTCAACTACGTCTTCGCCCGCAAGTACGGCGGTCGCTTCATCCTCAGGATCGAAGACACGGACCGCGAGCGCTCGACGTCGAGCAGCGAGGACGCGATCATCGAGGCCCTGCGCTGGCTCGGCTTTGAGTGGGAGGAGGGTCCCGACGTCGGCGGACCGCACGGGCCCTACCGTCAGTCAGAGCGCCTCGACATCTACCGCGGGCACATCGCGCGGCTGATGGAGGGCGGGCACGCCTACCGTTGTTTCTGCACCCGAGAGCGCCTCGACGCGCTGCGCAAGGAGCAGCTCGCCGCGAAGGCCGACCACCTCGGCTACGACGGTCACTGCCGAGGGCTCGATCCTGCGGCCTCCGCCGAGCGCGCGAAGGCCGGCGAGGCCCACGTCGTCCGCCTCCGGATCCCGGACAAGGAGGAGGGGACGACGGTCTTCTTCGACGATCTCCGCGGCAAAGAGGTGGAGATCGCCAACCGCCAGATCGACGATCAGGTCCTCTTCAAGTCCGACGGTTTTCCGACCTACCACCTGGCGAATGTGGTCGACGATCACCTGATGGGGATCACCCACGTCATCCGCGGCGAGGAGTGGATCACGTCGACGCCGAAGCACGTGCTCCTCTATCGCGCCTTCGGCTGGGAGCCGCCGCGCTTCATCCACCTAGGTCTCCTCCGCAACGCCGACCGCTCGAAGCTGTCGAAGCGGAAGAACCCGGTCTCGATCTTTCACTACCGCGACCTCGGCTATCTCCCCGAGACCCTGATCAACTTCCTCGGGACCCTCGGCTTCAGCCTCGGCGACGATCGCGAGCGCTTCACGGTCGACGAGATGATCACCCACTTCGACTGGTCGCGGGTCAGCGCGGGCGGTCCGGTCTTCGACGCCGCCAAGCTCGACTCGTTCAACGCCGCGGATATCCGGGCGCTCACCGTCGACGAGCTCTACCTCAAGGTGATGGACCGGGTCCTGAGCCCGGAGCGGCTCAAGGGGCTCCTCGTCCACGCCAAGGAGCGGATCGATCGCCTCGACGACGTCATCCCGTACATCTCCTTCGCCTTCGGGGCTGAGGTCGACTACGGGCCGGTGCTCGCCAAGGTCCGGCTCAAGAAGCGGACCCGGGCGGAGGTCATCGCGATCCTCAAGGACTATGCGCAGGAGATCGAGAAGGATCCTGGGGCGCGGACCTTCGAGCCCGACGCTCTCGAGGCCTTCTCGCGCGGCTTCTGTGAGAGCCGCGGCTGGAAGGCGCGCGAGGTCTTCACGCTCCTCCGGATCGGCGTGACGGGACGGACCGCCACGCCGTCCCTCTTCGACACGATGGCGCTGTGCGGCAAGGATCGTTGCCGCCTGCGCCTGCGCCACCTCATCTCGGTGCTCGAGGGCGAGGCCGACTGGTAGGAGCGGTGCGCAGGTCCCACGGGGCTGGCTCTCGGGGGCTGGCTCTCGGGACCGATCCCCGTGATTGGCTCGCCCAAGAAGAACGCCCGCGGATCTCGCTACGAGATCGACGCGGGCGTTGAAGATTAAGCTGCGAACGGGTCGAGGCGGACGGCCATAAGTTCAACCCCTACATGTAATAGGTGGGCGCCACGGTAGTCGCTTCGGGCTTCTCGTCGAACGAGCCTGCACGCCCACGAACAGAGACGGCTCCCTGGTTGAACAAAATGTAGGATGAACTTTGGGCCTCCAAGCGAGCGACCCGCCCGCGAGAAATACTCTAGCAGCAATTCTCCGAAACGGTCCTCGAACCATCGTCCGAGACGACGAGAAAAATCAGTGAGCACTACTGCAAGGGCCAGGGGGTGAGCACGTAATCGGTCCCGCCTCCGCCGTGGCAGCCGGTGCACAGGCCGACCCCTGTACCGCCGCCGTACTCGGCGTCGCCGATCAGCTCGTACCAGTACCAACCATCGCCGCCAGCGCTCTCCGGCTGCACCTTGACCTCGATCGCCCAGCCGATCATCGCGTTGCCGTCGCCCCACAGCTCCTTGACCGCGACCGAGCCCTCCGGATGCGCGCTCAGGCCCTGGTCAAAAGAGTCAAAGAGGGTGTCGTTGAGGAAGGTGCGGACCTGCCCGCCGTGCGGTCCTGAGGACTGATGAAGGCCAGACTCGGCGGGCCAATCGGCGTATGATTTAGCCTCGAGCCAGGCGAGGAGATTGTCGACGGTGTCGATCGGCGGGAGGTCATCCACACCGCCTGTCGTCGTTGGTTCCTCGGTGGTGTTGCCGGTGGTGGTCGGATCGTCGGTGGTCGAGGTGGTCTCGTCTGAGGTGGTCGCGGTCGGATCGCTGGTCGACGTCGTCGTGCCCGTGTCCTCTGTGGTCGTCCCGTCGGAGGTCGAGTCGTCGTCTGTCGTACCTTCGCTGTCGGTCGAGGTGGAGCTCGCGGTGTCGGACGCGGAGGCGGTCGTGTCGGCAGTGGTCGACGAGGCGGATCCGTCGTCCCCTGCGCAGGCGGTGACGAGGAGTGCGGCGAGGAGGGGGACGTGACGGTGGGCGTTCATGGGGAGCTCCAGACTGATGGCTGGAGAACGCCAGCCGCGGGCGGCTGTTACGCGATCGAGCGAGGGCGCGCCGAGCTTTCGGCGCGTCCTCTGTTTTCCCGCGGGGGCTGCGGGAAATTCTCGGCCGTCGTCCCTCGTGTGAACGAGCGGCGGTCGCTCCTCGCCGGTCGTGACCACAGCCCGCGCAGCGGCGCTCTTGGGGCCGCTGGGACGTCGAGCGTCGTCGCTGGGGAGAGCGCTCGGGCCGCGCGACGGGCCGCTAGAGCGAGCGCTCGGAGGTCGCTCGCGCGGCTTGCTCGGCGAGACCGCGGACGGCGACGATAAAGGCGGCAAATCGCCGGTCTTGGGTCAGGCCCTTGGCGAAGCGGTAGTAGATCTGCTGAGCGACCACCGCGGTCTTAAAGAGCCCGAAACAGTAGTAGAAGATGATGTTGTCCAGGTCGCGGCCGGTCTTCGCGGCGTAGGCCTCGGCGAGCTCGCGCCGAGTGTACGAGCCGGGGATCGCGGTCGGTCCGAAGGCGAAGGCCTGCATCTCCGGCGGGTCGCCGGCCTCGGTCCAGTAGCAGAGCGCGGTCCCGAGATCCATGAGCGGATCGCCCTGGGTCGCCATCTCCCAGTCGAGAACGCCGCGCACGCGGGTCAGCTCCGCCGGGTCGAGGACCAGGTTGTCGTACTTGAAGTCGTTGTGGATGAGGGTCGGCGGCGGGGAGCTCGGGATGTTCGCGGCGAGCCACGCGGCGACCCGCTCGATCGCTGGGATGTCGTCGGTCTTGGCGTCGCCGTAGCGTCGCGTCCAGCCGCTCACCTGACGCTCGACGTAGCCGTCGGGTCGGCCGAGATCGGCGAGGCCGCAGGCTTCGAGGTCGACCGCGTGGAGGCGGACGAGGGTGTCGACGAAGGCGTCGCAGAGCTCTCGTGTGGTCGCCGGGTCGAGCGTGAGGCCGGGGGGGAGCGTGCGCCGGAGGATCACGCCCTGGAGCCGCTCCATGACGTAGAAGGGCGCGCCCATGACCTCGAGGTCTTCGCAGTAGGCGACCGGCTTCGGCGCTAGATCGAAGCGCGGCGCGAGGCCGGAGAGGATCCGATGCTCCCGCCCCATATCGTGGGCGCTCTTGACCTTGGTGCCGAAGGGCGGGCGGCGGAGGACGAGCTCGCGCTCGCCGAGGCGGACGGAGTAGGTGAGGTTCGAGTGCCCGCCGCGGAACTGAGAGACCTCGATCGGGGCGTCGTCGGCGGACCCGAGGGTGCTGCGCAGGTAATCGCCGAGCCGGTCGCGATCGAGCGTCTCGCCCTCCCGCTCAGCGCTCGGGCGGTCGATCCACCGGCGCTTGGCTGCGTCGTCGGCGGGGTCGGCGGGGTCGGCGTGGTCGGCGTGGTCGGCGTGATCTGTCATCGAGCGGCTCCGTGATGGGCGTCAGGTCTCGTCCCGCGTCTCCTCGTCGGTCGCAGGGGCGGGTCAGTAGCGTTTCAGGATGCGGCGGGCGACGACCATCTTGTGGACCTCGTCGGGGCCGTCGTAGATCCGGGCGCCGCGCTCCCGGGTATAGAAGAAGGAGAGCACTGTGTCGTCGGTGATCCCGAGGGCGCCGTGGGTCTGGATCGAGCGGTCGAGCACCTCACCTAGGACCTCCGCGACGTAGAACTTGATCAGGGAGACCTCCTCGCGGGCGGCTTGGAAGCCGCGGTTGTCGATGGTCCATGCGGCGTGGAGGGTGAGGAGGCGCGCCGCCTCGATCTTCGCCTGGCACTCGGCGACCCAAGACTGGATGATCTGCTTCTCGGCGAGGCGCTTGCCGGGGGCGATGACGCGACGGTTGGCGCGGGTGCAGAGCATGTCGAAGGCGCGGCGGCAGATCCCGAGCCAACGCATGCAGTGGTGGATCCGGCCGGGGCCGAGGCGCTCCTGGGCGATGATGAAGCCCGCGCCCTCCTGGCCCAGGCGGTTGCTCGCCGGCACCCGGCAGCCCTCAAAGGCGATCTCGGCGTGGCTGTCGTAGCCGCTGCCCGCGTGGCCGAAGATCGGGATGTTGCGGACGAGGCGAAAGCCGGGCGTGTCGGTCGGGACGATGATCATCGTCGCCCGGCCGTGGCCCTCGGCCTCCGGATCGGTGATCGCCATGACGATCGAGAAGGCCGCGCCGTCGGCCGAGGAGGTGAACCACTTGCGGCCGTCGATGACGTAGCTGTCGCCGTCGAGGCGGGCGGCGCAGGTGAGCAGGACCGGGTTGGAGCCGGCGCTGTCGGGCTCCGTCATGGCGAAGCACGAGCGGATCTCACCGGCGGCGAGGGGAGCGAGGTAGCGGGCCCGCTGCTCCGGCGTGCCGTACTTCTCGAGGATCTCGATGTTGCCGGCGTCGGGCGCCTGGCAGCCGAAGAGGTAGTGGCCGAGCGGGCTGTAGCCGAGCACCTCCGAGACGAGGCCGTGGTCGACGAGCGAGAGGCCGAGGCCGCCGAGCTCGACCGGCAGCTGCGGTCCCCACAGGCCCTCCGCCTTGACCTCGGCGCGGAGCTGCTGGAGCTGGGGCTCGCTCTCGCCGAAGCCGCGCCGCAGGATCTCGGCTTCGCGGGGGAGGACGTGGCGGACGAGGAAGTCGCGGATCCGTTCGAGGAGTTGTTCGGTCGCGGGCGAGGTCGAGAAGTCCATGGGCGCCGCGATCCTAGCAGCCGGCGATGCGCGACGTCACCCGCTCTGGCTGAGTTGTCGCCTCCGCAGGGGGTTGTTCGACGGGCGTGAGGAGCCACGAGCAGGCAGCGCGTCGTCCGTCGCCCCTATCACTGAGGGTGTTCGACGAGCGCGACGACGCAGGCTCGTCGAGCTGGTCGAGCTCGTCGCGGCCGTCGAGCCAGTCGAGCCCGTCGCCGCCTGAGCGGAGCGAAGCCCGCAGGGCCCATCCTCGTCAGCGCTGGAGGAGGACGTCGACGAGGAGCGCGGTGAGGAAGAGCAGGCCGAAGCGGCGGTTGTAGACGAAGGCGTGCGCCGACAGGTAGAGCGGCCAGGCGGAGGCGGGGAAGCTCTCTGGGCGCTCGCTCGGCCGGGGCTGGCGGAAGACGGCGATCCCCTGGCGGAGGCTGGGGACGGCGAGGAAGACCGCGAGCAGCGGCCAGCCGAGGACGCCGCGGGCGACGAGGAGCGCGGTCAGGGCGAGCTGGGCGATCCAGAGGACGATCGTCACCCGTCGCGAGAGCGGCTCGCCGAGGATCACCGGCAGCGTGTGGATCCGCTTGGCCCGGTCCTGATCGATCTTGTCGGTGTGCTTGCCGAAGAGCACAGTCGTCGGGCCGATCGCGTAGGCGAGCGAGATGAGCGTGACCTCATGGCTCCAATGCCCGCCGCTGACCACGTAGTAGGTGCCGCCGACCATCAGCGGGCCCCAGACCGCGATCACGGAGGGCTCGCCCAGGCCGATGTACTTGAGCGGCCAGGTGTAGAAGAGGACGAAGAACGCGCCCGCGGCCAGCAGCGTCAGGGTCAGCGCGCCGGTCTCGGCGACGAGGTAGAACCCCGCGGCGAGGGCGACAGCGCCGGTCGCCGCGATCCAGCGGAGCATCTGCGCCTTGCTGAGGAGCCCGTGCTCCAGCGGCTGCGGGCCGTACATCGACCGGTAGTAGTTGTCGCGGTCGACCCCTTTGACGTGATCGGTGAGGTCGTTGAGCAGGTTGTTGGTCGCGTGGGCGAAGACCAGGCCGATCATGCAGGCGGTGAAATAGCGGCCGTCGAAGGGGCCGTCGCGATAGGCGAGGAGTCCGCCGATGGCGCAGGAGAGGGCGGTCATGATGAAGACGGCGGCACGGGTCGCGACCAGCCATTGGGCGATCGGATCGAGACGCCCCCAGCCCTCGCGGTCGAGCCGGGGCATCCCCGTCAGCGCTCGTCCCCACATCTTTAGATCGACCATGGGGAGGACCCTACCGCGGCGCCGTGGCCCAGGCTAGAGGACCGCGATGGCTGTCCTCGCGCCTGGTGGCGGGCGCCGGGGCAGGGAACCATCGTCACTCTCCGGCGGATGGTCCAGCAGATGGTCCGGCGGATGGTCCAGCAGATGGTCCGGCAGATGGTCCAGCGGAGTCGAGGGACGCGGTGGCGCAGCGGGTCCCCGAAAGGGCGGAGGAGTGAAGCCCCGCGGCCGAGCTCTGCTCCCAGGCCCGATCAGCGGAGGGTGACGAGGCTGGGATCGTCGAGGTGGGGGAGGGCGTTGAAGCGGGTCAGGGTCAGCTCTCCCGGGCGGTGCTTGAACTCGGAGAGCGATGTGTTGGTGACGACAAAGGTCGCCCGCATCCCGTCCCAGGGGGAGAGGTTCATCGCCTGGCGGAACACGGCGCCGACCGGGCCGGCGGAGCTGACGACCGCGATCCGGGCGCCTCGGGCGGCGTCGTCGACGAGCTGCTCGGTGCCGGCCTCGACCCGCGCCTGGAAGCTCGGATAGGACTCGACCAAGTCGTCGAAGGCGCCGTCGATCCAGTGGCGCATCAGCGCCTGGAAGAGGCGCTCAAAGGCTCGCCGGAACTCTGTGGGTCCCGCGGCCGCGACGGTCTTCGCCTGGAGGGAAGCTATCGTCGGGTCGCGCGCGGCGAGCCCGTCGACGCCGTCGCGGAGGATGTCGAGGGCCGGGAACTCGTCGAAGGCGTCGACGATGGTCGGCGCGGGCAGGTCGAGGCCGCCCTCCTTCGCCGCCGCGATCATATGATCGGCGGTGTCACGATGACGGCGCAGCGGCCCCGCGACGATCTGATCGAAGGCGAGCCCGCGGCGGCCTAGGTGTCCGCCCAGGCGCCGCGACTGCTCGACCCCCAGCTCGGAGAGAACGTCGTAGTCTTCGGCCCCGAGGGATGCCTGACCGTGGCGGATGAGGACGAGAGAGCCCATGGATGGGCGTCGGTGTAGGCGGCGCCTGGCGAAGGGTCAAGCCCAGGGTCAAGCCTCGGGCTCGTCCTCGGAGGCGGTGCACTCGGCGATCCCGAGCGCTGTCTGGTAGGCGCAGTTCCACTGGACGAGCCTCTCGCTCAGCGCGGTCGCGGCGGCGATGTCGTCTCCGCTCTCGATCGCGGCCACCCAGGCGTCCCAGTCCGCGAGGTAGGCCGCGGCGTCGAACTCCGCGCCGAGGGTCGCGACCATGTCCGGGGTGATCAAGGCCTGGTAGGTGGCGCCCTCGACGGCGCCCTTGTAGCCCGTCGGAACCCCGAGCGAGCTCGACTCCAGGGCCTCCGAGCAGTACTTCCGGGTCCGCTTGGCGAAGGCGATGTTGAGGTGTCGGCGGAGCTCGTCGACGTCGAGGGTCGCCGGCTCGGCGAGCATACCCTCGATCACGGCGATCCCGGGGGTGTTGCGGCCGTCGAGGCGGTCTTTGAGCCCCTGGAAGTGCTCGAGCGCGCGGCGGGCCTGGGCGGGCTCGGAGGCGCTCTTCGCCTCGTCCAGGATGACGCGGTGGAGGACCCGGAAGAGGGTCTTCTCGATCTGCTGCCTCGCGGCGGGCACGATCCAGTCGTCGATGAAGACCTGCGGCACCTCGCCGTCGATCGCCCTGTGCCCCTCGACGAAGGCGATGTCGACGGTCTCGACGATGTCCGCGTCGTAGACGGGATCGCCGGCCAGCTCAGCGCTCAGGGCGAGGTCCCGAAGGGGGCCGCTCCACAGGCAGTAGGCCTCGTCCCAGGCGGCGTAGGGGTTCTCGACGAGGGCCTCGGGGGCGGACACCTCGGCGCGCACGCGGTAGGTCATCGCCACCTCGATCATCGGCCGGATCGCCGAGAGCTGATCACCGGCGAGCGCCGCGAGGATCGCCCCGTCGTCGTCGCGCTCGGTGATCGCGTCGCTCTCCTGGATATAGGTCTGGAGGGGCCCACCTTCGTAGACCGAGCGGGCGTCGTCGAGGCTCTCCGCGGCGACAAGCTCGGGCCAGGCGTCAACGGCGGCCGCACAGCTCGCGCTCGCCTCTGCGCCGAGGACGTGCCCGTCCTCACCCGCGGTCGCAGCGGTGTCAGAGTCGCCGACCGTGACGACACAGCCGGCGAGGGCCAGCGGAGCGCTCACCAGGAGGCTGAGGACGAGGGGAGTGCAGGCGTTGCCGATGGTCCAAGTCATGGTTCGCCCTCGACCTTATTGAAAAGGATATTCAATTGCAACATGGCTTCTCTCACATGTGGGGATGACCCAAGGTGAGGTTGACCCCCCCTGATCCGGGTGATACCCCTGACCACGAAAATGAAAGTGATTTTCAATTCTCTTGTGTCCACGGCCGCGCTCGCGGTCGTTGGCTGCGTCAACCTCCCGGTTGATGACACCGGGGACTTCTCGGGCGAGGGGATTCCCGCCGAGGTCAAGACCTGCACCGGATGTCTCGAAGAGCAGGAGTTGAGCGGTGAGCTGATGCTCCTGGTCAACACTCGTCTGAGCAACCCGGGCTCCAACTACACGGCGAACTTTCCGATCGACGGCGAGGGCAGCTTCGTCGGTCCTGCGCTCTACCTCTACGATCCGCTGCGGGTCTGCGACGACGGCGCGAACGGCTGCCGGCTGGCGCCGCTCGGCAACCTCTGGCTCGACGAGAACATCGGCGCCCTCTCGGTCGGCGATGGCTCGCTGGAGCGCTTCACTGTCCGCGATCTGGCCTGGGACTCCGCGCGCGGGCTTTGGGGGCTCAGCTTTGACGCGCTCAACGACGAGTGGGGCCTGACCGCGTTGCAGGTGCAGGACTGGCGCTCGACCGAGAACCACGTCGTCGTCGATCGCTACACCTTCCTCCCTGGACCCGTCGACGACGCGTCGACCGACGACTGTTACTGGCGCCAGAGTCTGACCGGGCTCGGCTTTGTCGACGGCGAGCTCTACGTCGGCGCCTCCGGCAAGCCGGGCAACGGGCTCGACGCCAAGGGGGCGGTCTTCTCGATCCCGGGGGGCTTCATCGACGAGCCCGGCCACTGCGTCTTCCCCAACGATCGGACCCTCGATCCCAGCTACTACGCCTGCGAGCCGCTGTGCGAGACCGTCGCGAGCTTCGGCGACTGGCTCGGGATCGCCGGTGACATCACCGAGAGCGTCGACGGCGAGCTCGTGGCGATGGTCAGCTCCGAGGACGAGGCGGCGATGCCGGAGGATCAGAACGTCCTCTTCACGGTCGACGTGGCCGCCGGCGGTGAGCCTGTGCAGACCAACGTGACGGTCGAGGGGATCCTCGCCGGCCGTGACGTGGAGGGCCTGGCCCGGATCGGCGGCGTGCTCTACGGGGTCGATCCGCGCGGGCTCGTCTACGCGATCATCGAGCCGACCGCCGAGGCGCCGACGACCTGGTCGGTCTCGGTGCACGACGATCTCGCGCCGCTCTTCGTCGACGCTGACGAGAGCATCCGCCTTCGCGGAGCGACCCGCGTGGTCGTCGACTGAGCGAGCCATTCGCCCCCATGTACTCCGTGTTCGCCTGGATGCTGGTTGCGGCGTCGCCGAGCCCCCGTGCCTATGAGGGGCCGGCGGCTGCGGGACCCGTGGCCGAGGCTGTCCCAGCCGCGACGGAGGCCTATGCGAACCCACCTGGGCGGGGCTACGCCGGACCAGGTGCGGCGAGCCCGAGGACCCTGCCTGCGAAGACAGCCGAGACAGCCGAGAGCGCTCAGACGGCCGGGTCGGGCTCGACGACCCCTCCACCGAGAGCGTCGACCTCATCCGTAGCGACGAGGGGCGAACCTGCCCCAAAGAGCGCGGGCGTTGAGCCGGCGGAGGCGCCAGAGGAGGACGAGGCGCTCCTAGGCTCGCTCGAGACGATCGAAGAGGAGGAGATCCTGCCGCGGGAGGGCGCCTACAACGATGATCTCAGCTACGAGGTCCGCGAGATCGTCGTCACCACCGACCTGCTGGGCGGCAGCCGGCGGATGGACCTCTTTCGTCACGCTGGCGGTCGGTCACTGGTCTCGGTCGCGGAGAACAAAGATCGCGGCATCTCCTCGGTCGGCGAAGCGCTCGACCGGATGCCGGGGGTTCGGGCGGTCGAGGGCAACGCCGGGATCGGCAGCACGAGCACCAAGCTCAACGTCGGGGTCCGGGGCGCCAACCCGCGGCTCTCGTCGGAGGCGACGGTCATGCTCGACGAGGTGCCGATCGCCCCGGCGCCCTACGGTCAGCCGCAGCTCTCCCTCTTCCCGCTCTCGCTCTTCTCGATCGATCGGATCGACGCCGTCCGCGGCGGGTCGTCGGTGCGCTTCGGGCCGCGGACCTCGGGCGGGGTCTTCAACCTGATCTCGAACCCGATCCCGGAGAACCCGCGGATCGCCGTCTTCGCCCAGACCGATCAGTTCGGCGACGCCGGCGTGGCGGCCTCCTACGGCGGGACCCACCGCGGCGTCGGCATGTACTTCGAGTACGCGCCGCGCTTCGGCCGGACGTACCGCGAGCACAGCGAGTTTCAGGCCCACGGCGGGATCATCAAGTTCGCCTACTCGCCGACCTCCAAGCTCGACCTCGCCTCGACGACCCACCTCTTCATCGAGGAGTCGAACCTCCCCGGGGGCCTCGACGAGAAGCAGTACGTCGACAGCGACAGGTTCCGCAGCGTCCGCCTCTACGACCGGTTCGAGGGCTCGCGGGTCGGGACCAGCCTCCGCCTGCGCTGGCGTCCCCGTGAGGAGCACGAGCTCCAGCTCATCGGCTACTACAGCCACACCTACCGGATGTCGGTGATGGAGCGGCAGGTCAGCCTCGAGGGGGAGGCGCCGACGCTCTACTACCGCCCCCGCAACTACGACATCTTCGGCCTGGAGCCGCGCTACGCCCTGCGTCTGCGCCACAAGGGGGGGAGCTTCCACGACCTCTCGATCGGCGGTCGCTTCATGTACGAGATGGGCCGCTCGCGGGAGTGTCGCGAGATCTCCTCGCCGGAGAACCCCGGCTTCTACACAGGGGAGCTGGGGGCTGGCTGCGGTCAGCTCGTGCTTGATCGCGACGACCTCGATCCGGCGATCCGGCGCGACAGCGACGCACGGATCGCCGCCTATGCCACGTACGTCGACGACAAGCTCTACCTGCTCGACACCAAGCTCGTGGTCTCCGGGGGGGCGCGCCTCGAGGTCGCGCAGCTCTCGGGTCGCAACAACCTGAGCCAACGCGCCCTAAACCGCACCTATTGGGAGGTGCTGCCGGCGGCGTCGCTCTGGTACGGGCCTATCGACCAGCTCGCGCTCTTCGCCGGCTACGGCCGCTCCTTCGGCCCGTCGCAGTTCCTCCAGGTGGACACCGCGACCTCCGACTCGAATTTCCAGCTCAACCCGGAGATCGCCGACATGGTCGAGGGCGGGGTCAAGCTGATGGAGCTCGGGGGGGTCTACGCTGACTTCACCGGCTGGTATCGCTACTACCAGGACCTGACCGACGTCGGCGAGACCCAGGTCGATCGGATCGTCGGCGCCCACGTCTACGGCGTCGAGGCGGACCTGACCTGGGAGCCAGGCGAGATCTGGGAGCGGGTCGACGGCCTGTCGCTGAACGTCGGCTACGGCTGGACGGAGAGCTCGATCGCCGCCGGTCAGTACGCCGGCAATCGCCTCGCCTGGTACCCCGCCCACGAGGTCTGGGGCAGCGCCAGCTACGAGTTCCCCTTCGGCCTCAAGCTCGGCGGCGACGCCAGCTTCAACGGCTCGCAGTTCACCGACTACGCCAACCGCCCCGCCGGCTTCGACGCCAGCGGCGCGACGGGGGTCATCCCGGCCTACACGCTGCTCGGCGCCTACGCTCGGGTCCGGGCGCCGCTTCCGGATCACTGGCAGTTGGAGGTCACCTTCGGCGTCAAGAACCTCCTCAACGAGGAGTGGTTCATGCGGACCGACGACGAGAACCGCGGAATCCTGGCGATGCGACCGAGGACCTTCTATTTCAACCTCGGCTTCGCCCATGACTTCATGCCCCGCGGTCGCGGCAAGCGGAGCGCACGGCGGCAGCGGCAGCGCGGACATGCGGTCGCCGAGGTCGGTCGGCGGAGGAGCCCGCGCGCGCGGATGCTCCAGCTGATGCGGATGAACGGCTACGGCGGTGGGATCGCCTCGCGGGCCCACGGGGGATGGCTGTGAAGCGCCGCTCGCTCTGGGTGGCGCACCGACGGATCGGCCTCGCGATCTCGCTCTTCGTGCTCGTCGTCGCGCTCTCTGGGTTCGCGCTGCTCTTTCGCGGGCAGCTCCGCGAAGCGCCGCCGACGGTGGTCTCGACGGGTGCGTCGATCAGCCTCGACCTCGTCGTCGCCCGGGCGAGCGAGCACGGAGGCGGCGCGCCGGCGACCGACGTGACGATGCCGTCCGCGCCGGGTGAGCCCTATCAGGTGTGGCTCGACGATGATGACGAGACGCTCGTGTTCGTCGACGATCGCGGCGAGGTGCGCGGATCGAGGCCGTCGGCGAGCGGCCTCACGCGCTTCCTCTTCCGCCTCCATACGGGTGAACTCTTCGGCGATGTCGGCTGGGTTCTCGCCGGGCTTACAGGTCTCTCGCTGGTCGCCTTATCGCTCAGCGGCGTGGCGATGGCGAGCCTCCGCAGGAGGCGTCGACGATGAGCGCGGGTGATACCCTGACCTTCGGGTCTGTGCACAGGAGACAGCGCCCCGGAGCGGACGAGATGTCGCTGGTCATTCAGGAGCCGATGGTGGGAGGGATCGCGATCCAGTTCGAGCTGGAGCAGGTCTACCTCCAGCGCCGGACCGCCTATCAAGAGGTCATCGTCGCCGACACCGTCGCCTACGGTCGGACCCTCTTCCTCGACGGCTTTGTCCAGTCGTCGAGCTCCGATGAGTGCATCTATCACGAGCTTCTGATCCATCCTGCGCTGGTGATCCATGGCTGCCCCAAGCGGGTCCTGGTCGGCGGCACCGGCGAAGGGGCGAGCATCCGCGAGATCCTCCGGCACCCGACGATCGAGCGGGTCGTCACCGTCGACATCGACGGCGAGGTCGTCGAACTCTGCCGGGAGTATCTCCCCGAGTGGAGCGCCGGCGCGCTCGATGATCCGCGGGTCGAGGCGCGGGTCGAGGACTTCCTGGAGACCCTGGAGAGGGCCGAGGCGGGCTCGTTTGACGTCGTCGTCGCCGACCTCACCGATCCCGGCGATGACGGCCCCGCGCACCTGTGGGGCGCCGACTACTTCGGCTCGATCGCTCGAACCTTGGCGGATCGTGGGATCTGTGTTGTCCAGGCCGGAGAGTTTGATCCCTGCGAGCTCGAGTCGATACGCAGCGTCTACGCGACGCTTCGCGAGGTCTTCCCCCATGTCCGGGTGCTCCGGGTGGCGGTGCCCTCATTCTCCTGCCTGTGGAGCTTCGCGATCACGTCGATGCAGCCCTTTGAGCTGTGCCCCGAGGATCTCGAGGCGCGGATCGCCAAGCTGCCGCGGGAGGAGCTGAAGGTCTACACGCCCATCGCTCACCGGGCGGCGGCAGAGCTCCCGCCCTACCTCAGGCGGCTCCTCCTGGCGCCGCAGGCTGAGGAGTAGCCGATGACTGTGCAGCGGCGCTGGAGCCGGACCAACCGCCTGATCATCGACGCAGCGCGGCGCCTGGGGGTGGAGGCGCGGGCGTTGACGGCGACCGAGACGGAGTTCTTCCTCAACCTCCGCGACGCGGAGCGATCGGTGATCATCTCGAAGACCCGCTCGCCCTTCTTGACCCAGCTCGCGCAGACCCTGTCGAACAACAAGCGGATCTGTCGTGAGCTCCTCGGGGCCAAGGGGATCCCTGTACCTCCGGACAGGTTGGTCGATGATGGGTGCGGCCTCGCGGAGGCGGGCGCGGAGGCGTTCCTCGCCGAGCACGGCGCGGTGACCGTGAAGCCCAACTGGGGCAACCGCGCGGCGGGGCTGAGCGTGCGGGTCGAGGACCGTGAGGCCCTGCGGCGGGCGGTGGTGCGGGCACAGGCCGAGGATCTCGACGAGGAGGTGCTCATCCAGCCCTACCTCCCGGGCACCAACCTCCGCGTGGCCGTGGTCGGCGGCCGCGTGGAGGCGGTCGCGGAGATCCGCAGGCCGTGGCTCCGCGGCGACGGTCAGCGCAGCCCGCGGGAGCTGCTGGCTGCCCTCAACCTGGACGCGCGGCGGACCCCATGGGAGGAGCAGGAGCTCCTCTGCCTCGATCAGATCCCGGTCGATGACGGGCTCAGCGAGCACCTCGCCGTCCACGGGCTGACGGTCGACGACCCGCTCCCGGCGGGGTTCGAGCTGGAGCTCATCAGCGAAGAGATCGAGGTCATCGATCGCACCGAGGAGATCGATCCCGGCTGGCGGACGATCGCCCGCGACGCTTGCCAGCTCCTCGGCGTCGACGTCGGCGGCGTCGATCTTCGCGGTCCCCTGGGCGCGTTCCTCGAGCCGCCGCGCTCGGGGCCCCAGGCCTGGCGTCGGGGCGCGATCCTCGAGATCAACGTTCTCCCGGCGCTGCACCTCCACGCTCTGCCGACCCAGGGCCGGGCGCGCCCGGTCTTCGAGGCCTTCGTCGCCTACTGCATGTCGCTGCCGGGGGCGCCGGCGCCCGTCGGGCCCGTCGACGCCGCGCGCTTGCTGCCGGGCTGAGAGCCGTGCAACATGTCGCGACATGTCTCGTGCACCCCTAGAGCGGCCGGAGCGAGAGCTGCGGGAAGTCTTCGGCATCTACACCGTCGCGCCGCAGATGCTCGCGCTCTTCGACCTCCTGCCGCGGGTCGCGCGGAGCGGCGCGAGCATCCTCATCCGCGGTGAGACCGGGACCGGCAAGGAGCTGGTCGCCCGGGCGCTGCACTCCGTGTCGTCGCGGACCGACGGTCCATTCCGCGCGATCAACTGCGCTACCTTGACCCCGGAGCTGCTCGCCTCGGAGCTCTTCGGTCACGTCCGCGGCTCCTTCACCGGGGCGATCAAGGACAGGCCGGGGCTCTTCACCCTCGCCGACAAGGGGACCATCTTCCTCGACGAGATCGCCGAGATGCCGCTCGACATCCAAGCGCGGCTCCTCCGGGTCCTCCAGGAGCGCTCCTTCGTCCCGCTCGGCGGCAGCGAGGCCCGGAGCGTCGACGTCCGCGTGCTCTCGGCGACGCACCGGGCCCTGCGCGAAGAGGTCGCGCAGCGGCGCTTTCGCGAGGACTTGATGTACCGGATCCGGGTGGTGCCGATCTTCCTCCCGCGCCTCGTCGAGCGCGACGGGGATATCGTCGCCCTCTCGTGGCACTTTATCGACGGCTTCAACCGTCGCGGCGAGCGTCAGGTGAGCGGGATCGATCCCGAGGTGATGGACGCCTACCTCGCCTACGCCTGGCCCGGCAACGTCCGCGAGCTCCGCAACGCGATCGAGTACGCCTTCGCGGTCGGCGAGGGCCCCGTCTTGACGATCGACGAGCTCCTCCCCGAGCTTCGCGGTGAGGAGCCCCGCTCGTCCGCCCGCGGGACCTACTTCGATCCCGGCGCGGAGGAGCGGGAGCGGATCCTGAGCGCCCTGCGGGCGACGCAAGGGCGCAAGGGGGAGGCGGCGAAGCGCCTCGGGATCAACCGCTCGACGCTGTGGCGCAAGCTCCGGGAGCTCCAGATCGACGGGCACTGAGGGGGCGCTCGCCGCTTGCGTTGGGGCTGCGGCGGGTCTAAGAAGGCCGTCAGTGCTAGGACGACGGGACTTCATCGCGGTGACCGGCGCGTTCGCGGGCGCCATCCTCGGCTGCCACCGTGAGGGGACCACGATCCCCGCCGGTGAGCAGGTCGCCCCCGACTTCTCGGCGTCGGATACTGCCGGACAGACGGTCACCCTCGCCGGTCTCCTCGCCTCCGGACCCGCCGTTGTGGTCTTCTACCGCGGCTTTTGGTGACCCTTCTGCCGGCGCCAGTTTGGCGACCTCGCGACGATCCAAGAGGAGCTGCGCCGACGTGGCGCGTCGATCGTCGGCATCAGCCGCGACTCTGCGGAGGACTCCCGGCGCTTCGCCGAGCGCTTCGGCCTCGACTTTCCCCTGCTCAGCGATCCTGACCTGGCGATCGCGAAGGCCTACGACGTGGCCGACCCCGAGGTGGCGATCCCGTCGGTCTTCGTCGTCCGTCGGGATGGGACGGTCGCCTGGAGCTACATCGGCGAGCGGATGTCCGACAGGCCAGCCTCGCAGATGGTGCTCGAGGCGCTCGACGGGATCGCGGGCGGGGCCTCGAACCCCGCGCGGTGAGGCCTCCTCCGCGCTCGCGTTCTCGCGCCGCTGGGCGCCGGCGGTCGTGGCCGAGACCTGTACTAGGGCGCGTCGAGGTCGTACCGAGGGGGCCGACCTCAGTCGCGCTTGATCGGCATCAGGTGGGTCTTCAGGGAGTGGAGCGCCATACCGCCGACCATCGCCGCGAGGAAGACAAGGATCGGGGTCAGCCCCGAGAGGGCAGAGGTCAGCGCGGGTCCGGGGCAGAGCCCGCCGAGCCCCCAACCGACGCCGAAGAGGGCGGAGCCGAGGAGCAGCGGCCTGTCGAGGTCGCGCCGGCTGGGGATGCCGAAGCGCTCGCCAACGATCGGCCGATCGAGGCGGGGGATGATGAGGTGGAAGACCAGCAGGTAGACCGTCACGGCGCCGCCCATGACGAAGGCGAGGCTCGGATCCCACGCGCCGCTGATGTCGAGGAAGTCCCGGACCTTTGTCGGCTGGGTCATCCCGGAGATCCCGAGGCCGATCGCGAAGATAAGGCCCGTGATGAAGGCAACGCCGCGGTGACTCATGATGCTGCTCCGAGGAGGTGTCGATGGACGAAGACCGTCAACATTCCGGTGCTGAGGAAGACTGCCGTCGCGACGAGCGAGCGCCGAGACATCCGGCCGATGCCGCAGACTCCGTGCCCGGAGGTGCAGCCGTTGCCGAGGCGGGCGCCGTAGCCGACCAGGAGCCCCGCGGCGACGAGCGTCGCGGTCGGCGTCGTCAGGGCCGCGGGGAACGCCTCGGGGTAGAAGACGCGGAGGAGGGCGCCGCCGCCGACGAGGCCTGAGAGAAAGGCCAGGCGCCAGTCCATGTCGTGGCGCCGGGGAGGGATGAGCCCTCCGACGATTCCGCTCACGCCGGCGATGCGGCCGCTGAAGATCATCATGAACGTCGTCGCGACGCCGATGAGGAGACCTCCGGCGAGGGCTGCGAAGAGGTCTGAGGAGGGGACATTCATAGGAGGTGCTCCGGGCCTCTCGTAGAGCAGCAAACGTGCCAAGACGGAAGAGCGGCCCTGGTGGGTGTTGGGGCGAGGCGGGAGGGCTGGTGTCGGGTGGAGCGTTGCACGTGTAGCGACAATGATGCAGCGTCGCCACAGGGATCCGGTGACCTCATCGGTGTGCGTCCCGGCGGGTCTCGAGCCGTTCGTCGGCGAGCTCGATCGCGACCCTGTGGGGCGAGCGATCCTCGGCGGTCGCTCGGGCGATGACTTGCCGGACCAGCTCTGGGAGCGCAGCCATCCTGCCCGGGATCTCGGCGGCCTCGCCGAGGGTGAGCGAGGCTCCTCGGATCAACCCGCCGGCGTTGGCGACGAAGTCGGGCACATAGGGGATCGCGCGGTCGTGCAGGTGATCGGCGTCGGCCTCGTCGGCGAAGGGGTTGTTGGCGGCGCCGCAGACCAGGCGGCAGCGCAGGCGATCGATCGTCGCCCGGTCGAGCAGGCCTCCGTGGGCGCAGGGGGCGAAGACATCGCACTCGACGGAGGCGATGGTCGCGGGGTCCACGAGCCGGATCCCTGGGGGGAGATCCTCGGCCGGCTTGGGGTCGGCGGCGTAGACGGTGAGGCCACGCTGCAAGAGGCGTCGCGCGAGGGCGCGGCCGACCCGGCCGAGGCCCTGGATGGCGACCGTACGCGGCTCGAAGAGCGCGCAGAGGCAGGCTTCGACCCCCTCGGCGGTCGCGTCGTCGAGGTCGCCGGAGGCGAAGAAGCGGGTGCGTTCGCCGACGATCGACGCGTCCTCCGTCGTGAAGCCGTAGTCCCCCCCTGCGCAGTATCGGCCCCCCAGCGCCTCGATCGCGCCCGCCAGCGCGATCAGGGCGGAGCGTCGATGACGGGGCTCGGGGAGGAGGAGGACCGTCTTCGCCCCGCCGCCGCGGATCCCCGCCACCATCGCCTTGCGCGACATGGCGTGGGCGAGGTTGAGGGCGTCCACGAGCGCTTCGCCCTCGGTCGCGTAGCTGCGGATCCGAATCCCGCCGAAGGCCCGACCCTCGACGTGGGAGTGGAGCGCGAGGAAGGCGGTCGCGCCGGCGCAGTCGAGCCGAAGGACCTGATCAAAGCCGTCGACCGAGGGCGCGCTCATGCTCCGAGGATAGCTGTGCGGGGGTCGATTGACAGCCCCGCGGGCGGTGGCAGATCGTGGCGGACCCCTCCGTCCCCTGCAGCATGCCGAAGCCGACGTTCTTCAACCTCCCCGCGGCCAAGCGCGAGCGGATCGTCGCCCTCGCGATCGACGAGTTCTCCGGACGCTCGTTCCGCGAGGCGTCGCTCTCGCGGATCGTCGCCCGGGCAGGGATCGCGAAGGGGAGCATGTACCAGTATTTCGACAACAAGCTCGATCTCTACCGTTGGCTCATCACCGATGAGCTCGCCCGGCGCAAGGCCGAGTTCCTCGGCGCCCGAGCGCCGAGCCCAGGCGCGGACTTCTTCGCGCGGGTAAGGGCGATGATCCGCGCAGGGATCGAGTTCTTCCTGGTCGAGCCGCGGCTGTCGAGGATCGCCGCGGCTCTGCTCGACGGCAGCTCCGATCCGGGCCTTCGTGAGATCCACGCGGAGGTCCGTGGCATGGGCACGGCGGTGTTCGTCGAGCTTCTCGGGCAGGCTCGCGAGCGCGGAGAGATCCGCGCGGACCTCGATCTCGAGGTTCTCGCGCGCTTGGTCAGCGTCGTCCTCGGGGTCGGCCTCTCCGACGTGACCCTGAGCCGGCTGGGCGTCGACATGGGGGGGTTCCTCGCCGATCCTTCCCTCGCTTCGCGGCTCACGGGTGAGGAGATCAGCGGGCTCATCGACGAGGTGATCGCCTTTGTCCGCGGCGGACTTCTCGGCGCCGGCGCTGGGGTCCAATAACGCCCGCGCGTGCCTGAGCGCCCGCGCGTGAGAGCGCTCGGATCCGCGAAGCACGGCCGCTTGCCGGCTTCTCACGGGCTGTGCAAAGCTGGTGATGAGGCGACTCTGGTGGAGAATAGTGGGCCCTTCGAGGATGCTAGGGCGGCGCGGGCACGCGGCGGAGAGGGGCACGACCTGAGGTTCGGACCTAGGGAACGAGCTGGTCACCGAGCGAGGAGCGCGGCTCCGCGGCCGGAGACCGGCGGCGGCGGTCCGCACGGGTCGCAGTCGATAGGTCCGCTTGCGTCGGCCACGGCCGCGGACTCGACGAGCTGGACGGACTCGACGAGCGGAGGGTTCGTCGGCCCCTCGCGACGGGCTCCCACGGGAGAGGGCGGATAGTGCTCGAAGAGGCCGAGTGGACCCCGCCTGAAGAGTTCGACGAGTACCGCATCGTCCGGCAGCTCGGTCGCGGGAGCATGGGCTCTGTCTACCTGGCCCGCGATGTGGTTCTCGATCGTCCGGTGGCGATGAAGTTCCTCGGGGCGCTCCGCCCGGATCCTGCGGAGCGTGAGCGCTTTCTCGTCGAGGCCCGCGCGGTCGCCAGGATCCACCACCCGAACGTGATGTCGATCTTCCGGGTCGGCGAGGTCAAAGGGCGGCTCTACCTGGTCACCGAGTACGTTCGCGGTGACAACCTCGCGGATCTGGATCTCCCGCTCCCGTGGTCCAAGGTGCTGGAGATCGGCATCGGCCTCGCGCGAGCGCTGGGCGCAGCGCACCGGCAAGGGGTGCTCCATCGGGACATCAAGCTGTCGAACGCGGTCATCGAAGAGGGGGCGCAGGTCAAGCTCCTCGACTTCGGCCTCGCGAAGCTGGTCGACAGTACAGTCGAGCGAAAGCAGCCCTCCGCGAGCGGATCCCACGGATCACCGGTCAACGAGAACACCGGTGATCTGCTCGTAAGAGCAGCTACCAACGCGCGGCAGATGGTCGTCCAGCGCCTCGCCGACACGATGAAGCTCGAGTCGACGTCGGCGACCGCACCGACGCCGAAGGTGAACACCGACAACGGCGCGAGGGCTGGCGACGAGGCCGACGGCGGGGCCAAGGGCGGAGGCAAGGGCAAGCCTGGGATCGAGCGCGGGAAGATGGGGATCTGGAGCGGGCGGTCGGCGTCGATCACCCGCGCGGGCACGGTGATGGGAACGCCGCACTACATGGCGCCGGAGCTGTGGCTCGCCGATCCGGCCTCGCGGCGCTCCGACGTCTACGCCCTCGGCGTCATCCTCTACATCCTCGCCGCCGGTCGGCCGCCGCACGACGCCGAGTCGCCCTTCGAGCTGGCGATGCAGGTGCAGGAGAGGGACCCGCCGCCCCTCCTCGACATCGCCGAGGGCGTCGACCCTCGCCTCGCGGCCGTGATCGATCGCTGCCTGGCCCGCGATCCCTACGAGCGTCCGGCCTCGGGTGACGAGCTTCGGGCTGCGCTCGACGCCCTCGCGATCCCGGAGCGGGCCGCGACCGCGGTCCCCACCGGCAACCCCTACCGCGGCCTTCAGGCGTTCCAGGCTGAGCATCGGTCGCTCTTCTTCGGCCGCAGCGCCGAGGTCCGCTCGGTGGTCGAGCGCCTGCGGACGGACTCTTTTGTCGTCGTCGCCGGCGACTCCGGCGTCGGCAAGTCGTCGCTGTGCCGCGCGGGGGTGATCCCCGCGGTGATCGAGGGGGAGCTCGACGCCTCGAAGAGCTGGCGCACCGTGACGATGACGCCCGGCCGCTTCCCCAGGCAGTCCTTCGTCTCGGTCATCGCCCGTGGCTTCGGCCTGACCGAGGACGAGGTGTCGGACCTCCTCAGCCAAGAGCCGGAGCTGCTCGTCCGCGCCCTCCGCAAGCAGCTCGGTGACAGCGGCGGCTGCCTGGTCTTCCTCGATCAGTTCGAGGAATTCGTGACCATCGCCGAGGCCTCCGAGGTCGAGGTCATCGGCCCGATGATCGTCCGCCTCCTCGCCGGGATCCCCGGCCTGCGGGTGTTGGCGACCGTCCGCGGCGACTTCTTGACCCGCGTGGTCACGGTCCCGGGCCTCGGCGATGAGGTCTCGCGGGGCATCTTCCTCCTCCGGCCGCTCTCCCCGGAGGGAGCCCGCGAGGCGATCGTCGGCCCGGCCAAGGTCAACGGCGTCCGCTTTGAGTCGGAGGAGCTGATCGACGAGCTCGTCGAGGCAGGCGTCAAGGGCTCGCTGCCCCTCCTCCAGTTCGCGCTCGCCGAGCTCTGGGAGAGCCGAGACAAGAGCGCCTCGGTGATCACCGAGGCGGAGCTGCGGACGATCGGCGGGGTCACGGGCGCGCTGGCCCGCCACGCCGACGGCGTGCTCGCGAGCCTCCTGCCGGTGCAGCGACAGGCTGCGCGGCGCCTGCTGATGCGCCTCGTCACCCTCGACAACACCCGCGCCTCGCTGACCGAGGACGAGCTCGTCGCCAATGACGAAGCGTCGAAGGCCGCCCTCGACGCGCTCGTCCGCGGACGCCTCCTGGTGGTCCGCGAAGCGGGCGAGCGGATGGTCTACGAGATCGCCCACGAAGCCTTGGTCGGCGGCTGGGCCCAGCTCGCCGGCTGGCTCATCGACGAGCAGGAGGTCCGGGCCATGATGCACCGCCTGGAGCAGGCGGCGGCGGAGTGGGAGCGGCTCGGTCAGGGGCGCGAGGGGCTGTGGAGCTTGCCGCAAGTGGTCGAGTCGGAGGCCCTCGATCGCAGCGCGTTGCGGGGGAGGGAGGTCGCTTTTCTCGAGCGAAGCGAGGCCAACGCGATCCGCTCGCGGAACCTCCGTCGTGTCGGGATCTTCGCAGTGCCGGTGCTCGTCATCCTCGCCTATGGGGTCTTCTGGCTCCAGTCGAGGCGCGATCTTGACGCTAAGGTCGGCGAGCACGTCCGCAGCGCTGAGGAGGCGTCCGAGAGCGCCTCGGAGGGGGAGGGGCGCCTCAAGTTCGCGCGCTCTGAGGCCCTCGCTCGATTTGACACGGGCGATCGAGACGGGGGCGAAGCGCTCTGGGAGGACATCTTGGCGATGGGCCCGTCGATCGCCAGCAAGTATCTCCACGCCTCACAGCAGTTGGAGACGGCGCTGGCCCTCGACAGCGAGCGCGCCGACGTCCGGAGAGCGCTGGCTGAGCTGCTCTATCAGCGAGTCCGCTTCTCCGACGAGCAAGGTGAGTCCGAGCTTGTCCCCGATCTGCTCGCTCGCCTGGAGCTCCACGACACCTCTGGGCGCTGGATGAGCTTGTGGGAGAGCCCGGGTCGCCTCCGAGTGATGACACACCCAGCGGCTGACAGCGTCCGCGTCGCGAAGTACGAAGAGGCTGCGAACGGTGAGTTCTCACTGTCAGAGTCTGCGCCGCTAGCCATGGGCGCAGACGGCTCGGTCGAGCTCCCTCGCGGCTCATACCTCCTGATGATGGCGAAGGAGGGCTACGACGAGGTTCTCTACCCGGTCCTGATCGGCCGTGGTGAGGATGTCTCGGTCGACGTTCAATTCGCGAAGATCGGCTCAGTGCCTGAGAACTATGTATATATTCCGGCGGGGCGCTTTCTCGTCGGCTACTCAGGAAACGAAGATCTTCGGCGCTCATTCTACGAGACCGTGCCCTTGCATCAGTCTTCGACCGGCTCGTTCCTGATCAGCCGCTACGAGACTTCGATCGCGGACTACCTCGAGTTTCTCAACGACCTGGAGCCTGAGGAGCGTCAGAAGTACAGCGTCCAGGCGGAGGGGGCGGGGATCGGCGACAGTCTCACGGTCTCCCGCGGCGAAGACGACGTTTGGGTGATCGAGTGGCGCTTCGGCGGAGAGTCGATCACCGCGCGCGAAGGCGAACCCTTTCACAACGGGAGTCGTGAGATCCGCGCGACCTCTGACTGGGGACTTTTTCCGATCGCGGGCATTAGCGCGAGTGACTCGCGGGCCTATCTCGCATGGCTGGATCGAACCGGTCGGCTGCCCGGAGCGCGCTTTTGTACCGAGGAGGAGTGGGAGCGAGCTGCTCGCGGGGCGGATGGCCGGCTCTATCCGCATGGAAATCACCTGAAGGTTGGTGATGCGAATGTAGACTCGACATACGGACACCGGCCGCCCGCAATGGGGCTCGACACCATTGGTAGCTATCCTGCCACCAAGAGCCCCGTAGGGGTCTATGACGCGTCAGGGAACGTCTTTGAGTGGGTTCAGACGAAGAACGCCGGGACCTACCTGGTGAAGGGCGGGTCCTTCTACTTTCCGGCGATTGTCGCCCGAAGTATTAATAGACAAGTCTTCCCTGAAGAGACACGTTCGGTACATGTAGGTTTGCGTGTGTGTGCGGACTATGTGTCGTCTAGGGGGCGCTAGGCCTTCGTGGGGGTCGATGCAGACAGTAGATGCTTCCCAAAAAGTCGTGCTATGGTCACGACGTTGGGGGTGAGTATGCGGGAGTTTGGGAGAAAAGTTATCGGCGGGCTCATGGCGGTCGCTTTGGCGGGATGCTACGAGGGCGTGGATGGTGTAGGTGGCGCGGATGAGCGCGGCCTCGTCGTCCAGGGTCTCGCGTTGCAGGGGATTCAACTGCAGGGGATCTTTCTGCAGGGGATTCGGCTGCAGGGTATCCAGTTGCAGGGGCTCAGGCTGCAGGGGATCAAGCTGCAGGGGATCAAGCTGCAGGGGATCAAGCTGCAGGGGCTCAAGCTGCAGGGCAGTCAGCTCGCCGCTGTTCAGGAGATCAACGGGGAGCTTGTCGACCGTAGCGGCGCAGACCTCATCGGCACGGAGTTCCGCATCGACGTGGAGACCGAGGATGACGAGGGCGAGGAGATCGACGTCGGCGTCACGATCCGCCTCGACGACTTCTACCTCTCGCCGGACGCGGAGATCGAGGACATGTACGCCTACGAGGTCTCCTACCAGGTCGACGGGAGCGACACGTGGGGAGCGCTCTGTGAAGACGCGGACGGGGTCGGATGGCCCGCGTACGTCTTCGAGGGGTACTGGGACGAAGATACCGGCGACTTCATCGACGAGCCGGACACGATCTCCTTCGCCTGCCAGTACGGGGTCGTCGCCAAGTGTGCGCTTTGGGGATATCGCCCCTGGGCCGAGGCGGAGGACTGCAAGAAGAAGAGCAAGAAGGGCGAGTGGAAGAAGTGCGAGACGGTCTCGCTTCGCGATCATCACCAGGCCTGCACGCGGATGGCACGCGCTGACTACTGCGGCGATGGCGTGCCGTGGACCGTGAATGGCACCCAGATCGATATCTGGGACGACCTCGGCCCCCAGATCCAAGAGCGCGAGGCGAAGTGGGACATCGAGGGCGAGTGGACGCCTGAGGGCGCTTGGTGTCTCAAGGACATCCGTCAGCAGGCCTGGAAGGAAGAGGGCCTGTATCCGAGCTGCGGCAAGAAGACCGACAAGCAGTGGAAGCGTCGCGCCAAGCGGTGCGGAAAGCTCAAGAACAAGAGCTCGCTCTTCGTCAGCTCGTTCAACGGCGACGCCTAGTCGCTCTGGCCTCGGAGGATCCCCGACATCAAGAGCCGCACCGGAAGGTGCGGCTCTTCTTCTTTTTGCGGCTCCGGTGGAGGCGTCGGCCCGGCGCCGCATACGCATGGCGCTGCGCAATGCCGGTATGACTCTCAGGCCAGCCAGCCTACCTGTGAGTTATCTCGAGCAGGTCTGTACCCATCGACAGAGTGGGGCGGCTACGCGCGTCGTCTCGCTTCGCGAGCGGGGTCTGGCAGGGGGGGCGCGCAAGGCCTGCGAGAGTGCTTCAGACGAGGTGCGGGACGAAGAGCCCCCCCGTCGTCTCGACCTGCAGGCCGTCCTTCTCGAGCTCGCGGACCCGCGGGTGGCTGTCGGTGCAGATGATGTCCGTGAAGAGGCCGCTGGCCATGAGGCGCTGGAAGGAGTCGCCGGGGAAGAGGCCGTGGGTGGTGATCACGGCGAGGCTGCTGGCGCCTGCGTCCTTGTAGGCCCGGGCGGCGCCGAGGAGCGAGGAGCCGGTGCGGATCATGTCGTCGTAGATGATCACGCGCTTGCCCTGGACCTGGGCGTTGATCGCCGCGACCGCGGTCTCAGAGCCGCTCAGGCGGCGCTTGTAGACGAAGGCCGGGGTGACGCCGAGGTCGTTGGCGAGGGACTCGACCCACTTGGCTCGGCCAGCGTCGGTGCAGGCGAGGACGAAGTCGTCGCCGCCGAGGCGCGTCGCGACGTCGCGGACGATCGGCTTGCCGTAGACGTGGAGCGCGGTGAGCTCGCCCTCGAAGTAGTGGGGGATGCCCTCGGAGTGGAGGTCGAGCAGGAGGATCCGGTTGCCGTAGCTCGCCGGCGGGATCGCGGAGAGGAGCGAGGCCCGGGTCTTCGCGGTGACGACCTCGCCTTTGCGGACGGCCCGCTCCATCGTCGAGTAGCCGTAGTAGGGGACGAGGAGGGTGAGGCGGCGCGCGCCGTAGCGGACGATGGCGCAGGCGAGGTCGAAGAGGGTGAGGGTCGCGGCGTCGGAGATGGTCCCGCCCACGAGGACGACGTCGCGACCCTCGACAGGGGCGGCGATCCGGAGATAGCGCTCGCCGTCGGGGAAGAGGCGGACCTCGACCTCGCCGGACTCGAGGTCTGCGGCGTCGCAGAGGGACGCCCGCAGGTAGTCGTACTCGGGGATCGCGAGGACCAGGGGGCGTGTCCGCGTGGGCATGGTCTGGTCATGGTAGCGGGGCATTCGCGGCGCTCCTAACCGCAAGTTCGGAGGCGCGCGAGAGGCCGCGTGCGGCGACGCCGTGCGTGCGGCGAGGTGATGATGTCGGGACCGATAGGTCGCCGATGTCGAGACTGGCCCTATCGCGCAAGCTCGCGCTTCGCGAGGGCGACCACCTCGGGGTGGGCGAGGATGTTGTCGACCTCGGTGTAGGCGTAGTCGCTGATACGATCCTCGAAGCGCATCCGCAGGAGCGCCTTGGCCCGCGTCCGCGGTCGCAGGAGCGCGTCGCGATCGGCGTAGGCGGCGTCCCTGTGCTCGGCGGGGATCCGCTCGGCGGTCCTGATGATCGTCGCCCGGATGAGCGCCCAGGCGCGTCGGGCGGGGAGCCCGAGATCGCGCTCAGCCCAGCGAATCAGCGTCGCCATATGGGCGTGGAGGAGCGTGTGGCTGAGCTTGTCTCGGACCTCGGCGAGATCATCGGTGGCGAGGAAGGAGCCGGGGGCGAGCTCGACGCTGCGGCCTGCGCTTTGGAGCCGACCTGGATGGAGGCGGATGCCCCCGAGATCGCGGATGACAAAGCCGGCGAGGCCCCCGTCGTCGACGGCGGCGAGGGTGTTTTGCAGGTGGACCTCGAGCACCAGCCCGTAGACGCTGAGGAGATGCAGGCAGGGCGGCACGAGGAGCTCGATGTACCGCCTGAGGAGCGCCTCAGCCGATCCTTGGCGCTCGGCCAGCTCGACGAGGAGGGTTCGCCTGGCGGCGGGTCTGCGCTCGCCCAGGGCGGCGCAGACCCAGGCCTCCGCGGAGGAGCCGGTCTCGCGGAGGAGCGCTTCGGGCGAGCCGCGGATGATGACGCCGAGGTGTGGCGCCCTGGGGCCGACCGCCTCGGCGCGGAGTCCCGCGGCGGCCCGATCGCCGAGGAGGAGGAGGCCTGAGAGCGCGGGATCGACAGCGGCGATCTGCTCGATCAAGCGCGTCAGCGGCGGTCCATTGGCGACGCTCATCGGCGACACCGTCCGCCGTGCGCTGGTCGTCGTGACGTTGATCGCGAGCTTGACGTGGAGCTCGGGGTCTTCGAGGGCGATCGTCCGCAGGCTGAGGAGCGCGCGACCCTGGAGGGGGGGTTGTCCCGAGGGGCGGATCTTCGACCCCCAAAGGTCCGCGAAGAGCTTGGGCAGGCGTCGCCGCTGGGCGCGGTGCACCGGCAGGCGGATCGTCCCTGGGGGCCCCGGGGGGAAGAGGCGGGCGAGGGTCATCTCTGCGTCGTCGGCGAGCTGGACGAGGTCACGATCGACGTCGACCGCGTCGATCGTCCCTAGGGCGAGGGCCTCTGGGGCGTGTCGGAGCACCTCGGCGCGGCGCATGCCCAAGCGGGTCTTGCACATCGGGTGCCACGGGTGGCCTTCGACGACCAGGTTCTCCGGGTCGACCGGGGCCGGCCAGCGGCGGCCCTCGGCTGCGGCCGTGTCGCGCAGCGCCGCCAGCAGGCTCGACATGGCGAGGTTAAAGGCCGAGTCGGCCAGCTCGACGCGGAGCTCCTGGGCGGTGTGTGTGGAGGCTCCGAGCGCCGGCGCGAGGGCGCCCAGGAGGGTCGACGGATCCTCCGTCAAAGGGCTCCGGGGGGCCTCTAGATCGGGGCTGTGCAGGCCGAAGGCGCCGAGGCGGGCGAGCGGGATCCGCAGCCCCCCGGCGCCATCGTCGAGGATCCAGGCGTGGTCGCGCAGGGTCGCCTCGACCATCCCCTCACGGGCGCAGGCGAGGGCGAAGCGGGCGGCGATCAGCCGCTGCGCGTGACGCCAGTGGCGGTCGCAGAGGGCAGAGCTCGGCGGCGCTCCGACCAACGCTCGCGCAAGTGCGAGTCGGGTCCAGCGGCGAAAGGAGGCTGAGGTGTGGGCGTTCAAGCCGGCGGATGATAGCGTCGCCGACGGCCTCGGAGGACGTTCTTCCGCTCGCTCAGCGGTGCGGGAGGATCTGGATGTTGTGGCGGCGGCGGAGCTCGGCGACAGGCGTGTCGAGGTGCTCTGCGTATCCGAACATCGGCCACTTGGAGGTCATCTTTCGGGCTCTGCGGATCACCGTGAAGACCTTTGGGAGGCTGCGGATCGACTCGACGAGGATCTTCCCGTAGCCGATGGTCTTGGGCAGCTGGGCGAACTCGTCGTGCTTGAGGTACTCGGCGTACTTGCGGATCGTGACCGTCGAGCCGGCGATGGTCCAGGTGTCGGCGAGCACCTCGTCGGTGATCTGCGTGGTCAGACCGAAGAGCACGTGGCAGCAGTCGTGGGCCATCGTCAGGTGGCCGACCTCGGTGCTGGTGTCGGCCGCGATGAGCTCCGGGTTCTCCGAGCGGAACTGCTGGAGCCCCTGACGCAGGGTGCCGGGGTAGTCCTGCTCGAGGTAGGAGGCGCCGGTGATCGGCTCGGTCGTGGGGTCATGGGCGGCGGCTGTGGGTTGCATGGTCTTCCTGGGTCCTTTCAGGCGGTTAGGGTCATTCGTAGAGGGGGTCTTGGGCGAGCTCGACGGCGAGCTTTAGGGGCGCGGCGACCCGGACGAAGAGCTCGATGAGCCGCTCGGGGAGGGCGATGAGCTCCGCCGGCTCCAGCTCTTGCCAGCGCGGGATCAGCCAGCGGTCGAAGGCCTCGCCCAACCCCATGAGGAGGTGAGCGAGGAGCGGTGCGGGGATGTCATCCCGGACGGCGCCGACCTCCCGGCCGCCGTCCAGGAGCGCCTCGGTGTACGCCCGCATCCCGTCGATGGTCTGGGCGAGCTCCTCCGCGAGGGGTCCTTCCGAGGCGGCGAGGAGGCTCTTCGCGAGGCCGGGGAGGCGGGGCTCTTCGCCGACGAACGCGAGCATGCGCGCGCAGAGGGCCCTCACTGCGGTCCAGAAGGAGCGGGCGTCGACGAACTCGCCGAGGCCTCCGGAGGCGCTCTTCATCCGCTCGGCGACGTCGCGAATGACGGTCCGATAGAGGTCCGCCTTGTCGTCGAAGTAGTAGTACATGGCCCCCTTCGAGACCCCGGCGCGGGCGATGATCTGGTTGTAGGAGGCGCCGGCAAAGCCATCGCTGGCGAACACGTCCGCGGCGGCGTCGAGGATCGCCCGCCGCTTGGCGGGGTCGAGGGCGGTGAAGCGGGGGCGGGGCATGGGCTCGGTCTACCATCGCGTAGACTGGTAGGTTCGACTACGTGGTTCGACCGATGGGTTCGACCACTTGGTCTAAGTCATAGCGTCGCGTTGGACGGCTCGCAAGGCCAATTCTTGGAGATTGTGGAGAACGATCGACAAAGCGCGCTTCCGCCCCTCGGGAGGGGACGGAAGCGCGCGTCGTGGATGCGGAGCTCGACGGCCTAGCGGCGGCGTCGGAGGCCGAGGAGGCCGAGGAGGCTCAGGAGACCGAGCACGCCAGTGTCACGAGCTCCGTTCTCGGCCGAGCAGCTGCATGCGGCCCGAACCTGGCTCGAAGCGGAGCCCTTCGGCGGCCCGGCGTCGGCTGGCGCCGTCGCGGCGGGCTTCGGCTCGGCGCTCGGATCCTGACCGTCGACGATCGCCTTGGTCTCGACAGGCTTCGCCGCGGTCATCACCCCGATCTCCGGGACATCCTCGCGGATGATCTCCTTGAGCTCGATCGAGCCGCGCTCGGCGAAGGCGAGGTCCTTGGCGGGCTCGGTCTTCGGCTGGCCGCCCGCGGGCGGTCCGCCCCAACGCCCGCGGATCGGGTCCTTGCAGGTGATCGGCCCCTCCCAGGGGTGACGCATGGCGTAGCGCGCCTGGAAGTTGTTGGTGCCGGCGGGGCGCGAGCCCTTCTCCAGCTTGTCGCCCATCATGAACTCGCGGCCGCCGACGATCGCCGGGGCCTCGCGGAAGACCAGGTCTTCGCCGAGCGACTCCTTGTCGTAGCGAGCGTGGAGGCGGGTCAGGACAAAACCACCGCCCCAGGGGTCGAGCTCGCCGCCGAGCACATCACCGCCGAGGGTGGCGATCTCGTCGGCGCGCAGCGGCGGGGTCGGGCAGGGGTCGCAGGAGCTCGAGTCCCAGGAGTACTCGGTGACGATCGCCTTCGGGTTCTTGCCGAGGGTCGCGTCGAAGAGCGCGGCGTAGAGCTCACCAAAGCGCTCGCGGGCCTCGGGGGCGACGTCGAGGTTGGTCGGGATCGTGACGTTGTCGTAGTTGGCCAGCTCGTAGCGCTTGCCCCGGGCGAGGATGTGGACCAGCAGGTCCTGCTTGCCGCTCGAGTTGATGAGTCCCAGGCGCACCGGCAGGCGGAACTCCTCGGTGTCGTAGTGGAAGCGCAGCGGCGAGAGCATGGTCTTGCCGTTGGGGTCGACCTTGACCTTGGTGATGTCGACCTTGGCGACGAAGAACTTCATCCCCTCCTCGACGTAGGGCCGAAGGAGCGGCTCGGCGCCCTCGGGGAGGGTGTACTCCTCGCGGCGCAGCCAGGTGTCGAGGCCGGTCGAGTCCTTGGCGCTGAGGATCGCGATCTCGTACTCGCCGACGGTGAACTGAGCCTCGATGGTCACGCCCAGATCGGCGTCCTCCTCAGCGGCATACTCGACGGCTGTCGGCGCGGCCATGCCGTCCTTCGCGAACTCCATCTCGTAGTCGGGCTCGACGTAGCAGGGGTCCTGCTCCCAGTACTCGACGAGGCGCGGCGCGGCGAGCTGGTCGACCCGCGAGAAGACCTCGTCGCTCAGGGTCTTGACGTTGTCCTCCTGGAGGACGACGGGGACCGGGATCACCATCGCGAAGTTCTCAGGGGGGCCCTGGTAGTTGTTCTGCATCGACAGGACCGTGCGGGTCCCTTCGCGCATCAGGACGACCAAGGTCGCGTTGTTGAAGAGCTTGGCGTCCGCGCCGCTCACATAGAAGCCGCAGAACGCTCGAGCCTCCGGCGAGAGGCCGAGGGTGACGGCGGCGGTGAGGGGGACAGCGAGTGCGAGGCGGAGGAGGAGGCTGCGTGCGGTCATGGTGGCTCCCGAGGCGCCCATCCTACAGCGAAGGCGGCTGCTCGTCCGCCTTGAGCTGATCCGTGGGCGTCCGCGCGCAGCCCTCGATGATCCGCCTGCTCCCCGGTGAGCCCCGGTGAGCCCCGGTGAGCGCCGAGGGGCCCCGACGAGCGCCCGAGGTGCGGAGCTTCTCGCGGCCGGGCCGCCAGGTGGATCCGGGCGAAGACCTCCGGGGGAGCTCGGCCCTCACCGAAGCCGCCGACGCAGGAGCCTGGCGGCGCTCAGATCATCCCCGAGGTGCCGAGCTTCCAGCGGACCCGGGCGAAGACCAGCGGGACCAGCTCGCCCTCCCAGCGCAGCCGCTTGCGCAGGACGTTGCCGGCCTCGCGCAGGGTCGCCCGCGAGCCGATGTAGTCGTCGACCAGGAGCATCGCCCCGTCGGGGACGACGACGCTGGCGTCGTAGCCGATGCAGCCGTCGACGTTGTCGCGGCGTTGGTCGTTGTTGTGGAGCGCCCCCTGCCGGGCCTCGGGCTCCTGGGCGTAGCGCAGCAGCGGCAGGTGGACGGCCCCGAGGTGCTCGGCGATGAGATCTCCGACCTCCTGCCTGCACGACCAGGTGCGCGAGGGCAGGGTGACGACGCTGGCGAAGCGATGGCCGGCGCTGAGCTGGTCGAGAACGCCGCGCAGGACCATCAGGAGGCGCTCTGGGGGCATCTTGCCGGAGGCCCGGCCGCGCATGAATTCGGCGAAGAGGCGGCCGCGCATCGGCCCGTCGAGGAGCGCGACGCCGGGCTCCATCTTGGGATAGCGCGAGCCGGCGAGGGGGATGCTCCGCGACTCGAGCCAGGCCTCGGCGGAGATCACAGGCGGGCTCGGGTCTGCGGCGACCGGCATGACCGCGCCGTCCAGGCAGCGATCGCAGCGCCCGCAGGGCTCGGCGCTGGCGTCTCCGAGGGCGATCCGGAGGGCCTGCATCAGACAGGGGGGATCGCCGCGGCCGTAGTGGAGCATCGCGTTCAGCTCACCCTCGCGGACCTCGAGCTGCTGGCGGTAGCGGCTGAGATCCGGCGTCCCCTCGCGGCCGGTCCAGACGTAGCACTGGCGGCGACCGACGAGGACCTTCTCGGCGAAGCCTTGCTCGACGAGCTCGGCGAGGACGACGGTGACGCGGGTGGGGTGGAGCCCCGTCCGCGACTTGATCGCCATCAGGCCGGGAGGCTCGGCCGCCCCCTCGATGACCCCGCGGATGATCGCGAAGTCCTCCGCTGTCGGCTGGGCCGAGCGGATGAAGTAGCGCTGGACCTCCTGGTCGCCGGGATCGAAGAGGAGGAGACCGGTCGCCGGCTCGCCGTCACGGCCAGCGCGGCCGACCTCCTGGTAGTAGGCGGTGATCGATCCCGGGACGTCGACGTGGGCGATGAAGCGGATGTTGGACTTGTCGATCCCCATGCCGAGGGCGTTGGTCGCGGCGATCATCGGCACGGCGCCGGAGGTGAAGCCCTCCTGGAGCTCGCGCTTGCGGGCGGGATCGAGGCCCGCGTGATAGGCGGTGACGGGCACGCCGTTGGCGGCGAGGTAGCCGGCGACGATCTCGGTCTGGTCCCGGGTCGCGCAGTAGAGGACGGCGCAGCCCTGGACGCCGCGCATCACCTGGAGCAGCGCCTCGAGCTTGGCCGGCAGGCCGCGGACTGAGCGGAGGGCGAGCGCGAGGTTCGGGCGATCCATGCCCTGGCGGTGGATCGCCAGCGGCGCGTCCTCGGTCCCCAAGAGCCCGGCGATGTCGCGCTCGGTCCGGTCGCCGGCGGTCGCGGTCAGGGCCAGGACTCGCAGCTCGGGGCGGCGCTCGCTGAAGTGGACGACCGCGTCGAGGATCCGCCGATAGGCCGGGCGAAAGTCGTGCCCCCAGGTCGAGATGCAGTGGGCCTCGTCGATCACCAGCAGCGAGACCGGCAGCGAGAGCAGGAAGCGGAACTGGACCAGGTTGTCGAGCTTCTCGGGGGCGACGAAGAGGATCCGCAGGCTCCCCTCGCCGGCCGCGCGGATGACCTCGGCGTTCTCCTCGTCGGTCTGGTCGGAGTTGATCGACGCGGCCGTGATGTCAAAGCGCTCGACGAGCTGACCGACCTGGTCGCGCATCAGCGCCAGGAGCGGGGAGATGACGACGGTCATCCCCGGGAGGACCGTCGCCGGGAGCTGGTAGAGCAGGGACTTGCCGTGCCCCGTCGGCTGGATGCAGAGGAGCCGACGCTGGCGCAGGAGCGCCTCGATCGCCTCGCGCTGGCCGGGGCGAAAGGAGTCGAAGCCGAAGCGTTCGCGGAGGGCCCCGTCGATGTCGGCGAGCAGGGTGTCGGTGTCGGTGTCGGGAGCGGCGGACAAGGGCGCGACTATATCCCCGCAGGCGGGCCTGTGCCGCCGGTGTCCGGGAGAGGGCCGCAGGATTTGCTCGTCGGTCGCGATCTCCTCGGCACTAGCCTCGTGCTCACAATGCGCAGGTTCTCTTGGCTCTTTCGCCACCGTCACCGCAAGGACGAGCCCTTCGTCGCCCATCCGCCGACGGGAAATTTCTACCAGTCGGCGTCGTTCTTCCCGATGCCCTTCGCCTGCGTGACGACGGTCGATCCGGAGGGGCAGACCTCGATAGCCCCGTACTCGCTCGCCTTCCCCTTTGATCTGATCGAGCGGCCGAGCGTGATGCTGATCGCCCGGGCCAGCGCCAACACCGTCGCCCACATCCGCCGGACCGGGAAGGCCGCGCTCAATTTCATCGAGTACGACGAGGCGTGGCTCTCCGCGGTCGTCCGGCTCGGCTATCCCGGGCAGACGCCGGCGGAGAAGATGGCGAAGTCCCCCTTTGAGCTCGAGCCCTCGCCGACGGCCGGGCGCGCTGAGGACCCGGACTACCCGCTGCTGATGCGCGACGCCTTTCAGGTGTGGGAGTGCGAGCTCGACGGCTCCTTTCACTACACGCCGGAGCGGACGACCGACGCTGAGAACACCGAGCGCTTCCTCTGCCTCCGGGTCCACAACATCCTCCTGCGCGAGAGCTTCTCGGAGATGCTGGAGCGCGAGCACGACTTCCCGTCGATGGCGATCTCCTACGGCTTTCGCCACCAGACCGGCGAGCGCCGCTTCTACTTCTGTGAGCACAAAAAGCCCTTCGCCGTGCCCTTGCCGACCGACATCGGCCCGCCGCACCAGGCGATCGTCTACGAGGCCAACCGCGTCGATCCCGAGGTGCAATTCACGGAGGAGGCTTGCCGAGCGCTGACAGCGATCCCGCGCCCCTTCCTGAAGATGGCGCTGCGGGGGATCGTCCGCGAGGCCAAGGCGAGCGGGGTGGCCGTGGTCGACGAGGCCTTCATCGACGAGGTGAACCGGCGGCGCAAGGGAGGTGATTGACCGCTCGCGGCCTGGGGCGGACGATGGCGCTATGAAGACCGTAGACGTCGGGATCATCGGCGCTGGCCTGGCCGGCTTGGCGACGGCGACGCAGCTCGAGGCGCGAGGGCTCAGCGTCGCGGTCGTCGAGGCGCGGGAGCGGGTCGGCGGCCGGACGCTCACCGAGCCTGTCGGGCGCGGCACCTTTGACCTCGGCGGTCAGTGGATAGGTCCGACCCAGCGCCGTCTCCACGCGCTCGCGCAGGAGCTCGGGCTGAGCGTCTTTCCGACCTTTCACAGCGGCCTCAAGCTCCTCGATCTCGGCCGTCGCGTGCGGACCTACAAGTCGACGATCCCGGCGCTCTCGCTGCTCAAGCTGCTCGAGCTCCAGCGGACGATCGGTCGCCTCGATCGCCTGTCCCGAGCGATCGATCCGGCGGCGCCCTGGAGCTCACCGCGGGCGGCGGAGCTCGACGGGCTCTCGCTCGAGGCCTGGAAGCGTCGGCACATCCGCAGCCGCGACGTCCGAGCGATGCTCGACCTGGCCCTGCGCTCGTTCCTCTCGATCGAGGCGAGCGAGATCTCGATGCTCCACCTCCTCGCCTACGCCGGCTCGGCGGGGGGGCTGCTCCAGCTCATCGAGGTCGAGGGCGGCGCTCAGGAGGGGCGCTTTGTAGAGGGGGCACAGGCGCTCTCGCTGGGCCTGCGCGAGCGGATCGCCGGCGACGTGCGGCTCGGCGCTCCGGCGCGGAAGATCGAGGTCGCCGCCGGCGGCGTGACGATCCACGGCGAGTGGGGGTCGCTGCGCTGCGGGCGGGTCATCTTGGCCCTGCCGCCGCACCTCTGCGATCGGATCGCCTTTGAGCCAGGGCTCAGCCACGCCCGCGAGCAGCTCCAGCTCCACTCGCCGATCGGCGCGACGATCAAGGTGCTCATCCGCTACCGGGCGCCGTTTTGGCGCGACGAAGGCCGCTCGGGGGAGTCGCTGTCGACCCGGGCGCCGTTTTGCTTCACCTTCGACAACAGCTCGCACGACGGGGAGCAGGCGGCGCTCGTCGCCTTCATCACCGGGGACATGGCCCGCCGCTTCGGCGATCGTCCGGCGAGCGAGCGGCAGGCGGCGGTCGTCGACGCCCTGGCCAGGATCTTCGGTCCGGCCGCCCGCGAGGTCGAGGGGATCCACGAGAAGAACTGGGGGCTCGATCCCTGGGCCCGCGGCTGTCCCGCGGCCTTCCTCAGCCCGGGGGTGCTCCACACCTGCGGTCCGGCCCTGCGCGCGCCCCAGGGGCCGATCCACTTCGCCGGGACCGAGACCGCCCGCGAGTGGAACGGCTACCTCGAAGGGGCGCTCGAGTCCGCCGAGCGGGTCTGCGCCGAGGTGCTCGAGACGGCGCCGGCGTCGACGGCCTCGTAGGACGAGGAGGGTCGCCTAGGGCGGCCGCGGACTACCAATCCGTGGGCGCGTAGTCCTTGAGAAAGCGACCCCAGACGTGCTCGCCGGTGAGCTGGCCGTGGATGATCGGGTCGACGATCCGGGCCGCGCCGTCGACGATGTCCAGCGGCGGGTGGAAGCCGTCGACCTCACGCTTGTGCTGCGCGAGCTCGATCGGATCCTCGTCGGTCACCCAGCCGGTGTCGACGCTGTTCATGTGGATCCCGTCGCGGACGTAGTCGGGCGCCGAGGTCCGGGTCAGCATGTTGAGCCCGGCCTTGGCCATGTTGGTGTGGGGGTGCCGCGGGGTCTTGAAGGTCCGGTAGAACTGCCCCTCCATCGCCGAGACGTTGACGATGTGCTTGTCGCGCTCGGGCGTCCGCATCATCAGCGCCTTGAGCTGTCCGTTGAGGATGAAGGGCGCGACCGCGTTGACGAGGTGGACCTCCAAAAGCTCGACCGCCGGCACCTCGTCGAGGAGGAGGCGCCAGCTGTTGACCTTGCGGTGGTCGATCTGCTGCTCGTCGGCGTCGAGCATGCCGGACGGGAAGAGGCGCATCGACGTGTCCTCGTCCTCCGGCAGGAGCGGGACCTGGCTGAGCTCCGCCGAGCTCACCGCGCCGATCATCGCCGGCACGTCGGCGGAGCGCGGGGCGACGGTGGGTCGAGCGACCAGATCGAGCGCCTCCGCGGAGAGCTTCTCCGGGCTCCGCTCAGCCTCCATCAGGTGGGCGTAGAAGCCGGCCGGGCGTCGCACGGTCTGGCAGGCGTTGTTGATGATGAAGTCGAGGCGGGGCTCGTGCTCCAGGAGCTCGCGGCAGAAGAGCTGGACGCTGGGCGTGTGCCGCAGGTCGAGCCCGTGGATCGCCAGGCGGTGGCCCCACTCCGAGAAGTCCTCCTCGGCGGCGTAGCGGCGGGCGGCGTCGTTGGGGAAGCGGGTGGTCACGAGCACCCGCGCGCCGGCGCGGAGGAGCTTGATCGCCGCCTGGTAGCCGATCTTCACCCGCGCGCCGGTGATCAGCGCGGTCCGCCCCGAGAGGTCGCAGGTCCGGTGGCGACGCTCGAGGTTGAGATCGCCACAGTCGACGCAGAGGTGATCGTAGAAGTGGTGGAGCGTCCTGTACTTGGCCTTGCAGACGTAGCAATTGCGCGCGGTGTGGAGCTCGCTGGTCGGCTCGGCCTCTGGGGCTGCCTCTGCCATGAGCTCGCGGGGAGCGTCGCGGCTGGGCGTCGCGAAGACCGGCGCCGCCCGCTTGCGTCGGATCGTGCTCGTGTCGAGCACCTGCTCGTCGGCCTCCCGCCGCTCCTTCTTGCGGAGGGTCCGCTCCGCCCGGCGAAAGAGGCGCTGCTCGGTCCGCGACGGCCGCGAGACAAGCCCCGCGGCCTTGAGCAGGCGCATCCGCAGCTCCTTGTCGATCGTCGCCAAGACGCCGCGATCGGCGACGATAGCTTCGAGGTAGTCGACGGCGGCCCGGGCTTGTCGCTCGTGGTCTTCCATGGGAGGGCCTCTATACCCCGTGGGGAACGGCGGACAAGGGGGCTGGCGCGGAAACCTGGCGACTTTCGCCGCGACTCGGTGCATCCGCGGACCCCGAAGGGGTGCCTCGTCTCAGCCCATCGCCGGCGCGAAGCTCCCTCGCGAAGGCTCCAGACGGGGTGCGCCCGCGACGTTGAGCTGCGGCCTCCAGCGCTGCCCTGCCTTCAGCGAGGCGCGGACGGTCGCGAGGGTTTCACCTTCCTGAACGATCAGGGCGTAGTTGCCGGGCGGGTGATACTCAAAGACGAAGGCTCCGTCGGCGTCTGTGGTCGCCTGGAGCGGCTCTGCGATGTCGGGAGAGTGGAGCGAGACGACGACCCCCTCGACCCCCGCACCGCTCGTCGCGTCGACCACCTGTCCAGAGATCCACGCGTGGGTCACCGCCAGCACCTCGACGTCGTCTGTGGTGGTGTCGCCCCGGTGAGCGCAGGCGAGGGCGCAGGCGAGGGCGCAAGCGAGGGCGCACACGAGGGCGCGGGCGAGGGGGAGTCCTCCCCGAGGGGAGGCCGCGGCGGAGGCAGGGCGCATCGCCCAAATCTACGCTCCGCCGGCAGATGCGTCGAAAAATCGGCGTTTGGCGGTACCGGGCTGTCCGCTGTGGAAGGTCCGCAGCTGGACACCGGAGCGCGGACGGAGGCTCGCCTAGCCTTGCTCTGCCTCGCGGACGATGGCGAGGATCTCGGCGCCGTAGCGTTCGATCTTGATCGCGCCCAGCCCCGGGATCAGGGCGAGGTCTGCGGCGGTCTGCGGCCGCGTCTTGGCGACGGCGGTCACGACCTTGCGGTGAAAGACCATAAAGGGCTTCCAGTGGTTGCGCCGTGCGGTGCGTCGGCGAAAGTTCTCGAGCTGGCGAGCGAGCTCGTCGCCGCGGCTGCGCGCCCCTGTCTTCTTCGCGGCGCGGCGGCGCAGCGGATCCTCCTTGCCCGCGAGCCAGAGGGTCGGGTACTTGCGGCCGCGGGTCACGAGCGTCCCTTCGCGCTGGAGCTCGTCGAACACCTCCGCGATCACGGGCTCATCGTAGTGGGCGAGGGCGCCGAAGCTGGGCAGGCTCGCGAGCTTCGCGGTGCGGACGACCTTCGCCTTGGAGCCGCGGAGGCCGCGGACCAGGGTCATCTTCCCGAGGGGCTTGGTCAGCGCGCTCATCATCGTCAGGATGTTCGCGCGGAGCTCGAGGTTGTCCTCATCGCTGAGGGCCACAGGCGGCGGCGGGGGCCGCTGCGCCGGCTCGGGGGTCGTCGTCGCGGTGCCGGTGCAGACATCACAGGATCCGCAGGGGGCCGTCGGCGCAGCGTCAAAGTGGGCGCAGAGCACCTGTTGTCGACACTGGGATCCGTTGGCGTAGCTCTGGAGCGCGCGCAGGGCGTTCTCGCGGTGCTCGAGGAGTCGCGCGCCCATCGTCGCTGCGGACTTGCCGGACTTGCCGGACTTGCCGGACTTGCCGGACTTGCCGTGGATGAGCCGCTTCTGCGTCATCACGTCCGCAGCGCCGTGGAACAACATGCAGCGCGAGGGGAGACCGTCACGCCCGGCGCGGCCCGCCTCTTGATAGAACGCCTCGACGCTCCCGGGCATCTGGAAGTGGATCAGCAGTCGGACGTCCTCGTAGTCGATGCCCATGCCGAAGGCGTTGGTGGCGATCAGGATCCGCGTCTTGCCCTCGTCAAAGGACTGCTGCGCGCGCTCGCGGGCGAGCTTGGTCCTGCCAGCGTGGTAGTAGGCCGAGTGGATGCCGCGGGCCCTGAGCGCCTTGCAGAGGCTCTGGGTCTTCTTGCGGGTGCTGCAGTAGATGATCGCCCGGCCGCTGCCCTTGCGCGTGTGTAGCCCCGACTCTTCGAGCGCTGCGACGACCGCGGCGATCCGCGGCGCGTCGGTCCGCATGGCATGGCAGGAGAAGGCGAGGTTCGGCCGGGCGAAGGAGCCGATGACCCGGGCTGGGCTTCGCAGGCTGAGGGCCCGCTCGATCTCCTCGCGGACCGCCGGTGTGGCCGTCGCGGTCAGGGCGATCACGGGCGCGCGGGTGAGGGCTCGCAGCTCGCCTAGGCGGAGGTACTCCGGGCGGAAGTCGTGCCCCCACTGGGAGACGCAGTGGGCCTCGTCGATCGCGACGGCGGCGATCTTCAGGCGACTCAGCCGCTTGGCGAAGCCCGAGAGCGCGGCGCGCTCGGGGGAGACGTAGAGGAGCTCGAGCTCGCCCGCGTCGAGGGCGTCGAGAACGACCCGGCGCTCGTCGGTCTCTTGGTGCGAGTTGAGCGCGGCGGCCCGGACCCCGCGCTCACGGAGCGCCGCGACCTGGTCGCGCATGAGGGCGATGAGCGGCGAGATGACCAGCGTCGTGCCCTTGCCCTGGCGGGCGAGCAGGACCCCCGGGACCTGATAGCAGAGGGACTTGCCGCCGCCGGTGGGGAGGACGACCAGCGCGTCCTGCCCGCTCAGCAGCGCCTCGACCGGGAGCTGCTGTCCCTCGCGGAAGCCCGCGTGGCCGAAGACCTCGCGAAGGCAGCGCTGCGCCGCGCGACGGACCGCGGCGCTCGTCTTCGCGCTCGTCGAGGACTTCGTCGCCGCCCTCTTCTTCGCGGTCGTCCTGGGCTTCACCTTGTCCGGCTCGGCCTCGGCCTCGGCCGAGCCGGCAAGATCGAGGAGGCTCAGCTGCGTGTCGCCTGCGGCCACGCGGGGACGCTAGCACGGGCTCTCGGCCTTGCGTCTCTGTATCGCCGCATCGCCGAATGCTCGGCCTCCGCGGCCGAGAACGAGGAAAGACGCCGACCTCGGGTCGACGTCTTTCGCGGGCTTCCCCAGCGGGACGAGGCGATCAGCCGCCCGTGGTGGTCGCGTCGGTGGTGGTCGCGTCGGTGGTCGTCATGTCGGTGGTCGAGGCGTCGGTGGTCGAGGCGTCGGTGGTCGACGAGTCCGTGCTGGTCATCGTCGTCGTGCTGGTCTCCTCGGCCACACCGTCGACGCCGTCACAGTTCTGATCGATGCCGTCGCCGGCAGGATCCTCAGCGCCCGGGTGGATGTCGGCGTTGTTGTCGTCGCAGTCGACGACGACGCCAGCGTCTCCGCAGCCCTGGGTCGAGTAGTAGCCGTCGTCGTCGTCGTCGTAGCAGTAGTCGTCGGGACCGCCGCCGTAGCAGGCCATCAGCGTCAGCGCGACCATGCCGCTACCGGCCGCGGCGAGGAGCTTTCCGCCGATCCCACGGCCTGTGGCTGGGGCCGCGACGGCGGCGCCGCAGTGGGGGCATGCCGAGGCGGTGGGGGGGAGAAAGCCGGCACAGGAGTCACAGGAGGTCAGCGTCATGGGGGTCCTAGGTCGAGGAGACGACGATACACCGCAGCGGTCGCCGTCGCATCGCAAAATCCACAGATCGAGGGACAGATCGAGGGACAGATCGAGGGGGGGAAGCTCCGACACAGCAGGCGCAGCTGCTCGCGCGCTCGTTCGCTCGCGACGCACAGGCTGCGGTCTTTCGGCTACCATGGGCCGTGGCTCTTCGACGCCTTGAGGTCGTACCTGGCGACCATTTTCCGGCCTACGTCGTCTGGGAGCTGACCCTCCGCTGTGATCAGCCCTGCCGTCACTGCGGCTCGCGGGCGGGGGCTGCCCGGCCGGAGGAGCTGACGACCGCCGAGGCGCTGGGCGTGGTCGAGCAGCTCGCCGCGATGCGGGCGCGCGAAGTCGTCTTGATCGGCGGCGAGGCCTACCTCCACGAGGGCTTCCTCGAGATCATCCGCGCCCTCAAGGCCGCTGGGATCCGGCCGGAGATGACGACCGGGGGGCGTGGGATCACCCCGGCGATCGCGCGGTCGATGAAGGAAGCTGGCCTCTGGAACATCTCCGTCAGCGTCGACGGGCTCCAGCCGGCGCACGATCTGATCCGCAAGGCGCCCGGCAGCCACGCGGGGGCCATCGCCGCCCTCGGCCACCTCCGCGCGGCGGGGCTGCGGATCGGCGCGAACACCAACATCAACCGGGTCAACGCGCCGGATCTCGAGGACCTCTACGAGCTGCTCAAGGCGGCCGGGGTCCGGGTCTGGCAGGTCCAGATCACGGCCCCGCTCGGGCGCGCCGCGGACCGCCCGGCGATGCTCCTGCAGCCCTATGACTTCCTCGACGTCATCCCGCGGGTCGCGGCGCTCAAGGAGCGCGCCTTCGCGGATGGGATCCTCATGATGCCCGGCAACAACCTCGGCTACTTCGGTCCCGAGGAGGGTCTTCTCCGGTCGCTCCACGAGGGCGGGCGGGACCACTGGCAGGGGTGCCACGCCGGGCGGCTGATCCTCGGGATCGAGTCCGACGGCGGGGTCAAGGGCTGTCCGTCGCTGCAGCCCGCCTATATCGGCGGCAACCTCCGCGAGCGCTCGCTCAAGGAGATCTGGGACAAGGCGCCCGAGCTCGCCTTCACCCGCGCGCGGACGGTCGACGATCTCTGGGGGTTCTGTCGGACCTGCCCCTTCGCCGAGGTCTGTCTCGGGGGCTGCTCCTTCACCGCGCACTCGATCCTCGGGCGGCCGGGCAACAACCCCTACTGTCACTTTCGCGCCCGTCACCACGCAGCGCAGGGCAAGCGCGAGCGGATGGTCCCAGGGGCCGCGGCGGGCGGGGACCCCTTTGATCACGGGCTCTTCGAGCTGGTCGTCGAGGACGCGGACGCGGACGAGCCGACCCCGCGAGCGCCGGCGCACGAGCTCGTCCAGCTCACCCGTCGTCCGCGTCGGAGCTGAGCTTCGCCGCTGAACTCTGTCCCAACGACCATGACTCAGCGAGCTGAGAAGATGAGGGGCGAGACGAGGGGGGAGGCGAGGGGAGAGACCCAAAGCGGGCTCCCTGCGCCGTCGGAGCGGAGAGGCGACGGAGCTTCGCGGCGGAGGTTGCTCGCCGCGATCTCCGGGGGCGGCTCCCTCATCTTTGTCATCACCCTGGTGGTCGCCGCCTCGCTCTACCCTGGGGGGACCTGGGCCGACAGGTCGACCGTCGGTCACTCGTTCTTCGGCAACTATCTCTGCGACCTGATGCAGCACCGGGCGCTCAACGGCGAGCCTGCCGAGCTCGGCTCGCTCCTGGCACGGATAGGCTCCGTGGCGATGTTCGCGGCGCTCGCCAGCTTCTTCCTCCAGGTAGCCCGCCTCGAAGAGACGCGATCGCTGCGCGGGCGGATCACCGTGCGCGCGGGCCTCTTCGCGGCGCTCGTCTCCTGTTCGGTGCCGCTGCTGACCTCCGACCGATTCCGTACGGCGCACGTGATCGCGGTGGTCGCGAGCTTTCTCCCCGCGTTCGTCGCGACGGTCGCGGGGTTTGGGATCTGCCTCCGCTCGCCCCGCTCGACCCGCTTGATCAAAGGGGCAGCGCTCGTCGCCGTGATCGCCGGCGGGATCGACGGGTTCCTCTACGCCTTCGCCTACGGCGCCTTCGCGATCGACCTCCGACCGCCGGGGGACGTCCGCCGCTTGATCAACGATCTCCTGCCGCTCCTGCAGAGGATCGCGACCTTGGGCCTGCTCGCGTGGGTGCTCGCCATGACCCTACGGACAGCTCGTCGATAGGACCTGTGCGCGGTCAAGCGGACCCATGGGGATCGTCGAGAGGGACGCTCCTCCTCGCGGACCCGAGGAGGGCGCGGCGACGCTGAGCCGGGCTCCGCCGCAAGCCTCAAGGGGGCGAGAGCTCCGACGAGGGCGAGCGGGCGGGACCTTCTTGGCAGGAGGGGCTCCTAGCTAGCGGCGACGACGGAGGAGCCCCAGCGAGACGAGCGCCAGGAGGCCGGCGCCGAAGGGTGCCTCGCTGTCGCTGCGACAGGCGCAGCTGCTGGTCCCGTCGAGCCCGCCAGTCGTGGTCGCGCTGCCCTCGGAGTCGGTCTGCGACGAGGTGTCCGAGCCGACCGAGCCGACCGAGCCGCTGGTCTCCGAGCCTCCGCTCGGGTCACCGGTGGGGTCGCTCGTGTCGCCGGTGGTGCCGTGGCAGTCGCGGGGCTTCTTGACCCCGGGATCGACCTTGAGCTGGCCCAGGAGCATGTCGATGAGCTGGCTGTTGTCGACCTCGACCTGGGGGGCGCCGACGGGCGGGATGATCTCGATCCGATGGGCCCATGGCATCTCCGCGGGCATCTGGGGCCAGGTCTGATCAAACGTGCCGGGGACCTGAAAGCCGCCGGGGAGGGTCCACTCGGGCGCGCCCGAGCAGGGGAAGTACTGGGTCGCGATCAGGGAGGTCTGATCGACGTCTGGCAGGTCTGGGTTCTCATGGAAGAAGGGATCCTCGGTCATCTCCTCCGGCGACATCGTCGTGTAGAGGCGGGTGAGGTAGGGCCAGGTCTCGAGGAGATCGACCGCGTGGAGGCCAGGCTCGATCACCCGCTCGAGGAGCGCCGCGGAGAGGAGCGTGCCGTCGTAGGCCTCGCTGTCGATCAGCCCCTCGTAGCACTCGAGACAGGAGTAGAATTCGGCCTCCTCGATCCCGTCGGGGACCGGCAGGAACTGATAGAGGAGCCCCTGGATCAGCGGGTGATTGTAGACACAGCGGGCGCCGTTGCACTCGATGAGGCCCTGCTCGCTGAGGGCGTCGACGACCGCGACCGGCTTGAGGTCGGCGAAGACCGTGTGGTCCCACTTGTCGCTGTGGAGGCCGCCAGGGCTGACGATCTCGCTGGTCCCGGCGTACTCGGTGACGAAGGCCTGGCCGTTGGCGGGCTCGCTGTCGACCGCGAGGCTGACGACCTCCTTGTAGTTGCCGGCGAAGGTGGGCCAGTCGATCTGGACCTCGTTCAAGGTGACGTGGTGGTAGTTGCTCGGGCCGACCCGGCCCTTGGCGCCGAGGAAGATCGTGCGGATGTCCATGTCCGCCTGGGCGGCGATCCGCGTCAGCTTGATCGGCACGCAGGGCTCGTTGCCGGGGTAGCGCAGGGTCACGGGGTGGATCTCGTCGATGCCTGCGCCTTGGGTCAGCTTGAAGGCGGCGAAGATGTAGCCGCCGTCGATGTACTCCTGGAGGATCGGCTCCGCCGCCGGGTCCTGGTAGTAGCCGGCGTCGCCGAGCCAGGTCATCACGACCTCGGCGTTCTCACCCTGGAGGACGACGACGTCGAAGGCGCCGACCGTCGCGCGCAGGAGGACCTCGGGGCCTTCGCCGGTCGATGAATCGTTGCCGCCGGTCGGATCACCGGTGCCGCCGCTCGTCCCCTCATTGCCGCAGGTGTCGCCGCCGCTGCCGTAGGAGTCGTAGCCGCAGGGCTCGGCCTGGTTGAAGAACCCGTAGACCGGCACGGTCGCGTTCAGGAGGTTGATGAAGAACTGCTGCGACGCGACCGAGAACTCGGGGATCGCGGTCATCGGCACGATCCAGCCGAATTTCTCCGCGTCGGTCTCGGGATCGTATTGGATCTGGATATGGGCTTCGGTGTGATCGTCGGCGAGGACAAAGACGATCGTCTCGCCGGTCTGATCGACCGGCATGTTGTTCTGCGACTGGTCGCAGAAGGTCCCGCCGCAGGCCTCGGCGGGGGCGGGCATGGCCGCGAGGGGGAGGCCGAGGAGGAGGGAGGCGGCGGCGAAGGTTAGGGGGCGCGATAGACCAAGCATGGGAGCAGGGTACCAGGGTCCCTGACCAACCGAGACGATCCGCTCTCGATCGGACGACATCGCCGCGAGCGGCCCGCCGGAACTCGGGAATCAACGTTCCGCAGGCGAATCGTCGTCCACGCTGAGGGGGCTATCGGCCCTGGACATAGAGCGAGAGGGGAATGTTGCCCTCGCCGTTGACGAACTTCGCGTCCGGGACCTCGATGACGAACTGATGCTCCCCCGCGCTCATCGCCCCGAGCGGGATGATCCGGGTGTCGATGACATCGCCGGGGCACCAGTTGCTGAAGGACTGCCATTGCGCGTCGGTCTTCGGGCTCGGCCCGTAGATGCCGTTGCCCTGGGTGTTGTACATCCGGAAGGGCTCGCAGGTGTCGCGCCCCGGCTTGTACTGATGGACGAGCTTATCGTCGATCCCGACGTAGTGCTCGCGGCGGCTGTACTCCTCACCGCCCTGGTTCGCCCCGTGGTTGGAGGTGATGAGGACGAGCTGAGTCTCTGTGGTCGCCTCGTCGAGGCTGAAGTCGATCGTCTTGCGCGTGAACCCGAGCTCGTCCGTCGCGCCCTCTTGGTAGTTGTTGAGGGACTCGTAGGTCGCGAGCGGGGTCGTGAAGTCGAAGGCTTGGGCCTCGGTCGCGCTGTCGGAGTCGAGGATGAGCGCGCCCAAGAACACGTCATTGCGGCCCTCGCAGCCGGCGACCTCCTTGTTCGCCGCATAGGGCACGCCGAAGACGCTCAGCTCAAACCAAAGATCGTACTCCGCTTGGATCGCCGGGTCCGTGATCAGCGGGACGACATTCGCCAGGTCGAAGGCGTAGGGGACGATGTCCGGCTTCTTGTTCATGTTCATGAACGGCGTGATGAAGCGCGCGATCTCGTAGCGGGTGACCTCGGCGGGGACGTAGGTGTCGGAGCCCTTGGGGACCAGCGAGAGGAAGACGCCGCCGATCCGATCGTAGTTGTCACAAAGAGCGCCGATATAGACCCGCATGCTCAGCGTGTTTTGGATCGACGCGAGGTCATCACCGGCGAGCTTGGTCGCGTAGAGGGCGTTGCTGTGGCGGATGATGCCCTCGGGGACAGGCTCGTCGACGGTCCCGGCGTAGCCGTCGTAGAAGACCACCTCTTCGATCAGCGTCAGGGTGACGGGCTCTGGCGGCGGGAGGGTGTCGTCGGTCTCGCTCGTGTCGATGTCGGTGTCGGTGCCCGCGGTGTCGGTCGCGGTGTCGGTCGCGCTCGTCTCGGTGGCGGTCCCGCCTTCGGTCGCGGTCGTGCTCTCGCTCCCGGTCGTCCCCGCCGTATCGCTCGGGTCGACCTCGGTGGAGCCGCTACAGGCCGCTCCGACCGAGAGCGCGAAGAGGCAGGCGGCAGTGCTGGAGATGCGGCGGAGGATCGACATGACCAAGCGAGCATACTCTGGTGAGGGTCGTAGCAGGGTGGACCACGGCCGGTTGAGGGGCTTGCGAGAGAGCGGGCGGCAGCGGAGATCCCGATCGCGCGGTGAGCTCGGACGGGAGGGTTCTAGAGGGAGACGAAGCCCAGCGTGCGGGGGGACGCCCTGGGCCGCGAAGAGGCGGCCCAGGACGTCCTCGTTCGACCCGAGTCGTCCGGCGATGAGCCGCGGGAGCGACTTGCTCGGGATCCGCTCGACGTGCAAAAACGCCCTGTATGACCAGCCCGAGCTTTGATCTTCGTGAGCCGCCGCGGACGACCTCTCTGCGGGGGGGCACCGTCTCCGCACCGCTGAGCGCAGCCTCCGTGGCGGACCTGGAGGTGCTCGGCGGGCTCTTCCGCGGGGCCATCCGTCACCTCTGCTTCGACGCGGAGGGGGCGCTCTTGGTCCTGGCCGGTCGCGGCGTAGTCCGCCTCGATCCGGACACCTTGGAGGAGCGGGGAGTGTGGTTGCCGACGCGCCATGTCGACAGCGTGCTCGCCTTCGGCGACAGGCTCTGGGTCATCGTCGACGGCGGGGCCTTCCTCGCCTCCTTCGGCGAGGAGCTCGGCGAGGCGCTCGCCGTCGTCGAGCACGGCTTCCACCACACCTACTCGGCGATAGGATCGAAGCTCGCGCTGCCCCGCGAACGCGGCGCTCTGCTCGTCGACGGGGAGACGGGCGAGACCCGCGAGTACACCATCGACGAGGCTTGGTTCAACGGCCAGTCGTCCAAGCGGGGGCCGGACCGGACGATGCTATCGCCGAGCGGGCGCTATATCGGCGTCACATCGAGCCATGGCTACACGGTGATCTGGGAGGTGGAGAACGGCGAGCAGATGATCGCGAGGGAGCACAGCGAGGCGATGGCGATCATCGACGACCGGCGCGTGATCAAGGGCGACGAGGGGAGCTGCTCGATCATCGACTTCATCACCGGGGATTGGTCGAGGGCCCCGGGCAACCCCCACTTCGACCGCGGCGATGCGGTCGTCCTCGGGGGCAGGATCCTCGCCGCGGACACGGCCGGGGGCTTCGCCCTCATCGACATCCGCTCGTTCGAGGTCGTCGCCGAGCTGGACTCGCGCTTGAAGGAATACGGGCGGACACCGTCGTGGTCCTCCGCTGCCCTCTCGGAGCGCCACGTGGCCACCTACGACGGGATGGGCGGGGTCCTGCGAGTGACCGCGCTCGGCGGTGACACGGTCGAGTCCTGGGACTGGTGCGGCGGCGTCGAGGGGCTGAGCGTCGGCGCCGGTGGGCGCCGAGCAGCGGTCTCCCGCGAATGGTCCGACGGCTGGGTCGAATGTGTCGACCTCGACGCGAAGACCCTCGTCACGGTCCGCGATGGCGCGGGACAGGGCATGACGCGCGCGGGGATCACCCCGGACGGTGCGTCGCTGGTGGCCCCCTGCGGCTCGATCCTGCGGGCGCGCAGGGTGCTCGTCGGCCCCTTCGGCGGGGCGGAGTCCGAGGACATCCACGCGATCAAGTGCTGCGCCCGTGAGTTCATCGGCTACGGCGATGACTGCTACGCCATCTCGACCCACACGCTCGACGGGGCCGGCTATGTCGGCCTGCACCGGGCCGGCGCGAAGCGGGCGCTGGCCAAGGTCACCTATCTCAAGGAGCAGCCCTGGCGGATCGCCGTCGGTGCCGACGATGATGAGCTCCTCATCTCTTGGGACTCGGCGACGATCCTCTACGACATGGTCAAGCGGCCCAAGGCGGTCGAGACCTTCGCCGGTCGGGCAGGGGCGGTCGCCCTCGGCCCGCGGGGCCTCCTCGCCTACGCAGAGGGGCGTGAGGTGATCGTCATCCGCAGCCCAGGCGCAGAGGCTCTGCGGCTCACCCTGGAGCTGCGGCAACATCGTCGGGTCGAGCGCTTGGTCTTCTCCAAGAGCGGTGACCTCCTCATGGTCGGCTTGTCCGACGGCGTGCTAGAGGTGCGGCGCACGGCCGATGGTGAGCTTCTCCGCGAGATGCCGCTCCACGCCGGCGAGTTTGTCTCCTTACAGCGCTGCGGTGAGGCGATCTGGACGTTGGGGGACGACGGGGTCGTCCACATCGTCGGCCTTCGCCCGGCCTCGTAGGATGAGGACTCGCTCCGAGCGCGCCATCTTTTTTGACGAGCGCTCGGCGCGAGTCCGAGCGCTCGCCGGTCCCGAGGATGATAGGGTTGGCCGGAGAGAGAGCCTCGATGGCTAGCACGCACGATGTCACGCTAAATCAGGTGCCGATCCACTGGGATCTGGGCGGGGGGAACCTCAGCTTCCTAGGCCTGGACTCGGTGCTCTTCTGGACCAACCCCTCGGTCTACAGGATGCTCAAGCCCCTCGCGGAGAGCATTGGCGTCGACCTCTTTCGCCTCATGGTCGCGCTCGAGTCGAGCAAGGGGACCCAGGAGGACTATCACGCGATGGTCACCCAGCTCGGGGACACCTTCGCCGAGGGCTTCCTCGCGTGGGGCAACGCGGTGTCGGTCGCTGGCTGGGGTCGTTTTGAGCTGCCGGAGCTCGATCTCGAGGGTCGTTCGGCGCGGGTTCGGGTGGTCAACCCGTGGGAGCTCAACATGGTCCGGGGGACCGGAGATGTTTGGGGCTGTCCCTTCCTCCAGGGGAAGATCATCGGCATCTTCTCCCACGCCTTCGGCGCGCGCTGCTGGGCCGATGAAGAGGCGCTCGAGATCGGAGAGACGACCTCCTCGGTCGAGTTTAGGATCTACGCGACCGAGCGGACGATCGAGGAGTCGCTCGATCGCCTCCGGGCCGAGCGCGTCGAAGAGCGAGAGCGTCACCTCCGCGAGGCGATCCGCGAGGCGACCGAGGAGCTCGAGGAGAAGCAGTCGCTGATCCGTCAGCTCTCGACCCCGCTCATCCAGGTTTGGGACGGCGTCCTGGTCGTCCCCTTGATCGGCGATCTCGACGACCTGCGCTCACGGACGTTGACCGAGAGCACGCTGCGCGCCGTCTCGGAGCGCGGGGCGAAGTACGTCATCATCGACATCACCGGGATCGCGGGCTTCGACGCCGAGGCCGCCGAACATCTCCTGCGGACGACCGCGGCGACGCGCCTCCTAGGCGCCCGCTGTCTGCTCGCGGGGGTCTCCTCGCGGATCGCTCAGACGCTCGTCGAGGCTGATACTGCGCTCACCGGGGTCCCCTGCTTTGCCACCACACAGGCGGCGCTCGAGCACGCGATCGGCAAGCGCTGAGCTGCGGCTGTGCAGGTCCAGCCCCGCCCTTCGAGCGGTCAGGGGCGGGCCCTTAAAGGTGCGGCGACGGGCGTCGTCGCCTCCCCGTCGCGCTCGCTCCGGCGGCGCACTTTCGCAGCGCGGGGTCCGCTCGCCCCCGACGATCGCGCTCGGCGGAGCGGCGCGGAAGTCCGCCTGAGCGGGCTCGCGGCGGAGTCGGTGGAGGGGTGTCGACCGGCGGTCTCCCGGCGGACTGTGCGTTCCTGCGCGTCGGACCTCTGCGCATGAAGGTCGACGTCCAGCTCCGGTCTACGGGGCTCTGACGGCGATGTGACGGTACACTCAGGCCTTGATGCCAGGGGTCGGACGGCGGCGCTTCTGCGCTGGGTGGGGAGCCGCTGCTCTCGCGCTCGGCTGCCCCGCGTGGCGCTCGGGACACAAGAGCGGCTCGGGGCTGCTGGTCCGCGGCGCTCAGGTGTACGTCGAGGGGCGGCTGCAGGAGCTCGACATCCGGGCGGCCGGAGGCGTGATCGTCGAGCTCAGCCGAGGGCTCACGCTGCAGGGAGGTGAGCACGTCGTCGACGCCGCTGGGCTCCTCGCCCTCCCCGGAGGGATCGACCCCCACGTCCACCTCTCGGCGAGCGCCGATCCGCCGGGGATGGAGGACGATTACTGCGACAACTACACCCACGGGTCGAGGGCTGCCCTCGCCGGCGGGGTGACGACGATCGGCGTGATGGTCTTCCCCAAGGGGGACGTCGGCGCCGGGATCCTACCCTCGGTGCAGCAGCATCGCCAGAGCATCGCCTCGCAGTCGATGGTCGACGTCATGCTCCATCCAGTCTCCTTTACGGCGGACTCGGACGCGTTCGCGGCGATCGAGCCGCTCGCCCGTCAGGGGCACACCAGCCTCAAGGTCTTCGCCGTCGTCGAGAATTTTGAGCGCGATGAGGCGGCCTTTACGGAGCTCATCCGCGCCGCTGGGGCGCAGAAGATGCTCACGCTCTTGCACTGCGAGCGCCACGGCATCAACAAGGCGGAGATCGCTCGACTGGTGGCGGCTGGCAAGGGCGGCCTGCGTCACTATGCGGAGTCGAGCCCGGTCCGCTCCGAGGTCGAGGCGGTCCGCGCTGCGATCAAGATCTCCGAGGAGACGAGCAGTCCGATCTACGTCGTCCACCTCTCGTCGGCCGCGGCGCTGGAGCGGTGCGCTGCGGCCCGTCAGCGCGGGGTTCGAATCTACGTCGAGACCCGACCGATGTACCTCTATCACACGCGCTCCGTCTATGAGCGCGCGGATGGACCGCTCTTCATCGGTCAGCCGCCGCTGCGCGAGGAGGCCGACATCGACGCTCTCTGGGAGGGCCTGAGGGGCGGTCTTATCGACACTATCGGCTCAGACCACGCGCCCTTCACCGCGGCGGTCAAGCTCGACAGCTCGGCGACGATCGAGAAGTACAGCGCCGGTACGCCAGGGCTGCAGATGATGCTGCCGATGCTCTACTCCGAGGGGGTCGGGAAGGGGCGCCTCTCGCTCGATCGTTTTGTCGATCTGACGTCGACCAGCGCGGCCCGCCTCTTCGGCCTCTACCCGCGCAAAGGGGTGCTCCAGGTCGGATCTGACGCGGACATCACCCTCTGGGATCCGAAGCTCCGGCGGACGATCCGGCCGTCGATGATCCGCTCGCAGGCGGGCTACGACATCAACATCGGCCATGAGGTTCAGGGCTGGCCCGTCACCGTGATCCGCCGCGGCGAGGTCGCCTTCCGCGATGATGAGGTCGTCGCCGCGCCGGGGAGCGGCGAGCTGCTCGCCCGCGGCCCGCATCGGCCCTTGACCTGAGCAGGGTCGCTAGCGTCGGCTCTGCGAGGTGGTGGCGGATCGGCGGGCGTGGGACGTCGCTCGACCCGTCGGAGGGAGCTGCGCTGTTCGGGTGGGGTCGGGCGCTCCTCGCATCAAGAGCCCTGCGCGCTCTCTAGATCCGGTCGTCCTTCTCGGCTCCGCGACCGACGAGCGCGTCGCGAGAGCACGGGGCCTTCGCCACTGGCTGAGAGAGAACGATGTTACTATGGGGGGTCCTGCACTCACGATTGGATCGAGCGCGTATCACGGCGAGGATCACGATGAGAGTGGTAGTATTCCGCACTCTGCGGACGGATAGGACTCTCACGGCCTATGCTCACCCGGTTCACCCGGTCCACCCGGTTCACCCGGTCCACCCGGTCCACCCGGTCCACCCGGTCCACCCGGTCCTCGTCTCCTCGCTGCGCGCGGCCACGGGCTGCTCGCACGTTGTCGCAGGCCGGCGCGGCTCCTCGCGGCGTCGCCAGGGGTGCGGCGCGGCCCGGTTGATGCTCCTCGTCTGTGCGACGGTCCTGCCCGCCTGTGGCGCGAGCTCGGAGGGCGAAGAGCGCTACGCGGAGCACTGCGCCGCCTGTCACAGCACGGGCGCGAGCGGTGCGCCCAGGCGTGGGGATCGCGAGGCATGGGCGCCTGCGCGCCAGCGAGGGGAGCGGGCGATGCTCTCCTCGGTGCTCCGAGGGACTCCGGCGATGCCGGCCAAAGGCCGCTGCGAGAGCTGCACCGATCAGGAGCTGCTGGAGCTCATCCGCTTGATGACGGAGTGATCGTGCGGGGCCAGTGAAGTGAAGGAGTCAAGGGAAGCAAGGCCGACGATGCCTGCGGCGGATGATCATCGACCGCCGCTCTGGTTTCGCCTCCTCGTCGGCCTCGGGGTGGTCGTCAGCGCCGCTCTTGTGGCTGTCATCGCCGCCGCGCTCTGGGCCTGGCGATTCACCGAACCGAGCTGGCTGTGGCCCGGCGTCGTCGTCGTCGACGTCGCCTGGATCCTCGCGTTCTCGGCGTTCGGCAGGATTCGAAGGCGGCTCGCCGCGGCCGCCTACGCGCTGCTCGACCGTATCTTGACCCGGCGGGGCGGGGTCGTGCTCCTCGTCGTCGCGGTCGTCGCCGCCCTCGGCGGGGTCGGCCTGGGGGCTTTCGAGCGCGCACCGCCGGTGTCCGAGCCTGTGGCCCTCGGCGAGCCTGTGGCGATCGTCGGGGCCGGCGCCGCGGGGGTGCACGCCGCCTGGATGCTCGTCCAGGCCGGGCACGAGGTCGAGATCTACGAGGCTGCGAACTACGTCGGCGGTCACGCCTACTCGGCGCCCTTTGAGACCGAGCGAGGGGAGATCGTCGACGTCGACATGGGCTTCCTCTTCGGCTCTCCGCAGGGCTACCACGACCTCAAGGTGTTGATGGCGCTGGTCGGCGTCGAGCGGGTCTACGGTGACGTCGGCTTCGCGGCGACGGTCGACGGCTATACGTGGAGCACAGATCCAGGGGCCGAGCGCGAGCCCGAGGTCGAGCGCTTCCACCGGGCGATCGAAGGCGCCTTCGCCGATGAGAGCCTCGACTTTGTCCCCTTCGGCTGGTGGCTCTGGCGCAACGGCTTTGACGCGACCTTTCGCCGTCGCTATCTGACCCCCTATTTGACGCTCCTCTTCCTCAACCCGGAGGGCTTCTATAACTATTCAACCCGCTTTATGGCGTCGATGTTCGACGGCCCGGACAAGTACCTCGATCTGCGCGCGCCCTGGCACGCCTGGAGCGTCGCCGGCGGGAGTCACCGCTACTACCGGGAGATCACGGCCCCCTTCGCCGAACGCATCCATCTCGGTCATCCGGTGGTCGAGGTCCGTCGCGGCGACGACGGCGTTCATCTGACCGCGATAGGCCCCGCTGGGGACCGGGTCGAGCGCCGCTTCGCCGCGGCGATCCTCGCGATCCCGCCGGACGTCGCCGCCGAGATCGTCGTCGATCTCAGCCCCTTCGAGGCCTTCGTTCTCCGTCAGGTTCGCTACGGCAGCTCGGAGGTCGTGCTCCACACCGACCAGGCCGCCCTGCCGCCGGCGGAGCTCCGTCGCAGCTACAACTGGCGGCAGGAGCAGGGGTGGGGCGAGGCCTTTGAGCTCTCCGCGGAGCTCGGCCCGATCGTCGTCCCGGGGCGCGACCTCGCGCCGATGCCGATCGGGACGCTCAATCCGCAGGGGCCTTTGCAGGGGGTGCGCGAGCGCAAGATCTGGCGCCACCTCGTACAGGACGTCTGGCACTTCGCGGCGATGTTCGGGATGATGCCCGACCTCCAGGGCCGGGGCGGGCTCTGGTACGCGGGATCGTGGACCTCCTACATCGGTCATGAGAGCGCGATGCGATCGGGGATCCAGGCCGCCTGCGGGGCCGCGGAGCTCGGGCCGGAGGTCGTGTCGGCGAGCGGCGCTGGCGACGAGGCCCGATGTCTTGAGGTTCAGGTCCAGGACGCCCTGCCGGGGGTCGGCGTCGAGGCGAAGCAGGAGACGATCTGCGGCCGCGCTGGGGCCTACGCCTATCTCTGGGGCCGTCACTGCGCGGCCTCCGACGAGCGTTGACGACAGTGCCTGGTCCGACTCAGGGGAAGACGCTCGTCTCGAGCACCCGCAGCTTGTGCCAGGGGATCCCGTCCGAGGGGCCCCGCTGGAGCCCGTCGTCGGGGGTCGTCTGGTCGCGGACGATGTACGAGTAGCTCTCCCAGAGCTCGGCGCCGATGTGGGCCGACCAGCCTGCGGTGACCTCGTTCTCCATGTAGATGACGAGCCCGTCCGGACCGGTGCCGTCGAGCATGATCATCCCGTAGTCCTGGAGGGCGTGGCAGAACATCCGCAGGAAGCGGGTCTCCAGGACCCCGTCTGTGCCGTCCGGGACCGGGGTCGTCCTCGCCTCGCAGTCGACGTCCGGGTCGAGCTGGAGGCGCATGCCCATGTCCATCGCGAAGTCGGCGTCGGCGTTGGTGTTGTTGCCGCAGATCGGGTGGGGCTGGTCGGTCTTGGTCGCCGGCTCGCGGTAGGCGTCGCTGGAGTGGGCGCAGCTGTAGGCGAAGCGGATCGCGTGGGGGATGCTCCCCGCCTCGACCTCCTTGTGGTGGACGAGCCCGGCGAAGTAGGAGAGCCCGGAGCCGGTCCCCCAACCATCAAAGGGCTGGGCGAGGCTCGGCGAATTGTCGGGGTTTAGGAGCTCGCCGTCGTTGTTGTAGTGGAAGAGCCCGGCGCCGCTCGCCGAGAGCGTCTTCGCGTCGTGGTCGACCTCCACCTGCCACATCCGCAGCTCGGTGAAGGGGCCAAAGTCGGGGTGATCGGGGTCGAGGATCGTGATCGGATCATCCGCGCCGCCGCCGGACTGGGCCTCCGCGGGGACGCGAAATTGGATCCCGGAGAGGGACTCGCCAGCGTCGACCTCGTAGAGGGGATCGTCGGCGTCGGCGATGTAGATCCCGGGCACCTCGCCGCGGGTCGCGACGTGGACCTTGCTCGTCGCGACATTGCTGGCGATCTGGGCGACGATCGCGTCGCTGCGCGGGTCGTCGGCGACGTCGTCGGGGATCGGCACGTTGACGGCGAAGTCCGGATCGTAGGGCGGCTTGTAGGCCCCCGGATCGCCGCCGGTGGTCTCACCAGTGGTCTCGGAGGTCGTCTCGGAGGTCGTCGTGTCTTCGGTCGTCGCGGTCGCCGTGCCGTCGGTGCTGTCGGTGCTGTCGGTGCTGTCGGTGCTGTCGGTGCCCTCCGTGCCGCCGCTCCCGTCGGTCGTCGTCGAGCTCGCGGTCACAGAGGTATCCGTCATGGCGTCAGTCGAGCCCTGCGAGCTCGCGCTGGCCGTGGACGTGCTGGCGCCTGTCGTCGCGGTCTCCTCGACCCCACCGCTGCAGCCGTACAGAGCCATGAGAGGCGCGAGGAGACCTACACATTGCCAACCATCGGATCGCATCGATGTGATGGTACCGCCGGCCGATGACGGGTCGCTAGGAACCCCGCGCCCCCGGCCGTCGGTCGTGATGGGGTCACGAAGCCTCGTCGTCGTCCATGTCTTGGCTCGGGTCGCGCAGCTCGGGAGCATTCTCGACGCAGGTATGTGGGCGGGAGCTCTCGCGAAGGCTCAGGTGAGTCGCCGTTGTAGGCTGCTAGGGGCGGTGCGGGATCGCGAGGGCGCGGGTCTCTCGCGGTGTCACCTCGGCGGCCTCGCGCGGTCGTGAGCCTCGCCGCCCGAGGCCCAAGCTCCGCGCTCTCCAGCCCTCGTCGTCCCCTCGACGCGGCCACGGCCTGCACTACGGCCCGGTACAGCGGCCCGGTACAGCGGCCCGGTACAGCGGCCCGGTACAGCGGCGTTTTGTCCGAGCCAAGAGGATCCACAAATTCGGCGCGAGAGCACACGGGACGTTCACCAGGGGCTGCGAGGCGGCCGGAGCTGGCGCTGCAGCGCGCCTGCGAGTACCTTGGCGGCGATGACCTACGCGGTCGCAAAGGCCCTGCACATCATCGGCTTCATCAGCTGGTTCGCGGGGCTATTTTATCTTCCGCGCCTCTTCATCTATCACGCCGAGGCCGGCGAAAGGCCTGCGAGCGAGCGCGATGTGCTCCAGCCTCAGCTCGAGCTGATGGCCGGCCGGCTGTGGAAGATCATCACCGTCCCGGCGATGGTCGTCACCCTGCTCGCGGGGACGACGATGGTCGTTCTCTGGGAGGGCAGCCTGCCCATGTGGCTGCACATCAAGTTCGGCTTCCTCGCCCTCTTGGTCGTCTACCACCTAGCCTGCGGTCGGATCCGCCTGGCTCAGGCCGCGGGGCGTTCGCAGTGGACCTCCGCCCGCCTCCGCCTCTTCAACGAGGGGGCGACGATGTTGATGATCGCGATCGTCTTCCTGGCGGTGCTCCGCGACGGTCTCTCGGCGGTCTACGGAGTGCTCGGCTTCTTCGGCGTCGGCGTGCTCCTGATGTTGGGGATCCGCCTCTACGCCCGCATGCGTCGGCGCTAGCGCGAGCCGACAGGCTCCTAGGTCCCGCAGAAGGTCTTGTAGGGCCCAAACTCCGGCGGCGCCGGGCTCGCGTAGTCGGCCAGCGACGGCCGCTCTTCGTAGGGCTGGGTGACCGCCTCGAGGAGGGCGTCGAAGGGGCGCATGTCGCCGTCCTGGACCGCGGCTTCGAGCGCCTCCTCGGTCCTGTGATTGCGCGGGATGTAGATCGGGTTGACGCCGTCCATCGCTGTGGCGATCGCGTCTGCCGGCGCTCCTTCACGATCGAGGCGGGCGCGCCAGCGCGGCATCCAGGCCGCGAGCTCCTCGGGGTTGAGCTGGAGCGCCTCGTCGGCGCTCGCTCCCCGGAGCACCTTGGCGAGGCCGCGGAAGGTCGAGGTGAAGTCGGCCTCGGCGCTCTCCATCATCCCCAGGAGCGCCTCGATGAGCTCGCCGTCGCCGCCCTCCGCCTTTTGCAGGCCGATCTTGCGGCGCATGCCCTCCAGCGAGCTCTGCTCGTAGTGCTCGCTGAGGATCCCGAGGGCCTCCTCGGCCAGGGCGATCGCCGCCTTGGGGGCGTCGGCGAGGAGCGGCAGGAGGGTCTCGGCGAAGCGCGCGAGGTTCCACATCACGATCCCGGGTTGGTTGCCGTAGGCGTAGCGACCGCGGCGGTCGATCGACGAGAACACGGTCGCGGGATCGAAGGCGTCCATGAACGCGCAGGGGCCGTAGTCGATCGTCTCGCCGGAGACCGTGACATTGTCGGTGTTCATCACCCCGTGGATGAAGCCTATCTGCATCCACCGGGCGACGAGCGAGGTCTGGGCCTTGCCGACCGCGACGAGGAGGTCGAAGTAGGGGTTCTCCGCCTTCGCGCTCGCCGGGTAGTGGCGGCGGATCGTGTAGTCGGCGAGCTTGCGGACAGGCCCGTGGTCGTGGCGCGAGGCGAAGAATTCGAAGGTGCCGACGCGGATGTGGCTGGCGGCGACGCGGGTGAGCACGGCGCCGGGGAGGGCGGTGTCGCGGAAGACCGGCTCTCCGGTCGTGACGGCCGCGAGCGCGCGGGTCGTCGGCACCCCGAGGGCGTGCATCGCCTCGCCGATCAGATACTCGCGGAGCACCGGACCGAGCGCAGCCTTGCCGTCGCCGCCGCGGGAGAAGGGGGTCGGGCCGGAGCCCTTGAGCTGGAGGTCGCGGCGCCCCCCCTGGGGATCGACGATCTCGCCCAGCAGGAGCGCACGACCGTCGCCGAGGCGCGGGGAGAAGCCGCCGAACTGATGCCCGGCGTAGGCTTGGGCGATCGGCGTCGCCCCGGCTGGGGGGGTGTTCCCCGAGAAGAGGGCGGGGCCCGCCTCGGCGAGGGCGTCGGGGTCGAGCCCGAGCTCCTCGGCCAGCGGCCGGTTGAGCTTGACCAGCGCCGGCGCCTTGAAGCCCGCCGCCTCCGAGGGTGCGTAGAAGCCCTCGAGCTCCCGGGCGAAGGTGTTGTCGAAGGCGAATCCTTGGAAGGTCATGGTTGTCTCCGCGGGGTGCAGGTGGGCTCAGGGCGTAGCCGGGGGCTCGAAGAGGTGCGCGTACTCGCCGTAGCCCTGGGCCTCGAGCTCGGCGACCGGGATGAAGCGCAGCGCCGCCGAGTTGATGCAGTAGCGCATGCCCGTCTCCGGGGGGCCGTCGGGGAAGAGGTGCCCGAGGTGCGAGTCCGCGTGGCGCGAGCGGACCTCCGTGCGGATCATCCCGTGGCTCGAGTCCTTGAGCTCGGCGATGTTGTCCGAGCCCGCGAGCGGCCTCGAGAAGCTCGGCCAGCCACAGCCCGAGTCGAACTTGTCCAGCGACGAGAAGAGGGGCTCGCCGGAGACCACGTCGACGTAGAGACCGGGCTCCTTGGCGTCCCAGAACTGGTTCTGAAAGGGCCGCTCGGTGCCGTTTTGTTGGGTCACGCGGCGCTGCTCAGGGGTCAGGCGGTCGAGGGCGTCGGCGGTCTTCTTGTACTTGGTGGTCATGGCTGCCTCGGGGTCTCTGGCCGGCGCTCTTTCGCGCTCCTCACGGAGGGGAGAGGTCGACGGCGACGATACGGGATTCGCTCGTCGCGGGATAGGCGGGGGCGAGCTCAGCGTCGGCCCAGCGCTGCGCAGGCAAGGCCGGAGCGCCGCGCTCAGAGGGGCCGGAGCGAAGGACCTGAGCGTGGGTCGGGTCGGGACGCTCGTCAACCGCGGCGCGTTCGCGTCGGCGCACGGAGCCTGTCAGGGGCCACTAGACCGTCGCCGAGGCCCGCGCCCACGCCTTGGGGTAGTGGCTCTCCAGGGTGTTCGACGCGGGATGGTAGAGCCCGAGGCCGATGGAGAACCCGCGGTAGCGGAGGATGACCGACCCGGCGCCCGAGCAGGCGCTCGCCTGCGCTTCGGTCAGCGGCTGATCGTCCCGACGGAGGTACGCGCGCAGCTGGTCGGCGCTCAGCTCGATCACGTTGACCGTCGCGAGGTCGCCGAAGCGGATCGCGGCGGCGGTCGTCATCGTCGGCCGGCTGTTGGTGTGGATGAAGCGCATCCCCAGGGCGTCAGCGGGGGCCTCGGGGTCGTGGTCGGCGCTGGTGATGTAGACGCTCTTGCGGCCCGGGCGAAAGATCCGGAGGGGGGCGAACGCCTCGGGGTCGATCCCGAAGCGCTCTTCGATCGGGAGGAGCAGCGAGCGGCGCTCCTCGGCGTCGACGAGCGCGGGCGGTGAGGTCCTCGGAGCGGCCGGTGACGGGAGCGGCGATCGGTCGTCTGCGCCGGTGCGCTCCGTCGGCGGCCGGACGTCGGCGTCGCGGCTCCCCGGTCCCCTCACCGTCGTCGACTGGGACGCGAGCCGCCCCCGGGGAGCGCCGCGGCCGGAGCCCGTCGCCGCGTCTCCACAGCGCTCGAGAACGGCGACAAAGAAGCCGCCGGTGTCGCGCTGGTGGGGCCACACCCGCAGCGCGTGGCGCAGCGAGGGGTCGAGCTCTCGACCTCCCCAGCGGGTCAGCCCTGTCGAGGCGTGAAAGTTTGCCGGGTGCGCCGAGACCAGGCGCAGGTCGCCGCCGCTCTCGCGGAGCACCGTGTCGATGACAAGCTCGTTCTCCTCGGGAGCGAAGGTGCAGGTCGAGTAGACGATCCGACCGCCGACGCGGCACAGCGCGGCCGCCCGGCGGAGGATCCCGATCTGCGTGCGTGAGAGCTTCTCGGACTCCTCGGCCTGGACCTCGCGGCGGCGGGAGGACTTGCGGCAGGTCCCCTCGGCGGAGCAGGGGACATCCGCGAGGACCTTGTCAAAGAGCCGCTGCGGCTGTGGAAAGCGGAGCGCGTCGAGGGTGGTCGTCGCGACGTTCAGGAGCCCCAGGCGCTCAAAGGTGTGGCTGGCCGCGCGCATCCGCTTGACGCTGCGATCGTTGGCGATGACCGTGCCCTCCGGGCCGAGGCCCACGCCGAGCTGCGCCGTCTTGTTGCCCGGGGCTGCGCATAGGTCGAGGACTCGCTCGCCGGGGCGAAGGTCGAGGGCCCGCGGCGGCAACATCGACACCTCCTCCTGGATATTAAAGAGCCCTGCGAGGTAGGCCCAATGATGTCCCGCCGTGAAGGTGCCCGGGACCCGAAAGGCGCTCGGCCACCAGGGCAGGGGCTCCATCGGCACGCCGAGGATCGACCGGAGCTGCGCCGGTGAGAGCCTCCGCGTGTTGGTCCAGAGGGTCTTCGGCAGGGGGCGCTGGAGCGCCGCCTGGAACGCATCCCAGTCGTCGATGATGTCGCGGTAGCGCGTGAATGCCGGCCTCTCGCCCATCGCCGCAGCCTAGCAGCCCGGAGCAAAAGTCCCGCGCGCTCTCCAGCCCTCGTCGCCCCTCTCGGCCCCGCCGAAACTTGCGGTACGGCCCAGTACAGCGGCGTTTCGTCGAAGCCGAGAGGGCCAACGATTACGGCGCGAGAGCACACGGGACTTTTGCCACGGGCAGCTAGGCCTGAAATAAGCGCTGGTGTGAGGTGCCCTCACGAGCCCGCGTAGAACCCCTGATGACACGGATTTCGCGCTTCGACCGTATCTGTGCGGGGGAGCGCTCACCTCGTGCTTGACGACGGGCGGAGCTCGGAGGCTGAAGGCGGGCGGGCGAGGGGCGACGAGGCGCTCCCGCGACCGCCTTCGCCGGTCCTGGCGTCGATCGTCGAGGTGCTCGCGTCTAGTTCGCCCCGCTCTTCACCCAGTTGATCATCAGGCACTTCTGCGCGTCCGAGAGGGAGCCGCCGAGGGGCATCGTCGAGCCGCTCCCCATCGGCGCCTTGGCCTGCTGTCCGAGGACCTTGAAGATCAGGTAGCTCTGCTCGACGTTGCTCGGCTCGGTCCGATCGAGGCTCGACTGCGACGACTTGACGTTGACGGTGTTGTTCTTGAGCGCGCTGGCGCTGCCCATGTTGAGGCCGCCGGAGCTGGCGTTGCCGAGGTGGCAGTTGGCGCCGCACTTCTGCGAGATCACCTGGTCGAAGACGGTCGTCGCGTTGACGTTGGCGTCCATGCAGTTGGGGAGGACGAGCGCGTCGTCGATGCAGGTGCCGCCCATGCAGGCGCCGCTCTCACAGTCGTCGTCGCCGTCACAGGACGCGCCGAGACCGCAGGGGGCACACTCGTCGCCGCCGCAGTCGACGTCCGTCTCGCCGGCGTTTTGGGCCCTGTCGTCGCAGGTCGCGGCGACGCAGGCGTTGGTGCACTCGTCGGCGTCGTTCATGTTGCCGTCGTCGCACTCCTCGACGCCGGCCTGGACCTTGCTGTCGCCGCAGACGGCGTCGATGCAGGTGCTCAAGCAGGCGTCGGTGTCGTCCATGTTGCCGTCATCGCACTCCTCGCCGTCCTGGAGCTCGCCGTCGCCGCAGCTCGCGCTCGCGCAGGCGTTGGAGCACTCGTCGTCGTCCACCGTGTTGCCGTCGTCGCAGGCCTCGCCGGGGCCGACAAACCCGTCGCCGCAGCTCGCCTCTTCGCAGGTGTCGAGGCAGGAGTCGGTGTTGTCGGCGTTGCCGTCATCACAGGCCTCGCCATCGTCGACCATCCCGTCGCCGCAGACGCCGGGCCCGTCGGTGGTCGTCTCGTCGGTGGTGGACTCTGTCGTGGTGGCCGTGTCCTCGGTGGTCGCGTCGGTGGTGGTCGTCCCGGTCTCCGGGCCCCCCGTCGACGAGGTCGAGTCCTCGGTCGTGCCGCCGGTCGTCGTCGTGTCGCCGGTGGTGCCCTCGGTGTCGCCGCTCGAGGTCGAGGCGTCGTCCCCCGAGCACCCCGCGAGGATCAGGACGGCTGGGAGGAGGGAGGTACGGACAAGACCTGTAAGTTTCATCGGACTCTGGAGTACCGCGTCCCTTTCTGTCCTACAAGCCAGGCTCGCGCGATTCTGGCCGAGTCGAGCGGGACGGCGAGGGCTGGAGAGCGCGGGGCTTCTCTACCGGCTGCTGGGTGCGTGAGCGCGCCGCCCCTTGACCGCGCACGGAGCGGGCGAGAAGCTCTGGGCATGGTAGGTCGACGTCCGACAGGGTGCACTCTGACAGCTCTCCTCTCGCTCATGGTGGGCTGTGCCGGAGGCGGAGAGGGCGGAGAGACGGACGGAACGTCGAGCGCGGGCACCTCCGCGAGCGCGGGCACATCGGCGAGCGCTAGCGCGTCCGCGGGATCGAGCGGCGGGAGCGGGGAGACGAGCGACACCTCCGGAGCTGCCGCTGATGGCTGGGAGTCCGACTATGCCGAGGCCGGCGTCGGGATCCAGTGCGGCCAGAGCGAGGCGGAGATGCAGGCCGCGGGTGCGCCGTCGCTGAGCTTTGACGGGTCGACGATCTACGTCGGCTTTGAGCAGGAAGGGCAGAACCAGGACCCGGTCTTCGCCCGCTTCGACGCCGGCGTCGAGGTCTACTGCGAGCATCACGAGACCGAAGCCCCCGACGGCCGGGCGCTCGGCCTCACCTGGGACGGCGGAGAGCATGCCTATGTCGTCTACACGATCGTCGGCGGCGGCTCCTCCCTCGAGGGCAAGGGCGGGTGGCTCTCCTCCTACGCGCCAGGCTCGATCAGCGGCGGCGGCCCCAAGGTCTCCGTCGTCGGCCGGGTCGAGACCGACGGTGGGACCCTCGCGAGCTCGACCTTCGTGATCGCCGTGAAGTCCGACAACAAGGTCAACTCGCACGGTCCCCGAGCGGCGCCCGTCGTCCTCGAAAGCGGCGACGTCGAGTTTCTCGGCGCCTCCGCGCACAAGCCGATCGACGCCGATGGCGAGGCGTCGATGGACTGCACGGACTATCCGTTTGACTCGCGCTATGTCTTCTCGGCGGACCTCTCGACCTTGGTCTGCGCCTCGTGCAGCAACTGCACCTCGCAGCGACCGTGCGAGCCCTGAGCGGGCCCCCGCGCTCGCTTCACCTACCATGGGAGCCCGCCGTCGGCGGCTCGGAGTGCGGTGAGCGGTGAGCCGAGCGCAGGCGCTGGGTCGTCGCCTCAGCAGGGCTCGGAGTCGCCGAGGGCCTGCCACTGCTCGGCGCAGACGGTGTTGTTCGGGTTGTAGGCGTCGGGGTTCCACTCGTCGCAGGGGATCTCGGCCATGCACTCGCCGAAGACGTCCAGGGCTTCGCGACGGGAGGGGCACTCGCCCCAGTAGCTGAGGCTGGCGTCGACGCAGTCCGCCTCGTCTTCGTAGTAGGTGCCGCCGCAGTCGACGTAGTGGCTGCAGAAGGCCTCGAGGCCGCTCTTGACGACGCCGGTGGTGTCGCCCGAGGTCGAGGTTGTCGGGTCGTCGGTCGTGGTCCCGGTCGCGTCGGAGGTCGAGGTGGTGTCGTCGGAGGTCGAGGTGGTGTCGTCGGAGGTCGAGGTGGTGTCGTCGGAGGTGGCGCTCTCGGAGGCGTCGGAGGTCGGCCCGGAGGTGGCGTCGGCGGTCGAGCTCGAGCCGGAGGTGGCGCTCTCAGAGGCGCTGGAGCTCATGCTGGTCGCGCCTGTCGATCCGGTGGTTCCATCGTCGCCGACGTCATCCGACCCGCAGGCCGCCAGGGAGACGATGCAGGCCGCGGAGGTCAGGACGAGGCGGAGGCTTGGGAGGCTTCGGGTGATCATGGCGGCGGAGGATAGCGGAGCGGAAGCTCAGATTCGAGCCGGTGTTGGTAGGATTCCGCATTTGCATTGAGCTTAAAGTGTTGGTCGAATCGCCCATTTGGCGTTAGTGTCGCAGGTGAGGTCGTATGTTAATGGAGACCCCTTGGTGGATGGACGCAGGGGGACTTTCAATAGAGTGGGCAGGTGAGCGTGCCCGCGATCGCGGCGTTCCTCGGGGCCGCCTTGAGGAGACTTCAAGCCCGCGTTGGCGTCGATCCCTGGGGGAAGCGTAGAGCGCCCGTCGAGCGGACTTGCGCTGCGCAGGCGGTTCGGGAGTCTAGATTCGTGGACGTGATGTCTCCTCACGCGGAGGGGCGACCGTCGGGTATCGCTCACGTCCCTCGTCTCGTTCATCAGCGCGCGACGATGACAGGCGAACGTGGCTCTTTGCGAGCACTCCGCACACTCGGCCCGGGAAATTTGGCGACAGCGTGCCCCCTGGGGTCGACGCTCCGCTACGATCGAGACCACGTGGACTTCGACGTGGACTTCGACGTGATCATCGTCGGTGGACGACCCGCTGGAGCCTCGCTCGCCGCCCATCTAGGCGCCCAGGGGGTCAAGGTGCTGGTGGTCGACCGGTCGCTCTTTCCGTCGCTCCCGGGCGTCCCCTCGTCGCCGGTGCTCTTCCCCTGCGGCATGACCCTCCTGGGCGAGATCGGGATCGCCGAGGCGAGCTACGCGGATCCCCAGGCGAAGATGGGGGGGATCCGGTTTGAGCTCGCGGACTATTTCCACACCTGGATGCCGGTGCCGACGATGGCCTGCGGCCGCGACTATTTCTACGGGATCCAGCGCCCCTCCTTCGACGATCTTCTCTGGCAGAACCTCGCCCGCTTCCCGAGCGTCGAGCGTCGTCAGGGGTTCAGCGTCGTCGACCTGCTCCGCGAGGGGGGGCGGGTGATGGGGATCGTCGTCGAGCCCCGGGGGGGTGGCTCCTCCGAGGACCGCGAAGAGATCACGGCCCGCTGTGTCGTCGGCGCGGACGGCCGCTATAGCCTGGTCGCCCGTCGGGTCGAGGCGGAGACCTACGAGGCTCGCAATGACAACACAAGCACTGTCTATTTCGCCGACTGGGAGGGCGCGACCTTTGAGGAGCCCGGGGGGCCCTGGGCCCATATCTACACCAACGCGCGCGGTCTCGACATTATCTCCTTCGCGATGCCGGGCGGCCGCTACTCGATCAATATCCATAGTCGGTCGGATCGCACCCAGATCGACGGCGACGCCACCGGGTACTACGAGGGCCTATTGCGGTCGCAGCCGAGGGTCTGGCGCTACCTGGAGGGGGCCCGGCGGGTCAGCCCTGTCTATGGGGTGAAGAGCATCGCCAACGCCTATCTGCGGGCGAGCGGCCCCGGCTGGGCGCTCTGCGGCGACGCGGGTCATCACAAGGATCCCGTCGACGGGCAGGGGATCTACGACGCGCTGCTCAGCGCTCGCGTCCTCGCCCCGGCCCTCGTCTCGGCGCTCTCGGGGGAGAAGCCCTGGGAGGAGGCGATGGCGGACTACGAGCGCGGGCTGCGGGCGTCGACCCACGCGATGTTCCTGTCGACGACCGGTCGGCTCAAGCGAGAGCTCTACGGAGAGCCGCCGGTGCCGGTGATCAAGAGCCTGATCCGCTGGCGCCTCTCGGATCCGAGCTACCACGCGGCGTTTCATCGGGTGCTCAACCGAGAGATCGATCCCGCCATCCTCAACTCCCCGTGGGGGATCGCCGCCTCGGTCGGCCGGGGGATCTGTCGCGACGTGGCTGGGCTCTTTGGGCGCGCGAATCCGAGACAGGCGCTCCACGACGGGGCCGCGCGCGCTCTCGCCCATTCGACGGCGCCCGGAGCGAGCCGCGAAGACCGCTAGCCGTCCGCGCGAGGGTGGTGCTGCTCGTCCTTCTCGGCCGTCCTGGTTTGGGGGCTAGGCGCTGAGAGAGCCGAGGGCTGAGCGCGAGCGCCGGGGACCCCTCACTGCGGGCTCCTGGAGCCGGGCTTCGGCTGCTAGCGCATCTCCTCCCTCTCCACGTTGGAATGATCGTACGCCGCTGGGGACGCCGGATTGTCTCCGTCTTCGTCGAGAACCGGGAGAACGCGCGAAAGGTCGCAGCATGGCCTGAGAATGGCTGCTAGGCTCGCGGAGGTCTTCATCGACGAGGTTTATCCCGTGCACTCATTTCGACATCGTCTGCCTCTTCTCGCGCTCGGTCTCCTCGGCATCGCCTGTACTCGCGGACCTGGGGAAGAGACGACCATCGGCGACTCGGGGGACGTCGAGACGGAGCGTGATGTCAGGATCCCGCTCGGTGAGACCCTCTCCCTGACCGGCGATGACTACCTCGCCTTTTGGGGTCTTCGCGAGGCGGACGGCGTCGAGCTGGTCGGCAGGCCAGAGGGGGCCGCCGCGGAGCTCATCGACGGGCGCCTGACCCCGGACATCGCCGGCGACTGGATCATCCAGAGCGAGGACTCGGCGATCCGGGTGATCGTCGACGCGGACTACCTGAACGAAGACACCTTCCTCAACTTCAACTACACGCCCGTCCGGCCGCTCCTCCAGGCGGACGCGTCGACGCTATGGGTCGCCTCGCCGCCCTCCAACGCGATCCAGGAGATCACGGTGGGCGAGGACGGGACGCTGACGGCGGGACGCCTGGTGCCGACCGGGAGCTGGCCTGTCGCCCTCGCCCAGTGGAACGACAGGATCCTCGTCGCCCAGGCCGGGCGCGACAACCTCGGGATCGTCGATCCGGCCGCGGGCGTCGTCGTCGACGCGATCCCGGTCGGCGATGAGCCGGCGACGATCATCGTCGACGGCGACTACGCCTACGTCGCCCTCGGCGGCGCCAACCAGGTCGTCAAGGTCGACCTGCTCGCGGCGGCCGTCGTCGGCCGGGTCGACGTCGGCCGCAAGACCCGAGCGATGGCCTTCGACGCGAGCCGCGGCAAGCTCTACGCCGCATCGCTGGTCTCCTCCAACGGCCACCCGCGAGGGCTCCTCCAGGACGCGCCGATCCCCGAGTCGGAGCAGCCCGACATCGCCGTCATCGACGCGGCGAGCTTTCAGGTCGAGGGCTGGGTGAACGCGGTCGGCACGATCATCCGCGGCCTCTATGTCGACGGCGATCGACTGCTCGCGGCTGTCAGCGACTCGCGCAACGAGATCGCCGGGGTCGAGGCGGACTCGCGACCGCACGCCTATGCCCTCGCTGTCATCGACATCGCCGCCGGCTCGGCGAGCGTGAACACGGTCACCCAGCGGATCGACCTCGATCTCCAGGACAGCTCGAGCGGCCCGGCGCCGAGCCCCTTCACGATCGAGCGGACGTCGGCCCGCGACGGCAGCGACGAGCTCATCGTCAGCCTCTCCGCCGGCAACGCGCTCCTCGTCCTCGACGCGGTGACGCTGGCGGAGAAGACCCGCCTCGTGACCGGCAACGATCCCCGCGGCATCACCTTCGTAGGCGATCAGCTCATAACCTACGCCTGGCTGGACAACGCGGTGCAGCGCTTCGCCTCCACGACCCAGGTCCAGAGCCTCGAGGTCGGCCGCGATCCGACGCCGACGCGGATCAAGGAGGGCCAGCGGATCTTCAACGACGCCACCTTCTCGAAGAACGGCGACTTCTCCTGCAACAACTGTCACATCGACGGTCTCACCGACGGCCTGGTCTGGAACATCCTCCTCGACGGCGACGTCAACACCCTCTCGTTCCGCAACGTCTCGGGGACCGGGCCTTTCCTCTGGGGCGGCTTCCTGCCGACCCTCTTCGACTTTAGCCGCGAGGTGCTCCGCTTGGTCGGCGCCTCCGCGACCGGCGAGGAGATGGAGAAGCTGACCGAGTACATGCAGTCGGTGACCGCCCCGCCGAACCCGTTCACGCTCCCCGGCGGACGGCTCGACGAGTCGCAGCAGCGCGGGCGTGAGCTCTTCTTCGGCGACGGGGGCTGCGGCGCCTGCCACTCGGGCCCGCTCTTCACCACCGCCGAGGTCGTCTCGCCGGGCAAGACCGACAAGCCGACCGACATCCCCTCGCTGGTCGCGACCTACGACAGCGGCCCGTGGGGTCGTGAGGCGCAGTGGACCTCCCTCGGGGCGATGGTCGACTTCGCGGTCGACTACGTCGGCTCAGAGCTCGACGCGGGCGAGCGCGAGGACCTGCTGGGCTACGTCCGGGCCCTGCCCGCCGACGTGCTCTACCTCAACTCCTCGGCGCCGCAGGGCCAGAGCACCAACGTCTTCTCCGGTGTCGCGCCAGAGATGGTCTTCTCCTCGATCCTCGCCGAGGGGCAGGAGGGGGCGTTCACCTTTGAGGTCGAGGCAGAGGGCGCCTGGGGGCCGGTCGATGGCGCCTGGACGGTCGCCGGACGGCGCGCTCGCTTCCAGGCGAGCGAGCCGCTCAAGGCCGACACGCCCTACCGCATGCGCGCGTCGGCGGGCCTCGAGGGGGTCTACGGGAGGACCAGCCCGGAGGTGATCGAGGTGCCCTTCGCCACCGGTCAAGAGGCGCTCACCGACATGTCCGGCGCCTGGCGTCTCAGCTTCTCGGGCCAGGTCTCGGGGGAGATCGACATCGCCTTCCTCCAGGCCACCGGCGGCAAGGTCACCGGCGCGCTCATCGAGGCCAACGGCGACATCGAGTTCGACAACGTCCAGGGATACGTCGCGGGGACGCGGCTCTACATCGACGACTTCCTCGCCGACACCCCCTACGGAGAGGTGCTGGTCGATCGCATCGAGCTCGATCTGTCCGACGACAACGGCGACGGTTACGCCGAGAGCGGCGTCGGCCAGCTCTACTCGATCGTCACCCTCAACGCCTCGGCGACGCGCCTCTCGCTGCCGGGGGAGTAGCGGCGAGGCGCTCGCGCTGCACATCGAGCGCGATCGGACCGACGGCCGCGGCGACGGCCAGGGCCACGGCGACGTCGGCGCTCGACCTCGCCGCTGGTCCTCCCGTAGGTCGCGCTGCTACAAGTGCCCTGTGCAGCCCTCGATCGACCCTGAGCTTGGCGATCGCCTGCGCCGAGCGCTCCGCCTGCCGGGGCCGCTGACCCGCTTTGCGCGCGGCTCTGTGCTCGTCGGGCACAGCGGTGATGCCGTGCTCAAGCTCTTCATGCCAGGCGAGGAGGCGCACGCCCGTGCGGAGGCGGACTGTCTGCGGGCGCTGGCGGGCCGGCTACCCGTCGCGACCCCGGAGCTGCGGGCGTCCGGGAGCTTTGAAGACCATCCCTACGTGCTCATGAGCCGCCTGCCCGGTCGGGAGCTCTATGAGCTTTGGCCGGAGCTAGGCCGGGCCGATCGCGAGGAGCTCGGGCGACAGCTGGGCGAGCTGATGCGCTGCCTGGGTCGGGTCCCGCCGCCGAACTCGCTGCCCAGGCCCGAGTGGGAGGGGTGGTGTGCGGAGCGCTCCGCCGGGCTGCAAGCGCGACAGCGACGCTTCCGGGTGGAGCCCGCGCTGATCGACGCCCTGCCGGCCTTTCTCGCGCAGGCCGATCTCCGCGAGGGCGAGCGGGGCACGGGTCTTACCCACACCGAGCTCATGCTCGATCACCTGCTCGTGGCGCCGACGGAGCGGGGCTGGAGGTTGACGGGGCTCTTCGACTTCGAGCCGGCGATGGTGCTCCCGCTCGACTACGAGCTGAGCTCTGTCGGGATCTTCTTCGGCGGGGGAGAGGCGTCCGTGTTCAGGGCTGTGCTGGTCGCCGCCGGTGTGGATCCTGATCGTCCAGGCTTGGCCCGGCGGATCATGGCCCTCTTCCTGATGCACCGCTACTGTAACCTCCGCTTCGCCCTGGAGCGGACCGGCGCTGATCCGAGCCGCGGCCTCGGGAGCCTCGCGGAGCAGTGGTTTCGCGTCTGACCCTCCGGACATCCTCGGCGGAAGGGGCGTTTGCGCGGCCTAGGCTGCGGCCAGGCTGCGGCCTAGGCTGCGGTATGCTCGGCCCCCGCGTGCGCGAGCCGTCCGGAGCTGCCGATGTCGATCACGATCCCCCAGCTTGACACGATCGAGGGTCCCTTCACCTTCCGCTTTGCCCAGTACGCAGCGAACGTCGCGGGCTGCATCAGCATCCCCGGCCACGGTGGCGGTCGCGACGGTCCGACGATCCCAGACCGCCCCGAACAGGAGGCTTGGATGCGGGCGGAGAGCGGGCTGCGAGAGGTCTGGTATCTCTCTTGGGAGGTGCCTAGCGCCGCGGAGCTGGAGCGCTTTCTCGCCCGGGTAGGCGCCGTCGGTGCCTTTGAGTGGCGCTCGTAGGCCGCCCGTAGGCCGCTCACGGCCTGGCGCCCTTGCGCGAGCGGGCGGAGGGTCGTATGCAACCCGCCGCGGGTGCTCTGTGGCGGCCCCGAGCCGCGCGCCCCGTCGCGCCTCGTCGCCGACGACGCCCACCCGGACCCAGGCCTCGACCCATGACATCACTCGCCCAAAGTCTGACCTTGCCGTGCGGCCAGGTCGTCCCCAACCGAATCCTCAAGTCCGCGATGAGCGAGTGCCTGGGGACGCCGAAGCACGCGCCCTCGGCCGGCTTGGAGGTGCTCTACTCGCGCTGGGCCGCGGGGGGGACGGGCCTCCTCATCACCGGCAACGTGATGGTCGACCGTCGCGCCCTCGGTGAGCCTGGGAACGTGGTCTTGGAGGACGACCGCGATCTCGCGTGGTTCTCGCGCTGGGCGCAGGCCGCCACCGCCAACGGCACGCAGTGCTGGATGCAGCTGAATCATCCCGGCAAGCAGTCGCCGAAGTTCCTCTCATCGACGACCGTCTCGCCCTCGGCGGTCGGCTTCGGCCCGGCCATGGCGAAGGCCTTCGCGGTGCCGCGCGCCCTCACGGAGCCGGAGATCGAGGATCTGATCGCTCGTTTTGGCCGCAGCGCTGGCCTGGCCAAGCGGGCCGGCTTCACGGGGGTCCAGATCCACGGCGCCCACGGCTACCTGGTCTCGCAGTTCCTCTCGCCGCATCACAACCGCCGGGAGGATCGCTGGGGCGGCTCGCTCGAGAACCGGGCGCGCTTCGGCCTCGCGATCTACGACGCCGTCCGCGACGCGGTCGGGCCGGGGTTTCCGGTGTCGATCAAGCTCAACTCCGCGGACTTCCAGCGCGGAGGGCTCTCCGAGGAGGACTCGGTGCTCGTCATGGAGATGCTCCAGGATCGAGGGATCGATCTGGTCGAGGTCAGCGGCGGCACCTACGAGGCGCCGGCGATGACCGGCCAGCGGCAGCGGGCGTCGACCCGCGAGCGCGAGGGCTACTTCATGGACTTCGTCGTCCGCGCTCGCAAGACCCTCACCGTGCCGATGTGCATCACCGGGGGATTTCGCAGCTGTGCCGGCATGGAGGGGGCCTTGGGTGACGGCGCGGACATGGTCGGGCTGGCCCGGACCCTCGCGATCCAGCCCTCGTTCTCGGCCCAGGTGCTCGCCGGCGAAGATCCTAAGAGCCTGGTCCGGCGGCTCTCGACCGGGCTCAAGGGGGTCGATCGGATCGCCGCCCTGGACGTCACCTGGTACGAGGCTCAGCTCGCGCGGATGGGGGCCGGCAAGGAGCCTGCGCCCGATCTCGGGGCCTGGTCGTCGCTCCTCTCGACGGTCTCGCGGACGGGGATCCAGGCCTTCAAGATGCGCCGGGCGAAGTAGTCCGGCGCCTGGTCGGCGGCGCTCGCTGAGCTCGGAAGAGCTGCGAAGCGCCGGCCGTCACTCACCGGCGGGCGGCGGCGCGGTGGCGGGACCCGCAGCGGCGGGCGGCGGCGCAGGGGTGTCACCCGCAGCAGCGTCACCCGCTGAGGTCGCGGCCGTCGTCGAACTCTCGCCGCCGCCGCCTGTCGCGGCCTCGGCGTCCGCACCGACCTTGACCGCCGAGCCGGGCGCGGGGCTCTCACCCCTGACGACGCCCGCGCTCCCGTCGGCGCCGTCACAGTTCTGGTCGATCCCGTCGCCGTCAGGATCCTCGGCTCCAGGGTGGACGGCGGGGTCGCTGTCGTCGCAGTCGACGGGCTCCTTGGTCGGGCAGGACTTGGCGACGTAGCCATCGCCGTCGTGGTCCGGGCAGGGGGGCCGATGCATGGGAGGACCGCCGTAGCAGGCCATCATCGTCAGGGCGACCGCTCCCGAACAGGCGGCGCCGAGGAGCTTCCCGGCGACACCGTGGCCATGGCCCTTGGGGAGCGTCTGCGCGGTGTGGCCGCAGTGGGGGCAGGTGGTCGACGCGGGCGCTAGGAACCCTGCGCAGGAGTTGCAGGAGCGGAGCTGTGCCATGGTCTTGATAGGCCTCTCGGATCCCGAGGATACACCCGGCGATCTCCGACGGCCGATGCCCGGGGACGCGAGCCGGGCCCTCGGGCCGGACAGGCCGCGCACGAGCTCGATGGGACTGTCCGAGTGCCTGGTGACCTTCGGCGCGGTGGATCGTCCGGATTTCAGCCAGGACGGCCAGCGCATCACCGCCCGTTGGCCTCTGAGCGCCGATCCTCCGGGCGATGCTGACGCAAGCCCAGCGCGGATTCAAACGGGCGGAACGGTCCCCCGATCCAGAGCTGGACATACAGGGGCACAGGGTGCTCAGCTTGCACAGCTCCCACCCCGGCGTTACCTATCCGTGGAGGACGCTCTCCGCTCGGCGCGAGGCCGAGAGCAGCAGCGCCAGCGAACGATGGTCAAGCCCTCCAGGCCCCAGGATGAGCCCGCCGCCGAAGGCGTCAGCGTCACGCGCTTCGAGCACGACGGGGAGACCCTGATCGTCTTCAGCCTGCCCCAGGATGAGCTGGGGATCGTCGACCCGGCGATGATGGAGGACCCGTCGGCGAGCCCATGGCAGGTGCTGACCCCGGCTCAGCTCGAGGTCGTCCGGTTGGCGATCGCGGGCCGCTCCAACCGCGCGATCGCCAGGCTCCGGGGGACCGCGACAGGCACCGTCGCCAAGCAGCTCGAGACCGCCTATCGACGCCTCGGGATCAATTCTCGTCGGGAGCTGATGGTGCTCGCCGCTCGCCGGCGACTCGATCCGCCACCAGACGAATAAGCGCGGCCCGGTCGGCGACGCCGAGCTTGCTCGCTGCTCGCAGCAGGCAGCCAGAGACGGTCGACGGGGCGATCCCGAGCTCGTAGGCGATCATCTTGTTGGAGTGGCCGAGCGCAGCGGCGAGCGTCACCCGGGTCTCGCGCACCGTCAGGCGGGACATGGGCTCGACGCGCGGCGGGTTGGGACGAGCGACGATGTAACGACGACCGCCGCGCTCAAAGTGATCGACGAGGGTCCAGCGCCCGGCGACCAGCGCCAGCCACAGACCGGTCGCCTCCAGGGGTTGCCTGCGTACGGAGCGGGTCCGGGCCCGGTCAAAGCGCAGCGCGGCGTGACGCAGGGCCTCGCGCGCCGATGGCGTGGCTGCCTCGCCCTCGGCATGCTCAACGCGACCCGCGGGGGTCAGGACCGCCTCCGCCCCCTCCTCCGTGGTCGCGGATGACCCGACCTGCCGCCGCAGCCGCAGCGCTGAACCAAGGTGGGCCGCCAGCCGCTCCCATACCAAGCGCTCTGCTGCCGCCGGAGGATTGACCTGTCGCGTTGGGCAGGGGATCGCCAGCCCGCATCCGCGCGCGGTGCTGTCGAGCGCGCTGATCCCGAGGACGTCGGCGCGTCCGGTCAGCTCAAAGCTATCGTCAAAGGCCCGCGGGGCGACGTCGCCAAAGGGCACCTGGCTGGCGAACGACGCTGCCGAGTGCAGGTGCGCATGACGCTTGAGGGCGGTCGGCGCATGCTCGGTCCAACGCTTAAACCGCTCCCGCTCCAGGACCGGATCCATGCCGGCGCTGCACATACCCCAGGTGTCAAACGAGTCAGGCTTCGAGGCGTCGACAAAGTAGCCGCTAAGGCCGAGGCCTTGGCCCAGCAGGCGCTCGCCCTCGCCGACGATCCCCTCCATCCAGGCGTCATCGGCCAGATCGAGGTGATAGGCCGCCTCGATCACCCTTAGTACGTCCAAAGTCCCTCGCACGACAGCCTCGAATGTGCCGGTTTTTCCGGCCCATGTGGGAGCGGTTCGTGTCGCTCGACGAATTGCGTACGTGCATCGGTCGCGCTGCGTATGGCCCTATGGTCATTTCAGCTCGATAGTCACGGCCCCTGCGCCCCCAGGAGGTGTCGTCCGTGCCAGATCTCTTCGCTCCGCTCACTGTCGCCCGTCGACCCCCCGGGGTCGAGCGCGTCGCACAATCCATGGTCCGGTGGCTCGTCGACGCCGGCGTCGACACGTTCTTTGGGATCCCGGGGGGGCCGATCATCTCGGCCTTTCATCGGGTCCTGCTGCACCCTGGCGCTCGCCTGATCGAACCGCGACACGAGACCGGCGCTGCGTTTGAGGCGATGGGCTACCACCGAGCGACCGGTCGCACGCCTGGCCTGCTGGTCACCGCCGGTCCGGGGATCACAAACGCTGTCACAGGCATCTGCGCGGCCCTCGCGGAGCGGGTGCCGATGATCATTCTCTGCGGTGACGTGGCGAGCGATGGCCGCCGCCTGACCCAAGATCTCAGCGCCCAGGGTCGCGGAGGGATCGCCGACCTCCTCGGGCCGATCACCCGCGCGGTGAGGCGAGTCGACCGACCCGAGGCGGCGCTGAGCGAGCTTCGTGTGGCCCTACGCGCAGCTCTCGACCCGCGGCGCCCGGGGCCTGCGGTGGTCATCCTCCCCGTCGATCGGGCGGACGTCACCGCCCCCGCGCCCCGGGCGGAGGCGATCATCTCCGCGTCTCCTATCGTCCGCCCTCCCGAGGATGCGCTCGTCGACGAGGTGCTGGTGCGGCTCAAGGCCGCGGAGCGCCCGCTCCTGGTGCTGGGCGGTGGATGTCGTGGTCACGAGATCGAGCTGCGCGCGCTCGTGGAGGCGCTCGGCGTCCCCTTTGTGACCACTCCCCAGGCGAAGGGGCTGGTCTCCGAGGAGCACCCCCTGAGCCTGCGGACGTGCGGCATGTCGGCGTCGCATTGGGCCCGCCGATACTGCGCCGCGAAGACCGACGTCGCCCTCGTCATGGGCGCGGACCTCGACGACGCGAGCACAGCCGGGACCCCTGTCGTCAGCCCCGACGGTGCGGTGCTCCACGTCGACACCGACCCGAGCGTCTTCGCCCGCAACTTCCCCACCGCGCTGGCGATCGATCATCCGCTGGAGTCCTTCGCCCGGGCGCTCTGCGCTCGATCGCCCGGGCAGGGTCTGCCGCGCGACGGTATCGCCCTCCTCGGCGACGCGAAGGAGCGCTCCGCCTTCGATCATCCCAAGTTCAGGACGGATGCATCGCGGCCGATCGCGCCCCACCGAGCGATCGCCGATCTCGAGGCGGCCGCCCGCCCCTCGGATCGCTTCGTCTCGGACATCGGTGAGCACATGCTCTTCGCGCTCCATTACTCCACGGCGACCGATCCCGACAGGTTCACGATCCACCTCGGCCTGGGATCGATGGGCTCGGGGATCGGATCGGCGATCGGCCTCGCGCTCGGCGATCCCTCGCGGCGGGTCATCTGCGTCTGCGGCGACGGCGGGATGCAGATGACCGGCCATGAGCTGCTCGTCGCCCTTGAGCACCAGCTGCCGGTGATCTTCGCGGTGTTCAACGATGCCCGCTACAACATGGTCTACCACGGCTATCGCCTGACCCATGATCGCGTCGAGCCCTGGTCGACGCCGATGATCGACTTCGTCGGCTGGGCGCGCTCGCTCGGCGCCAAGGGCCACCTTATCCAAGATCCAGGCCAGATCACCGCGGCGCTGCTCGACGACCTCAGCGCCTCGGGGCCGGCGGTGCTCGACATTCGCCAGGCCCGCGACACCCGGATCGCCGGCGACGGTCGCATTGAGGCTCTACGACAGATGTCCTTTGGAACAGAGAGTGAGAACGTGCGATGATCCGCGATATTGGCGTGTTAGGGATCGGTCTCTGGGGGGCCGAGCCGATCACCAACGAGGTGTTCGGCGCAGAGTTTCAGCGCAGCGCAGCCACCAGCGATCCGTACCGAGGCCGCCGGGGTGATGACGGGATCGTCCGCGTCGCCGGGGCCGAGCTGGTGCCGGGCAAACACGACCGCGCGATCGCGGCGGTCGAGCACAGCTTTTCGGACCCCTACCGCGGCGCCCGACGACGGCGCTGGTTCCCGCCGGATATGCCGGTCTCCGACGCTGAGGTCGCGGCGGCGAAGAGCGCCCTCGCCGACGCTGGCCTGGGGATCGAGGACATCGACGCGATCCTCGTCCACTCCTTCTTGCCGGACGGGCTGAGCCCGAAGAACAGCCCCCTCGTCGCCCACAAGCTCGGCTTTCGCGGCGGGCTCGCGCTCGAGGTCGACAGCGTCTGCAACTCCGCGCTCTCGCACATGATGCTCGGCGCCAGCCTGATCGCCTCGGGGCAGGCGCGGCGTGTGCTCTGCGTCCAGTCGATCGCCTACTCTCGCCTGCGCGACGAGAGGGCCTCGGCGACCGTCTTTGAGGCCGACATGGCCGGGGCCTACGTCCTCGGCCCAGTCCCCGGGGCGCAGATGGCCTTCTCGTGGCGGACCGCGGGGGAGCTCCACGCCGCGATCTCGCTCGGCTGGCGGCGGCCGACCGGCACCCCCCAGCCGCCCTATTGGCAGGGCACCGGCGAGCGTCTGCTGATCAGCTTTGACCGCGAGCTGCAGGGGCTCGTCAACGCCCAGGTCGCAGAGTACGCGACGCTCACCGCCGCCGAGGCGCTGGGGCGAGCGGGCTGGAGCATCGACGAGATCGAGCTCTTCGTCAGCCACCAGCCGATGAGCTGGTTCACCGCGTACATGGAGGACACGCTCGGGCTCGCCGACGGCGTCGCCTTCTCGACCTTTGAGGAGTACGCGAACATCAACAGCTCGTCGGTGACCGCCTCTCTGTGCGAGGCCAAGCGCGCCGGACGTCTAGAGCGGGGGACTCGCGCGCTCATCTACTGCCCGGCGGCGGGCTACACCTACGGATCGGTGGCCCTGCGATGGTGATGTCAGAGCTGGAGCTCGACCACATCACCGCGATCGTCAGCGACGCCGAAGGGGCCGCCGATGCGCTCTCACGACTCCTCGGCACCGCGGTCTGCGGCGAGATCAACACCCCGAGCATGACGATCCGGACCCTCCGGATCGGCGACTTGGAGCTGCACGTCAACGCCCCCGCGGGCCCCGGCCCGGTCCGCGATCACTACGATCGCCACGGCCCCTCGCTACACCACGTCGCGGTCCGGATCGACCATCTCGACACACGCCTGGTCGAGCTCGAACGCCGCGGCTTTCGTGCCCGCGGACGCCCCGTCGAGACCGCTCCCGGCGTCCGCGAGGTGTTCCTCGATCCGTTCACGACCGGCGGCCTGTGGATCCAGCTGGTCGAGCGAAGCCCGATAGAGACCGGAGGCACCGCGAGCTTTGACGCCGCGGCCGTCGACGCGCTCGCGCAGAGCGGTCAGCCCTGACCCGTCGACATCACTACCACCACACAGAACCGAGCGAGGCGTCATGCGAACCACCGACGAGATCCTGCGTATCCTTCAGTCAACCCCTGCGACCGCGATCGACGGTGTCTCGGTCCACCGGATCGAGCACGATGTTGAGGTCCCCGGCGGGCGCCTGCATATCGTCGAGCACACCTCGCCCGAGGTCTTGAGCCAGGAGCCCAGGCGCGCGCTCTGGCTCCTGCCGGGTCCGATCGCGACAGGCAGCTTGTACACGATCCCGCACCCTGGCTACCACGCCGCCGCGCCGCTCCTCGCCGCGGGCATCTCCTGTGTCACGGTCGACCTCCTCGGCACCGGCGCGAGCTCTCCCGTGACCGACGGCCGGGCTGCGACCGTGGCCGCGCAGACCCAGGCGATCGCGGCTGCGATCACCGCGTACTCCCGGGCTCGCGGGACACCCAAGGTCGACCTCCTCGGCGAGAGCTGGGGCGGCGCGATCGCGTCGCAGCTCGCCGCCGACGCCGATCGGATCCGCAGCTGCATCATCGTCTCGGCCGCCTTTCGCACGCCTACGCCCGCGCTCGACGTGGCCGCCCGCGCGCCGCACATGCGCGGCGTGCTCGACTCGATCCCCGACGGTCACCTGCCGATCGGCCTCGAGATCTGGGGGCCTCTGCTCGCCCCGTGCCCGCCCGCGGTGCGCGAGTGGGCGACGGCGAACCAGCTCGGACGTTGCCCCAGCGCGCCGATGTACGCCGTCCTCGACCTGCCATACTTCGATCCCTCCGTCGCCCGCGTCCCCGGCCTCATCATCCGTGGCGACGAAGATCCGATGGTCTCGGCCGAGGACTCCGAGGAGCTAGGCGCCTCGTACGGTACCTCCGGCGCGCGGGTGGTCCACCTCGCGAAGGCCGGCCATATCCCCAGGATCGAAGAGGCGCGGCGCCTGGCGTTCTGGTCGACCGTGCTCGAGTTCCTCCGCTGATCGGCGCTGCCTCGGCTTGGAGAGTCCGAGGTGAGCGCGGCCCCGCGAAGCCCCGCAGCTCGTCCCGGACGAAGTCGGGGAGGCGTGTGCGGCGACTTCTGGCCCGGCAACGTCCGCGAGCTTGAGCACGTCGTCGAGCGGTCGTGCTGCGTAGGCACATCGACGGCGAAGACTCGGGCCAGAGGATCCGCCCAGCCGATACTGTGTGGGGTCGGCGTCGCCTCGGGTAGGCCTTCGGGGAGACCAGTCTCGAAGGGCTTGGCCGCTGACCGGGCGCGACGACATCGACGGCCGCCGGCTCTCGCTCAGTGGCTGGGCGCGAAGATCAGCGCACGAACCAGAGGCCGCGCGAGCTCGTGGGCGACGCCGCGTTCGCGCAAGATCGGGTCGTAGGCCCAGACGACCTTGGGCGCGAGCCCGGTACAGCGGGGCATTGTCGGATCCTCCTAGCGCTCCGTCGTCGGCGCGCGGAAGTCGAAGTCCGAGAGCATGTCCTCGAGGGCGATCTTGGCCTCGAGGCGCTCGGAGTTGAGCGTGACGATCGATCGACCGAGGGTGTCCGCCTCGCGGGTGAACTCGTCGAGGCGCTTGCTCAGCTTCTTGCGGAGGGCGCCCGCGCGGCTGTCCTGCTTGATCGCGAGGAGGTTTTGCCGGGTCTCGTTGGCCCGGCGATCGAGCTCCGCCTGCTGTCTGCGCAGGCCGTCGATCTTGGTGTCGATCGCGCCTATCGCCGCGCGGCTGTCGACGATCGGCTGGAGGCGGGCGCGGTCCTCCGTGCTGAGCTTCGCCGACGACATCAGATCCTGGAGGAGCGCCTCGCTGCGGCTGTCCCACATCGTCACCTGGATCGTCGACGGGGTCTCTTCGATCACCTCGATCTCGGCCATCGCCTTGCCGGAGGCGATCGGCACCGGCACCAGATAGGCGCCGTCGAGGTCCTCGGTGCCGGCGGGGCGAGGGTTCAGGGTGTAGTCGTTGCCGGCGCGGGGGTGGCGGATGAGCACCTCCTTCGCGCCGGTGCCGGGCTGGAGGCGGAGCTCGTAGGTGGTCTTGCGCTGGGTGAAGCTCTCGGCCTCGAGCACCCCGCGGACGATCCGGACGAGCTTGAGCTCCTGGCCGCCGCTGCCCTGCGTCGATGTGACCGCGATGCCGGGCTCCACGGCGAAGGGGATCGTCGCGCTCGCGCCGGCGCCGACGACCTCGCTGAGGCCCTCGCCGACGAAGCTACCGCCGGAGTAGATGCTGATCGGCCCCGGCTCGAGCACGTACTCGCTCGTGTTCTTGAAGCGGACGACCCGGTAGGGGTTGGACTCGTAGCCCGTCCCGGCGCCGCCTGGCTTGAAGAGGAAGGTCTCCGAGGCCTCGACCTCGGCGTTGAGCAGGGCGACCATCGTGCTCGTCCCGTCGGGCACCGTGACCCGCTCGCCCAGGTCGGTCTGCGTCAGCCCTGTGACCTGCTTGGTCCGCGCGGAGGCGGCCGTGCTCCTGCGCAGCGAGTCGAGGTCCAGCGAGGGCCCGTCGCTGGCCTCCCCGCTCCCCCACAGGTCCTTCATGCTCTCATTGTTGTCGGCGCGGAGGGATCCCAGGAGACCGGCCTGGGAGGCGATCTTGGCGGCCTGAGAGCGCTCCTCGTTGGGCTCAGGGCTGGGCATTCCACCGCCTCCACCGCCTCCACCGCCGTACCCGGCGCTGCCCGACGCCTTGCGCTCGCGTCGCGAGCTCTTCTCGGCCTTCTTCGCGAGGAGCTCCTCTTCGGGCTCGTCCGCCTCCTCTTCCTCGTCGCTCAGGCGCTCCTGGAAGCTCGTCTCGCCTAGGGAGACCCGGGCCTGCTTGCGCGTACCTGCGCCGCTGAGGTCGCTGCGGTGGATGTTGCGCGGCGTATGGAGGTCGTAGCGGAAGGCGATCGGGGCGCCCGAGGTGAGCGAGAGGCTGATCTGATCCCAGTCCTCGCCGCTCAGGTTGTCGACCACGGCCCAGCCCTGGAGGAGCGCCGCGCCCTCGCCCCCCTTGGGGAGGACGACCCGGTAGGTCGGCTTCCAGATCGGCGCGGCGGCGACGTAGGAGACCATCAGATCGTGGGAGCGGGCGTTGGTCAGGCGGATCTCGACGTCGACCTGCTGGAACATCCCCTCACCGGCGCTGGCGTCGAGGTTGCGGCCGAGCTGGACCGCGAGATCACCGTTGTGGAGGGTGACGCCGGTGACCCGGCTGAGGCGGACGGTCCGCATCTTGTCGCCGGCGACGACGGTGATCTTGTTGTCCTGGGTGTCGCCCTCAGCCGTCGATCCGCGGGGGGTGCTGCGGTTTGGATCGGGCTCGTTGATCACCCGCTCGACCATCATCACCCGGCCCCGGACCTCACCCTCGCGGGAGGTGAGGGTGACCTCGGTCCCCCGCATCGAGTCGAGCACCGACGCCAGCGAGCCGCGGCCGGGGCCGAGGACCGCGAGGGCAGGGCTCGCCCAGCTCTGGGCGTCGAGGGGCATCGACACGCTCACGGCCTGGCCGTCGGCGTCGACGACCGTCAGGCTCTTGAGCAGATCGTCGACCTGATCCTTGCGCACGCGGATCCGGAGGACGTCGCCGTCGACCTCGCCCCTGCGCTCGAAGTAGCCGATCCCGTTGCGGTAGAGGACGACCCGGTCGAGGGCCAGCGACGCGTCGACGACCCCGTAGGGCGAGCGAGGCTCGCCGCAGCAGGCGAGAAAGAGGGGGAGGATGAGGGCGAGGAGGGGGCGGCTCTTCATGGCGCGGGCGCAGGTCTTCAAGGGCGGAACTCGGCTCAGCCTACAGGTCTGGCCCGGCGCGGCGAAAGAATGATGCGTACCGCACGAAGACCGCGCACAGGAGGCCTCAGATCCGCGCTTCGGCGCGCCCAGACGGGTCGCAGCGGCCCATCCACCCGCGCTTCGGCGCTCCAGGGCGCAGCGCCGGGCCCTCCCGCCACGTGGAGGCGAGCCGCGGCCCCTCCGGCCGAGGGGCGGATCGAGAGCGAGGGGAGCGAGGCGAGTGAGGCGAGTGAGGCGAGGCGAGCGAGGTCCGCGATGGGGGCGGTTTGCGCGACGAGGGCCACACACGGGTTGTGTTGGCGCGTCCGGAAGAGCCGGAGGTTCGGGCCGAGCGTGAGGCGCAAGCGACCGGAGACTCGGACCGATCGTCGAGGCACAAGCGGCGAGAACGCCGGGACGCTGGAGCGGCATGCAACGGACGAACTCGATGAGGTCGCGACGGCGGTGGGTCGAGAGAGCAGGGTGGGCGCAGCGGTTCGTAGGTCGGGGAAGGTCGGCGTTCCCAGGGCATGACGACGACGGGTCGACTGCGCCGCTGACGAGCTGCGAGCGGATTGCACGGTCGATCGAGGGGGAGCGTTTATGAGCCTGCTGGGCAGGGGAGAGGTTCACAGTGTCCTGAATCGCAGACATGGCCCCTATGTGTATTGATCGTCGGATCTTCGCACGCGAGTGCTGCCCACGGCGAGTCACCACGGCGTCTGTCAGAGTCTGTCGTTGGGTGTTGTCCGGAAATGAGGACAGATTGCCATGTGTTCTTTCCTTGATCCATCTCGGCAAATGTCCGTATCTTCTCGGCCCGACGGAGACCGATGATGGTGCAACGATGTGTGCGTGTGTTGGCCGCGCTATGCCTGGGGATCGTAGCCCAGGCGTGCGCGGGAGATGAGGCGGAGAGCGCTACTCAGGCGTCCTCAGAGAGCGCCGGGTCCTGTACGCCGGGGGTTCAGGGGTGCGCCTGCGGCTACGGAGGGGCCTGCGCTGTCGGCCTCTCCTGCGTCGACGATCGCTGTATCGACCCCGATTCGGGCGGGACCAGCGGTGGAGAGGGCAGCGAGAGCACGGGCGGCGAGAGCAGCGCGAGCACCTCCGGGACAGGGACGGGGAGCGCCTCGGCGACCGCTGGCACGGCGACCACGGCGACCACGGCGACCACGGCGACCACGGCGACCACGGCGACCACAGCGAGCGGCGGTGATAGTTCGGGCGAGGAGCTGTGTCTTGACAATGAGGAGTGTGCGGGCGATGCGGTCTGCGTCGACGGCGATTGCTGGCCTATCGACGCGATCTACTTCACCGTCACGGTTGACCTCTTCGCCCCGCCGAGCTGTGACGACGGCTGGGGCGACGCCGAACTCTACTATGATTATTACGAGGGGGGAGAGTACATCAGCTCCTCCGCGGTGTCGGGCTGCCCTGGCGACTGGCCCGACGAAGAGGTCGTCTACGACCCGCTCTTCAGCTTTAAGCTGGAGTTTTGGGAGTCCGACGCGATCGATGATGATCTGATCACCTCGTTGTGCTGGAACGACGGGTCCTGCTTGCCGGTGCCCCATAGCGTGCTCCGATCGGGTCGCTGGGTCGGCTACGACGGCAGCGGCGACTACTACCTCGACCTTCGCTTTGAGCCGCTCCTGCCCTGAGACGGAGAATTGCCGATGATGAGACGACACGACTATGCCCAGCGCGCCGTCATCGCGGCTCTGTGCACGAGCGCCTCGCTGACCGCGGGGTGCACCCAGGAGGTCGAGTTCTCCGAGCTCCCGAGGGCCTTCTCGGAGGCCTACTGCGAGCGAATGCTCGAGTGTGGGGCGTTCGCCGACGCCGATCTTTGCGAGCGCTATTCGGGGATCGAGCGCGAGATCGAGCTTTGGTGGCTCTCCTCGGACATGCGCCAGGCGCTCGCCAACGGCAGCGCCTCCTACGACGGGGAGATGGCCTACGCGTGTGCCGAGGCGATCCGCGACAGCGAGTGCGTGTCCGAGGGCTTCGACGACGCTCTCTCCAGCGATGCCTGTCGGAAGATCTTCGCGGGTACGCTGGCCGACGGCGAGCTGTGCCAAACGGACGTCCAGTGCACCTCGCTCTCCTGCGACATCGACCTCATCGCCTGTGACGCGGCCTGTTGTGCCGGGACCTGCACTCCGATCCCGAGGGCGACCCTGGGTCAGGCGTGCCCCGCCGGCTATTGCGTCGACGACTCGATCTGCGGCGACAGCTCGATCTGCGAGGCCAAGGGAGGGCTCTACACCGCCTGTTATGAGGACTATGAGTGCGCCAAGGGGTACGTCTGTCTCGGCGAGACCTGCATTCTCCCGCAGACGAGGGGCGGCGCCTGCATCGACGATGAGTGTGGGCTCTTGGGGCTGGTCTGCGACACGACGGTCAACACTTGCGTCCAGGTGCAATACGAGGGGGCTGTGTGCAACCCAGAGGTCGACCTGTGCGGCGAGGGGCTCGAGTGTGACGCCGGATCCAACCTCTGCCGGCCGCCGCCAGGGATCGGCGGAGAGTGTGAGTCGGACTATGACTGCGGCGACGCGTCGCTCTTCTGTGATCAGCCGGACTACGGCTCGATCGGGACGTGCCGCCAGCTCAAGGCGAACGGCGCCTCCTGCCTGTCGAGCTGGGAGTGCCAGAGCTATAATTGCGACGACTCGAGCATCTGCGCGGATGAGCCGAGCTGCGTGCTCTAGCGCGCGCGCCGGTCGCGGCCTTCACCTCCTGTCGCGCGCCTCGCAGGGGAGCCGGCAGCTCGCCCCCGCAGACAGAGCGAGGTGACGAGCGGGCCGCAAGCCCCAGGATGCCAGCCTCACCTCACCTCACCTCACCTCACCAGGCCCAGGTCCGCAGGCCGATGATGTCGTGCTTGAGCAGGTAGAGCGTCATGCCGAAGCAGGCGATGGCGACGCTCAGCGAGTGGAGGCGGACCCAGAGGCCGAGGGGGGCGCGGAGCGAGCGGATCGCCTGGGCCAGGGCGGCGCCGGAGGTGGCGGCGAAGAGCAGGGTGACGAGGCAGAGGGCGATCGCGTAGGCGCTGGGCTCACCGAGGGCGTCGGCGATGAGGCCGGCGATGAGGATCGGCTGCAGGGCGAAGAAGCAGATCGTCGCGAGGAGGGGGAGGCCGCGGGTGAGGGCCGTCGCCTTGACCCGGTCGCGGCCGCGGATGAGCCATAGGCCGGGGATCCAGAGGAAGGCCGCGAGGATGGCGGTGAGCATCAGCAGGAGCGCGAGGCGGAGGGCGTGGTAGCGGAGCGTCGCCAGCACGGCCGAGCTCCGCTCGAGCTGGGCCATACCGAGCTCGAAGACCTGGCGATCGCCGTCGGTGCGGAGGAGAACGCTGCTGCCCGACTGGTGCGGCATGCGGAAGGTCTGGGCGCCGGTCGGGATCAGCTCGACCTGCGCGCCGCTGCGGGTGCGGGCGCGGAGCGTGTCGCCGTCGACCTCGATCGTGAGGCCGAAGGTCGCGCGCTCGATAAAGCCGAAGAGCGCGTGGCGTGGGCTCGAGTATTCGTAGTAGCCGGCGTAGGCGGCGAGCTCCTCCGGCGACACGTCGACGCGCGGCGGCGGCGGGAGGGGGCGGTCGCCGATCGCCGCGGCGGCGAGGAGGCGACGGATCCGGGTGAAGGCGAGGGCGGAGTGCGAGCTGTTGAGCAGCATCACGTAGCCGACGCCGAGCTCGCGGTTGTAGCCGTACTCGGAGAGGAAGCCCGGGACCGAGCCGCCGTGCCCGCGCATGACCACGGGTAGGTCTGCGCCGCCGTAATTGCCGAGCCCGTAGGAGACGTCGAGGTCGTCGTGGGGGAGGGTGCCGGAGCGCTCGATCCGGGCGATGCCTTCGCGGCTGACGACAGCGTGTCCGTCATGGACGCCGTCGTTGAGGAGGAGCCGGACAAACTCGGCGAGCTCGCGGGGGGAGCTCATCAGGACGCCGGCCGGGCGGTGCATGATCGGCCAGTAGGGGAACGGCGCCTGCGGCCCGCGGTGGCCCTGGGCGAGGCGCTCCTCGCTGGTCGAGGTCCGCCGCAGGGTGCTCGTCTCCATGCCGAGGGGACCTAGGACGTGGGCGCGCACGGAGGACTCGTAGGGGGCGCCGGTCCGCTCTTCGATGATATGGGCGGCGACGGTGTAGCCCGGGTTGGAGTAGGAGATGCGCGATCCTGGGCGCCAGCGGGCGCTCCGTGAGCGCGGGTTGCGGGCGAGGACGTCGACCAACGGCAGCGTCTCGACGCTCGCCGGGCCAGAGGTCTCGTTGAAGCGCATGTCGTCAAAGCCCGCCGTGTGCTCCAGGAGGTGGGCGACGGTGATCGGAGCGCTCTCAGCCCACGGGTTGTCGTACTCGACGGAGCTCGTGAGATCGGAGAGGCGCTCGTCGAGGCCGAGCTGACCGCGCTCGGCGAGGGCGACGATGGTCATCGCGATGAAGCTCTTGGTGATCGAGCCGACGCGAAACATGGTGTCTGCGTCGATCGCTCGACAGGACGCCGGGTCGGCGAGACCCACACCGCCGGCCCAGCGCACACCGTCGCGATCGACGAGGGCGATCCCCACGCCGGGCACCCCTTCGTCGGCGAGCACCTGGGCGATCGCCGCGACCAAGCCCTCGGGCGCGACGCCGACGGTCGCCGTCGACCCGCCGGCCTCGGACGCGCTCGCCGGGGTCGCGACCAGGAGCGCCAGGAGCGAGAGGAGCGAGGCGAACGACCAGGGTCGAAATACGCGCATGACCCACGATGCCGCGGATGACTATGGCCTCGCAAGCCAGCCGCTGCGCGGGGCTCTGCGTCCACTACACTCATGGGATGACGCGCTCGCTCGAAGGCCGCGGCCATCGGCGGCGCGGGCTTGGCCCCTCATCGCCGGGTGATGAGGGCGCGGGGCGGCTCTTCGCGCGGGGTCCTGAGGAGCGCCGCAGGGATCGTCGTCGAGGGGCTCTCGCGCTCCTCCCCCAGGCCGTCATGCTCCTCTGCCTGGCCTGCGGATCCGACGATGCCGGGATGGTCCCGGAGTCGACCGCCCCGCGGTCGCAGCCTGTAGGCGGGCAGGGCCTCGCCGAAGGGGCGCCGAGACCGACGACCGTCGACGGCGAGCGTCCGGGCGCCGGCGATGCGCCCCTCCAGGACAGCGGTGCGGAGCCGGCGGAGGGTCACGAAGATCCTTCGAGCGACGCGCAGGAGGAGAGCGGTAGCGGCGTTGACGGTAGTCTCGCGGATGGGTCCGGCGGCTCTGAGACGGAGGTTCCGGGTGAGCTGGAGGGCGCTCCCAAGAGTCGGGTGAAGGTCCGTCTTCGCAAGGCGCTGGGATCGGTCGACCGTGCTGCGATCTGCCGGGTGATCGCTCAGGTCGCGAAGGACTGTCACCGCCGGGCGCTCCGCGTAGATTCCAAGACGGCCGGTCGCCTGGAGCTGAAGTTCACCCTGATAGGCGACTACAAGGGGCCCGTGCGGCTCAACATCGGCGGTGAGGAGGAGCTGCCCCGGCTCGCTGTCTGCCTCCGCCAGGGGATGGCGGCGCGGCGTTGGCCGACCGGTCATCTCGACGGGCTCGGGATCTTTGAGGCTCGCGTCGATCTCAGCGTCGAGTCCGGGGGCGACTCGGGCGGATCCTAGGAGGCCTTGGGGAAAGTCCCGTGTGGTCTCACGCCGCGCTCGTTGGCCGTCTTGGCTTCGACGAAGCGCGGCTGTCCTGGGCCGTACCGCACGTTTCCGCGGTACCGAGAGGAAGGGCGAGGGCTCGCGCGAGTGCACACGGGACTTGTGCCACTGCCTCTGAGAGGTCGAGGTCGAGGTCGAGGTCGAGGTCGAGGTCGAGGTCGAGGTCGAGGTCGAGGTCGAGGTCGAGGTCGAGGCGTCGATCGTCGTCAGCGACCGGATCGCGGTCGACGAGCGCTGCGCCCGGTGGCGGCTCGCGCCCCGCTAGCGCGAGCGATCACGCGGAGGAGAGCGCTCGCGAACTTGTCGGCGGCCTTGGGACCGAAGCCGCGGATCGCCAGGAGCTCCTCATCGGTCGAGGGGCGGGCGATGGCGATCCTCCGCAGGGTCTGGTCATTGAGCACGCGAAAGGCTGGAGTCCGCCGCCGCTTGGACTCTGCCAGCCTCCACTCGCGCAGCGCCGCCGCCATCGCCTCGCTCGCAGGATCCAAGGCTGTGTCATCGGAGTCGCTGCCGGTCGATGGCCGAGTCGCCCGGGCGCGGGTCTTCTTCTTTGCCCCGGTCTTGGTCCTGGTCTTGGTCCTGGTCTTGGCCTTGGTCTTGGCCTTGGTCTTGGCCTTGGCCTTGGTCTTGGCCTTGGCGCTGCTTCGGCGGGTCGTGGTCGCCTCCGCCGTCGTCGGCAGGACGAGCGTCCCGAGGAGCTTGCTGGTCGTCGGCGGCCCGTCCGGGAGGAGCAGGGCGCGCTGGTAGCGGATCGTCTCGCCGTTCTTCTCGAAGCTCTCGTCGCGGAGGCCGACGACGCCGGCGCGGGCGAGCCCGGCGAGCAGGATCCGGAGGGTCGCGCGGTCGATCGCCGGGACCTCGGGGTTGGCCTCGAGATCGCGCAGGAGCGTCCCGAGGGCGCAGGGGCTCCTCCTCAGGCGGTCGAGGATCGCAGCGAGAGCCGCCAGCTCTCCCTTGGACGGGGTCCTGAACGCCTGGACGCGGCAGGCCTCGGGGGCGCACACATCACAGATCCCGCAGGGCTTGCCGCTGTCGGAGGCGTCGCCGAAGTGATCGACCAGGTGGACCATGCGACAGCTCGTGGTCTTGGCGAGGGCGACCATCTCGGCGCTCTGCGCCTGCCGGTGCGCCCGCTGCTCGAGGTAGCTGGTCCGCCAATCATCGTCTCCGCGGGTGACCTGATCCTCTGCGTCGAGGTGGACCCCGCCGTGGATCCAGAGCTTCTCTAGGGCCTCGTCGATCTCTTCTTGCGGAGCGCGGGTGCGCCTCGTGAGCTCTTCGCGGTCGATCCCCCCCGCGGGCACCTTTCGTCGTAGCCGCTCCAGCAGCTCGATCTCGGGGTAGCTGCGCTCGAGGAAGAACTCGTGCATCCGCTGGTCGACGTAGGAGTGGAGGAGGACGGCCCGCGACGGACGTCCGTCTCGCCCGGCCCGGCCGATCTCCTGGTAGTAGCCCTCGACGGTCTGGGGCAGGGCGGTGTGGATGACCGTGCGGATGTCCGCCTTGTCGACCCCCATGCCGAAGGCGACCGTCGCGGCGACGACCTCGAGGCGACCGGCGAGGAAGTCGTTTTGCACCTCGTCGCGGGCGCGGGCGCTCATGCCCGCGTGGTAGGGCGCCGCGGGGATCTTTCGCCCGAGGCTGTCGGCGAGCGCCTCGACCTCCTTGCGCGAGGCGGCGTAGATGATCGCCGGGCGGTGCTCCGCAGCGGCGAGGAGCTTGGCGACGACCGCCGGCCGCTCAGGCTTGGCGATCTCGACCGACTCGATCGCGATGTTGTCGCGGCGAAACCCGTGGATGAAGCGCCGACCCGCGCCGAGGCTGAGCTGCTCGACGATGTCGTCCTGGACGATCCGCGTCGCCGTGGCCGTGAGGGCGATGACCGGCGCGCTCCGGAGCTGCGCGAGGCGTTGGCCGAGCATGCGGTAGTCGGGGCGAAAGTCGTGCCCCCACTGGGAGATGCAGTGGGCCTCGTCGACGGCGATGAGGCCCGGGGGGCGGCGGGCGAGGAGCTCCAGGAAGCCCGGCACCGCGAGTCGCTCGGGGGCGACGAAGAGGTAGTCGAGGCGCCCCGCGAGGTAGTCCACACAGTTCGCCCGCGACTCGGCCCGGCCGCGCCCAGAGTGGATCCGAGCGGCCTGGAGGCCGAGCTGCTGGAGCTTGCTCACCTGATCTTCCATCAAGGCGATGAGCGGGCTCACCACCAGCGTCGTCCCGGCGCGGGCGAGCCCCGGGAGCTGGTAGCACAGCGACTTGCCGGCGCCGGTGGGCATCACGACCAAGACGTCGTGGCCCTGGGTGACGGCGACGCAGACCGGCTCTTGGTTCGGCCTGTAGGCGTCGTGGCCGAACGTCTCGCGGAGCAGGTCCTTGAGGGCGGCGCGGGGTCGTTTGAGGGAGCGCCCGCCCGCTTGACGGGTGTTCTCGGGATCGGAGCGCGGGGCGGCAGTCGGGGCTGGGTGGGCGCTCTTCAGCTTTTTGGTGCCGCCCGGTCGGGTCTGCTCGTACGCGTCGCGTTGCTCGTGGTCTTCGCGCTCTTGGGTCCGCTGGTACAGGTCGCGCGGCTCGTGTTCTTCATGCTGAGACGCCCGGGGGGCCGGGTTCGTGCGCGCGCGGACGCCCGAGCTGGCGCCGCTGCCACGACTCGGCGGGGCGTCGCGGAGCTGCGCCTTCGCGGGGCTTGTCGTCTGTCGCGGAGGAGCATCGCCGCGAACCCGGGCGGCCCGGGCGGTCGCGCCAGCGGTGACGATCCGCGGGCTGAAGCGCCTCGCCGTCGGGCTCGGCGCTGTCTCTGCGCCACTCTCCCTTGGCCGTGTCTGGGTGGCTGATGAGCGCGTGGACCTTGGGGGGCGGGGGGGGGCGGGCTCGTCGTAGCTGGGGCTTGGACTCGGACGCGAGCCTGGGCCCTCCTGGATCCTGGGCTCGGCGCGGGCGTTCGGCTGGGTCCGTGACAGCAGAGCAGCTCCCGTCGGCGCCAGAGGTTCTCGGTATCGCTGTCGCGCTCGATCCTCGCCCGCGCTCTCGAGCTGGGATGCACGAGGTCCCCGTGCCATCGTCGAGCCAGGACTTCGGTCGATGTAGCGGTTTGGGACAGGTCCATCGCCGAGGAGAGCGCTCGTGTCGGTCGCGCTGACGCCCGCGGTGCGGACTTGTCCCGTATGGACATTCTCTGCAAGGAAGTGCTCCGTACCGACTCGCGCCGGACGGGCATGCTCCGTACTGACATCCTCGATATCGACATACTCCATCCCCGCGGCTGTGGGGGACTCCGGCTCTCCCTGGACGCTCTCGACCACTCGTGTGACGAAGGCCTCGATCTCCCCCATGAACAGGCTCAGGCCGAGCTCACCGCGCTCGATCGCCCGCAGCCGCGACTCCCACTCGCCGGTCATCGCCGGGCTCTTGACGTGGGGGTGGACCCGGTCGATCAGGGCCATGCCCTTCGCCGTCGGCTGGAGCACCTTGCCGCTGCGGACGATGTACTCGCGGCTGAGCAGGGTCTCGATCGTCGCCGCGCGCGTCGCTGGCGTGCCGAGGCCACGATCCCGCATCGCCCGCGAGAGCTCCTTGTCGTCGAGCGTGGCCCCGGCGGTCTCCATCGCCGTCAGCAGGCTCGCCTCGCTGAGCCGCGGCGGCGGGCGTGTGGTCTTCTCGACGGAGTCGACGGCGTCGAGCGGGACGCCGAGCCCTTGGCGGAGCGCCGCGGGCAGATCCTGCGGCATCGTCGTGAGCCCCGGCAGCTCTGCGCCGCTGTCGGTCGGCTTGCCGCGGCGGGTCGCCTGAGGGGTCGCCTGAGGGGTCGCCTGACCCTCCTCCTGACGATCGGGCTGATGACCGGATCGGCGATCGGATTGGCGATCGGGCTGGCGATCGGGTTGGCGATCGGGTTGGCGATCGGGTTGGCGATCGAGCTCACGAGCCGCCTGACGGGCCTTTTCCTTGCGGGTGACGATGTCCAGCACCTTCCACCCCTGCGACAGGACCCGCGAGCCCCGGGTGTGGAAGAGGTCGAGGTCGGCGACCGACGTGAGCACGTGGGTGACGGCGTAGCGGTGATCCTCGTGCCACGCCGAGAGCAGCCGGCGCGCCACCAGGTCGTAGATCTTCGCCTCCTCCGGCGAGAGGCGGACGCTGCTCGCTGGCGTCGTCGTCGGGATGATCGCGTGGTGATCGGTGACCTTGCGATCGTCGACGAAGCGCGCGGAGAGGGGGCGCGCGCCGGAGCCGGGGGCGACGAGCCCGACATAGCCGGGAGCGACGGCGGCGACGACCCCCGCCAGGGTCCGCGCGACCTCGGTCGAGAGGTGACGGCTGTCGGTGCGCGGATAGGTCAGGAGCTTGTGCCGCTCGTAGAGGCGCTGGGCGACGTCGAGCGTCCGCTTGGCGCTCATTCCGTAGAGGCGGTTGGCGTGGCGCTGGAGCTCGCTGAGATCGTAGAGCGCCGGCGGCGGGATCCGCTTGTGCTCCTCCTTGATCGCGCAGACCTGGCCCGCTCCTGCGCTTCGGACCCGATCGATGATGGCGCTGGACTCCGCTCCGTCCGCCGAGAGCCGGCGACGCGCGGCCTCGTTCGCCTCGGGCCAGCTCCCCTCGTCGTGGCGAAACCAGGTGCCCTGATAGGGGGCTCCCTCGGCCAGGAAGGTGGCGACGACCTCGTGGTAGGTCTCGGGGACGAAGGCCTGGATCTCCTCCTCACGGGTCACGAGGAGGGCGAGCGTCGGCGTCTGGACCCGCCCGACCGAGAGCAGGTCGCCGTGGGCGAGGGTGTAGGCCCGGCTCAGGTTCATCCCGACCAGCCAGTCCGCGCAGGCCCTGCCGCGGGCTGCGTCGGCGAGGCCGTCAAAGCTCTTCCCCGGCCGCAGACGGGCGAGCCCGGCACGGATCGCGTCGGCGGTGAGCGAGGAGATCCAGAGGCGCTCGACGGGCTTGGTGCAGCCGGCGGCCTCGTAGATGAAGCGGAAGATCAGCTCGCCTTCGCGGCCGGCATCGGTGGCGCAGATGATCCCCTTGACCGTGCGATCGCGGAGGATCCGGCGGACGATCGCGTACTGCCCCGCCGCGTGGGGCAGAACGCAGAGCGGCCACTGCGTCGGCAGCATCGGCAGCTCCTCCCCACGCCAGCTCCGCCAGCGGGGGTTTATCTCGTGGGGCTGCGCCAGGCCGACGAGGTGCCCGATCGCCCAGGTGACGATGTAGCCGTTGCCGGCGAGATAGCCCCCGTGGCGGCGGGTCGCGCCGACGCACGCGGCGACGTCGCGGGCCACGGACGGCTTCTCAGTGACGATGGCGAGGGTCATGCGCAGGAGGGCGACGCGGGGGCGGGGAGCGGCTCGGTGATCTTCGCATGCATCCGCGCGTCGGTGGGCTGCTCAGGCGCGTGCTGGGGAGGCCTGTCCGTGGCGGGGTCGACTCGGGCGCTCGGGCGTGCGTGGGAGTTGTTGATGTGGCGATGATCCGCCGCCGAGGCATGCGGCGCATGCTTCGTCGCGTGTTCGGGCGTTGGGGGCTGGTGTTTGGGCTGGCGCTGTCTGGCGCCGTCTGGCGCGAGCCTGGGCTACAGATCAACTTTGACATGAGCGGGCCAGCCCTGGGCGTCCTTGCTCCGCCACGCAAGCGCTAGCGAGAGGGGACGCGTCAAGCGGGCCCACTGTGAAGGGAACCCGTACAGGTGTCCTCTCAGGCTACTCGACCTGGAAACAATAGACTCGGTTCGAGCCAGAGCAGAGTTGAGTGTCGAAGTCCGTCCATGTCGCGGTTGATTCACCGCTGAACCCAAAGTGGCCCTTGTCGCTGATGCCGCCAGTGATGGTCCACCCTTGGCAGTGCTCGGCACCCGCAGGTGTGCCGTCGGACTTCGTATTGGTCCACACCGGAGATGGCTGAGGGGTCGCGCCCTTTTCATCCATGTTGATCGGCACTGCGATCTCACCATCGACCAGATCCGCCCAGCCGTTCGCGACCACAGATCCGTCGACGAGCTCAAAGACACCGCTAAACCCAGAGTCGATCCCGAAGCGGGCACTTGGGCCGTTCTCTGCGTCGCTCAGCCAGGCGCGGAAGGTCCCCGTCTTGCCCGCGTCGTCGGCGAGCTTCTGGCACTGAGCGTCCGCCAGCTCGAGGCCGCTGAGACCGCCGAGCGCCGGGCCGAGGTTGCCGGTGAACAGGGCGCTCGAGACGAACACCAACCGTCGCTCGATCGTACAGTCCGGCGCACACCCATCGCCGACGACGTCGTTGCCGTCATCGCACTCCTCGGCGCCGCCCTCGGCCTCGGGGTAGAGCACACCGTCGCCGCAGACGTTGAGGGTGCAGGCGTTGGTGCAGGCGTCGTTGTCGTTGTCGTTGCCGTCGTCGCACTGCTCGGTGAGGGCGTCGATCTCCCCGTTGGAGTCGCACTGGGTCGCAGTGCAGTCCTCCGGGCATGCGTAGGGCGTCTCGCTGGCGCCGTCGCAGGTGTCGTCGATCTCGCAGGTGCCGCAGTCGTGGAGGCAGCCCTCGAGGGTCTCGTCGGCGTCACAGACGAGATCGTAGGAGCAGATCCTCCCGGTGGTGGTCGTGTCCTCGGTGGTGGTCGTGTCCTCGGTGGTCGCGGTGGTCGCGGTGGTCGTGCTCGTCGTCGGATCGGTCGAGGTCGAGGTCGTCAGCGTCGTCGACGTGGTGGTCGTGTCCTCGGTGGAGGTCCCGGTGTCGGTGTAGTTGGAGCAGGCGTTCTTCTTGCAGGCCTCGTCGTCCTCGGCGCACTCCCAGCACAGGGTGTTGCCGTAGGGGATGCAGCCGACGACGGCGGCGGCGAGGAACCCAGCGAGGGGGCCGAGGGGGAGACGGGGGACGGGGAGGTTATGGAGCATGGTTCCTCGCTAGGTCGACCGCTTGGGGCTGCGCTTGCGTTGGCGCTGCCAGCTGGCGACAGGGGGTCTGCATACCACTCCTGATCGTCGTGCGGAATCCTCGGGCCGAGCGGGGCGGCGTTGGGGTCCTCGCGGCCTCGCGGGACATGTTCAGGGGGCCGCCTGTCGCCCGCAGAGGACATGTGTGGGGAGCGTCGCCCACGTCGCTTGGCGCGGCACGACGCCGACGTCGTGCGCTCCGATGCGGCCTCGCTGGTGCTTGGCGGCCTCGCTGGCGCTTGGCGGGAGTTGTGCACCGCGGGCTTGGAGAGCGTTCATGCGGAGACGGACCGGCTTGTGTGCGCCCTTGGCGCTCTTGGCGCTCTTGGGGCGCTGGCTCGGCGCTTGTCTGGATGAGCGTGCCGGTGCGGGGATCTTGTCCCTTCGTTTGATTGGCTGCGCTGTCTGCCTCGGGGCCCTGGCGTCAGGTGACGGGATGCCGAACGATCGGGGCCTGAGGGCGGTGAGGCTGGTCCTGGCGCAGGAGCTTGGCCAGGCGGGGGAGGATCAGGTCTTGCCGGACCCTGGAGGCGATGAGGGCCCTCGAGGCCTCGCCGAGGCGACCGTGGCGGGTCAGGTTCATCGTCGCCCGGTGCGCGTCTGGGGCGATGGCTCGCTCGGCGGTGGCTCGCTCGCGTAGGGCCCGGTAGTGCTGGCTGAGCGCGTGATGGAGTGGTTCGCCGGCGGCAGAGAGGCACCAGGCGAGGGTGTCCCAGGCGAGGGCGGCGTGGCGGGTCTCGTCGGCGGCGATCTGGGCGAGGGTGTGGCGGACGAGGGGGACCTCGGCGAGGGAGTGCGCGACCTCGGCTTCGACGGCGGCGATCGTCTCGTTGACGCACCCCTCGACGAAGGTCGAGAGGGCCAGGGTGATGAGGTCGTGCTCGCCCTCAAAGGCACGGTCGAGGGTGAAGGCGCCGGGTCCTCGGGGCTGACCCGCGTAGGCCGAGGCGAGGTCGAAGCAGGCGCGGGCGTGGCGGACCTCGTCGGCGAGGGCGGCTTGGGCCTCGGCGACGAGCTTCGCTGGGGCGCCGACGGCCATCAGATCGAGGATGAAGCGGGCGAAGGAGGCGATCGACGCGTGCTCGTAGGCGCCGTCGAGGGCCCAGGCCGAGGCGAGCACCGTACGTGTCTCTGGTGACAGGTCATTGACGTCGAGGGCGAGCGGCGCAGACCAGCCCTCGCGGTCGACGATCGGCGCGACGCGGGCCTCACCGTCGACGTAGAAGGGGCGACCCTCGACCGCGCCGCCCGGGAGGTTCACGCAGCGGGTCCTGTAGTCGACCCACTTCTCGGTGACGGCCGCTTCGAGCCGCTCTCCGGACTCGCTGAGCAGGGTCGCGCGCTCGCCTCGGGGGAGGATGACCTGCGGCGTGGCGCTGCCCTCCGGCAGCGGTGTGCGGCTCTCCAGGCCGTACCACTGGGGGATGAGCGTCGCGGCGGTGCCGTCGGCGAGGACGACCCAGCTGAGCCCGGGGTCGACAGCCTCGACAGCCGCCTCGAGATCCCCGCTCCAGATCCACTCGTCGCCGTCCATGCGGAAGAGCGAGCCGTCGCCGGCGAGCACGGTGAGGTCGAGGCTGACGCCGAGGAGATCGGCCTCGGTCGGGCGATCGAGCTCGACCCAGCTCTGGCCGTTGTCTTGGCTCATCAGCACGAGACCGGCGAGGCCGACCGCGAACGCCCGTGTCGAGGTCCCGGCGACAGCTCGCAGCTGTGCGCTGGCTTCTGCGGGGAGCTGCGCGGGCGACCAATCGTCGACGCCGTTCTCGCTGAGGAGGACGACCCCGTCCCCGACCGCCACAGCTCCACCCTCGTCGAGGAAGGTGATCGCGCGGAGCGTCGCCTCGGTGCCGGAGCTTTGGGGGGACCAGGTGTCACCGCTGTCATCGCTGACGAGGATCGTACCGCCGCTGCCGACGGCGATGGCCCGGCTCCCGCGGAGCACGAGACCGTAGAGATCCGCGGCCTCGCCGGGGCTCCTGTCGACCCAGGCGCCGCTGTCGTCCTCACGGAGGATCATCCCCCCGTCGCCCACCACGAGGCCCCTCCCGTCGCCGTCGAGCGCCGCTGCGCGCGGACGTATCGACAGGGCGGAGGCCTCCTCGAACTCGAGCTGGTAGGTCTGGTAGCTGTCCGAGCAGAGCCCCTCGCAGGCGGTGGTCGCCCCAGCGACGAGCATGCCCGCCGCAGAGAGGGCGGTCGTCGTCGTGAAGGCGTGCATGGCGCGACGGAGGGCGCGGGTGAATCGTGCGGAGGTCGAGGACATCACGGGGGGATAGTCGCCGCGCGTCGGCTTTGGTTCACCGAAAAAGCCTCCTCAAACGGGCTCGCTGCGGCGGCTGGGCCGAGATTCTGCACGTGATAGGCTAGGGGGCCATGGGAGGTCGAATTGACGCTCCGCGGCGTTATCGAGCGATCACGCGCGCAAACGTCCACGAGACCCGGGCTTGGGGTGCGCTCTCGCCCGGGGAGCGGGAGGCCATCCAGGTCGTCTCCGCGGTCTTGCCCTTCAAGACCAACAACTACGTCGTCGACGAGCTGATCGACTGGCGGCGCGCGCCCGACGATCCGCTCTTCCAGCTGACCTTCGCCCAGGCCGGGATGCTCGATCCCGCCGACTACGCCGAGGTCGCAGCGCTGCTCCGCGGTGGTGACCGGGCTCCGCTCGAGGCCGCCATTCGGGCGATCCGCCTCCGCCTCAACCCGCACCCCGCGGGGCAGCTCTCCCACAACGTGCCGGCGATCGGCAGCCGTCGCCTGGCGGGGATCCAGCACAAGTACCGCGAGACGGTGCTCTTCTTCCCGGCGGCTGGGCAGACCTGCCAGGCCTACTGCACGTTCTGCTTTCGCTGGGCCCAGTTCGTCGGTATGCGCGAGCTCAAGCTCGCCGCCCGCGATACGGGCGAGCTCCTCCCGTACCTGCGCTCTCACCGGGAGGTCAGCGATCTGCTGATCACCGGCGGCGATCCGCTCGTGATGGCGACGGCGACCCTGCGCCGCTATGTCGAGCCTGTCCTCCGGGCCCGCGCCGACCTGGAGCACCTGCGCTCGATCCGGATCGGCACCAAGTCCGTCGCCTTCTGGCCGCATCGCTTCGTCTCGGACGCCGACGCAGACGAGCTCCTCCGCCTCTTTGAGGAGATCGTCGCCGCGGGCCTGCACCTCGCCGTGATGGCCCACTACAGCCACCCGCGGGAGCTCTCGACGCCGGTAGCCCGGGCCGCGGTCGCGAGGATCCGCAGCACGGGCGCGGAGATCCGGATGCAGTCCCCCTTGCTCCGGCACATCAACGACGACCCCGCGGTCTGGGCCGAGCTGTGGCGCGAGGGGGTCGCCCTCGGCTGCGTGCCCTACTACATGTTCGTCGAGCGAGACACCGGCGCGAAGCACTACTTTGAGGTGCCCCTCGTCCGCGCCTGGGAGGTCTTCCGCGACGCCTACAGTCGAGTCTCGGGGCTGGCCCGCACCGTCCGCGGCCCGTCGATGTCCGCGTTTCCGGGCAAGGTCGTCATCGACGGCGTGGCCGAGGTCAGCGGGGAGAAGGTCTTCGTTTTGCGCTTTCTCCAGGCCCGGGAGCCCTCGTGGGTCGGGCTTCCCTTCTTCGCGAAGTTCGACCCCGAGGCGACCTGGCTCGGCGATCTGAGGCCGGCCTTCGGGCGCGAGCGCTTCTTCTTCGCCGAGTAGAGGGCGCAGCGATGGCCCGGGAGCGGCTCACCCGGACTGCACGGGCGACAGGGCGCCTGTCCTTTGGGGGCACGCGGATCAGGACGCTCCCAGGGTGCGGATGTGCAGGGTCAAGGTGCGGGCGTTCGCCAGCCACGCGCCCGCGCGCTCGGCCCCTCCCGGCGCGGAGACACGGAGCCCCGCCCCCTCGAGCGCGTCCTCCAGGACGCCCGCCGGCCCGCGGCGAAGGCGAGACCAGGCCTGTTTGATCGAGAGGCGTGGGAGCTCCGGAAAGAGCTCACCCAGCAGGTGTCCGGTCCACGCGCCCCAGTAGGCGAGCACCGGGGGTCCCTCCGCTTGCTCGTGGCAGAAGCGAACAAAGGCCGCGAAGACCCCGTGATCGAGCTCGGAGCGATCAAGGGCTCGGTCAACGACCTGGCCGACGACTCGCTCGCCAGGGCCGATGTGTGCGCTGGAAGGAGCTCCCGCCGGGAGGTGCGGCGCATACCCCCTGTCGAAGACCTCGCAGGCCTCGAGGGATCGGGCGACGAGCCGTATCGACTCGTGATTCCTCGCGGCAGCCTCTCGCTTGCGCGCAGGCTCGGCGTGCACCACGACCACCCGCTTCGGCGCCTCTCGGAGCACCACCGGCAGCGAGAGCGCCGGTCGTCTCCCCGCTGGCCCTCCTCGCCGCGCCCCTGGGCGCGCCTCCAAGGCCGCGCTCTGGGCCTCGATCTGGGCCTCGATCATCCCGTCGAAGGCGCGGAGCAGCATCTCTGTGCCCTCGAGCTCGGGCTCCGCCAGGCGAAGCGCTGTCACCACCGCCTCCAGGGTGGAGAGGCACTCGAAGCGCGGCTCCTTGCGGATTCGGTAGCGACTCTCCTCGGCGGGCGTGACCTTCACGTGCGGCAGCGTCTGGATCCATGGGTTGTCGCGGTAGATCCGGTGGGCGTGCGACCAGGTGCCGTCGATCACGACGATGTTGGACGGGCGCCGCTCCGGCGGCAACGCGCCGATGTCCACGGCATCGTCGGAGGGGTAGAGCAGGCTGGCGCCGGACGGCAAGGGCAGGGCGGGGGAGCACGCGCTCGTCCCCTCAGCCCGCAACGGGTAGACCTCCACGTTCTTCAGGCCCAACCGGAGCAGGCGGGCGGTCCCGATCGGGTGGCGACGCTCCCGGTGGTGCTGCAGCACGTGCACCCCGACCCTGTTGGCGATCTCGCGGATGCTGTCGCAGACGCAGGTCCGCCTCGGCTTGTCGCAGCGGTAGCAGTAGGGCCGCGGGGTGGGCTCGGGCTCGCTCGACATGCCGGCGCTCTTGTACTCCATCCGCGAGGCGCCCGCGAGCGCTTGGGCTGCGCCGATCGGGCTCTGATCGCGGCGGCGGTCACCGTGTTTGGTTTGGAATGGCGGCGCTGAAGATCCGCTGCGACGAGCTCTCGGGCGATCGCGAGGGGCGGGGATCCGCGAGAATGCGATGTTCTCGGACCGGTGACGTCCAAAGGGGGCCTGCTCACGTTCGTCAGCGCTGTCGCAATGCTCGCGGGCAAGAACTCAGGCAGGGCGAGAAATCCGTGCCCCCGAGCAAGTCCGGTCGAGCCGCTCGTCGCCGCTCCGAACGCCCTCGAACTCCGGGACCGCCTGACGGAGCAGGAGGCCAAAGGGCAGCCCGTGTCGGGCTGCAGGGAACGCCGGCCGTCTTCGGGCCTCCGAGGAGGCCGGGGTGAACTTGATCTCCGCGGCAGCCTCGACGAGGCTGTGGCGCTCGTGCGCAGGACCGAGGGCGATCGCCCTGCGGCGTCGCGGGCGATCGCCCTGCGTGTCGCCCGCGGGTACCCGCTCCGCCGGACGCCGCAGGCGCTAGAAGCTATCCGGCAGATCCCAGCTCGACAAGGTCCCATTCTGGGCGTACTTCACCGGCGTAAACCACAGCTTGCCGCTGGGGCTGACGGCGACGCGGCCCTTGCCGGGCATCTGCTCGAATGTCGCGACCTCACCGGTGAAGGGGTGGAGCTCGACGACCTCGAGGGTCGAGAGGCCGATATAGACGAGGCCGCTGAACGAGTCGTGGCTAATGCTCGTCATGTCGGACATGAGGTCGATGACGAGCTCGCTATCACCAGTGTTTGTGTTGTAGCGATAGACCTCGCCGCCGTCGAGGCCGACGAGGATGTGGGCGGGGCTGACGGGCGCCGAGGCGAGGACCCGGGAGTCGTAGGTGAGCAGCTTCTCCTGGGTCATCTTGTCGAGGTTGGCGGTGTTGAGGTCGCCGTTGTTCGTGCTGTTGCCGACATAGAGCACCCGCGCCAAACCCACAGTCCAACCCACACAACCGAAACGCCGCTCTGAGCCCCTCCCAGCCCCCGTAAGGGGGCTTTTCGTTCTCGCGCATTGCACGCGTTCGAACGCCCGA
>JAUHWG010000008.1 GCA_030424595.1 Polyangia bacterium
GCGGAGACACGCGTACCCTGTCTCTTCAAGCACGTCAGCCTATCCCGTGGCGAGCACGTGGCATGGGAGGACCCGCGTCCGCGAGGGACCCGCCTCGTCGCCCCTCGCCCGCCCGCCTACAGCCCCCGAGCTCCGCCCGTCGCCAAGCACGAGGTGAGCGCTCACCCAAACGAATGCAGCCGAAGCGCAAACCCCGTGTCACTGACGATTCTACGCGGGTTGTCGAGGACGCCTCACAGCAGCGCTTATTTCAGGGCTAGGATGGCAAGAGCGGCAGAGGGGCCCGTCGGGCCTGCGCCGGACTCTAGGCCCCGTCAGGGTCGGCGACGAAGGCCCGAGCGATGACCTCCAGCGCCTCTCGCGGCTCGCAGCCGTAGATCCCCGAGCCGTAGGCGGGGTTGAGCTCGACGACGGCCCAGCCCCGTCCGGCGATCCTGCCGACGTCGAGGACGACCGCCCGTGGCAGGTCGACCGCGGTGTCGGCGAGGAGGCGGGCGATGAAGGCGTCGGCCTCGCGCCGCTCCTCGGCGGAGATGGGCCAGCTCCCGTCCTCGGCGCGGGCTAGCTCGCCGTCGCGGGAGTAGACCGAAGAGGTCCGGAGCCGGCGGTCGGCGACGAAGCAGCGCACCTCGAGCTCCCAGTGCACCGGCTCGGAGATCAGCGTCGGCGTCGCCTCGTCGAGCCCCTCGTGGCGCGGCAGCTCTGCGCCACCGCCCGCGTAGACCTGCGCTGGAAAGCACTTGTCGTCGGCGGGCTTGATGAAGAGCGGGCCCGGCTCGGCGCGCGCCTGCGCCAACGTCATGGAGGCGATCCTGCGGGCGCGGTAGGGCTCGGGCAGGTGCGCGAGCCAGTCGAGCGCCGGCTGGACGAGGCCGAGGCCGAGGCTCTGGGCGACGGCCTCGACGAAGAGGGGCTCACCGTAGACGACGACCGGCGGCGTCGCGGCGCCCTCGTATCGCCACCGTTGCAGGCGCTCGACCTCCCAGCCCGCGGCCGCGGCTGCGCTGCGGAGCAGGCGGCTGTCCTCGATCTGGCGCGGGGTGAGCAGGAGCGTCGGCATGACGGAGGAGGAAGATCGTAGAGAGAGTACGAAGGGAGCGAGGGGGCGCTCGCGGTGGGCTCAAGGCCCGCAAGACGACGTCGGCCCGCAGGGTCCCGCAGGGTCCGTGAGGGCCGACAATCCGAGCGCGCGAGCGCTGATCCTAGGGGATCAGCCGGACCTTCGCGGTCGCGTCCGGGTCGAAGGGGGAGCCCTTGACGTCCGCGGTCGCCCGGAAGAAGACCTCGACGCTGGTGTCGGTGATCGCGTCCTCAGGGTTGGCGTAGCCGAGGCGGCGCAGCGCCTTCGGCAGATCGATGTCGGAGATCAGGAAGGAGTCCTCGGCGGTCGCGCCTGGGGCGAGGTCGTAGGGCCACTTGAGATCGGCGCCCATGATGTCGGTGTCGGCGTCGTGGGTGTCCTCGCCGACGACGATCTCCTCGTCGGGGCGGTCGTCCGCGAAGGTCTTCTTGAGCACCAGCTCGTGGGTGTGCGAGAGCACCGTGCAAGGCTTCTCGGTGACGACCCGCCAGTTGCCCTTAAACACGCTGTCGCCGATCGGGAAGGTCGCGGTGCTCGGGTCCTGACGCTCGAGGCGGGTGATCTCTACCTTGACGCCGTGGCCGCCGAAGAATGACTTTGCCTTGTCGAAAAATCCCATCGTGGATCGTCCTTGCTGGGCCCGCGTCGGCGGGCTCCGGTTGATTGCGGCGCACCCTAGCATAGGCGGAGCGGTGTGGGTCTGGCTGAAGAGGCGGCCGTGGGCGACGGTCGTCGAGGCTTGTCCGGGTACGGACGATCATCATCGGTTCGGTCGGCGCTCGAGAGTCCTTGGGCAGGATCAGGCGTCGACCGAACCGCTAGGTCTCTCGCGCGCTCTTCGGCGGTTGTCTCGGGCGTGAAGGTCAGGGGAGGGGTGGGGTGGGGTGGTGGGAGGCTGAGGCGAAGGCCGGTCAAGGGGGGACACCACTCTCTCAGACAGGTCGGAGCGCGCGTCGACCCCCCCTCTCGGGGCGGTCGACGCACGTCCTAGACTCGTTCGCGGTGTCCCCCCTCGCCCGTCCACCGGCTCGTCCTCCTGTGGAAGGAGAGCTGAGGATGAGGGCCGGGCTGCTCGTCCACCGTTGGACGCCTCCGAGGTCTCGGTCTTGGGTCGTCGCTGCTTGTCCACCGTTGGACGCCTCCGAGGAGGATGCTGGTTCCGGGCTCGGGTCTTGGGTCGTCGCTCGCCCTCCTGTGGAAGGAGAGCTGAGGATGAGGGCCGGGCTGCTTGTCCACCGCTGGACGCCTCCGAGGAGGATGCTGGTTCCGCTCGGTCGGTGGGGTGGTCTTGGGTCTTGGGTCGTCGCTCGTCCTCCTGTGGAAGGAGAGCTGAGGATGAGGGCCGGGCTGCTTGTCCTTCGTAGGACGCGTCTCCGGAGGAGCGCGGTGATGGGATCACTCGAGCGGGACGCAGGCGAGGTCGTCGGCGAGGAGGAGGGGGCCGCGGTAGTGCTCGCGGATCGCGGCGATGCTCCCGTCTAGGCCGCGAAGGGCTCGGACCATGTGGTGCGAGAGAACTAGGCGGCGGACCTTGGCCTCCGCCGCGGCGGCTCCGATCGCCGAGGGCGGGCCGTGGAGGGTTCGTACGGGGCCGCCGCTGCGCTCGGGGATGGCGTGGTGGGCGACGAGGAGATCGACGCCAGCGATGGCGGCGATGAAGCGCTCGTCGTCGAGGCGCTGGTCGCTGGCGAAGGCGAGCGAGCGGCCGCGGACGTCGATCCGTACGCCGAGCGCGGGGACAGCTCCGTGGGGCACGCCGACGGCGGAGAGCTGGAGCTCGCCGAGCTCGAGACGTTGGCCCTCGCCCGCGGTGGCGATCTCGTGGGGCTCGATGCGGAAGGGGCCCTCGCCGTCGCGCAGGGCCCAGCCGAGGTAGCGATAGGCGCCCTGCTCCCCGAAGAGGGCGACGAGATAGTCGCCCAGGCCGGGGAAGAGATCGTCGCCGTCGGGCCCGACGACAGTCAGCGGCCGGCTCCGCTCGCCGAAGTAGGCGCTCTTGATCAGGGCCGCGAAGTCGACCGAGTGATCGACGTGGAGGTGCGAGAGAACGACCACGTCGAGATCCTCGATCGCGGCTCCGCTCGCGGCGAAGTTGAGGATCACGCCGCCGCCGACGTCGACGAGCGCCCGCGCCCGACCCTGGACCCAGACCAGGTAGCCGCTGCTCGCCCGCCGATCGTCGGCGATAGGCCCGCCCGAGCCGAGGATCTGGAGGGCGACGCCGTCGGGATGGCGAGCCCCGCAGGAGGGGACCTCGCCAGCGTCGATCGCACCGAGGTCGACCGCGGCCGTCGCGACCTGGGCCGGACGCTGACAGGCGGCGAGGAGGAGACCGACGCCGAGCATGAGCCCCGCAGTGAGCCGAAGCACGGCTCCTGCGCCGCCCTGCGAGCGGACCCGCGGGCGCGCAGCGTCGAGGCTGAGGAGGGGGAGAGCGCGGCGGACCATGGGGCGAAGCTAGCAGCTCTGGACCGTGTCCAACGTTCTGCTGGACCCGCTGACGAGAGGCCGACGAGAGGCCGACGAGAGGCCGACGAGAGGCCGACGAGAGGCCGACGCGGGCCGGCGCGGGCCGACGCGGGCCGACGCGCCCGGCCTTCCCTCCGCACTTGACGAATCCGCGCGCTTCAGCGCAGCATGGGCGATAGCGCTCACTCGGCCACAGAAACGGTGGCCCGCGGCGAGCCGCCGGCGCTGGCCCGTGCCACGTCGCAGCCCGCCGCGCACGCAAGGAATGCTCATGTCCCTACTGACCTCGACCACCCCTCGACTCCTCCTCTCGCTCACCTCGCTCCTCCTCCTCGCCCCCGGCTGCAACGGCGGCGAGGCTGAGACCAACGGCAGCGCCACCGAGGCGGACTCGGACACCGACGACGGCGCCACCTCGAGCGCGTCGCTGATGACGACGACCGCGTCGACGACCGCGCCGACGGCGAGCGCGACGGACAGCGACACCGCCACCGCCACCGCCACCACCGGCGACACCGACGGCACCACCGACGGCACCACCGGCGACACCGACAGCACCACCGGCGACACCGACAGCACCACCGGCGACACCGACACGACCACCGGCGGCGACCAGTCCCCCTTCCCGGTGCTGGTCGGCGATGTCGGGCCGATCTCCGACGACAACCCGCGCCAGCACCCCTTCGCCTGCCGGACCCAGGACATGGACCTCGGCTGGCCGGAGATCGACAACGACGAGGGCGAGGGCCTGCCTGTCAAGGGCGACGACGACGAGATCCTCGGCTACAGCCGCGACTGCGGGGTCAAGACCCGGGTCGACTACTTCTACATGTCGACCGAGCCGCCCGAGGAGGGGGGCCTGCTCCCCTACGACATCGACGACCCGCCCGACGACGTGGCGATGATCGAGATCGGCGGCGAGATGCACCGCTACGTCGTCCGCTACGAGCGCGGGACGATCAACCGCTTCGTCTACGGGATCTCGATGATCGCCCCCGACGACCTCGACCCGAACAAGCCGGACCTCTCGGCCTGGAACGAGAAGCTGATCTTCTGGTTCGGCGGCGGCGTCGGCATCGGCCATCAGCAGTCGAGCGGCCTCGCGGTCAACCGCCTGAAGAACCAAGCCGCCGAGAACCCGAACAAGGACGGACCGCTCTTCCAGCCCTTGCTTGAGCAGGGCTACGCGATCGCCTACTCCTCCGGCACCGTCACCGACACCACCTACAACCTCCGCCTCACCGGCGAGACCGCGGTGATGGTCAAGGAGCAGTTTGAGGCGATGTACTACGAGCCGAAGTTCACCTTCGGCCTCGGCGGCTCGGGCGGGGCGATCCAGCAGTTCATCTACGAGCAAAACCACCCCGACCTGCTCGACGGCCTGGTCCCGACCCACGCCTACCCCGACATGATCGGCCAGACCACCCGGGTCGGCGACTGTGAGCGCCTGGAGTACTTCTTCGACGTCACCGACGCGCCCAACCCGAAGTGGGCGAGCTGGGAGAACCGCCAGCTCATCGAGGGGCTAAACGGCATCGACGGCTTCGCCGACTCGGACTGGGACTTCTTCCAGCAGGGCAAGCCCATCGGCTCCTCCGCGGGTCCGGGCTCGACCGAGTGCATCGAGGGCTGGCGCGGCCTGACCCCGCTGGCGATGAACCCGCTGTGGGTCAACCTCCAGGACGACTCCTACGCGCTCCTCCTGGAGACCGAGCCGGAGACGATCCAGACCACCCCGTGGAGCTACTGGGACGACGTCGTCGACATCTTCGGCGTCGACCCGGACTCCGAGAAGGGCTACGCCCGCCGCACCTGGGACAACGTCGGCGTCCAGTACGGCCTCCAGGCGCTCCGCGACGGCGACCTCACCCCGGGGGAGTTCATCTTCCTCAACCAGCGGATCGGCGGCTACGCGGCCCCCGACGAGATGGTCCAGGAGGGCTTCCCCTACGCCTCCGAGGATCCGAACGAGCTCGACCCCTGGAGCGCCCGCAACTCGACGGCGACCCAGGACTTTGAGATCGCGCCGCGGACCGAGGGCGACATCGAGGCGATGAACCAGGCCTACTACGAGGGGCTGGTCTTCCGCGGTGAGATCGACGCGCCGATCATCAACATCCTCCCCTACCTGGAGCCCGAGCTCGACATGCACAACGCCAAGCAGCCCTTCGCCGTGCGGGCGCGGATCGAGGAGGCCAACGGCGACGCCGACAACCACGTGATCTGGGCGGTCGGCGAGGACGGGGGGGACACCCTCAAGGCGGCGATGATCGCCTTCAACGTGCTGGAGCAGTGGCTCATCGACGAGGCCAAGCCCGAGGAGGCGGTCGACGGCTGCTACGACTCCGGCTTCAAGCCGATCGCCGCGGGCGACGACGTCTGGAAGGGCGCGCTGACGGCCGACGACGAGGACAACGGCGAGTGCGCCCAGGCCTACCCGGTCTACGCCGACCCGCGGATGGTCGCCGGCGAGGACATCACCACCGACATCTTCAAGTGCGCGACCAAGACCCTGGACGAGGCGCTGAACGACGGCACCTACGGCGACATCGAGTTCACCCAGGACGAGCTCTCGCAGCTCAACGACGTCTTCGGCGAGAGCGGGGTCTGCGACTACTCGCTGCCCGACATGGGGCGGCCTGAGGATCTCTAGCCGCTAGTCGCTAGTCGCTAGTCGCTGGCTCGGACCGAGCTTCGAGCCAGCTCTGGTCCCCACCGGAGGCGAGAGCCCGCGGCAGAGCGCGGGCTCTCGGCGTTCTCCGTCTAGCCGCCGCGAACGCCCGCGCGGTGGTCGATGTCTTCGCCGACCCGCCGTCGTCATCGCCCGCGGCGCGGTCCGACGTCCTCCGGAAGTAGACGCCTCAAGGGACAGGTCGTTACGGCCGCGAGCGTCGCTTCAAGGCGAGGAGCCCTAGCCATAACCATAACCAGAGCGGACCGGTCGGTCGCGGTTCATCGGCGACACATCCACAGCCCTCGCCGCGCCATCTCCGACAGCTCTCAGGATCCCAGCCGAGGGTGAAGACGTCCGTATCGCGGATCTCGCAGGTGTGGAGCTCCTCGCACTGGAGGGTCGCCCGGGGATCGAGGACGACCTCGCCGAGCTCGCCCTGAAGGGCAGGATCGGGGCAGATCGTCGGGCCCGCGAGCTCCTCGCCGGTGATGAGATCGATCGCCGTCAGCTCGGCGCAGGGGAAGGGATAGGGCTCATCGCTGTAGAGGCCATAGATCTCCTCGACGCGATCCTCCGCCGAGGAGAAGCGGAGGTACTCGATCTGGCCCAAGGCCTCGGCACGGGCGCTGGGATCGATGATGAACTCCCCGTGGAGACGGGCCTCGCCGCGGGTCGCGGCGCACCCTTCGACCGTGGCCCCTCTTCCGCAGTAGGAGTCCCCGGGGTAGCTGCCCTCGCAGCATACGAGCTCGTCCAGCGCTGTCGAAGGATGGACCTCGACCCAGTGGCGGACGCTGATCGCGTCCCAGCGCGGCTCCGGCCGCAGCGGTCCGAGGGGAGCTATCGCAGTGAACGCAGCGTCCGCCTCGAGGTCTTCGTATTCATAGCACTCCTCGTAGGTGCCGTTGAGCCCCAGCATCTGGACGGAGTAGCTCTGGCCCACCTCGAGCGCCTCCGCGGGCCGCCAGACGATCAACGCCCCGCTGCGCTCGAGCGCCCCCGCGAGCGCCTCGCCGCCGGCGGGGCGGACCTCGATCGCGATCCTCGAGAGCTCGCCGCCGCCCCGGGTGAAGAAGGCGAGCACCCCGTCGGCCGGGACCTCGTCGGTGAAGGCGGGCTCGATCACCTGCCAGCCGGCGAGGCAATCGTCACAGGCCGAGGCGACACCCGGCGCGGCGAGGGGGCCGAGGACGAGCGAAGCGAAGACCAACCGATGCACCCGTCGATAGTAGCGCGTCGAAGCGAGCGATCCGTGTCCAAGGCCCAGCGTGTCGTCGCCCACCTGTCGGCCCGCTCAGCTCGGGCGACGCGCCGCTCTACCAACTCTAGAGGATGTTTGCCGGGATCGCCGGGCCGGCGTGAACCGGCGAGGGCGCGGATCGGCGAGCACTGTCACGGGCCTCCGAGGGGCGTCAAGGGCCCTCTCGAGCCCGTGCGACCTCCAGCCGGCGGACACGGGCACGCTCCGCGACCTTGAGCAGGGGTCGGTCGCGGATCCACCGGGCGCGGGTCTCCGGGTCGAGGAGCGCCTCGTAGTCCTCGCCAATTTTTATGAGCTCCGCGGTCCTCGCCAGGAGCCCGCCCAAGAGACGGTGGACGGCGCGCGAGGTCGGGTCCTCCGCGGCGAGGGTCGCAAAGCCGAGGGCGATGATCGCGAGGGCCTCGACATGCTCCTCGGGCCATCTCGCGCGGCGCCCCGCCTGGATCATCCAGGCGAGCAGCGACGTGTGGACAAAGCAGTCCTCGACGGTGCGGAAGGGCTTGAGATAGGCGGCGTAGCCGTCCCCGGGGAGCCGCTCCTCCGGGCGGACGACGACGTCGTCGAAGGTCGCGACGGCGTGGGGGACCTCGGGGATGAAGGGCGTCGGCGGCATGTCCTGGACCGCGACCCCAGGCCGCCCGGCGGGCACGCGGACGAGCGTCAGCCGCGGCCGCTCGTCGCCAGGCTCGGCGGCGAGAGAGGCGGGGAGACGGGCGACGACGAGCAGCTCCTCGGCGAAGGATCCGAGGCTGAGCCAGCGCTTCTCACCGCGCAGACGCCAGCCCTCGCCGTCCGCCGTGAGCGTCGTCCGGATCGCCCGCGGGTGAGCGCCGCCCTCCTCGGTCGCGCAGAGCGCCCGGCGGCGCTCGGGCTCCTCGCCGAGGAGCAGGGCGAGCCCCTCCTGGAGCCCAGAGGCGAAGGCGTAGGCGGGGCGATCCGCGGCGAACCCCGCGAGGAGAGCGCGAACGCCCGGCGGAGCTCCGCCCGCGCTCACCCGCCGATGACCGGCCCACCACTCCTCCAAAGAGCGCAGCGGGGCCGGCTCGGGGGTCGCGGTGAGGAGATGAGCGAACGCGAGCGCGAGGTCCACTCGCAGAAGGTCGCGGCTCGCCCTCCGCCTGTCAATCCGAGCCTTTTTCTTGGCCCCTTTTTCTTGGCCCTTTTTCTTGGCCCTTTTTCTTGGCCCTCTTGCTTGGCCCTCTTGCTTGGCCCTCTTGCTTGGCCCTCTTGCTTGGCCCTCTTGCTTGGCCCTCTTGCTTGGCCCTCTTGCTTTCCATCCATCGCCATCCATCGCCACCCATCGCCGTCGCTCGGCGTCGCTCGGCGTCGCCCCCCGTCTGCTCGCGTCGCTCGCGTCGCCCCCGTCAAGGGCCCTCTCCGACCGAGCAGGCTCCTCAGCCAGCTCGTCGGCCTCGCTCGTCGGCCTCGCCCTTCGGCCTCCCCCTCGAGAGTTCGCCGGCTTGATACTCTTTGGGCGCTGGAGACCGTCGCGTTTTGCGACATCGCAGATCGCGACAGAGACCGGTGACGAACGGCGAGCCGATGGACATCACTGACAAATTTGTTGGCGCGGTGCGTGCTCCTTGGGCGGGCGTGGCGAACGTGATCAGCGAGGCTATGACGATGAGCGAGCAGCCGATGAGCGAGCAGCCGATGAGCAGTCCCCTCTGCGAACCCTGCACGGCCGACGCTGACAGAGCGAGTTCGACCCTCCCCCGAGGCGGGCTCCGCCTGCGGGCGCTCGCGGGGATCCTCGCGGCGCCGCTCTTGCTCGCGGTCGGCTGCGGCGACGACGGCACGGCCACGAGCGCGACCGAGTCCGGCTCGGCGAGCGAGAGCGGGACCGACACCGACGCCGACACCGACACCGGCACCGACACCGGCACCGACACCGACGCCGAGACCACCGGCGGCGACGCGGCGGGGCTGCTCTCGACGAGCGATCACCTCCTGCGGATCTCGATGGCGCTGCGCGGCGTCCGTCCGAGCGCGGCCGACTACGCCGCGGTCGCAGAGGATCCCGCGGCGCTGCCGGGGATCGTCGACGCGTATCTCGAGTCGCCGGAATTCGGCGCGATCATCCGCGACCTCCACAACGACGCGTTCCTCTCGATCGTCGACTTCGGCGCGCCGCCGGCCGGCTTCATCGGCAAGGGCGCGCTCGCCGGGGTCGACCCCTACTCGCTGAACCGCTCGCTGATGGAGGCGCCGCTGCGCTTGGTGGAGCACGTGGTGATGAGCGACCTCCCCTACTCGGAGGTCGTCACCGCCGACTACACCCTCGCCAACGACCACGTCGCCGCGGTCTGGGGCCTGGGTCACTCCGGGACCAAGGGCGCCTGGGAGGTGACGAGCTGGGGCGGCGACCGCTCCCGCGCCGGCGTGCTCTCGGACTCATGGCTCTTCAGCCGCCACTCGTCGACCCGGGCCAACGCCAACCGCGGCCGGGCCAACGCCGTCTCGCGGGCCTTCCTCTGCTACGACTTCCTCGACCGCGACATCGAGCTCGACCCGAGCATCAACCTCGCCGACCCCAACGTCGTCGCCGAGGCGGTCCAGGAGAACGAGGCCTGCGCCGCCTGCCATCAGTCGCTCGACCCGATGGCCTCATTCTTCTCGGGCTACCTCCCCGACTACACGCCGGCGGTGGTCCCCTACCCGATCGACACCTGGGTCGAGGGGCTCTTCCCGATCCTCTTCAAGGTCAACATGCGCGACCCGGCCTTCTTCGGCGCGCCGGGGGAGAACCTCCGCGACCTCGGCGAGATGATCGCCGCCGACCCGCGCTTCTCCCTGTGCACAGCCCAGCGCTTCTACGCCTACTTCCACCAGGTCGCCCTCGCGGATGTGCCGCTGGAGCCCGCCTCGGAGCTGCAGAGCGTGCTCCTGGACAACGACCTGCGGATCCGGCCGATGCTCAAGGAGCTGGTCCTGAGCGACAGCTTCCGCAGCGCCGAGGGGGAGCTCGGCCGCAAGCGGGCGCGCCCTGTCCAGCTCGCCTCGCTCTTCGCCGACCTGACCGGCTTTCGCTGGCGCACCGACCTCTCGTCGGCGGGCGTCGGCGTCATCGACCTGATGGACGACACCCTGATCGGCTACCACGTGCTCGCCGGCGGGATCGACTCGCTCTTCGTCGCGCGGCCCTCCTACACCTACTCGGCGACGACCAGCCTGGTCCTCCAGAGCCTCTCGCGCCAGGCCGCCGATCGGGTCGTCACCGCCGACTTCGAGACCGCCGATCCCGGCGCCCGCCGGCTGCTGAAGCTGGTCGAGCCCGGGACCAGCGACGAAGCGGCGATCCGGGCCCAGCTCACCTCGCTCCACCGCGACCTCTACGGCGAGTCGCTCGCCGCGGACGACGAGTCCATCGACGACAGCTACGCCCTCTTCAAGGGCGCGCTCGCGCTCGCCTCCGGCCAGGGCGAGAGGGCCTGGAAGATCACCCTGACCGCGCTCCTCCAGGACGTCCGGATCGCCTTTTACTAGGCCGTCCGATCCAGCACCGCCCGAACGTCCGCCTCCCCGTCCCCTAGCCCCAACTCCGACCGAGGAGCCAAGCCATGTCGATCCACACCATCTCTCGCCGCGCCTTCTTCACCGGCGGCCTCGCCACGGCCGGCGTCGCCGGGCTCGTCGGCGTCTCCGGCCTCCGCGGCGCAGGGCGTGCGCGGGCGGCCGCGAGCAAGCCCCGTCGGGTCGTCGTCGTCTTCGCCAGCGGGGCCTGGGACCCGACCTACAGCGTCGACCCCAAGCCCGGCGTCTCCGGCATCGACGGCCCGCCCGGCGAGGTCAAGGAGCTCGGCGGGCTGCCGATCCTGACCGAGGCCTCGCGGCCCAACGTCGAGGCCTACTTCGCCGCCCATGGCGGCCTGACGACGATCATCAACGGGATCAACGTCGCCTCGGTCGCCCACCCGCAAAGCTCGCACCGGATCCTCAGCGGGGTCAACGACGACACCGCCCCCGACGTCGCCGCGATCGCGGCCGCGACCTACGGCACCGACCTCGCCGCGCCCTACCTGGTGCTCGGCCGGACCGCATTCTCCGGGCCGCACGCGGCCCTCAGCGCCCGCACCGGCTCCGCAAACCAGCTCGTCACCCTCCTCGACCCGCTGATCTCCTTCCCGGTCGTCGGCAAGGAGGGCCTGCCGCTCATCCCCAAGGCTGAGGAGGAGGCGCTGATCCGCGAGCACGTGCTCGCCCGCGCCGGCCGCGAGCAGATGCAGCGGCCGAGCAAGCGCCTCGACGACTTCGTCTCGTCGCTCGAGCGCTCCGACGCCGTCCGCGAGATCGGTCAGATCGGCGACATCGAGTTCTCCCGCAGCTTCGACGCCCAGATCGGGCTCGCGGTCGAGGCCCTGGAGCGCGAGCTTTGCTACTCGGTGCAGATGGAGTCGGGCGGCTGGGACACCCACGAGAACAACGAGCAGCAGGGCCCCCTCGCCGACGCCTTCTACACCGGCCTCAAGACCCTGATCGACGAGCTGATCGCCCGCCCCGGCTCCCAGGGCGGCAAGCTGATCGACGAGACCATGGTCATCGTCGTCTCGGAGATGGGGCGCACGCCCAAGCTCAACGCGGCGATGGGCAAGGACCACTGGCCGGTCACCTCGGCGCTGGTGATCGGCGGCGGGATCGAGGGCGGGCGCGTCCTCGCCGGGACCACCGACGAGCTCGACGCCGCCGGGGTCGACCTCAACAGCGGCGCCGTCGATAACGACCAAAACCCGCTGATCTACGGCTCCTTCGCCGGCGGCCTCCTGGAGGCGGCGGGCGTCGAGGCCGGCGGAATCATCCTCAACTCGGAGCCCTTCCATGCGATCCACGGCGGCTAAGCGCCCCTCATCACCGCGGCGGACGACCCCCCGCGGCTACCTCCTCCCCCTCCTCGGCGCGCTCCTCCTGAGCCTCGGCGGCGCCTGTGGCGATGACAGCGGTGACAGCTCCGCCGGCTCCGCGACAGACTCGGGCTCGACCACCGACACCGACACCGACACCGACACCGACTCGGCGACCGACACCGACGCCGGCACCGACACCGCGGCCGAGACCGGCGCCAACGAAGAGGGCCCTTGGGACAGCCTCGACGAGCGCCCCTGCCCCGAGGACAGCTTCCTCACCTACGAGAACTTCGGCGGCCCCTTCATCAACAACAATTGCACGGGCTGCCACCACTCCGCCCTCGCCGACGGCCAGCGGCAAAACGCCCCGCCCGGCTTTGACTTTGAGACCGTCGCCCTGATCCGGACCCACGCCGACAGGATCTGGGCCCGCTCCGGCGACGACAACGCGACCATGCCCCCCGCGGGCCCCCCCGCGGCCGAAGAGCGCGCTCTCCTCGGCGAGTGGCTGGCCTGCGGCGCGCCGACGGCCGACGATCTGAACGAGTAGCTCCTTCACCGGCGAGCGCCGACCCGTAGGGATCAAGCACTGCCCAGCCCCTGGATCAGGACCCTGGCGAGCGCTGACCCGAAGGGAGCAACACCGCCCAGCCCATCCCTGTTGGATCAGGATCTTCTTGAGAGGCCCGCTACGGTGGCGAAGCAGCTCGGCCATCGTCCTCAGCTCACCTTCACAGGAGGACGAGCCGGTGGACGGGCGAGGGGGGACACCGCGAACGAGTCTAGGACGTGCACGGGCCGCCCCGAGAGGGGAGGTCGACGCGCGCTCCGACCTGTCTGAGAGAGTGGTGTCCCCCCTTGACCGGCCTACGCCTCAGCCTCCCTCCTCCCCTGACCTTCGCCCTCCGAGCCAGCCCCGAAGAGCCCGCGATCGCTCGAGCGCGCACCCCACCAGCGACCCTCGATCCGCCCGAGCCCGAGCCCGAGCCCGAGCCCGAGCCCGAGCCCGGGCCCGAGCCCAAACCCAAACCCGAGCCCGAGCCCAAGCCCGAGCCCAAGCCCGAGCCCCAACCCAAACCCAACCCAACCCAACCCAACCCAAGCCCCAACCCAAACCCAAACCGAGCCCCAACCCAAACCCAAACCCAAACCCCAACCCAAACCCCAACCCCAACCCAAACCCAAACCCAACCCAAACCCAAACCACCTCATGAGCGGGTCTGAGCCCCCAGCCCCTCCATCGATCTCGATTTCGCGCGATACCGACGCTGGGCTTGTCGTCTCCGCCGTCGCTTTTGCATAGTCTACGCCGGTCGCGCCGAGCGCGACCGATGCCGCAGGTACCCCATGGCCGAACTCCTCTCCTTCGAAAACATCGCCAACCTCGGCGTCCTCCTCTTCCTCCAGGCGGTCCTCGGCTTCGACAACCTGCTCTACATCTCGATCGAGTCGAAGCGAGCCCCCGAGGCCAGCCAGAAGTCGGTCCGTCGCAACGCGATCCTGATCGCGATCGCTCTGCGGATCGTGATGCTCTTCCTGATCATCAACCTCCTCGCGACCTTCACCGAGCCCTTCTTTCACCTCGACTATCCGGGGATCGTCGAGGGCTCCTTCAACTTCTCGGTGATCGTCTTCCTCTTCGGCGGCGTCTTCATCATGTACACGGCGATCAAGGAGATCGGCCACATGCTGGTGATCGATGACCTCCAGACCGACGTCCAGAAGAGGGATCCGAAGTCGGCGCTCCAGGTGACGGCGACCCTGGTGATGATGAACCTGGTCTTCTCCTTCGACTCGATCCTCTCCGCCCTGGCGATCACCGAGGTCTTCCCGGTCCTGGCGGTGGCGATCATCGGCTCGGGTCTGGCGATGTTGCTCCTCGCCGATCATGTCTCCGCGTTCTTGGCGAAGAACCGACAGTACGAGGTGCTCGGGCTCTTCATCCTCCTGATCGTCGGCGTTGTTCTCCTCGGCGAGGGCGGCCATGTCGCCCACCTCAAGTTCTTCGACTACCCCGTCGAGGCGCTGTCCAAGACGACCTTCTACTTCTCGATCACGGTCCTCGTCCTCGTCGACCTGATCCAGGGTCGCTACCAGCGCAAGCTCGATGCTCAGCGCAAGGCCGCGAGCACGGTCTCTTAAGCAGGGCGCGCCCGAAGCAGCTCGGGCCTCCGCGCGCTCGCTCCCCCGCGCCGGCTAGCGGCCGCGGACGGGGAGCGCGGCGAGCCCGTGCATCATCCGCGACGGCTTCCAGCGCAGCTCGCTCGTCGGGACGGCGAGCGTCAGCCCAGGGCGCCGGGCGAAGAGGCCCTTGAGCGCCTCGAGGGCCTCCATCCGGGCCAAGCGGCTGCCGAGGCAGGAGTGGACGCCAGCGCCGAAGGCGATGTGATCCCGGTTTGTTCGGCGGAGATCGAAGCGCTCCGGGTCGGGGAAGACGTCCGGGTCGCGGTTCGCCGCGAGGAGCGAGACGAAGACGGGGTCGCCGACCTCGAAGCTGTAGCCGTCGACCTCGACCGGCCTGCTGACGTAGCGGACGGAGGCGAGGTCCGCGGGTCCGTCGTAGCGCAGCGTCTCTTCGAGATGGTCGGCGAAGAGCTTCGGCTCCGCCAAGAGCTCGGCCCGCAGCGCGTCGTCTTGGGTGATCGCCAGGAGGGAGTTCGAGAGGAGGTTGACCGTGGTCTCGTGCCCCGCGAGGAAGAGGAGCAGGGTCATCGAGTGGAGCTCGACCCGGCTGAGCCGCTCACCGTTGTCCGTGCGCGCGTGGACGAGGTGAGAGAGGAGGGTCTCCGCCGGCTTCTTCTCGAGGGCGTCGATGTAGGGGTTGATGAGATCGCGCAGGCCGTTAATCGCCCCGAGCATCCGCGGCATGCTGTCGGAGATGACGTCGACGCCCCAACCGTCGAGCTCGGGCTCGACGCTCTTGGGCACCCCGAGCATCTCGCAGAGGAGTCGGATCGGCACCGGCGCGGCGAAGTCTTGGACGAAGTCGAACTCGTCTCGGGGCTCGAGCTCGTCGAGCAGCTCCTGGACGATCGTGCCGACCCGCTCGCGGAGGGACTCGACGATCCGGGTGGAGAAGGCGCGGTTGACCAGGCGACGCAGGCGGGTGTGCTCGGGTGGGTCGCGGTGGACCATCGAGTTGACGAGCAGCTCCACGCCGCGGGGCTGCGGGCCCGGGGGCTTCGCGCCCGGAAGGGCGCTCTTGTCGCGGATGAAGGTCGTCGTGTCGCGGAGGATCTCGACGCAGCTAGGCAGCCTCAGGACGATCCACGCGGGTCGTCCCGAGAAGGGATCGGTGAACCGATGGACCGGGCCGGCGGCGCGCATCGTCCTGTAGAGCCCGTGGATGTCGGCCCGCGCCTCTGGCGAGATGATGTCAAAGCGATCGAGCTCAGGGGTCGGCAAGGTCATGGGACGGCGCGCCGATGATACGACGGGCGGCGGTAAAGTGCTCGCGTAGCTCCTGGTCACCGCGAGCTCGACGGCCAGCGTCCGACACCTTTTATGAGGTCGTCGTCTCGGCGGTCGACGGGGGAGGCGGAGAGGATGCTCGGCGGGAGGGCGGAGCCGCGGAACGTCGTCTCTGCCGACAGCGGCATCGCCCGGCCCGCGCGATTCTCGATGACGAGGGGTCGTCGACCGAGCCTCTTCATGTGAGGATAGCGCCGGTGTGAGCGCGCTAGCGCCTCGCGCGGTGGACTCTGCGGACAGGCGCGCTCGGGCGTTGAGTTGTCGGCTGCAGCCGCTCGACGGCGCCCCCGAGGGCGCTCTGCCAGGCGTCGCGGGCCGGCTCCTGTGGGTCTCGAGATTGCGGCTCGCGGGCGTCGACGCTTCGCTCTACACTGCCGCGGACTATGAGCGACGCGGTCGAAGATATCGTCACCCAGGAGCAGATCGAGGCCCTGATGACCCCCGAGGGGCCAGCCGCGATCATCGACTTTTGGGCGGCGTGGTGCGGTCCATGCAAGATGATGGCCCCGCACTTCGAGGCGATCGCCGAGGAGATGCGTGAGGAGCCGGTGAACTTCTACAAGCTCGACACCGAGCACCAGCCGCGCCTCGCCGCGGCCTTCAACGTCCGCGCCCTCCCGACCCTTCTCATCATCTACAAGGGGGAGATCCGCGACGCCCTGGTCGGCGCGAGGCCGCCGCAGGAGATCCGCAAGAAGGCCGAGTGGCTGGCGAAGAAGGCCAGCGGTCGCGGCCTCCTGTCGCGGCTCTTCTCCTAGGTGGCCGTTGTGAGAGTCCTGTGTGCTCCCGCGCTGCTAGTCTGGGGGGCGAGGCTCTTCCAGCGCCCCTGGCCGCGGGGACGCGTGTGACGTGACATCGGGGGACAGGGAGGCAACAATCGACAGGATGGCTGAGCGAGCACTCACGAGGTCTGCGCCCTCGGCTCTGTGCGCCCTCTCGCTGCTCCTCGCCTGCGCGCCCGAGCTCGGTGTTGAGCCCGGGTCTGGACCGGAGCCCATCCGCGCCGACTCGGGATCGTCGTACCTGTGCCTCGAGACAGCCGTCGAAGACGCGCTCTGCCCGGCGAACGCGGCGATCCTCGACGCGCAGGTCGAGTTCATCGCCGCCTCTCTCGGGCTCCCCTTGCCCGAGGAGTGTGTCCCGACCCTCTGGGCGGAGGATGTGAGCGCGGAGTGCGGGCCCCACAAGGGGTGCTATCGGGACGGCAGGATCTGGTCGAGCTGGCAGACGATGTCGCACGAGCTCGTCCACGCGGTGGTCGACAACGCGGGGCTCGGCGGCTCTGTGTTCATGTGGGAGGGGCTCGCGGAGGCCCTCTCGGGCAAGGTCCTGCGCAGCCGCGGGCTCGGGCTCGGGGCGATCCTTGAGGTCGGCCAGGATGGGTCGCTCTCAGGCGCGGAGTACGAGTCCGCGGGGCACCTGCTCTCGTGGATGTTGGGCGAGCTTGGGCCCGAGACGGTCGTCGCGATCTACGAGCGCCTGCACCGGGACATGACGACGGCGGAGGTGATCCAGGTCTTCGAAGAGCTCTCGGGCGAGCCCTTCGCCTCGCTGGAGGAGGCCTACGACGGAGCCCGCAGCAGGATTTACGCCGGCCAGGGGCCCTTCTCCTGCGGCGCGGCGGCGACACCGTTGCGCTTTCGCGGCGGCGTGGCGGAGGATGAGGCCTACTTCTCCTGCCGGGCGGAGGCGCCTTTTCGGCGCCTGGATCTCGGGCACGCGGAGGAGCTGTGGCGCCCCTATCTGCTCGAACACTCGGGGGGGGCGCTCCAGATCGAGCTCGGCGCGCCGCACTCCGCCCACGGTCTGGTGCAGGCCTGCCTGGTCGACGATACCGAGGAGTCGCAGCTGCCGCAGCCGCCCTCGCCGGTGCTGCGCTCGTGGGGCCGCTCGCGCGGGCACGTGTTCTTCGGCTGGCCGGAGCCCCCGGAGGAGCTCTCGGTGCCCGGCGGTCTCCGCCTCGAGCTGCCCGCCGGCACCTACACGTTTTGGTTCGGTCAGGTGCGTGAGCTGGCGAAGGGGGGCGCCGCCGATCCTCGGCAGTCCTTCTCGATCACGCGCAGACCCTAGCAGACCCACATGCGGGGCAGGCGCGCTCAGATCCCGTAGGCGCGCTCGACCCTGGCGACGCGGACGTGGAAGGAGCTGTACCAGCGCTCGTGGCCGAGGCGGCGAGCCTCTCGGTGGTCGAGGTTCGCCCTCCAGCGCTTGATCGACTCGAGGTCTGCCCAGTAGGAGACGGTGATCGCGACGTCTCGACCGGCGGTCTCGATCCCCAAAAAGCCAGGCTGGGCGGCGGCGAGCTCGACCATCCGCGCGGCGACCTCGGCGTAGCCCTGGTCCCCGAGGGTCCGCTGTGAGGTGAAGATCACCGCGTAGTAGGGAGGCTCTGGCGTTTGGGCGATGGCTGCCATCGGCGGGGGAACTCCGGGCTCGTGCGCGGTCGGGGTCAGCGAGGGCTGCGAAGCCGACCGACGATCGGCCTCCACCGCGCTTCGGCCGCGGTCGAGGGCCGCTCTGGCTCAGCCTGGGGTATAGCCGCCCTTGCGGGTGGTGAGGACGTCGTAGCCGTGGTCGGTGACGAGGATGGTGTGCTCGGCCTGGGCGCTGAGCTTGCCGTCGCGGGTGATCGCGGTCCAGCCGTCGTCGAGGATGTCGCACTCGTGGGTGCCGACGTTGATCATCGGCTCGATCGTGAAGGTCATGCCCGGCTTCATCCGCAGGCCCGTGCCTCGCTTGGCGCGGTGCGAGACCTGCGGCGCGGTGTGGAACTGACGGCCGATGCCGTGGCCGCAGAAGGCCTCGACGACCCCGTAGCCGAGCTTGCGCCCGGCGTAGTCGTAGATCGCGGCGCCGATGTCCCCGATCCGCTTGCCGGGTCCGACCTCGGCGATGCCGAGCCAGAGCGAGCGGCGGGTGACGTCGATCAGGGTCTTCGCCTCGTCGCTGATCTCGCCGACGGTGAACATGTCCGAGCAGTCGCCGAAGAAGCCGTCGAGGGTGGTGGTGATGTCGAGGTTGATGATGTCACCCTCGTTCAGCACCCGCTCCTCGGGGATCCCGTGGCAGATAACCTCATTGACGGAGGTGCAGATCGACTTCGGGAAGCCGTGGTAGTCGAGCGGCGACGGGTAGGCGCCGGCCTTGACGATGTACTCGTGGCAGAGGCGGTTGAGCTCCTCGGTGGTCACCCCGGGGACGACGAAGGGCTCGATGTACTCGAGCACGCTCGCCGCCAGGCGGCAGGTCGCCCGCATCTTCTCGATGTCTCTCTTGCTCTTGATCTCAACCGCCACGGACTCGTCTGCCTCTCGCCGAGCGGGCCTCCCCAGGGGTGGACTGCGCCAGGGGCGCAAAAAGGACCGTCGGACGAACCGTGGAGAGGATTGTCGCGACGTAACCTTGGGTCAAGTCCTCTGAGGCGCGCGCGAACCCGGGCCAGGTCACATGGTGGAAGTCGTGGCCGACCCGTGGCAGGCTCCAGCGGCCCATGGCCCCCCCAGCGTCGCCTGATGCCGTGCTCTCGGCCCTCGCCGCGCGACGATTGTTGATCGTCAGCGGAAAGGGCGGTGTCGGCCGTACCGCGGTCGCGGCGATGCTCGGCCGCAGCCTCGCGCAGCGCGGCCGACGAGTGCTGGTCGCGACCGTCGGACCCGACGATCGCTTGGCCTGGATGCTCGGCGCCAAAGCCCTGGAGGAGACGCCGCAGCAGGTCAGAGGCTCGCTCTACATCCAGCGCGTCGTCCCCCGGGTGTGCATCCGCGAGTACGGGACGCTGATGCTGAAGAGCAAGCGGATCGCCGCCGCGGTCTTCGACAACAAGCTGATGCGGCCGCTGATGCGGGCGATCCCAGGGCTCGACGACTTCGCCGTGGTCGGCAAGCTCTGGCATGAGGCCTGCCGCGCGCGCTCGTTTGACACGGTGATCTTCGACGGCCCCGCGACCGGCCATCTCCGCTATGTCCTCGGCCTGCCGCGGACGATCCTCGAGACGATCAAGGTCGGCCCCCTCTACAAAGAGGCGCTGCTGATGAAGACGGACCTCGAGGATCCGCAGCAGGTCCAGGCGGTGCTGGTCGGCCTCCCCGAGCGCTGGCCGCTGACCGAGCTGGGCGAGCTCGCCGAGGTCATGCGCAGCCAGCTCCACGTCGACATCGGCGCGATCCTGATCAACGGCATGTGGCCGGCGGGTCTGCCGAGGCTAGAGGCGCCGACGGCCGCGGAGGATCCTGCGCAGAGCGTCGCCGGGGTCTTCTCGGCGGTGACGACGATGGCCGAGCAGCGCCGTCGTCAGGTCGAGGGGATCCGCGAGTGGCTGGAGGAGGAGCGCAGCGCCGGTCGGTCGACGCCGCCGGTGCTCACCGTTCCCTGGCGCTGGCGCGGCCTCGAGGGGCTCGCCGACATCGACGCGCTCCTGGCCGAGTCCGCCGGCCTGCGAGAGGTCGAGCTATGAGGGCGGCGTGCGCCTCTCTCGCGGCGGACGGTGCGGTCCTCCGCCGAGCTAGCTTCCTGTCTCTTGGAGCAGGAGATCGGGGCAGACCCGCGCTCGCCAGCGCGGGTTCTCAGCCGAGGCTGCTACAGGGCCTCGTCGGCGATCTCGATCTCGCAGAGGAGCTGACCGGCGTCGACCGTGTCGCCCTCGGCGACGACGATCCGCTCGACGACGCCGGCGGCCGCGGCGTACATCTCGTTCTCCATCTTCATCGCCTCGATGATGATCACCGGGGTCCCCTTGGCGACGCTCTCTCCCTCGTTGACGAGGATGCGGACGACGCGGCCGGGCATCGGCGACTTGATCTGGCCGGCCGCCGCCGCACCGGCGCCGCCGACCGCCATCGCCGCGGCGAGGGCCGCCGCCTGGGCGGTCTGGACCTCGATGTCGACGCTCTGACCCGGGACATGGGCGCTCTGCGGCGAGGCCTGACCGTCCAGCGTCACACAGATGTGGACACCGTTCGCGCAGCGGACGACGATCGATCCGCCGGGCGCCGACTGAACCTCGAACACCTCGCCGTCGACGGTGACCTGGCGGGCGTCGCCGTCAGCGCTGTGGACATCGTCGACGCGGGCCTCGTGGTCCTGCTCACCGACACGGATATGAAAGCTCTGACCAGCCATCGCGGCTCGGAAGACTAAGCGATGCCCGTCACCCCGTCCACGCCCGATCCCCTCGCCCGCGCCCCGCGGCGCCGGAGCATCGTCCTCTGCGTCGGCCCCGGTGGGGTCGGAAAGACGACCACAGCCGCGACCTTGGCGCTCCGGGCGGCATTTCGCGGTCAACGCGTTCTCGTCGTCACGATCGACCCCTCGAGGCGCCTGGGCCAGGCCCTGGGCTTTGAGAACGCCGCTGCGGGGGCTGAGCTGGCGGTCGAGAGCCCCGCGATCGCCGAACGCGGGGGGTCTCTGCACGCGCTCCTCCTCGACGGTCGGGTGGTCTTTGATCGCCTCGTCGCGGCCTATGCGGGAGATCCGGCGAAGGCGAGGGCGATCGTCGACAACCCGATCTACAGGGCGACGACCGAGAACCTCGGCGGCGCCCTGGAGTACGCGGCGATAGCCCAGCTCCAGCTCCTCCACGCCGAGGGCCGCTACGATCTGATCGTTCTCGACACGCCGCCGACCGCCAACGCGCTCGACTTCTTGGTCGCCCCGGAGCGGATCCACGAGCTGGTGAACAACCCGGCCACGCGCTTCCTCACGGGGGGGGGTCGCCTCGGCTCGCGGCTCCTCGGGATCGGCAACGGGATCGTCATCAAGACCCTGAGCACGATCGGCGGCGGCGATTTTCTCCGGGATCTCGGCGATTTTCTCCGCGACTTCTCCGACGTGCTCGAGGCCTACCGGGCCCGGGCCGGCGACTTCCAGGAGCTGCTCACCTCGGCGGAGGCGGGGGTGATCCTGACGACCTCAGCCTCGCCCTTCAGCGTCCGCGAGGCGGTCAATTTCCTCGGTGTTCTCCACAGGCGCGGCCTCAACATCGACGGCGTTCTCCTGAACCGGGTGCTCCCTCCCTTCGCGCCGATGCCGACCGAGGCGCTGCTCCTGCCGTCGCTGGAGCGTCAGCTCGGCGACGGGGCCGTGGCTGGGCTCGCGCGGGTCCAGGAGGCCTATGGCGGCCTCCGGATCGAGGGAGAGCACAGCATCGCCGCGGTGGCGATGCTCCGCGAGGCCTATCCTTCGCTCGCCGTGTGGGCCCTGCCGCGACAGGAGCCGCCGCCGACCTCGCTCGCCGATCTCCATGAGCTCGGCGGGCGCTTCGTGTCGATGAACGGCTGAGAGGCCCCCTAGGGGAGCGAGGGCAGGACGGCGATGCCCGCTGGGGTGGTGATCGCGACCTCGCCGGTGATCATGTCGTCCGCGTCGTAGACGACCACCTTGTTCGACTGGTAGCAGCCGACGTAGAGGGTGTCCTCGCAGTCGGCGGCGATGTTGCGGATCTGGCCGTTGCAGGGGACCGCGACGCTGTCCTTGTAGGTGCCGTCCTTGGTGAAGATGTAGTAGCGGGCGTTGTTTTGGCTGGCGATGATCACGTCGCCGTTGCTGCGGGTGGTCACGCCGAAGGCGCTCGAGAGGCCGCCGCCGCCGAAGGCCTTGTCGTAGGCGAGGCCTGGGTCCCAGTGCTGGCCGGGGCCGTTGCTGAAGGACGAGAGGTAGAAGTCGCCGTCGGGGCCGAAGGCGGTCGAGCGCAGGTTGCTGCCGTTGGGCGAGGCGACCGTTCCGGCGTCGCTGCCGTCGAGGCCGAGCACCTTGACCGAGGGCATTCCGGAGCCCGAGGCGTAGACCTTGTCCTCGTAGACGGTCATGCCGTAGAGGCTGCCGCTGACCAGGCCGCCGCCGATGTTCGCGGTCTGCTTGGAGACCAGATCGACGGTCCGGATGACCGCGCTCTGGCCGACGTAGAGCTTGCCGTTCGGGCCGGGGGCGACCGACTGCGGTGACTGAAGGCCGGTGTAGGTCTCGGCCAGGGTGAGGTTCATCGGCTCGTAGACCCGGACCTCGCCGAGGCTCGTCGACGCGACGACGAGGTAGCCCTTGCCCTCGAAGCACTGGCTGGTCGACTCGCAGGCGTTGCTGCACTCGTTGTCGTCGATGTCGTCACCGTCGTCGCACTCTTCGACCTCCGCCTGGACGAAGCCGTCGCCGCAGGAGGCCTGAAGACAGCCGGCGACGCACTCGTCGGTGTCGTCGTCGTTGCCGTCGTCGCACTCCTCGACGTCGGCCTGGACCAGGCCGTCGCCGCAGGAGGCGGGGACGCAGGTGTCGAGGCAGGCGTCGGTGTTGTCGTCGTTGCCGTCGTCGCACTCCTCGACGTCGGCCTGGACAAAGCCGTCACCGCAGGTCGCCGGCAGGCACGACGCGGGGCACTCGTCGGTGTCATCGTCGTTGCCGTCGTCGCACTCCTCGACGTCGGCCTGGACAAAGCCGTCGCCGCAGGAGGCGGGGACGCAGGTGTCGAGGCAGGCGTCGGTGTTGTCGTCGTTGGCGTCGTCGCACTCCTCGTCGCCCTCGACGATCCCATCGCCGCAGACGCCCGGCTGCGGGAGCACGCAGACGCCGTCCTCGCAGACGCCCGGATCGGCGCAGGAGTCCCCGGGGCCGCAGACGCAGCCGACGTCCCCCGGCTCGCAGATAGGACCGGTGCTCTCGCCCGTAGTCTCGCCCGTGGTGGTCGTGGTCCCGGAGGTCTCGCCCTCGGTCATGCCCCCAGAGGTGCCCTCCGTCGTCGTCGACTCGGTGCTCTCGCCTGTGGTCGTGGAGCCCGTCGTGCTCGCCTCGCTGTCGCCGGTGCTGGTCGCGGTCTCGCTGACACCGACCGCGTCATCGCCACAGTTGAGGGCGAGCGTCGCGAGCAGCCCGACGCCGAGGCGGGCCATCTTCGAGGTCTTCATCCGGGGTGTTCTCGACATAGGCCCACGGTGGGAGCGGCTCCTCGGAATTTCAACCGGCAAGGGTGGGAGCAGGCGGAGGTGGGCCGACGCCGAGGTGAAGCGTCGCCGAGCATCGCCGAGCATCGCCGAGCATCGCCGTCCGAGCGTCGCCGAGCATCGCCGTCCGAGCGTCGCCGTCCGAGCCCGTCCGACCTCGGCCGTCCGAGGTAGCGGCTGCCGGGAATTGAGCTCGAGGTCGACGCGCGCCGGCAGGAGTTGCCGGCCCCTCTAGTCGCGTTCGCGGCGGTAGACGTCGACGAGCGCCGGCCAGAGGGGGCGGAGGGTGCCGGCCTTGGGGTCGAAGTCGGTCAGGGTCCCGTAGGAGCGCTGGAGGCGGAAGCTCTGGGCGATGGTCGCCACCGCGAGGACCATCTCCTGGTACGCGAAGGCCATCCCGAGGCAGACCCGCGGGCCGCCGCCGAAGGGGACGTGGGCCATCGGATGCCGCGCCTTCGCCAGCTCTGGGGCGAAGCGGGCGGGGTCGAAGCGCTCGGGGTCGGGCCAGAATTCCGGGTGACGGTGGGTCGCGAAGAGCACCGGCATCAAGACTGTCCCTGCGGTCAGGGGATAGCCGCCGAGCACGTCATCGGCGATGGCCACCCGAGGATCGACCCAGATCGGCGGATAGAGTCGAAGGGTCTCGTCGAGCACCTGGCGGGTGTAGACCAGCTCCGGCAGGTCGGCGACGGTCGGCGCGCGGCCGCCGAGCACCCGCTCGATCTCCGCGTGGAGCTGGGCCTCTACGTCGCGATGGCCTGCGAGGAGCAGCCACGCCCAGGTCATCGACACCGCGGTGGTCTCGTGGCCGGCGATGAAGATCGTGATCACCTCGTTGATCACCTGTTGGTCGCTCATCCGCTCGCCGGAGTCCTCGTCGCTGGCGGCGAGGAGGAGGTCGAGCAGGTCGGACTCGGCGTCGTCCCGCAGCCCGCGGGCTCGCCGGGCGCTGATCATCTCGCCGAGGAAGCGGTCGATCTTCGCCTTCGCCCGGCGAAAGCGGCGGTTTCTCGGGGTCGGGACCTGGACCGGGAGGCGGACGAGCTTGAGGCCCTCTTCGCCGACCCAGGCGAAGGCCTCGGCGACCGCCCGCCCGAGCTCGTAGACGCCCTCGTCGGCGGCGACGCCGAACATGGTCCGGCAGATCACGTCCATCGCCAGGTGGCTCATCTCGGGGAGGATGTCGAGGGTCTCCCCGGGGGGGAGCGCGCGCCAGCGGTCGACGGTCGCGTCGATCGCCGCCGTCATCGCCCGCTCGTGCGCGCGGACAGCGTTGGCGGTGAAGAGGCGCTGGAGGAGCCGGCGCTGGCGCTGCCAATGATCGCCGTCGGCGGCGAAGAGGCCGTCGCCGATCAGGGGGATGACGGTGCTTACGCTGACCCCCTTGGCGTAGCGGGACCGCTGCTTGATGAAGACCTGGCGAAGCTCGTCGGGGTGGCAGATGGCGACGACGTCGCGCGGCCCGAGGCGATAGCGGAGAACGTCGCCGTAGCTCCGCCAGTCGCGGAGGTAGGGGCCCAAGAGCCCGTGCTTGCGGAAGCGCGGGAGGTTGCCGACGATCGGGGCGGGGCGAGGGCCAGGGATCGGAGCTTCGTTATGTTTGGCCATCGTCGGGGACCCTAACATTCTCCAGGGGGAGGCGAATGCACATCGACGTGCCTCCGCCGAGGGTTGAATTTGCGCTGACCGTGCCGTCCATCATCGTCACCAGGCGGCGGACGATCGAGAGGCCGAGGCCCGAACCCTCGTAGGACCGACCAAACGAGGAGTCGACCTGGACGAAGGACTCGAAGATCGAGCCCAGCTTCTCCGCCGGGATGCCGATCCCGGTGTCGGTCACGGTGATCTCGACCCCCGCTTCGCCCCGGCTCTTGGTCGGTCGGGCGGTGAGGGTGATCATGCCGTTCTCGGTGAACTTGATCGCGTTGCCGAGCAGGTTGATCAGGATCTGCCGCAGGCGCACGCGATCGTGGAAGAGGTTGCCGAGCTCGGGGGCGCAGCGGGCGACGATGGTGTTGCCCCGCTTCTTCGCGAGCGGCTCGAAGGTCGCCGCGAGATCGCCGATGAGCTCGCTCAGGCTGAACTCCTCCGGCCGGATCACGAGCCTGTCCGCCTCGAGGCGGGCGAGGTCGAGGATGTCGGAGATCAGGGTGACGAGGTGCTCGCCGGAGGTCCGGATCCGCCGCATCGACTCGACGTGCTCGCCGAGCTGGTCGCCGAGCTCCTCCTCGACAAGCTCGCTGTAGCCGATGATCGCGTTGAGCGGGGTCCGCAGCTCGTGGCTCATCGTCGCGAGGAAGACGCTCTTGGCCGCGTTCGCGGCGTTCGCCTGGTCGGCGGCGAGCCTCGCCTTGGTCTCCTCGGCGACCGCGATGTCGCGCTGGGCCGCCGCCTCCTGGATCTGGAGGATCGCGCGCTCCTTGAGGTCCTCGGAGAAGGAGCCGATCCAGGCCAGGAGCCCGAGGCCGGAGATCAGGCCGAGCGCCGTCAGGACGTCGATGTTTCCGTCGGGGTTGAGGTCGTAGAATTCGAAGCCCGAGAGGCGAGCGACCTCGACGCTGACGATGAAGAGCGAGGTGAGAACGGCCCAGACGATCCCCGAGCGACGGCCGCTGATCACCATCGCCAGGACGGGGACGACCGGCAGGAGCACGCCGAAGGGGGCCCGGATGCCGCCGCCCATGACCACCGAGTAGGCGATGCCCAGGGCGATGAGGGACGCGATCCAATTGCCGGCGAAGATCAGGCGGCCGCGCCGGAGGAAGAGGATCGACAGGCTCGCGAGCCCGCAGGTGACGATCGTGTTGATGAGGCCGAGCCACCGCAGCCCCGGGGCCGAGACGAAGAAGAGCAAGACGCCGATGAGCGAGCCGAGGAGCACGAGCATCACCGAGATGCCCTTGGCGAGGAGGGCCCTGCGTCGGAGATCGGTCGACTCGAGGAGAGACGGCGCTATCCCACGCTCGAGAAGTCCGAGAATGCCGCCCTCCACCCGCTCGAGTGTCGCAATCGCGGGCAGACCTCGCCAGCGCCTAAGTCCGGGCGAGATCGCGCGAGCGGGCCCTGCCGGTCGACGATCCGCCCTGTGGCGCAGCGCTTGCGGCCGATGACAGGGGGCCCGGAGCAGGTGCTGCGGGCGAAGGTCGCGCGACCGACCGCGGAGAAACATCGGCGGACGGCGCGGTCTCCCCCACCGGGCGCTGGGTTCGAGCGCTCATCGGAGGCGCAGAGGTGGAAGGGTTTCAGGAGGTCGGCTACGTTGTCAGGAATGCGACGCCGCCTCGCCTCCTCTGTCTCCTCGGCCATCACGGGGACCGCCCTGTTCACGGGCGTCGCCCTCGCGTCGACGGTGGGCGCGGCGAGTCCGGATCGTGATCGGCCGGTGATCGACAACCCCTATCAAGAGATCCCGAGCGGTCCGGAGGTGCTCGATCTGAGCCCTGAGGCGGTCGCCGAGCGACGCGCTCGCGCGCCGGAGCCGACGCCGATCCCCTTCGGCGAGCTCGACAAGCACATCCTCGACCGCGAGCCCGAGGTGCGGCCTGAGGATCTGGCGGGCCGACCCGGTCTCCCGGAGGGCTGGGTCCAGGTCGGCGACGAGGTCTTCCCCGAGGCCGTGGCGCAGGGAGCTCAGGTGCGGACGCGCGAGCTCCCCGACCGCTATCGGACAGGCGGCGGGGACGAGCCCCTGACCGCGCTGGTCGACGACATCTGCGCCTTCCCGGACGAGGTCCCGGCGGGGGTCTACACCGGCAAGTTTAAGCCCGGCGGCGAGTATCCCCGCCGCGGGACCATCTATCTCAACTACGTCGGCGGGGTCCTGCAAAACGGCAATGGCGAGAACTCGGCGGAGAATTTCTCGACGCTGGCGATCTCCGGCCATCAGTATCCGGTCTTCGGCGGCGGGGAGGAGCGGGCGATCGCGATCGCCCAGGCGGTCCAGGCCGACTTCGACGACTGGGCGATCCGCACCGTCTATCTCGAGCGCCCGCACAAGACGATCCCCTACGTGATGGCGATGGTCGGCGGCAGCTACAAGGACACCGTCTCCGGTCCGGCGGGCGGGGTCGCGCCGTCGGCGGACTGCGAAGACGTGGGCATGCGCAACGTCTGCTTCTCGTTTACGAACCTGCAGGCGGTGACCACCCAGGCCAACATCGTCGGTCAGGAGGTCGGCCACACCTACGGGCTCGGTCACACCTACGGGAGCGATCGAATCATGGCCTACGGCTACGACACGGGCGGGACGAAGGACATGATCTTCGGCTCGGACTGCGTCGACATCCTCACCGCCGCGGATCAGGGCGGCGCCTGCGGTGGGGTCAACAAGTGCCACTGCGGCGACGGCGAGCTGCAGAACGACAAGGCGACGATGTCGGCGATCTACGCCCCGCCGGGCCCGGACATCGTCGACCCGACGATCAGCATCACCACCCCCGCGGACGGCGACATCTTCGAGAGCGGGGCCGACATCGGCGTCGGCGTCGACGTCTGGGACGACTTCGGCGGCTACGGCTGGAAGCTCATGCTCTACCAGGACGGCGAGCTGCTCGGCGAGAAGTACGACTACAGCCGCGTCCGCGAGTTCGACCTCTTCGGCCTCCCGGACGGCACCTACGAGGTGGTCGCGGAGATCGAGGATCAGGCCGACCACATCGTCCAGGACAGGATCACGATCCAGGTCGGGATCCCGGTCGAGGAGAGCGGCGGGGAGACCGACGGCGGGGGGACGGACGGCACTGACGGCACCGACGCCTCATCGGGCTCGGACTCGGGGACCGACTCCGACTCGGACACGGCCGGGACCGGCCCCGGCGTCGACGACGAGGAGGGCTGCTCCTGTCGCGGCGGCGATGCGCCGGCCGAGACCCCGTGGCTCGCCGGCCTCAGCCTCCTGGTGCTCGCCGGACGTCGACGATCCCGGGCCTAGTCCCATGACCTTGGTCGAAGGGACGCTCCTGCGGGGGCCGAAGGGCTCCTACCGCCTGGTCCGCAGCCTCGGGGTCGGCGGGTTCGGGGAGACCTGGCTCGGCGAGCGGGAGGTCGACGGCCTCGCGGTCGCGGTCAAGATGCTGAGCCTCGACCGCCTCGGCGATTGGAAGGCGCTCGAGCTCTTTGAGCGCGAGGCCAAGGTCCTCGCCGAGCTCGATCATCCGGCGATCCCCGCGGTCCATGACTACTTCTCGCAGGGGGTCGGCGAGGGCTCGGGGCCGCCGACGTGGTTTTTGGTGCAGACCTACGTCGAGGGTCGGTCGCTGCGGCAGATGATCGCCGATCGCGGGCGCCTGAGCGGCGCCGAGGCGGAGGCCCTGCTGCGGCGGATCCTCGTGATCCTGGACTACCTCCACGGTCGTCATCCGCCGGTGATCCACCGCGATATTCACCCCGGAAACGTGATCCTGGGCCAGGACGGCGCGCCCTGGTTGGTCGACTTCGGGGCGATCCAAGATCGCCTCCGCGGCGAGACCGGCGGCTCGACGACGATCGGCACCTTCGGCTACGTGCCGATGGAGCAGCTCATCGGCAAGGCGCGCCCGGCCTCCGATCTCTACGCCCTCGGGATGACGATGCTGGTGGTCCTCAGCCACCGCGAGCCGGAGGCGCTTCCCTTCGACGAGTCGAGCACCAAGGTGAAGATCGACGAGGCGGTGCCGGGCCTCTCTCCGGGGCTCCGGCGGGCGCTCGGGGCGATGGTCGAGCCGGTGATCGGCGCGCGGCCTGTCTCGGCGAAGGCCGCCCTGGAGTTCCTCGACGGCGGGGGGGCGGTCGTCGTCCGAGATCCGAAGACCGGCCCGCCTGCGGAGCTCTCGGCGAGCTGGCGCGCGGTCGGCAGGGCGGCGATCGGGATAGGCGGGCTCGCGGCGGGGCTCATCTACATCGTCTTCTTCAACTCGCTCTCGGAGACCGCGCTGGTCCAGATCTCGGCCCTGTGGATCGCGCCTGTCGCCTTTGGCTTCGGTGTGCTGCGCGGGGGCGCCTCGCCGCTGGCGACGGGGCTCATCTGGAGCGGGGCGGTCGTCGGCCTGCTGATCCTCTTCATCTACGGGATCTTCCCGTCGCTCTAGGGGTCGGCTGGGGGGCGTCGCTACCCTCCGCAGGTGCGCCGCGTCTCCTGCCTCTCCTTTGTCGCGGGGGCGACGGCCCTGCGGATGGATGTTGCGCTCGCGGTCGGCTGGATCGCGTGTCCTACGAGCAGCTCGGGGCGGCGAGATCGTCCGCCCGCGGCGGCCGGCCCAGCCTGCGCGAAGACGGTCATTCCCGCGGGCTGGTGCCCTCTCGTCCGGCGCGGGTGTTCGCCTCTGCGCGGGCGGGCGAGCGGAGGTTCGAGAATGCGAGGCGGTTGCGGTGAGATGCCGACAGGTGTCGCTCGCCGCGAGGTCGCGCGCCCCCATTCTAATGTCCCATGGGACATGTGTGATGATCCGCAGCGCTTGACCCCTTCCTCGCAGCTCCGCATCCTGGCTGGCGATGGTTGGACTTGGACTCTTAGGGGACGCGCCGCGGCTGCGCCTGCTCGCGACAGCGGCGCTCCTGCTCGCCGGCTGCCAGGGCGGCGGCGGAGGTGGTGATACGGAGGGCGGGTCGGCGACGACCGGCGTCGGCATGACCGAGGGGACGGGCGTCGACACGGCGACCGAGACCGGAGGGGAGACCGGCGTGCCCGAGGGCTGCGAGGGGCAGGCCTACTTCGACCCCGGGGAGACGCCGCTTCGCCGGCTCACCCACACCCAATACAACAACACGGTCAACGATCTCTTCCCGGGGGTGACGATCCCGACCCAGGCGATCCTCGTCGATCCCAAGTCTGGCGGCTTTGAGAACTTCGGCGAGCTCCAGACCCCCTCGTCGCTGCTGATCGGCCAGTATCAGCAGGCGGCGGTCGGCGTGACGGCGGCGGCGATGGCCGAGGCGGACGCCTTCCTGCCCTGCGCGACAGACGGTGGTGCGGACCCGGAGGGCTGCGGCCACGCGTTCCTCACAGACTTCGCGACCCGAGCGTTTCGCCGCCCGCTCGGCCCGGACGAGAGCGCCGCCTACCTCGGCTTCTTCGACCAACAGCTCGCGGGGGAGGGCTTCGGCGTGGCGCTCCAGCTGACGATGCAGGCGATCCTGCAGTCACCGCCCTTCATCTATTTTCTCGAGTATGACGGGACGCCGGTCCCCGGCAGCGAGGAGCTGGAGCTCATCGACGGCTACGCGATGGCGTCGCGGCTCTCGTACTTCCTCTGGGACAGCATGCCGGACCCTGCGCTTCTCTCTGCGGCGGAGAGCGGCGACTTGGCGACGGCGGAGGGGGTCGAGGCCGCCGCGCGACGTCTGCTCGCCGAGGCGCCGGCCCGGGGCGCGGTGGTCAACTTCCACAGGCAGTGGCTCGACCTCGACAAGATCGACACGATCACCCTCGATCCTGCGACCTACCCGAGCTTCGACGAGGGTCTCCGCGACGACATGCGCGAGGAGATCCGACGCCTCGTCGAGCGGGTGATCTTCGACGGCGAGGGCACCCTGGAGGCGCTCCTGACGACCTCCGAGACGGTCGGTAGCGCCGGGATCGCGGCGCTCTACGGGGCTCCGGCGCCGGCCGAGCCCTGGGGGACGATCGCCCTCGACCCGGCCCAGCGCGCGGGCCTCCTGACGACCCCAGGCTGGCTCGCGAGTCGGGCCCACGCGGTCCACCCATCGCCGGTGCAGCGCGGCGTCTTCGTCCTCGAGCGGCTGCTCTGTCAGCCGCCCCCGGTGCCGCCCGCGGACGTCGACATCACCCCGCCGGAGGAGGGTGGCGACAGCCCGGTGACCAACCGCGAGCGCTACGACGAGCACGCGTCGAACCCCAAGTGTCAGGGCTGCCATCAGACCATCGACGGGATCGGCTTCGGCTTTGAGCACTACGACTCCGAGGGTCGTTGGCGCGACCAGGACGGCGGTCAACCGGTGGACGCCAGCGGGATCCTCCTCGGGTCGGACGTCGACGGTCCCTTCGCCGACGCGATCGAGCTCGCGGGTCGGCTCGGCGAGAGCGAGACGGTCCAGCGCTGCGTCGTCACCCAGTGGTACCGCTACGCGCTCGGGCGGGCGACCAACCTGGACGACGCCTGCGCCCGCGATGCGCTGGATCTAGCCTTTGAGGCGGCCGAGGGGGACATCCAAGAGCTGCTGGTCAACATCGCCGTCTCGGACGGCTTTCGCTACCGTCGCGCACAGGAGCAGGGATGAGACATCGTATCCGTAGACCGAGCGCCGCGATCTCGCGGCGGACGCTCCTCCAGGCCCTCGGCTTGGGCGCGGGCGCTGCGTTCCTGCCCTCGCTCCTCCCCGGCCGTGCCCGCGCCGACAGCCCAGGCGCCGCCCGGAGGATCATCTTCTTTGTCACGAGCCACGGCACTGTCTACAAAAATTGGCAGATGCGCCCGGCGGCCCAGCCGGACGATCAAGACTGGGAGTTCGGCCTCGGCGCGACGCCGCAGGAGCAGTGGAGCCCGATCCTGGCGCCGCTCTACGCCCACCGCGACAAGCTCCTCGTGCTCGACGGGGTCGCCAACGGCGCGGGGTCGATCTCCGGGATCAACGAGCACGAGTCCGGTCACGCCTCGGCGCTCACAGGCCGGGTGGCGAAGGACGTCGAGGGCAGCCTCGCCCTGCCCGACGGTGCCTCGGTCGATCAGGTGATAGCCGAGCACCTCGGGGCCGACAATATCGTCCGCTCGCTCGAGTACTCGATCGGCGGCTGGCCGGTCTGCTTTGACGAGCTCGGCCAGACGATCCCCTACGAGGGGAGCCCGCAGGAGGCCTACAAGCGGATCTTCCCGAACGGGCCCGAGGACCCGGATCTCGACCCCACCGAGGCCCAGCGGATCGTCGCCGCCCAGCCGAGCGTGCTCGACCTCGTCGGCGAGCGCTACGAGGCGCTCTACCCCAAGCTGAGCAGCGCCGATCGGGCGAAGATCGAGCAGCACCGGGCGCTCATCCGCGACCTCGAGCTGCAGCTCGCCGGCCTCGCCGACGTCGACTGCGAGGTGCCGCAGCCCCCCGGTCCGAACCCGATGTGGGGGGCGCCGACCTACCCGGCGGAGATGGCCTCGGTCTTCTTCGGCCTGACCCAGGTGGCGCTCTCCTGCGGCCTGACCCAGGTCGTCACGATCCGTCACGACACGATGTTCAACGAGACGGTCGGGGCCCCGCACGGGGATCTCCACAACGACTACGCCCACCAGGGATCGACGGACCCCGAGGCGGGCCAGATCATGACCAACTACCAGGTCCACCAGGCCGAGCGCTTCCGCGAGCTGATCGCGGCGCTCGACTCGATCCCGGAGGGGGAGGGGACGATGCTCGATCACACGGTCTGCGTCTGGGACAACGAGCTGTCGACCGGCGAGCACAGCATGGTCGACCTGCCGATCGTCATCGCCGGCGGCGGCGACTACTTCGACCTCGGCCGCTACGTCCACTGGCGCAAGGGCGACGTTCTCAAGGGGCCGTGGGGCGACATCCCGATGGGTCCGGCGCACAACAAGCTGCTGACGGTGCTCGCCCGGTCGATGGGCGTGGAGGTCGAGAGCTTCGGCCTCGACATCCTCCCGCGAGCGGGCGGCGGCGAGATCTCGACGACCGGGCTCCTCGATCGCGTGACGGTGTAGGAGCAGGAGCGGATGATGAGCGCAACGCCGAGCATCCCCGCCGCCCGTCCCCGCCCCCGCGGGGCCTCGTTGGTCTCGTTGGTCTCGTTGGTCTCGTTGGTCGCGCTGGCGGCGGTCGCCGGCATCGTCACGCTGAGCGCCTGCGCCGGCGATGATAGCGGGTCGACGAGCGATCCTGCGACGTCGGCCGCGACGTCGGCCGCGACCTCGGCCGCGACCTCGACCATGGGCAGCGCCGGTACGGGTGATGACAGCTCGAGCACGGGCCTCACGAGCACGGGCTCGACCTCCGGGACGAGCCCGGACGCGACCACGACCGCGGCGAGCGGGGAGGGGACGAGCACGAGCACGAGCACGACCTCTGCTGGCGAGAGCGAGGGGGAGGTCGAGAGCGGCTCATCGACGACCGGCGAGGGGCTCGTCCCGGGGCTCGTCGCCGTGGGCTACGGCGGGATTCGGGTGGTCTCGCGGGATCTCGGCGAGAGCTGGGGGGACCGCAGCTCCTTCGCCCCGGACGGCGTCGATGATCAGGATCTGCTGCGGGCGGTCACCTACGGCGACGGCCTCTGGGTGGCCTCTGGGTGGCGCTACGTCACCTCGACGGACGGCGTCGAGTGGGTCGACCACGGGCTCCTCAATGAGAACGAAGAGCTCGGGATCCCCTGCAACATCGTCGAGGGGTTGGCCTTCGCCGACGGCTACTTCTACGCCGCCTGCACCAACTGGGAGGGCTTCGGCGAGATCTTCCGCTCGGCGGACGGGCTCTCCTACGGGCCCTGGTCGATGATCGACGATCCGGGCGGTCATCTCTTCCTGACCCACCGCGGCGGGGTCTTCGTCGCCTACGGCGATCACGGGACCAGCTACGTCTCGGACGACGCGATCGAGTGGTCGGTCATGCCGGGCCTGGTCGACGCGACCTACTGCGAAGATGAGTGGAGGAGCGCGGTCGACTGCTACGACGCCTCGTGGTTCGACGGCGCCTACTTTCGCGGGCAGTGGTCCAACAAGATCCTGCGCTCGACCGACGGGGTCGAGTGGGCGACGGTCTACGAGGATCTCGACGAGGACAACGTCCCCTACCGGGCGCGGGCGATCGCCTCCGGGATGGTCGCGCCGTCGCCCTGAGTAGGGCGCTGCACAGTGCTGCGCCGCGGCCAACTCGGTCCGAGAAGAGAACGACGACGAGCGAGCGTCGCCCGGCCCTCGGGGTCGGCCGCTACGAGCGGGGGCGGCGAGCGACCGCGAGGCCGACGATGAGCGAGGTGACCATGACCTCGACAAAGCGGAGCAGCGCCCGGCCGAAGGGCGAGGCGAGCCCCGCCGCGTCGGCGACCGCGTCGGCGTCGCCTCCCGCGGCGAGCACCCGCGCCTCGGCGAGGGTGCGGGCGAGGGTGAGCGTCTCCGGGGCGAGGACCTGGTGAATGAGCCAGGTCAGGCCGGCGGCGAGGATCCCCGCGTAGACGCCGATCTCGACGCCGGCGACGATCTGCCCGGCGTAGTCCCGACCCTCGCGGGCGCTGCCGCGGACGCCAGCGGCCGCGGCGATGACGATGATCGGCAGCGAAGCCCAGGCGAGGTAGCCGAGGCTCGGGTGGACGATCCAGCCGCTCACGGCGAGGACGAGCTCGACTAGGGTCACGCCGACGGCGCTTGTCAGGGCTGCGCGGAGGATCGCCGACATCGAGGGGCTCCTACGTGGCTTCGGTGGTGGGCCTTCCCCGTGGGCTCGGGAGGCGCCGCAGCGCGCTCCCTGGGGACGGGTGGGCCGCTTGGGCCGGGCAGGTCGAGGGTGGTCTACCCGAGCAGGCGGGTGTAGCTGGCGAGGGCGTCACCGCAGGCGGCCGCGCAGTTGCGGCAGGTCGGGTGCTTGGCGGCGTGGACCTCGCAGGCCTCCTGGCAGCGCGAGCAGACCTCGCGGGCGACGCCAGCCTGGGCCCGGAGCGAAGGCGACGCAGCGGCGGCGAGGGCCGAGAGCGCCTGGGTCACCGCGATCATGTCGGTGACGGCCTTGGTGCACTCGACCATCGACGTGTCGCCCTGCCCGAGCAGGACATGGCAGTGGGCCTGGCAGAGCTGCCCCTTCTCGATGCAGATCCGCGCGGCGGCGAGGAGGTCTTCGTCGGCGGCGACATGACCGGCATGGTTTGCGTGGTCGCCGTGGCCCGCGTGATCCTCCTTCGCCTTGGGCGGGTCCTCCTCCGCCGGGGTCGGCTTCGGGCGCGGCTTGGGCTCGACGGGCTTCACGACCCGACGCGGCGCGGCGATATCGTCACTGTTACAGGCGGTGAGGAGGGCGGAATTTCCGACGATGAAGTCACGGCGTCGCATGTCCGTGATTTATCACGGATCGCGATCGATGGAGAACGCCCGCGGAGAGGCGGACCCTCGCGCCCGACCCAGACTCGCCGTTTCAGGGCTCGCGGCGGTCGCATCGCTGTTCCTCGGCGGGAGAGGCTCGGTCGAGCGTCGCGGGGTGCCGATGTTCGACGGTCGAGCCGGCTCGAGCACAGGACCGTGAAGGGCGCTATTGTCTCGGTCATGGATGGCAGCGCCTTCGCCGGTGATGAGCGCTACACGATCGTTCGGCGGATCGGCGCCGGCGGCTTCGGGGTCGTCTACGAGGCGATCGACGGGATGAGCGGCGAGCGGGTCGCGTTGAAGACCCTCCGCGATGTCCAGCCGGAGTCGCTCTACCGGCTCAAGCGCGAGTTCCGGGCGCTCGTCGACGTTGAGCACCCCAACCTCGTGTCGCTCTACGAGCTCGCGGTCACCGACGACGAGTGGTTCTTCACGATGGAGCTGATCGACGGGGTCGACCTCCTCGAGGCGGCGTCAGCGGCCGGCTCCCCGAGCGCGCCGACCCGCGACGTCACGCCCGTCGGAGGATCGAGCCGGAGCTCTCCGGAGATGGAGACGGGGCGTGTCGACGTCGAGCAGTTGACGATGCCGGTCGCCACCGCGCTCGCCTCGGATCGTCCCGCCCAGCGCCTGCGCCAGCGGCCCTTCGCCGACCCTGCTCGCCTGCGACCGCTGCTCCGACAGCTCGCCGAGGGGGTCGCGGCGCTGCACCGCTACGGCATGCTCCACCGCGATCTCAAGCCCTCCAACGTGCTCGTCAGCCGCGCGGGGCGGGTGGTGATCCTCGACTTCGGTCTGGTCGAGGAGACCCGTCAGCGCAGCCTCAACCCGCAGCTGCTCGGGACGATCGAGTACATGTCGCCGGAGCAGGCCGCGGGAGAGCCGGCGACGACCGCCTCCGACTGGTACAGCGTCGGCATCATCCTCTTCGAGGCGCTCAGCGGGCGGCTCCCCTTCGACGGTGCCTTGGTCGATCTGGTCAGCCGCAAGGTCAGCGAGGACCCGCCGGACATCGCCTCTCTGGTCGACGGGGTCCCGGAGGATCTCGCGACCCTCTGCACGCGCCTCTTGGCGCGCGAGCCCGACCAGCGCCCGGACGCAGCGGCGATCCTCGCGGTGCTCGGCGGCGACGCGAAGGAGGTCGCCGTGCCTGCCTCGGCCGAGGCCGAGGTCGGGCTCGTCGGCCGTGACGTCGAGCTCGACGCGCTCGCCCGGGCGGCCGCGCGCAGCCGCGACGGGACCGCGGTCGTCGTCGCGATCCACGGCCCGCCGGGGATCGGCAAGACCGCGCTCCTCGACGATTTCCTCGCCCGCCTCGCCGCGAGGGGGAGCTCGAGGCGAGCGCTGATCCTCCGCGGTCGTTGCTACGAGCGCGAGTCCGTGCCCTACAAGGCGATCGACTCGGTGATCGACGTCCTCGGGCGAGAGCTCCGCGGCCGCGAGCTCTCGGGCGCGAGCCTCCGCGACCTCCTGCCGAGCGCGATCAAGACCCTCGCTCGGCTCTTCCCGGTGCTCCGCCGGGTCGGGGCGATCGAGCGCAGCCAGGAGGAGGAGGGGGACGCCAAGCTCGACCCCGACGAGCTGCGTCAGCGGGGCTTCACGGCGCTCCGCGAGCTCCTCTGGGCGCTCGCCCGCGAGGCGCCGCTGGTCCTCTGCATCGACGATCTCCACTGGGGCGACCGGGACTCGGCGGCGCTCCTGGCCTCGCTCCTCGCCGCCCCCTCGCCGCCGCCGCTGCTCCTCCTCGCCAGCTATCGCGACGAGGTCGTCGGCTCCGGCGACGCTCCCTGCGTGGAGCTCCTCGGCGAGCGCCTGCGACCGCGGGCCGACCTCGAGCGTCGCGAGCTGGTCCTCGGGCGCCTCTCGGACTCGACCGCGGAGGAGCTGGCGCGGCGCTTCCTCGCCGGGTCTGGGCGCGAGTCCGAGGCCGTCGCGCTCGCCCGCCAGGCGGAGGCCTTGCCGCTCAACATCGTCGAGCTCAGCCGGGTGTTGCGGGTCTTCGGCGACGGCTCGTCGGGGCGGGCGGAGCTCGACGCTCGCGGCTCGCTGGCCTCGCTCCTGGGGGCCTGCCTGGTCGACCTCGAGGGGCCGACGCGGGCGCTCCTCGAGGTGCTGGTGATCGCCGGCAAGCCGGTGCTCAGCGGCCTCGCCCTGCGGGCCGCGGAGCTGCGCGAGGGGGGGCGGGCCGCCGTCGCGGAGCTCCGCCGGCAGCACCTCATCCGCGCCGACGGGAAGCGCCTGGAGCCCGCCCACGAGTGGGTGCGGACCGCGGTGCTCCGCGATCTCGAGGCGGAGCGCGAGATCTCCCTCCACCGCCGCCTCGCGGAGGCCTACGCGGAGGAGGAGCTGGTCGACGTCGACGCCCTCGCGGTCCACTACGCGGCCGCCGGTGAGCTCCAGCGCGCGGCCTCCTTCGCCGTGACGGCGGCTGAGCGGGCTGCGCTGGCGCTCGCCTTTGATCGCGCCGTGGAGCTCTATCGGACGGCGATGCTCGGCGAGGTCGAAGGTCGACGACGGGCGATGATCCTCGCGGCCTTGGGCGACGCGCTCGTCAGCGCCGGTCGCGGGGCGGAGGCGGCGGAGGCGTTCCTCGGCGCCGCAGAGTGGTCCGCGACCGAGGGGATGGATCCCGATCGGGCCCTCGACCTCCGGCGCCGGGCGGGCTTTGAGCTCCTCCGCAGCGGCCACGTCGACGAGGGCGTGGGGGTGCTCCAGCGGGTCTTGGAGGAGGTCGGGATGCGCCTCGCGGATCGTCCGTGGCGGGCGCTCGCCTCGCTGCTCCGCCATCGCCTCGCGCTCCGGGTCCGGGGGCTCAGCTTTCGCGAGCGGCCGGTCGCGCTCCAGGACGCCGAGCTCCTCCGTCGGGCCGACGTCGCCTGGTCGATCGGCGCGTCGGGGCTCGGGATGGTCGATGATCTCGCCGCCGGCGAGTTTCAGAGCCTCGCCTTGCGTCTGGCCCTTCGTTCAGGTGAGCCCTCGCGGGTGCTCCGGGCGCTCGCCGGCGAGATCGCCTTCTCTGCGGTCCGCGGCAGCGCCAACGAGCGCCGGACCGCCAGCCTGCTGCACACCGCGCGGACCCTCGCGGAGCGCCTGGATCAGCCGGAGCTGCGGGGGATGCTGTCGATGACCGGGGGGATCGCCGCCTACCTCCAGGGCCGCTTCGTCGAGGCCGCCGAGGGCACGGCGCGGGCGGAGCGGCTCCTCCGGGGGCCGAGCGCCGCCTGGGATCGGGTCAACGCGCTCCTGTGGGGGATCCAGGCCGAGGTCTACCGCGGTCATCTCGCGGCGGTCGGCGAGCGCTTGCCCGGGCTCCTCCGGGACGCTGAGCGGCGCGGCGACATCTACCTCCAGGCCTCGCTGTGGACCTGCCCGAGCCGGCTGTGGTGGCTCGCGGAGGATCGGCCAGATGAGGCCGTCGCCGGGGTCGGCGCGGCGATCGAGCGCTGGTCGACCCGCGGCTATCAGGTGCAGCACTACTGGCAGCTCTGCGCCCTCGCCGAGATCGATCTCTACCGGGGCGACGCCGGGGCGGCGCTGTCGAGGGTGTCGAGGCAGTGGCATCGGCTGCGAAAGCTGACGCGGATCCAGTTCGTCGCGATCGAGGCCTCGTTCCTCCGCGGCCGGGTCGCCCTTGCCAGCGGTCTCACCCCCGCGCTGCGTCGGCAGGTGGTCCGCGACGCCAGGCGGATCGAGCGTGAGGGGGCGGCCTGGGGGCTCGGCCTCGCGGCCCTCCTGCGCGGGGCGCTGGCCCTGAGCGATGGCGATCGCCGGGGGGCGGGTCATCGCTTGGCGGAGGCGATCGCCGGCTTTGAGGCCGCCGACATGGACCTCTACGCGGCGGTCGCCCGTCATCGTCGGGGCGAGGTGATCGGCGGCGAGGCGGGCGAGGCTCAGCGGACGATCGCTCGGACATGGCTGCAAGGGCAGGGGGTGCGGAACCTCGGGCGACTCCTCGGCGCGCTCGCCCCGGGCTTTGACAGCGCCTCGTAGGCGGCTGTGGCCCGCTCCCGCGGGACCGAGAGCGCCGCCTCTGAGGCCAGCTCGGGCGGCGATCGCCTCGCGCCGAGAGGACGCACGCCCGACGCCTCGCGGGGCGCCGAGCCTGCGCGCTGCGCCTCAGGCGTGGAGCTTGTCGAGCTCGTCGAGGAGCGAGCCCGGGTTGAAGGGCTTTTGTAGGAAGGCGGTGTGCGGTCCGCTGACGAGCTCTGGAGGGAGGGTCTCGTGGCTGTAGCCGCTGGTCAGGAGAACGGGCATTTCGGGGGTCAGCTTGCGCAGGGCACAGAGCGCCTCCTGACCGCTGACACGCGGCATCGTCAGGTCGAGCACGACGGCGACAAGCTCGGCTCTGTGGGCCCGGAAGAGCTCCAGCGCCTCGTGACCGTCGCCGGCCTCGAAGACCCTGTAGCCGCCGCGTTCGAGGATCCTCCGGGTCACGGCGCGGACCAAGACCTCGTCGTCGGCGATCAGGATAGCCCCGCTGCGCTGGGGTCGCCTGGCGGGGGTGGGCGGCAGCGTAGCCTCGGGCGTCGCCGCCTCGGCGCTGGCCGGCAAGAGGATCGTGATCCGGGTCCCGCGCGTTCTCTCGCTGATGACCTCGATCGCTCCGCGGTGAGAGCTGACGATCCCTAACACGACCGCGAGCCCGAGGCCGCGCCCCTCGGTCTTGGTCGTGAAGAAGGGATCAAAGAGGTGCTCCTTCGCGGTCGCGTCCATGCCGGGGCCGTCGTCGGCGACGGTCAGGGCGATGTAGTGGCCGGGCCCCAAGCGCTCCCCCAGGAGGAACTCGCTGACGTCGTAGGCGGGCAGGGAGACCCTCGCGGTCCCGACCGTGACGCTGCCGTGGCCGGCAGAGGTCGCCTCGGCGGCGTTGGTCATCAGGTTCATCACGACCCGCTGGAGGCCGGCCGGATCTCCGAGCACCGCGGGCGAGGTCGGGTCGAGCGGGAGGTCGATGGGGACGGGCTCCGTCGAGGCGGCGGAGAGGAGCTGGGCGGTCTCGCGGACCAGGGCGTTGAGGTCCACCGGGGCGCTCCTCAGGGTGGCTCGCCCGGAGTAGGCGAGCATCTCCTTGGCGAGCTCCGCGGCGCGGGTCGAGGCGGCGCGAATGTCCTCGATGAGCGGTCGCAGCGGCGCGTCCTCGGCGAGCTCCTCCAGCGCCAGGCTGGCGTTGCCGAGGATCCCGACCAGCAGGTTGTTGAAGTCATGGGCGATCCCGCCGGCGAGCAGGCCCATGCTCTTGAGCTTCTGCGCCTGACGCAGCTGACCCTCGAGGCGCTGGGCCTTGAGCTTTTGCTGGTGGTGCTCGTCGGCCTCGATCGCCAAGCCGACGAAGTCGGCGAAGGTCCCCGCGAGGTTCATCTCGTCGGCGGACCAGGGCCGCGGTTCGCCGCAGTGCTCGTTGCAGACGACGCCGATCATCTGCCCGCGGATCCGGATCGGCGCGTCGAGCATCGACGTGATCGAGTGGGGCTTGAGGTAGACGTCGCGGAACTCCGAGGTCCTCGGGTCGTTGCACGCGTCGACCGCGGCGATCGCCCGCTCATGCTCGAGCGCCGCGAAGTAGCGCGGTGTCGTGCCGGCGGAGAGGTGGAGGTCGCTCGAGTGCTCGCCGGTGCTCCCGTCGAAGAGATCGACGCAGGACAGGTTGGCGCGGCTCTCATCGTAGAGCCACACCCCGCAGCGGACGACCTGAAGGGCGGTGGCGGCGGCCTCGGTGATCTCGCGCAGGGCGCTGTGGAGATCGCCCTGGGCCCGGCCGATCCGCTTCGCCAGGGCGACGAGCAGGCGCGACTGTACGTGGCTCCGATCGAACTTGGCCGTGGGTTCTCGGTCGGGCATCGCAGCCCTCAGCTTAGCCTCGGCGCTCGCCCAGATAGAAGCGCTCTCGACCCTCCGGCCGCGAAAGCCCGAGCGTCGGGGTCGCGAGGTCGACTCTCGCCGCGGATCGACCCGTCAAAAAAAACGGCCCCGAGCAGTGCTAGGGGCCGTGTGGTAGCGGGAAACGGGGTTCGAACCCGCGACATCCAGCTTGGGAAGCTGACACTCTACCAACTGAGTTATTCCCGCGTGGCCAGATCGTCTAGCATGGGGGTCCCAGGGGGTGCAAGCGTCCTGCGCAAGGGCGGCACAGAGGGCGTCAGGAGGCCGCAGACGCCGATCTCTCGCCGCTCCGTGGGGGTTGTGGCCGGCGGTCCGGCGGCCGTGGCATGGTGATCCTGTGGACCCGGAGAGATCCAAGAGCGAGCTGCGGGCGGCGCTCCTCCAACGTCGCGCGACGGCCAGCCCCGGGTCGATCCGCTCCCGGTCGCAGCGCCTGACGACGCGCCTCTTGGGGCTCCGCGAGTGGCGCGACGCCGCCGGTGTGGCCGCCTTTGTCGGGGTCGGCGGCGAGCCAGAGACCTGGGCCCTCCTCAGCGCGACGCTCGGCGCCGGCAAGCGCCTGGCCCTGCCGCGGGTGTGCAGGCGTCCCCCCGAGGGCGGGCGCTCGCGCCTCGACTTCATCCTCGTCGATGATCTCGCCTCCCTCGTGCGTGGTCCTTTCGGCCTCTGGGAGCCGGCGCCGGAGCTCCGCGAGGGCCGGCGGGCGGCGAGCCCCGGCGCAGCGCTGGGGATCGACCTCGTCCTCGTCCCCGGGGTCGGCTTTGACCGTCAAGGGCGGCGCCTGGGCTTCGGCAAGGGCTACTACGATCGTGCGCTCGGACCTCTCCGTGAGCTCGACTCCCCGCGGCGGATCGGGATCTGCTTCGCCGACGCGCTGGATCCCGAGGAGGGGCCGATCCCCACCGCCGACCACGACGTCGCGGTGCACGGGGTCCTCTGCGAGGACGCGCTCATCCGCTGCTGAGGAGCGGGGGCCAACGTCCGTCTAGGGGACCGGGCGCGCAGCCGCGCTGGGGACCTCCGCGAGCGATCGGCTGACGGCGTCGGCGACCATCGTCGCGAGGGTCGCGAGGGTCGCCTCGCCCTCGCTCGCGCTCGCGCCCGCAGGGGCGCCGCAGTAGGCCTGATCCATCCCGCAGTCGGCGAAGCCGCTGGCGCCGGCGCGGATGTGATCGACGAGGTCGACGTTGTGGACCGGCAGGGCGTCGGCGACCGAGCGGCGGACGAGGTCGGGGCGGAGCGCGAGCATCAGGCTGGTCTCGTACTGACCGGCGTGGCACGAGCCGCTCTTGAACTCCTCGGTGAGCTGGGCGGCGTTGGCCCGCCGGGTCTTGTCGGGGAAGACCAGCGGCTCCTCGAGCTCCGCGGCGTAGCGCCGGGCGACCCGGCGGAGGACGGCGATGTGGCCGGGCTCTAGGTGGGCGGTGACCATGACGACCCGGTCAAAGCCCATCGTCTTCGCCGCGCGGCAGGTGTCAAAGACCAGGTTGAACGCGGTCGACTCGGCGATCGAGGTCGAGCCCTTGAAGTCCTTGGCCCACTCGGTCACCGCGTAGTGGATCGTCGGCAGGACGACGGCCGTGATCCCGCGGGCGGCGATCGCCGCTCCGGCGCGCTCGGCCATCCCCTCGGAGATGATGCTGTCGGTCGCGAGCGGCAGGTGCGGTCCGTGGGCCTCGGTGCTGCCGACCGGGAGGATCGCGACGCAGGGGCGGGGCGCGGCGAGGAGAGCTTCGACGTCGGTGTAGGTGAGCTCGCTGAGGCGCTCGCAGCGGGCCGTGGGCTCTTGGTTGTCAGCTCGGGTCATCGAGGCGCTCCGTAGGCTGGTGGTGGGTCGCGTAGGCGGGCAGGGGGGGAGAGGAGGGGGCAGGGCGAGGTTAGCTCGCGGTCTCGGCGGCCAGCTTGCGGAGGGCGGCGCGGCGGATCTTGCCGGTGTCGGTGCGGGGCAGGGCGTCGACGAAGGCGAGGCGGCGCGGCGCCTTAAAGGCCGCGATCTGGCCGCGGGCGTAGGCGATGATCTCGGCCGCGAGCGCGTCGCTCGGCGAGTGCCCCGCGCGGAGCTCGACGTAGGCCATCGCCTTCTCGAGGCCGGCGCTGTCGCGGACGCCGACGACCCCGGCCTCGTGGACGGCGGGGTGTCCCAAGAGGCAGTTTTCTACCTCGACCGGGGAGACATAGACCCCCGAACACTTGAGCATGTCGTCGCCGCGGCCGCAAAACCAGAAGTAGCCCTCCTCGTCGACGTAGAAGCGGTCCGAGCCCCGGACCGAGTCGCCCCAGAAGGTGGCTCGGCTGCGATCCCGCATCCTCCAGTAGCCGGCGCCGGCGGACTCGCCCGTGATCACGAGGGTGCCGATCTCGCCGGGGGCGACGTCGCGACCCTCGTCGTCGATCAGGCGGTAGGTGTAGCCCTCGACCAGCTTGCCGAGGCTCCCCTCCTTGACGTCGCCCGGCCGGTTGGTGATGTAGATGTGGAACATCTCCGCCGAGCCGATGCCGTCGTAGATCTCGACGCCGGTGGCCTCTTTCCAGGCGCGGTAGAGGCGGCCGGGGAGCGCCTCGCCGGCGCTGACGAGCCCCCACACGGAGCTCAGATCGCGACCCTCCGCGCCGTCGATCGCCTCGATCATCTTCGCGATCGTCGTCGGCACGGTGACGAAGTTGGTCACCCGGTAGCGCTCCAAGAGCTCGTAGTAGTCGCGAGCGGGGACTCGCTCGGGGATGAGAACACACGCTCCGCCGACGCTGAAGGGGAAGAGCATGTTGCTCGCGAGGGCGTAGCCGAAGAAGAGCTTCGGCGCGGCGAGGGTGATGTCGTTCTCGGTCAGGCCGAGGGTGCGCTGGGCGTAGGCGATCGTGTTCCAGATGAAGTCGTGGTGCATGTGGACCACGCACTTCGGCTTGCCGGTCGAGCCGCTGGAGCTGAGCCAGGTCGAGAAGTCGTCGCGGTAGGTCGGCTCGGTTTGGGCGGTCTTCGCCTGGCGACCGACCTCGGCGCTCCACTCGAGGGTCCCCTCGCGGCGGACGGTCTCGCCGCTGCGGTCGACGACGATGACGATCGGCGGATAGGCGGCGCCCGCGAGGGCCGGCGCGAGCTGGGGGTAGACCTCGGCGTCGACGATCACCGCCCGCGGCCGGGCGTACTCCAGGTAGTAGGCGTAGTCGTCGGTCTTGAGCCAGGTGTTCGCCGGGACCGCGACGGCGCCGGCCCGGAGCACGCCGAAGTAGGCGTAGGCGAACTCAGGGGTGTCCAGGAGGAGGAGGAGGACCCGATCTTCGATCCGCAGGCCGAGCTCGCGCAGGAGGTTGGTCACCTGGCACGAGGCCTCGACGACCGCGCGGTAGGAGATTCTCTGGTCGCGGTAGAAGATCGCGGTCCGCTCGCCGCGGCCCTCCGCGAGGCGGGCGTCGAGGAACCACTCGGCCATGTTGACGCGATCGGGGATCGTGATCGTGTCGCTCGTGTCCTTCGCCTCGCTGGGGTCGCTCGGGTCTGTCATGGTCGTCCTCATCGTCGCGTGGTGATCTTCCGACGTCGTCGCCGTCGTCGTCCGCTCTCGTCGTCGTTCGCGCAGGCCAGGGCTACGGTCCCACAGAGGAGACGTGCTCGGCAACGCCCGGGGAGTCCGAGGGTCTGGCTGCGATCCGCGGTGCTCCCGCGCGAGGGACGCGAGAGACATGCCGCGGAGCGCTTGAGTTGGAGTAGATTTCGGCCGTGGAGGTCGTCTACCCCCGTCTGGCGTTTGACCTCAGCCGCGATGTGTTCGTCGTCTGGCTGCGCTGGGTCTCGCGAGAGTCACCCCCTTCGCCGACACGCCCGCCGGCTCAGGGGATCCGCGTCGAGCTGAAGGTCAACCGCAACACGGTGCTCGGGCCGACGATCGTCTTCCGCCGTGACCTCGACGTCCCGGTCTACCTCCGCGCGAACCGCCTGCGCACCGTCCAGGTCCTGGAGGGGCTCGGGGGCTCTCGCCGCGGGCCCGTCGATCTCCAGCTCGTGATCCACGGCTCGGTCGCCAACGCCCCCTTCGCCGCGCTCTATCTCCTCCGCGACTACGAGGGGGAGGCGATCGACACCGCCGCGGTCCCGGCGACGCCGCTCCTCCAGCTCCAGCCCTCGACCCCCGGCGAGCAGTGGCACGTCGCGGCCCAGGCGAACGTCCGCGTCGAGCTCGAGCTCGAGGGGAGGGCGCCGCATCGCCTGCGGGTGATCCGGTAGGGGCGATGCGTCGAGGTGATGCGTCGAGGTGATGCGTCGAGGTGATGCCCCGAGGCGATGGTCATCGCTCGCGCGGAGAGGCGATGCGCCCAGGCGATGGGCAGCGCTCGCGTGACGAGGCGATGCGGGAGGTGATGCGCCGAGGCGCCGGGCCGAGCGAGCGGGGGACAGGCTAGAGAACGCGGGCGATCAGCCAGGCGAGGCCGGCGAGGGCGATCGCTGCGCTGATCGATCGCTTCGCCGCGGGGCTCGAGAGCTGCGGCGCTGCGCGGAGAACCAGGGCCATCGTCGCCAGGGCGGCGAGCTGTCCGACCTCGACCCCGAGGTTGAAGAGCGCGAGCACCCAGGCGACGGCTCCGTCGCCGCCCTTGATCCCGACCTCCGCGAGCGCCCCGGCGAAGCCAAAGCCGTGGACAAAGCCGAAGGGAAGGGTGAGCCGCCAGCGCCGGCGGAGCGCCGCAGGATCGACGCGGAGGAGGTTCTCGAGGCCGATGTAGATGATCGACGCGGCGATCAGCGGCTCGATGATCGACGACGGCGGCGTCCACAGCTCGAGCGTCGCCAGGGCGAGGCTCGCCGAGTGGCCGACGGTGAAGGCCGTGATCATCAGCGCCCACTCGCGTAGGCGACCGCCCGCGATCATCAGGCCGAGGAGGAAGACCAGGTGATCGACGCCGCTCAGGATGTGCTCGACGCCGAGGGTGAAGTACGCGGCGAGCTCGCGATCGACCGGCGGTCTCGCGGGGGCTGGCGCGCCGTCGCTCGCCGCCGCCCGGTCGCCCGTCGTCGCCCCCGCTCGGCGAGTGAGCTCGTCGGCGCGTGAGTCCGCGGGCTCGGGGGCGGGCGCAGGGGTCTTCGCGGGTGCAGGGTTCGGGGCGCTCGTCGGGGCTTTCGCGGGGGTGCTCGTCGGGCTGAGCGAGATCTGAGCCTGCGAGCGGAGGCGATGGAGCACCCGCTCCGCGCTCACCTCCTCGCCGCCCGGCGGGACGATCCGAGCGATGTGACGGTGGGCGCCGAGGTCGACCAGCGCGGGGAAGTCGATCCGCAGCGCTGGCCCGTCGCCCTCTGCAGCGGGCGGGCCTGGGGGCTCCGGGTCGGCCCGCTGCGACTCCGCGCCCGCCGTCGCCGTCGCAGGGTCGGTGACCGGCGGACATGCGTAGCGCAGGGCGATCTCGAGGCCGTCCTCCTCGGTCAACGCGGCGCCGTCGAAGCGCGGCGTGCAGCTGCGCTCGCCCACGGAGATCCTGAGGCCGCCGACGAGCGCCGCCTCGATCGCGGTCGCCCCGAGCATCACCTCGACCTCGCTCAGCTCGCCGTCGCCGTCCTGGTCGACCTCGCGGGCGAGGTTGCGCAGCTCGCCGCGGGCGAGGGTCAGGGTCACCGCCACGCTCTCGCCACCGCCGGCCGGGTCAGCGCCGGCGACGACCCGGTAGAGCCCCTGCGAGAGGCCGACCTGGTGGGCCGCGGTGGGGGAGGGGAGGCCGGCGATGAGCGAGGCGAGCACGACCAACGCAGGCGACGCCCGCCTCCATCCGCCGCGGAGGGCCTTCGGCAGGGTCGCCCTCGTCGCGCCTGCGCCTACTGACCGAGCATCGCCGCGGACCACTGGGTCAGCTCATCCGCGTAGCGGTCGACGAGCCCGGCGACGTGGGGCCCGAGCGAGTTGGTCTCCTCGTAGTGATCCCCCTCGGCCTCGTCGACGTAGGGGTTCCCCTGCGAGAGCTCGAAGTTGTAGTCGGGGATGATGTAGCCGAGCTCATCGTTGCCGAGGCCGATGATCCAGCGGTACTTGCCGCCCATCCGATCCTGGATGTAGGGGCCCTCGGGCGCGTTGTCGAGGTCCGGCGGGTTGGGGTTTTCGGGGTCGACCAGGGGGACGCCGGGGGCGTTGACGCGGGAGCCGTCGTAGCCGCCGATCACCAGCTCCGGGAGGATCTCGCCGGGGATCGAGAGCATCTGCACCGGCCCGAGGTTGATCACGGACATCTCGGTCTGGATCCGCAGATCGTCGCCGCCCTCCTCGCTCGGGTAGGTCGTCCGCTTGAGGACGCCGGCCTCGAAGAGGAGCTTGAACGAGGGGTTGAGCACGTCGACCTTGAAGGCCGTGTTGGCGACGGAGAGCTCGGGGGCGTCGAGCACCTCGCCGAGCTCGATCGCGTCGATCGCCATCTCGCCGAGGAGCTGACCGATGGAGTCGGCCTTCTCAAAGCTCGCGCTCTTGTAGGTGTCGCCGTCGGGGTTGGTGACCTCGACGCCGAGGGTCGTCATCATCCCGCCGACCGCGGCGTTGATGAAGATCGTCGGGCCGCCGAAGCCCACCTTGCCGGGGGCGGTCTCCCAGACCGACCCCTCCTCGACCGTGCGCCGGAGGGCGTGGACGAAGTCGGCGGTGATCAGGGTGTTGTCGTCGGCGAGGGTCTCCGGGTGACAGCCGTAGCTGACGAGCGTGGCGATCGTCTTCTCCTCCTCGCCGACGAGGCGGACGGCGGAGAGCATCTCGTCGACGACCCAGGGGTCGCGGGAGTCGCGGATCACGTTGGCGAGGCCGTTCTCGTGATAGGTCGAGATGTCGACCTCGCCGACGGTCATCAGCTGGACCGGGCGCATGTCCGCGACCGAGAGCGAGATCGCCTCGACGATCGCCTCGCGGACCTGCTGGCCGTAGGCCTCGTCGTAGCCGGGCTGGAGGAACTCCTGGCCCCACATGCCCATCGTGTCGGGGCCCTCGTGGTTGTGCAGCGCCTGGACGACGACGTGGTCGACCTTGATGTTGTCGGCCGCGAGCATCTTCCGGATCTCGACGACCTCATCGTTGAAGTAGCCGATCGTGTCGACGGTGACGATCGCGACGGTGGTGTTGCCCTGCTCTAGGACGACGCTGCGGGCGTCCCAGCCGTCGCCGGCGCCGACCAGCCCCATCTCGGGGGTGCGGATCCCGGTCGCCGCTCGGCCGTTGCCGAAGCCCGCGAGCCAGATGCCCTGGATCTCGCCGTCGTTCTCGCCCTCGTCGGGCCCCTCGTAGCCCACGTCGTCGGGGCAGAGCTGGTCGCAGCCGCAGTCCAGCAGGGTGTCCTTGGTCGCCTCGTACTTCGCGTTGTCGTTCTCGTCGATCCACCGCTCCCAGCAATTCGGGATGATCGACACCACCGCGGCGCCGGCCATCAGCTGGGCCCCGGGCACCGCGTCGCAGGTGCCGGAGGGGTCGCCCGGGCAATAGAGGTCCGGCGTCACCAGCCCGCCGGTGTCGGTGTCGGTGTCGGTGTCGGTGCCCGTGCCCGACTCGGTCGTCACGGTCGAGGTGGTCTCCGCCGCGGTCGTCCCGCTGGTCTCGGTCGTGCTGCCCTCGGTATCGCCGTCGGTCTGGCTCCACTGGGTGTCCTGAGTGTCGCTACCACCGCCGGCGCAGCCTGTGATGGCGGCGAGGAGGAGGGCCGTGGAGGGCACTGTCCGGGCGAATGATCGCAATATTCGTAGGGGCGCTGACGAAACCATCATAATGACCTTCGGCTGAGAAGGCCGACCATACTAATAAGGGATGCGGCTGCGCCACTCTCCGGCGCTGCTGCGGTCCCAAGGCCCCAGGTCTGCAGGTTCCGGTGACGTGTCGAGGGGCCCTCGCGCAGGGGTTGCGGTCGGACGATAGCGCCAAGAGTGCGGCGAACCGGGCGATCGTGGAGGCTCCGGTCGCCGAAGCTGAGAGCGCAGAGTTGGCGATGGCCGGGGCCTGTGCACCCTCGGCGCCAGCGTCGTGGGCTGCTAGTGTCGCGTCGATGTCGAGACCACCGAAGGGCCCTGTCGCCTCCGCTCCGATCGTCGCGCTCGCGGCCTTGACCCTCGCTTGCCCGGCGATCCAGGAGGGCGAGGTGGAGTCGAACAGCGCGAGCTTCTCGACGACCGAAGGGACCGGCGAGGGCATGACCGGGACCGCCGGCGAGAGCACCGGACCCGGAGAGACCACCGGCGAGACGACCGGGCCGGGCGTCATGCCGCCGACGCCCGGACCGCTGAAGGCGGGAGTCGCCGTCGGCTACCTCGAGGGGCCGATCGGCGTGTCGATGGCCGGCTACGGCCTCCGTGTCGTCACCAACAACACGGCCTGGAACGATCAGCTCAACGGCTCGCGCGGCTTCCACGGGGTGCCCTCGATCAAGGCGATCGCCCTCGACGTCGAAGGAGAGCGGCTCGTCCTCCTCAAGCTGCCGACGATGAGCTCCGAGGCGTCCCTGACCGAGGGGACAGCCGCCAAGCTGAAGGAGCTCTACGGCGTCGACCTCCACGGACGGATCATCACCGGGGCGACCCACTCCCACCACACCCAGGCCCGCTACTGGCGCCTCCCCGACGCGCTCGGCCTGGTCGGCGCAGACTCGCCCGACGAGGAGATGATCGACCGGATGACCACCGCCTTCGCCGCGACCGTCAAGGCGGCGCTCGACGATCTCGGGCCGGCGGAGTGGGCCTACGGCTCGCTCGACGACTGGGACCCGGAGGATCGGGTCTACCGCGATCGTCGCGCCGAGAACGACCCGACCTACGGCAAGGACCCGCGGCTGACCCTCCTCGCCGTCCGCCGCCCCGGCGGCGACGCGCTCGCGACCCTGATCAACTTCGCCAGCCACGGGACGATCTTCGGCGCCGACAACGAGCTGATCACAGAGGACGCCGCCGGCGGGCTCGAGATGATCTTTGAGGAGGCGTTCTTCGCCGCCACCGGATCGCCGATCCTCGGCATGTACATCCAGTCCGGGGGCGGCGACGCCTCGCCAGCGGGCGGACACCTCGGCCACCGCGATCCGCAGAAGATCGAGATGATCGGCCACGCGGCGACGCCGGCGATCCTCGGCCTCTACGAGGGGTTGGAGTGGCGCAACGAGGCGGCCCTGAGCGTCCGCTCGCAGCGGATCGATCTGACCTACGAGCGCTTCGGCTACGACGAGGTCCCGGAGTTCAAGTCGAAGTCTGGCCTCGCCTACACCTGGGGCGCGTGGCAGTGCACAGGCGACGGGGTCGACGACGGCAACCCCGAGACCAGCCTCGAGGGCAAGCCGAAGGAGTGCACCGACGTCGGCTCGCTCCTGAGCTCGCTCGGCGAGACCAGCCCCCACGGAGAGGTCCACCAGGTCTACCTGACCTCGGCGCTCCTCGACGAGCTCGCCCTCGTCACCCTCCCCGGGGAGCCGACCTACTCGGTGATCAAGTACCTGCGGACCTCCCTCGCGGACCGGGCCCTCGAGGCCTTCGCCTTCGGCTACTCGCAGGATCACCTGCTCTACCTCACCCACCCCGACGACTGGTTCCAGGGGGGTTACGAGACCGAGATGAGCCTCTGGGGGCCCTTCGCCGCCAAGACCCTCGTCGACCTCCAGATCGACGAGGTCGACGATCTCGCCGCCGGGATCGCCGGCCCCGACTTCCGCGAGGAGACCCCGAACCTCTCGCTGGGCGAGCCCTACACCCCGCGCGGCTTTGAGAAGAGCGACGACCCGGCGACGATCCTCGAGGAGCCGCCGAAGGCGATCTCACGCCTCGAGCTCCTGACCTTCCGCTGGGGCGGCGGCGATCCGACGCTCGACACTCCGCACGTCGTCGTCCAGCGCAGGGTCGAGGGCTCCTTCGTCGACGTGCCGTCGCCGAGCGGCCGCGCAGGCGAGCCCCTCGACAACCGGCGCTACCACATGATCACCTCGTTCGAGGCGGATCCGCCCCCCTCCGGGGACGTCGCCGCCAACCGCAAGCACCATTGGGGCGTCGCCTGGGAGCTGCCGCTCGACCTCCCGGCCGGCGAGTATCGCCTCGTCGCCTCCGGCTCCTACTGGGACGGCGGCGGGATCCAGGCCTACACTCTGGAGTCCGCGCCCTTCAGCGTCGCCCACAGCCCCGAGACCGACGGCAAGGCGTTCCTGGAGAACGGCGAGCTCCGCCTGACCCTCGAACACCCAGCGCCGGCCGAGGAGACGCTGCCTGGGACGAGCTGGCTGAGCCGCGGCTATCGCCTGCACGATCCCGGCGTCGGGCCTGAGGGGCCGCTTCGTCAGCGCGCGCCGCTGACCCTCAGCTTCACCGTCGGCGGCGTCGACGACCCGGGGCTCTACGAGGTGACCTTCGACGAGCAAGCCGGGGCCTACGTCTTCGACTTCGCGGCGACCGGGCTCGGATCCGAGGATCTCGAGGTCCGCTACCACCTGAGCGCCGACGTCGTCCCCGACTACGGCGTCGTCGGCGTCAAGGCGCTCTAGCGCTCCTCCTGGTAGGGCGAGACCAGGCGATAGCGGGCGAAGGTCGGCGCCCGTCCCCGAGCCTCTTGGGTGACCTCGAGGACAGCCCCGTTCTCGACCAGGCGACGGCTCCCGCGGCTCAGCAGGGCGCCGTCGCGACGGGCCTCGGTGATGAGCAATGCATCGTCATCCCCGCCGAGGAGGAGCGTCACCGCGATGCCCCCTCCGAGATCGACGGGCCCGGCGAAGCCCGCGGTGAACGAGAGCTCGTGGGCTGTCCCGGCGCTGTCCTCCCAGTCGATCGAGAAGGTGATCGCCCCGCCAGGGGTCGGGGCGAGGGCGTAGGTCGCGGCCTGTGGGGCGTCTCCGTCGGGGTAGCGGCAGCTCCCCGGTTCGAGGCGCCAAACCCCGAGGAAGCGGCGCCAGCGCTCGTCCGGTCCGCCGCTCATGGCCGCAGGACGGTGTTGTCGATGAGGCGGACCTCGCCGCCGGCCCTGCTCGGGACGAAGGCCGCGACCGCGGCGAGCGCGGGGCGCTCGATCACCTCGATCGGCGAGAGCGCGTCGGCGTCGACGAGCTCGGCGTAGTCGATCCGCGCCGGGGCGAGGATCGCCGCGGCCCCCTCGAGGAGCGCCGAAGCGCGACGCTCACCGCCGACGAAGCGGCGGCGCAGCTCGGCGAGGAGGCGGGAGAGGTTGAGGGCGACATCGCGGGCGGCTGGGTCGAGGTTGGCGTTGCGGCTCGACATCGCCAGGCCGTCGGCCTCGCGGGTGATCGGCATCCCCAGCACCTCACCGCAGAGGTTGAGGTCGGCGTGCAGCCTGCGGAGGATCGCCAGCTGCTGGTAGTCCTTCTCGCCGAAGATGCCGACGTCCGGGCGGAGCAGCCCCCAGAGCTTGGTGACGACCGTGCACACCCCGCGGAAGTGGTCCGGGCGGGAGCGGCCGCAGAGGTATTGGTCGAGCCCCTCGACCTCGACCCAGGTCCGCGAGCCGGCGTACATCTCGTTCGGATCGGTCGGGCAGAAGGCGACGTCGACCTCGGCGCGGCCGGCCTTCGCGAGATCGCCGGCCTCATCGCGGGGGTACTGGTCGAGGTCCTCGCCCGGGCCGAACTGGGTCGGGTTGACGAAGATCGAGATCGCGACGACGCCGTCCTCGCCGACCCGCCGCCGACCCTCACGCATGAGGTCGAGGTGACCTTCATGGAAGGATCCCATCGTCGGCACGAGGGCGACGCGGGGCCGATCCTCAAAGCGGCCGCGGTCGAGCTCGGCTCGCCAGGCGAGGGCTTCGCTGCGGGTGCGGAGGATGATCATTGGGGACCGTAGCCGCCGGCCTGGGCGGTCGGAGCCGGCGCTTGGTCGGGGGTCGACTCGGGGCTCGGGCTGCGCTTGCTCGCGGCGAAGGAGTGCTCGTCGCCGGGGAAGCTCCGGGAGCGGACCTCGCCGGCGTAGGCGGCGACCGCGTCCCGGACGACCGTCGAGAGATCGGCGAAGCGCTTGACGAAGCGGGGCTTGAAGCGATCCTCCAGGCCGAGCAGATCCTGGATCACCAGGACCTGGCCGTCGCATCCGACGCCGGCGCCGATGCCGATGGTCGGGATCTGCAGGGAGTCGCTGACCTCCTTGGCCAGGGGTGCAGGGACCCCTTCGATGACGATGGAGAAGGCGCCGGCCTCCTGCAGGCCGAGGGCGTCGCGGCGCAGGCGCTCGGCCGCGTCCTCCTCCCGCGCCTGGACCCGGAAACCGCCGAATTCATGGACACTCTGCGGCGTAAGGCCGAGGTGCCCCATCACCGGGATCCCCGCTGAGACGATCCGACGGACGGTCGCCTCGCGATCAGCGCCGCCGCCTTCGAGCTTCACCGCCGCGGCGCCGCCCTCCTGGATCAGCTTCCCCGCGGCGATGAGCGCCAGCTCCGAGCTCACCTGGTAGCTCATGAAGGGCATGTCAGCGACCAGGAGCGCGTGCCTAACCGTCCGCTGGACACAGCGCGAGTGGTACGCCATGTGCTCCAAGGTGACCTCGAGCGTGTGCGGGTGACCCTGCATCACCATCCCGAGGCTATCTCCGATCAGGATCACGTCGACCCCGGCCTCGTCGACGAGCCGGCCGAAGGTCGAGTCGTAGGCGGTGATCATGACGATGGGCTGGCCGTCACGCTTGAGCCGGATGAGCTCGGGCGCCGTCACAGGCTTGCGCTGACGGGCCTTCGCGGCCTTCGCAGGCTTCGCGGACGTGGCGGGCGAGGTCTCAGCGCTGAGCTTTGTGGGCATTGGCGGGCGGAGAGTAACGCAACCGAGGGGGCGGAGCAGCGGCGTCATATCCGCTGTCGGCTGGAGTACCCCGGCACCCGCTGGCGGATTATGTGTGAGTACGCACACGTTTGTGAAATACGAGACTTACTAGTGATACTAATCAAGAGCTGTCGAAACTACCGCACAGCCTGTGTCGCTCGCGGCTCATGCGAACACCCTCGAGAGGCTCGAATGCTACGGATCGGGATTCCACTGCTCTCACTCCTCATGCTGACGGCCTGCAACGGTGGGTCTGAGGAGAGTACCGAGACCCAGACGAGCGAGGACTCTGCGTCGACCGACGCCTCGACGGGCGACACGGAGACGACCGCCGGCACCGACGGCACCGACGGCACCGACGGCGAGACCACCGGGAGCACCGCCACGGGCGAGCCCGGCGGTGACCTTCGAGGAATCCTCAACTTCACCTACTACTCCGCCGACGCGGCGAGCGACGAGCCCCTCCTCGGGGTCGCCGGCGCCTACCGGATGGAGGAGCTCCCCGTCGCTGACATCTACGCGCTGATCGGCCTCCAGCTCCACCACCAGGCGGCGCCCGAGGCGGTCGACACCGTCGCCGAGTTCGCGCCCTCGCCCTTCGACTGGGGCCCCCCTGCCTCGTGGGTCGCGGCCGGCAACGGCGTCCGCTTTAGCAACGATGAGGCCGGCTCGGGACTCGCCTGCTTGACGATGGCGGACGACGCCTATCCCCTCTACCTCGCGGCCGAGAGCGACGCGCTGGATCCCGACTGTGCGCCGGACCCCGCGATCTGGTCGCCCGAGACGGCCTATGATCTGACCCTCTACGGCGGCGAGCTCTTCGACGATCTCATCGTCGACGCCGCGGTGAAGACCCCAGCCGCCCTCGAGATCAGCGCCCCCGATCTGAGCGTCTACAACCTCGAGGTCGACACGACCGTGCCCCTCGACCTGGCCTGGGGGGCAGGTTCTGATCCCGAGGCGCGGATCGTCATCCGCCTCTGGGATCAGTACGGTCAGGGCGTGGTGGCGAGCGCTGCGGACGACGGTTCGTTCTCGATCCCGGCGGCCAACCTCGCCGCGCTCAGCGGCGGCCCCGGCTTCCTGACGGTCGCGCGGGAGCGTTCACGGACGATCAACTTCTCGGCCGGGAGCGTCGAGGCGCTCACGCGCTATGAAACCTGGGGCTACGTAGACCTGCTCGAGTAGGCGGGATCAACCCTTGCGAGGAGAGAGGCGAGGCATGAAGCGACGAAATTTCCTCCGCGGCGGCGCGGTCGGGGCGGCAGCGGCAGGAGCCGCGACCTTCGGCATCCTCAAGTATCCGAGGCGGGCCTTGGCCGGCTGGGGCGAGTGGCCAGGCGACAAGATGGAGGCTCTGATCCCGGCCGAGCGCCAGGCGGAGAGCGTCCTCGAGGTCTTCCTCTACGGGGGCATGAACGCCTTCGACACCTTCTATACGGTGCCGAGCTGGGGCCAGGGTCAGCAGACCTTCCTCAACGCCTTCCTCGCCGAGACCGAGGCGAGGTTCCAGAGCTGTGGCTTTAGCGGAGAGCTGAGCGAGCCCTTCGCCGACGACGCCAACGGCGTCGAGGTCCACCTCGGACCGTGGACGACCCCGCTGCGGGAGCGGCCGGACATCGTCGAGCGGATGCGGGTGATCGTCCAGCGTCACGACTCGCTGCCGCACGAGGGCGCCAACCCCTTCGCCCTCACCGGCTCGCGCCTCGGCTCGCCTCGGCTCGCGGGGGTCGGCGCCGCGATCCAGCGCCACGCGCTCGAGCGACCCGGGGGCCTGCGCTCCACCCCCTACGCCTACGTGCTCTACCCGGGCGTCGACTTTCCGACCGACAACGTCAAGGCGGCCTCCTCGGTCGGCCTCCACCCCGGCTCGGCGCGGCCGCTCAGCGTCACGGTCGACTCCAACTCCGAGCTGAGCAACCTCTTGGCCCGCAACGGCGTCGGCGACAGGCGGGGCGAGTTCGACGCGGCCGTCGACCACTACCTCCGCGACTACGAGTCCCGCTTCCGCCCCGGTGGCAAGGGCGCGGCGACCCGCTCGGCGGAGCGCAACAACTACGGCTACGCCCACTTCGCCCGCCGCTCAGCCCAGGAGCTGCAGGACGTGCTGGCGCCGGACCTCTTTCAGGTGGTCCAGGGCCAAGAGTGCAGCTTCGACGAGATCGACATGCCGGCGATGCAGGCCCGCCTGGCGGCGAGCTTGCTGACCCGCGCGGAGGATCGGCCCCGCTACGTCCAGTGGATCGACGGCGGTCTCCGCCCCCACCCGGCGGCCGGTCATGACACCCACCAAAAGCACGTCCAGTACGCCTCGTCGAACGTCAGCCACACGCTGCGCCAGCTCGCGGCGATCATCAACGAGCCCGGCGAGAACGACCCCGGCAAGATCGACCTCGACAGGACGATGATCGTCCTCAACACCGAGTTCGGGCGCACCCCCTACGTCCAGGGTCAGGACGGCCTCAACCACTGGCCGCAGGGGATGGTCAACGTGATCATCGGCGGCCCGGTCACCTCGGCGGAGCGCGGGATCTACGGGGCGATCACCGAGGATCAGGGCTTCTCCGAGACCTGGGTGTCGCCGGCAGAGAACCGGATGATGGTGATGATGGCGCTCGGGATCTACCCCTTCTCGTCGCAGACCTTCGCGGTCGGCGACGTCGGGGGCGGGGTCGCCAACGAGCTTGAGGCGGCCAAGCGCCTCAAGGAGATCTACCTCGGGATCAAGGCCTAAGGCGGAGGCGATGATGCGACAGACACTGATCAGCAACACGGGCCGACTCCTGACGATCGCCGGGCTTTGCGGCCTGACCCTGGGCTTGGGCGCCTGCAACGGCGACGAGCCGGTGGCGAGCGCGACCGAGTCCTCGGGCGACGCGAGCGACGGCACCGACACCGGCGGCGGCACGGACACGGAGGGCGGCACGGACACCGTGAGCTCCGCCGGCGAGACGACCACCGACTCCGGCGGCCCCGACTCTGGCGAGCCCGACGGGATGGGCGACGCCGAGGAACTCTGCGACGCCGGCGACGAGGCCTGGGTCAAGCAGGCGGTGCCGCTGATCCAGGGCCGCAAGCCGGAGGGCATGCGCGAGGTCAGGCTCCTCGTCAGCATGATCGAGCAGATCGACGAGAGCGGCGGCGATGGCCGCGAGGTGGTCGCCCGCGGCCTCGCGAGCGGTGACGCCTACATCGACCGCTGGTACGACGTCTTCTTTGAGCAGCTCCGGATCAACCGGATCGAGATCAAGGCGAATTTTGCCTGCTACGGCGTCCGCTCGAGCGCCGCCGACGACGGCGATCTCGCGGCCTTCATCCGCGACAACGATCCGACCGGGCCGGGCTTTGGCTCATCCTTCTCGGTCCGCGACGTGATCGAGAGCTCGCTCCGCCTCGACGACATCACCCCGGCCTACCGCGCCGATCTCTTCGCCCGGATGGGCCGCCCGCTGCAGGGCGCCAACGTCAGCCAGACCGAGCTCGAGATCGTCCGCCGCGCCAACTACGGCGAGATCTTTGAGACCGCCTACCTCGGGCGGCGGATCGGCTGCCTCGAGTGCCACAACTCCGAGGAGTCGGTCACCTTCAACCCGGACCCGGAGCAGAACCACTTCTGGGCGATCCCTGGGAAGTTCGAGCGGGCGATCTACGGCGACGCGAAGGGCCGACCCGAGGCGGAGCTCTACGCGGCCTTTCGCTGGGCCGGCTTTGTCCTGGAGAACGGCGGGACCCAGCCTTGGGGGATGAGCTCCGCCTGCGGGACCTTCGCCCAGGACCACAACGGCGACCTGCTCGGCGACGCCGGCTACCTCGGCGGCGAGCTCCCGGCCGCGGCCCAGCTCTTCGACATCGACCCGCTCTTCAGGGAGGGCCTCAGCGAGATCGCGGAGTCGGGGCTGGTCACCGGCCGCGACATGGCGGTCGACGCTGACCAGTCATTGGCGTTCCTCTTGGCGGTCAACATCACCAACAACGTCTGGAAGGAGATGATGGGCTATCCGCTGACCCTCGCCCACTCCTTCCCGCGCAACGAGAAGCAGCTCGAGATCCTCCAGGAGCTCAGCGAGCTCTTCATCGCCGAGCGCTTCTCGGTCCGCGAGCTCCTGGTCGCGATCGCGACCCACCCCTACTTCAACCAGGACGCGCCCGACGCCTGCGGCGCGAGCTCGGCCTACAACCTCCAGCCGGTCTGGGATCCCTTCTCGGTGACCGCCGGGGATCCGACCGCGCGGCTCAACAGCGTCGGCGACAGGGTCCAGCGCTACAGCGCCTGGGTGCTCGTCGACTCCGCGGCGCGGACGATGTGGTGGGACCGGCCGCAGCGGATAGGCGACGGCGGGATCCCAGCCTACGGGTTCCTCCGCGACCAGGGGATCTTCGTCAAGGACGCGCTCCCCGGCTTCAACGGCGTCGACCTCGGCTCGCTCCTGTCTTGGGAGGAGCGGATGGCCAAGGGCAACAGCCCCAACCTCGGGGGCGAGTGCACCGGGCCGCTCGGGGGTGAGTGTGCCGAGTTCGAGTGGATCGAGCTCATGCTCAACGACGGCGCCGGACAGGGCGCGACGCTCCGCGACGCCGCGATCGCGATCAAGGACCGCCTGATCACCGAGCCCGAGATCGCGTCGAAGGCGGAGGAAGAGGTGATCGCTGGGGTCTTCGGCCTCGACCTCGACCTCGGCATCACGGAGGCCGACGCCGGTCTCGTCGAGGCCGGCGCGCGGCGCTACGCGGGGCTCCTGCTCAACACCCCGCAGTTCATGCTCGCGGGCGTCCCGAGCCGTACGCAGGATCCCGCAGCGGACCCGTCGATCGTCGTCGCCGGCACCGGCACCCTTGAGCTGTGCGAGGCGCTCGCTCCGGCGATCCTCGGCGACTTCACCTGGCAGTGCGCCGCCGACGGGGTGAAGCTCGAGTAGTCCGCCGCCGAAGAGCGGAGCGGACAAACGGGCCTGCGAGCCCGGCCGAGCCTGTGGCGATCCTCGCCATGGACTCGTCTCGTTCAACCCGTGCGATCAACCTGTCTACGGGGGCACACTAAAGAATGGAGGCGCCCAGGGCCCCTAGCTGCACTCGCAGACGAGGTTGACCAGGCCCAGCGTGTTCTCGGCGAAGTTGGTGATCCGGCAGGGACCACCGTCACAGACAGTGTTCGGGATCTGGGCGCCGTAGGGCGAGCAGCCCTGGAACTTGTGCATCTTCGGGTAGTTCGGGTAGGGCGTCACGTCGATGTAGTAGCCCGGCTTGGCGGTGCACGTGTTTCCGTAGAAGCGTTGGCAGAAGTAGGCCGCGTCGGTCACGTTGTTGCCGGCGCAGCCGACCGAGCAGCACCCCTGGGTGATGAAGTGGTTGCTCGTCATCCCGGCGAAGGTGTGCTGCGGGCCATAGGTGACCGTGGTGACCTTGCACTGGCCGGCGACGCACTCCTCGTCGTCGTCGCAGGAGTTGTTGCAGGCGCCGCAGTTGTTCGGGTCGCTGCTCGTGCTGGTCTCGCAGCCGTCGCTCTCGCTGTTGTTGCAATTGCCAAAGCCGCTGTTGCAGGCGACGGAGCAGTTGTTGCAGCTGCCGTTTTGTACCGGGCTGCCGTCGCAGGGCTCGACGCCGCTGTGGATGAACCCATCGCCACACTTCGCCGGCGTGCAGGTGGTCAGGCAGGCGTCGGTGTTGACCAGGTTGCCGTCGTCGCAGAGCTCTACGCCCTGCTGGACGATGCTATCGCCGCACTTCGCCGCGACGCAGGTGTTTAGACAGGCGTCGTTGTCGCTGTCATTGCCGTCGTCGCAGCCCTCGCCGGGCTGGACGATCCCGTCGCCGCAGCCCGGGTTGGTGCACAGGTTGGTGCAGGAGTCGTCATTGTTGAGGTTGCCGTCGTCGCACTCCTCGCCGGGCTGGACGATGCCATCGCCGCAGCCGGGGAGCTGACAGCTCTTGGTGCAGGCGTCATCGTCGATCATGTTGCCGTCGTCACAGGCCTCGACGCCGACGTGGACATGTCCGTCGCCGCAGCTCGCGGGCACACACCCGTCGGTGCAGGCGTCGCTGTTGCTGTAGTTGCCGTCGTCGCAGGTCTCGCCGGCCTCGACGATCCCATTGCCACACTCCGCCGGACCGTCGCCGGTCGTCATCGGCCCGGAGTCGGAGTCGGAGTCGCTGTCGGAGCTGCCGTCGCTGTCGTCACCGGAGCTGCTCCCGCCGCCGGAGCCCATGCTCTCGCCGTCGGAGTCGCCGTCAGATCCGGAGTCGGAGTCGGAGTCGCCGGTGCCCACCGTCGTGTCGGTCGACTGAACGCTCTGACCGGCGGAGAGCGCGGCCTGGAAGCTGTCGTTATCACCCTCCGAGCAGCCGCATAGGATCAAGATCGGGAGGGCGAGCGTGAGTCGAGCCGGGAGCGAGAGCACCGCGAAACGCTATGCTGTGCGGGGGCAGGTTGGCAAACACGAGGGCTCTTCGGTGTGTATGCAAGGATAAATGTGTAGTGTAAACGGCGATCGCTGCAGTCGGGAGCGGATGGGTCGCGATGAGGGCGCTACGGTCGTCGATCTCCGAGGAGCAGCGCTGCGCTGGCGAGCGAGCTCCGCATCGGACCCTCCGATGTGGCGTAGCGCCCTTCGCACCGCGCGGGCCCGTGGTCCCAGCGACGGCAGCGATCGGCGAGGAGAGGACGAGCGCGCTCGCCGGCTCCCGGTCTGCGGCGTCTGTCGAGCGGCCGCTCTCGCGATCGACTACGGAGACGAGCAGGACTTCGCCGGCATCGCCGCGATCCACTCCCGGATCAGCTCGACCCCCTGGACGTCGATCACCCGGTTGGGCAGCTCCGGCATCTTGATGTCCGGATCGAGCGAGTTCATCCGGTAGACGACGATGCTCCCGTCCGGGTCGCCGGGGGTGATGTCATGGCTATTGCCGCCCGCGCCGGGACCTGCCGCCGCCGGGAGCTTGCAGATGCCGATCTTCGACGGCTCCTCCTCCCACTCGAGGAAGACCAGGCCGCTCTTGCTGGCGCCGCCGCCGTCACGGTGGCAGTGCGAGCAGTTGGCGTGGAGGTAGGCGCGGGCGCGGGCGTCGAGGTCGGCGCTCTCGTCCATCGGCTGGGCGAAGCGATGGAGCCCCTCGGGGGCCGGCGGTGGGCTGTCAAAGAGGCCCTGGTCGGCGAGCCAGGTGATCTGATTGATCGGGGCGCCGTCGACCTCGATCTCGAGGTTCATCTGCTCCGAGATCGGGCCGAGCAGCTCGAGGGCGTCGTCGAGCTCGTGGCAGTTGCCGCACTGATCGGTGTTGGGGACGATGTACTCCTCGACCTTGGCCTCGCCGCCCTCGTCGATGAAGTCGACGTTGATCCGGGCCCCGGTCTTGAGCAGCGTCGCCTCAGCCTGGGCGTCGTCCCAGACGTAGGTGATCGGCGTCCACGCGTCGTTCTCACGGATGAGGAGGCGCGTCTCGATGATCCGGGCGCCGGCGTCGGGGTCGCGACGATCGTGGTCAAAGAAGAACGTCTTGATGATGATCGTCCCCTCAGGGAACTCCCACGCGTCGCGATCGGCGTAGGTGATCGAGCCGCCCTCGGGGAGGACGATGTAGCGGCCCTTGCCCGCCTGGTCGGACCACAGCGGCGCGGCGACGGTGTAGGGGACGACCCCGTCCTTGGGGGTCTGATCGACCAGCTCCCCCTGGAAGAAGTCGTAGTCGCTGAGCTTGGGCAGCGGCAGCTCGCCCTCTTGAGGGCAGCGGGTCGCTCCGTCGCAGGGATCGGGCTCCAGCTCTGCGGTCTCCGTACAGCCCGAGCTGAGCGGCAGGCTGACAGCGACGCAGAGGAGCAGCCCCGCAGCCGCGCGGGTGGAGGGGGAGCGGTGGGGTCGGGGCGGCACGGCGGTCTACTCCGGGAGCTCGGGCAGGGAAGGGTGGCTACACTCGACGCCGGAGGGATCGCTGGTCGGCGAGCCCCCGCACATCGACGCGTCGTAGTAGGTCGCGCCGCCGTTGTTGGCGACACAGTTGGTCAGCGCGTCGTCGACGTTCATGACGTCCGGATCGGCGCAGCCGTCGTCCATGATGTCGGGGAGCGGCGGGCTCATGTTGCCGGAGACGACGATCGCCAGGAGCGCGGGGTCGGCCCCGTTGCCCTCGAAGGTGTTGTCGTGGATGTAGTTGCCCTGGGCGAAGCGGTCGAAGCTGGCGTCGTCGTAGGGGGGCAGCAGCTCGAGGTTGTAGGAGACCGTGATGATCCCGGTGCTGCCGTTGCCGCGGATCATATTGTCGTGGATCTCGTTGTCGTCGGCGGCGAGGATCATCGCCCCGACGCCGTAGGGGACCTCGGCGACGATCGTCCCCTCCTCGGCGAAGTTCTCGAGGTTGTTGTTCTCGATGATGTTGTCGTAGGCGTTGGTCCGCTTGCCGTCGGTGACCGGAAGCTGCGGGAGGTTGAAGATCAGCAGACCCGCGGTGTTGTCGTGGGCGTGGTTGCGGCGGACGGTGGCGTCGGTCGAGTTCTCGATCTCGATCCCGGCGACGTTGCCGTAGACCTCGGAGTCCTCGACCAGGATCTTGGTCGACTGACCGACGTAGATCCCGGCGTCGCGGGCCCCCTTCACCCAGGTCCGCTGGATCGTCACGCCGGTGCAGCCGACCGGGTAGAGGCCGTAAGCGCCGTTCTCGACCGAGGCGTCGGCGGTCCACTCGATCCCGAGATCGCGGAAGGTGATGTTGTTGACGTCGTTGGCGCGGACCCCATCGCCAGCGCTGTCGACCACCTTAAGGAGCTCGAGGGTCGCATCGTCGGCGGTGATCAGGATCCCGTTGGCGCCGAGGTCCTGGGCGCTGAAGTCGAGGGCTGTCTTGTCGGCGCCAGCGCCCCGCAGGGTGACGCCTGTGCCGGTCATGGTCACCTCGGTGTTGAAGACAAACGTGCCTTCGCTGAGGCAGACCGTCGCTCCATCCGCGGCGTCGATCAGCGCGCCCTGGAGGGCCGCCTGGTCATCGTCGCTGGGCTCGATGTAAGCGTCGCAGCCCTCCGGGAGCTCGCCTGTCTCGGTCCCGGTCCCCGAGGTCGTCTCAGCGTCGGTGTCTGTGCTCGCGCCGGTCGTGCTCTCGGTGTCACCGCTGCCGCTCGAGTTGCAGCCCGCGAGGCTCACGGTGAGGAGGAGCGCACTGACTAGTTGGTTGGGGACATTAAGTGCGGCCATACAGTCCTATGGATAGCCTACTTCGGGCGATCGTGGTCCCACGAGCCCGGGAAAGCGGGCAAAGTTGGCAAGTTTCCCGAGGGCCACCTCTAGAGCGCGGTTTGATTACCGCGTTGAATCAGGGGACTTCGAGCAGGAGTGTCGATATCGAGCCGGGTGCGTCGCGCGCCTGTCCCTGAGCACTCGCGAGGGCCATCCCGTCGACCTCGACGACAAAGCGCTCGCCGACCCCGGGGTGGAGGAGAACGAAGAGCCCGTGCTCCGCCGTGGCCTCGCCCTGGAACCCGTCCCGGGCTGCGTTCAGGTAGCGGATGACCGCGCCTGAGGGGGGCTCTAGGGGGGTGACGACGGCCCCCGCGACGGCCGAGCCAGTGGCGTGTTCGCGGACGATCCCCACCACCCCGCCGGCGACGCCGAGCGGCAGGTGTGGAGCAGCCTCGGGATCGGCCTGGAGGAGGGCGCTCCAGCCCTCGAGCAGCGGGGTCTGCGCGACCCAGAGATCATGGAATGTGTTGGTCCGACCGTAGGGGCCGTTGGGCAGGGGCACGGCGAGGACATTGCTCGTCGGCGTCAGACCTGCGCCGACGACGAGGCCGACGAGGCCGATCCCCGGGGCGATCGGCTCTTCGCTGACAGTGTCCACGCGACCTTCGCTGTCGGCCGTCGCCGCGAGGAGGACAGGGGCCCCGTCGGGGTTTTGCAGGGCGGTCAGGCCGTCGAGCGCACGCACCTCCACCTCGCCGACAGGCGCGCCCGTGCCGATGTCGAGGATGGTCCCGGTCAGGCGAAAGCGGCCCTCGTCGGGGGCCGCGGCGCAGGTCGCCTGCGGGTCATGATCGCGGTACTTGAGGCAGAGCTGGGAGAGGCAGTCGTCGTCGGCGACGCAGGCTTCACCGTCCGCTCCTGCGGCCTCGGTCGTCGCGGTCGAGTCGCCGGTCGAGTCGCCGGTCGAGTCGCCGGTCGAGTCGTCGGTTTGGGCGTCCGACGTCGAGGTCCCGCTCGTCGCCCCCGTGGTCTCGGTCGTGGCCTCGCTCTCGGATGTCTCTGGGGCCTGCGAGCAGGCGAGGATGAGCCCGAGGAGCGGCGAGAGCAGGGGTGAAGTGGGGATCTTTGGCATCGCGGCGTGGCCGAGGAGCGTCGACCCTAGCAGGCGATTTCGCGCCTCCGCAAGGAATCCCTCGTCGGTCGGGCCAAGAGAAGAGGGCACGGTCTGGAGACCGTGCCCTCGATGTCGTGTCGGCTCGCGGAGCCCTATCTGTTCGCCGACAGATCCTGCGGCGGCGTCGTTACTCCTTGGTCTCGACGTAGCCGGCGGGGATCTTGTACTTGAAGGCGCTCGGCTTGAGTCCGACGTTCAGCTTGGTCTTCGACAGCTCGAAGTGATTGATGCTGTTGTCGCGGTTGCGGACGACGAAGGCGTTGACCCGGCCGCTCCTGTCGTCGACCACCAGCAGGAGGGTCTTGTAGTGGGGGTTTTTGATCTTCGGCTTGAGCTCGATAACCGTGTGCCCGGGGATGCCGTAGCGCTTGTTCAGCGAGTCGTTCGCGAGGCGGACCTTGAACTCTTTGATCAGCTTCTGACCGCCGAAGAGGAACTTCATCGCCCCGGCGAGGTTGGAGTTGTTGCCGACGGCTTGGCTGACGACCTGGCGGGTGTCGTGCTCGACGACCCACATGCTCTCGCCGTCGACGTAGAAGTCGGGGTCACCGGCGCCGGCGTAGTCCCAGACCATCATTCCCGGCTTCTTCAGGAGCATCGCCCCGCGGGTCACTGTGCGGGTCGCGTAGACCGGGTGCACGTAGGTCTGCTTGAAGTCGGCGGTGAAGTCCTTGGTCCCGTCATAGAACGCCTGGACGGTGGCGAGCACCGCAGAGGCGCTGCGGCTGGTCGCGGGCTTGGCAGCGGCGGGCTTCTCGGCCTCCGGCTTCGCGGCGGCAGGCTTCTCGGCGACCGCCATCACATTCTCAACGGGCTGCGCCGCTGCGGTGCCGGCGGAGCAGAGGATCCCGAGGGAGAGGAGGCAAACGGACAGGCTTTCCATGATGTGCTCTCGGACGAGGGGCCTAGCGGGACGATTCACGGGCGGAGTGTAAGCGCTGGGTAACACAGCGCGCTGTGCGCCTCATCGCTCTGCGAATTCGGCCGGGGATGCTCGCGTGCGTGAAGCACGCTGGCCTAGAGAGGCTGTGCACGCCGGCTCTGGGCGAGTCTACGGGATCTCTGCGGCCTTCGCACGCCGACGGGGTCTGCGGGCGATCACGGGCTCAGGCGGCCGAGATCAGGACCTCGCGCGGGGTCGTCCCCCGGGACGGGCCGATGACCCCGTCCTCCTCCATCATCTCGACGATCTTGGCGGCCCGGTTGTAGCCGATGTTGAGCCGGCGCTGGATCATGCTCGTGCTCACCTTGCCGGCCTCGGCGACGATCTGGACCGCCTTGTCGTAGAGCGCGTCGACCTTGCGCTCGCTCTTCTCGTCGTCGTCGCCGTCCTCGCGCTTGTCGGTGATCGAGCGGTTGTAGACCGGCCGGGCCTGCTTCTTGATGAACTCGACGACCTTGATGATCTCGTCCTCGGAGACGTAGCAGCCGTGGACACGGTCGGGCTGACCGCCGCGGTCCATGTGCAGCATGTCGCCCATGCCGAGGAGCTGCTTGGCGCCCTTGGTGTCGAGGATCGTCCGCGAGTCGATGTCGCTGGTCACCTGGAAGGCGATCCGCGAGGGGAAGTTGTTCTTGATCGTCCCTGTGATCACGTCGACGCTCGGGCGCTGGGTCGCGACGATCAGGTGGATCCCGGCGGCGCGGGCCTTCGCCGCGATCCGGGCGACGTTGGACTCGACCTCCTTCGACGCGACCATCATGAGGTCGGCGAACTCGTCGATGATGATGACGATGTAGGGGAGCTTCTCCGGCTTCTCGCCCGCGTCGGACTCGACCCCGAAGAACATCGTCGGGTTGCCCTCGGAGTCGAAGGTCATGCCCGGGAGTTGGTTGCCCGGGAGCGCCTCCTCGCCCTCCTCAGCGGCGATCCGGCTGGCGGCCTCGGCCGCCTCCTGGAGCGCCCTCTTCTCGGCCTCCCACTCCTCGATCAACTTCGGCAGCTTGCGGTTGAAGCCGCCGATGTCGCGGACCTGGGCGGTGCTCAGGATCCCGTAGCGCCGCTCCATCTCGTCGACCGCCCAGCGCAGCGCCAGGTTGGCCTTCTCGGGGTCGGTGATCACCGGCAGGAGGAGGTGGGGGATGTCCTTGTAGATGCTCAGCTCGAGCATCTTCGGATCGATCATGATCATCCGGACATCCTCGGGCGTGCACGCGTAGAGGAGCGAGCAGATCATCGAGTTGACGCCGACCGACTTTCCAGAGCCGGTGGCGCCCGCGACCAGGAGGTGCGGCGCCTTGGCGAGGTCGAGGGAGACCGCCCGGCCGGTGATGTTCTTGCCGAGGGCCAGCGGCAGCTTGGCCTTGCGCTCGTTGCCGAAGTAGTCGCTCTCGAGGATCTCCTGGATGCCGACGATCTCGCGGGTCTTGTTCGGGACCTCGAAGCCGACGGTCGCCTTGCCGGGGATCGGCGCGAGGATCCGGATCCGGATCGCTTCAAGGGCCATCGCCAGGTCGTTCTCGAGGCTCTCGATCTTCGACAGCTTGACCCCCGGCTCGGGCTTAAATTCGTAGCGGGTGATGACAGGGCCCGGGTGGATCTTGGTGACCTGGCCGCGGATCTTGAACTGGCCCAGGGCCTCTTCGATCTTCTGGGCTTGCTCGAGGACAAACCCCTTGTCGACGTCGACCGCGTCGCCGAGGTTGGCCTCGAAGAGCTTGACCGGCGGGAGCTTGTAGGGGCCCGGGGTCGTCCGGACGATCCCGGGGATCGGCTTGAGCCGCTCGGGCTCGGGCTCGGGCTCCGGCGTCGTCGTGTCGGCGCTGCCGTAGTTCAGCTCGCTCGCCCGCGGCGGCGCCTTCTTGCCCGACCTCGCGGTGCGGGCGGGCTCGGAGCTGAAGGTCGCCTCGCTGGCCGCGTCGGCCTTGGCCTCAGCCTCGGCCTCGGCCTCGGCTTGGGCCCTCGCCTCGGCGTCGGCGTCGGCCTTGAGCGTCTGGGGATCGGTGATGACGATCTCCGGGGCGGGGCGGTCCTCGCCGCCAGCCTCGGCCGGTGGGGCCGCCTTCTTCTTGGTCCGACGGGTCTTGCGCTTCTTCGGCAGGGCGTCGGCGTCGGTCTCGGTCTCGTCGTCGGCCTCAGCCCCGTCGGCCTCATCGGCCGCGTTCGCGTCGTCGCCGGTGCCGGGTCCTTCGGCCGCATCCTCCGCGCTCTTGCGGCGACGGTTCGCGCGGGGCTTGGCCGACCGCTGCTTCTTCTTTTTTGGCGGGAGGATGATCGCGTCAGCGTCGGCGTCGGCGTCGGCGTCGGGCTCGGCCTCGAGCTCGTTCTCATCCTCGTCCGTGAGGTCGTCCTCGTCGAAGTCGTCCTCGTCGAGGTCGTCCTCGTCGTCAAAGTCGTCCTCGCTCTCCGGGTTGCGCAGCGCCTGGACGCAGCCGACGCCGAGCCCCCACAGGTAGTGGGAGGCCGCGAGCGCTCCGCGACCGACGAGCTGGCCTCCGGTGACGAGGTGGCGGACGGTGAGCGGCGTCGAGGCGACGAGGCCGACGATCAGGAGCGCGATCGTGACCAGGTAGGTGCCGACGACGTCAAAGAGGCCGAGGCAGAGCTCGCCGAGGATCTCACCGGTGAGTCCTCCGGCGGTGTACCCGCCGATCCGGTACTCGGGGAAGGTCACGTGGAGGAGCACGCAGCCGGCGAAGGTCGCGGCGGTGAAGCCCAACGCCTCCAGGATCTCGAGCTCGACCTCGTGGCCGAGCAGGGCCTTCAGGCCCAGGCCGGCGGTGCCGAGGGCGAGGAGGTAGGCGGCCATGCCGAGGACCGCGTAGAGAGCGGTCGCCAGGAGCTGGCCGACCGGGCCCATGAGGAGGCCGTCGGAGGCCTGAAAGGAGACCAGACCGCCCACCAAGAGAACGCTGAGGGCGAGGAGCGCGACCCCGAGAAATTCCCCCCAAGGGCGCGCGCTCGCCCTTTCCTGCTCGCGAGCCTTTCGCGGAGCCTTCTGCTTGCGTGCTCTGGCCATCGAATTCGTCGTCTAAACGGTGTTCTGAGGGCATGGGTGCCCGCTGCCCATCCTACGCAGGAACTGCGAAAAGTAAAAAAATCCGCCGGGATGGGGTACCCTGCGCCGCATGCGACGCGCCCTATTCGCTGTCATGACCCTCGCCCTCCTCGTGCCCGGCTGCAAGAAGGACGAGCTGGAGAAGGCCCTTGCTGAGGCAAACGAGAAGCTGAGTGCGACCCAGCGGGATCTCGACTCCGAGCGGCAGAAGAACAAGCAGCTCAAGGCCGAGAACGACGAGCTTAGCCAGCGGATCGCCCAGCTCGACGCGGAGATCAAGGTCCTGGAGGCGCAGCTCGACGATCTCGCCCGTGAGGCCGGAGTCACCAAGGCAGAGCTGGAGGAGCTCCGGAAGGAGAAGGCCAAGCGGCTCGCCGAGCTCCAGGTCTACAGGGACCTCTTCGGTCAGCTTCAGGCGCTGGTCGACGCTGGGACGATCCAGGTCGAGTTCCGCAAGGGCATGCTGGTGGTCAAGCTCTCGAGCGCGATCCTCTTCGACTCCGGCAAGACCGATCTCAAGGGCGAGGGACAGACCGCCCTCGCCGATCTCGCCAAGGCGCTCAAGACCGTCAAGGGTCGCGACTTCCTAGTCTCGGGCCACACCGACAACGTCCCGATCAAGACGGCCCGCTTCAAGAGCAACTGGGAGCTCAGCACCGCCCGCGCGGTCGAGGTCGTCAAGTACTTGATCGAGGTCGGGATGGGCGCGGATCACCTCGGCGCTGCTGGCTTCGGCGAGAACGATCCGGCCGCCGACAACAGCACCGAGGAGGGGCGGGCGCAAAACCGGCGCATCGAGATCGTCCTCCTGCCCAAGCTCGGCGACATCCCCGGCATGAAGGAGATGTTGATGGGCAAGAAGAAGTCCTAGCCGTCCGGGCGTTCTACAGCCGGTCAAGCCGGGAGGTCGACGCATCGCGTCGGCCTCTCGCCGTTTGTGGGAGGTGGCCGGCCAACCATCGGCTGGTCGGATGGCTCGGTCCTGCGGCGGCCGACGCCGGGGGCGCTACGTCGCCTGGACCAGACCGCGCTTGGCCATCAGCGTGCCCCCCCAAAACCGCTTGAGGCGGCTGCGGAGGCGGTGCCAACGACCGGCGCGGACGTCTCGCTCGAGGCCTCGGGCGAAGGCGAGGGCGAGCCTGTTGGCGGTCTCATAGCGAGCGCGGAGCTCCGGCGAGAGATCGCGGGCGAGGGCGAAACGGTAGAAGAGGCGCTCGATGAGCGCGTCGAAGCCCGCGGCAGCGCGGTCGCGGCGGTGGAAGAGGCACAGGGCGAGCTTGTCGACCTCAGCCTGAGTCTCGAGCTCGAGCGGGCTCACAGGTCGACCGCGGCGGACCGCCTCGGCGAGGTAGAGGAGGTGGCTCAGCCCCTCGACCGCGGGGAGGGCGTCGGCGAGGCCCTCATCGGCGAGCACCTCGCTCGCCGCCATCGCCTCCAGGCGGACGAGGAGCGACCCGTCGAGGGCGAGGGCGATGTCGACGCTCTCCTCCGCTTGGCGGACGACCACCAGCTCGTGGCCGCAGCCCTCGAGGGCGGTGTAGGTGTGGACGTGGGCGACCGGATCGAGCCCTGTGTCGGCGCCGTAGAGCGCCTCCAGCCCGCGATAGAGCGCGCGGAGGGTCGACCTCGACGGTGAGGCGGGCCCCTCGGGACTATTGGATGAGATCGGAGCCCTCTGCGTCGAGGAGGACGCCGGCGCGGACCAGGCGAGCGCAGTCGCGGGGATCGCGATTGCGACGCCAGCGCTCGTAGAGCCCCATGAGATCCCGGGGCGCCTCGCCCTCGACGTCGATCACCTCGCCGATCACCTGGCTGAGCTCCTCGAAGGACTCCGCCAGCTCGTCGAAGACCCTGAGCGCGCCGTGCTGCTCGCTGATCCCGCGGTAGGCGGACTCACCGATGCCGCGGACGTAGCCGACGTTGACCGGGGTCCGGTCGAGGCTGCGGGGCACGGCGCCGCTGATGAAGAGGGCTCGATCGCCGACCGCCCGGAGGGCGAAGGATCGGGCGCTGCCGGCCTGGCTCCGGGCTCGCAGGTACTGGAGCGCGAGCGGCGGGGAGTGTCGTCCCGCGACCCCTGTGCGCCTCACAAAGCCTGCGAGGAGGTGGACGACGTACGCTTCGGTCGTCTGAGAAAGGTTTTTGCCCGCCCGTTCTTGGGCTTCATGGATCTCTTCATAGAAGAAGGCAGTGAGCGACCCGTGGATCTCGAGGGAGGTGTGGTCCTGAGTCATCGGAGCCTCTGCTTGTCGAAAGAAGTGCTTCGTTCAACGCTAGCAGCGCAGGCGCGTCGATCAATGGAAATGTGTGAGCAAACCCATGAACTCCAGCTCGGGTCTCTGCGACCTTTTTCTCCCCCGAGGGGTTGACCCCATGTCGGTGCGAATTAGACTCGCGCTCCGTTAGCAGTCGCATCGCGCGACTGCCAAGAGTGGTGAAACACGCAGTGATTTCCCCCACTTGGGAACCTGCGTGCGTTCATGTCCAACACCAAACTTTGCACGGGCAACGCCCGGAAATAGAAAGCACAGGAGACCTGAAGATGAAGGTTCGTCCCCTGAACGATCGCATCCTGGTGAAGCGCTTGGCCGAAGAGTCCAAGACCGCCGGTGGTCTGTTTATCCCCGACAGCGCGAAAGAGAAGCCCGCCCGCGGCGAGATCATCGCGGTCGGCCACGGCAAGCTCGACGACAGCGGCAAGCGCGTCGCCCTCGAGGTCAAGGCTGGCGAGAAGATCCTCTTCGGCAAGTACGCCGGCACCGAGATCAAGCTCGATGGTGATGAGCACATCATCCTCCGCGAGGACGACGTCCTCGCCGTGATCGAGTCCTAAGCCGCTCTCACGAGCGCAGCAACACTGATTTTTTTCGAGAGAGGAACAACACCATGGCAGCCAAAGAGATTCGCTTTGACGTGCATGCCCGCGGCGCAATCTTGCGCGGGGTCAACCTTCTGGCCGACGCGGTCAAGGTCACCCTGGGACCACGCGGTCGCAACGTCGTGATCGAGAAGAGCTGGGGCTCCCCCACGGTCACCAAGGACGGCGTCACCGTCGCCAAGGAGATCGAGCTCGAGGACAAGTTCGAGAACATGGGCGCGCAGATGGTCAAGGAGGTCGCCTCCAAGACCTCCGACGTCGCCGGCGACGGCACGACCACCGCGACCGTGCTCGCCCAGGCGCTCTTCCGCGAGGGCCTGAAGATGGTCGCCGCGGGTCACGACCCGATGGAGATCAAGCGGGGCATCGACGCCGCGGTCTCGGCCATCGTCGAGAACATCAAGAGCGTCTCCAAGTCCACCGAGGGTGACGACGAGGTCGCGCAGGTCGGGACCATCTCCGCCAACGGCGACGAAGAGGTCGGCAAGCTCATCGCTCTCGCGATGGCCAAGGTCGGCAAAGAGGGCGTCATCACCGTCGAGGAGAACAAGGCCAACACGACCGAGCTCGACGTCGTCGAGGGCATGCAGTTCGACCGCGGCTACCTCAGCCCCTACTTCATCACCGACCAGGAGCGGATGAGCGTCGAGCTCACCGACCCCTACATCCTTTGTTACGAGAAGAAGATCTCGACGATGAAGGACCTCCTGCCGATCCTCGAGCAGGTGGCCAAGCAGGGTCGCTCGCTGATGATCATCGCCGAGGACATCGACGGCGAGGCGCTCGCGACCCTCGTGGTCAACCGCCTCCGCGGCACCCTCTCCGTCGCCGCCGTCAAGGCGCCCGGCTTCGGCGATCGCCGCAAGGAGATGCTCAAGGACATCGCCATCCTCACCGGCGGCAAGGCGCTCACCGAGGACCTCGGCGAGAAGCTCGAGAACCTGACGCTCGCCGATCTCGGCACCGCCAAGCAGGTCACGATCGACAAGGACAACACGACGATCGTCGACGGCGGTGGCCTCGGCGCTGACATCAAGGCCCGGGTCAAGCAGATCCGCGCTCAGGTCGAGGAGACCTCCTCCGACTACGACCGCGAGAAGCTCCAGGAGCGCCTCGCCAAGCTCGTCGGCGGCGTCGCCGTGATCAAGGTCGGCGCTGCCACCGAGGTCGAGATGAAGGAGAAGAAGGCGCGCGTCGAGGATGCGCTCCACGCGACCCGTGCTGCTGTCGAGGAGGGCATCGTCCCCGGCGGTGGTGTTGCGCTCATCCGCACCCAGAGCGTCCTCGACGGGATCAAGGGGCTCACCGACGAGCAGATGTTCGGCGTCGCGATCGTCCGCCGCTCCATCGAGGAGCCGCTGCGTCAGATCGTCTCCAACGCCGGCGGCGAGCCGAGCGTGGTGGTCAACAAGGTCCGCGACGGCAAGGGTGCCTTCGGCTACAACGCCCGCACCGGCGAGTACGGCGACCTTGTCCAGCAGGGCGTCATCGACCCGACGAAGGTCGTCCGTTCGGCGCTCCAGCACGCGGCCAGCGTCGCTGGGATGATGCTGACCACCGAGGCGATGATCGCCGAGAAGCCCAAGACCGAAGAGGCCGCGCCCGCTGGCGGCGGCGGCATGGGCGGCATGGGCGGCATGGGCGGCATGGGCATGTAAGCCCCCCGCCGGCCTAGCCGACACGAGAAGAGGCTCCAGGCATTGCCTGGGGCCTCTTGCTTTTGGTTGGTCCGTTTGTTCTCTTGCTCAGCATCGGTGGCAGCGGCAGGCTCCGCCCATCGCGGAGCACGAGGTGAGCGCTCACCCACACGGATACAGTCGAAGCGCGAACCCCGTGTCACTGACGGTGACACGTGGGTTGTCGCGGACGCCTCACAGCAGCGCCTATTTCAGGGCTAGTAGACCGGCTTGTGCAGGGTGATCCGGGCGCTGCGGAGGCCGAGACGATTGCTGCCGCCGACCGGATCGATCTGGAGGGCCTGGAAGATGTCGCCGGGCTTGATGCAGTTGAGCGGGAGCTCGGCGCCGACCGGGTCGGCCCACCACGAGTTCGAGAGCTGAACCTCTGCGCCGCAGTAGCCGTTGTCAGGGTTGGCGAGCTCGACCGTCACCGGGGAGCCGACGGAGATCGAGCGACCCTCAATGCAGACCGTCGCGCTCTCGTAGGAGACGAGGCTGTCGAGGCCCATCATGATCCGGATCCACTTGTTGCCCGAGCCGATGTCACAGACGGTCCCGTAGGGGTCGTTGTAGTTCATCTGCGGCCCGCCGGCGGCGTTGATCTCGGGCCAGGGGTCGTTGTTCGGGGCCCACTCAAGCTCACCGAAGCCGGGCGTCGCCGAGAACTTCCACGACGGGCTCCAGCAGGAGCCCGCGTTCTTGTAGTTGATGTCGAGCCAGATCCCGTCCTCTGGGTAGCCGCAGGGGTCCATGCCGAAGCTGGTCGGCTTGCAGCTGTTGTCGCAGCTGTCCCAGTTTTGGCTGTTGCCGTCGTCGCAGGTCTCGCCCTGCTCGACGATGCCGTTGCCGCAGACCGGGACGGCCTCCTTGACGCAGGTGCCGCCCTCGCACATGAGGCCCTGGTCGCAGCTGTTGCCGTCGCAGGGGCAGTCCTCGGTGCCTGCGGGGCAGACCGGCGCGTCCTTGCACTGGCTCGTGCAGCCGTCGAGCTCGTCGTCGTTGGCGTCGTCGCACTCCTCGCCGAGCTCGACGATGCCGTTGCCGCAGACGGGCTCGGCGTCGACGACACAGGTGCCGTTGTCACACACGAGGTCGCCGTCGCAGGTGTCGTCGCCGATGCAGGGGCAACCCTCGGTGCCCTCGGGGCAGCCGTCGGTGTCGGTGTCGGTGTCGGTGTCGGTGTCTGTGTCAGTGTCGGAGTCGGTCGCCGTCACGCCGGAGTCGGTGCCGTCGGAGTCGGTCGCCGTGCCGTCGGAGTCGGTCGCGGTCGCGGAGCCGTCAGTGTCGGTCGCGGATGCGGTTGCAGAGGCGGAGCTGTCGGTCGCGGAGGCGGAGCTGTCGGTCGCGGAGGCGGAGCCGTCGGTCGCGGATGCGGAGCCGTCGGTCGCGGAGGCGGTCGCGGTCGTGGAGGCGGTCGCGGTCGCCGGATCGGTGTCGGTCGCGGTGTTCGAGGCGGAGCCGTCGGTCGCGGAGGCGGAGCCGTCGGTCGCGGAGTCCGACGCGCTCGCCTGGTCGTCGCCGCCGCAGGCGGTGAGGGCGAAGGCGAGGGGGATGGCAGAGAGGGCGTAGGTCAGGCGTAGGGCGCGACTCATAGCGGCGGAAACTACCGAGGAGCGGAGACGCGCGCAAGCGTTGGAGGACCTCCGCGGTGCCTGTTTGCGAGGCCCCCTGCCAGCGCCGAAGCGGGCACAGATCCCCCGCAGCTCGCGGTATTCCTGGCGGAGAGGCGTTCGACGTTGGCCCCGAGCATACCAGGGACCTTCACTACGGGCTGCCCAGGTGGCGCTCGTGACCGCGAGCACGACGAGGGCTCCTGCCTAGGTACAGAGAGGGGCGAGCGCGGTCTTCAGCGCCAGCGGGCGACCGTGAGCCCGCCGAGCGCGGCCGCGTAAAAAAACGCGGAGACGTAGGGGATGCCGAGGCTGGCAAAGCCCGGGAGGTTGAGCGAGAGGGCATAGGTGCCGCAGAGCAGGCAGGTCGCCGACACCGCGACCCGCAGCGCCCGACGCTGGCGAGCGCGCTCCGCCTCCTCCTGGAGGCGCAGGGTCGTCGGGGCGATGCCGACGGCGATCTTCCCCTCTTGGATGTCGCTCAGGATCGCCGGGAGCTGTTGCGGCAGCGAGCGGAGCACCCGCGAGAGCATGTGGAAGTCGGCGAGGGCGGTCTGCTTGAGGCGATCGGGGGAGTAGCGCTCGGCGACCATCTGCTCGATGAAGGGGCGAGCCAGCTCGATCGGATCGACGTCGGGGGCGATCGACTTGGCGAGGCCCTCGGTCGTCACGATCGCCTTGAAGACCATCGTGAAGTCGGTCGGCATCCGCACGTTGTGGCGGGTCGCGCCGGCGACCAGCTCGCCGAAGAGCTCGCCTATCTGGATCTCCGAGAGGGGGACGCCGATGAGGTGGCGCTCGGCGACCTCGACGACGTCGTCCTCGAAGGCCTGGTAGTCGACCCGGCTCTTGTGGATCGCGAGGGCGTAGAAGGTGCGGGCGACCGACTCGAGGTCCTCGTTTAGGATCGACCAGAGGATGTCGATCAGCTTGTCCTTCATCGACGGCGAGAGGCGGCCGACCATCCCGCAGTCGATCAGGGCGAGGCCGTTGTCGTCCTGGACGAAGACGTTCCCGGGGTGGAGGTCCCCGTGGAAGAAGCCGTCGACGAAGAGCATCTTGTAGGAGGTGTTGAAGTAGGTCTCGACCAGCGGCCCTGTGTCGGCGCCGGACTCTAGGAGCTCGGAGAACTTGCGCCCGCGGACGAACTCCATGCAAAGGACCTCCCCCGTGCTCAGCTCGTCGTAGACCTTGGGCAGGCGGACCTCGGGCTTGTCGGCGAAGTTTCGGCGGAAGCGCTCGATGTTGCGGGCCTCGTTGATGAAGTCGAGCTCCTGCCCGAGCGAGCGGGCGAAGCCGGAGATGACCCCGCGCAGGTCCATCGCCTCGGCCTCTTGGAACGCCTCCTCCGCGTAGCCGGCGATCGCCATGATGATGTTGAGGTCGCTCTGGATCATCCGCCGCAGGTCCGGGCGTTGGATCTTGAGGACGACCTCGTCGCCGCCCTTGAGGGTGGCGCGGTGGACCTGGGCGATGCTCGCGGAGGCCAGGGGCGCCTCATCGAGCTCGGCGAAGAGCTCGCGGTAGTTGGGGCCGAGGTTTTGCCGGAGCTGCGCGTCGATCGACGCGAAGTCGACCGCCGTCACCTGATCCTGGAGCGTGGTCAGCTCGTTGATGACAGGCGCAGGGAGCAGGTCCGGCCGGGTCGAGAGGATCTGGCCGAGTTTGACGAAGGTCGGCCCCAGGGCCGTAAACGCGGCGACGAGGCGGACCCCTGTGTCGGCGCTGCCGGCCGCGGCGCGGGTGAGGTCGGCGCCCGCGTAGTCAAACTCGATCTGGAGCTCGCGGCGGACCTTGAGCTGGGCGATGAACCAGCCAAAGCCGTGCTTGACCAGCACGGTCGCGATCTCACGGAAGCGCGCGACGTCCTTGGCCCCGGTGACGAGCGCCCTCGAGGAGCTGACGAGCGTTCGGAGGACCGACACGGGGCGGAGTATAGGGTATGCGGCGAGCGTGGCGGAACTGTCACGCTTGCTCTCAGGCCGTGCGGGCTGCTATCCACCGCCGACGGAGAACGACCCTTGGCGGATCTCGAGCAGGCGCTCCTCAGGCGGATATCCCGGGCCAACCGGCGCTTTCAGATGATCGAGCCCGATGATCGGGTGATGGTCGGGATCTCTGGCGGCAAGGACTCGTGGGCGCTCCTCCACCTGCTCCGGCTCTACCGCAAGCGTCTTCCCTTTGACTTCTCGATCGTCGCCGTCAACCTCGACCAGGGGCACCCGGGCTTCCCCGCCCATGTGCTCCGCGACTATTTTGAGGCCGAGGGCTACGAGTACCGGATCGTCGAGCGCGACACCTACTCGGTGGTCAAGCGCGAGATCCCGGAGGGCAAGGCCTACTGCTCGCTCTGCTCGCGGCTGCGTCGCGGGATCCTCTACAACACGGCGGTCGAGCTCGGGGCGACGAAGATCGCCCTCGGCCACCATCGCGACGATCTGATCGAGACCTTGCTGCTCAACCAGTTCTTCGCGGGGCAGCTCAAGTCGATGGCGCCGAAGCTCAGCTCGGACGACGGTCGCAACACGATCATCCGCCCGCTCGCGCTCTGCGGCGAGGCCGACATCGCCGCCTACGCGGGGATGATGGGCTTTCCGATCGTCCCCTGCGACCTCTGCGGCTCGCAGGAGAACCTCCGGCGACAGCAGGTCAAGGCGCTGATCGGCAGCCTCGAGGCGAGCATCCCCGGGATCCGCGAGAGCCTCTTGGCGGCCGCTGGGAACATCAAGCTCTCGCACTTGCTCGACGGTCGTTTCCTCGACGGCGGCGAGGACCGACCGGAGACGACCGAGTCAGAGCTGCAGGTCATCGCTCCGCTTGGAGAACCGAGTGCGGAGCAGGCGGCGGTCGGCGACGAGCTCATCCCGGTGTCATCGCTGCATCGACGGCTCTAAGCCGGCGCGTCGAAGGGGCCGCGGCAGGAGGCTCGACCCGGGACCTCGTCTTGCCAGGGGCCGCTTCGCGTACGCCGCCCGCCGCGTCCTCGAGCTCTGCGAGCCCGGGCTGGAGGCGCGGCCGGAGGCAGAGCTAGGTTGGATCTCGGGAGAGCGGGGCCGAGCTGGTCCGCGGGTCGCCGATCGTCCGCTTGTTTCAGCGCTCGGGGGAGCGCGGACCGAGTTGGGAGCCTACCCTGCGGTCGGCGACCTGCGGTCGACCAGCACCGGGAACTTGCGCCGGGCGTCGGCGACCTTGGCCGGATCGAGCTCTGCGAAGAGGGTGGTCGGATCGCCGGCGGCGCTGACCAGGGTCTCGCCCCACGGATCGAGGATCGCCGAGTCGCCGCTGTACTCGAGGTTGTCGGCGAGGCCGACGCGGTTGAGGCCGACGACGTAGGCCTGGTTCTCGATCGCCCGCGCCCGCAGGAGCGTGCTCCAGTGGAGGCGGCGGCGCTTGGGCCAGTTGGCGACGACGATGTAGGCGTCGACCTGGGTCGCGAGGGCCCAAAATTCGTCGGCGAAGCGGAGGTCGTAGCAGACGAAGAAGCCGATCCGCAGGCCGTCGATCTCGAGGGTCAGGTGCTCGAGGCCGGCGTCGTAGTGGAGGTGCTCGCCCGCGAAGGTGAAGGGGTGGATCTTGTGATAGCGGTGGCGCTGGCCCGCGGGGCCGGCGACGAGCAGGGTGTTGCGGGGGCGCTCGCCCTCGCCGGAGAGGACAGGGATCGAGCCGCAGATCCAGATCCCGTGCTCCCGCGCCTGGTCGCGGAGGAAGCTCGCCGAAGGGCCGTCCTCGGGCTCTGCGATCCGGGCGGTGTCCATCGAGAAGCCGCAGGCGAACATCTCGGGCAGGACGACCATCCGCGCGCCCGAGGCGACGGCGGCGACGATCTGCGGCCGGAGGCTGGCGAAGTTGGCCTCGGGATCCTCCCAGGCGATGTCGGACTGGATGGCGGCGACCTTCATGGCGACCGCGAGGCTAGCAGCTCGTCGGGGTTCGCGGCAGAGGATCGCCCGCGCTCCAACGCCTGCGCGAGGGGCTCGTGCCCGCGGTCGAGCTGGCGCGACGTGGTCGCGCCCGCGTCAGAGGTTCGCGCCCGTGCGAGAGGCGTCCGCGCGACGTGGTCGTGCCCGCGGTCCGAGGGCGCAGGTCTCCGGCCTCGCGCAGCGCTCCACGCCGGCAGCGTTCCGCGCGGGAGCCGTGCGCAACGGTCAAGCGGGCGGCGATCAGCGGGCGGCGATCAGCTCGCGGCGGGGCGGAGCTTCTGCAGGCGCTCGACGGCGCCGTCCAGCACCGGGTCGGACTTGCAGAAGGCCCAGCGGACCAGGTGGCGGCCCTCGTGGCGGCCCTCGTAGAAGACCGAGGGGGGGATCGCGGCGACGCCGACCCGGGCGGGGAGCATGCGGCAGAACTCGACGTCGTCGTCGTAGCCGAGGGGGCGGATGTCGGTGAGGGCGAAGTAGGTGCCGGCGGGGGTCAGGACCTCGAAGCCTGCGCGGGCGAGGCCTGTGCAGAGTCGATCGCGTCGACGGCCGTAGTCGGCGACCAGCTCGCCGTAGAAGTCGTCGCCGAGGCCGAGGGCGTGGGCGATCGCGTGCTGGAAGGGGGTCGCAGTGCAGAAGGTGATGAATTGATGGGCGCAGCGGATCGCCGCCGAGATCGCCGGCGGCGCGCAGGTCCAGCCGACCTTCCAGCCGGTGAACGAGAAGGTCTTCCCCGACGACGAGATCTGGATCGTCCGCTCGCGCATCCCCGGCAGCGAGGAGATCGGCAGGTGCTCGCCCTCGTAGACCAGGTGCTCGTAGACCTCGTCGCTGATGACGAGGATGTCATGCTCGCGGGCGAGGGCGGCGATGTGCTCGAGCTCCGCCCGGGAGAAGACCTTGCCGCTGGGGTTGTGGGGGGTGTTGAGGAGGATCGCCCGGGTCTTCGGGGTGATCGCCGCCTCGAGATCGGCGGGGTCGTAGGTGAACTCCGGCGGCCGCAGGGTGACCATCCGCGGCGTCGCGCCGGCCATCGACACGCTCGCGCGGTAGGAGTCGTAGTAGGGCTCGAAGAGGACGATCTCGTCGCCGACCTCGCAGAGCGCCTGGAGGGTCGCGAAGATCGCCTCGGTCGCGCCGGAGTAGACGGTGATCTCGCTCAGCGGGTCGTAGCGGAGGCCGTAGAAGCGCGCTTGATGGGCGGCGATCGCCTGCGCGAGCGGTGGCAGTCCGGCCATCCGGCAGTATTGGTTGTTGCCGGCGCGGATCGCCTCGATCGCCGCCTCTTTGACGGACTCGGGGCCGTCGAAGTCGGGGAAGCCCTGGCCGAGGTTGAGCGCGTTGTGCTCGATCGCGAGGCCGGTCATCTCCGTGAAGATGGTCGTGCCGAAGCCCTGGAGGCGCGCGTTGAGGTAGGGTTGGCGGCTGCTCATCGTCGCGGGATCATCGCATGGTTTGCCCGCGCGACGAGCCCGCGACGAGCCCGCGACGAGCCCGCGACGAGCCCGCGACGAGCCGACGATGCTCCGGCGACGGTGTCTGCGACGAGGCCGTCGCGGGCCCCCTCGTGCGCCCTGTGCGTGAGACTCCAGTCACACGGAGATCCGCGGTAGAAGGCCGCTAGGGGCCCTTTTGGCCATATCTGGAGGTGATATAGTCCGCAGCCATGAAGCCCGCCTCGGACCCCGTCGACCTGACCGAGATCGCTGACTCCAACGCAGGTGGTGAAGCGCCGCGGGTCTCGGTGATGGCGGGCAAGTTGGTCGGCTCTGAGATCCTCAAGATCGCGGCGTCGATCCGGGCGCTCAAGGCCGGGGGCGCGGACATCTGCGACCTGACGGTCGGCGACTTCCGGCCCGAGCAGTTCCGGATCCCGCAGCTCCTCCGCGAGGGGATCGAGGGCGCCTTGGCGGCGGGTCAGACCTTCTACCCGCCCTCCGCCGGCACCCCGGAGCTGCGCTCGGCGGTCCGCCGCTACTACGAGCGCGAGCTCGGCCTGCGCTACCCGGAGACCGCGGTGCTGGTCGCCGGCGGGGCGAGGCCGCTGATCTACGGGACCTACCGCGCGGTCGTCGACCCCGGGGACAAGGTCGTCTATCCGGTGCCGAGCTGGAACAACAACCACTACGTGACGATGGTCGGCGCCCGCGGTGTCGCCGTGGTCACAGGGCCCGAGACCCGCTTCCTCCCGGATCCCGACGCCCTGATCGCGGAGTTCCCGGAGGCTCGCCTGGTCTGCCTCAACTCGCCGCTCAACCCCAGCGGCACGGCGATCACCGAGGACGGACTGCGGCGGATCTGCGAGGCGATCGTCGACGAGAACCGCGGCCGTGCGAGCCGGGGCGAGCGGCCCCTCTACCTCCTCTACGATCACATCTACTGGGCGCTCTGCTTCGGCGAGACCCGGCACGTCACGCCGCCGCAGCTGGTCCCGGAGATGGCCCGCTACACCGTCTTCATCGACGGGATCTCCAAGGCCTTCGCGGCCACCGGGCTGCGCGTCGGCTGGGGCGTCGGCCCGGTCGACGTGATCAAGCGGATGAGCTCGATCATCGGTCACGTCGGCGCCTGGGCGCCACGGCCAGCGCAGATGGCCAGCGCGGCGCTCCTGGACGATCCGCAGGCGATCGCCGACTACCACGGCGTGATCAAGGCCGGGATCTCGAGCCGCCTGGAGCGGCTGCACAGGGGGGTGCAGGCGCTGCGCGAGCGCGGCCTCGCGGTCAACAGCATCCCGCCGATGGGCGCGATCTACTTGACTGTACAGATCTGTCCCTTCGGCAAGAAGACCCCCGCCGGCCAGGAGCTGCGGACCAACGAGGATGTCCGCCGCTACTTGCTCGACACCGCCGGGCTGGGGATCGTCCCCTTCCAGGCCTTCGGCTTCCCCGGCGATGGCGGATGGTTCCGCCTCAGCGTGGGCGCGGTCTCGCTGGAGGCGATCGACGCGGCGCTGCCCCGGCTCGGGAGCGCCCTCGAGGCGCTCCGCTAGGTCGCTTGCGGCAGAGGGCCTCAGGCGTTGAGGCGTTGAGGCGCCGTGCGTCGGGGCGTCGGCGGTCGTGCTCGGCCTAGAAGAAGCGCCGCTCGTGCTCCGTCGACTCGGCCCCGACCATCGGGGCGTCGGGGCGTCGGCGGTCGTGCTCGGCCTAGAAGAAGCGCCGCTCGTGCTCCGTCGACTCGGCCCCGACCATCGGGGCCGTCGCGCTCGCGGCCGCCCTGGCGAGCTCTCGCTAGTCGACGACGACCCGCAGTATCGCCGTGTTCCTGCGATAGAACACGCCGAACTGATTGGTCGGCATCAGGGCGAGGTGGAGCGGTTGGCCGGAGACGAGCAGCTCCGGCGGGACGCTCCACTCGATCCACACGGGCTGGTTTGGGATCTCGCCCTTCTTCGGGCCGATGTTCTGGAGAGCCGCAGGGACGTTGGTCTCCAGCGAGGCTTCGCTGTAGGCCCCGGTGAGGACGAGCTGGCCGCCTTCGGGGGCGGGGACGTAGGGCGTTTGGGGGGTCCGGATGCGAAGCGTCGCCGAGCTGATGGTCGCGTTCTCATAGTCGGCCGGGATCATGAATTGGAAGAAGGCTTCGGCCCGACGGTTCATCCCCATCCCCATCCCGACCGCGGTGTCGACGATGACGAGGTCATTCTCCCCCGGGACCTGCTCATCGGCGCTCGCGAGGCAGGCCTGCTTGCTGTAGGGCGCCTGCTGGTACTGCAGGAGCACGCAGGTCGAGACGCTCGGCGGTAGATCGTAGGTCCCGGGCTGAACGCCACCGGTCGTGGTGCCCTCAGAGGTGGTGCCCTCAGAGGTGGTGCCGTCGGAGGTGGTGCCGTCGGAGGTGGTGCCGTCGGAGGTAGTGCTGTCGGAGGTAGTGCTGTCGGAGGTAGTGCTGTCGGAGGAGGTGCTGTCGGAGGAGTCGGAGGTGACGCTGTCGGAGGAGTCGGAGTCGGAGCCCTCCGAGACCGAGCCGTCGGTGGTGTTGCCCTGTGACACGGAGCCCGCGCTATCGCTCATCGTCCCGGCGCTGCTCGGGTTGGAGTCGGAGGTGCTGGGGTCGGTCGTCCCCGTCCCCTCCGCGGGGTCGTCGAAGTCTGGGCTCGCGAGCACACACCCGGCGAGGAGGGCTGAGACAGCGACGGGTCCGAGCAGACGGCGAGCGATCATGATCCCCAAGCTATGGGGGATCGCCACGAACGACAAGCTGGGAAGGCCCTTGACGTGCCGTGGGCCGCGAGGGGCGGCCAGGTGAGGGGGACGCCGGGCTGCCGCGACGACGCGGCTCGTCGCCGTGGCCTCACTCGGGTGAGGGGCTGGGGGGCGTCGGCTCTGGTCCAGAGCCGGCCGTGAGGGCTCCCTTCACCGGCTGCCGCTCCGCCAGCATCCGCGAGAAGCGGGCCTTGTAGCGGGCCATGAGCTCCTGGTTGAGGGCGCGGCCGTCGATGTCGCGGCCGGCGGTCTCGATCGTCGGCCAGATCTCGATGGTGTACCTGCCGACCCCCTCGTGGACGTCGTACCAGGGCTGGCCGCGCATCAGCATCGGCTGGTTGACGTCGATGTAGATCGGGACGATGGGGACCCCGGCTTGGAGCGCCGCCTCGACGGCGCCTCGGCGGAAGCGGAGCAGGCGATCCTGATCGGAGCGCGTGCCCTCGGGGAAGACGAGCATGGGCGTTCCCGCGCGGAGGGCCTGGAGCATCCCCTCGAGGGCCGTAGGGGCGCCCTTGTCATCGGGGTTCGGCGGGCTGCTCGGGACCCAGCCTGCGGCTCGGACCATCCGGCCGAGGCCCGGACGGTCGAACCACTTCCGGCCGGCGACGGTGCTGAGCTCGGGGAAGCGGCTCATCACGATCGTCGTGTCGATCAGCGTCGGATGGTTGGCGATCATCACATAGGCGCCCTCCGGAAAGTCGGGCGGGAGCGGCGGCCAGTGGATCTCGATCATCGTCGTCATCGTCATGTAGCGGACGAAGCCGCGGGTCGCGAAGCGGGTCATCCACAGGTGACGACGGCGGCGGACCTCAGGATCGAAGCTGAGGCTGAGCAGCGGGATCATCACCCACGAGATCATCGCCGCGCCGACGAAGAAGAAGAGGAAGGCGGAGCCCGAGACGAGGATTCTGAGGACCCGCCACATCCGCCGGGAGTGTTCCACGGCGATCTACGGCAGGGCAATGAAGCGGCGCACGCTGCCCTCGACGGCAGCGTGCGCCGCAGGGCGAGGGAGACCGCGTGGTACGCTCGCCGCTATGGTCGATCGTGCGTCTCCTCCGCGGGCTGTCGGGCTCCTCGTGTCTGTCGCGCTGGGCCTCGCGCCCGGGCTGGGCTGTTTCAGTGAGGGAGCGGCGAGCGCGACGGAGAGCGAGGCGACAGGCGCGACGGGCGCGACGAGTGAAACGGGTGAAACGGCCGGGACAGGCGAAACGGCCGGGACAGGCGAGTCGGGGGAGACTGCGGGCGAGGTCACGGGCGCGACCGAGCCGGGGACCACGGGTACGACGCAGGGGACGGACGGGACCGGATCGACCGAGGCGACGGACGGGACCGAGGGGACGGGCGAGACAGGTGAGACCACAGGGGCGCTCCTGCCCTGCAACGGTCACGTTGAGCTCTGCGATCGGCCGCTCGACCAGGTCGCGCTACCCTCGACCCACAACTCACACTCTGCGCTCGACGAGGGGTTCTCGCAGGTCAACGCGAACCATCAAAAGGGGGTCGCGCAGCAGCTCGAGGACGGTGTCCGCGGGCTCCTCCTCGACGTCTACTACGAGGACGGCGAGACCGTGCTCTGCCACGGCGCCTGCTTCCTCGGCAGCACCCCCCACGCGGAGGTGCTCGGCGTGCTCGCGTCGTTCATGGCCTCGCATCCCCGCGAGGTGCTGGCGATCATCTACCAGGATGACGTCGACCCGGCGCTGATCGAGGCGGACTTCATCGCCGCCGGCCTGGACCAGCTCGTCTGGAGCTGGGACGGCGGGGAGATGCCGACCCTCGGGGAGATGATCGACGCCGGCACGCGCCTGGTGGTCACCGCCGAGTCCGAGGGGCCGCCGCCGGCCTGGTACCACCACGCCTGGGATCTCTTCTGGGACACCCCCTATTCCTTCAGCAGCGCCGACGACTTCACCTGTGAGCTCAACCGCGGGGCCGTCGACAACCCGCTCTATCTCGTGAACCACTGGGTGAACAGCGCGATCGATCTGCCCTCCAAGAGCAACGCCCAGGAGGTCAACGCCTTCGACGTTCTCTACGGGAGGATCAGCGGCTGCCGCGACGAGATGGGGCAGACGCCGACGATGGTCGCGGTCGACTTCTACGAGGAGGGCGATCTCTTCGCCGCCGTCGACGCCCTCAACGGCTTCTAGCTCCAGGCCGCCGCGCGTCGCTGGGCGCGGAGTCCGAGGCCCACGGCGAAGGCGGGCGTTCCCGCCCATGATGGGCGCGCCGGAGCCTCGGGGCCTGGAGCCGGCGGTACTGCTGCATCCGGCCCCGACGACGACGCGCGGGCGTACCGGCCCCGGTGAGGGTCCAGCGGGGCCCTGAGGACCGACGAAGGCGAGCGAGGGGAGGCGGGAGTTTTGCCACGGGCCGCTTGTGACAAGTCATGCAGGCCGCTCGGCTCTCCCCGTATCCTGGGGGCGATGTCATCTGCTCGCCTCGGTCGTCGCCTCCGTCTCCTCTCGCTGCCCTCTCTGTGCGGTCTCGCGGCGCTCTCGCTCGCTCCGCCCGCGGCGTCGGCATCGGCGACAGCGTTGACCCCGACGCTCAGCCACGGCGGTCTCGAGCTGGCCGGGGACGGGGCCGTGACCTCGCGGCGGCCCTCGCCTGTCTGGAACCACACGCCGGCGAGCGCCAGCTGGTCCGCGCTCGAGGCGAAGCTGGGCGTGACAGGCTCGCTGTGGAGCCCGCTGACCGGCGCGCCCCTGCGGATCTGGGGCGCCGGGGCGCCGGCCCTGGGCGTCGGCGAGTCGCCGGCGACGGCCCAGCGCTTCGCCGCCGCGCTGCTCCGCGATCACGTCGACGTGCTCGCCCCGGGCGCGGCCGCGTCCGACTTTGTCCTCCTGAGCGAGACCGTGTCGCGCGGGGTGAGGAGCGTCGGCTACGGTCAGACCTACCGCGGTCGCGAGGTCGTCGGCGGTCAAGTCTCGTTCCGCTTTAAGGGCGACCGCCTGGTGATGATCGCCTCCGAGGCGATCCCGGTCGGCGAGGTCGAGCTCAGCGATGTGCCGATCTCGGCGGAGGCCGCCCGCACCGCGGCGGAGGGGTGGCTGCGCGATGGCGGCTACGGTCAGGTTACGGGCGGCGCGGTCGAGGGGCCGATGATCCTCCCGGCGCTCGATCGCCGAGACAAGCGCTTCTTCGAGGTCATGCGGGTCGAGGTCGCCGCCGAGGCGCCGCTCGCCCGGGCCTGGGTCTACGTCGACGCCAGCGACGGCACGCCGGTCGCGGCCCAGAGCCACCTCTACTCGGGGACCTCGACCGTCCACGCCGACGTCCCGCTGCGGCGGCCCGGTGCAGAGCGCGACGAGGCGCCGCTTCGCGGGGTCGAGGTGACGATCGAGGGCGAGACCAAGTTCACCGACGACGAGGGCGGCTACATCGGCCCGGACGTGCCGACCGAGGCGCTGGTCAAGCTCGTCGGCTCGCTGGTCAAGGTGATCAACGCCTCCGGCGACGACGCGGTCGGCAGCTTCGAGCTCGGGCCTGGCGAGGTCGGCATCTGGAGCCACCCGGACGAGGCCGAGCTCGAGAGTCAGCTGACCAACTATGTCGCGGTCCACCGCGGCAAGATGCGGGTGCTCTCGATCGCCCCCGACCTCGAATGGTTAAACGGACAGATCCAGGTCACCGCGAACCTCGACGGCACCTGCAACGCCTTCTCGGACGGGGACTCGATCTTCTTCCTCAAGGGGGCTGACGGGCAATGCGAGTACACCGGTCGCCTGCCGGACGTCTCCTATCACGAGCTCGGCCACTCGGTGCACACGCAGTCGATCATCCCCGGGGTCGGCGCCTTCGAGGGCGCGCTCTCAGAGGGCATCTCGGACTACCTGGCGGCGTCGATCACCGGCGACGCGAAGATGGGGGTCGGCTTCTTCCTCGACGACAAGCCGATGCGAAACCTCGACCCCGACAATTACGAGTGGCACTGGCCGGAGGACCGCGGCGAGTCCCACGCGGAGGGGCGGATCATCGGCGGCGCGCTCTGGGACCTCCGCAAGGCGCTGGTCGAGAAGCTCGGCGAGGCCGAGGGCGTCGCGAAGGCCGACGAGATCTGGTACGAGTCGATCCGCCGGGCGAGCGACATCCCGACGATGTACCCGGAGGCGCTCCTCGCCGACGACGATGACGGCGATCTCTCCAACGGGACGCCGAACCAGTGCGAGATCGACGTCGCCTTCTACATCCACGGTCTGGTCCTCGCCGACGCCTTCGGCGCGTCGGTGACGACCCTCGGCGCCGAGGCCGACGGCGCCGTGCCGGTGGAGCTCGCGGTCGACATCGCCGCGAAGGAGGAGTGCCTCGGGATCACCTTTGAGGAGGCGAGCCTCGAGTGGCGTATCCGCGGGAGCAAGGACACGCAAGAGATCGCGATGGGCCCGACGGCGGAGGGCTTTCGCGGGCTCATCCCGCCGCAGGAGGACGGCGTCGTCGTCGAGTACCGGGTGACGACCAAGGCGAGCGACGGGCTCGAGCTGACCTTCCCGGACAACGAGGCGGACCCCTGGTACGAGCGCTACTACGGCCCTGTCGAGGAGATCTACTGCACCGGCTTTGAGCAGGATCCCGAGGTCGACGGCTGGACGCTCTTCGCCGAGTGGGCCTTCGGCGCCCCCGCTGGGATCGGCGGCGATCCAGGCGCGGCCTACGAGGGTGACCGGATCGCCGGCGTCGACCTCGGTGACGAGGAGGACGGGCGCTACGACCCGAACCGGGTCTCGCGCCTGCGCTCGCCGGTGATCGACGTCTCCGGCCATGACATCGTCCGCCTCCAATTCCAGCGGTGGTTGCAGGTCGAGGACCGGGAGTTTGACGGGGCGATCATCGAGGTCAACGGCGCGCCGGCCTGGCGCAACGCGACCCGCGGGCTCGCGCCGGAGCAGAACGATCTCCACCACCTCGACAAGGAGTGGGTCTTCCGCGACATCGACATCACCCCCGGGGTGGTCGACGGCAAGGTCGAGGTCAGCTACGTCCTGTCGAGCGATCAGGGGCTCCACTTCGCCGGCTGGAACATCGACAACTTCTGCATCGTCGGCGCCGAGGCCCCGCCCGCGCCGGTCTGCGGCGATGGCGTGGTCGAGGGGGGCGAGGCCTGCGATGACGGGAACCTCGAGCCCGGGGACGGCTGCGATCCGACCTGCGCCCTCGAGGGGGGGACCACCGGCTCGGAGACGACCGGCGCCGGGACGGGCGATAGCGGGACGACCGGCGACGACTCGGCGACGACGGGGCCCTCGGTCGACGATCCCGAGGGGGGCTGCGCCTGCGCGCTGGACGGGGGGCCGAGCGGCGGCTGGTCGGCGCTCGCACTCCTCGGGCTCTTCGGTCTCCGGCGCCGTCGCCCTGGCGTCCGCGGCTGAGCGGCGCTCTTCGCCGGTCCGTTCGGGGCCTCCGCGGCGGCTGAGGTCGCCGCGGATCTGGTAGCATCAGCGCCCCGTGTCAACGTTTCGCCGCCGGCTCGTCGGGGCTTGGCCCCATCTGCGGGCGATCTTCGTCGGCTACCACGTCTTGGCGGTCGTCGTCCTCTCGCTGCCCTCCGCCGGAGCCATGACCTCCGACTCGATGTGGCGCAGCGCCAACTTCAAGGCGGACGTCGCCGGCTACGCAGGGGCCCTGGGGAGCCTCGGGGTCGAGATGACGCCCGAGGAGCTGACCCAGCGCCTGCGGGCGGCGGCCTTCTCCTTCGCCGGGGTCCGGACGGCGATCGCCTGGCCCTTCGACCGCTACGCGAGGCTGGTGGGCGCCCGTCAGGGGTGGGCGATGTTCGCCAGCCCCCAGCGCCACCCGGCGGAGCTCCACGTCGAGATCAAGGTCGAAGGGGCCTGGCGGACGATCTACCGTCCCCACGACGAGAGCGCCGACTGGCGGGGTGAGACGATGCGTCACAACCGGATGCGCAAGTACGCCGGTCGCTTCGCCCGCGGGTTTATCCCGAAGAACTACGACGAGCTGGCGAGCTGGCTTGCGACCGAGGCGAGCGTCGACCACCCGCAGGCGACCGCTGTGCGGGTCCGGCTCTACCGCTACCGCAGCCTGCCGCCGGAGAAGGTCCGGGCGGGTGAGCGCCCCGCGGGCCACTACGAGCGGGAGCGGACCTTCGACGCCGCGGAGCTCCGCCCGTGAGCCGGATCTGGCGGGCCTTCGTCGCCCTCGTCGACCGGCGCGAGCCGGCCGAGGGGCTAGCGCTCTTCCGGATCGCGATCGGCCTGGTGATGATCTACTCGATCGCGTCGATGGTCGGCGCCGGGCTCGACCGGGTCCTCTGGGTGGACGCCGCCGACGGGGGGATGCAGGCGCTCCGCGGCGATCACTGGCTCCTGGCCGCCCTCGGCGGGCCTTCGGCGGCGGTGATCGGCGCTCTTGTCCCGGTCGGCCTGGTCCTCGGTGGCCTGGTCGTAGCCGGCGCTGGCGGCCGCCTGACGCTCCTCGCGGCGGCCCAGGTCTACGCGGCGATCGTCCGGGCGAACCCGACGATCATCGGCGGCTACGATCATTTGATCACGAACGCGCTCTGGCTCCTCTTCCTCGCCGGGGCGACGGCGACGCTCTCGGTCGACAGTCGCCTCCGAAGTGGCAGATGGCGCCGACCCGGGGCGATGATCGCCGCCTGGCCGCGCTACCTCGCCGTGTTTCAGCTCATCGTCGTCTACACGACCACCGGCCTGAACAAGCTGGGGGTCCCCTGGACGCCGGCCGGCGACTTCTCAGCGCTCTACTGGGTCTATCAGGAGCCGACCTGGCGGCGCTTTGACATGACCTTCAGCGCCGAGCCCTTCCCGTACTTTGTCCTTCAGGTGGCGACCGCGGTGACGTGGTTTTGGGAGGTGAGCGCTGTTCTATTGCTGCTCTTCTTCTACTTTCGCGCGACTCCACGACGATCAGGGCGTCTTCGCGCGTTGGCGCTCCGCTGGGATTTTCGCCTCGGCTTCGTCGCTGTCGGGGTTGCGCTGCATGTCGGGATTCTCCTCACGCTCAACGTAGGGCCCTTCTCTTGGGTCAGCCTGGCCTATTACCTCTGCTTCTTCCATCCCGACGAGCTCGCCGCCTGGGGCCGCCGACGTGGCCTCGCCGCGCGGCCATCGCCCTGAACGCTCGACCTGCGACCGCCGCGCGCTAGGTCGCGAGGGAAGAGCCGCCGAAAGGGCATGAGCCGCCCGCGGCGATGCGATATTTTCTCCACTGAGCGAGCCGCGATGGATCTGCGGCGCGTGAAGGTTTTTTATGTCTCTGAAAAGATTCCTCGTCACCCTTGCGTCTCCGACCCTCTTCCTCCTGAGCAGCGCGTCCGCTCTGGTCGCCTGTAATGGTGGGGGTTCCACCTCCAACGTCTCAGCGACGGCGAGCGACAGCAATTCCGGCTCCGTCTCCGAGTCCGCGACCGAGAGCGACTCCGGGACGCTCAGCGAGAGCGAGTCAGGGGCGTCCCAGTCTGGCGGCGAAGAGAGCATGTCCGGGACTGGCGGTGAGTCGCAGGGATCGGGCTCTAGCACCACGGACGACCCGACCACCGGGGGGACCGGCGGCGGCACTCCCTGCGGCGACGGTGATGTCGACGATGACCTCGGCGAAGAGTGCGACAACGGCAAGGACAACGGCCCCGGCAAGCCCTGCAATTCCCAGTGTCTCTTCAACGTCTGCGGCGACGGCGATCAGCTCCCTGGGGAGGAGGAGTGCGACCTCGGCGCGGACAACAACGACGAGGGCTCCTCGTGCACCTCCAAGTGCAAGCAGAACGTCTGCGGTGACGGTCTCAAGGGCCCGGGCGAGGGCTGCGACGACGGCAACAACAACAACAACGACGACTGCACCAACGAGTGCAAGCTCGCCTCCTGCGGCGACGCGGTGGTCAGCGCTCAGGAGGAGTGCGACGACGGCAACGACGACAACGAGGACGAGTGCACCAACAACTGCACCAACGCGAGCTGCGGCGATGGCTTCGTCCAGGAGTCGAAGAGCGAGGAGTGCGACCTCGGCCCAGACAACACCAACCAGGGCCAGTGCACGCTCGAGTGCCTGCTCCCGGTCTGCGGCGACGGCTATGTCTGGAACCTGCCGCCCGGCGACGAGGAGTGCGACGACGGCCCCGACAACGGGCCCGGCAAGTCCTGCAACGACATGTGCGTCGCCAACGTCTGCGGCGACGGCGACAAGGGCCCGGGCGAGGCCTGCGATGACGGCAACCTTCTGGCCGGCGACGGCTGCTCCGGCGAGTGCCTGATCGAGGAGTGCGGCAACAACATCAAGGATCCCGGCGAGCAGTGCGACGACGGGATGAACGGCAACCAGGACGACGGCTGCACCGACCTCTGCACCACCCCCGCCTGCGGCGACGGCTTCGTCCAGGCGAGCCAGGGCGAGCAGTGCGACGAGGGCAACCAGAACTCAAACTCCGGGACCTGCCTGCTCAACTGTGTCGAGGCCAAGTGCGGCGACGGCTTCATCCACGAGGGCGTCGAGGCCTGCGACGACGGCCCGGACAACTCGAACAGCGGCTATTGCAAGCTCAACTGCACCAAGGCGTTCTGCGGCGACGGGCTCAAGGCGCCCAACGAGGCCTGCGACGACGGCAACAACAACAACAACGACTCCTGCACCAACGTCTGCAAGCAGGCCTCCTGCGGCGACGGGTTCAAGCAGCCCGGCGAGGAGTGCGACAACGGCGAGAACAACGACAACAACGGGCCCTGTCTCCTCTCTTGCCTGACCGCCGACTGCGGCGACGGCTTCGTCTGGGAGGGCCAGGAGGAGTGCGACAACGGTGCCAACAACGGCAACACCAAGGCGTGCAAGTTCGACTGCACCCTGAACGTCTGCGGCGACGGCTTCCCCGGCCCCGGTGAGGAGTGCGACGACGGCAACGACTCCAACCTCGACAACTGCACCAACGAGTGCAAGCTGCCGGAGTGCGGCGACGGGTTCAAGCAGCCCGGCGAGGAGTGCGACGACGGCAACAACTCGAACTTCGACTTCTGCACCAACCAGTGCCTGCTCGCGAGCTGTGGCGACGGGTTCAAGCAGGTCGGCGAGCAGTGCGACGACGGCAACAACGTCAACACCGACAACTGCACCAACCAGTGCAAGCTTCCGGTCTGCGGCGACGGCTACAAGCAGCCGGGCGAGGAGTGCGACGACGGCAACCAGAGCAACACCGACAACTGCACCAACGTCTGCAAGCTGCCGGTCTGCGGCGACGGGTTCAAGGGCCCGGGTGAGCAGTGCGACGACGGCAACAGCTCGAACCTCGACTTCTGCACCAACCAGTGCAAGCTGCCGGTCTGCGGCGACGGGTTCAAGCAGCCGGGCGAGGAGTGCGACGACGGCAACCAGAGCAACGTCGACTCCTGCACAAACCAGTGCAAGGCGGCGAAGTGCGGCGACGGGTTCAAGCAGCCCGGCGAGTCCTGCGACGACGGCAACAACACCAACGGCGACGGCTGCTCCTCGATCTGCACGATCGAGCCCGGCTGATCCCGCGTGAGGGCGGAGCTCTCGGGGAGTGACCCCGGGAGCTGCGGCCTGGGCTTCGGCCTATCCTCCGATGACGCCCGGTCGGCCCCGCCGCCCGGGCGTCGCTTGTTCTCCCCGGTCTTCGCCGATGCGAGGAGCCTGGCGGCGCCCTGCGACGAGGGCGAGGGTGGCGCTCGGGCGCTCAGCTCAGCGCTCGCTCTCCGAGCGCGCGGCGACAGACTCGCGATCCGCTCTGCGGAGGAGTCGTGGCGCTCCTTCGGGCGTGGCGTAGGGTCGGCGGGGTCCGGGAGATCCGACCCTGAGAACGTGAGAGAGGACCCCCGGTCACCCGGGGATCCTCTCGCGCGTGGTCTCGGCGGGCCCTCCGCGAAGGGGGCTCAGCCGTTCGGACTAGTTGCCGTCGATGTCGTCGATGTCGTCGTCGTCGTCGCCGCTGTTGTTGTCGCCGTCGAAGTCGAGGTCGCCCCAGCCGTCGTCGTCGCCGTCGGGGTTGCCGATCGGCGGCTCGTCCTCGCCGATGAGGCCGTCGCCGTCGCCGTCGCCGCTGTTGTTGTCGCCGTCGAAGTCGAGGTCGCCCCAGTCGTCGTCGTCGTCGTCGGGGGTGCCGATCGGCGGCTCGTCGTCGTCGCTCGGGCTCTCGCCAGCGCCGTCGCCGTCGCCGATGTCGAGGTCCTCGTCGGGGCCCCAGGTCTCCTCGCCGTGGTCAGGGTCGATCCCGAAGGGGCGCTGACCGTCGATCGCCGCCTGATCGTCGGCGCCGCCGTCGAGGTCAAGGTCGCCGTCGGGGCCCCAGGTGTCGCAGGGCTCCTCGTCCTCGGCCGCCAGGTCGAGGTCGTACTCGACCATGGGCGCCGGCGCCGGGACGGCGTCGGAGAAGTCGTCCCAGATCTGGAAGCCGTCGTCGTCGCCGTCCGAGTCCGCGATGTCGAGCATCTTGCCGTGAAGGGCACGATCCTCGACGTCGGCGCCGGCCATCTCGGGATCGCAGGCGGCGAAGAAGAGAGCGAAGGCGGAGAGTGCGGAGATCTTGAGAAGCTTGGTCATGGCGTCGTCCCTTAGTTGGCGTCTGCCGCACTAGGAAGCGATCTTCGTGCCACTCATTAGGTGTATGTAATTACTCGATATATTCTCTGCCAACGCTCAGGTGGCAAGTTTCGTTGCCACCTGCCGTGCTCAGCCGCGCGTGATCCGGCTAGTGTCGTTGCCACCTCTAGGCGCGGCTGCGACACTCCCCGCCGATGCCCCATCGGATAGCGCAGCCCCCAGGTTGGCCCCGGCCCCGCGGCTACAGCAACGGCATGGCCGGATCCGGCGAGATCCTGGCGATCGCGGGCCAGATCGGCTGGGACACGGAGGAGGTGATCGTCAGCGATGACTTCGCCCCCCAGTTCCGCCAGGCCCTGGCAAATGTCGTTGCGGTCGTCGAGGCTGCGGGTGGGCGCCCTGAGCACCTTGTCAGTCTGACTGTGTATGTCACCGACAAGCGGGAGTACATCGCCGCGCTCCCCGAGGTCGGCGCGGCCTACCGTGAGCTCGTCGGCAAGCACTTCCCGACGATGGCCCTGCTCGGCGTCGCCGAGCTCCTCGAGGACCGGGCCAAGGTCGAGATCCAGGGGCTCGCTGTGCTCCCCGCCGAGGCCGCGACGGCGGGCGCCGATGGAGAGAAGGAGAGCAGCCGATGACCGCGTCGACCGAGACCGAGACGATCGCCCCCGACCTCGCCTGGCTGCCGATGCCGACCCCCGAGAGCTTCCGCTACGAGGAGCGCGATCGGGTCGGGATCATCACCCTCGACCGTCCCGAGCGCTACAACGCCCTCACCTTCGCGGTCTACAACGAACTCACGGAGTTCTTTCGGGTGATCGCCGGCCGCACCCGCGATCCCTCGGGGACGGGCGCCAGGGCGCTGGTGCTCCAGGGGGAGGGCAGGGCGTTTTGCGGCGGCGGTGATGTCGACGACATCATCACCCGCCTCCACGCCCGCGACGCCGAGGGGCTGCTCACCTTCACGCGGATGACCGGCGCGCTGATCCAGGCGATGCGCGTGTGTCCGCTGCCGATCGTCGCCTCGGTCAAGCGGGTCGCCGCGGGAGCCGGCGCGGTGATGGCCTTGGCCGCCGATCTGCGCGTGATCGGCGAGCACGCCTTCTTCGCCTTCCTCTTCCCCCAGGTCGGCCTGAGCGGCGCGGACATGGGGGCGAGCTACCTCCTGCCGCGGGTCGTCGGCCTCGGCCACGCGAGCGAGATCCTGATGCTCGGCGGTCGCGTCGACGCGGCCAAGGCCGCCCAGATCGGCCTCGTGAACCGGGTCGTCGGCGATGAGCCGGATCGGGCGAACGTCGACCGTGAGGCCTTTGACCTCGCGGCGCAGCTCGCCGCCGGCCCCCACTTCGCCCTGCGGATGACCAAGCGGATGCTCCAGCAGGAGCTGAGCATGGACCTGGACGCGGCGATCGAGGCCGAGGCCCAGGCGCAGACCCTTTGCATGCAGCACCCGGACTTTCGCGAGGCGGACGACGCCCGCCTGGAGAAGCGCCCGCCGCAGTGGCGATGATCGGGGGCGCTGGGTCACCACGGCGGGCGCCGTGCTCCCGGCGGGCGCCGCCGAAGGGCGCTCACGCAGGAAGGACCGACGATGAGGGCAGGGACTAGCTCATGATCACAGATCCCCGAATCCTGAGCCGCGATCTCGCGGTGATCGCCGAGGCGCCGGTCTCCCGCGCCGAGCTCGAGGCCCTGGAGGACACCCTCGAGGGGTTCTGCGCGTCGATCCGCGAGAGCCCGGTCGCCGAGGGGGACGTCGCCGGCGCGACCCGGATCTACGTCGAGCGCCTGGCGGCGGCGGGCCTGCTGCGCTGGGTCGTGCCTGGCGAGCACGGCGGCGCTGCGCCGGTGATTTCGTCGACCGCGCTCTGCATCATCCGCCAGTGGTTGGCCCGCGAGTCCGGGGCGCTCGACACCGCCTTTGTCATGCAGGGGCTCGGCTCGAACCCGGTGACGATGGCGGGCGAGGAGGAGCTGCGGGCGCAGCTCCTGCCGAAGGTGGCGAGCGGTGAGGTGATCTGCGCCTTCGCCCTCACCGAGCCCGAGGCCGGCTCGGACATCCAGGGCATGCGCACCGTGGCGACGCCGACCGGAGACGGCGGGGTGCGCCTGCGCGGCCACAAGTGTTTTATCTCGAACGCCGGGGTCGCCGACTCCTACGTCGTCTTCGCCCGCGAGGCGGAGGACGATCCGGCGGGCGGGCGACCGCGCTTCGGCGCCTTTTGGGTGCCTGCCTCGGCGCCCGGTCTGACGGTGACCCCGACCGAGGTGATCGCCCCGCACGCGATCGGCTCGGTCGAGCTGAGGGACGTCGAGGTCCCGGCGGCGCATCGCCTCGGCGAGCCCGGCCAGGGCCTGACGATCGCCCTCGGCAACCTCGACGTCTTCCGCGTGAGCGTCGGCGCGGCGGCGCTCGGGCTCGCCGATCGGGCCCTAAGCGAGACGATCGGCCACCTGAATCGCCGCCGCCAGTTCGGCAAGCCGCTCGCGGCCCAGCAGGGGCTTCAGTTCGCCCTCGCCGACGTCGCGACCGATCACGTCGCCGCCCAGCTCCTGGTCTACCGCGCCGCCGGGGCCCGGGATCAGGGCCGCGCGAGCGTCGATCAGCCGGCGATGGCCAAGCTCTTCGCGACCGAGTCGGCGCAGCGGACGATCGACCGCGCCGTCCAGAGCTTCGGCGGGCTCGGGGTGACCGTCGGCCAGGTCCCGGAGCGGCTCTACCGCGAGATCCGAGCCCTGCGGATCTACGAGGGCACGAGCGAGATCCAAAAGCTGATCATCGGCCGCTCGCTCCTCCGCCCGCCTCGGTGAGGAGCGACCATGGGCACGTCGCCATCGCCACCGCGCTCGGGTTCGGGGCCACGGTCATGGACCCGCCGGGCCTGGCTCGGGAGCGCCGGCGGAGCCGCGCTCGCGCTCGTCGTCGTCGGCTGTCGCCGTCGTGATCGCTCCGGTCGCCTCGTGGTCGCCGCGGCGATGTCCCTCGCCGAGGTGATGGCGCGGATCGAGGCGATGGCGGAGCGCGGGTCGCCGTCGGTCGACGTCGTCCTCAACCTCGCCGGCTCCCAGGCCCTGGCGGCGCAGCTGCTGGGGGGGGCGCGGGCGGACGTCTTTGTCTCGGCCAACGCGGCCCAGCTCCAGCGGGTCGTCGACGCAGGCCTCGCCTGGCCGCCGCAGGTCATCGCCAGCAACCGCCTCGTCGCGATCGTCGCCAAGGGCAGCGGTCTCGCCCTGCCGGAGGAGCTCGGGCGGGCAGGGGTCAAGGTCGTGCTCGCGGCGCCGGAGGTCCCGGCCGGCGCCTACGCCCGCGAGGCCCTGGGGCGGATGGGGCTGCGGGAGCAGGTGCTCGGCAACCTGGTCTCGGACGAGGAGAACGTCGGCGCCGTGGTCCAGCGGGTCAGCCTCGGCGAGGCGGACGCGGGGATCGTCTACGCGACCGACGTCCGGGCGGCGCCGCCGGGGAGCGTCGCGGTGATCGAGCTCGCCGAGGCGGAGCCGGTCCGCGCGAACTACTTGGCGAGCCCGCTGCGGGCCTCGGAGCGCCCGGAGGAGGCCGCCGGCTTTATCGAGATGTTGCTCGCCCCGCCGGCTCAGGCGATCTTCGCCGAGCTGGGCTTCGGCCCGCCCTAGCCCGCGCGCTCCCATCGCGCCCCAGAGACCGGCGAGAGCGATGCCGGCGAGCGAAGTTCTTTCCTCTATCTATGCACGTGCCAGCTGGGGTCTAGGCTGGGGTCTAGGCTCGGGTCTCGGTTCGGGCCTCGGTTCGGGTCCGGGCTCGCTCGCTCCTCTGGGCGCGGGCCCTGTGTCATCATCGCGCCGCCGATGCGCCGCTCACCCAGCGAGCACCTCTTGCTCATCCTCGGGCTCCTGGCGGTCGCCGGCCTGATGGCGCCGCTGTGCGGGCTCCTGCTCCAGCTCGAGCCGGCGGCGCTGCTCCACCAGCTCGGCCGGCCGGAGGTCGCCGCCGCGCTCGGCCTCTCGCTGGCGGTGTCGACGAGCGCGGTGCTCATCGCCCTGGTCTTCGGCCTCCCGCTCGCCTACCTCCTCGCCCGCGTCGACATCCCCGGAAAGGCCCTCCTCCGCGGCCTCGTCGCCCTGCCGATGGTGCTCCCGCCGGTCGTCGGCGGCCTCGCGCTGCTGGTGACCTTCGGTCGCCGAGGGATCTTCGGCGGGCTCCTGGGCGGCCTCGGGATCGAGCTGCCCTTTACGACAGGTGGTGCGATCGTCGCGGTCACCTTCGTCTGCGCGCCCTTCCTGATCCTCAGCCTCGAGGCGGGGCTCTTGGCGATCGATCCCCGCCTCGAAGCCGCGGCCGCGACCCTCGGCGCCGGTCGACTCCGGGTCCTGCGGACGATCACCCTGCCGCTGCTGCGACCGGCGCTCGCCTCCGGGCTCGCGCTCGCGTGGGCGCGAGCGCTCGGCGAGTTCGGCGCGACGATCACCTTCGCCGGCAACCTCGCGGGCGAGACCCGGACGATGCCGCTGGCGATCTACACCGCGCTCCAGGTGGATCCGCCGGCGGCCATCGCCCTCGGGATCCTCCTCTTGGCCCTCGCCCTCGTCGCCCTGGTCGTCCTCCGCGGTCGACTCGGGATCACCCCGCTGGGCGCTGGCGCAGGGGAGGGAAGATGAGCCTCTACGCCGAGATTCAGGCCCGTCGCGGCCCCTGCTCGCTCGATCTCGAGCTGCGGATCGCGGCCGGCGAGACCCTCGTGCTCGTCGGCCCCAACGGCAGCGGCAAGTCGAGCTTGATCGACGCCCTCGCCGGCCTCCTCCCGATCACGGCGGGGCGGGTCGAGATCGCGGGTGTGCTCGTCGAGGGGGAGGGCGTCCGTCTCCCACCGCCAAAGCGGGGCGTCGCCCTGATGCCGCAGGGGCTCGCGCTCTTCCCCCACATGAGCGCGGTCGACAACGTCGCCTACGGTCTTCGGGCCCGGGGCGAGGCCGAGGCCGAGGCGAGGTCGAAGGCTCTAGAGTGGTTATCGCGCCTCGAGATCGCCGAGGTCGCCGAGCGCGGCCCGTCGAGCCTCTCGGGCGGGCAGGCGCAGCGGGTCGCCCTGGCGCGGGCGGTGATCGTCGAGCCGTCGCTCCTCCTCCTCGACGAGCCCCTCTCCGCGCTCGACGTCAGCAGCCGCCGCAGCGCTCGACTGCTCCTGCAACGGACCCTGCGCTCGCTCCCCGGGGCGAAGCTCGTGATCACCCACGACGCCCGCGACCTCGTCGCGCTCGGCGATCGGGTCGCCGTGCTCGAGGGCGGCCGGATCGTCCGCGAGGGCGGCCGCGCGGAGTGTCTCGCCGATCCGGGCTCGGGCTACCTGATGGCGATGCTCCGCGAGCAGGGGCTCTACGCCGGCGAGGGCGAGCCCCGGACCCCGTAGCCTCGGGGAAGGGTCGCGGAGGCGGTCGGATCCCCGCGGCGCCAAGCTGCGGTGGGCTCCACAGAGGCCCCTGGGAGGCGAATTCGAGCCCACGGAGGCGAGACGGAGGCGGTTTCAGCGGCGGCCGCGCGATCTCTGCTATCGTCGGCGCCAGCCATGGCCTCGACGACCCTCGCCCGCGCCGCCCTCGCCCTCGCCCTCGCCATGCCGATCAGCGGCCAGGTCGCCTGCGCCTACCGCCCGGTCGACGTCGAGTCGCTGGCGATCGCCGTCCGGCCGCCGCCTGTGGCCCAGCGGATCCACCTCCCGCTCTACATCATCCGCGACAGCGCTCGGATCCCGGAGACGATGACGGCGACCGCCCCCAACGGGCCGACGGTCGAGGTCCGCAACGTCCAGACCTTCGTCGAGCGCGACCTCCGGGTCGCCCTGGGCTCGCTCTTTGACTCGGTGACGGTCGTCGATCCGACCGCGCAGGTGCCCGCGGGTGAGCGCCTGGTCGGCTTTGTCAGCGTCGACGAGCTCGGCCTCGCCTACGCGACGGCGAGCGACAAGCGCTGGGTCGGGACGATCCGCTACTCCCTCGAGATCCGCCTCCCGGGGGCGCCGACCTACGTCTACCGCTTCGCCGGCGCGGCGAACGGCGCCGTGACCCTCGACGATCGGACCAAGAGCTCCGAGGTCTTCGCCAGCACCTTCGCCTCGGCGATCCAGCGGGTGCTCGACGGGATCGCCCGGGCGAGCGTGGCCGACCGCCTCAACGCCCTACAGTAGCGCGCGCTACCGATCGTCCAGGATCGGCCTTCGACCTCCCACCACTCCCGAGCAATACTACGGCGACATGTCCGAGAGCGACGCAGGCGACAAGAGCGAGACCCCGGAGGCGAAGCCGACGAGCAGGTCGAAGGCGAAGGCGAAGGCGCAGGTCCTGACCAAGCCGAAGAACAAGAGCCTCGCCAAGGCGCAGCGGGAGGTGGCACGCCTCCAGCGCGAGCTGAGCAAGGCACACCTCGAGCTGAGTCGCTCGCAGGAGCTCATCGCCGCGGGCGAGCAGGCTGAGCGTGAGGTCCTGGATCTCCGCCGCGCGGTCGATGAGACACGAGAGCACATCGACGCCGAGGAGCGCGCCCACGCGGTGACGATGGCCGCCCGCGAGGCCCTCGCGGAGGAGGTGGCGAAGCTCAAGGCCGAGACCCAGGCGGCGCAGGCGGAGGCCGCCGAGGTGCGGGCAGAGTCGGCCTCGCTCTCCGCCTCGCAGGGGCGGGCTGAGGAGGCGCAGGCGGAGGCCCTGCGGGCGCAGGCTGAGCTGGTGGCCGAGAAGACCGCCCACGCGACGACCGCGGGGCAGCTCCGCGACGCGCAGGCGAAGGCGGCGAAGCTCGCGGCGGAGCTGGCGGAGGAGACGACGGCGCACGCTGAGAGCCGGGAAGGCCTGAGCCGAGCGGAGACCCTCGCGGCGGAGGCCCGCGGCGAGCTCGAGGCGCTGCGGCAGCGGCAGCGCGACACCGCGGCCGAGACCTCGGCGCGGGCCCAGGCGATCACCCGCCTCGAGAATGAGGCGGCCGAGCTCGAGCAGGCGCTGGCTACGGCCACAGAGCAGCTAGAGCGGGAGTCTGCGGCCCATCGCGCGAGCTGCCGTCGCCACTCCGACGAGCTCGAGGGGATCCGCGAGCGTGACGCCCAGCGCCGCAAGCTTCGCCTCGGCGGGGCGATCGGGGCCGGGGTCGCGGGGCTCGTCTTCCTGCTCCGCCGCGGACGTTAGCCGATCCTCCCGAGGAGGCCCGTGGTGAAGTCCGGCGGAGGGCTGGCGCGGGGGACAGGCGGGGGAATGGCGACGGTGCTCAGCTCACCGCTCGCAGCCGCCGTCGATGTCGACGAGGGCCGTGCGCTGGCAGGCCCCGAGCGCGTCACGGATCGCCTCTAGGTGATCGAGGGCGCCCTCGAGGGCGGCCTCGGGGCGGCCAGCGTAGCTGTGGACGCTCCCCTCGCCGCTGCGCTGGAGAACGATGATCCCCTCGTCGCAGGCCTCTCCGCCGCAGCGATCGATGTCGGCCCGGAGGTCGACGTCGACCAGGGCCGCCGCCTCCGCCTTGCCAGCGCTGACCCCGGCCGCAGAGAGGATCCCGTGGTTTAGCTGGACGAGCTCGCCGTCGCCGTCGATGCGCTGGTAGCTGACGCAGACGGACTCGATCCGCAGGGTCTCCTCACAGGTGCCGTCACCACATTCGGTCGACCAGGTGCCGCCGAGGACGAAGCTCTTCGGGGTCGCGGGTGAGGTTTCAAGACAGCGAGTGAGGAGCCGCTCAGCGCCGGTGGTCGGGTCTTCGTCGGCACAGGCGGCGACCATCAAGAGGCAGAGCCCGAGGCGAAGCCCCGCTCCGGGCCGCGAATCCCGGCCGCGGAACATTGATCCACACTTCCTCCCGAACACCATCCACAGACAAGCTTCGGGCCGATCGCCGGGCCTGGCAAGGAGCGTTGGTGCGGTCCTCACCTGGGCCTGGGGCCGTGCCGGTCGGCCGTGAGCAAACCGCGACCTGCTCGGGGGACCAGCTGGCATCTGGGGCCAATCGCCCCCGTGTCACGCGCTTGTTCGCGCTAGGGCGATCCCCTAGAGTGTGCGCTCCTAAGCAGGAGGAGCTACTACGCCCATGCGAAACCTCGCCCCACTAGCCCTCGCGGGCATCTTCATGGTCTCCGGGGTCTCCGGGATCACAGCCCTGCCGACAGCCGCCTCTGCGGCCGCAGACGTCGCGATCCCGATCGAGAAGTTTGAGCTGCCCAACGGCCTCAGAGTGATCCTCTCCGAGGATCACAGCGCGCCGATCGTCAGCGTCTACATCACCTATCGAGTCGGCTCCGCCCAGGAGGTCGAAGGCCGCACCGGCTTCGCCCACCTCTTCGAGCACATGATGTTCAACGGCTCGAAGGGCGTCCCCGAGGGGGCCTTCGGCTACTACGTCGACAACACCGGCGGCGCCCTCAACGGCAACACTGAGCCCGATCGGACCAACTACTTCGAGACCGTCCCGAGCAACTTCCTCGAGGGGATGCTCTTCCTCGAGGCGGCGCGGATGGACTCGCTGATCCTCACCGAAGAGTCGCTCGGCAACGAGAAGGACGTGGTCAAGGAGGAGGTCCGGCAGCAGCAGGAGAACCAGCCCTTCGCCAAGACGATCCTCCTCGACTGGCCGGCGGCCGCCTTCTCGAGCTGGGAGTACTCCCACTCGATCTACGGCTCGATGGAGGACCTGAGCAACGCCCCCGCCCAGGCGTTCATCGACTTCTTCGATCGCTACTACACCCCGAACAACGCGGTCCTGGTGCTCTGCGGCGACTTCGAGTCGGCGAAGGCCAAGGCCCTGGTCGAGCAGTACTTCGGCCCGCTGGCGCGCGGTCCGGAGCTGACGCCGGGCTTCCCCGAGGAGACCGAGCAGACCGGCGGCCCGGTCTACAAGGAGGTCCAGGATCCTCTGGCTCCGGTCCCCCTCTCGCTCATCTCCTTTGACGTGCCGCCGCCGCGCGAGAAGGATCGCGACGCCCTGGAGCTGCTGGCGACGATCCTCACCGACGGCGCCTCGGCCCGCCTGCCCAAGCGCCTCGTCGACGACGAGAAGCTGGCGGCGGCGGTGATGATGAACGCCGGCTTCCCGATCCCGACCTACGGTCAGGGACAGCTCGCCACCCTCCTCGTCGCCTCCAACGACACCAAGCTCGCCGATCTCCGGGCCGCCTATTGGGACGAGCTCGAGAAGGTCAAGAAGAAGGGGATCTCCGCTGCGGAGCTCAAGCGGGCGAAGGCGAAGATCTACAAGGACTACGTCGACGGCCTCTCGAAGACCCAGTACAAGGCGAGCCAGCTCGCCACCTACGAGACCTTCTACGGCGGCGCCGAGAAGATCAACGGCGACTACAAGCGCTTCAACAAGATCACCGCCGGTGATCTCAAGCGGGTCGCGAACACCTACCTCACCCAGGATCGCAGCGTCACCTTCGACATCGTCCCCGGGGGTGCCAAGTGAACACCATGACCAGCAAAAATCGGCGCGCGCACTCGTTTGCCATGCGTCTGGGCGCGAGCCTGGGCGCCTGCATCCTCGCCTCCTCCTTCGCCTGCAAGCCCAAGGAGGAGGCCGCCCCGCCGCCAGACCCGGTCGCGGAGGCGGCGGCCAAGGAGGCCGCGGAGAAGGACGCCGTGGCGAAGGAGCGCGCTGACAAGGCCGCCAAGAAGCGGGCCGAGCTCGCCGCCCTGCCGCCGCTGCCGGGGATCACCGCGCCCTCGCCGGTGGTCTTCCCGACGCCGACCGTGACGACCCTGGACAACGGTCTCGAGGTCATCGTCCTCGAGGATCACGAGATGCCGGTCGTCGACATCTCGCTCGTGGTCAAGGCCGGCAAGATCTACGCCCCCGCCGACCAGTCGAAGCTCGCCGAGCTGACGATCGGCCTCCTCGGCGAGGGGACCGCCAAGCACAGCAAGGCTGACCTCGACAAGCTCGTCGACGCCACCGGCGGGACCAAGTCGGAGCGCGCGGACGACGAGATCGCCGTCCTTGGCGCGGACATGCTCTCCCGCGACCTCGACCTCGGGGTCAAGCTCCTCGCGGAGATGGCGATGACGCCGACCTTCCCCGAAGAGTCGATGAAGAAGATCAAGGATCTCCTGATCCAGGAGGTCGCGAGCCAGAAGTCTTCGCCCTTCGGCCTCGCCCTGCAGATGGGCGAGCGGGTCATTTACGGCGAGAAGAGCCCCTACGGGCGGCCCTTCGCGACCGACGAGGAGATCAACGGCCTCACCCGCGAGCAGGTCGTGGCCTTCCACGCCCGTCACTACCACCCCGGCAACGCGCTCCTGGTGATCTCCGGCGACGTCAAGCCGGACAAGGCCGCGGCCCTCGCCAAGAAGCACTTCGGCAAGTGGAAGGCCGGCGAGGCGATCCCGCAGCCCCGCGGCGAGAAGCAGCTGGCGAGCGACAAGACCGTCGTCCACCTCATCGACCGCAAGGCCAGCGCGCAGGCGACGATCGCCGTGGTCACGGGCGCAGCGGCGATGGGCGAGCCCGGCTACCTCGACGCCAAGATCCTCCAGGCTGCGCTCGGCGGCGGCCTCTCGGGGCGGCTCAACCAGGTCCTCCGCGAGCAGCTCGGCCTGACCTACGGGGTCGGGGCGTTCCACTCCTCGAGCTTCGACGGGGCGATGTTCTTCGCCGGTGGCAGCACCAAGACCAAGAGCGCCGGCGAGTTCACCGAGGCGCTGCTCGACCTCCTCAAGGAGCCCGCCAAGGACGGAATGCCCGCTGACGAGCTCGGACGGATCCAGAGCAAGCTCTCCGGCCAGTTCGCGCTCGAGGTCGAGGGCGTCGGCGTGATCGCTGGAAAGACGATCACCCAGCGGATCTTCGGGCTCCCCGCGGACTTCTGGGAGCGCTATCGGACCGACATCGAGTCGGCGACGCCGGAGCAGATCAAGGCGACCAGCGGCGCCCTTTGGGGCGGTCCGGTGCACATCATCGCCATCGGCAAGGCCAGCAAGCTCAAGGACGTGCTCGGCAACTACGGCGAGGTCAGGGTCTACGACCAGGACCTCAAGCCCCAGGGCTGAGCGCCGCCCGAGCCGGTGAAAGAACGGCCTGTCCCGCGGCTGCGGGGCGGGCCGTTGTTCGTTGGTTGGCGGGGCCTTTGACTGGCCTGTGGTCGCTCTCGGCGGGCTCGGCGGTCCGGTCAGCCGAGGAGCACGGAGTCCGCTCGTTGGTCTCAGCGCTAGGTCGCTCGCAAGGTTTGCGGCGGACCGATCGGCGAGGAGCGCTGCGGCTCGTCGTGTCGCTCGCCGCAGTGCGCCTTCGCGCAGCCAAGGACCGAGGCGCAGCGCAGGAGCACCCTCTTCACTACCGCGTTCTACTCGTGGCAGGCGTGGAGAGGAGTGCCGGCGTAGAGGCGCGAGCGCATCGACCATCCCAGCTTTGTTATGGTCGGAGCATGCCGACCTTGAGCTTACCCCTCCGCGCCCTCCCGCTCTTCGCCCTCGCCGCGCTCGCCTGCAACGGCGGCGAGATCATGGAGGGGACAGCGACCGGCACCGCCTCCGAGAGCACCACCGAGACGACGACGATGACGACGACGGCGACGACGGCGATGTCCGCGACGGCGACGGCGACGATGTCCGGGACCGCCTCGGAGACGGGCACGACGACGACGAGCACGACCGACCCGACGACGACGACGACCTCACCGGGCAGCGCGACCGACACGACGACCACCACCGATCCGACGACGACCGACCCGACGACGACGACGGAGGGGACTACGATGGAGGGGACGACGACGGAGGGGACGACAGAGGGGACGACGGACGGGACGACGGACGGGACCACCGGCAACACTGGCACGACCGGCGTGATCGAGGATCCCTGCCCCTGCGCAGACGTCGAGGTGCCGCTCGACAACGGGATCTTCGTCCTCTCGGACGACGCCGAGCTCTACAAGTACCTCCCCGACGAGAACAGCTTCGAGAAGCTCGGCGACATCGGCTGTGGGATGCCGAACACCTTCTCGATGGCGGTCGACCGCGCCGGCTTCGCCTGGGTGATGTTTGACCCGCCGACCGGGGCGATCCGCAAGGTCGACGTGACCAACCCGGCAAACTGCACCGATCCCGGCTACGTGCCTGGGCAGATGGGGATCCAGCGCTTCGGCATGGCCTTCGTGACGAAGGATCAGTTCAACACCTGCGACCAGCTCTACGGCAACACCTACAACGGCATCGGTGGCTTCGGCGAGGGGCCCAACGCGGGGACCTTCCTCACCGTCGATCCCGAGAGCTTGCTCGTCGAGAACCTCGGCTCGACGACCTTCAACGGCGCCGAGCTGACCGGCACCGGGGACGGTCGGACCTTCATGTTCGGCGGCGTCAACCCGGCGAAGCTCGTCGAGGTCAACAAGGAGACCGGCGAGTACATCGAGACGATCCCGCTCGGCAACCTCGACCTGACCTTCGCCTTCGCCTTCGCCTTCTTCGCCGGTGACTTCTACTTCTTCACCGAGAGCGGCGGCCCGGGCTCGAACTCGAAGGTCACCCACTTCGACTACGATGACAGCGACAACAACGGGATCCAGGACCTGACGGTGGTCAACGCCAACGCGCCGATCCGGATCGTCGGCGCTGGCGTGTCGACCTGCGCGCCCTTCCTGCCGCAATAGGAAGGGCGGGGTCCCGGCCCCGCGCTGGTGGTCGCGTCGTCGGACCTGCAGGCACAGGTTGGCCCGCAGGTCCGCGGCGTTTCGATCAGGAGGCCGGCGGGGTCGGGATCCCCGGACGGTCGAAGGGCGGCGCGTAGCGGAAGCCCGAGCCTGCGGCCCCGTCGTCCAGGGAGGGCGGCGCGAGCGGGCCGAGCTGCGTCGGCAGGTCGGCCGCGCGGAGGTCTAGGAGACCCTCGGGGGCGTCGCGGGCCAGGCCGCGCCGGACCACGTAGGTGACGACATCTGCGAGGGCGCGGAAGTTCTGTTGATCGAGGCCGAAGCCGCTCGGCGCACCCTCGACCGGGCGGTAGTCGTGGGCGAGGAGCGCGGCCATCAGGCGGACGCTGACGTCGACGGCTTTGATCTCAGCGACCCGCTCGCCCAGCGCCTCCTGCAGCGCCTCGCCGAGGACCATCGGCATCAGGAAGGGGATCTCGTCTTGGCGCTCGCGCAGGGGCGGCACCTCGACCGAGGCGAGGAGTCGGCCCTGCATGTCCCGCAGCAGCCGGCTCGGGTCGATCGACGAGAGGAGGACGACGGGGTTGTCGACGAAGGAGAGCGGGGCCTCGTCGCTGCCGTAGCGGCGGTACACCTTCTCGGCGGTCAGGTTGAGCAGAGAGCGGCTCGCGTCGTCCGGGACGACCTCGTCGATCACCAGCACCAGCGGGCGTCCGGCCTCTGCCGAGCGCCGCTGGAGCTCCGTGATCACGCCGCCGGTCTCGGCCAGGAATTGGTGCATGTTGACCGGCCCGAGGACGCTCTGGCCGAGCCCCTTGAGCGCGACCTTGAGGGGAAACTCCTTGCCGCTGCGGGACTCGCCGAAGATCGCGACCAGATCGCGGCCGGGCCGCGGCCGCCACCGCTCAAAGATCGCCCGCAGCTCGCTGAAGTAGCCGCGCATCCGACCGCCCGCGGGCGCGACCAGACCGCTCCACATCGGCTCGGCGCTGCCGTCCCGGAGACCCTCGGCGAGCGCGAGCACGGGCTCTCCGGCGGGGTCCTCGATCGCGACCGGGACGGGCTCGGGGATCGCTCCGCGCGAGGCCTCCGCGTCCGCCCTCCGGAGCGCTGCGCCGAGGGGCTGACCCTGGGCATGGTAGAGCGCAGCCGCAGCCTCGCAGGCGGCCTGGGCCGGCGCCGCGCCGCGATCGAGCGCGTCGACCAGGGCGGCGACGAAGGCGTCTCCGCCGACGACCATCCCGCAGCCGTCGCCCTGATCGCTCGGCCATCGGACCGGGATCTGGAAGAGCTCGCCCTTGGAGCGTCGATCGCCGCGGACCGCGACCCAGACCCCCTCGTCGGCGGCGAAGCAGACCAGCGCGCGCGCCGGCGAGAGCCGCCAAAACGCCGCCTCGACCGTCGCCCGGTGGTCGCCCGAGTGGCCGAACGTGTCGCCCAGGCGGCCGATCGTCGTCGAGATGATCGTCTCAGGATCGCGAAGATCGAGCCTGCGCGGCAGGGGCCTCAGGTCGACGATCATCCGCACGCCGCGGGCCTGGGCGAGCGTGAGCACCCTACCTATCGCCCGCTCGGTCCGGGCCTGCATCTCCTCGGTCACCTCCTTCGCCGGTGAGCCAGGCTGCGCCCCGTAGCCGCCGAGGAACTCGCTCGACGTCGTCCGCAGGAGGCAGCGGTCGCCCGCGCCGAGGGGCGCGAACGCGGCCTCGATCGCCTCCTCCAGGGCGGGCCCGCGGCCGTGCTCGGGCGGCAAGGGCTGGGGTGGAGTGTCGATCCGCAGCTGCGGGCGGTAGTCGGGCAGCGGCCCCATCGATCGGCTCGCCGCCACATCGCGGAGCACCCGCGTGACGACCGGCGCCGAGCGATCCTCGACCGCATAGATCGACGCCGCCTGATCGCCGATCCCGGTGAGCAGCTGGCGCAGCAAACCCGGGAAGATCGGGTTGCGGGTCTCTGTCAGCAGCGACACCGCCCGCCGCGGCTCCGACTCCGCCAGGTAGCGCGCGACATACCCAGCCCCTTGGACGCTCCAGTCCGGCGTCGCGCGGAGGTGCAGCAGCTCCTCGTTGAGGAACGCCGCCGGCACCCGCCTGCGCCCGAGGAGAGCCGGCTCCGCCCGCATCGTCTGGTTGAGGAGGGTGTCGCCGATCACCAGGATTCTCGCCGCTGCCGTCATCCACCGCAGGCTAGCAGCAACCTGCGCGGATGCGCTGCGTCGCCGACGCGCGAGGACGCTCGCTGGTCGGTCTTTCATTCGCTCGCTCTTCGGGGTCTGCCTCGGGCGCGAAGGTCTCTCACTCGCTCTTCGCTGGTTATCTCGGGCGCGAAGGTTAGGGAGGGGCGGAGGCTGAGGCGAAGGCCGGTCAAGGGGGGACACCACTCACTCAGACAGGTCGGAGCGGGCGTCGACCACCCCTCGCGGGGCGGTCGATGCCCGTCCTAGACTCGTTCGCGGTGTCCCCCCTCGCCCGTCCACCGGCTCGTCCTCCTATGGAAGGTGAGCTGAGGACGAGGGCCGAGCTGCTTCTCCAGCCTATAGGGCCTCTCAAGAATATCCTGGTCCAACGCGGTGATGGGTCAGTTTCGTCGCCATGGGTCGTCGCTAGGCGGTGAAGCACTCACTCAGAACCGGTGAGCGTCTCAGCCTCCGAGGACAGACGAGCAGTTCGCCCCGAGTCCCAGTGCGCTGCCTGACGGCTCAGCTCTCCCGGCGTCTCGTTCAGTACCCCCTCGGACACGAGAACGCCCTCGAACCCCGGCCGGACGTCGAGAGAGGCGTCCTACGGTTGAGAAGCAGCGCGGCCCTCGTCCTCAGCTCACCTTCACAGGAGGACGAGCCGGTGGACGGGCGAGGGGGACGTCGCGAACGAGTCTAGGACGCGCGTCGACCCCTTGGTGACAAGGGGTCGACGCGCGCTCCGACCTGTCTGAGAGAGTGGCGTCCCCCTTGACCGGCCTTCGCCTCCGCCTCCGCCCCTCCCCGAAAGCGCCCTAGCTCAGCACTCGTTCGCCGAGCGTTTCAGCCTCCGAGTGCTCGCAAGAGAAAGGGACGAGCCGCAGGCACGGGCGAGGGGGGACAGCACTCGTTCGCTGAGCAGGCGCCGGACGACCCGCTGCTAGGTCCCGATCCGCCGGATCCACACCAAGGGCCCGTCGATGTTCTCCTCATCGTGGAGATCGACCTCGCCCTCGATCACCCACAGGTTCTCGTCCTCGGGATCGACGAGCACCTGGCGGACCGACCAGGTCTTGTCGCCGGTCTCTTGGAGGATCGTGTACTTGGGGAAGCGCGCCCCGTGATCAAAGCGGAGGCGGGCGTACTCCGCGTAGTAGTCCGCGACGGCGGCCTCAAAGCGCTCGGCCGGCCAGGGATCCTCGGGGTCCTCGCGACATATCGCCGCCGCCTCCTCGTAGTCCTGCTCGGCGAGGGCGCGGACCATCGCGTGCATCTCGGCCCGGATCCGCGCGCTGAAGGCCTTCGGATCGTCGGCGAGGCTGCGGCGGCGGAGCGGCGCTCCCTCGTCGGCCGCCGCCTCGTCGTCGCCGCCCCCCTCGAGCATCCGCTCCCACTCCTGGATCAGGCTCGTGTCGACCCGGCCGAGCATCGTCCGCAGGAAGGCGATCACGTCGAGCACCTCGTCGTCCTTGAACGAGGTCGGCACCGACTGGACCAGCGCCTTGTAGGCGTCGGTCAGGTAGCGCAGGAGCACCCCCTCGGATCGGGCGAGCCCGTACTCCTTGATGTACTCGTTGAACGTGCAGTAGCGCTCGTAGATGTCGCGGGCGATCGACTTCGGCCGGATCGCCTCCTGCTTGAGCCACGGGTGGGTGACGGCGAAGGCGTTGAACGTGTCGTAGATGAAGTCGCGGTTGGGCTTGGGCCACTCGACCTTCTCGAGCTCGGCCATCCTCGCCTCGTACTCGACGCCCGCCGCCTTGAGCTCGTTTATCTTCTCGGTCTTGAGCTTGCGCTCCTGGGCGATCAGCACCGCCCGCGGGTTCTCGAGGATCGACTCGACCAGCGAGAGCACGTCGAGCGCGTAGCCGTCGCGCTCGCGGTCGAGGAGCGAGAGGGTCTGGTGGAGGTAGAGCGAGAGCGAGTGGTTGAGCGAGAAGTCGCGCTGGAGCCCGCCGTGGATCTGGGCCGCGCGGCCCCGGCCGACGACGCCGTCGGTCCGCGGGACGATCTCGACGATCCCCGCCCGCCGCAGCGCGCGGAAGAGCTGGGCCGCCTCGCGCCGGGCCTTGGTCTTGCCGTAGGGCCGCTCGTGGCAGCGGTCGATGATCTGGATCAGGCGCCGGTAGCCGCCGCCGCGGCGGCCGATCGCGACCTCCGACTGGAGCAGGTTGAGGATCATCCCGTGGGTCACCGCGAAGCTCGAGGTGAGCGGCTCGGGATCCCGCTCTTGCAGCTTTTGGAAGGTGTTCTCGTCCCAGTGGACGTAGCCGCGCTCGGGCGGCTTGCGGCGGACGAACTTCTTCTTGGCCTTGTTGGCGGCGTGCTTGACCTCGAGGCGCTTGTTCTCGATCACGTGCTCGGGCGCCTGGGCGACGACGTAGCCGCGGTCGTCGAAGCCCTTGCGACCGGCGCGGCCGGAGATCTGCTTGAAGTCGCGGACCGAGAGGACCTTCGTCGACTCGCCGTCGTACTTGCACAGCTTGGTGAAGAGCACCGAGCGCAGGGGGATGTTGACGCCGACGCCGAGGGTGTCGGTGCCGCAGACGATCTTCAGGTGCCCCTGCTGGGCGAGGCGCTCGATCATCAGGCGGTACTTCGGCAGGAGCCCGGCGTGGTGGATGCCGAGGCCGTGGCGGACAAAGCCGTTGACGTCCTTGCCGAAGGGCGTGTCAAAGCGGAAGCCGTGCAGCGCCTGGGCGATCGCCCGCTTCTCCGCCTTGCTGCAGAAGTTGATGCTGGTCAGGCTCTGGGCCTGCTCGGCGCACTCGCGCTGGGTGAAGTTGACGACGTAGATAGGCGCCCGGTTGGCCTCTAGGAGCTCGGTGATCGTCTCGTGGAGCGCGACCACGCGGTAGTCGAACTCGAGCGGGACCGGCCGCGTCACCGACTTGACGACCACCGGGGCCCGGCCGGTGACCTCTTCGAGGCTCGCCTCGATCGCCGTGGTGTCGCCCAAGGTCGCCGACATCAGCATGAACGTGGCGTGCTCCAGCACCAGCAGCGGCAGCTGCCAGGCGATCCCGCGATCACGGTCCGAGTAGTAGTGGAACTCGTCCATGATCACGTCGTTCACGCGGGCGTAGGCGCCGTCGCGGAGCGCCTGGTTGGCCAGGATCTCGGCGGTGCAGCAGATGATCGGCGCGTCCGGGTTGACCGACGCGTCGCCGGTCAGCATGCCGACGTTCTCGGCGCCGAACTCGGCGCAGAGGGCGAAGAACTTCTCCGAGACCAGGGCCTTGATCGGGCAGGTGTAGACCGAGCGGCGGCCGAGGGCGAGCGAGCGGAGGTGGACCGCGACGGCGACCAGCGACTTGCCGGAGCCGGTCGGGGTGTTGAGGATGACGTGGCGCCCGGCCATCACCTCCAAGACCGCCTCCTCTTGGGCCGGGTAGAGCTCGATGCCGAGCTCTAGCGCCCACTCCAGAAACCCCTCGAGGATCGCGTCGGGATCGGGGCGAGCGTCGCCGGCCTCCGCCCGCAGCCGCTCGGCGACCTGGCTCAGCGTGAGCGCCATCTAGCTCCGCGGCCCTTCGCCGGCCATGGGGTAGATCGGTCGGACGTCGATCGGCAGGTCGTCGAGGCCGCGGATGATCTTCTCCAGCTCCGGGGGGAGGACCGCGAAGCGGCCCATCCACGCCTCCGCCCGGGGCTGAGAGCCGAGCGCCTGGAGGTTGACGATCTCGGTGGTCAGGGTCTTGATCGAGGGCTCCAGCGCCTCGAAGTTGATCCGCAGGCGATCGGTCGCGACGTCGTGGGTGATCGCGTTGGTGTTGGCGAAGAAGAGGAGCTGGACCGCCGCGCCCTTGCCGTGGGCCTCGGCGGTGCCGAAGCGGAGCGAGCGGAGGAGGCCGGCGACGTAGGAGACCATGACGGGCCGCCGCAGCTCCGTCGGCAGCTCGCCCTCGTCGATCATGTAGAGGAGGTTGTAGACCCCCATGACGTCGGCCTTCGCCTCTTCGAGGGGCGAGTAGGCGGGTCCGAGCGCGACCCGAAGCTCGACCTCCTCCTCAGCCCCGTCGGCGCCGCTGCGCTTGAGGTAGGCGGGCCCCAGGCTGTGCGAGAGCTCGTGGAAGAGCACCTGGTGGAAGAAGGCGTCGGCGTTGAGATCGGCGATGTGATCCTCGGCCAGCGCCCGCTCGCCGATCGGCCGCATGATGCTGTCGAACTTGGCGGCGATCAGGTTGCGCAGGAGCACCTTCTTGGCGCCCTTCTCAGCCCGGACCCGCTCGTCGTTGGGCAGGTTGAAGGCGATCGTCTGCACCGACTTGCGCGCGTCACCGGAGCTGAAGACCAGGTCGACGACGCGGATCGGGCTCTCGAGCCCGCGGGTCCCCTTGAGCGTGTCGTCGATCGGCAGGTGCTGCTCCATGTCGGCCAGGCGCGCCTTGAAGCGCTCGAGGTCGGCGGAGGCCTCCTCGTCGGAGATCGTGACGAAGGCCTCAAAGGCGCCCTTGAGCCCGAGCAGCTCGTCCTCGTAGGTCTCGTAGGGTCCGATCGTCACCTCGATCGCCGCGTCGAGGTCCATCCAGTCCTTGTCGCTCTGGAAGTAGTCGTCTGAGAGGAGCGCCTTGGCCCGCGACTTGAGGAACTTCTTCAGGCTGCGGTTGGCGGTCAGCTTGGCCGCCTCCCGCATCGCCTTCGCGGCCGGCTCTAGGTGCTCGGCGTAGACCTCGCTGTAGGGGATCGCGACCAGGTCGTCCGCTTGCCGGCGGATGACCGTGGTGAGGCTCTCGAAGGCCGCGCGGTCCTCCGGGTGGGCGTCTAGCCAGGCGCGGAAGTCCTCGGCCGTGAGGTCTGCGGGGTAGAAGCCGCCGCCGGGCGGTCGGCTGAGCTCCGTGGCGAAGGGCTTGTGGTGCTCCTGACGATCCCAGGGCCCGCGCATGATCTTGAAGAGCTTGAGCTTGGCTGCCCCCTCGGGGGAGGTGTCGGCGGCCAGCTCCTCCCGCAGCTTCGGGTTGTCTTGGTAGGCCTGGACGTCGAAGATCGGATCGAGGTGGCGAGCGGCCTCGATCAGCTTGTCCAGGGCGGCGCGCTCCTTCGCCGAGAGCCCGCTGACATCGGCCTCGAGGGCGACCGGAGCGAAGGCTGCGACGCGCTCGGCCGGGGTGGCGGGCGGCTTGGTCGGGAGCTCGATCTCCGGCAGCGGCGCGCCCTTCGGCAGGGCTTTGGGCGCGGTGGCGCGCTTCTTTGCCTGTTTCCCGCCGACCCTGGTCGGCGACGGTGCCTCGCCCGAGCATCCCGTCAGGGCGGCGCCGCCGAGGCCGAGGAGGCCGGCCAGCGCGGCGAGGCTGCAGGTGGTGGAGATCCGGCGGAGAGGCGTCACGACGGCCGAGCCTGGCACACTACGGGCCCCAGGGGAAGGCCGTCGGCCGCCGCCGACGGCCTACGCGGAGGTGGGCGGGGCCTCGGTGAGCGCCCTGTAGAGATAGGGCAGGGATACGTCCAGGCGGTAGTCGACGCTCGAGTGATTGTCGTCGAACTCCTCGTAGACGTGGTCGATGCCGGCGGCGACGAGGCGGCGCACGAGCGCCCGCGTGCCGTAGTGGAGCATGTACTGATCGCGGGAGCCGACGTCGATAAAGAGGCCCTTGAGCGAGCGCAGCCCCGCCTGGTGCTCCGGCGCCTCGATCATCCGCAGCGGATCGTGGGCGAGCCAGCGGGCCCAGGCGACCTCGTCGAGCTCGCAGGTGTGGGGATCGACCGGCAGGTTGATCCCCCAAAAGGCCGCCGGATCGGGGTCGAAGATCGCCGACATCGCCAGGCTCATCAGGGCATGGAAATGATCGCCGCGGATCTTGGTCGCCTTGCGGACGTAGGTGACGAAGGCCCGGGTGTCGCCGTCGAAGCGGGCGAGCGCGTCCAGGGCCTTGGCGAACTCCGGGCGGAGGAGCAGGTCAAAGCCGACGTCGCCGGAGTGGGACGCCGCCGCTCCCCAGACGTCGGCGTGGCGCATCCCGTGGACCAGCGCCCCGTAGCCGCCGCTCGACTTGCCGTAGACCGCCCGGTGCTCGCGGCCTGGGCGGACTCGGAAGGAGGACTCCAGCGCCCGCAGGAGATCGACCGTGAGGAACTCCTCCCAGCGGCCGATGGCGAGCGAGTCGATGTATTGGTTGCCGCCCAAGGAGGTAAAGCAGTCGGGGAAGGCGACGATCGTCGGCCCCATCGCCCCCTCGCCGATCAGGCGGTCGATCCGCTGCGGCACGCTCTCGCCGAAGGCGCTCCAGTTCAGGCGCTTCAGCCCAGAGCCGGTGAAGGCCGCGAGGTCGACGAAGAGCGGGTAGTCGCCGTCGCCGTCGTCGTAGCCCGGCGGGAGGTAGACGGCGACGCTGCGGCAGGTGGGATCGCCGAGGAGGTTGCCGGCGAGCGCGGAGGAGTCGACGCGGATCTCAGCGATCCGCCCGCGGAGGGGGCTGAAGTTGTGGATCGGCATGATGGGCGGAGAGCGGCTAGAAGTGGAGATGGTTGGGCTCTAGGGGCCCGATAGGGGCTGCCCAGGCGCGGCGGAGCGTACCACTGGGGACGGCTGACAGACGCGCTTCGTTTGTGCAATAAAGCGCACCGATCATGACAGCTCCGACCGATGACGTGTGGACCGGCGGGATCGCCGACGATATTTCGCGGACGATCCTCTCTGCCGAAGAGATCGCGAAGAGAACCGCCGAGCTCGGCGCTCGGATCACCGCGGACTACCGCGGCCGCGACCTCCTCGTCGTCGGCGTTCTCAGCGGCTCGTTCCTCTTCATCGCCGACCTCGTCCGCCAGGTGAACCTGCCGCTGGCGCTCGACTTCATCTCCGTCTCCTCCTACGGCGATCGGACCCGCTCCTCGGGCGTGGTGCGGATGCTCAAGGATCTCAACCAGTCGATCGCCGGCCGCGACGTGCTCCTCGTCGAGGACATCATCGACACGGGGCTGACCCTCTCGTACCTGATCGACAACCTGCGCACGCGCCAGCCGGCGTCGCTCGAGGTCGCGACCCTGCTCGACAAGACCGAAGCGCGGGTGTCGAAGATCGACACCCGCTACGTCGGCTTTGAGTGCCCCAACGAGTTCGTCGTCGGCTACGGCCTGGACTATCAGGGGCGCTACCGGAACCTCCCGTACATCGGCGTGCTCAAGCCCTCGGTCTACGCGACCGAGGACGCCTAGCCCTCGGCCGAGCGGTGCGCCGTCGGGGTCGCGCCCAGGCGTTGGCAGAGCCGAGGCCCGTTGCGGGCGGCGCAGCTGTGTGGGACGTCTGCCCGTGACCGCGACCCCCCGTCCGCACTACGGGCGGGCTCCGACGGAGCGGGGTCGATTCACCGTAACCGTAACCGTAACCGTAACCGTAGGAGCTTGGCCCGATCGACCAGCGCTGGCCCTGTCCACCGCCGGTGACGCTGTTCAGCCCTTGAGACAGCCCGGTGCTGGGCTCTGCGCTCGCGCCCCCTTCTTTTTTGCCTTGGGCGGAACCCTCCTCGGCTGCGGACGTGATACCGATGTACCCCATGCGGACGTCCTTCCTCCTCAGCCTCCTCCTGCTGACAAGCGCCTGTGCGACCACCACAGGCGCTGCGACCGGGGGTGATGGGGCCGCCGCCGACGTGGCGCTGGGAGATGCCGTCGAGTCTGCGCCGCTCCCCTTCGACCCGGAGGTCCGGACGGGCGTGCTCGACAATGGCATGACCTACTACATCCGCCGGCACCAACAGCCGGAGCAGCGGGCCTCGCTGTGGCTGGCGGTCGACGCTGGATCGGTCGTCGAGGACGACGACCAGAGGGGCCTCGCCCACTTCGTCGAGCACATGGCCTTCAACGGCACCGAGCGCTTCGAGAAGAACACGCTGATCGACTTTGTCGAGCGCGCGGGGATGGACTTCGGCGCCGACCTCAACGCCTATACCTCCTTCGACGAGACGGTCTACATGCTCACGGTCCCGACCGACGACGCCAAGACCTTCGGCACCGGGATGGACATCATCGAGGATTGGGCCCATGCGCTCTCCTTTGACCCGGCGGAGGTCGACAAGGAGCGCGGCGTCGTCATCGAGGAGTGGCGCCTCGGCAGGGGCGCCTCGCAGCGCGCCTTTGACAAGCAATGGCCGATCTTCCTCAAGGGGTCGAAGTACGCCGATCGCAAGCCGATAGGCGAGAAGGAGATCCTGGAGACGGCGCCGGTCGCCGCCCTCCAGCGCTTCTACAGGGACTGGTACCGGCCGGACCTGATGGCCGTCATCGTCGTAGGCGACATCGACCCGGACGTGATGGAGGCGGACATCAAAAAACGCTTCGGCGCGATCAAGGGCCCCGAGACCCCGCGGGTCCGCGAGAACGTGCCGATCCCGCTCCTGGAGGAGACCCGGGCGGCGATCGTCACCGATCCCGAGCAGTCGATGACGATGGTCCAATACGCGATCAAGGGGCCGCCGACGCCGATCGTCACCGAGGCCGACTACCGCGACAACCTGGTCGAGGAGCTGATGCACGGGATGCTCAGCGATCGCTTCTCGGAGATCGGGCAAAAGCCCGACTCGCCCTACGCCTTCGCCTTCAACTACACCAACGAGATGGGCCGGCAGGTCGACATCTTTCAGCTCTTCGCCTTCGCCAAGCCGGGGATGATCGACAGGACCCTCGAGGTCCTGACCACCGAGGTCGAGCGCGCCCGCAGGCACGGCTTCCTCGCCTCCGAATTCGAGCGCCAGAAGTCCGAGATGCTGCGGGAGTACGAGCGCGCGCTCAAGGAGAAGGACAAGGTCGACGCCCGGGCCTACACCTTTGAGATGGTCAACCACTTCCTCGAGGGGGAGGCGATGCCGGGCCGCGCGGTGGAGCTCGAGCTGGTGAAGAGGTGGCTGCCGACGATCACCCTCGAAGAGGTGAATGAGCGGGTCGAGACCTGGACTGGCCGCAAGGACAGGGTCGTGATGGCCAGCGGCGCCGCCCGGGACCAGATGCCGAATGAGGAGCAGCTCCTGGCGATCGTCGATCAGGTCAGCTCCCGCGACATCAAGGCCTACGAGGAGCTCGAGGTCGGCGATACGCTGATGGCGAAGGCGCCGGCGGCGGGCTCGATCACCGCAGAGGAGAAGGTCGACGCGATCGGCGTGACGGTCTGGACCCTCTCCAACGGGGCGAAGGTCGTCGTCAAGCCGACCGACTTCAAGAACGACGAGGTGCTCTTCCGGGCGATCAGCCCCGGCGGGACCTCGCTGACCGACGACCGCAACTTCTGGTCGGCGAACAGCTCCGACGGGATCGTCTCCGAGGGCGGTCTCGGGGAGTTCGACGCGGCGACCGTCGACAAGATGATGAAGGGCAAGGTCGTCCGCGTGGATCCCTACGTCTATGAGCTCGAGGAGGGCCTGCGCGGCAACGCCTCGCCCGACGACATCGAGGCGTTGATGCAGATGGTCCACCTCACCTTCACCGCGCCGCGCCGCGACCCGGCGGCGTTTGAGGCCTGGAAGGGCGTCCAGGCGACCTTCGTCAAGAACCGCGATCTCAACCCGCAGAGCGTCTTCTTCGACGAGCTGCGGGCGCTGAGCGACTCTAACCATCCGCGCTCCAAGCCGATGACGATGGAGTTGCTGGGTACGGTCGACCTCGACGCGGCGATGAAGTTCTACGGCGATCGTTTTGGTGACGCGGGCGACTTCACCTTCTTCTTCGTCGGCAACGTCGACACCGCCAAGCTCAAGGAGCTGAGCGCCACCTACCTCGCCAGCCTGCCCTCCGCCGGCCGCAAGGAGAGCTGGAAGGACGTCGGCAGGAAGCACCCCGCGGGGCGCAAGGAGCTCAAGGTGAAGAAGGGGCAGGACCCGAAGAGCTTCGTCATGCTCACCTACCACGGCGCCGCCAAGTGGTCGCCGGAGGCCGAGGACGACCTCGACCAGCTCGCGGAGGTGCTCGACATCCGCCTGCGGGAGGTCCTGCGCGAGGAGATGGGCGGGGTCTACGGGGCCTTCTCCTCGGGCACCATCGAGCGCCGGCCGAAGGAGCGCTACAGCTACCGGATAGGCTTCGGCTGCGCCCCCGAGAACGTCGACAAGCTCAAGCAGGCGGTCTTCGATCTGGTCGCCGAGACCAAGAAGAACGGCATCGGCGAGGAGTACATCTCGAAGATCCAGGAGCTGCGCCGGCGCAAGCTCGAGGTCGATCTCAAGAAGAACTACTTCTGGATGGGCCAGCTGGTCGATCACTACCGCTACGGCAGCGACCCGGCGAAGATCGTCGAGCTCGAGGAGAAGGCGATCAAGCGGGTCAGCAGCGAGAACGTCCAGGCCGCGGCGAAGAAGTACCTCGGCCGCAACCGGATCGACGGCACGCTCTACCCCGAGGTCGAGGTGAAGACCGATGCGAAGCCCGCGGACCGCAGGGCCGCGCCGGCGAAGTAGAGGATCGCGCGAGGAAGAGGCCGCTGCGCTCGACGGGCGCGGCGGCCTTCTTCTCTTGACATGCCTGCGATGGGGCGATCGGCGGGGGCGGGTGGGGCCGATGGCGGCGGCTCGATCAGGCTGCGCGCACGGAGTGCTGCCCTACGTCCAGCGGGGCGAGCCGGAGCTCAGCCGCGGCCGCGCTCGTCCGCGTAGAGGCGGAGCGCGTAGGCGCCGGCCGGGTGAGCTCGGTAGGCCTCGATCTCTGCCTGAGCGTCCGCGGGCAGCTCGGCCACGGGAGGGAAGGGCGAGCCGTTGTTCGCCGGGACGACGGTGGGGGCTGCGAGGGCGGCGAAGGTGAGATCCGCCGCGGTGAAGGTGTCCCCGGTCAGGTAGGGCCGACCGTCGCTGAGCCGCTCGGCGACGTCGTCAAAGGTGCGGGCGAGCTTGTCCCGTGAGCGCGCGATCCCAGCCTCGTCGATCCGCATGCCCCGGCGCATCAGCCAGCGCACGGGTCGAAAGCCTAGGCCCATGCCGCGTCGCTCCCATGCCGGCGCTCCCTCGCCGCTCAGGCGCATCAAGTACTCCCGTCTGCGAAGGATGAACCCGTAGGCCCATCGCCGCGCGGCCGGCCCGAGATCGTGGTCAAAGCCCTCCTCCAGGGTGAGGACCTCGTCGGCGACGGCGTCCGGGTAGAGCCTCGGCCCGTCCGAGGGCTGGGCGTCCGCCCACTGGAGGATCGCGGTCGAATCGGCGACGAGCTGGTCGCCGACCACGAGGAGCGGCACCTGGCGCTCTCCTCCGGCGCGGCGGACCGGCAGCCAGTGAAAGAGCGGGAGGTGGCCGTCCTCGACGAAGTCGAGCCGCCGACGCTCGAGGCCCCAGCGCGCCTTTTCGCAATAGTGGGAGAAGGTGATCGTGACAAGGCGCGGTATCGTCATAGATGCGCCGCGAGTGTAGCGTTTTGGCGCGTGAATGCCCACGTGTACCTGGGTGCATGTGCTTGCGAGGTCTGTGGCGCCGTGCGATCACGGTGAACGAGCTGACTATGCGTAGCCTTCACCTTCGTCGTTTCTCCGGCCCGCTCGCGAGCTCGCGAGCTCTCCTCTCAGTCCTCGCCCCACTCTTGACGCTCGCCCTCGCCTGCGCCGGCGATGATGGGTCATCGACCACCTCGGAGACGTCGGAGACGGCGCCGACGACCACGGAGAACACCGCCTCGGAGTCCGGCATGACCGAGGTGACGATGACGACGACGACGACCGGCGGCGAGACGACGGGGACGACGACGACGACCGGCGGCGCGGAGCCGCCTCCGGACTATCCCCCGCCGGTGGACGGGATCTGCCCCGAGGGCACCGCGCAGGACCTCGTCGGCGACGGTCAGGCCTGCTCTCCCTTCTGCTCGGAGGCCGATCCTACCTGTCCGAGCGAGGGGCTCGGCGACGCTACGGCGACCTGCGTCGGCGCGCTGGCGGAGGGCGGCGGCTCGATGATCGACTGCTCGATGGGCGCCGAGTGCATCCCCGGCGAGCTCTGCGACGAGATGGGGTTCTGCCGACCGGTGACCTACTGGAGCTGCCTCGTCGAGTGCGGCGCCGGTGGTTCATGCCCGGCGCCGATGTTCTGCTCGAACGAGAACAAGTGCGCCTATCCCCTCTAGGAGGCCGTGGTGAAGGTCCCGCGTGGTCTCGCGCCGCAATCCCTCCTAGGGGCCCCTGGCGAGAGCCCCGCGCGAGCTCGCGGGGCGCCCTTTGACCGGGGCGCGAGCCGCTCCGAGACGATGGTCAGCTCGTGCCCGGCTCGGGCTATCCTGCGCGGGTGAATTGGCTTCGGCGATTTTTCCTCGGTGACAGCCCCCGCCCGCGGGCGGTCAACGAGATCGTGCAGCCCGGCGAGCGGGTCGAGCTGCGGGGGGTCGTCGAGGCGCTGGACGTGATCCTAAACCCCCTCGACGGCAGGGAGGCGGTGATGCTCCGCTACCATGCGCAGATCATGGCCCGCGCCGATCCCCAGCTCGGACGCCTCGACCGGGCCGCGCACGTCGCCTACAGCCAGGGGGTCAGCTTCTTGCTCCGCGATTCGAGCGGCGTAGCGCGGGTCCAGGTCGATGCAGGGGAAGACCTGGTCGCGATCCACAGCGATCTCCTCGCGAGGTACGGGCCTGGGATCGAGCTCGACATCTTCGCGGTCGAGCCCGGCGATCGGGTGGTCGTCCGCGGCCGGGTCCAGGAGCAGATCGCCGCGGGCTCGCCCCATCGAAGCGCCGCGTGGACCGCGGTGCTGGTCGACGTCGAGGTCGAGAAGGTCTGAGCGTAGACCTCGCTGCATGCTACTAAAGATGACGGTGCACGGCATCAAGGGCCGTTCACGACCCATCGCCGATGGACGACACATTCGACCCCTCGACCGTCGATCGGGCTCTCTGGGAGGAGCTCCGTCCGCTCTATCGCTCGCTGCTGGAGCGGCCGATCGCCTCTGCGGCGGAGCTTCGCCGCTGGCTCCTCGACCGCAGCGAGCTCGACGCGGCGGTGAGCGAGAAGCGGACGAACCTCAACATCGCGACGACCTCGAAGACCGACGATCTCGCGGCGAAGGAGGCCTTCCTCAGCTTTGTCGCCGGGGTCGAGCCCGAGCACCAGGAGCTCTCGGCGGCGCTCGACCGGCGGATCGTCGACTCCCCCTATGCGCCTGAGCTTGAGGGCGACGAGCATCGGGTCCTCCTCCGCGATCTCCGCGGCGCTCTCGCCCTCTTTCGGCAGGAGAACATCCCGCTCCAGGCGGAGCTGAGCGGGCTCGAGCAGGAGTACATCGAGGTGAGCGGCGCGCTCACGGTCCGGGTCCCTGGCTCCGACGAGCCCATGACGATGGCGCAGGCGTCGAAGCAGCTCACCGTCAGCGATCGGGGCGCACGCGAGGCGGCCTGGAGAGCGCAGCAGGGCTGCTATCGCCGTGTGGGGCCGACCTTTGATCGGATCTTCGATGACATGCTCGAGCTGCGCGGTCAGCAGGCCGTCAACGCCGGCTTCGATAATTTCCGCGACTACCAGCACCTCCGCCTGCGCCGCTTCGACTACAGCCCTGCGGACTGCGAGCGCTTCCACGGCGCGGTCGAGGCGGTCGTCGTGCCGCTCCAGCGGACGCTCCGTGAGCGCCGCGCGAGCGCCCTCGGGGTCCGAGAGCTCCGCCCGTGGGACCTCGTCGCGGACGTCCAGCGGCGGCCTCCGCTGCGGCCCTGGGCCCGCATCGACGAGCTTATCGACGGCAGCTCCAGGGTCTTCCATCGCCTGCGTCCGGAGCTCGGACAGATCTTCGACTCGATGCGGAGCGGCGGCGGGCTCGACCTCGAGTCGAGGCCCGGCAAGGCGCCGGGGGGCTATCACTCCCACGGGCAGCGGACGCAGCGGCCCTTCATCTTCATGAACGCCGCGGGGACGCATCACGACGTCGTCGCGCTGATGCACGAGGCGGGTCACGTCTTTCACTCGACCCTCTGCGCTGAGCAGCCGCTGCTCCACTATCGCGACGCGATCCCGATGGAGTTCGCCGAGGTCGCGTCGATGGGCATGGAGATGCTCACATTGCCGCACCTCGGGGAGTTCTACCCGCCGGAGGAGGCTGCGCGGGCGCGCCTGGGCTACCTTGAGGAGATCGTCCGGAGGTTCGTCTGGGTCGCGCAGGTCGACGCATTTCAGCACTGGGCCTACACCCACCGCGGGCATTCGCGGGCGGAGCGTCGTGCCTATTGGTCGACGCTGACGCGGCGATTCAGCACTGTCGTGGATCACGACGGTCTCGAGGAACTCGCCGTCGATTCATGGCATGCGCAGATTCACATCTTCTGCGACCCCTTCTACTATATTGAATACGCGATAGCGCAGCTCGGGGCGCTCCAGCTCTGGGTTCAGGCGCGCCGCGACAGGGCCAAGACGCTCGACAAATTCATGGATGCGCTGAGCCTCGGCGGTTCGCGCCCGGTCCCGGAGCTCTACGAGGCCGCGGGCATCCGCTTTGATCTCGGCGGAGCGACGCTCGGCGCGCTCATGGAGGAGCTTCGACGCGAACTCGCGCCGTGACAGCGGTGTCGATCGTCGGGGTGATGCCCGGAGGCGAAGGTCCAGCGCGGGCGCGAGCTCGTGCAGACGTGCAAACGCTCGCGTGTCTTGCGCACTGGGCATGCCTGGCGCTGGAATAGGGGCCATCAGCGACACCGACCGAGGATTCGAGGATCGTCGGCAGGTGGATGACGTGAGGGGAAATGCCGTGAAATTGTGGACGTGCGCCGTGGGCCACCAGAGGGAGATGCGGGTGCGTATGCAGGGGCCTGGGCTGCGCCCATCGGGGTGACCCTGAGCGCTTCTGCGGAGCTGCGGGCTGCACTATCATGACGTCGCTTGATGAGCGCGCAGACGAACTCGGTCGACGCCCTCCGTCGACGCCTCTGCGAGCTGCTCGCCGCGGCGCTCGGCCGGGCCGGCGACCCTCTCGACCCGGCCGCGAGCTTCTTTAGCCACGGCCTCGACTCTCTGCGAGGGGTCGCGCTCGTCCGGTCGATCAACGCAGAGCTCGGCCTGGAGCTGCTGCCGACGGTGCTCTGGGAGCACTCGTCCGTCGAAGCGTTGGCTGAGCACCTCGCCGTCGGTGCGCCGTCGGCCGCACCGCTCGCTCGCCCGAGCTCGCGGAGGAGCGGCGCACAGGCCTTCGCAGATCCGATCGCGATCGTCGGCTTCGCCTGCCGCCTGCCGGGCGCGGACGGGAATGAGGCGCTGTGGCGGCTCCTCTCAGGGGGGATAGGCGCGATCACCGAGCCGCCGCCCGGCCGTTGGCCAGGGGCGCAGGGTCGCTGGCGCGGCGGCTTCATCGACGGGATCGATCGCTTCGACGCCGAGTTCTTCGGCATCTCGCGGCGCGAGGCTGTGGAGCTCGATCCGCAGCAGCGCCTCATGCTCGAGCTTACGTGGCACGCCCTAGAGGACGCCGGGATCGTCCCGAGCTCGCTGCGCGACAGCCACACGGGGGTGTTCTGCGGCGCTATCTGGTCCGACTATGAGCATTTGATCGCCCGCGGTGATGATCGTTCGCCCTACGCCGTCACCGGCAATCATCGGAGCTTGCTGGCGAACCGAATCTCCTATCAATTCGGCCTCCGCGGCCCGAGCATGAGCGTCGACGCAGCCTGCTCTTCGGGCCTGGTCGCGGTCCACCTCGCGAGCGAGAGCCTCCGCCGCGGCGAGTCCGACCTCGCGCTCGCGAGCGCGGTGAACCTCAACATCCTCGCGGAGAGCACGCTCGGCGTCGATCGCTTCGGCGGGCTCTCGCCGGACGGCCGCTGCTTCACCTTCGACGCCCGGGCCAACGGCTACGTCCGCGGCGAGGGGGGGGTCGTCGTCGTCCTCAAGCGGCTCCGAGACGCGGTCGCGGACGGCGACCGGATCTCCGCGGTCATCGCCGGTAGCGCGGTCAACAACGACGGCGCGAGCAACGGTCTGACCGCGCCGAGCCCGAAGGCGCAGGAGCTGGTGCTCCGCGAGGCGCTCGCCCGGGCAGAGGTCGCGCCGGCGGACGTCCACTATGTCGAGGCCCACGGCACCGGGACCTCCCTCGGCGATCCGATCGAGGCGATGGCGCTGTCCCGGGTCTACAATCACGGTAGGTCGCAGCCGCTGCGGATCGGCTCGGCGAAGACCAACATGGGGCACCTGGAGGGGGCCGCAGGGCTGGTGGGGCTGCTCAAGGCGACGCTCTGCCTCGAGCGAGGTGAGCTCGTCCCGAGCCTGAACTTTGAGGCAGGAAACCCGGCGATCCCGTTCGCGGAGTGGGGCCTCGAGGTGCAGAGCGCCGGGGGACCCTGGCCTGCGAGGCATCCGCGGATCGCGGGCGTGAGCGCGTTTGGTCTCGGCGGCACCAACAGCCACGTGCTCATCAAGGAGTGGCGACCTCAGGTCGCGTTTGTCATGCCCGGGCAGGGCGCCCATTGGCCGGGCATGGGCCGGGCGCTGCTCCGGGAGAGCCCCGCGTTTCGCGGGGTGATCCTGGCCTGCGACCGCTGGCTGCGAGAGCATTCGCGCTGGTCGCTGGTGGAGCTGCTGCGCGGGCCCGGAGAGGAGCTGGACCGCATCGAGCGGAGCCTGCCGGCGATCATCGCGATGAACGTCGCCCTCGCGGCCCACTGGCGCGCGGCGGGCGTCGAGCCGGACGCTGTGCTGGGTCACAGCACGGGGGAGATCGCGGCCGCCTGCGTCGCCGGGGCGCTCTCGCTAGAGGACACGATGAGGGTGATCTGCGCCTACGGTGACACGATCGCCGGGCAGCGCGGACGCGGAGCGATGGGCGTCGTCGGCGTGCCCTGGGAGGAGGCGGAGGGTCTCCTCGGAGAACATCAGGGCCGTGTCTTCCGGGCGATCGACGACAGCGCCAAGACGACGGTGCTCGCCGGGGAGCCCGCGGCGCTGAACGAAGTGCTCGAGGGGGCGGCGAGGCGAGGCCTCTTCGCCCGCCGGGTCAGCATCGACGTCTCGCCCCACTGTCCGCTGGTCGCGGACCTGCTGCCGGAGCTGCGCGCGAGAATGTCGGGGATCGTCCCCAGGCCGGCGGGTGTTCCCCTCTACTCGGAGGTCACCGGGGCGCTGATCGCCGGTGAGGCGCTCGGCGTCGAGCACTGGGTGGACAACTTTGGAGAGCAGGCGCGCTTCTCCGGGGCCGTCGACGCCGCGCTCGGGGCGGGGGCTTCGATCCTGCTGGAGGTCGGACCGCACGCGCTCCTGCAGCGCTCGCTCGAGGCGAACCTCGAGCTTCACGGCGCCCCTGGGCGGGTCCTCCCGTCGATGACCCGCGGCGGAGATGGTCTGCGCGAGCTCAACGCCAGCCTCGCTGTGCTGACGCAGCTCGGGGTGACGCGCGGGCGCGGGGTGGAGGGGAACGCAGAGACCGCAGAGACCGCAGAGACCGCAGAGACCTCAGCGTTCTTGAGGTCCGAGACGACGGAGGGCGCGGAGACGACGGGGGCCGCGGGGGCTGCGAAGGCCGCCCTGACGACGGTGGCAGAGGAGGAAGACCCGGAGAAGACCGCGGGGGCGGAGATGCTCGCCTTGCCGATCTCGGCCCGCAGCGGCGCAGGCCTCCGCGCCCAGGCCGAACGTTGGGCCGCCGCTCTCGCCGACGAGAGCTCCACGCCCTGGGCGTCGTTCGTCGCCACGGCGACCCGGGCCCGCGAGGCGATGTCCCATCGCGCGGTCATCGTCGCGGGGTCGAAGTCCGAAGCCGCAGAGTCCCTGGAGGCGCTGGCGCGGGGGGAGGACGCCGCTGCGCTGGCGGAGCGCGGGGTCGTGCTCGGTCAGGCCCGGACGGTCGATCCTGGGGCGCGCATGGTCTTCTTCATCCCGGGGCAGGGGAGCCAGTGGCCTGGGATGGGCCGCGCGTTGCTCGAGCGTTCGCCTGCCTTCCGCGGCGCGATCGATGCGATCGAGCCGGCGCTCTCGCCCTACACAGGCTGGTCTCTCCGCGCGGTCCTGTCTGGAGAGGCAGGCGCGCCTGCGCTCGACTCGGCGGCGGTGATCCAGCCGGCGCTCTTCGGCATGGCCCTCGGCCTCGCCGCGGTCTGGCGCTCGTGGGGCGTCGTCCCCGACCTCGTCATCGGTCACAGCCAGGGGGAGATCGCCGCTGCGGTGATCGCCGGCTCGCTCTCCCTAGAGGACGGGGCGCGCCTGATCGCGGAGCGCAGCTCGCTCTTGGCGGAGCGGGCGGGGGAGGGGGCGATGGCGGCGATCGCTCTGCCGGTCGAGGCCGTCGAAGCGCGGATCGCCGCTCTGCCGGGGCTCTCGATCGCGGTGGTCAACAGCGCGAGCGGGGTCGCGATCGCGGGCGATCCCGCGGCGATCGACCGGTTGGTCGCTGAGCTCACGCAGGAGGGCGTCTTCTGTCGTCGGGTCGCCGTCGACTATGCCTCCCACTCGCAGCACATGGACCCGATCTTGCCCGAACTAGGCGCGCGGATCGGCGGCCTAAAACCGCGCGCGGGGAGCATCTCGATGATCTCCACGGTGACCGGGCAGGAGATCGACGGCCGTGAGCTAGGCGCGTCGTACTGGCTGCGAAACCTGCGGGAGCCCGTCCGCCTCGACCGGGCCGTGGCGCGGGCGATCGAGCTCGGCGCGCGCTGTCTCGTCGAGATCAGCCCGCACCCTGCGTTGACCGTCCCCCTGCGGGCGGCGCTCGAGCCCTTGGGCGGCGTGGTCGTCGGCGGCCTGCGTCGATCAGAGGGTGGGCTCGCTCCGCTCCTTCGCAGCCTCGGCGCCCTCCACTGCCACGGGGTCGACGTCGAGTGGAGCCGTGTCGGCGGGCCGGCGCCGCTCACCCGAGCCGCCCCGGGGTACGCGTTCCAGCGCGAGCGCTACTGGGTCGACGCTCCTGCGCTGGGGGACCCGAGCGCCCTCGGCCAGCAGCCGACGAAGCACCCGCTCACGCCGTCGAGCGTCGCTCTCCCGAGCGGCGGCGTTCTCCTGACCGGGAGGCTATCGCTCGGGCGCCAGCCTTGGCTCGGTCAGCATCGGGTCGCCGGTCGGGCGGTGGTGCCCGGCTCTGTTCTCCTCGAACTCTCGCTGCTCGCCGCCGATCATGTCGGCGCGGAGGGGGTCGCCGAGCTGGTGATCCTCGCCCCGCTCATCCTCGGGGAGGGAGAGGATGCGGTCGACGTCGACCTGCGCGTGAGCGCGGAGCCAGAGGGCGACAGCGACGGCGAGGGTGACGACAGGTGGACGCTGCAGATCTCCAGCAGGGTCGGGCTCGCGGACGCGGACGGGCCGTGGACGCTCCACGCTGAGGGGCGCCTTGGGGGATCCTCGGTGACGGCTCCGGTCGAGCTTCGGCAGTGGCCGCCGCCCGGGGCAGAGCGCCTCCCAGAGCCCGGGGACTTCTACGAGGCGATCGCGGCGCGGGGGTACGGCTATGGGCCGCTCTTCCGCGGGATCAGAGCGGCGTGGCGTGACGGCGAGGTTCTCTACGCAACGGTCACCCGCCCTGAGCTTCGCGAGTCTGCGGCGGACTTCGGGCTCCACCCGGCCCTCTTCGACGCCGCGCTGCACGCGGTCTTGCTCGGCGGCGGGGACTCCCTCGCGCTCCCGGTCGCCTGGGGGGACGTCGCCCTCTACGGGGCGGGCGCGGACGAGCTGCGGGTCCGCCTCGTGCCGGCCGGCGACGCCTTTGCGATCGACATCGCCGATGGGTCCGGGGCTCCGGTCGCGCGGGTCGGATCGCTGATGCTTCGGAGTGTCCGCGAGGACATGTTCGTGGGCCCGGCGGCCGCCGCCGGGCCGACCAATTATCGTCTCGCGTGGGAGGAGTCGCCGCCGCCCCCGAGCGCGCCGCCGCTCGACGGCTGGGCGATCACCGCGGGCGGGCTGCGGACGGGCTTGGAGCCGCTCGCGGATCCGCTGGAGCCCGCCGCCTGGCGGAGGATTCCAGGCGGGGTCGTGGTCGACCTGACCGCTGACGACGGCGAGGAGCGGGATGTGGAGGCGGGGTGCCGGGCGACGATCGCCGCGGTGGAGCTGCTCCAGCGCTGGCTCGCGGAGCCCAAGCTCGCCGCCGCTCGCCTGGTCTTCGTCACTCGCGGCGCGATCGCTGCGGAGCCAGGCGAGCCCCTGCGCGACCTCTCGCGCGCTGCGCTGTGGGGGCTTGTCGCCTCGTCGCGGACGGAGCATCCGGGCCGAGGCTTGACGATCGTCGACGTCGACCGGCTCGATCTCCCGGACGAGCTCCTGAGACGCGCGCTGGCGGTCGACGAGGGGTGCGTGCTCGTCCGCGGAGAGCGGGTGCTGGTGCCGCGGCTGGTCCGGGGTCCGAGGGGCGATACGACGCCCCTGCCCGCGACATCCTGGCGCCTGGAGCCCGATGGGCGAGGTGAGCTCGACAGCGTCGTAGCCGTCCCGCGCACGCCCCCAGCGCTGCGGCCCGGAGAGGTCCGCGTCGCCGTCCGTGCCGCGGGGATCAACTTTCGCGACGTGCTCTACGCCCTCGGGCTGCCCGCAGGGGATCGGCCGCTGGGCAGCGATCTCGCGGGCGTCGTCGTCGAGGTCGGCGCTGGGGCTGGGTCATTCGCCGTCGGCGATCGGGTGATGGGGCTCGGCGTCGGCACCTTCGCCGAGCAGGTCGAGGTCGACGCGCGTCAGCTCGTCCCCCTCCCCCCTGGCTGGGACTTCTCCGCCGGGGCCGGCGTCGCGACGGTCTTCCTGACCGCCTGGTACGGGCTGACAGAGCTGGTCGACCTCCGGCCGGGCGCGAAGATCCTGATCCACGCGGCGACGGGCGGGGTGGGTATGGCCGCGGTCCAGATCGCGAAGCTGCGCGGGGCCGAGGTCTTCGCCACCGCGAGCCCGGGCAAGTGGCCGCAGCTGCGGGCGATGGGCGTCGACGACGAGCACATCGCCTCGTCGAGGGACCTCAGCTTCGCGGGGAAGTTTCGCGACCTCGCGGGTTCGATCGACGTCGTCTTCAACAGCCTCATCGACGAGTTCATCGACGCATCGCTGGGCCTGCAGGGCCAGGGCGGGACCTTTTTGGAGCTCGGCAAGCGCGACATCCGGACGGGCGAGGCGGTCGCAGCCCTCGCCCCAGGAGTCCGCTATCGGCCCTTTGATCTGCTCGAGGCCGGTCCGGCGCGGATCGGCGAGATGCTGCGGGAGGTCGCGGGGCTCTTCATAGGCGAAGAGCTTCAGCCCTTGCCCGTCCGCTGTTGGGACGTCCGACAGCTGCAGGCGGCGTTCCGCTTCATGGCCCAGGCGCGGCATGTCGGCAAGCTGGTCCTGACGATGCCCCGCCGGCTTGAGCCGGGCGGCTCCGCCTTGATCACCGGCGGCACCGGGGCGATCGGTCGCGCTGTCGGGCGGCACCTGATCAGCCGCCACGGTCTGCGCCACCTGATCCTGATCTCGCGGCGCGGCCCCGCAGCGCCGGGCATGGGCGCGTATGTCGAGGAGCTGCGCGGGCTCGGGGCGAGCGTCGACGTGCGCGCCGGTGATGTCAGCGAACGGGCTCCGCTCGAGGAGGCGCTCGCGAGCCTGCCGGCGGCGGCTCCGTTGACCGCGATCGTCCACTGCGCGGGTGTCCTCGAGGACAGGACCCTGGTGAACCTGGGCCCGGGCGAGGTAAAGCGGGTGATGGCGCCGAAGGTCTCGGCGGCGCTGCACCTCGACGAGCTCACCCGCGGTACGGATCTCGCCGCCTTTGTCCTCTGCTCCTCCGCCGCGGTCCCGCTCGGGACCCCCGGGCAGGCGCACTACGCCGCCGCGAACGTGCTCCTCGACGGCCTGGCGTCGAGGCGTCACGCTGCGGGCTCGCCTGCGCTCAGCCTCGCCTGGGGCGCCTGGGGCGAGGGGGGGATGATGGCCGGGCTGCGAGAGGCCGATCGCGCGCGGCTGGGTCGGCTCGGGATAGGCTCGCTCCGCGCCGCCGAGGGGCTCGCCCTCTTCGACGCCGCGCTCGAGCAGGCAGAGCCCTGGCTCGCGCCGATGCGCCTCGACATCGACGCATGGTCGAGGAGCCCGGTCGATGTTCCGCCCATGCTCGCTCGCCTGGCGGAGGCACAGGCGCAGGCGAGCGGCGCGACGAAGCCGCGGAGGCGGACCATGGGATCGAGGGGCCGTCCGCGGGCGAGAGGTCGTGCGCACGGGGCCGACTTCGCGGCCTCGCTCCGCGGCCTGGACGAGGGGGCGCGCCAGACGGCCGCCCTCGGTCTGGTCGCGACCGCGACGGCGTCTGTGCTCGGGCGATCCTCCGCGGATGCCCTCACACCCGCGACCAAGTTTACAGAGGTCGGTGTCGACTCGCTGATGGCCGTGGAGCTGCGCAACAACCTCCAGGCCAAGACCGGGGCGACGCTGGCGGCGACGGTCGTCTTTGAGAACCCGACCCTCGCCCAGCTCGCGGCGGTGGTGCTGGAGAAGACGCTGGAGAAGATGCTGGCGACGATTGTCACGGATGCCGCCGCTCCTGACCCCGCCTCGCTGTCCCGAGGGTCTGGTGGCGAGCTCGGAGGCGAATCTGGAGGCGTCGTCGGTGAACGAGGAGGTCAAGCCGGAGGCGACCTCGGAGCTGAAGTCGAAGGAAGAGGCGAGACTGTGGGCTCGGGGACCGCCGTCGCCGCGACGGAGGCGGACGCCTTGAGGTCGACGATCGAGGCCCTTCTGCGGGCTCCGGACTCGTCGCTCCTCGCGACCGGCCAGCTCGGGCGGCTGCGCGATCGCCTCGCCCGGACGACCGCCGCGCAGCCCCTCTCTCCCGGACAGGCGCAGCTCTGGTTTCTCCAGCAGGTGCTCGACCAGCCGGCGACCTATCACGTCCACCTCGCCTGGAGCTTCGAGCTCGAGGTCGACGCGGCGCTCTTTGAGCGCGCCCTCGCGATCACCTGTGGACGTCACCCGCAGCTTCAGACCCGCTTCGTCGAGGGCGAGCAGGGGCTGGCGCAGGAGAGCGCCGCGGAACTCTCGCCGACGCTCATCCTCCGCTCGCTGGAGTCGCGGCCGCAGGAGGAGCGGGAAGAGGCTCTGTCGGAGCTCACGGACAAGCTCGAGCGGACGCCCTTCGATCTCCGCGTCGATCCGCCGCTGCGGGTCGCCCTCGTCCGACTCTCCCCGCGCGAGCACCTGCTCCACGTGGTCTGGCACCACATCGTCGTCGACGGCTGGTCGATCCGGGTCTTCATGCGGGACCTCTCGGCGGCCTACCGAGCCCTCGCCGAGGGGCGGGCGCCCCTGAAGGGCGAGCGTGCGCGACCTTATGTGGAGTTCGCGAGGCGGCAGCAGGCCTGGCTTACGAGCCAGGCGGCGGAGCGCGAGCGTGAGTACTGGCGCGAGCGGCTGCGCGGCGTCGAGCGGATCGCCTTGCCGGTCGATCTGCCCCTGCCGGCGCGGCGGAGCCACGCCGGCGCGACCCTCTCGTTCTCGATCGCACCGGCGCTCTCGCGGGCGATCGACGAACTCGCGCGGTCCTCCGAGTGCACGCCCTTCATCGTCCTCCTCGGCGCGTGGTCGATGGCGCTGCGGGGGCCCTCGGCCGGCGCCTCATCCTTCGTCGTCGGTACGGTGCTCGCGGGCCGTGACGATCCGACCTTCGACGAGACGGTCGGCTACTTTATCCGCACGGTGCCGCTGCGCTGCGACCTCGACGATGACCAGGCGCTGCCCGCCTACCTCGGTCGCCTGCGGGCGTCGCTGCACGGGGCGATGCGCCACCAGGAGCTGCCCTACGGGGAGATCGCCCGCTGCGGGCCCTTCGGCGCTGCGCGCTCGGTCGACGAGGATCCGCTGCTCCAGTCGACCTTCATGCTCCAGGACCACGCGCTCTCCGAGTGGTCCTTCGCCGGAGCGCCGATGCGACGGCTCCCCGGCCCGGTGAGCGGCGATGTCGAGGGGACGACAAAGTTCGACCTCTCGCTGTCGATGACCCCCTCGCCGGAGGGCTATCAGGCGACGATCGAGTACGCGACCGACCTCTTCTCGGCGCCGATGATCGGCCTCGTCCGCGATCGCCTGCGGACGATCCTCGGGCGGATGGTCGAGCGGCCAGCGGCTCCGCTCAGGGAGCTCATCGCCACGCCCGAGGGCGAGCTGGCGCGGGTCGCCGAGTGGAGCAACGCGGAGGTCGAGGCCCAGCTCCGCGAGACTGTGCCGGGGCGCTTCTTGGAGCAGGCGATGCGGACGCGTGAGCTGCCGGCGATCGTCGTCGGCGATGCGACGCTGACCTACGGTGAGCTCGGACGGCGGGTCACCGACCTCGCCCGTAGCCTGCAGCGGCGCGGCGTCGGCCGGGGCGTCCGCGTCGGCGTCCACCTAGGGCGCGGGTTTGACCTGCCGGTCGCGCTCCTCGGGATCCTCGCCGCGGGTGGTGTGTTCGTCCCGCTCGACCCCGAGTACCCCGCGCAGCGCCTGCTCTTCATGGCCGAGGACTCGGGCCTTCGCCTCGTCATCAGCGACCAGGCTGACGCGCTCCCGTGGCCGCAGGGGGTCGCCGTCGAAGATATGCGGGCTCTCTTGGGCGATGGCGAAGACCAGCCCTTTGACATGCCCGTGCTCGCTGCCGGTGACCTCGCGTATGTCATCTACACCTCGGGCTCGACCGGTCGTCCCAAGGGGGTGATGATCGAGCACGGCGGTCTCCGCAGCGTTCTCCATGAGATGCGCGAGCTGGTCCGTCCGGCGCCGGGAGAGCGGGTTCTCTCGATCACGACGATCTCCTTCGATCCCTTCATGCTGGAGCTCTTCGGGCCGTTGATGGGCGGCGGGACCGTCGACCTGCTGGGCACCGCGACGGCGCGGGACGTCGACGCCCTCATCGCCCACATCCTCGCGACCCAGCCGACCGTGCTCCAGGCGACGCCGGTCACCTTGCGGATGGTGATCGACCGCGGCCTGCCGCGCGCTCCTGGCTTTCAGGCGCCGCGGGTGCTCTGCGGCGGCGAGGCGATGGACCTCGGCCTCGCGCGCAAGCTCGCCGCCTGGTCGCCGTCGGTCGCCAACATCTACGGCCCGACCGAGATCACGCTCTGGGCGACCCGCTGGATCGCGCCGAAGGTCCCGACCTGCGTGCGGATCGGTCGCCCCTTCGACGGGGTCGCCTGCTACGTGCTCGACCCGGAGGGGCGCCCCTGCCCGATCGGGGTCGCCGGCGAGCTTTTTCTAGGCGGTGACCGAGTCGCGCCCGGGTACTGCGACCGGCCGGACCTGACCCGCGAACGCTTTGTCGCCGATCCCTTTCGGGTCGGGGCTGCCCGTGCGCGGATGTACCGAACCGGGGATCGGGTCCGTTGGGGCGCCGACGGTGAGCTCGAGTTCATCGGCAGGATGGATCGCCAGGTCAAGATCCGCGGTCACCGGATCGAGCTGGGCGAGATCGAGGGCGCCCTCGCCGAACACAGCGGGGTCGGCCAATGCGGCGTGATCGTCAAGAATAGCCCCGCCGGTCATCAGCGGCTGGTCGCGTATTTTTCGGAGAAGCAGACGGAGGACGCCGAGCCCCTGACCCGGGACACAGTGCGCGAGCACCTCGGGCGGCTGCTGCACAAGAACATGCTCCCCGAGGGCTTGGTGAAGCTCGAGAAGATGCCGTTGACGCCGAACGGCAAGGTCGATCGGGTCGCCCTGGCGGCGATGCCCGACGAGCGCGCCGAGCTGCTCTCCGAGGCAGCGCCCGCGCGTCAGCCTCGGGAAGTTCAGGCCCTGACCACGCTCGTCCGCGGGGCTGTCGCCGAGGTGCTCGGCTTGCCGACCCCGCATCGGATCAAGGCCGACCTGCCGCTGCGGGATCTCGGGCTCAACTCGCTGGCGGCGGTGGAGCTCCGCAACCGGATCGAGGCCCAGGTCGAGCTCAAGCTGCCGATCACGCTGGCGTTTGATCATCCGACGGTCGCGGCGATCGTGCTCGAGCTCGAGGCTCGCCTCGGCGCTCAGTCGGCGGAGGCAGAGGCCGAGGCCGCGGCCGCGGTAGGCGGACAAACCCCCTGGAGCGCGGACGCGATCGCGAAGAAGCTCGCCAGCCTCGACATCGCCGCGCTCCAACGATCCGGGCTGCTGCCGGCTCTGATGGGGCTCCCGGAGATGGGGACAGAGGTGCTCGAGGGCGCCGCGGAGGAGGTCGTCGACCCGACGACGTCAGAGGCCTCCGACGATCTCGACGATCTCGACGATCTCGCGGACGACGAATTGCTCGAGCTGGCGCAGCAGCTCCTAGGGGATCCCTGATGACAGACACGAAGCGAGCGACCGCCCTGCTCCGCGACAGCTTGCGCGAGGTGCAGCGCCTACGGGCGAAGCTGAAGGAGGCCGAGGCCCAGGCGTCGGAGCCGATCGCGGTGATAGGCGTCGCCTGTCGAACCCCCGGCGGCGTCGACTCGCCGGAGGCCTACTGGGAGCTGCTCGATCGCGGCGGCGACGCGATCGGCCCCCTGCCGGCGCGGTGGAGCCCCGAGGAACTCTACGACCCGGATCCGGCGGCGGTGGGCAAGAGCTACGTCCGCGGGGCGGGCTCCCTTTGCGACGTCGCCTCCTTCGACGCGAGCTTCTTCGGGATCACCCCCCGCGAGGCCGTGGCGATGGACCCCCAGCAGCGCCTCGCGCTCGAGCTGAGCTGGGAGGCCATCGAGCGCGCCGGGGTCGACCCGACCTCGCTGCGCGGCTCGGCGACCGGCGTGTACATCGGCGCGACGATCTCCGACTACCTGAGCATGTCCGAGATCCGCACCTCTAGCGACGGCTACGCCCTGACCGGGATGGGGCCGAGCGTGATCGCTGGGCGGGTGTCGTACACGCTCGGGCTGCGGGGGCCGACGATGACGGTGGACACCGCCTGCTCGTCGTCCCTCGTCGCCGTCCACCTCGCCTGCGCCGCCCTGCGCCAGGGGGAGTGCGATCTGGCGCTCGCCGGCGGCGTTCAGGTGATGTGCAGCGGGACCGCGCTCGCGGCCTTCAGCCGCCTCCGGGTCGCCTCCGAGGACGGCCGGTGTAAGGCCTTCGCCGCCTCCGCCGACGGTGCGGGCTGGTCGGAGGGGTGTGGCCTCCTGGTGCTCAAGCGGCTCTCGGCGGCCCGCCGCGACGGTGACACTGTGCTCGCGCTGGTCCGCGGCAGCGCGGTCAACCACGACGGTCGCAGCCAGGGCCTCACCGCGCCCAACGGTCCGAGCCAACAGCTCGTGCTCCGCAACGCCCTGACGATGAGCGGGCTGGCGCCGGGGGACATCGACGCGGTCGAGGCCCACGGCACCGGCACTCGCCTCGGCGATCCGATCGAGGCGGGCGCGCTGACGGCAGTGTTCGGCGCAGGTCGGAGCGCGGAGCGGCCGCTCTACCTCGGCTCCTGCAAGTCCAACATCGGCCACACGCAGTCGGCCGCCGGCGTGCTCGGCCTGATCAAGATGGTGCTCGCGCTCGAGCACGGGCGCCTGCCGAGGACGCTCCACGCCGAGACGCCTACCGCGGAGATCGACTGGGGGCGGAGCGGGCTCTCGCTCCTCCGCGAGCCGCTGCCCTGGCCGCGGACGCCGGCCCGGCCGCGGCGAGCCGGCGTGAGCAGCTTTGGGATCTCCGGCACCAACGCGCACGTCGTGATCGAGGAGGCGGGGCAGGCCGCGGAGGAGCCGACACCTGCGATCTCTTCGGCCGGCTCGCCGCTCCTCCTCTCGGCCCGCGACGAGGCGTCTCTGCGGGCGCAGGCTGCGTCTTGGTCCGCATGGCTCTCGGGACATCCACAGGTGTCATGGCCCGCGGTGATCAGCACGGCCGCGACCCGCCGCGGCCACCTCGACGCCCGGGCGGCGCTCCTCGTCGACTCGCGCGAGGGGGCGCTGGAGGTGCTCGACGCCCTCGCGAAGGGAGAGGAGCACGATGCGCTCTTCGTCCACCAAGCTCGCCGACGACGGGAGGTCGTCTTCGTCTTCCCAGGGCAGGGGAGCCAGTGGCCGACGATGGCGCGGCAGCTCCTCGCCGAGTCGGAGGCGTTCGCGACCTCGGTCGACGCCTGCGACGCTGCCCTCCTCCCCCACATCGGCTGGTCTGTCCGCGACGCGCTGCGGGGAGAGCCGGGCGCCGACGCCCCGCCGCTCGGCCGTGTCGACGCCCTGCAGACGATGCTCTTCGCGATGGCGATCGGGCTCGCGGCCGTGTGGCGGGAGCTCGGCGTTCGGGCGACGGCCGTCGTCGGTCATAGCCAGGGGGAGATCGCGGCGGCGGTGGTCGCCGGCGCGTTGACCCTGGAGCAGGGGGCGAAGATCGTCGCCACCCGCGCGAGGCTCCTCTGCGCCCGCGGGGGCTCGGGCGGGATGGCCTTCATCGCCCTCCCCGCGGAGGAGATCGAGCGTCGGATCGCCCGCCTGCAGGAGCCGATCGCGGTCGCGGTCGTCAACACCCCGACGTCGACCGTCGTCGCCGGGGACTCCGACGCGCTGGAGCGGCTGATGATCGGGCTCCGAGCGGAGGAGGTGTTCTGTCGCCGGGTCGAGGTCGACTACGCCTCCCACTGCGAGCACATGGACGGGCTCGTCGAGCCGATCACCGAGGCGCTCCGGGGGCTCAGCCCGAGCCCGAGCGAGGCCCTGCTCGTCTCCTCGGTGACCGGCGACGTGATCGACGGGACTGCGCTGACCGGGTCCTACTGGGCCCGCAACCTGCGCGAGCCCGTGCGCTTCGATCGCGCCCTGGATACGCTCCTGGGCCGCGGTCACGACGTCTTCGTCGAGGTAAGCCCGCATCCGCTGCTCACGCTGGCGCTCGAGGACGCCTGTGAGGACGGGGCTGTCGTCGGCACGCTGAGGCGGGACCACGGCGGGCTCGGCGAGGTGCGACGCTCCCTGGCGAGCTTGCACACCCACGGCTTCGAGGTCGACTGGGGTGCGCTCCTACCACCTGCCCCGATGGTCAGGCTTCCGACCTACCTCTTCCAGCGGCAGCGCTTCTGGCCGAGCGCCCCGGCCGCGCCGCAGAGCCCGGCCGCGCCGCAGAGCCCGGCCGCAGCCAAGAGCCTCACCCGGCCGAAGACGCCGCGTCCGCAGGGCCACCGCTCTCCCGAGGAGTTGATGATGCAGCACGAGGAAGCAATTCTCCGCGAGATCACGACCAACGTCAGCGAGGTCACCGGCCTCCCCGCCTCGGGGCTCGACACTGGCGTCGGCCTCCTCCGCCTCGGGGTCGACTCGATGATGATCCTCCAGCTCAAGAACGCGGTGCGGTCACGCTTCGGCGTCCAGCTCCCGAGCAAGCTCTTCTTTGACGGCAAGACCTCGATCCGAACCCTCGCGGCCCACGTCGCCGCTGCGGTCCCGCAGGCGCCGGAGCCCGCCGAGCTTGCCGTGGGCGCCCTGCCGACCGACGGGTCCGTCGAGCGGCGCGTTGTCGCGGCGGAGGGTGGTGCCGCGGCCGGCGAGGTCGCGCAGGTGATGGCTGAGCAGCTCGCCGCGCTCTCTGAGCTCACTCGCCGGCAGTTGGAGACGCTCGCGAAGCTCGGCTTGAGCGGCGGTCAAGCGTCGTCACAGCTGCCCGCTACGCCAGCCAGCCAGCGAGTTCAGCCTCCGCGAGCCAGCGAGGACCCGAAGAAGCGTGAGGATGTGTTTGTCCCGTTTGTCCCGTTTCGCCCGATCCAGCGCGGCGGCGGCGGGGCGACGAGCGCCGAGTATCTCCAGGAGCTGACCCAGGCCTACTGCGAGCCGACGGCCATCTCCAAGGAGCGGACCCAGGCGGACAGGCTGACCTTCGCCAACAACCGCAACATCGCCGGCTTCACCCCCGAGGTGAAGGAGATGACCTACCAGATCATCGCCGAGCGGGCGTCGGGCTCGCGGATCTGGGATCTCGACGGCAACGAGTACATCGACCTGACCATGGGCTTTGGCTCGTCGCTCCTCGGCCACGACCATCCTGTGCTCTCCGGGGCGATCAAGGCGCAGATGGACAGGACCTGGGCGGTGGGGCCGATCTCGAGCGGGGCCGGGGAGGTCGCGCGGCGGCTCTGCGCGATGACCGGGCTCGAGCGCGTCGCCTTCTACAACTCGGGCACCGAGGCGATCATGGTCGCGCTGCGGCTCGCCCGGACCGCGACGGGACGACCTAAGATCGTCCTCTTCGAGGGCTCCTACCACGGCATGTCGGACTCGGTCCTGGCGATCCCGCGGCGCACGGCCGGCCCCGGCGTCGCCGCGCCGATGGCCCCAGGTGTCCCGGAGAGCATGGTCCAGGACACGGTCATCCTCCGCTACGACGACCCGGAGGCGCTCGCCTACATCGAAGAGCATGCCGATGAGCTGGCGGCGGTGCTGGTCGAGCCGGTCCAGAGCCGCCGCCCCGACGTCCAACCGCGGAGCTTCCTCCGGGCGCTGCGCGAGCTGACCGCACGCCTCGACGTCGCCTTGATCTTCGACGAGGTCGTGACCGGCTTCCGGACGATGAACGGCGGAGCGCAGGCGTGGTTCGGCGTGCGAGCGGATCTTGCGGCCTACGGCAAGGTCGTCGGCGGGGGTATGCCGGTCGGCATCGTCGCCGGCGTCGCCCGCTTCATGGACGGCGTCGACGGGGGGATGTGGCGCTACGGCGACGACTCCTGCCCCGACCGGATCAACACCTTCGTCGCCGGCACCTTCTGCTCGCACCCGCTGTCGATGGCGAGCGCCTGCGCGATCCTGGGACACCTCCGCGACGAGGGGCCGGCGCTCCAGCAGCGGCTCAACGCGCGCACCCGTTCGCTCTGCGCCCGGCTCAACACGATCTTCGCGGACGAGGGTCTGCCCGCCTACACGGTCCACTTCGGCTCGCTCTTCCGTTTCATGCTGCCGCGCGCCTATGAGCTGCTCTTCTATCGGCTCGTGGCCGAGGGGATCTACGTCTGGGAGGGGCGCAATTGCTTCCTCTCGACCGCCCACAGCGACGCGGACATCGAGCGTGTCATCGAGGTCGTGCGCGGGGCTGCGCGATGGCTGGCTGAGACGGTCGCGCCGGCCCTGGCCTCCGGCGACGACACGCCGACGGCAGCCCTCGGCGTCCGCCACTCGCCGGCGTCGATGGCCCAACGGGCGATGTTCCAGCGCTGCCGCCGGGCCCACGGGGACCGTGCCTATCATGTGCGCGTCGCCTGGCGCGTGGCGGGCCCGCTGCGGCTAGAGCGGCTGGAGCCGGCGCTCCACGAGCTCGTCCGCCGGCACGAGAGCCTGCGGACCTGCTTTGTCGAGCAGGACGACGGAGCGCTGCTGCGGCGCGTCCACCCCGTCGGCGACTTTGAGCTGATCCATGAGCGCATCGACGAGAGGATCGACGAGGGCGCGCTGCCAGCCCTCTTCGAGCGGGTGTTTCGCCCCTTTGACCTCGCGACGCCGTCGCTCCTGCGCTGCGCGGTGGCCGAGCTCGGCGAGAACGACTCTGTGCTGGTGATCGACGCCCACCACCTGCTCGTCGACGGCGTCTCGCTCGGGCTCCTCGTGCAGGAGCTGCTCGCCCTCTACGACGACCAACCGCTCCCGCCCGTCACCGCCCAGTACGACGAGTTTGTCGGCTGGGAGCAGGACTACCTGAGCTCCGATCAGGTCGACCGGGACGGGTCCGCCTGGCGTCGCCTCCTCCCGGCGAAGCTGCCGAGCCTCGACTTCCGCGACGCCCAGCCCCCGGAGGCCGAGGCCGAGCGGACCTTCGAGTGCGAGCTCGCCTCCTTTGAGCTCGCCGACGTCGACGGGCTCCGTCGTCTCGCCCGTGAGCGCGGGGTGACGATGAACGCCCTCCTCCACGCGATCTTTCAGGTCTTCCTCTGGAGCACGACCGGCCAAGAGGACCTCTGCTACGGGAGCCCGACCTCAGGGCGACCGAGCGAGCGCTTCGACGGGACCATCGGCCTCTTTATCGGCGTCGTCGTCTATCGCGCTCGGCTGGCGGCGGGGACGACCTTCACCGAGGTCATCGACGCCGCGCACGAGCACGCGGTCAGGGCCTTTGAGCTCCAGCACTACCCCTTCGCGAGGCTCTCCGAGGACCTCGGGGCGGGCCTCGCGAGCCGTCCGCTCTTTGAGGTGGGCTTTAGCTACGAGGCGACGCGCCTCTTCGCGAGGACGCAGCGGGAGGATATTTCCCTGACCCCGATCGATCTCCCGCCGCGGAGCGCGTCGATGGATCTTGTGCTCGAGTGTCTCGACGACGGCGCCTCGCTGCGGATGCGCTTCGCCTTTAATCCGCGACGCTATTCCTCAGCGCTTGTGCATAATTGGTGCGCGCTTTTTCAACGTCTGGGATCGAGGGTGCTCGTCGCCGCAGAGCAGCCGCTCTCCGAGCTGAGGGAGAAGACCTCGGCGAATGTGCAGAATGCGCGCTCCTGAGGCGCTCGGCGAAAGCCCGGTCCCTTGCGATCACGCTGATGTTCCAGCATAATTTGGCCCTCGCTAGCTAGACGAGAAGAAGGAGTCGCATGATGGCCGAGAGCAAGAGCGGAGATCTACACAAGATCGTCACCAACGGAGTTCGACTCGCAGGAGACACGATGCTCGTGCCCGGTACGAGCCAGCTCCTCGACGGTCAGCTCGGCGCCGGGGCAGTGCGTGCCGCAGCGGGCATCGCCGCCAGGGCCGTCTTCGGACCGATCGGCTGGCTCGCCGTCGCCGCCGATTCCTACGCAAAATCCTCGACCGGCAGGAGCCTCGTCGACCGGATAAGGCGACGCGGTGACGACTCCCAGCCGGCGCCAGCGGCCGCCGAGGAGGCTCCCGCCGCCGCTGAGGACGCGGCGAGCTAGCCCGCAAACCGCGACGCCCGTCATCGCAGCAGCAGCCGCTCGGTGCTGTGGCGAGGATGAACGAGAGGACCACGCCGAAGGGCTGGTCCTCTCTCGTGTGTGGGGACCTGTTGTCGTCGGACAATGGCCACGCACTGTCTCTACGAGCGTCGGCGAACGATGGACCCGCGCATATTGGGGATCTGTGGGGCCAGTGTCGGTCGAGCTCTCGGTCGCACAACAGGGGCATCGATCGGTCCCCATGCGGAAGCACGAGGATAGGCCGCGTGCGGAACCACGATCATTGGCGACGTGCGGCGCTATGAGCATAGGCTGAGAATGCACGGACTTCCGAGGAGCGCATGCCTGCGGTCTTGCGAGCGCTAGCCCTGAGATAAGCGCTGCTGTGAGGCGTCCTCGACAACCTGCGTAGAACCGTCAGTGACACGGGTTTCGCGCTTCGACTGCATCCGTGTGGGTGAGCGCTCACCTCGTGCTTGGCGAGGGGCGGAGCTCGGAGGCTGAAGGCGGGCGGGCGAGGGGCGACGAGGCGGGTCCCTCGCGGACGCGGGTCCTCCCATGCCACGTGCTCGCCACGGGTCAAGCTGAGCTGCTTGAAGAGACAGGGTACGCGTGTCTCCGCGCGAGGCACGGGTCCTCCCGCTGCGTCCCACCCGTCGCCCCTCGCTCGCCCGAGCAAGTCGTCCTGGGCTCCGCTCGCGGGTGGTGATCTCCCTCGCGGGCACACAAGAGGTCCTTCGACTCATCAACCGCAGCGGCAACACCCCCTCGGCGGAAGACGCCCAGCCCCCAAGCTCAGCCCCTCGCGAATCACGAGGTGAGCGCTCACCCACGATCATGCAGTCAGCGTGAGCAATCCGCATTACCTGCGGCTCTACGCGGTTCTTCGAGGACTCCTACCATCAGCGCCTATTTCAGGACTAGCTACGTCAAGATCCACGCGCGTGGGCCCGGCAGGCCTTAGCGCGTGGCACATCAGGGCTACGTCGCGTCGACGATCAGCGCGCCGGGCGTGTCACCGAGACAGCGCCGAAGACTGCCTCGTGGAGCGCCGGATCCTTCGCGAGGGCGTCCTGCAGCGCCGGATGCTCGCCGACGAAGCGCAGGCGCTCCTGCATGCGGACGAGATCCGCCGGCGATACGCCCTTTCGCTCCATCGACTCTAGGCGCCCGCGGAGCACGGCGATCTCCGCCTGGGCGGCGCTCAGGTCCGAGAACTCGGCGACCGCTCCCTCGGCGTCGGCGTGGCGGAAGACGACCCAGCGCTGCATGTTTTGATTGCCCCAGGCGAGCGCTTCGCAGCGCAGCCCGGCCTCGGCCGCGATCCGCTCCACGGTCTCGAACCGAAACGTCACGCTCTCCGGGTAGACCCACGCGTCACCGTCGTAGTCCTCCTCTCCCTCGTGGAAGGAGGCGGCGAAGAGGCCGTCGGGTCCGAGGACGGCCTTCGCCTCGCGGAGGCAGGTCGCCATCTGAGCCTGCGAGGTGTGGGAGAAGATCGACTGCGCGAGGATGTAGTCGAAGACCCGCTCGAAAGGACGGAGCGCGAAGTCGCTGTTGTGGAGGAAGATCGGCCGGCGACACTCCTTCAGGTCATGCCCGGTCTCCTTCGCCAGGCCGGCCTCGACCAGCCAACGGTTCGGCTCGAGCCCGCAGTAGCGATCCGGCATCAAGTACGGGATCAGCAGTCGCCCGGCCCGCAGCGAGCCGCAGCCGATCTCCAGGAAATGATGGTACTCGCGCAGGCCGAGGAGCATCGTCAGCAGGTTGAACTGACGCGCGGCGCCGACGTCAAATTCGGCCATCGGCCCGACGTAGGCGCGGTGCCCGTACTCCTCGATCGAGAGGTCACGGTCAGAGTCCTGACCTTCATCGCTGACGGGGGGGGCGGGTGTCTCGCTCACGGCTCAGCTCCTGGTTCGCGCACGTTCTCTGGATGGCTCTCGTCGAACCAGTGGCCCTCGTAGTGACCCCGGGGCCAACGCTTGTCGACCGCCGTGGGGTCCGCGAAATTCCCGTGCCGTATCTGCACGGTCCACCGCGGCTTGTCTGTGTAGTTCGGCCGGCTGCTGTGGAGGGTCAGCACGCTCAGCGCGAGCACCTCGTCGGCGGCCATCGGCAGTCGGAGGTGCGGCCACCGACAGGCGACGTCGGGGTCCGCGAGGGCGATCCCCTTGACCCTGTCCTCGCTGTCTGGAGGGGGCAGGAGCATCTCCACCGGCTGAACCCCGCCCTTGTGGCTCCCCGCCGCGACCTCCAGGCAGCCGTTATCCTCGTCGACGTCGACGAGCGGGATCCAGTAGACGACCCCGTCGGGGGAGTCCTGGGCGTAGGGGTAGTCCTGGTGCCACGGGAGGAGCGCGTAGTCGCGGCTCTGCCAGTCGATGCGGACCGGCTTGTAGGGCGGCACCATGACCAGCTCGGTGCGCATCAGGGACCGCGAGAGCGCGAGCAGGCGCGGCTCGACCGAGAGGCGGTGGACCGAGGCGAGGCGTCGGCAGGCGTGGAAGATCGCATCACTCGCGTCGGGGTCTCGCTCGCAGAGCTCTTCGAACCCCGCGTCGAAGGCTGCTCCGCGCTCGGTCTCCATGCCGGCCCTGCTCCGCGCGAGGGTGATGAGCTGGCGGATCTCGCCGCGGATCTCGTCGAGGATCCCGCTCGGGAGGAGGCCGCGGGCGATGAACGCCCCGTGCTCGTCAAAGCGTCGGCTGGGCTCGGCCGTCGCCGCGGCGGAGGACAGGTCATCGCCGAGCTCGACCCGCAGATCGTCGGCGTGGAGGGGCGTCTCGCTTGACTCAGGCTCTGCGCTCACAGCTCTACCTCGCTCGCGACGTCCCGCCTATTTGGGCGCGGTCGGAGCTGCGCCGCCGTCCGGCGCTGTACCGTTGCCTGGGATTGTCGGGGCTCTCGGGGACGTCGGGACAATACCGTTGCCCGGGGCCGCAGGGCTCTCCGGGGTCGCAGGCGCATGGCTGTCCTCGAGGTTGATCATCATCGGCACGCCCTGCTCGCCGCCGTTGAAGACCACGACCTTCGCATTGTTCGACCGCGCGAGCTCGATGTTCGCCTCGATGCCGCGCCACTGCAGGACGTCCTTGGTGATCGTGCCGACGATCGCCGTGTAGTCGCGGACGCCGGCGGCCTCGGTCCGCTTGCGCTCGGCCTCCTGCTCCTCCCGGCGGAGCCGGTACTGGTACTCGAGCATGAGCTGCTCCTGCCGGTACTTGTCGGCGATCGCCGTCTTGACGAGCTCGGGCATCTCGATGTCCAGGAGCTTAATCTCCTCGACCTCGACGTAGTGGAGCGTCCTCATCGTCCCCTGCGTGTCGGCGGCCACGCGCCCGAGCACGGGCACCTTGGCGAGCTCTTGGAGCAGGTCCTTCTCGCTCGCGTAGACCTCCAACGCCGGCCGCTCGCCGAATGTGCGGCGGATATGCGCGAGCACCTCGGGCTTCACCAGGCGGTCGAAGTAGTCGGGGCCGACGTCGCGGTGGAGGAAGCCCAGGTGCTCGGGGACCGGGCGATAGCGGATCGACAGGGTCACGCCGACGTCGATCCCCTCGAGGCTCAGCACCTCGACCGAGAGGGTCTCCTCCTGGAGCCGACACTCGTAGCTCTGGATATGATCCCAGGGGGGGATGGCGTGCAGCCCCTCGCCCCAGGTGCCGTCGGTGACGATGCCGCCCTCGATGAGGCGAAACATCACCCCCTGATGCCCGGGCCCGATGTAGATGAAGACGCGCTGCCACATCAGGCTGACGAGGATCAGCAGCAGCGCCAGCGCCGAGTAGGTGTAGAACTGGGCCCGATCGATCCGCTCGGCGAGCCGCTCGGCGCGGGTCAGCGGCTCCTCGAGCTCGAGGTCCGCTCGCTCAAAGTCGGCGTCAAACTCGGACATCGGCACGTCCTTGCTGCTTGCGCGCTCCGGACCTTCGCCGCGTGCGCGGCGCTCCGGAGAGGATAGCCGCGATAAACCCACCGATCGGGGTCAGGAGGATGGCGAGCGCGACAGCCCACCAAAAGCCGATCCCTCGCTTGCTCCCGACGAGGCCCACTGCGAGCACGCAGGAGACGGGGATGAGGATGAGTAGCGGATGCATGTCGGGCCCTGTGCGCTTGCTGGTGGTGCTCGGCCGTCGGCTCAATGATAGTCGATAGCAGCTCGATGAGGACTCGAAGATGGCCCGGTCTACGTCTGCCGAAGACCGCGAGCACGGTCGCGGCCGGCCCTCAGCGACTCGTCAAATCGACCGCGCTGCTTGAGCGGATCGAAGTCGAGGAAGGTGCCGCCGTCGCAAAAGTGCTCGGCGAAGACGCGGCCGGTGGCGTAGGTGATGGCGCCACCGATCGCGGACATCGACACCGAGCTGACGAAGGGGATGAATTTGGACACGCTGACCCCGCCGATGACCGCGAGGCTGACCCCGCCGGAGCTCAGGAGAAGGCTGCGCACGAGGTTGCGGGCGATCCGTTCGGAGAAGTCCACGTTGTAGAGCTGGGCGAGCTCTCGCAGGAGCTTGAGCTGGACGGCGAAGAGCGTGAAGAGGTCGACGACGGGCAGCGGCACGAGGCCGAGGCTGAGGGCCCAGATCGTGTTCTTCTCGATGATCGCGTCGGCGTCGTCGCGCAGCCGCTGAGCGTGCGAGATCGCGAACTCCTGGCGAGGCTCCGCTTGCGGGGAATGTGCCACGTTCATTCGGACCCTAGCACTCCGGAATTGCCGCTGACAAGCGTCTGCGCTTTTCCCTTGACCCTCCTCGAGATCACGGCGTACTCGTCCCTAGTGTCCTTGTAGAGGCACCTACGCGACCACTGGCCGATGAGCGGCTCCCCTCCTAAATCGTCGTCTTGGGCCGTACTTGACGACCTCCGGAGGCTCTCGTCGTTGCTCGTGAGCGAGGGTCGTGGGGCCCGTCGACTCGCGTTCGATTTCGCCTTGATGGCGGTCGGCGATCTGCTGGTTCTCTACGGCATCAACGAGGGGCTCATCCGCCACCGGGCGGGCGAGGCTCCCGTCGGTGAGGCGCTGATCTTCGCGGTCGGCCTCGCGGTCAGCACGGCCAAGCTCCACGGGCTCCTCGACCACGCCTCGATCGCCTTCAACCGCGCCGCGACGCGAAGGGTCGGCCGGGTCTTCGCCAAGCTCCAGGCGGTCAACCTGGAGCAGTACTCCGCGGTCGGCACCTCGACGGCGATGCTCCGGCTGACCAGCGACGCGTCGACGCTCGCGCTCTCCGGCACGCTCGTCGTCCACCTGATCAGCTCCTTCAACGTCGTCATCCTCTCGCTCCTCTACTTCCGCAACACGGCGCCTGTCGCCGCGGCGCTCTCGTTCACGGCGATGCTCTTGCTGGCGCTCTTCAGCGTCTTCCAGGGGAGGCGGCTCGGTCAGCTGATGCAGGGCGTCGTCGCGGTCAAGCGGGTCGTCTTCGACGCGATCGAGGGGCTCCTCCGCGGGCTCAAGCAGGTCAAGCTGCACGGCGGTCGGCGGACGGCCCTCGGCGAAGAGCTCGACACCCACGTCGACGAGCTCTCTGCGCGGCGAGGCGAGTTCTCGGCGGCGTTCTTCCGCTACGACGCGCTGGGCCGGATGTTCTTCTTCATCATGCTCGGGCTTATCACGTTCGGGCTGCCGCTCCTCGCCGCCGACTCGGCCGGCGAGGTCGACATCCTCGTCATCACGATCCTCTACGTCGCGCGGCCGATGACGATCGTCTTTCAGGCCGCCCCGGAGGTCTCGACGACAGCCGCCGCCCTGTCGCGGATCGAAGCGCTCGAAGAGCAGTTGGACGAGAACATCCGCGCCAACCGTGGGCAGACGGAGGCGGCCGACGGCGACAGGGACGAGAATACTGAGGGGGTCGAGGGTGCTGACCCGGTCGACGGTGTCGACAGAGCCGACGCTGGGGAGAGGGCGGAGAAGGTCGACGGCGTCGACAGAACCGACGACGGCGCAGATGCGGTCGACAGGGGCGAGCGTGCCGAAGAGGTCGACAAGGCCGCCAAGGACGATCGCGCCAGCGATGGTGACGGCGAGCCGGCGCCCTTCGAGTCGCTCACCTTCACGGACGTGGGCTACCGCTTCCCCTCGGTCGGCGGGGTTGAGGGCTTCACGCTGGGCCCCCTGGACTTCACCGTCCGGGCCGGCGACATCGTCTTCGTCACCGGCGCGAACGGCAGCGGCAAGTCGACCTTCCTCAGCATCCTGACCGGGCTCTTGCCGCGGCGTTCGGGCTCGGTGCTCCTCGGCGAGCAGGAGGTGCCGGAGCTGCCGCCTGTCGCTTACCGGCGGCTCTTCGCCGCGATCTTTAGCGACTTTGTCCTCTTTGACGAGCTCTACGGCATCGACGCCGAGCCCGAGCGGGTCGACGCGCTCCTAGAGCGGATGCAGCTCTCGCACAAGGTCACCTTCGACGGCCGACGCTTCTCGACGGTCGAGCTCTCGACCGGCCAGCGCAAGCGCCTGGCGATGGTCGTCGCGCTGCTCCAGGATCGGCCGGTCTACGTCTTCGATGAGTGGGCCGCAGACCAGGACCCTCAGTTCCGCGAGGATTTTTACGAGAACCTGATCCCCGAGCTCGTCGCCGCCGGCAAGACCGTCATCGCCGTGACCCACGACGACCGCTTCTTCTCGCTCGCGACCCGGCGGCTCCACATCGACCAGGGGAAGGTCGCCCGCCCATGAGCTTCTTCGACCTCCTGACGAGCGACGAGCGGCGCCGGCTCGGCTGGCTCCTCCTCCTCGCGTCGACCGAGGGGATCACGACCGGCCTGCTCCTGCCGCTCGTCAACTACGTGACGGTCAACGATCTCGACGTGACGACGATGGTCGTCATCATGGTGATCTACGCGGCGGGCCTCCTCGTCGGGTATGTCCTGCGCGTGCGCAGCGGGATCGCGACGGCGGCCCTGCTCGACGGGGCGTTGCGGACGCTGCGGACCGACGTCGCCCGCTCGATCCGCGACGCCGAGCTGCGGATGGTCGAGGGGATCGAGGATCTCCAGACGACCTTCACGCGGGACATCGAGCGCCTCGAGGAGCTGCCGCAGAAGCTCATCGACTTCGTCCACTACACCTTCATTCTCCTCCTGATCGGCTTCTACGTGCTCGTGATCCTGCGCGATGGGGTCCTGATCTGGGCCCTGATCGCCGCCGCCCTCGCGGCCTGTGTGTACCCGGCGGTGGCCCGCGGACGCCGGGCCCTGCGCCGTGAGAACGGCGCGTGGAGCCGCTTTCACACCCACCTGGGGGACGGGCTCGGCGGTTACAAGCAGCTGAGGCTCGACCCGGTCGCGCGCCGAGCCTTCGCCCGCGAGCTCGAGCGACGGGCGAAGAGCCTGGCCCATCACCGCTTCGCCCGCGACGTGACCCGCCGCGACCTCTTCGTCCGCAGCACCTTCGTGATCGAGCTCGGGCTCGGGGTCTTCCTCTTCGCCGCGCCCGCCTACGTCGAGCTCGACGCCGCGCGGATCTTCGAGATGGTGACGGTTCTCTTCTTCACCCTCGGGCCGTCGAGCTACGTGGCCCAAGAGCTGCACACGATCGTCGCCGCTGACGTCGCCGCCCGCAACGTGCTCTCGCTGCAGTCGCGGCTCGCTGAGCGCCAGGAGCCTGGGTCCGCCGAGCCGGCGACGCCGGGAGAGTTCCGCCGGATCGAGCTCCGCGACGTGTCGTTCGTCTACCGCGACGAGGACGGCGACGAGACCTTCAAGGTCGGCCCGCTCAACCTAGAGATCAACCACGGCGCGCTCGTCATCATCCGCGGCGGCAACGGCAGCGGCAAGACGACGATGATGAAGCTGCTCGCGGGGCTCTATCGGCCGACCAGCGGCACGATCCTCGTCGACGGCGAAGCCCTCAGCGCCGACCGTCTGGCGGAGTATCGCGAGCGCTTCACCGCGATCTTCGGCGACCAGCACCTCTTCGCCCGGCCCTACGGCCTCGACTTTGAACAGGCCGAGATCGACGAGCTGCTCCGCCGCTTCAAGCTCTCCGACGTGACGAGCTTCAAGGACGGCAGGTTCACCAAGCTGGCGCTCTCCTCGGGGCAGCGCAAGCGACTGGCGATGATCATCGCCCTGCTCGAGCGACGGCCGCTCCTCCTCTTTGACGAGTGGGACGCCCACCAAGATCCCGAGTTGCGGATGTACTACTACACCGAGCTCTTGCCGGCCCTGCAGGCCGAGGGGAAGACGGTCATCGCCGTGAGCCACGACGACCGACACTTTCACCGCGCCGACGTGCTCGTCCACCTCGAGGGCGGACGTCAGCTCTGACCTGTCCGATAGCGCTAGCTGGCTAGATCCCGATCACGAGGTGCCGAGAGCGTCGCTCCAGGCCTGCATCAGCGCGGCCGTGTCCGCGGCCGAGCGCGGCGGAGCTGGGATCGAGGGCAGCTCGGGGGCGAGGCCCTGCCGTCGGAGGCGGAGAAACGGGTTGTCTCCGGCGTCCAGGTCCGTGCGGACGCTGCCGCCGTCGGCGGGGCGAAGGCCGAGCTCGACGGCCCGCGCCTGGCTCTCCTCGCCCCTTAGAAATTCGACCCAGCGCTCGGCGGCGTCGCTCGCCTCCGACGTCCTGCCGACGACCGGGTGGTCGTGCAGGATCGTCGTCTCCGGGTAGACGACGGTGTACTCGATCGGCAGCTCCGGATCCCGCGAGCGCTCGCTGAGGAACTCGATCGCGTAGCGCTCGGAGGTCGCCAGGCCCGGGAATTGTCCTCCGGCGAGGCGATAGGTGAGGTCCCGAGGCGAGTGCTTGAGGTGCTCGGCTGCGGGCGCACAGCGACGAAACCAGTCGCGGAGGTGATCGTGGTGGTCCCGGTCATCCCCCTGGGTGCTCGACGGTCCCCTCGCGAGGTCGTCGGCGATCATGGCGATGGAGCTCAGACCCACCGAAGACCGGAGCGGGTGGGGGTGGACGAACCAGACATGGTCAGGGTCCCCGCCCTCCGGCGCGCGCGCACAGCCAGCGTTCGCCCACAGCCCCCCTTGAGCGGCTCGCGGCCGGTGCTCGTCGTCCTGTCGCAGGAGGCGGCGGGCCTGATCGGAGGCGAGCACGAGGACGATCGGCGTCATCGCCAGGGGGCGCGCCGCCTCCAGCTCGAAGGGCTGTACCTGCGCGCCGGTCCAGCGCGCAGCGAAGAGCGAGAGCGCGTCCGAGCTCGCCGGGGACCAGAGGGTCGGCAGGTTCGACCCGCTGGCGAGCATCAGCCGGATCGCGGCCTCGTCCTCGAGGTGGTGGAGCTCCACCTGAATGTTCGGACAGAGGCGAGCGAAGCGGCCGTAGACATCCTCGATCCACGCCCGCTTCTCGGGCGAGGAGATCATCGTCACGCGCGTCGGCTGATCGCGGTCAAAGGCCCCACAGGCGGCGATGAACGCCTCATCCTGCGTATGCGGAGGGGCGAGGGCGGGAGCTCTGCCGCCGGTGGTCGAGGTCGCGCCAGTGGCGAGGAACACCCCGAGGCCGCAGGTCGCGACCGTCGCGCAGCCGAGGGCGAGCCCCTGGGTCATCAGGTTCGACAGCGAACCCGACGAGGGCGCCGCGGCGAAGCTCAGGTGCGGGCTCTTCTTCTGCAGGTAGGCGACGACCTTTAACAGCATGGGGCCCTCAAGGTTTCCGTCGCTCTTGCTTGATCTCCTCGACGACGATCTTGTTGTCGTCGAACTGGCTGCGGAAGTGCTCGCGCATCGCCTCTGCGTCGAAGTCGAGCAGGGTCCCGCCGGACTCGAAGTGCATCATAAAGATGTTCCCGAGCGTCATCGTCAGCGCGCCGCCGATCACCGGCATCGACACCAGCGAGAAGGTGTAGCCGATGACCGGGACGAGCTTGACGAGGCTGCCGATCACCGCGTTAGAGAGGGTGTGGCCGCCGATCGAGGTGATGAGGGTGGTGACGATCGCCTTCGCGCGGCTCTCCGAGAAGTCGACCTCATAGTGCGCCGCGAGCTCGCGGACCATCTTCACCTGGGCGACGATCACACCGGCGACGTCGACGAGCGGGATCGGAATTGCGCCGAGGCCGAGGGTCCAATAGACGTTGCGACGGATGATCTGCTTCGCCTTGTCCTGCCGCGTCAGCGCAGGCTCGCTCGCGGCGCTCGATTCACCGGCTTGGTCCCCAGCTTTTGTCTCATTCTTCGTCGCTGTCGGCATAGCGCCCCCTTGAGAGAGGTGCGGACTATACCGCAGGACGTGTGCCCTGCGCACCGCTTCGCTGGGTCTGAGCAGACGTCCTACGCAGGGGCGATGGCGCTGCTGAGCGCATTTTATCATGGCATCTGCAAACACCCGTTGCGAGACTGATGGCGAGGCCGAGCTCGACGATCGGGCCGCACAGAAAGCAGCGTCGCTATGGATCCGAACTCCGCCCCTGCCCCGAAGGAGCCGCAACTCGAGAGCGCGCGGGAGTATCCGATCCCGGGCCTCGACATCGTCGGTCGAGGGCTCTACCTCCGCCCCCACAGCCCCTATGAGCTCAAGGGGATCCTCTTCCCGCAGGGGGAGGGCACGTCGTTTCACTCCCAGGAGACGGGCAAGATCTACCGGGTCCCGAGGGGCTACGCGGTCCAGGACAGCCCGCCGACGCCGGCCGGCCTAGCGCTCAACCAGATCCAGATCGAGGAGTCGTGGGAGCGCTTCTCGAAGCAGCGCAGGCTCGACAGCAGCCTCGCGGCGGGCGCGGGGGCCTTCAGCGTCAACGCCAACATCCACGTCGGCCAGGAGCTGCGCTCCGAAGAAGAGGCCTTCTACGGCGTCCGCACCTCGTTTGTCCCGCTGTGGAGCGTGTACCTCGAGAATCCTCGGGACAACGCGCCGATCGACACTTCGGGGGTGCCTGTGCCCTTCTCGCCGGACAAGCGGGCCGCGTACACCGAGTTCTTCGATCGCTACGGCACCCACTTTGTCAAGCGAGCGTGGGTCGGCGGCAAGGCGGACATCATGTTCAGCGTCACCAAGTCGTCGTCGATGACCAAGCAGGAGATCGAGGCGGGCCTGCAGGCGTCGTTCGGGACCAACAGCGGCAGCGTCGAGGCCAAGGAGAACGAGAGCCGGGCGAAGCTCAAGCAACAGTCGCGCTGCACGGTGCTCGGCCGGGGCGGCGATGAGTTCAAGCTCGCCGCCCTGAGCTCACTCGACGAGGAGCGCTACAACGAGTGGATCAAGACGATCCGGAGCAACCCGCAGACGATCGAGATCGAGGTCGCGGGGATCTGGACGCTCATCCGCGATCCTGAGGTCGCCACCGCGCTGATGGACGCCTATCGGACGGCGGCGATCTTTCAGCCGATCTCGTCGGTCTTCTGCATCGACGACGTGGTCCATTTCACCCGCGGAAGGACGTACTTTACCTACAATGTAGAGTCCGCGACCAGCGGGCCGCCGGGGAACGTCGCGGACCTGTGGCCGGAGCTCGACGACCTCGGCTTTGAGCGGGTCGACGCAGCCTTCCAGTACGACAGCCTCGTCTCCCCCTCCGGCGAGAAGCTCGGGCGCAAGGTGTATCTCTTCCGGCGCGAACAGTACCTGCGCCTGGACCTCGACTCGGGGAAGGTCGACGAGGGGTTTCCGCGGATGATCGCCGACGACTGGCCGGGCGTCTCGTTTGAGAAGATCGACGCGGTAATGGCCACCGATCCAAGGTCGATCTACTTCTTCGCGGGGGGCCGCTATGTACGATTTGACGCCGTCGAATGGGCCGCGGCGCCGGGCTACCCCCAGCAGACGCAGAAGCGCTGGAAAGGCGTGACCTTCGACCGCATCGACGCGGCCATCTATTGGGGCGGCGGCAAGATCTACTTCTTCCGCGATGACGAGCACATCCGCTACGACATCACGACGTTGCGCGCGGACCCTGGGTATCCGAAGGCGCTGGTCGGCAACTACGTCGAGGATTGGAAATTCTTCGACTAGCAGGCTTACACGTATCGTTCCTGAGCCTTCCTGTCGGGCCGATGGGGACCGCATCGCGCGGTGCTCAAAGGTGCGAGCAGGCTCCTCTCGGCTCAGCGCTCGAAGCCGCGTCTGTGCATTCATTGACGTGCTCCGCGTAGGGCGACTCCTGTGTGCTCTGCGCACCCGCGAGTCGCCGTGGATCGACCCTGAGAGGGTGCATAGGGTCACTCTTGGCGTGGAGATCGATTGACATGTGTGCGGGGGGAGCGTACAAAGTCGGTCCGCACTTACGATTCCTCGTGCGTGCACATTTTGGAGGTAGAACGATGACCAAGAAGACCCCGAAGACCGTCACCCCGACCGACCGCAAGCAGAACGGCAACCGCTACTGGAAGAACCCCAAGAGCGTTTCGTCGACCGATCGCAAGACCAACGCGAACCGCTACTGGTAAGGTGACGGCTAGCAAGGCGCGCGTCTTCTCGCAAGGCGCGCGCCTTCTCCGTTAAGGCCCTTTGAGTAGGGCCGTTGAGCAAGATCGCAGGAGGAGTCCCCATGGACGCTCGCGAGTACTTTCGGCGATTACTAGAGCGGCAGCTCGTGCTCGTCGCGGACGAGGCGAGCGCTTTGCCCTCCCTCCGCGACTGGGGCGAGGCAGAGCTCCTCGACCAGGTTGCCCTCTACACGACCGCGGATCGCCCCGCGTTGGTCGTCCCGTCCAAGCTCGAGACTGTGGGCCTCCTCTACGATCGCTGGGAGGACCCCCTCTCGCCGCTCGCACACCTCTCGATCGCCCGCTACGACGCCAGCGCTGCGGCTGCACGCTACGCGATGGAGGTTGTCCTCGGCCTCGGCCTCGATGCGAGCGCCGCCGTGGAGCGCCGAGCGGAGCGCTACCAAGCGCTGCTCTCCTGCGACGACGTCGAGGTCCTGTCGGGGGCGAGCGAGCTGCTGATCCGATGCGCCGAGGAGCTCGAGATCGCCAACATGGACGGTGACGTCCGCCCGCGATGGCTGCAGTCGGTGACAGAATTCCTAGAGGCCTCGGTCGTCAACATCGAGGACGTGACGTCGAGCTTCTCGGTCGCGGGCACGCTCGAGTTCGACGGCCTGAGCTACCTCTTCAACACTCCAGAGGTGCGCGACGCCTACGGCCCGCCGATGCGCGAGCTCATGCTCGCGGCGGCCCGTGGAGGGGAAAACCACGCCGAATTTGTCGACAATCGCCTCGACCGGCTGATCGTCGACGGAGAGGACGTGAGCGCCTTCTTTCACTGGCTCTACTCGGGCAAAGAGCGCGACGCCGCGGTGACGGAGTTCGGCTTCGGTTGTGCGCGCTTCACCCCCGATTGGACCGTCAATTCGCCGCTACATAAGTGCTCTGAGGGGGTCTTCGTCGGCGTCGGCATGGGTCACCTGCTGCCCCATGTCGACCTCATCTCGACGCGCGCTCGCCCCCGCTTCGTCGAGCGCTCCCCTGCTTGACCTGCGGCCACGACGAGACGTCCCATGAGGCCCCGTCGGAGCACGCCCTACGAGATCGAGGGAAACCCGCCGGGGCTGCCCTACATCGTCCTGAACGAGGTCGCTGAGCGCTTCAGCTTCGCCGGGATGTCGACGATCCTGGTCGTCTTCATGACCACCTACATGGTCGACGCGACAGGGGCGAGGGCGACGATCCCCGAGCCGCAAGCGAAGGCCTGGTTCCACGCCTTCGCGGCCGCGGTCTACTTCTTCCCGCTCCTGGGGAGCGTCCTCGCCGACGCGTTCTTGGGGAAGTACCGGACGATCTACTGGCTCTCGATCGTCTATTGCCTCGGGCACCTGGCGCTGGCGGTCGACGGCACCCGTCATGGCCTGTTGCTCGGGCTCGGGCTCATCGCCGTGGGCTCCGGCGGGATCAAGCCCTGCGTCGCGGCCCACCTCGGCGATCAGTTCGGCGAGGCGAACGCGCACCGGGTCGAGCGGACCTTCACGTGGTTCTATTTCGCGATCAACATCGGCAGCGTGCTCGCGATCGTCAGCACGCCCTTGCTCCTCGACATCTACGGCCCGCACGTCGCCTTCGGCGTGCCAGGGCTGCTGATGCTCGTCGCTGCCTTGGTGTTTCGCGGCGGGCGCGATGTCTATGTCCACGCCCCGCCAGCCGGCATCGGCTTCGTCAAGAAGCTCTTCAGCCGCGACGGTCTGGGGAGCATGGGCCGGCTCATCGCCCTCTACGCCTTCGTCTCGGTGTTCTGGTCGCTCTTCTCTCAGACCGGCTCCGCTTGGGTGCTCCAGGCGCAGCGGATGGACCGCTTCGTCTTCGGGGTCGAGCTCCTGCCGGCGCAGATCCAGGCGGTCCAGCCGATCCTCGCGCTCATCATGATCCCGGCGTCGACCTACCTGCTCTACCCCGCGCTGCGGCGGATCGTCGAGCCGACGCCCGTGCGGCGGATCGGGATCGGGATGGCGCTCATCGTCGTGGTCTTCGCGCTGATCGCCGGGGTCGAGGCCATGATCGTCGCTGGCGCGGCGCCGAGCATCGCCTGGCACCTCGTCGCCTATGTCCTCCTGACGATGGCCGAGGTCCTCGTCGCGGTCACCTGCATCGAGCTCTCGTACGTCAGCGCGCCCGAGTCCATGAAGTCGTTCGTCATGGCCCTCTTCGCCCTCAGCGTCGCCCTGGGCAACGTCTTCACGAGCGCGATCAACTTCGTCATCGCCGGTGAGGACGGGGGGCACCTCCTGGAGGGGGCGGCCTACTACCTCTTCTTCGCCGGGATGATGGCCGCGACGCTGCTGCTCTACGTCCCCTTCGCGCGGTGGTTTCAGGCTCGCCCGGCGCCGGTCGGCTCGTGAGGGCGCTCCTGCAGCCGACGTACAATCCACGCTCAAAGTCCTCTAGACTCTCGTCAATCGCCATGCACGCCACGGAATACTTCAAGAGGCTCTTCGCGCGGGAGATCCCCGTGGTCGTCGACAATCCCGAGTACATCGCCAGCCTCAAGGGCCGAGGCTTTGAGGTCTTGGAGTACGGCGAGGTCGACTTTCGCGAGCGCAGAGACCCGTGCTTTGTCCTCTTCACGCGGTCGGCCTCCCACGAGGAGTTCCTCCAGCTCTGGGACGAGGTCCCGGCGATCACGGCCCACCTCTCGCTGACGAAGTTCGACCTCACACCCGAGACGATCGAGTACTCCATCGATCAGTTCCTCGGGATCGACTTCGCGGCCACCCTCGAGCGTCGGGCCGCGTTCTACGACTCGCTGCTCTCCTGCGACAACGTCGAGGTCGTCCCGCCGCAGGGGCCGCTGATGTGCGCGATGGGGGAGGAGGTCGAGCTCGCCGACCGTGCCGACGAGATGACGCCTGGGTTCCTCTACTCGGTCTCGGAGTTCCTCGAGGCCTCGGTGGTCAACCTCGCCGCGGATCGGTCGAGCTTCATCCTGGACGGGGAGTTCGCGTTCGACGGGCTGATCTACCTCTGCAACAACCCGGGGCTCCGGGCGGAGGTCGGCGAGCTCTTCAAGGAGTGGGTGCGGCTCGCCTCGAAGGGCTCGAACTCGGCGACCTTCGTCAACAACGCGATCACTCGCTTCGTCCTGGGCGGCGTCGACGTGACGCAGCGGCTCCTCGAGGTGACCGGCGGCAAGGAGCGGGGCTCCTCCGCGACCGAGTTCGCGTTCGGCTGTGTCGACTACGAGCTCGAGTCCCAGGAGTGGTGGCGCAACTCCGTGATGCACGAGAGCTTCCACGGGATCCACGTCGGGATCGGCATGGGGCAGCAGATCCCACACTTCGACCTGATCGCACGCGGGGCGGCGGCTCGCTTCATCACAGAGCCGCGGCCGGACGAGGCCGCGTCGTAGGGGGTCGGCCCACAGGGCTATTGGCGGTGATTGCGAGGTGGTCTCGCCCGCGAGAAGGTCGTCGGAGAGATGCCGCGGGTCGACGCTCGCCGGGCGGTCGCTGACTCGCTCTGCGGGGCTGCCTCGGCCGCGAAGGTTAGGGGAGGGTGGAGGCTGAGGCGAAGGCCGGTCAAGGGGGGACACCACTCTCTCAGACAGGTCGGAGCGCGCATCGGCCCCTGGTTCCCAGGGCCGATACACGTCCTAGACTCGTGCGCGGTGTCCCCCTCGCCCGTCCACCGGCTCGTCCTCCTGTGGAGGTGAGCTGAGGACGAGGGGGGCGCTGCTTCTCCACCGTATGGGACCTCTCGATGGAGATCCTGGTCTAACAAGGTGGCAGGGGAGTTTTCATACCTGTGGGCGCAGAGGTGCATCGCAGCCGCGGCAGGTCGTCGATCACGGGGCTGGCAAAAATGTCCCCTTCTTGCGACGATTCCGCGCCACCGAGGTTGCGGAGCGCGGATGTTCAAGAATCACCCCAAAGGCCTGCCAGTACTCTTCTTTACCGAGATGTGGGAGCGCTTCGGGTTCTACCTGATGCTCGGCATCTTCGTCCTCTACATGACCGACCAAAACCCGGACAAGACCGGGCTCGGTCTCGACTCGGCGCAGGCGGCGGACATCTACGGCACCTACCTGGCGCTGGTCTACCTGACCCCCTTCGCCGGCGGGCTCTTGGCGGATCGGGTGCTCGGCTACCGCAAGTCGATCTTCATCGGCGGGGTGCTGATGGCGCTCGGCTATCTCGGGCTCGCGGTGCCGATCGGGCAGGGCGGGTCGATGTCGATCTTCTGGGGCTCGCTCGCCCTGATCTGCGTCGGCAACGGCTTCGTCAAGCCGAACATCTCGACCCTCGTCGGCAACCTCTACGACACCGACCGCTACCGCCCGCACAAGGACGCCGGCTTCTCGATCTTCTACATGGGGATCAACATCGGCGCATTTATCTGCAACTTCGTCGCGGCCTATCTCCGCAACAAGTTCGACTGGGGCTACGCCTTCGCGGCCGCCGGGATCGGCATGCTGATCGGCCTTGTGTGGTTCGCCTTCGGCCAGAAGCACACCAAGGACGCCGACGTCCTCCGCCCGGTCCAGGAGGGAGACATGCCGACCGGGAAGATCCTCGGCGTGGTCTTCATCCCCGCGTTCGTCTTCGGCGCGATCGGTTGGTTCCTCCCCGGCCTCCTCGGCATGGACAACTTCATCGGCTCGCAGTCGAACGACGCCTTCCTCTTCGCCTGCGTGCCGGTCACCTTTTATTACATCTCCCTCTGGGCGAAGGCGCCGAAGAAGGAGAAGGGGCCGATCGGCGCGCTCCTCTCGATCATGGGCGTGGTCATCGTCTTCTGGGCGGTCTTCCACCAAAACGGCACGGCCCTGACGATCTGGGCCCGCGACTACACCGACCGCGAGATGCCGGCGGCCGCCGTCGAGGTCGCCGACGCCCTCGGGATGGTCGAGCGGGTCGACCTCGAGCCGCGGGAGATCGTCGTCACCGACACCCACGGGGTGCCGATGCTCGACCCCGTCGGGGAGAAGATCACCAAGCTGGGGCCCGACACCTACTTCGACAACATGCCGAAGGAGGATTGGCCGACCGGGCCGGTCAAGGAGGGGTCCGAGCACGGCGGGCTCAACCTGATCTCGACCGAGCTCTTCCAGTCGATCAACCCCTTCTGGATCGTCGTCCTGACCCCCGCTGTGGTCGCGGTCTTCGCCTGGCTGCGCCGGCGCAAGCTCGAGCCGTCGACGCCCGGCAAGATCTCGCTCGGCCTCTTTATCACCGGCCTCTCGACCCTGGTGATGGTCCTCGCGGTCTTCGCCGGGGACAACGGCGCGGAGAAGATCTCGGGCTACTGGCTGGTGACGACCTACCTGGTCGTCACCGTCGGCGAGCTCTGCCTGAGCCCGATGGGCCTCTCGCTCGTCTCCAAGCTCTCGCCGCCGCGGATCACCGCGCTGATGATGGGCGGGTGGTTCCTCTCGACCGCGATCGGCAACAAGCTCTCGGGGCTCCTCGCCGGCCTGTGGGGGACCTACGACGACAAGTCGACCTTCTTTCTCATCAACTTCGCCGCCTGCGTCGTCGCGGCCGGGGCGATCTTCGCGATGCTCCCGAGGCTCAAGCGAGTGATGCGCGAGCACCTCGGCGAGGGGTGAGCCCTCGGCGAGCGCTCCTCCCCGGGGCCTCGCTGTTGGCGTATCGCCGACCCGCTGGCGTGTCGTCGGCAGGTTGACCTATCGCCGGCACGCCAAACCTTGCGCGAGAGCGCGAGGAGGCGCCGCTGCGTGGACTCAGCAGCGCATGTGGACAGGGCCGAGCGCTCGCTGAGAACAGAAGACGGGCGCTCAGAGCTGTGCTGAGCGCCCGCGTTGGGCCTGGCGGTGGCGGGCCGCTGGGGCCCGCCCGTCGCCTCGGCTAGGCCGGCTTGACGTTGAAGAGCGCGAAGCCGGTCATGTCGGAGTAGGTGTAGGCGCCGACGAGGCCCTGGAAGAGGATCTCGATGACGCCGGTTGCCGGGTTGACCTTGTAGGCGCGGGTGCCGTTGCGGGGCACGCCCCAAACCTTGCCCTCGAAGTCGACCGCGACGCCCCAGATGAAGTCATCGCCGGGCTGACCGACGTTGAGGGTCTTGACGATCTCCATCGTCGTCGTGTCGATCCCGTGGATCTGGGCGTAGGAGCCGCGGTAGAGGATCCCGTCGCCGTCGCCCATGCAGCCGCCGGTGTGGACGCCGCCGCCGACGGTCGAGACCTGGGTCCAGGCTTCGGTCTCCGGGTTGAAGCGACGGGTGTAGCGGCCGCAGATCCAGACATAGCCCTCCGAGGTCACGGTCATGCCGTAGCCGCCCTCCTCGGGGACGTTCCAGTGGTCGTAGGAGAAGTCGTCGAGGTTGACCCGGACGAGCCAGGAGGGGCTCGGGTTGCCGCCCTGGAGCTGGGACAACCACACGTTGCCGGCGCCGTCGACCGCGGCGCCGTAGAAGCCGTACCAGCCGGGCCACGGGCTCGGGAGGTCGGGGATCGGCACCTCTTGGATGGTCGATCCGTCGTCGCCGTTGTAGAGGGTGACGACCGCGCTGCCGGGGGACTTGTCCGACCAGGAGGTCCAGACGTTGAGGTCCTCGTAGAGGCAGGTCTCCTCGTTGAGAACACCGGGGGTCCAGGCGACCGGGCGGTTGTCGGAGTGGGGGATCTCCGTGTACCAGGCGATGCACTCGTCTTCGCCCCAGGGGAGGACATCGTTCGGCCCGGTGGAGGTCTTGAGCTCGCCGTCCATGTTGGCGTCGATGCACTGCTCCTTGCGGGCGATGATCTTCGTCAGACCGCCGTTGCGGTTGGCCACCGCGACATCGCCGTAGCGGTTGACCGAAGTGCGTGAGGGCGAACCGTTGCCGTCGGGGCGGGTCAGGTAGCGGCCGAGCTCCTGGCCCGTCGAGGTGTTGATCTTCGAGACCGTGCCCTGGGCGGAGTTGGCGATCCAGATCACCGAGAGGGCGTCATCATCCCCGCCCATCTCCTCGCAGTTGAGCCCCGTCGTCGAGCCACCCTCGGTGGTCGTGCCGGTGGTCGCGTCGGTCGTGGTCCCTTCTGTGTCGGTCGCGCTGACGCCGGTGGTGCCAGTGGTCGTCCCGTCCGTGGTCGGGTCGACCGTGGTCCCGCTCTCGCTCTCCGAGGTGCCCGCGGTGGTCCCCGCGCTCTCCGAGTCCGTGCCCCCGTCCGAGTCCGTCGAGCTGGCGGAGTTGGAGTTGGAGTTGGACGCGGAGGTTGTGTCGGTCGCGGAGGCGGTGGCGGTCGTCGTCGCGGTCGCCGAGCCGCCGTCGGTGTCTGAGTCGCGACCGCTGTCATCACCGCTGCAGGCCAGCGGCACCAGCGCTGCGACGGTGATCAGCCGTCGGGTCCAGATCCCCATCCCCATCCCCATATCCTCACCAATGAGACGTCTCATCATCATTCGATTCTCCACCCTACGAAGTCCGCTTGATAGCACAGAGTGTTCTGCTGCGCCCTGGTCTGCCCTGGCCGACCCTGTGAAAGCGCGCCCGGCTCGGCGACCTATCGCTTCGACTTCGCGCGGCTCTCCGGTATCGTCGCGCTGATGCGCGCGACCTCCTCTCTCCTCCTCTCGCTCTCCACGGTTGGAGCGCTCTCTCTCGGCCTGCCCCGCGTGTCCTCGGGGGCAGATGCGAAGATGGTCCGCGAAGCGCCAGAGCCTGAGCGCGCAGCCGCGACCGCGCCCACAGCCGCGGCGGAGGTGAGGGCTCCCGGGCCGGTCACCCCCGTCCGCGCCGCCGCCCCTGGGCTCCCGCTCGAGCCCACGCCTGCGCAGGCTCGGAGCGACGGCGCGCTCGAGGCGGCGCTCGAGGCCGAGGCCGCCTGGCGGGCGAGCCGGATCGCCGGCGCGAGCAAGTCGGGAGGAGCCACGGGCGGCTCCCGCCGAGCTCTCCTCGACGCTGCGAAGGCGCGGGCCGAGCTCGGACACAACGCCCACGCGGTCGCCTATCTCGAGGAGTACCTGGACGACGGGCACGCAGATCCCGAGGCGGAGCGGATGCTCGACAGCCTGGTGCCCAAGCTCGTGCCGGTCGAGATCGAGGTCGACGCCGACCCGCGCGACTCGGCGATCACCGTCGAGATCGACTTCTACGGCAAGCCCTCGGACGTGCTGCCGCCGCTGATCCTCCAGCTCACCAGAGACGACGGGCCCGAGGGGTTGCAGCGGCGGACCGTGCTCCTCACCCCCGGAAAGTGGAACGTCGCGGTGCCCGAGGACGGCTACTACGACGGTCTCGACGAGGATGTTGAGGTCGAGGCTGGTTCGACCGCAGAGGTCGAGCTTGTCCTCCGCGCTGACATGCCGGCTGGGGACAGGCCAGCCTTCATCGGCCTGAGGGCGGCCTCCTCACCCTTCTTTATGGGGGCCGTGGGCGTCGGCCTGCTCTCGGGGGGACAGGTCCAGTATCGACGGATCCTGGGGCGCACTGACGACGACTGCGCCGCCAGCATCTACCGCTGCAGCGAGCTCCTCACCAGCGCTGTGACGTTGCGGAGCACCGGCACGGCCCTCCTGGGCGCCTCGCTCGGCGTCGGCACGGCCCTGCTCAGCGGTCTCGCGCCGACCCGCAGACAGCGGGCGATCATCTGGGGCGTCGAGTCCGGCGTAGGCGTAGGTGCGCTCATCGGCGGTGCTATCGGCGTCAGCTTCGCGGCGGGAGACTTCAACGCCCTCCGCCCGGACTCGTGGGAGGACGAGGCCTACCGCGACTCTGCCACCTCGGCGGCGGCGCGCCACAGCGGCTCGGCCTTCGCCCTCGGCTTTGGCACCTCGCTGCTGGTGTACTCCGTCTATTATCTCTTCCGCGATCAGATCAACGCCCATGTAGGCATGCGCAAGCGCAGGCGGGATCGCGGCCGGGTCTTCGCGCTCTCCCCGAGCGGCGGGGCAGGGCGCGTCGGCGGCGGGCTTGTCGGTCGCTTCTAGTCGTCGGCCGTCTGTCGCAGGACCGCAGGGGGCGGCAGCAGAGAGGCTAGAGGCGCTTCAGCCAGCCGTCGACCCGCTCAGCCTCGGGCTCCCAACCCTCGCCGCGGGCGCGGAGGACCTCGAGCGCTGTCGTCGCCAGCGTCTTCGCCTCAGCGCTCGCCGGCGTCTGAGCCTCGAGGGCCCGCGCCAGGGCGAAGCGGGTCAGGGCGAGCTCTCCGTCGTCGGCGTCGCGCGTCGCCTCGTGGATCGACAGGGCCGCTCGGGCCTGCTCCACAGCCGCCGCCGGGTTGCCCCGCACCAGCTCAAGCTCTGCGGTCGTCCGCTTGACCGTCGCCGCGAGCTGGCTCGTCGGCGGGAGCTTCTCCTCCACGATCTTCGCCGCGCGGCTGAGGGCCGCCTCGGCGTCGTCGTAGCGCTCGAGGGCGATGTAGGTCAGGGCGAGCTTTTCGAGGGTGATCGCGAGGGACGGCGTGTTCGGCGGGAGCTTCTCTTCGCGGAGGGCCAGGGCCTCTATGAGCCTGCTCTCCGACGTCTCTAGCTGACCCGCATTGCGGAGAGAGTCTCCGAAAGCGTCGAGTCCATCTGCGTGGATGGAAGGGTCGATGACCTCCCCTTCGATCAGCTTCATTGCCTCTTCGTGCTCCAGGAGCGCTGACTCGTGGTCACCCTGGAGCGAGTAGGCAGGACCGATGAGGTGGCGCGTGGCAAAGACGAGGGGGATGTATAGGGCTGAGTCCTCCTCGACGAGTGCGAGGAGTTCTCCGCTGTGTTTCGCAACAGCGTTGAGGTCACGGGCGGTGAGTGCCACGGCGATGGCCTTGATGAGGACCAGGTTGAGCGACATCACGTTGTCCGGCTGTGTTTCACGGGTCTCGGCGAGGGCCTGGCGGATCTCAGCCTCTGCGTCACTCGTTTGACCGTCGCCGCGGAGCGCGACGGCGAGGTTTGAGCGGACTGTCGGAACATGAGGATGCTTCGCGCCGAGGCTCTGAGACAGCAGGTCGATCGCTCTACGAAAGGACTCTGCAGCGTTGCGGTAATCTCCAAGCTTCAGGTGCGTGACTCCAACGTTGCTCAGGACGACACCGGATTTCGGATCAGGCTGATACTCACTATGGCGATACTCTTCGAGAGCATCCTGATAGTGCTTGAGGGCGAGGTCCATGTCTCCGATCTCGTCGTAGGCGGCCCCTGCGTTGTTGTGAAGTAGGCCTGTCTCGCGGCTCCCCGCGGCGCTCCTAATGGCGAGAGCCTCGCCAAGCCACACGTCGGCGATAGCCTCATGCGCTTGCGACGCATGAAATGCACGCAAAAAGATACGCTTCGTTAGGGATTCTAGTGCCACTGAGTCGTTGTGCGTGGAGATGGCGCTCTTCAGACCTGTGCTCAGATTCTCTTCTGCAAGTTTCGATTCGCCAATCTCCATGTAGAGGCTTCCTCGGCGGACTGCAAGCTCCGCTAGTAGCGGCTCGTAGCCAAGGGAGTCAGCGGACGCCGCGATGGTGTCCAGGAGTTCTAGGCCTTCGCCAAACCGGCCAGCATTCTCCATAACTTGCGCGCGCGCGAGCCCGCGCCGGGCCTCGTTGACTGCCTTCGCAGTGTCGGGATCCTCGGGGGGGGGGATCGCCTGTGTTAGCGAGTCTAGGTCGCGGCACGTCGAGATACGAGAGAGGCCGTGGACGGCGTCGACAGTGTTGTCGACCACATTTCCGTCTGCTGTCGCAAGTATCTCGATCAGAGCCCCGAACTCTGTGTATCGCTGATCAAGGCATGTTGTCCGCAGATCAAAGATCCGGTCGGAGTGCTTGCCGCTCTGGTGACTCTCGCAGGCCTCACCTCGCATCTCAGCCCACTCTTGCGCGTAGGCGTCGAGCTGCGGGGCGATCTTCTCCCAGGTCTCATCCGCGTAGGCGAGCCCGGTCGCCTTGATCGCGCGCTCGACCGCCGCACGCTGCTCATCGCCCCACACCTGGCTGATCTCCTCGGCGCCGCCGGTACAGACCGCGGGCTGGGCCGCGCCAAGGCTCGCGACGCCGAACCCTGCGCCGCCGATGATCCCGGCGAACGCTGCGGTCGCGAGCCAGCGTCGGCGCCGGGCGACAGGATCGCGGCCGAGCTCTGTGAGCAGCTCGGAGACCGAGGCGAAGCGTCGCTCAGGGTCGACCGCGAGCCCGCGAAGGAGCACTTTTCGCAGCCAGCTCGGGACCTTGGCGGAGGACGGCGGGTCCTTGATCCGACCCTCGAGAACGCTGGCGATCAGCGTCGGCAACGATGTGGCCTCGAAGGGGAGCTCGCCGTAGAGCCCCTCGTAGAGGGCGACACAGAAGGAGAACTGATCGCTGTGGGCGTTGGCGGGGCGGCCCTCGTGCTGCTCCGGCGCCATGTAGGCGGGCGTCCCCATCAGGGCGCCGGTCCGGGTCAGGCGCTGGTCGAGCAGGCTCAGCTCCTTCCCGCCTGTGGGCGCGAGCGCTGTGCTCTCAGGGGCCGTGTCCTCGCCGCTCCCTTGGCCCTCGGTGAGCTGGCCTTGGGTCATCGACCGGGCGAGGCCGAAGTCCAGCACCTTGGCGGTGCCGTCCTCGCCGAGGAGGACGTTGTGGGGTTTGAAGTCGCGGTGGATGATCCCGGCGTCGTGGGCCGCCGCGAGGCCGCGACCGGCCTGGCGGAAGACCTCGACCACCTCGCGCCAGGGGTGCGGCTCCTGCTGCCATTGATCGAGGCTCTGGCCGCGGATGTACTCCATCGCGACGAAGATCTGGTCGTCGACCTCGCCGACCTCGTGGACCGTGACGATGTTGGGGTGGGCGAGGCGGGCCATCGCCTGGGCCTCGCGGATCAGGCGGATCCGGCCGTTGGAGCCCTCGGTGTTGTCCGAGCGCATCACCTTGATCGCGATCTTGCGCTCGAGCTTGTCGTCGAAGGCGGTGTAGACGACGCCCATACCGCCTTCGCCGAGCCGGTCGAGGATCGTGTAGCGGCCGATCTTCACCGGCGCCGCCTTCTTGCGGAAGATCCGGGCGCGGATCAGGTCCTTGAGCCGACCATCGTTGCCCTTGGGCTTGAGCAGCCGGCGCGAGAGGTCCGGATCGTCGGTGATCCCCTCGTCGCGCCGCAGCGACGCGCGTGAGCCGGAGTCGGCCGAGGCCTGACGCGAGCGCGCCGCGTCGACCGGGGTCAGGGTGCGGGCGAGGCTCAGCGGTTCGCCACCCAGCTCGTCGTCGTTCTCCAGGCCTGTGTCGCCGGCGATCCTGGTCTGGGCGAGGCTGACGTCGAGGGCCTGCTCGGGGTCGCCTGGGGTAGCGCTGGGATCCCCGGCGGCCATCGTCCGCATCAGCGCCGAGATGCTCACCTCGGCGGCGGCCTCCTCGGCGGCGGTCGCTCGCTCGCTCGGGATCAGGGTCGCCGCGAAGCTGACGGGGCCGGTCTCCTTGACGCTCTCCTCCGGGCCCTCCTCGGTCTGGCGAACATCGCCGGTCGCGGCCCTCGTCTGGGCGAGGCTGATCGCAGCGTCGAGGTCATCGCCGCTGTGGCGATCGACGCCGAGCTGGGTCTGGGCGAGGCTCTCGTCGAGCTTGTCCTCTTCCTTTTCCTTCAAGGCGTCTCCTCCGTCGACGACGTCGAGCTGCGGGCGCCTGGCGAAGCCGAGGCCGAGAAGTCGATGGAATTTCGGTTGGGTCACAGGATCTCCCACGGAGCCGGCAATTGCTAGCGAGCGCGGGCGCGGCTCCACGAGGGGAGTGACCGTCAGGCCCGGATCAATTGCGGCGGCCCGAGTCGGGCGCTAGCGCTCTTCGAGGGCGGCGCGGAGGTGAGAGGCCCAGCTGTCGAGATCGGAGACCGTGCTCGCGAGGAGCTGCGGGCTCGCGGCCCGGGCCGTGAGCTCCGCCTCGAGGAGCTGCTTGGCCCGGCGGATCCGGGTGCGGGCGGTGCCCTCGGGGACGTCGAGCACGCCGGCGATCTCGCCGGCGGTCATGTCCTCCCAGTAGTAGAGCTCGAGGATCGTCTGGTGCTCGAGGGGGATCTGGCGCAGCGCCTGGAGGAGGAGCTGGCTCTCTTGGGCCTGGGCGAGGGCGGTCGTCGGCGTCGCGCCCAGGTCCTCGAGGGAGCGCTCAGCGAAGTCGAGGAGCCGACCGTCGCGGCGCTTGCCTCGGTAGTGCTCAAAGAGGATGTTGCGGGCGATGCCGAAGAGGTAGGAGCGGAAGCTCGTCCCCTCGCGCATGCGATCGCGGGTCTCGAGGCAGGCGAGGAAGGTCCGCTGGATCAGGTCCGCGGCGGCGTCCCAGGCCTTGCTCTTGAAGAAGCGTGAGACGCCGTCGTAGTAGCGCTCAAAGAGCTCGACGCCGGCGTCTTCGTCACCGCTTCGCCAGGCTGCCAGGAGGTCGTCGTCGGCGCGCACGCGGAGGATGATAGCGGAGTCCTCTGGGGGCCGTAGAGCCCATCGGCGCAGAGTCCGCATGCCCCTGAGGCGCCCTGGAGGGGTCCTCAGGCCTCGCTCGGTTCTGGGCTCGATGCTCGGGGGCGCGCGACTACAGTGTTCCGCGGGGCAGAATTGGCCGCCCTTGGGACCGAAAAGGCGCGTGGTCGAGGCGCGAGAAAAACTCTCAGATTTTTTTCGGAAACCGGCAATTGATCTCGGGTCGCGGATCACTGCCCAAGCGTAAGACGGACGGAGCGCCGCGCGGGTTTGGGCGAACCCCGGCGACACCGATGAAAGCGAGCACGACGATGAAGACCCTGACCACGATCCTCTCCCTGGCCGCGACCCTGACCCTGAGCCTCGGCTGTGACGCCGAGCCTGAGCTTGACTTTGGCGACGGCGACGACATCACGGAGCGCTGGGGATTTGGCACCAAGCTGAACACCTCTTTCCTCGGCGACTTCGAGTGGAACGAGCTCGACCTCAAGGGCGCCTTTCACGAGCACGCGCAGCTGACCAAGGTCTGCATCCAGCCGAAGGGCAGCCAGGACCCGGATATCTACAAGTACAAGAGCAAGATGGGCTCGCTCGACCCGGTCTGCTTCAAGCCTGGCGCCGATCCGATCTGGGTCGAGAAGGGCGAGATCATGGCCGAGAAGTACGGCAAGCACTACCGCGGCTACGACTTCGAGCGGTCGAGCTGGTACATCGACCTCGACTACGATCAGGACGGCACCCTGGACTCATCGATCATCCCGCAGATCGAGAAGATGGGCGAGAAGGTGACCCCGCAGGGCAACCTCTACTGGGCCTACCACTGGAGCTACATGACCAGCGATGTCACCGGCCTGGCGACCAAGTACATCGAGCAGCAGGACAAGCCCGTCGCGATCTGCGAGATGGACGTCGACACCGGCGCCCTCGAGGCCCTGGCGAACGAAGACCTGCACGTCGACATGAAGAGCGGCGAGTTCAATCCTCGCGGAGCGACGATGTTCGTCGCCTGCGTCTCGGGCGCTGTTGGCAAGGTTCAGGACTCCTGGGGCTACCTTCACCACGAGGTCGGCTTTGGGCGGCACGAGACGGTCACCCGCGTCGCCCGGGCCGACTACTGCCGCGATGGAACGTCCTTCACCGAGCCCGGTATGAAGCTCCAGATCGAGGACGCTTGGGGCTTCAGCGCCATCGTCGACCCCTTCAAGGAGACGGAGGCCCACTGGGTCGTTGGCGGCGGCGCTGCCTGTCTCAATCTCCCGCGGCATCCGGCGATCACCTACGAGAAGGTCTTCACCTACTGCGGGATCCCGAAGTGCGAGGGCGACAAGCCGCTCGGCACCTACGGTGACGAGATCCTGACCAAGAACTGGTAGGCCGCTGGCGCGGCGCCCACGGAGCCGCGCACGCGCTGACCAAGCCTAGCGAAGGGTCACGAATACCTGACTCTTCGCCCCCCCCGGCCGCTGGACCTCGGCGACCTTGACCCGCTTCCCGGCGGCAAAGCCCCGGGTCGCCTCGACACGAAGCTCATGCTCTTTACCCCCGTCACAGCGAAGCTCCAGGTGTGTCCCGCCGCGGCGGGGCTCGGCGCTCACCTTGCACCGACGGGCATCATCGCCGCCCGAGATCCAGGCCTCGATCTTGCCGTCGGTCGGGACGACGAAGCCAAAGCTCGACGGCTGAGCGCCGCGGCGCTCGACGACCTCCACCTCGAGCCTGGTCCCTTGGGCTGAGCTCTCGCTGATCTTGGCCGGGACCTGACCCGGCGCTGACAACATGGTCGTGATGAAGACGAGGGATGTGATTCCTGCTGAGGGCATGCGGCGCCTAGCTGCAAGCGGCCGGCCAATCACAGCGCGGCCCGAATAGGGCCTCCAGAGCCGCCTCTCGGCAGCCTGCTCCGGTGTCCGCGTCTTCGTGGCATAGGCGCCTGAATTCCCCTGCCAGCTTGTCACCTCACCTCGGGCGCCCACCTGAGCGGGTGTCCTGGTAGGGAGTGGTTCGCAGGCTTTGTTCTCCTCGGTGACGACGTCGCTCACTCGCTTTCGCGACGTCATCATCCAGAGGGGAGCGCCGAGACGAGCCCAGCGACAGCCGCTGCCATCCTCCGCCCGTCGATGTGTTCAAGGCATCGTCTGGATGGCAGCGGCTCGGAGCGCTGGAGGTCCCGTCGTCCACCGTGCCTGCGCGGGCCAGCCCCCTGTTGAGGCTTACGTCCCAGAGGGGAGCGCCGCGCTCGCGGGATCGACGAGCGCGACCGGCGAGAGCCGGACGCGCCCCTTTTTAAACTCGAGGTCCTCTGCGGATGCGGCCCCTGCTCAGGTCCCTGTCCGGAGGTGGCCTCCTCAGCGCGACGATGGTCGAAGAGCAAGGCTCGACGAAAGGCGAGGGCTCGCCGCCTCCTCCGAACTCGAGGGTCCTCCGCGGATACGGTCCCTGTCCGGAGGTGGCCTCCTCAGCGCGAAGATGGTCGAAGAGCAAGGCTCGACGAAGGCGAGGGCTCGCCGCCTCCTCCGAGCTCGAGGGTCCTCCGCGGGTGCGGTCCCTGTCCGGAGGTGGCCTCCTCAGCGCGAAGATGGTCGAAGAGCAAGGCTCGACGAAAGGAGAGAGCTCGCCTCCTCCGAACTCGAGGGTCCTCCGCGGATGCGGCCCCTGTCCGGAGGTCGCCTGCAAAGCGCGAAGATGGTTCAAGAGCAAGGCTGGAATAATCGGCTCTGCTGCGGTCCAAGGTTCTGTGCTTCGATCCAGGGTATCCCTCGTTATCGCTCTCGCTCTTGTCTTCGGCTGTAGCGGCGGAGGTGCGACCAGCGAGAGCACGTCCGCGGGGACGGCGACGACCGGCACGGCAGGCACTGCCAGCTCTGGGGAGAGCGCGTCGACGAGCGCGTCGACTGGAACGACGACAGCGACAGGTGGGTCGGCCTCGGCCTCGGCGTCGGGAACGACCACCTCTGCGGGCACGGCCGGGGAGACCGAGGCGACGACGGCCACCGGCGGGACGACCGGAGCTGAGCCGTTTTGCGGGGACATGGGGATCGATCCTGGCGAGCTCTGCGATGACGGCAACCGGGTGGACGATGACGGCTGCACCAACGCTTGCACTCTCCCCACCTGCGGGGATCTGATCGTTCAGGCGGGCGAGGAGTGCGACGACGGCAATGACGTCGACAACGACGGCTGTACGGTCGAGTGCAAGCTGCCGCAGTGCGGTGACGGCCTGATCCAGCCTGGGGAAGAGTGCGACGCCGGGGATGGGAACGGCCCGGGCAAGGCCTGCAAGGCCGACTGCAAGGCGAACGTCTGCGGTGATGGTGACAAGGGGCCCGGCGAGGGCTGCGACGACGGCAACGAGGTCGACGACGATCTCTGCACCAACGCGTGCAAGCTCGCCTCGTGCGGGGATGGAGTCCTCCAGGACGGCGAGTCCTGCGATGACGGCAATGACCTCGACACCGACGCCTGCACCAACAACTGCACGGACGCGATCTGCGGCGACGGCAAGGTCTACGAGGGGGTCGAGGAGTGCGACGACGGCGACGAGAACTCAAACCAAGGGGCCTGCACCTCGAGCTGCACGATCGCCGTCTGCGGCGACGGCCTGATCCACTCAGGCGTCGAGCAGTGCGACGACGGCGAGAACAACGGCGAAGGCAAGGCCTGCAAGGACGACTGCAAGAAGAACGTCTGCGGTGATGGCGTGCTCGGCCCCGGCGAGGGGTGCGACGACGGCAACACCGAGAGCCTCGACGGCTGCAACGCGATCTGCCAGCCCGAGCTGCTCTGCGACGGCAAGCTCTACGAGTGCGGCAACGGCTTTGACGACGACATGGACGGCAAGGTCGACCTCAAGGATCCCGAGTGCACCTCGCCCTGCGATGACGACGAGAAGTCGCTGCAGACCGGGCTCCCGGGCCAGAACAAGGACTGCAAGGCGGACTGCTACTTCGACGCCAACTCGGGGCAGGGCGACGACAAGTGCGTCTGGAACCTGAAGTGCGACCCGCAAAACCCCGGCGCGGACGTCGGCTGCGCCTACGATCCCGACCTCAAGATGTGCGATCTGATGATGCCGCAGGAGTGCCTCGACTTCTGCACGCCGCTGGTGCCCAACGGCTGCGACTGCTTCGGCTGCTGCCAGATCGGCGACGAGTTCTACTATCTCGACTCGAACCCGGACTGCTCGCTCGACAACCTGGAGGCGTGCAACAAGTGCACCTTCTTCGACAACTGCAACAACCCCTGCGACGTCGAGGAGTGCGAGCTCTGCTTCGGCCAGGACCCGGAGGACCTCCCGCCGGAGTGCAACAACATGCCGAAGTGCGAGGAGGGGGTGACGCCGTGCCTCGACAGCTCGGAGTGCATGGAGGGGGAGTTCTGCCAGACCGGCTGCTGCACGCCGATCGTGCCGATGTAGGCGATCGACCGCAGCCGCGCTTCCCTCGTCCTGGGCCATCGCCTGCGTAGCATGAGAGAGGGCGTCTCCGCGGTCGGAGACGCCCTCGTCGTGTGTGTCAGGGCCTTGGCTCGGCCTCGGTCGACCGACGGAGCGCTACTCCTGCTCTAGGCGCCGTAGGAGCGCGTGGGCCTCCTCGAGCTCGGGGTCCTCTTGGGTCGCCCGTCGGGCCCAGAAGATCGCCCGCTTGGAGTCTCCGGTGCGGTGGGCGATGCGGGCCTGGCGAGCGTAGGCCTCGGCCTTCGAGATCGGGCACTCGCCGCTGTCCATCATCGTGATGGTCCGCAGCACCCGCATGGCGACGTCCCAGTTCTCGAGCACCTCGGCGAGCTCGGCGAGCTCGGCGGCGAGGAGGCCGTTGTCCTTGTCGCAGACGAGCGCCTCCTGCAGGTTGCTGAGCTCCGTCTCGCGGTCTCCCTTGGCCCTGGCGATCAGCGCCTTGCGGTAGAACATCTGCCCGAGCTCCGCCGACTTGCGGCTGCCCATGCCGGCGATGATCTGGTCGATGATGCCGTCGGCCTGGTCGAGGTTTCCGGCCTGGAGGTGGACGCCCGCCAGCGTCAGGGCGCTCTCACGGTCGCTCGGGTCGAGGTTGATGATCTCGGAGAGCACCGGGATCAGGGTCACCCTGTCGCCGTAGTCGAGGAGCATGTCCGCCGCGCGCTGGAGCATCGTCAGGCGGGTCGCCGGGTCCTCTTGGTTGCTCGCGTCCTCGATGAGGAGGCTCGCCAGCTCGCGGATCGCCCCGAGCTGCTCGTAGAGGGCGTGGAGCTTGTCGCGGATCGCCCGGTTCTCGGGCTGCTTGGAGCGGACGTACTCGAGGCCGAAGCGGGCGGCCTGCGAGCGGTCGAGGTGGACGCTGGCGTCGGCGAGGGCGAGGCCCGCCTCGACCTGGAGCTCGCCGGTCGCCATGATCACGAGCTTCGAGCAGATGTTGACGACGCTCTCCCAGTTCTCGTGGCGAGCGTCGAGACGCCACAGCCCGGTCATCGCCTCGGTGTCGGCGGCGTTGCGCGCGACCCAGCCAGCGAGCAGCTCCCGCGCAGCTTCGCCCTGTCCGTGGGCGAGGAGGAGATCGATCAGGCGGAAGGTGAGCTCGCGCTCGTTCTCTCGTCCCTCCGATTGGGTGACCGAGAGCTGGAGCACATCGAGCAGCTCATCGGCGGTGACGTCGGGGTCGATCGAGTAGGCCTCGGTGAGGTCCTTCAGCGCCGAGCTCAGCTCGCCGACCTTCTTGTGGATCCCCGCGCGGCAGCGGAGGAAGGCGACCTCTTGGGCGAGGTCTGGAGAGGAGGTGAGGCCCTCGGCGATGCTCTCGAGCGCCGCTTGCAGGTCGCCGGCCATCGCCAGGGTGTTGGCGAGGTCGAGGCGGATCGTCGGGTTGTCCGGATCGGCCGCGCTCGCGTCCATGAGGAGGAGGGCCGCGGCCGCGGGATCGCCCTGCTTGTCGCGGAGGAGGAGCGCCGCCTCGTGGAGGAGCTTCGCCTGCTCGCGGGGCTCTTCGAGGAGCTTCGCGGACTCTTGGAGGAGCGTCGCCAAGGCGCTGACCTGACCGCTCTCGCGGAGGTGCGCCTCGAGCAGCGCGAAGATCTCGCGGTCTCCAGGGGCTCGCTGGTAGCCGATCTCGAGGGCCCGCAGGGCGCCCTCGCTGTCCCCGGCCTGGCTGCGCAGGGCGAAGAGGTCGCGCGCGGTCTGGGCCGCGGCCTCGCCCTCGCTGACGCTCAGGAGGCGATCCATCAGGGCGCCGCGCTCACCCACGGTCAGCTCCTCGGCGCCGAGGTCGAGGACCAGGGCGAGGAGCTCGGTGTCCTCCGGCATCTCGGCGAGGGCCGTGTGCGCGGCGGCCAGCGCCTCGTCGGGCTGCGTCGCCCGCAGGCCCGCCGCGACCTTGATCGTCAGCAGCTTGATCGCCGGCTTGTCGCCGGACTCACGCGCTGCCTTGAGCTGATCGCGGAGGAGCATCGCCAGGGCTTGCTCGTCGCCGGCGCTCTCGAGGTGGCGGGTCAGGAGCTCGCGGGCCGCGAGATCGCTGGGGTCCTCGGAGAGCGCGGCGTTGAGGAGGGTGACGATGTCCTCGCCGCGGTCCTCACGGCCGAGCAGCTCCTCGGCGAGCGCACGCCGCAGGAGGTTGCGCTCGTCGGGGCTCGGGATCCCGTCGACGATCTCCGAGACCATCTTCTCCAGGCGCTCGACGTCGCCTAGGCGGCGGTAGATCGTCATCAGCGGCTCCCAGATCGCGCGCGCCGTCGCGTCCCGCTCGAGCAGGCGCTCGTAGAGCTTGGCGGCGAGGCTGGGGTCACCGCCGTCGGCGAGGGCCTGGGTCGCGATCGTGTCGGCGAGGGGCAGGAGCTCGCCGAGCTCCGCGCTGTCGGCAGCGTCGCCGAGCCAGCGGACCGCGCCAGCGAGATCACCCGCCTCTTTGCGGCGCTGGGCGAGGGCGAGGAGGGCCCAGCTCAGCGGTTGACCGTGGGCGAGCTCGAGCGCCCTTTGGAGCAGCACCTCGGCCTGCTCCCACTCCTCTTGGGAGAGGGCGAGCTCGGCGGCCTCACGGGCGTGCTCAGGGGTCGCGTCGCTGCGGGCGGCGCGGCGGCCCAGGGCGTGGAGGAGGAGCTTGGGCTCCTCCGCACGACGGGCGACATCCTCGTAGATCGCGAGGAGGCGCTCGCTGGCGTTCTCATGCTCGCTCGCCCGCTGAAGGATCAGGCCGGCGCGGCCGAAGCGGGGCTCATCGTCGAGGGCCTTGAGGAGGGCGTCGAGCCCCTGGTCGACCCGCTCAGGATCGGCGAGCTGGATCTCCGCGACGCGGTAGAGGGCGTCGACGCGGCTCTCATCCTCGCCTGCGCCCATCTCCGAGAGGAGCCCGAGGAGGCGGACTTGGGTCTCGGTGTCACCGCGGGCGGCGGCGACCCGGGCCCCCGCACGCCAGGCGTCGATCTGACGGACGCCGGTCTGCTCCGCCTCTTCGTAGTAGGCGGCGGCTGCCTCGAGGTCCTCGCGGTCGACCTCCATCACCCCGCCCAGGCGCAGGAGCACCTCAAAGCGAGCGTGGGCGTCGCCGGGGCGACGGGTCGTGTCGAGGAGGCTGGTCAGGCGCTCGCTGTAACGCTCGCTCAGCTCTAGGCGCGTCGCCAGCTCGCGGGCGGCGTCGTGCCGCTCGGCGGAGCCTGGGTCGACCTCGAGGGCCCGGAGGAGGGCGCCTAGGGCCTGTTCGGGCTCGCGAAGATCGGTGCTCAGGAGCTCGGCGAGCTCGGCGAGGATCGCCGCCCGCTGGCGCGGATTCTCGACGTGGCCGAGGCGGGCCTCGATGACCCTGCGGAGGAGGGGGAACTCGCGGCGCTCGCGGAGGTCGGCCTGGAGGCGCGGGGCCTCGGCGTCGCTCTCGGCCAAGGCGTCGATCGCCGACTCGACCAGCTCGTTGGCCTTGTCGTCCTGGCCGCGCTCCTTGGCGATCCGGCCGAGCTTGAGGAGGACCTCGGCGGGGCCGATCTCGGCGAGGGCGTCGTCGTCCGCCCGACGGAGGTTGACGAGGAGCGTCCGGTAGGCCCGCTCGGAGCGGGCGAGCTGGCCGCTCTGGCGGGCGAGCTCGGCGAGAGTGCGAAGGATCGCGATGTTGCCTGGATCCATGCTCGAGGCGGCCTCGAGCTGATCGATCGCGGGGGCGATCTCACCGTCGGCGTGGAGCACCTGGGCGAGGAGGAGGTGGACCTCAGCCCGCTCAGCAGAGCGGCGCCGGCCGAAGCTCTCGATCACCTCGCCGAGGAGCTGCTTGGCCTGGGGGAGGTGGCCGCTGCTGAGGAGCCCCTTGGCGAGCATCATCCGCAGGCCGCGGTCGTCCTCGGCGATCGTCAGCGCCCGCTCGAGCACCGGCACGGCCAGCTCGGGCGCGCCGATCTCCACCTGGTAGAGCGTCGCCGCCTCGCGGGCGTAGGCGAGGACGGTGGCGGTGTCCGTGACGTGCTTGGCGGCGATCGCCAAGGTGTTGGCTGTGGCCATCGCGTCGTCGTTGCCGCGGAGGAGGCCGAGGAGGAGCTTTCGCACCTCGGCGTTGCGCGGAGCCTCGCCGAAGGCGGTCTGAAGGGTCTTGATCGCCTCGTCCTGGGCGCCGGCGGCGATCTGTGTCCGGCCGAGCTTGAGCAGGATCGCGACCCGCTCGTTCGCGGCGGCGCCGTCGAGCCGGCGGTGGAGCCAGCGGGCGGCCTCGCCAGCCTCGTCGCGCTGGAGGTGGAGGCGGGCGAGCGCGTCGATCGCGACTGTGCTCGGGACCAGGTCGACGACCGCAGTGTAGGCGCTGATCGCCCGCGTCTGCTCGTCGAGCGCGTCCTCGGCGAGCTGGGCGACCCGCATCCACAGGTCGGCGGCGTCGTCGGTCTTGCCGAGGTTCGCGAGCTGACGGGCCTGGTCCTCGAGGATCTCGCCGAGCTCGCCGAAGCGGCCGCGCTCGCTGAGGATCGTCGCCAGGATCTCGAGGGTCTCCTGGTGTCCCGGCTGCTCGGAGAGGTTGGCCCGGAGTGCGCCGATCCGCGAGTCACGGGTCTCGAGCTCGCCGGCGAGGCGGGCGATCTCGAGGCGCAGCTCGAGGCGACGGGCGGGGTCCTCGGTGTGGCCGAGCTCGCGGTTGCGGAGCTCCAGGAGCTCGGCGGTCCGCCCCTCCTCCGCGCAGAGATCTGCGAGGCGGAGGACGTCGGCGAGGGTCTCGTCGCCCTCGCTGAGGATCCCGAAGTAGAGGTCGATCGAGCGCGCGCGCTGGCCTATCCCGGCGAGCAGCTCGGCGGCCTGACGCCGGAGGTCCCGCGCCTTGATCGGGCTCACCGGCAGGGTCGCGCCGTCGAGGAGGAGGCGCGCAGAGAGCTCCGCGGGGGAGCGGCGGCAGACCTCGTCGAGCGCCCAGAGGGCGGCGTTGGCGGGCTGGATCACCCCCGTCGCCGTCTCGCCCCGCGACCACATCCGCGCGGCCTTGCGGTAGAGACGGTAGAGGGTGTTGCGGATGAGTTCGTCGTCGTCGCTGGCGAAGGCCATCGCCGCCGCCTCGCGGAGGGCGTCGAGGTCGGAGATCGCCAGGGCGTCGATCCGCAGGAGGTTGTCGATCCGCTCGATCGGCGTCCGGGTCCGCAGGCGATGGGAGAGGTTGCGGAGCACCTCGAGATCGTTGGGGTCACGCTGGGCGGCCTTCTCGGTCGCGGTGATCGCCGCGTCGTCCTCGCCGCAGCGCTCGTACCAGCCGGCGATCGTCAGCTCGAGGTGGCGGGCGCATCGCGGGGTGAGCCGCTCGCCGAACTCGTCGGCGGCGGCCTGCATCGCGTCGGCGAGGGCCTTCCAGGCGTGCTCGTCCTTGGCAGCCTCGGCGACCTCCTCGAGGAGCGTCTGGTCGTGGCTCTGGTGCCCGCGCAGCGCCTGAACGGCGCCCTTCGCCGCGATCTCCCAGCGCCCGGAGCGGGCCGCGTGACGGGCGGTAGCCTCTTGGTAGTCGAGGTTGTCGGGGGCGAGGCCGGCCGCGGTCGCGAAGGAGGAGGCGGCCTCGGCGATGTCCTCCAGGTGCTCAGCGATCGCGAGCCCGCGGGTGTGCCAGAGCTGCGCCGCCCGTGCGGGCGCCTCGGCGGCCCGGGTCGCGGCGGAGGCGAGGGTCTCGGCGAACTCCTTCCAGGCGTTGGTCGCCTGGGTGAGGCGGCGCAGATCGTGCTCGAGGGTGACGTCGCCTGGATCGGAGATGAGCGCCCGCGCGAACATCGACCGCGCGCCGACCGGATCGTCGCCGCGGTGCTCGAAGATCCGCGCGGCCTCGGCGAGGAGGCCGGCGCGGCTGTAGTCGTCGCCGGCGAGGGAGAGGCGGGGCTCGATCAGCTCGAGCACGCCGGACCAATCGTCGACCCGCTGGAAGGCGGTGAGCAGCGCGCTGACGGCGAGCTTCGTGCAAGACTCGACGGCGATGACCTCGCGCAGGCCGGCCTTCGCCTCCTTGCGCTCGGGGTCGAGGCTGAGGGCGGCGGCGTAGAGGCGGGTCGCGGTCTCGGGGTCGTCGAGGTCGCGGTGGTGGAGCTCGGCGGCGCGGACGTAGAGCCAGCCGGTGTGGCTCGCGCTGGTCGAGGCGGAGCGCTCGAGGAGGCTCGCCAGCTCGCCGAACCGGGCGCATGCGGTGAGCTGGCGGTCGAGGGCGCTGAGCACCTCGGCGTCATCGCCGAAGTTCTCGCGGACGCGGAGGAGGATGTCGATCGCCTCGTCGATGTCGCCGAGGCGGAAGGCCTGGAGCTCGGCGGCGCGGAGGAGATCGGCGCGCTGCTGCAGCTTGATCACCGGCGCGGCGGCGCGGCGGAGGAGGGCGGCGACCAGCTCGTCCCAGCGGCCGAGGAACTCGTTGAGGCGGATCACCGCGCTCATCGCCTCGACGTCGTCGGCGTTGTTGTCCAGGCGGTAGGACCAGATCCCGAGGGCCCGCTCGTTCTTGTCGAGCTCCTCCGCCAGGTGGGCGGCCTCGCCGAGGATCGACTGCCGGATCGCCGGCGCCTGCTCGAGATCGGCGAGGCGCTCCAGCACCTGGAGCCGCTCTGAGCGCTGGTCCTCTTCGGTGAGGAGGGAGGCGAGGTTGTGGGCGGCGATCGTCGCCGTCGACGGGTCGACCTCGGGGCTGCCGAGGATCTCGCGGTAGAGGGTGAGCGCGCCGCTCACGTCGCCGAGCGCGTCGCGGCGGAGCTGGGCGGCGTCGAGGAGGAGCGTCAGGCGCATGCCTCCCTCGGTCGCCGACGCGGCGCCGAGGAGGGCTGCGACGTGGAGGTCATGACGCTCCGCCCGGGTCGCGATCTGGCGGAGCTGTTTGCGGGCCTCGCTGTCGCTGGGGGTCAGGCGGAGGAGATCGCGATAGGCCCCGAGGGCGCCGAGGTCGTCGCCGCGGACGGCCAGTCGGTTGCCGAGGTCGCGGTGGAGCGCCCGCTCTTCATCGGAGTCGGAGAACTCGAGCGCCGACTTGATCAGGCGGATGACGTCGTCGTCGCGGCCCGCGCTGTCGTAGGCCTGGCGCAGGAGATCGAAGGCCTTGCGCCGGAGATCGATCGGCGCAGTGTCGAGCGTCATCAGGCGCTCGAGCTCGGCGCAGGCGCTCGGGTATCCCGGGACCTCGTCGAGCACGACCTGGAGCTCGATCAGCGCCGGGACCGGCTTGTCGAGGCGGGCCAGGTACACGCCGGCGATCCGGACCCGGAGGTCGCGGGCTTCGCTCGCCGGGAGCTGGCCGATCCGACCCTCCCAGAGGCCGACGAGGTCGGAGAAGCGGCCGAGGCGCTCGAGGAGGCGCTCGACCGTCGCCGCGAGCTTGGGGTTGTCGCGGTCGATGGCGACCTGACCCAAGAGATAGTCAGCGGCGAGCTCCGGCTTGTCGGCGAATTCCTTGGCGACGTTGGCGGCCTCGCCGAGGATCTCGCTGCGCTCCTCGTCGCTGGTGGTGCCGAGGAGGACGCGGTCGTAGACCTGGAGGAGCTCGTCCCACGCCTCGCGGGCGGTGAGGGCGACCGTCAGGCGATCGAGGGCCCAGCGCGCGCCGGGATCCCGCTCGAGGATCTGGAGCAGGAGATCGGTGATCGCCTGCGGCTGATCGCCGTACCACTCCTCGTGGAAGCGGACGGCACGCTCCGCGAGGTGCGTCCGCAGCTCTGCGGGGAGGCTGCGGCCGAGGATGTCGCGATAGAGCGACGCCACCTCGTCTGGCTGCTGCTGCGTGTCGGCGAGGGACTCTAGGTGGTCCCATGCGTCGTCACTGTCAGGAGAGTTCTCGGCAGCACGGAGGGCGGCGGCGAGGGACTGCTCAACGCCCGAATCATTCTTGACGCTCATATCCGGCCCATTCTTTCGCCCGGCGGGGAAGGGCCCGCGCGGGGCGTGGCACTATATCAAGAAGAGTCCATAGCGGCGGCCCTCGGGCCACTCGAACCCGGTCGAATTCGGCGCGCGAGGGTGCTCGTAGCGGTCGAGAGGAGGGCGCGCGAGGGTGCTCGTAGCGGTCGAGAGGAGGGCGCGCGAGGCTGCGCCATTTCTGATGTCGCGTCCGCTGGACGGGCGTTCGATGTATCGCCAACGGACCGAGGCCGTGGATCGGAGTGGGGGGGCGAGACCTCGATCGGAGGTGGGTCGTGGTCGTCGCGGAGAGGCCTACGTCGTGGTCGTCGGCGTCGGGACGAGGCCGAGGCGGCGCTCGCAGATCGGCGTCGAAGCGGCGCTGTGATCACCGGGAGAGCTGCGCTTTCCAGACGTTAGCTCGGGCAGTACCCTGCCGCGGGCGCCCTCGCGCTCCTCCTCGCGCGTGCTCTTCCGCTCCACATCGCCCCGCCAGGGTCCCAGGCCCTCCTCGCGTCAGGGCGCGCTCCTCGGCGTGGGGAGTCTGCTCGCCGCGGTGGTGTCCCTCGCTCCGACGGTCGCTTCCGCGCAGCCGCGGGCGTGGCAGCTCCGCGCACATACGACCCCGGAGAGCGTTCTCGCGGGGACGTCTACGAGCGTCGAGATCACCCTGCGCAATCTCGATGATCAGCCGATCTCGCCGGCCGAGGGCGATCGTCTCGCCTACCACTGGCTGGACCCGGCCGGGGAGATCGTCCACTACGACGGCGCGCGGACCCGCTTCGCCGAGTCTGTCGGGCCGGGGGAGACCGTCGTCGTCGAGGCGACCTTGTTGGCGCCGGAGCGGCCCGGCTCCTACCTGCTGCAGTGGGAGCCGCTGCGCGAGCATGTCGGATGGTTCGGTCCGCCGCGTCGCTCTCGTGATCTCCTGCTCCCGGTCGAGGTCGTCGGCGGTGCGGAGCTGTGGAGCCTCGTCTCCGCAGAGATCCCCGCGACGCTGCGCGCGAGCGAGGAGGTCGAGGTCACCATCCGCCTCCGCAACGACGGTCCCGAGGGCTGGGATCCCGCGCTCCACGATCGTCTGAGCTACCACTGGCGCAGGGCGGAGGACGGCGAGCTCGTCGTCCGCGACGGCCTCCGCACCGAGCTCCCCGGCCCGGTCGCGGTCGGCGAAGAGGTCGAGCTGCGGGCGAGGTTGCGAGCGCCCGATCAGATCGGCCGCTACACCCTCGAGTGGGAGCCGCTGCGGGAGGGTGTGCGCTGGCGTGGGCGACCCTCTTCGCCGCAGCCCGTCGACGTCCAGGGTGCTGCGACTGCGTGGGCGCCTGTGGGGCTCACGGCGCCCGACTCGATCCACGTCGGCGAGCGGACGACGGTCGAGGTCTCGCTGCGAAACCTCGGCGAGGAGCCGCTCGATCCGCTGCGCGGCGATCGTCTGAGCTACCACTGGCTGAGCGCCGGCGACGAGCGCGAGGCGATCGTCTGGGACGGGCTTCGCACCGAGCTTCCGCGGGTGATCGAGCCGGGGAGCCAGGGGAGCGTCGACGCCGAGGTCCTGGCCCCGAGCGCCCCGGGCCGCTACCGCCTGGTCTGGTCGATCGTCCGCGAGGGGGCGGCGTGGTTCCCCGCGAGCGGCGAGCCGACGGCCGCCGAGGTGGAGGTCGAGATCCTGCCGCGGCGCTTCGGCTTCGCCGTCGACGCGGTCTCGTGGCCGATGTGGGCGCCGGCCGTCGGCCAATTTGAGCTCCCGGTGACGGTGCGCAACACGGGCGCGGCGATCTGGTCCGGGCGCGGCGTCGATCGTCTGAGCTACCACTGGCTCGCCGCCGACGGGACGACCGTCGTCGAGCGCGAGGGTCGACGGACCACGCTCCCCCGGGCGGTCGCGCCGGGGGAGTCGGTCAAGGTGACGCTCGAGGTCGACGGACCCGGGCGCGGCGGCGACTTTGTCCTCGTGCTCGACATGGTCCGCGAGCACGTGGCGTGGTTCGGCGAGCCGGAGGCGGAGCCTGGCGCTGTCCCGGCGCGCGCGGAGCTCCTCGTCCTCTGGCGCTCGGGGAGCTGGCAGCTCGGGCTCATCGGGCTTGCGCTGCTGGCCCTGGTCGTCGCTCGACGACGTCGCCCTGCGGCGGCTTCGCCCCACTGGAGCTGGCTCGGGCTCTTCCCGGCGCTCTTTTGCTTCGCCGCGACGTGGATGCTGATCATCACCTTCGCAGAGCTCTGCGGGATCTCGCAATGGGAGGGGACCGAGCTCCTGGCGCCGGCGAGCGCTGCGTTCCCGGCGCTCCTCCTGGTTCTCGCGCCGACCCGGTGGCGCGGGTTTTTGGGCTTTCTCTGGCTCTCGCTGCTCGCCGTGCTCGGGCTCGCGGATCTGGTCTACCTCCACTTCCTCGGCAGCATCGTCCCGGTCCACGCCCTCACGGCCGCGCATCAGATCGGCGACATCGGCGAGAGCGTCTGGGCCGTGCTCGATCCCTCCTACGGCTGGCTCGTCCCGCTGCCGCTGACCTCGCTCGCGCTGGCTTGGCTCTGGCCGCGGACATCGGCAGGGGAGGGCGCGCCGCGACGCTGGCGGTGGGGCGCGAGGGGGACCGCGACGTTGGTCGCGGCCTTGATGGCCTGGCCCTTCGTCGCCGAGCTTCGCGACATCATGGCCAGCGATCTCGGCAAGCGGGTCTTCTCGGAGGAGCGCAACATCGGCCGCCTCGGACTCCTCGGGGCGCACATCTTCGACGTCGCCCGAGCGCTCCGCGAGGGCAGCAGCCGCGGGGCGGTGGACCCGGCCGAGGGCGCGCAGCTAGAGGCCTTCTTCGCGGAGCGGGCGGGGATGCGCGAGCGGGCGGTCGAGGCGGAGCGGGGCCTGCCGGCGGCCGCCCGGACCTACGGGCTCGCCCGCGGCGACAACCTCCTCGTCGTCCAGCTCGAGTCCTTCCAGGGCTGGGTGGTCGGCACTCGGGTCCGCGGTCAGGAGGTCACCCCCTTCCTTAACAGCCTCGAGGCGCGCGGCCTCTATTTCCCGGCGATCGCCGACATCACCGCCCAGGGCATGACCTCGGACGCCGAGTACGCGACGCTCAACTCCGCCTATCCCCTGGCCCAAGGGGCGATCGCGTTCCTCCGCGCCAGCAACGACTTCGTCACGATCGCGCACACGCTGGCCGCCGCCGGCTACACGACCTTCTCCGCTCACCCCTACAAGCGGGGCTTTTGGAACCGGGCGACCCTGCACCCGCGCTACGGCTTCTCCCGCTCGCTCTTCGCCCGCGAGCTGGGACCAGGCCGCAAGATCGCCTGGGGCCTGGCGGATGAGCCCTTCTTCCGCCGGGTGTTGCCGGAGATCGCGGCCCTGCCGGAGCCCTTCTTCGCCTTCCTTGTGACCCTGAGCGTCCATCACCCCTACAGCTATTTTCCGGCGGATCGTCGTCGCCTAGACCTCGGCGAGCTCGAGGGCACGGCGCTCGGCAACTACCTCCACGGCATGCGAGAGATGGACGAGGCGGTGGCGGAGCTCTTCGTTGAGCTGGCGCAGCTCGGCCTCCTGGAGCGCACGCTCGTCGCGCTCTACGGGGATCATGACGCCCGCCTCGGCGCCCCGCCCGAGCTGCTCAAGCTCGCCGGGGTGGCTCGCTGGACGCCGGCGATGCCGCGCCTGCTGGAGCGTGTGCCGCTCTTCATCGTCGCCCCCGGGGCGGCCCTGACCGGCACCTCTGCGCGGGTCGGCAGCCTCGTCGATCTCGGGCCGACGCTCCTCCACCTCCTCGGCCTTCGCGGCCCGAGCTCGTTCATCGGCGCGCCCCTCCTCCCCGCAGCGGACGAGCCTGGGGTCCTGGGGCCGGCGGGGCGTGTCGCGGCCTACCCGGACGGCTCGGCGCTCTCTGCCGAGCACCTCTATGTCGCGGGAGGGCGCGAGATCCCGGCGAAGGGGGCCTGCTTCACCGCAGCGGGGGAGCCGGTCGAGCTCTCTGCCTGCGACGCGCTCCGAGAGGCGGCCCGCCAGCACCTCAGCGCCTCCCGCGGGATCGTCGACTTCGACCTGGCGCGGACGCTCAGCGAGCCCTGACTTCGTCGCTTTTTTGCTCGCTCGGGGTTCTCGAGGGACGCAAGAGGACGAATCCATGCTCGCCGCCAACACCCTGACCCTCCCCCGGAGCCCGGTCCCCAGCCGTGATCGCAAGATCACCACGATCGAGCGTCTGCCGCTCCTCTTCCGCCAGCTTCGGATCGACGCGCGCGGCCTCGAGGAGTTGATCGTGGGGATCGGTGACGGTCGGGTGAACGTCCGGGCGGTGCCGGAGGCGAAGGTCGTCGAGGTTCGGGCGACCGTCGTCTGTGATGACGCCGCGGTGGCCCGCGAGGCCGTCGTCGGCCTCGCCGACCGCCTCCAGATCCTGGTCGATCGGCCCTCCAACGCCCTGGCTCGCCTCCTGATCACCCTCGATGACGCCCCCGAGGCGCTCTACCTCGAGGTCGAGATCACTGTGCCTTCGTCGATCGCGCTCGCGCTCGACCATGCCGCGGAGGTCTAGCCCTGAGATAGGCGCTGCTGTGAGGCGTCCTAGACAACCCGCGTAGAAACGTCAGTGACACGGGGTTGCGCTTCGACTGCATTCGTGTGGGTGAGCGCTCACCTCGTGCTTGGCGAGGGGCGGAGCTTGGGGGCTGTAGGCGGGCGGGCGAGGGGCGACGAGGCGGGTCCCTCGCGGACGCGGGTCCTCCCATGCCACGTGCTCGCCACGGGTCAAGCTGAGCTGCTTGAAGAGACAGGGTGCGCGTGTCTCCGCGCGAGGCACGGGTCCTCCCGCTGCGTCCCATCCGTCGCCCCTCGCTCGCCCGAGCAAGTCGTCCTGGGCTCCGCTACCGGGTGCGTAGAGGACTCGCGAGTGCAGACCTTCTCTCGACACATGCTCGTCGAGTCTCTCGACGATGATGAGAAACAACGCGCATCGCCGGTCGAACTTCGGTCCGTACCGCAGTCCGAGCGATCGAGAGCCTCCGAAACGCCTGTGAGAACACCGAGCGGGACGACTCGCGCGAGCCACCTGAAGGCCGACCGTCGGCGACCCGAGCACACCCGGAAGAGCGCTGTAGGACAAGAGAAGACCCCGCCGTGATCGCCGGTTGGGCGTTCGCGACGGGGCCATGCTGCTCAGGCGGAGCGGGCTAGCCCGCGAGGCAGAAGTACTTCGCCTCGATCCCCTCGCCCTGCTTGAGGTCGAGGCAGGACTGGCCGCACAGCTCGATCTCGGTGTGATCTTGGGTCCAGTGCCAGCCGTTCTCCTCGGCACAGTCGCCGATCTCATCGACCTGAGCGCCGTCGATCCAGAGCTGGAAGAGGTCGGGGTAGGCGGGCTCGGGCTCGACCGGGAGAACACAGCTGATCGTGTCGTCGAGGATCGTCTGCATCGCCGCCTGGAGCTCGACCTGATCGGTCGCCTGGTAGAACTTGTACTGGCCGTTGTTGAGCTGCTTGCCGCCGGCGAGGGCGAAGGAGTTGAGCTGCGAGCTGGTCTGGGCGTCGACGTCGACGCCGACGACGTAGGTCGGGATCTGGGAGTTGTCCCAGGCGTCGCTGATCGCCGCGATCGCGGCCGCGGGCGGGTTGTCGCAGGAGATCTCGCCGTCGGTGATGAAGATGACGGCCGCGTCGAGGCCGGTCATCAGCGTCTCCAGGTACTTGTAGGACTCGCTCAGCGCCTGGAATGAGGGGGTGCCGCCGAGGACCTCGAAGTCGGCGCTCGGGATCCCTTCGAGCAGGGTCTCGGCGTTGTTCGCCGCGATCGGCACCTCGATCCCCGGGGTGATCTCGCAGGCGCCCTGGTTGATGTAGGAGCCCGCGTCGATCTTCGGGTAGAGCTTGGCGCCGAAGTTGAGGCGGTCGTCGAAGTCGGTGACGACCGCCTCGACCACCGCGTGGAGGCTCTTCCAGCGGGTGATGTTCGGGGTCTGGAGGTTGGAGTCGTGGTCCCAGAGCTCCATCGACATCGACCCCGACTTGTCGAGGACGAAGAGCACATCGGAGGGGATCGGCTCGATCGACGTCTCCTCGACCTGGCAGGGCTCGACCATCCCGTCGGTGGTCGTCCCCGAGTCGGAGGTGGTGGTGTCGTCGGTCGTCGACGTCGTCGGCTCAGAGGTGGTGGTGTCGTCGGTCGTCGACGTCGTCGGCTCGGAGGTGGTGGTGTCGGTCGTGGCGTCGCTCGCCGAGGTCACCTCGCTCGCGCCGCTCTCGCTCGCGCCGCTCTCGCCCGTCGTCGTCGCCGAGTCGGTGGTCGAGCCCTGGGTGCTCGATCCCTGCGACGCCGAGGTGATGTTGGTCAGGCTGTCGGTCGCGGAGTCGGAGGCGTTGGGATCATCGCCGGTGCACCCAGGGAGGGCGGTCGCGAGGGCGAGGGCGCCCGCCAAAGAGAGGGGTCCGAGGGCGAGCGTTGCTGAGATCGACCGGCGCATTTCTGCGCCACAATAGCGCCGGTCGGCCGGTCAGAGCCAACGATCGACGCATTGGTGATAGGCTCGCGCGTTATTGAGCGTCGGCGGAGCCGCTGTCTCTAGTCATAGGCCGGGCGAGGTGCCGGGCGAGGGCGCCCAGGCTCGCGCCAGAGCCCATCACTCGGGGTTGTCGCGCCGAGCTCCGGCCGAGCTCCGGCCGATCTCCGGCCGAGCGCGGGCGAGAGCCATCGATCGTCAACGCCGTCGTCATCTCCCGCACCGTTGAGGGCGGAGTCGTCCGCGGAGAGCGCCGGGACCCGGTCGCGGGTCCTCGACCCTCGCGACCCGTCGACGTCGCCGCGAGGCCCAGGATGAGGGCGCGGGAGCCGGTCCTCCGGCGGTCGGGGGGGGCGTGCGTAGGGGTCGGCGTCGCCGCTCCTGTCGTGAGCGCGGCCGGCCAGTCAGCTGCCCCTGGTCGGTCGATCGAGGATGGTCACGATGCGCGTAGACGCGATCGTCGCGCCTAGTCGCGCCGCTCTTGTCGCCTCTTCGATGCGGGACGCGCCGCGAAGTCCTCGGCTACCCTTCGCCAATGCTCCGTGTTCGAGTTCGCCGGATCCTCGCCGTCTTCGCAGCGTCCAGCGTCGTCATCGCCTGCAATGGAGACGACTCGATCGCCGTGTCAGCGACCGACGGCGCGAGCTCGACGACGAGCGACGAGACGACGAGCGGCGAGACGACGAGCGACGAGACGACGACGACGTCGGTGACCTCCTCGACGACGTCGGTGATGACCTCGACCTCCCACGGGAGCGACTCGGAGTCGTCGACGACGAGCCCGACGACGACCAGCGGCAGCAACTTCGACCCGATCGCCTACGACGATGTCTACATCACCCAGCAAAAGCAGCAGCTCTCTGTGGGCGCGCTCGACGGGCTGCTCGCGAACGACATCGACACCAACGGCGACGATCTGATGGTCATCGCCGCCGACGGTGTGAGCGCCCGCGGGGCGAAGGTCGACGTCGAAGAGCTCGGCGGCTTCATCTACCAGCCGCCGCCGGAGCTGTGGGGCGAGGACTCCTTCACCTATACGGTCTGGGACGGCGTGAACGGCTTCGCCGAGGGCACCGCGCGGATCGCCGTCAACCCGAGCTCTGTCGACCTCAGCGACGTCGCGGACGGCAACGGCGGCTTTGTCATCAACGGCGAGGCGGCGAGCGACTACTCGGGGAACTGGGTCGACGGGGCGGAGGACGTCGACGGCGACGGCTTCGACGATCTCCTGATCGGCGCCCGCTTCTCCGACGCGATCGACGTCTCGAGCGGCTCGGCCTACGTCGTCTTCGGCAAGGCCGACACCGATGAGGTCAACCTCTTTGATCTCGCCGAGGGCGACCAGGGCGAGGGCTTCTCGATCCGCGGCGAGGCGGTCGACAACCAGGCCGGGATCTGCGTCGCCGGGCTCGGCGATGTCGACGGAGATAGCCTCGCCGACGTGATGATCGGCGCCCATCAGGCGGAGGGCCAGGGGATCCTCGCCGGTCGCGGATACGTGGTCTACGGCAAGGCTGAGGGCGCGCCGGTGCCCCTCGCGGGGGTCGCAGACGGCGTCGGCGGCCTGATGATCGAGGCTGAGGACAAGCTCAACTTCGCGGGTCGTGGGGTCGCCGGCGCGGGCGATGTCAACGGAGACGGCTTCGCCGACATGCTGATCGGCGCCTACGGGGTCAACGCCCAGGGGATCTTCTCGGGCCGCTCCTACATCGTCTACGGCGGCGGCAAGGAGAACGTGGCGCTCTCGAAGAGCGGCTACGGCCTGACGATCGACGGCGAGGCGGAGCTCGACTTCTCCGGGCACGCGGTGGCCGGCGGCGGCGACGTCAACGGCGACGGCTTCGACGACGTGATCATCGGCGCCTACGGTGCGGATCCCGCGGGGGACACCTCGGGCCGGGCCTATGTGGTCTTCGGCTCCGCCTCGGACGCGCCCGTCCTCCTGTCGGACATCACCGCCGGGATCGGCGGCTTCGCCCTCGACGGCGAGTTTGAGGGGGACCAGGCCGGGGCGGCGGTGGCGATCCTCGGTGACGTCAACGGCGACGGCTTCGCCGACATCGGCGTCGGAGCCCCGCTCGCCGATCCGAACGGCCTCGGCTCGGGGCGGGTCTATGTGGTCTTCGGCGAGGCGGCGCCCAAGTCCCGCTCGCTCTCGGAGATCAGCGGCGGCGATGGGGGCTTCGTCGTCGACGGTCAGACCTTTCGCGACTACGCCGGGGTCTCCCTCGACGGTGCCGGGGACGTCGACGGTGACGGCCTCGACGACGTGATCATCGGCGCCTACGGGTCCGATCCGAAGGGGATGATAAGCGGCCGCGCCTACGTGATCTACGGCAAGACAGACACCAGCTCGGTCGACCTCTTCCAGATCGTCATCGGCAACGGCGGGATCGCCTTCTCGGGCGAGGCCGCGGGGGATCAGGCGGGCGTCTCGGTCGCCGGAGCCGGTGACGTCAACGGTGATGGCTTCGCCGACGTGCTGATCGGCGCGTTCGGATCGGACGCGAAGGGGAAGGACGCGGGCCGCTCCTATGTCTTCTTCGGCGGCGACTACTCGAACATCGTCGACGAGCGCGGTGGGCTCGGATCGCAGGAGCTCGACGGCACCGCCGAGGCCGACGTCATGGTCGCCGGCCAGGGCAACGACACCCTCCGCGGCAACGGGGGCGCCGACGTGCTCTACGGGGGCGCCGGGAACGACCGCTTCGAGATCGCGGACGACACCTTCGCGAGGATCGACGGCGGCAGCGGCTTTGACACCCTTCGCCTCTCCGGCGCCGGTATGGTCCTCGACCTGACGACCCTCGGCGATACGTCGATCCGCGGCATCGAGGTCGTCGACCTCTTCTCCGCCGGCAACACCGTGATCCTCGAGCTCCGCGACCTCCGACGGATGATCGGCGCCGGCCGTGTCCTGACGATCCAGGGCGGCGTCGGCGACACGGCGGACGTCGACCTGAAGGGCGGCGGCTTTGCCGACCTCGGCGAGGTCGAGGGCTACGCGACCTACGCGAGCCCGGCGCTCGAGCTCCGCGTCGCCGCCGGGGTCGATCTGACCGTCAGCCTCTAGCAGCTACCGGGCGTCGTAGACGACTCGCGAGTGCAGACCTTCTCTCGACACATGCTCCCGCCTCGCCCGGGCTGGGAGAACGAGAACGGCCAGGACCCTCGATGCCTCGAGAGCCTGGCCGTGGACGACCTCAGCGCCGGGTGTTCGCTAGCCGCGGGAGGGGAAGATCCCCTGGAGGCAGATGATGTAGTTGACCGCGAGGAAGGGCTGGACCAGCGAGACGGACTGGTTCCCCCCGGTGTTGCCGATCGAATTGGCAGGGCCGGTCGCGTTGCCGGTCGCGTTGTAGTACTCGCCGACGGCGGCGAAGCCGTCCTTTGGGTGCTTGGTGCTCGGCTCGCCGCTGCTGACCGTGAGCGTGTGGTTGTGGTTTGGCAGCTGGTTGACGGTCAGGGTCACGTTCTCCTGGCCGCCCTTCGCCCCGAGCCTGCGGTCGGAGAGGCCCGGCCCATGGCCGGCGTGAATGGGCGCTCGGCCGCGGAGGTCGGGGAGTGCGAACGTCGATCGCCCATCACCGCCGTAGGTCGTCCCCAGGATCGAGAAGAGGGCGGTGTTCGAGGAGATCGACAGCAGCTGTCCATCGCAGAGCGCCCAGGATCGGGGTGCGAAGTTCCCCCCGAAGAGTCGGATTTCACCAATCATTCCTTCCATGCACATCCTCCTATGAGGCTGCCCTTATACCAGCCGTGGGCGTGGCAGATCGAGAAAGCGTTGCACGCAAATGACTGTTGAGACAGGTTCGATAGTGGCAGTGCGCGCGCGTGATGGCGCTATCTCGCGGCGGAGACCGCGTCGATGACCTGCCTGGTCTGGGGGGGGCGCTGACCTCATCGCCGGTGTGCACGGGCGAGCCCATCGGTGCGGGAACGTTGTGTTCGCGGAGTCGCGCGGCGGAGCTTGGCGTGCCTCCTGGTCGCCCTCCCGGTCGCCCTCCCGGTCGCCCTCCCGGTCGTGACACGCGAGCACGATCGTCCATCCACGGGCCTTGCTGCCGCCCTCCTGGCCCTCCGCCGGGTCTCCGAGGACCTCCCCCTGCGGCGATGAGAGGAGGCCATCCGGTCGACTTTCGTCGACAACACACCCGGCGACTTGGTACTTTTTAACCAGTAATGGTGAGGTCCATCCAACCGATGACGACTGCCGGATCGAGGGACGGTCGTGGGCGCGATGTGAGCGTCGGGCCCATCGGGTTGGGGGAGCGCATCGACATTGGAGAGTGGACCGTGAAGGTCTCTTACGACCGCGACATCACCTCTTCCCCGGCGCAGGGATCGATCACCTGCGGTGAGGTCGAGGTCAGCAAGAAATTGAGCAAGGAAGAAAAAGGTGAAGCTATTCGTCGGTGGACTGGCATGGGCGACGACTAAGGAGTCGCTGCACGCTGCATTCGCGCGCTTCGGAGATGTATCTGAAGCTGTCGTAGTCCTTGATCGTGACACCGGCCGCAGCCGGGGTTTTGGGTTCGTCACCTTCGTGAACGGAGATGACGGCAAGGCGGCGCTAGAGGCGATGGACGGGTTTGAACTCGACGGTCGCAAGATCCGTTGTGATGAGGCGGTTGAACGCTCGCGGGGGCCGCGACGCAGCGGCGGCTACGCTGGCGGCGGCGGCGGAGGCGGAGGCGGAGGCCGTAGCGGCGGCTACGGAGGCGGAGGCGGAGGCGGCGGTTTCGGCGGTCATGATGACCGCGGGGGCCGTGGCGGCTACGATGGAGGCGGCGGCGGCGGAGGCGGTCGCGATCGTGATCGCGGTCGTGGTCGCGGCGGTCGAAGCCGCAGAGGTCGCGGTCGCGGAGGCGACGGCGGCGGCGGCGGTGACTTCTACTAGGTAGTCGTCGCTGGCGCTATCCGGTCTACACAGCGCTCTGAGTCTGCGTATTCTCAGAGTGCGGCCGTCTCTTCGGGGGCCGGCTGGACGTGCGGTGTCTCTTTCCCCTGGGAGAGGGCGCCGCGCGGTGACGTTTGGGCGGCGCTTGACGGGAGTCCGGTGAGCCTGCGGGGCTCCTGCCGCCGAGCAGCCGCCGAGCAGCCGCCGAGCTGCCGCCGAGCTGCCGCTGGGGCGGCCTTCAGAGCTACGACGCCGTCGGCTTCGGGTCGAGGGCGCCGAGGATCATCGAGGTGTTCACCCCGCCGAAGGCGAAGTTGTTGCTCATGATGATCTTCGGGTCTGCGTCGCGACGCTCGCGGACGTAGTCGAGCTCGCCGCAGCGGGGATCGATCACCTCCAGGTTGCGGGTCGGCGCGAGGAAGCGGTCGCGCATCATCGCCAGGGAGAAGATCGCCTCGAGGGCGCCACAGGCCCCGAGCGTATGTCCGGTGTAGCTCTTGGTCGACGAGATCGGTACGGCCCGGCCGAAGACCTTGCGGGTCGCCTGGCTCTCGGCGATGTCGCCGATCTCGGTGGCGGTCCCGTGGGCGTTGACGTAGTCGATCACGTCCGGGCTGAGGCCGGCGTCGGCGAGCGAGAGCTCCATCGCCCCGGCCATCCCTGCCTCCGAGGGCGCGGTGACGTGGAGGCCGTCGCAGTTGGTGCCGTAGCCGAGCAGCTCCCCGTAGATCCGCGCTCCTCGGGCGACGGCGCGCTCGTAGCTCTCGAGGATCACGGTGCCCGCACCCTCGCCGATCACGAGGCCGTCGCGGGCCTTCTCGAAGGGGCGCGGGCTGGCGTCGGGGCGGTCGTTGTAGCCCGCGGAGGTCGCGAACATCAGGTCAAAGGTCGCGGCGCTGGCGAAGTGGATCTCCTCCGCGCCGCCGGCGATCATGACCTCCTGGAGGCCGTACTTCACCGACTCGTAGGCGTAGCCGATCGCCTGGGCGCCGCTGGTGCAGGCGGAGCAGGTCGGGATGATCCGCCCGCGGATCCCGAAGAAGAGCGCGAGGTTGGCCGCGCAGGTGTGGCTCATCATCTTCAGGTAGCTGTTCGCCGAGAGCCCGCGCAGCGAGTAGTTGGTGAAGAGCGTCCCGCAAAACTCCTCCATCGCGTCGGAGGAGCCGGTCGTCGAGCCGTAGGCGAGGCCGACCCTCCCCGAGGAGACGAGCTCTGGGTCGAGGCCGGCGTCGGCGATCGCGACCTCGCTGGCGTAGGTCGCGAGGAGCGAGACCCTGCCCATCGACCGGATCTTCTTCCGCGGGTAGCGACCTTTGAGGGGGAGGTTCGAGACCCCCGCGAGCTTGGTCCGGAGATCGCCGATGCGATCCCACTCGGGCATCGCCCGGATCCCGTGGCGGCCCGTCTGGAGCGACTCGCTGGCCTCGTCGAAGCTATCGCCGATCGGTGAGGTGAGACCGACCCCGGTGATCACCACGCGCTTCGGCTGCATGGCTAGCTCGCCTCGCCGCCGTCGCTCTTGCCTGGATCGCCGCCGCCGCTCTTGAGCTCACGCTCGACCAGGTCGACGACGTCGCCGACCGTCCGGATCGACTTGGCGGCCTCGGCCTCGATCCGCTTGCCGGTGATGCTGTGGATCTCGACGAACATGTCGACCATGTCGATGCTGTCGAGGTCGAGGCCCTCAAAGAGGTTGACGTCGGGCGCGATGTCCTCGGCGTCGAGCTCGAAGGTGCCGGTCATGATCTCGACCAGATGATTGTAGATTTCTTCGCGCGTCATCGCGTTGGGGCCTCGGAGCGGGCGGTCATGGTAGCTAGGCAGGGGGCGAAGGGGCAAGGATACAGGCTCGTCGGTGACGATCGTCGGTGGCGATCGTCGCCCAGGCGATACGGCGCAGGGCCCCGCAGAGCGCCCTTCAGAGCAGGATCTGGGGAGGGGAGCGCTGAGCGCGAGCCGATGCGGCGGGCTAGATCAAAGGTTGGTCGGAGAAGGCGCCCAGGTCGAGCGGCGGCACCGCAGCGTCCGGACCGTAGAGCACGCGGTGGGCCCGCTCGCGGATCAGGTTGAAGAGGTTGACGTTGACCTCCATGATCCGTCGCCGCTTTCGCGGGGCGAAGATCTCGTCGAGCCAGTCGATGTGCTCGATCCCGTACGTGAACTGGCCGAGGTTCGAGCGGTGGTAGTTGCCCTGCTTGCCCAGCTCGACGCCGAGCTTGCCGAACATCGCGGCGAATTTCTCCTGGCCCTCGAGGATCGGCACCTGCCGCCGCAGCTCGGTGCGGAGCGTCCGCAGGTCGAGGTGGAGGTCGTTGATGTAGTAGTAGCCCCAGATGTTGTAGTAGGAGGCGATGTCGAAGGACCACTTGAGGCAGAGCAGCTCGTAGGAGCCGAGCATCGGGTAGAGATGCTTGTAGATCAGCATCGTCGACGTCAGCCGATAGTGCATGTACTCGTCGTAGGTCGCGCAGCGCGAGTCGAGCTCCTCGCGGGTCTCGCCGGCGACCTCGCGGCGGATCAGATCGACGATGTAGTCGTTCTCGAGGGCGATGAAGTCGGAGCCCGGCGAGTAGAAGGGATCGGAGAAGGCGGCTGCCTCTCCGGTCAGGTACCAGCCCTGCTGGCTGAAGTAGCGCTTGGTCCCGTAGGCGAGCTGGCCGTAGGACATGGTGTCGAGCGCCTCGGCGTCGGTGAGCAGGTCCGAGACCGCGCGGTGTTCGCGGAGAAACTGGTGCAGCCCCTCCGGCTTGCGCATCGAGTCCTTGAAGGTCCCGTGCTCGGCGACGAGGCCGACGGAGGTCAGGCCGCGGCCGATCGGGATAAACCAGATCCAGTAGCCCGGGTAGCAGAAGTGGTTGGTCGAGAGGGTGCGGTGGGTGTAGCGGACGCGGGCGTTCCAGGCCGGATCGGGGATATCGTCCATGTCGGCGACGCCCGAGAAGCGGCCCCAGGAGGCCGCGATCCCGTGATCGATCGCCTGCGTCAGGCCGAGGTGGCGGGCGAGCACCCGGGCGCGGCCGCTGGCGTCGACGAGCCAGCGGCAGCGGACCTTGACCTGCTCGCTCGAGGTGGGCTCCTCGTCGCCTGCGCTGGCGGGCGCGGTGGGGGTCGCGACGAAGGTGTGGCTCCGCGGAGCCTTGCCCGGCGGACGATCGTCGATCGCGATGTTCTCGACGCGGACGCCGAGGCGGAGGTCGACCCCGTCGCGGGCGTTCATCCCCCAGAGGTCCTGCTCCAGGCGGGCGCGGTCGACCTGAAACGCCGGCAGCGGCGGATAGCTGTGGGAGCCGAGCTCGCTCATCGCGGTCAGCTCCGCGTCGCGCTCGGGGGTGTCAAAGAAGAAGCGCAGGCCGTTCTTCGGCAGGTGCTCCTCGTAGAGGTAGGTCGAGAGGCCGAGGCGGCGGCTCAGGTAGTGGCTGGCGATCTCGACGGTCGACTCGCCGACCTTGAAGGAGCTCTCCTTCGCCCGGTCGAAGACGGCGACAGAGAGCGATGGGAGGGCCCGCCTCAGATGTCGGGCGAGGAGGCTGCCGGCGAGGCCGCCGCCGATGATCGCTACGTCGACGCTGAGATCACGCACACCCCAAGGGTCCGGCGAGAGCCCGGGGGCGTCCAGGTTGGCCGATGTTAGGCGGCTCACGTCGGAGCGATCGGCTCACACAGGATAGTCGAGGGAGCCTTCGGAGCTGGCCCTGGCCCCGCCCGCGAGGCGGAAGCGGACCTGGGCGCCGCGACGCTCGAGGCGGAGTTCGAGGGTCGCGCCAGGGAAGACCGGCTGACGAAACTTGAGCCGGCTGAGCCGGATCGGCTGGTCGAGCTCGGGCCACGCTTCGCGGATCTGAGCGAGGACCAGGGGGACGAGCTGGGCGACCCCGGGGAGGATTGGGAAGCCGGGGAAATGACCCTCAAAGAAGACCATATCTCCGGGGAATTCGACGTTCATCGAGACCAGCTCGTGGTCGTCCTTGACCTCGCGGCAGAGTCCTGTGGTCGGGAAGAGACGTCGCGAGCTCGCCGACATTCGTCGGACTCTAGCAGCTCACACCCGTCCCGTGGTCGCGGTCTCCCGTCCTAGGAGGCTGGGGTGAAAGTCCCGTGTTCTCTCGCGCCGCAATTGTCGGTCCTCTCGGCTGTACCGGGCTGTCCTGCAAGTCTTGTCGGAGCCGAGAGGGACGACGGGGGCAAGCGAGAGAACATGGGACTTTTGCCACGGCCTCCTTGGGTTGAGGATCGGGGCCGTCGTGATAGCGTCCGCGAATGCGAAACCTTGCCCGACTCTCCCTCATCTCCGCGCTGATCCTGCCGGTGGTCGCCTGTAAGGGGCCCACAGGGGTAAGCGGCGACAAGCAGCTGAGCGAGCTTAGCGAGGACGAGAAGAAGACCGCCTGCGAGAACATCGACGACTACTTCGACAAGGAGGTCGGTGAGGAGCGTCTCGTCCGCTTCGGCTGCATCTTCAAGGGGGCTTTCAACCCGGAGGTGACAAACGAGGCCGAGTGCGACCTCTCGCTCGACGCCTGCGTGGCGGCGGGCGAGGTCACGGTGTCCGAGGATGACGACAGCTGCGTGGTCGACGGTGACATCGCCTGTGATGCGACCGTCGAGGAGTACGAGGCCTGCCTTGACGAGCAGGTCGAGGCGACCGTCGAGTTCATCGACAGCTTCACCTGCGCGGCGATCTACGGCGAGGGGGGCGGGGGCGAAGGCTCGTTGTCACCCGAGACCGGGCCTCTGTGTACGGCGCTCGCGCAGAAGTGCCCTGGGCTCTTCTCGTCCGCCTCCGAGGGCTAGATCACGGCCACGCTCCGCCTCGGATCCGAGGCGGGGCCACCCTCCTGGGGAGCACGAGAACGCGAACGCGAAAGAGGGCCCAGGAGGGCCCTCTTTCGTGGTCGTCCGCAGAGCGCAGGGATCCTGCGTCAGCGTTGTCACCGGCTCAGTCGGCGGAGAGCTTCTTCTTGAGCTCTTCGAGCTGGGCGTCGATCGCCGCGGCCTTGACGTCGTCCTCGGTGGGATCGGCGGACTCGGCGGGCGGCGGCGGGGCGCTCGCGTCGACGTCGCCGGAGATCTGCTTGGGCGGAGCCTTGGCGGCGGCCTGGAGGGCCATCTTCTGCTTGAGCGCGTCGAGCTCGTCGTCGACGCTGCCGGCCTCGAGGGCCCTGAACTGAGCGTCGAGGCTCGACTCCATCAGGGCGCCGCCCATCTCGGAGGTCGCCTCGGCCTCGGCCTCGAGCTGGGTGACCCGATCGGACATCCGCTCGAAGGTGTCGAAGGCCGACGTCGAGTTGATCCCCTGGAGGGTCTCGTTGATCGTCCGCTGGGCCTCGGCCCGCTTCTGCCGGGAGACGAGGATGTTGCGCTTGCGCTTGGCCTCCTCGATCTTCCCGTCGAGCCCGCGCAGGGCCTGCTTGAGCTGGTCGACGGACTCTTTTTGCGCCTCCCACTGCTCGCCCAGGGCGACCGCGACCTCGTCGTGCTCAGCCTTGCGCTGCAACGCGGCCCGGGCGAGGTTCTCGTCGCCGGCGCGGATCGCCAGCATCGCCTTCTTCTCCCAGTCCTTCGCCTTGGCGACGGCCTGTTCGTGCTGTTTCTTGATCCTCTTCTCGTCGGCGATCGCGACCGCGACCTGCTTTTTGGCCTCGACGAGCTGCTGCTTCATGTCGACCAAGACCTGATTGAGCATCTTCTCAGGGTCTTCGGCCTTATTGATCAGCTCGTTGATGTTCGAGCGGATAAGGGTGCCAAGTCGTCCAAAGAGTCCCATAGGAGCTACGCCTCCGTGTTCTGCTTCGCAGCGTTGGTGCTCGGGAGCCAGGCGGAGAGCTCTTCGAGGTGTCGATCAAGGCTCATCGAGATGTCGTCGACGATCGCCTGAAACTCGTTGTAGTCGAGGTTCTCCAGGGGCTGCGAGCCCGAGAGGACGATCTGATCGCGCTCCAGCCCGTAGGAGCAGTGGAGGAGGTCTTCGTTGAGCTCCAGGAGCCGGCGAAAGAGCTGCTCGCGGTTGGTCGTCGTCTCCGTGAGACGGAAGATCGGCGTCGTAAAGAGCACGATCGGATCGCTGACCTTCACGAGGATCTGGTTGTGGCGCTGGCTCTGCGGTGTAAGTACCCATGTGCCGTCACCGAGCGGCTCATTGGGCACCTCCATGCGGAGCATGTAGGACTCCAGCTTGTCGGCATTCATAGGGTCTGCTACCCGGGCCTGCGGCTGCCGGGACGAAGCACTTTAACGCAGGCCTAGGGGGGCGGCAACCTCGATCGAGCGGCTCATTTCGGGCCTGGCCGAGGAGCGGCCGTGAGGGTCGAATAGGCACGTTCCAGGGCGAGCGTTGGTGGCCCTGCGGACGGCCGGAGAGGTCTGCCGCGGGGGGGTTGCGGGCATGCGCCGCTTTCCCGCGAGCGCCCGGACGTGGTATCTCGCTCGCCGAATGTCGAGCGCGCCCCCTCCGGCTGGCAACCTGCCCCGCCACGTCGGGATCATCATGGACGGCAACGGTCGCTGGGCCAACGCTCAGGGGCTGCCGCGCGAGGTGGGCCACGAGCGCGGTGCGGACAGCGTGCGGACGGTGGTCCGAGCTGCGCGCAAGCTCGGGGTCGACGCGCTGACGCTCTTCGCGTTTTCGAGCCAGAACTGGGACCGCCCGCCGCACGAGGTCTACCACCTGATGGCGCTCCTGCGCCGCTACCTCATCGAGGAGCGCGGCGAGATCCTCGACAACGACATCCGCCTGGTCACCGTCGGCGAGACCGACAGGCTCCCCTCGTCGGTGCGCGAGCCGATGATGGAGCTGATCGAGGCCTCCTCCGAGAACAGCTCGATGGTCCTCTGCCTGGCCCTCAGCTACGGCGGCCGCGAGATGATCACCGACGCCGCGCGGCAGATCTGCCGCGCAGTCTCCGCGGGCGAGCTCGAGATCGACGCGATCGATCCGGAGCTCTTCTCCTCTTATATCGAGTCGAGCCGGATCCTGCCGCCGCTCGATCTCCTGATCCGGACCAGCGGCGAGCACCGGATCTCCAACTTCTTCCTCTGGGAGGCGGCCTACGCCGAGTTCTTCTTCACGGAGACGCTCTGGCCGGACTTCACCCGGGAGCACCTGCTCGAGGCCTTTGAGGACTACAGCCGTCGGGAGCGTCGCTTCGGCCTGACCTCAGGACAGGCGGCGGTGGCCGCCGCGGCGGACGCTAAGGAGGAGGAGTAGATGGCGATGGGCAACCTCGCACAGCGAGCCGCGACGGCGCTCGTCCTCGTGCCGATCCTCGTGGTCTCGCTCTTCGTCGACCCGACGCCCTGGAGCATCCTCGTGATCGCGACCCTCGCGGGGGGCTTCGCCCACGACGAGCTGCTGCGGATGTCGCTGCCGGTCACCCCGGAGGAGCGCTTTGTCGGCCTGCGGGCGACGGTGCTCGCCTGCGGCGCGGCGATGATCGTCCTGTCGATGGTCTTCAGCCCGCAGATCGCCCTGCCGCCGACGCTGACGGTCGCGTCGATCGCCCTCGGCCTGGTTCTCCTGGCGCGCAAGCGGACGCTCGCGCAGGCGAGCCGGCATATGGCCGCGGTCTACGCGAGCCTGCTCTACGTGCCGCTCCTGGTCTCCGTCTGGGCGCCGATCAAGGCCGACTTCAGCAACGGCGCGAGCTGGCTCTTCGTCACCCTCGCGATCGCCTTCGGCTCGGACACCGTCGCCTATTTCTTCGGCCGCTTCCTCGGCAAGCATAAGCTCTACCCCGCGGTCAGCCCGAAGAAGACCATGGAGGGGGCCTTTGGCGGGCTCGTCGGCGGCGTCCTGGCGACCGCTGGGTTCGGCTCTTCGTGGCTGATCCCGGAGCTTCCGCTCGGGCACGCAGTGGTTCTCGGGGTCTGCGGCTCCGCTGTCGGTCAGTTCGGCGACCTCTTCGAGTCGATGCTCAAGCGCGGCTACGGGGTGAAGGATTCGGGCAACCTCCTGCCGGGCCACGGCGGGATGCTCGACCGGGTCGACGCGCTCCTCTTCGTCGCGCCGGTCGTCTACTACTACGCGAGCCTCGTGCTCGGGCTCGGCTGAGGGCGTCGCGGCCTCGGTCGGCGATCACGACGTCATCCTGATATATCTGCGCCGTTCGCCCGGTGAGCGCGCGGGTGATGCGTCGGCGCAGGCGATGCGCCGGGGCGCGGGTGACGGGGCGATGCTCGCTCCTGAGCGGTGGTGGGGCTAGCGGTGGTGGGGCGCTCTACGGGTCAGCCGTCGGAGCCGGGGCCGAGCGCTTTGGGGCCGTCGCCCATGTTGCGGGCGACGAGGTAGCCGACCCCGACGCAGACCGCGAGCGGCCAGAAGGAGGCGAGGAGGCTGAAGGCGATCGCTGATCCGGCGCCGGTTGCGGCCGCTGCCGCGGCGGAGGAGCCCGTCGAGGCGCGGCGCTTCTTCGCGGTCGCGTAGGTGATTCCGCCGATCGCGGCGCCGACAACAAGAGCGAGCATAGGACCTCCGAGGGCGCCCAGCGCAGCTGCGCGAAGGGCGAGCGATGATGGTAGCTGTCGCAGGCCGGGCCGCAAGGTCGCGAGGTCGCTCGGACTGGACGCGGGCCGATGACAGCCCGATACTCCCGCTCGTGGCAGACGAGCCGAAGACGAACGCAGTGGCGACGCAAGACTCCGGGAAGCCCCAAGGGGAGGGTTCTGATCGTCCTCGCGGTCGTGGCCGGCGAGGCGGACGCTCCCGCGGTGACGGTGCGGGGCAGGGCGGCGAGCGCAAGGCCGCGGCCGGTGACGCCGCGGAGGCCCGCGGAGATCGCGGAGGCGATCGCGGAGGAGATCGTGGACGAGGTCGCGGCGGCGATCGAGGTCGCGGCGGCGATCGAGGTCGCGGCGGCGATCGAGGTCGCGGCGGCGATCGAGGTCGCGGCGGCGATCGAGGTCGCGGCGGTCCGCGGAGCGACGGTCCTGGCAGCGGAACCCTGACAGCGGGGCTCTTCGCCTCGACCTTTCAGGACAAGGAGATGCCCTGCCGGGTCTCTGGCTGCAAGAACTCCTGGGTCTGGTACGGCTCGCAGCAGGTCCGCTCGCTCGGACAGTCGCCGCCGGAGCGGATGTGCGATGAGCACCTGGGCCAGCTCAACGAGCTCGGCGACATCGACGTCAACTGTCGCAACCCCGGCTGCACCAACACCTGGCTGTGGAAGCGCGGGGCTCAGCTCGCTCAGCTCGCGAAGTTTGGCAAGCTCAAGCGACCGGCGCGTCTGTGCGACGAGTGCTTCACATCGGAGCGAGACACCGCGGACATGGAGGTCGCGTGCAAGGTCGAGACCTGCATACGGACCTGGACGTGGACCCGCGAGGCCCAGCTTCGTCACCGCCTGTGGGTCCGGCGTCAGCGGCAGAAGGCGCTGAAGGCCGCCGCTCGCGCTGAGGAGGCCGCCCGGGCGGCGGCGGCGAAGGCCGAGGCGAAGGCGGCGGCGAAGGCCGAGGCGAAGGCAGCGGCCGAGGCGGCGAAGGCCGAAGAGCTGCCGGCGCAGGAGCAGGAGGCGAGCGCCGCGGAGTCGGCGGAGTCGGCGGAGTCGGCGGATCCGACGTCCCAAGCGCAGGCGCCTGCGGCAGCGCCCGAGGTGAAGGCTGAGGCGGCTCCCGAGGCCGAGACCGCGACCGAGTCCTCCGCGGCGGAGGTCGCGGCGGCGGAGGTCGTGGCGCCTGAGCCCGTCGCCTCTGGCGAGGCAGAGGTCGCGACGCTGACCCCGGAGGACGACGAGAACGAGAGGGAGCAGACCGCAGCGTCCGAGAAGGCCGCCGCGGCCGACGCCAGCTCGTCTGAGGCCGGAGAGGGCGGGACCGAGGCGTCCGCTGACGGCGAAGTGCCGCAAAAGCGCAAGCGTCGTCGTCGGCGTCGCCGCGGCAAGAAGGCGAGCGAGGAGCAGAGCGCCGAGGCGCCGCAGATCCCCCCGCCCGTCGAGATCCCCGAGGGTCCGCCGGCGCGGATGTGTTCGTGCTGCTCGCAGAAGGTCTCGAAGTCGGAGGTCCGCGAGATCCCCTGCAAGGTCCACGGGTGCACCCGGACGTGGCGCTGGGATCGTGCGTCCCAGCTCCGCGCTTGGGCTGCGCTCGGCACCGATGATCTCTCCGCGGAGCCCCACCCGCCGCGGCGGATGTGCGACACCTGCCGCGACTTCTGTCGCTCCCACGGGGATCTCGAGATCCCCTGCGGTCGACCTGGCTGTGAGAACAGCTGGATGCACAAGGTAGGCGCCCAGCTCCAGGCGGCGCTCGCCGGGCGGACCCAGGTGCCGATGCGCCTGTGCGACGAGTGCTCGCGCGGTGGGTTCATCGCGACGCTGCAGGCGGAGGGGCAAGAGCTGCCCGAGGGCGCGGAGCGGATGCCCTGTGTGGTCGCCGGCTGCGGCGGTTCGTGGGTGTGGTTCCCCGGCCAGAAGGTCCGAGATGAGCGCGACGAGGCGGGCCTAGAGCTCGGCAAGATGTGCCTGAGCTGTCGGCATGAGCGCGGCATCGATCTCGAAGTGGTCGAGCCGACGAGCGATGAGCCGAAGGCGGAGACCGCAGGAGCTGAGACGACGGAGGTTGCCGAGGCCGCGGTCGAGAGCCCGCAGAGCGTAGACGCGGACGCAAGTGATGGTGCGGAAGCGGAAGCGGAGGTGAGCGCTGAAGCCTCGCCGGCCGCCGAAGAGTCGAGCTCAGAGGACGCGGGCGCGGCTGTAGCAGAGCCCGAAGACACGCCCGCGGAGTAGGGCGTGGGCCCGATCCCTCCTGAGCCGGAGGGATCGCGGTCATCGTCGAGAAGATGCGAGCTCGCGTGAGAGGCCTGTCGCCGACGGGCCTCCCGTCCGCGGGCTTGTCTGCGTTGGCTCCCGAGCCGTCCCTCGCGGGTTCCTCGACAGATACGCGCCTCACTGTGCGCGCCGGTGTCGGTGTCGGTGTCTCGGGCGGCAACCCGGTCGACGCCGAACGCCACGCTCGTTGCACCCGTGGCGTACCTTCGGGGGCTTCGGGGGCTTCGGGGGCTCCGGCGTTCACGGGGGATCTGGAGGGTGCGTCAATTGCGCTCTCGGGCGCTCGGCATCCGTGGTCTGCCGCCCCCGATCGGTTGACCGTCCCTCTCGCCGCATGGGACGCTCCCGCAGCAGACGCCTCTCCTAGCTCTTCTCAAGCGACCTCGCGACCTCTCGACCCGACCGCCCCGGCTCCTCCTCGATCTCGATCTCCTGCGAATGCGTTGACCGACGTCAGCATGGCTGACGTCGGTCTCTTCAATTTCGCGTCCAGCAAGGGACCGCATCGTCGGTGCCCCTCGTCGAGCGCCGCCCTCCTGTGCTAGGAGCAGCGGCGGTGTCAGAGACGTCGACCAGCACAGCCCTGCGAGCTCGCTATGAGGCGACGCCGCGGACGATCGACGACGCGCTCCATCCGCTCTCACGGGGCGATCGGGGCTGTCTCGGCGACGCGCTCGCGGGGATCGGCGCCCTCCTGACGGGGGTGTTTGGGATCATCGCCTCGACCGGCGCTGGCGGCTGGGGCTACATGGCGATCGGGGCCGCGCTCTTCGTCGGCGGGTTCGCGATGTCGACGATCCACCAGAGCCGCTCCTCCGCCCAGCGCAACCAGGCGCTCATCGGCGGGCCCTTGGTCACCGGTCGAGTGCTCCGCGCGGATCCCAAGCTGGCCGAGCCGGGGATCGGCTTCGCCCCGGCGATCGTTCTCCTCTCGCTCGAGCCTGAGCGGCGCTTCGACCCAGGCCACCTCAAGGCGGTCGCAGAGCGTGTCCTCGCGGCGGGCGGGGAGGTCGGCGCGCTCGTCACGGCGGAGCACATCGAGGGGGTCCCTGCGATCCCCGAGGCTGTCGCCGAGGCCCCGGCGATCCACGTCGGCGAGGTGATCGTCGACAGGGAGCGCCTGAGCGGCCGTCCGCTCCGGGCCGGCGGCGAGGTCACGCTGATCGTCGACCCGGCGAGCGGCTTTATCGAGCACATCGGCTGAGCGGCGTTGTCGAGCACATCGGCTGAGCGGCTGTATCGACCAGCTCGGTCTTGGCAGCGTCGTCGAGCAGCTCGGCTTGACGGCTTCGTCGACCAGCTCGGTCTTGGCAGCGTCGTCGCACAGCTCGGCTTGACGGCTTCGTCGACCACATCGGTCTTGGCAGCGTCGTCGCACAGCTCGGCTTGACGGCTTCGTCGCGCGGAGCGGCTGAGCACGCGCAGGCCTAGGAGGTCGGTTTGGGCGGATCGGATCGGCGGCGCTGTGACCCGCCTCCCGGCTCGCCCTGAGGGCGGGTCGAGCCGCGCGCTCCGCTAGTAGCGGCGGTAGGGGGGCGGCGGGGCGTAGCGGTTGGGGAAGGGGTCGGCGCTGTCCCGGCGGTTGAGCTCGTGGGTGTCGATCGGCCGGTTCTCCTGGAAGAAGGCGACGCCGACCACGCCGACGTTGCGCGGCCTGCCGGTCTGCGCGGCGTAGGACTCTCCGAGCTCGGAGAAGCGGAAGGCGGCGACGGTCTCGTCGCCGGTGCGCCAGCCCTCGATCACGAAGCTGGTGTAGGGGTCGACGACGTAGCCGCGCTTGGAGAAGCTGGCGTTGTCACCGTCGAGGACGTCGAGCCCGTCGACCGAGGCGACGACCTCGTAGCGATCGGTGGTGTGGTTCTCCACGGCGATCATGTAGCGCTGGCCGATGCCGCCGATGGCGTAGACCTCGCCGCCGATCTCGGCCCCCGGGAGGGCGCCGCCGCCCTCACCGACCAGGGACACCCGCAGCGAGTCGCGCTGCAGGGTCGCCTGCGGCTGGCGGGCGCCGCCGCGGATCGAGCTCAGGTCGGCGATCCCCTGCGGGTCGTTGTAGCGGAGCGAGAGGAGAACGTCGGGGTTGTCGGTGCTCCGGCGGAAGGGGACCGAGTGGACCCTGGAGTAGCGGGTCTCGCCGTAGGAGGTGCCGAGCCCGGGGCTCGTGCGGCGGGGCGGGGCTGCGCTGCCGCTGACGGACGCGTCGCCCTGGGCGACGGCCTCGGCCTCCTCCGCCGGGTAGTTATAGTTATAGGGCGCCGGATCGGCGCCGACGGACGCGCCGCCACGGTCTGCGCGCGCGGGGGCCGAGCTGATCGCGGGGGCCGAGCTGATCGCGGCGCCCGGCATCGCCTCGGTCGAGTAGCTCGGGCTGCCGGCGGCGAAGTCAGCGGGGGCGCTGCCCTCCTTGTTGTGGGCGCAGGCGGCGGCGCTGACGGAGAGGAGGAGGGCGAGGGTCTTCAGGCTAGTGCGGGTCATGGTCGTTCTTCCCTGCGTGCTTCGTCCTCCGAACGCGTCCCCCGGGCGGCCCCTTACACCTCGATCGGGAGCGCCGTGAAGAAGCACAGAGTGACGCGCACGAGCCCCTGAGGGCTACGCGCGGCTTCGCCTGTGCGCAGCGAGATGCGTGATGGCGAACCTCCGGGCGCAGGCCTGCCGCCTCGCAGGGCTTGAGGTGCTCGCCGGGCGAGGGCTCAGCAGTGGCAGCGGCAGGCGGCCGGGCCGGCGCTCGGCCAGGGCTGCGTGCAGGCGTCCGGGCTCGATCCGTCCCAGGCGCACTCGTCCCAGTCGAGCACCTGCCAGCCGCACAGAGAGGCGGTGAAGGTCTCTACCTGGCACTGGTCGTTGAAGCGGTAGTAGGCGGTCGCCGAGACGGCGCCGTCGCAGGCTGTGTTGGTGCAGCTGCCGGCGTTCGCCTGGATGCCGATGCACTCGCCGCGCTCGCCGACGAGCGAGCAGGCGGAGTCGCCCGCGCCGTAGGTCTCGATGGTCGCCCAGGCGCAGCTATTCGCCGAGCCGCCGCCGGCGTCGGCGAGACACTCGGCCTGCGTCGTCCGGGCGCGGCATAGAGTTGTCAGCGGCGAGGTGCTCGGCGACTGAGCGCAGGGGGGCGCCGCGGGGGGATCGCCGCAGAGGGCGGGATCGGGGTCACCGCTGCCGTCGGTCGTCGCGCCGCTCTCGGTCGCGACGGTCGTCGAGTCCGAGTCGGTGGCGGTGGCGGTCCAGTCGAAGAGCGAGCAGCCGAGGGCGAGCGAGACGCTGATCGATGCGGTGAGGAGCGCCGACAGGGGCCGAGGCGCGTCGTCGCGGCCGAGGCTCGGGCAGGGGAGGTTTCGCTGGGCTCGGTCGTTCATCGCGCTCCGGGCCCAACCCTAGCAGCTCATCGCGTCCGGTCTCGCCTCTTCTCAGCGTCGGTGGCGGCGTCGGCGTCGGCGTCGGCGTCGGTCGTCGCTCGGGCCCGATGTCGTCGTGGGCGATGAAGCGGGGGCGGAGCTGGGCCGACAACGGCGAGGCTCCGCGAGCTCGACCGCGATCCCGCCGCTGCGGAGCGACGGAGGCGAGGGCGATCGGCCTGCCCCGGCTCCTCGACGGAGACTGGGGCTCAGGCGATCGGCCGGCCCGAGCTCGACCGCGATCCCGCCGCTGCGGAGCGACGGAGGCCGAGGCCCCGCGAGTTCGTCGACGGGTCGCGAGAATTCTAGGCGATCGGCCCGACCCAGAGCTCGACCGCGATCCCGCCGTTGCTGAGCTGCAGTAGTCGCTCAAGGGCGAGGCCTGTCGCGGCGGCGAGCGATGGCTCCGGCGCGAGGAGTGCGAGGCGCCAGCGCATCCCCGGCCGTGCGAAGCGCTGGCGCAGGTCCTCGCCGATCTCGGCGTAGAGCCCGGGGAGGCTGCGGCGCTGCGAGATGCGGACGCCGTAGGGGGGGTTGATGACGACGAGGCCGCGGGGCGCAGGGGCCTCGGCGGAGGCGAGCTCGGTCCGGGTGATCGTCAGCCAGGGCGAGACGCCGGCTCGCTCGGCGTTGCCCGTGGTCGCGGCGATGGCCCCGGCGTCGCGATCGCTCGAGGCGATCGGCGCGCTCGGGGGGACCGGCGTCGGCAGCCCGCTGCGGGCCTGCTCCATGATCCCCGCGCCTAGCGAGGGCCAGCGCTCGCAGGCGAAGCTGCGGGCCCGGCCCGGGGCAGCGCCGCTCATCAGCAGGGCGGCCTCGATCCCGAGGGTGCCCGAGCCGCACATCGGATCGACGACCGCGTCCCCCTCTTCGAGCGTCGCCAGGAGGATCCCCGCCGCGAGGTTCTCCCGCAGCGGCGCCTTAGCGGTCGCCCGGCGGTAGCCCCGGCGGTGCAGGAGCTCCCCCGAGGCGTCGACGCTGAGGGTGAGGCGATCGCGGAGGAGGCGAGCGATGATCCGCTGGGCGTCGGTGTTGGCGTCGGCGTCGGCCTCGGCGAGGAGCGGCGGCTCGCTGCCGAGGCGCTCGTGGATCCCCTTGACGATGCGCTCAGCGATCCCGCCGGTGTGGTAGAGGCGCGAGCGCTTGGCGGTCGCCCGGATCAGGACGGGCTCGCCCGGGCGCAGGTACTCCTCCCAGGGGAGGCGGGCGGCTCGGCGGTGGAGCTCGGAGAACGATGAGGCCCGGACCTCGGCGATCCGCGCGAGAACCCGGCTCGCCGCCCGGAGCCGCAGGTTGAGCAGGCAAAGCTCCGGGTCGCCGGCGCGGAGGCCCACGCCCCCTGGACCCGGCCGCAGCTCCGACGCCGGGAGTACGCTGGCGATCTCGGCCGCGACCACGGCCTCCAGCCCCGGCGCGGCGACCACGAAGAGGTCTCGGGCGCGCATTCGCGGGCGCACCCTACCAGCACTCGCGCGGCGGGTGCGAGGGGGAGCGCTCGCCCGGGGGTCGCCCTCCGGCGGTCGGCGGAGGCCCACGGAGGTCGGGAGCGGGCTGAAGGTCGAGCCGGCTACAAAGGGGGTCCGCGAAACGCGCGTTTGCCCGCACAGGAGCACCGCAGGCGATGTTTCGGCGCTCCGACCGGGTCTCACAGCCATAGACGCCCGCGCCGGCTCTGGCATCATGCCGCCCATGTCCTCCTCCGCTCCGCGTCGCGCCAAGATCGTCTGCACCATCGGCCCCGCGAGCAATACGCCCGAGATGATCGGCGACCTGATCGACGCGGGTCTCAATGTCGCGCGCCTGAACTTCTCGCACGGGACCCACGAGGATCACGAGAAGGTCTTCCGGATCATCCGCCAGGAGGCGTCCGCGCGGGACGTGGCGGTCGCGATCCTCGCCGACCTCCAGGGCCCGAAGATCCGCGTCGGCGCGATCCCTGCGCCGGGCATCGATCTGGTCGTCGGCGAGACCCTGGTGATGAGCGTCGACCCGGAGACCGTCTGCGGCCCCGGGCGGGTGTCGATCGACTACCCCAAGCTCGCGGTCGAGGCCTCGGTCGGCGACCGGATCCTGATGGACGACGGCAACCTCGAGGTCCGGATCAAGGAGATCAACGGCGACGACATCCACTGCACGGTGGTCGTCGGCGGGCGTCTGACGGCGCGCAAGGGGGTCAACCTGCCGGGGATCGAGCTCTCGGTCACGGCGATGTCCGAGAAGGATCGCGGCGATCTGGCCTTCGCCATCGACCTCGGGGTCGACGCCGTCGCCCTCTCCTTCGTCCGCAGCGCCGCCGATGTCCTCGAAGCCCGGACGATGATGACCGATCTCGGGCGGGTGGTGCCGATCATCGCCAAGATCGAGAAGCCGGAGGCGGTCGCCAACCTTCGGGAGATCCTCCAGGTCTCCAACGGGATCATGGTCGCCCGCGGCGATCTCGGGGTGGAGATCGGGCCCGAAGAGGTGCCGCTCATCCAGAAGCAGGCGATCCAGGCGGCGAACAACCACGGGAAGCTGGTGATCACCGCGACCCAGATGCTCGACTCGATGATCCGCAATCCCCGGCCGACCCGCGCCGAGGCCTCGGACGTCGCCAACGCGGTGCTCGACGGCAGCGACGCGGTGATGCTCTCCGGGGAGACGGCGTCCGGGCTCTACCCGATCCAGGCGGTGCGGACGATGCACAAGATCGTCCTCTCGACCGAGCGGGCCGAGGAGTATTGGCGCGATCCGCCGGAGGATCTCGAGCTCGACCACACGACCAACTCGATCGCCCGGGCCGCGGTCGACTGCTCGAAGAGCCTGACCGACACCAAGGCGATCATCACCTACACGGGCTCCGGCGGGATCTCGCGCTTGGTCTCGGACTACCGCCCGCGGGTGCCGATCTTCGCCTTCACCCCGAACGCCCAGACCTTCCAGTCCTTGGCGCTCTACTGGGGCGTGACCCCGGTGCTCTTCACCCCGGCGAGCGTCGACGGCCAGTCGATCTTCGTCGATCTCGATCGGACCATGCTCCGGCGCAACCTCCTGCGCTCCGGTGACCGGGTGGTCATCACCTTCGGGTATCCGATCAAGGCCCACAAGAGCGTGAATTTACTCAAGCTCCACGTCGTCGGAGAGAGCTTGCCTTCCCGTTCGAGTACGTGATACGAACCCGCCCCGAGCCGAAAGGCCACGACCCGCGAAGGTGGTGGAATTGGTAGACACGCTAGACTAAGGATCTAGTGCCGCAAGGTGTGAGGGTTCGAGTCCCTCTCTTCGCATAGACAAGAAACGAACAGGGGCGCTCCCACGAGGAGACGCCCTTTTTCAATTGGTTCGAATGGTTCGTGGCTCGCGCCGAGCGGGCCTTCGCCGCATGCCTGTGGCCCAGCCTGTGGTCCAGCCGGCGGGAGATTTGCGAGAGAACCGCGGGAGAGCCGCCGCTCGACGAGGAGCCGGGATCGCCCGCCAGCCCCGCCAGCCCCGCCGAGAGCGTGCAACGAGCGGTCTCCCGGCCCCGGGTCCATCCGCTATCATCCGCAACCGGTGCCGGAGCGCATGATCCAGTCGGCGACGCCGAAGTCGAGCCCCGCTCAGGCGTCGACGGCCGCCACCTTCTACGCCGTGATCTTCTTGATCGGCTTCTTCTGGCATGGCGCCGCCCAGGAGAGCAACGACCTGTGGCGCGTAGACCCGGAGCAGGGCCTCGTCACCCTCCTGTGGACGCCGCTTTTGGGGGTGCTCTTCGGCCTCGCGGTGGTCCGTGGCTTTCGCCTGCTCGAGGGGCGGATGAGCTGGCTGCCCGCGCTCCAGCGGGAGTTTCGCGATCTCCTCGGGCGACCCTCCGGGCGCGACCTCTTCATCCTCGCGGTGGCCTCGTCGGTCGGCGAGGAGGTGCTCTTTCGCGGGGCGATGCTCGACGCTTGGGGTCCGTGGATCTCGTCGCTGGTCTTCGCCGGCCTCCACATCGGCCCCAAGCGAAGCCTCTGGCCCTGGACCCTGAGCTCGCTGCTCCTCGGCCTCTGCCTCGCCGCTCTGACGCTCGCGACCGGCAACCTCGGGGCGGCGATCGCCGCCCACTTCGTGATCAACCTCCTGAACCTCCGCTACATCACCCGCAGGCCAGAGTTCGGGCGTCCGCAGGGGCGCGGCGTCTCGGGGGCGGGGCTGCAGCGGCTCTAGCGGGCTCTAGCGGGCTCTAGCGCCGTTCACGGCCCGGCTGGCGCCGCACCGGGGGAGGCCGTCCGATCCGCGGCTGCGGCCGGATCTGGACCCGCGCCCCTCCAGGGGCTCCACGAGCTCAGCGCGGGGGTTTGGGGCGCTCCGCCGTCGCCTCCAAGGGCGCCGTCAGATCGGCTATAGATCGGGGCATGAGCACCCCTGAGAGCATCCGCAGCGCAGCGGTCTTGGGCGCCGGGACCATGGGCCACGGGATCGCCCAGGTCTGCGCCGCCGCCGGGATCACGACCCGCCTCTTCGACGTCCGCCAGTCGCTCGTCGACGACGGCCTCGCCAAGATCACGAAGAACCTCGACAAGGGGATCGCCCGCGGCAAGGTCAGCGAGGAGGCGAAGGCCAGCGCCCTGGAGAACCTCTCGGGGACGGCGGACTTCGCCGCGGCGGTCGGCGGCGTCGACATCGTCATCGAGGCGGTGCCCGAGCGCCTGGAGCTCAAGCAGCGCCTCTTCGCCGACGCGGCCGGGCATGTCTCGGCGGACGCGATCCTGGCGACCAACACCTCGTCGCTGTCGATAGGCTCCATCGCGGCCGGCGTCCCCGGGCCCGAGCGGGTGATCGGCGCCCACTTCTTCAACCCCGTGCACATCATGAAGCTGCTCGAGATCGTCGTCGGCGAGGCGACCTCGCCGGCCGTGCTCGCGCGGGTCCAGGCCTGGGGGGCGCGCCTCGGCAAGGAGTGCATCACGGTCAAGGACGCGCCTGGCTTCGCGACCAGCCGCCTCGGCCTCGTGATCGGCCTCGAGGCGATCCGCATGGTCGAGCAGGGGGTCGCCTCGGCGGAGGACATCGACAAGGCGATGTCCCTCGGCTACGGCTTCCCGATGGGCCCGCTCAAGCTGACCGATCTTGTCGGCCTCGACGTCCGCCTCCACATCGCCGAGTACCTGAGCGAGCACCTGGAGGAGGGCGCCCACTTCACGCCGCCGAAGCTGCTGCGGGACATGGTCGCCGCCGGCAAGCTCGGCAAGAAGAGCGGCGAGGGGTTTTACCGCTGGTGATCGCCGCGGCGGCCTCAGCAGCCAGCGTCGCCGGCGAGGCTGCAGCTCAACACCTCGGAGTCTGGATTAAACTCGCAGTCGGGATCGTCGACGCAGGCCGCAAACTCGTCGGCGTCCTTCTGCTCATCGACGCCGCACCCGTCGTACTCGGTGATGCAGCTGTACTTGACCGGTAGGCAGGAGTCCTGGAGCAGGAGGCAGACCTCGCCATCACCGCAGGTCAGCTCGCCGCAGGACACGCCCGAGGGGGCGTAGTCGCAGGCGAGACCGACGATGAAACTGAAGAGCGCGATCGAGAGGGAGCGGACCACAGCTCTCATGCGCCGATTCTACAGGAGACGCAGGCCGCTCTGCGCTCGTCATCGCGAGCAGAGCGCATGCGCGGCGCGGACTGGCTCAGGAGACCGCGTCGCGGCCGAGGCTCGAATAGACGTCCTCTAGGTCCGAGCGGATCTTGGACAGCGAGATCACGTCGACGTCGGCGAGGATCATCTCGCGGAGGATCGTCGCCGCGCTCTCCTCGGAGCCGTGGATCCGCACCCGGACCAGCCCGCGATCGGCGGTCTTCGGGTCGCCTATGGTCTCGCCCTTGTGGAGCGGCGCTATCGACTCGACCAGGCCCTGGTGGCTGCGGAGGATCTCGAGCGCGCGCTGGAGCCCGCGGGTCACCTGGACCTCGTGGACCCGGCGCGTAACTTCGTAGCCCTTGATGACGTCGTCCACGCTGCCATGGACCTCGAGCTTGCCCCGCTGGATCACCGCGACCGCGTCACAAAACCCGTCGAGCTCGCGGAGGATGTGCGAGGAGATGACGATCGCGACGCCGTCGTCGGCGACCTTGCGGAGGATGTCGCGGAGCTGGCGGCGGGCGAGCGGATCGAGCCCGTCGGCGGGCTCGTCCAGGAGGAGCAGCTCGGGCTCTTGGACCAGGGTCCGGGCGATCGCCAGGCGCTGGCGCATCCCCTTGCTCATCTCCGAGATCGTCGCGCTCTCCTTGGAGGTGAGCTGAAAGAGCTCGAGGAGCTCGGCGACGCGGGCGGCGGCCGCTCGGTCGGAGAGGCCGTAGCACTCGGCGAAGAAGCGGAGGTAGCCGGCGGCGCTCATCGCCGGGTAGAGGCCGGTGCCGTCGCCGAGGAAGCCGATCCGCTGGCGGATCTCGTAGCGCTCGCTCCAGGCGTCACGGCCGTCCCAGAGCAGCTCGCCGCGGTCGGGCTTTTGCAGGGTCGCGAGGATCCTGAGGGTGGTGCTCTTGCCGGCGCCGTTGGGGCCGATCAGCGCGAGGACCTCACCGCGCTTCAGGGTCAGGCTGAGGCTGCTGACGGCGTCGCGCGTGCCGTCGTAGGAGTGGTGAATGTCGATGCACTGGACCTGCTGCATGGGGACGCGGGGGCTCGGGGGGAAGTCAATCGTGGGGACCGTGGGGACCGTGGGGACCGTGGGGACCGCGGGGATTCTGGCCGTGGGGGGCGCGGGGCCGGGGGGCTGCTCGGTAGAGACGTCCGAGGGCGGGCAAAGGTTCCCGGGATTCGCTATGGTGCCGCGGCCTCCATGCCTCGATCTCGCCGCATCTTTCGTTCTCTGGCGGGCTCCGCCTCCGTTGCGGGCCTCCTCGCCATAGTCCTCGGGCTCACCGCGTGTCGCAAGGGCGACGGCGAGGCGGAGATCCCCGCCGAGGGCACGCCCGCGGGGAGCGCAGACGCCGCGGGTCTGCCCGGCTTCGACGTCGACTCCGGCGAGGCGCCCCAGACCCGCCCCGACGTCCCCTACGAGCGTTTCTACGTCGAGGTCGGCGACGCGCCGACGCGCGGAGACGCGGACGCGCCGGTGACGATCGTCGCCTTCTACGACTTCGAGTGCACCTACTGCGAGCGCGGTCATCGGACCATGGAGCAGCTGGAGAAGGAGTACGGCGGCAAGCTGCGGGTCGCCTACAAGGCGTTTCCGCTCGCGTTCCACAGCCAGGCGTTGATCGCCGCGCTCGCCGCCCGCTCGGCCCAGGCCCAGGGCAAGTTCTGGCAGTTTCACGACTTCCTCTTCGACCTCGAGGAGATCGACTTTCGGGCGATGCCCGCCTACGCGCGGGCGGTCGGCCTCGACCTCCAGGTCCTCGCGGAGGACATCGACACCCTCCGCTACGGCTCCGCGGTCCGCCGTGATCTGCGGCAGGCGCTGCGCCTCGGGGTCCGCGGGACGCCGGCCTATTTCATCAACGGTCGCCGGATCTCCGGGGCCAAGCCGATCGAGGAGCTGCGGGCGATGATCGACGAGGAGGTCAAGCTCGCCGCAGCCTGGGAGGCGAAGGGGATCGAGAAGGACAAGCTCTACGCCTACGCGATCGCCGAGGGCTACCGCCGGGTCACCTACGCCGAGAAGGAGGGCCTCAGCGCGGAGGGCCTCTACAAGGTCCCGCTCGGCGACTCGCCGGTCCGCGGCAACAAGCAGGCGCCGGTCACCGTCGTCACCTTCACCGACTTCGAGTGCCCCTACTGCGCCCGCGGCCACGAGACCGTCGAGCGGATCCGCGAGCGCTACGGCGACAAGGTCCGGATCGTCTTCAAGCACCTGCCCTTGCCCTTCCACAAGCACGCCTTCCTCGCGGCGCGGGCGGCCCTCGCCGCCGGCGAGGGGGGGAAATTTTGGGAGTTCCACGACGGGCTCTTCGAGCAGGAGGCGGTGGACGAGGACGGGATCTTGGCGGTGGCCAAGGAGCTCGGCATAGGCCGCAAGAAGATCGCCGCGGCGATGGAGTCCGCCGACTACGACGCGATCATCACCGGCGACATGAACCTCGCCCGTCAGCTCGGGGTCCGCGGGACGCCGGCCTACTTCGTCAACGGTCGGGCGATCAGCGGCGCCGTCGGCGAGCTGGAGTTCCGGATGATCATCCAAGAGGAGCTCGAGCGCGCCGAGGCGAAGCTCGCCGAGGGCGTCGCCCCGGCCCAGCTCTACGACGTGCTCACGTCGTCGGAGTAGGTCTTCGTGGGCCCCCGGTGTGGGCGGAGCCGGCGGAGTGTTGTGGCGTAGGGGTGCGGGGGAGGCTGAGGCGAAGGGCCGGTCAAGGGGGGACACCACTCTCTGCGACAGGTCGGAGCGCGCGTCGACCCCTTGTCCCAAGGGGTCGATGCGCGTCCTAGACTCGTTCGCGGTGTCCCCCCTCGCCCGTCCCAAGCGGCTCGTCCTCCTGTGGACGGTGAGCTGAGGACGAGGGCTACGCCGCTCGTCCTGCGTAGGAGGTGTTCGGATGGATCCTGGTCCAAGGAGGTGGGGCCGTGCCTCACCGCGGTCGGGCCTAGATGTTGATGCTCTGCGGGATCTTCGACGGCAGGAGATCGGTGTAGGGCTCGCGGTGTTTGTTGCGCTCGACGATCACGGCTTCGATCCGCTCGAGCTCCGCCTGGAACTCTGCGAGAGGGTCGGCGACCCGGGGGTCGCGGAAGGTGTTCTTCTTGTAGCGGCCGAGCTGGGTGTAGTAGGCGAGGCCTAGGCTCCGGCCGAGCTCGGTCTGGGCGAGGGCCTGGTCGAGCGGCGGGAGCACGTCGAGGAGGGTCGCGGTGGGGGTCGAGGGGGCGTAGGCCGCGAGGGGCTGGGCGGGCGTGTAGGCCATGATCGACCCCTGCGGGAAGTTCACGGCGGCATGCTGGGCGCTGGCGGTGAAGATGAGGGTCGTCACCACCTCGATCAGGTAGTCACGGGTCTTGACGCCGCCGTCTTGACCGAAGCCGACGACCCGCCCGCCCTCAAAGGAGAGGAGCTCCGCGGCCCAGGCCTGGAGCTCGTAGTCGCCGGCCACATGGTCGTCGCCCGTGTAGTAGAGGGCGACGTAGCGGGTGACCCAGGCCTGGATCGCGGCCCAGATCAGACGGCCGTCGTCGCGGAAGGGATAGTCGGGGATCTTCTCTGGATCGTCGACGCCGCGGGCGACGAGCTGCCGCTCGAGGCCGGCCTCGTCAAAGGGGTAGCTCTGGACGCCGAGGATCGCCGCCAGTCGAGCGGCGTCGATCGAGGGCGCGAGCAGCTTGTTGACGCCGCCCTCGGGGGCGATGAGCGCGCTCTGGGCCGAGTCGTTGATGTAGAGCGTGCCCTCGAAGTGGGGCTCCAGGAGAACGTGGAGCGGGTGACGGCTGGAGAGCTGACGCTTGGTCGCGATGACGAAGGGCTCGACCAGAAAGTGGGTGCGCGCGAGGTGGGAGACCGCCTCGTGGTAGCAGCCGTCGGCGACCTGGACCGCGTTCTTGGCGACGCTCCAGGCCTCGCCGTCGGCGGGGGTCAGGACCGGGCTCGTCGCGGAGCTCCGCTGCTCGGTCTGGATCGCGACCGGGCGCAGGGCCCTGTCGTCGCCGCTGCGGGGGACCGCGAAGAGGGCGATCGGCGCCGGCATGTACTTGCGATACCCCGGATAGGTCCCCTCCAGGAGGCCGTCGAGGCCGGCGTAGTCGAGCTGGAAGAGGCGACCCTCGGCGCTGGCGAGATCGAGGCTGTCCTCAGGGTCAGCCATCGCCACCTGGTAGTGAGCCTCGGTGATCGGCAGCTTGGCCGACGGTCGCGGGACCCGCTCGATCATCGCAGGGTTGGGGCCCGCGAGGCGCATCCGGGCGAAGCTCCGGTCGAGCTGGTAGGTGTCGCGGATCGCCGGGACGTCGATGGTGCAGAAGATCGCGTCGTAGTCGGCGAGGCTCGTCGCTCGACCCTCGACCCGGGGGACGGTGTCACCGGTGCTCAGGAAGCTGTTGGCGGCCTTGGCGATCGCAGCCTCGATCTCGGCGACCACCGAGGACTCCGCCTTCTCTGCCACCGAGGGGCTCGACCCCTCGGCCGCCGAGGACTCCGCCGGCTCCGCCGCGCCGCCGCGGACTCGGCTCTTGATCCGCGACCAGAAGCCGCTGTCGTCGTCGCCGAAGGAGACCGGTCCGTCGCCTTCGAGGTCGCTCGGCTTCATCCCGTCGAGATCGCCGTCGGCGATCCGCTCGGCGTCCTCCATCAGCAGCTCGAGGTCGGCCTTCACCTCGGCGCTGTCATCCTCGTCGTCCTCGAAGGAGATGATCCCCTGGCTCGCCTGCTCGACCTTGATAGCCAGGCTGTTGGCCAGGTTCTCGGCGACGACCTTCATCACCGTGATCCACCAGCGCAGGCTCGGCTTGTCCGCCCGGGGCACCTTCTCGAGGAGCGCGAGGGGCTCGACCAGGCTGTGTTTGTAGGCGTACTTGCGCCGCTGACGGGCGAGGGCGCTGCGACGCGCGTCGCTCTTCGGATCGAGCTGAGGGAGGATCGCGACCATGACAACCTTCTTGGCGACGGCCTAGCGCCGTGTGTTTTCTACAGAGCTACCGGGGGAGCTCGCCAAGTATGCCTGAATCTAGAGCGGTCGTTTGACCGCGTAGGCGAGCGCAGGCGCCCCTCGGGGCGATCGGAGCGCGAGCGCATAGGGGCAGCGAAGAGGCGAGCGGGCGTTCTCTCGCGGCCTTCGCGGCACTGTCACGATCGTCTGCGCGCGGAGCCGCGGCGAGGTGGTCGGCGCTCGCGATTCGCGGCGAAGCGCGGCGGCGAGGTCGAAACGGCGACAGCACGCTCCACGTCGTCACTGGCGCGGAGAGCTCTCGTCGGCAGCCGATCGGTGCGGAGCGCTCGCCTACCCCGGGCCACAAACGCACCAGTCGGAGGCGTGTCCGTTGTCGGCGTCGCAGGGGATCGGCATCGCCGGCTCCTTCGCGCAGCCTGGCTCGCCGCCGAAGCGGCCGACGCAGACGAGCCCGGCGGCGGCGCAGAACGACGAGCAGCCAGCTCCGTCGCTGTAGACCCCCTCGCATTGATCAGGGCCGGCCTCGCACAGCTCCCACGCGGGGTTGGCCGCGGGGATCTGCGCGCAGTCGACCTCTTCGCCGGAGTCGCCGGAGTCGCCAGAGTCGCCAGAGTCGCCCTCGACGATCCGCACCTCGTAGACCTTGCCGCCGACCTGGTACTCCCACGTCCCGACGTAGAGGTGGTCGCCGGAGGTCGCGAGGGCCCAGGCGGCGACCTCCGAAAACTCGCAGATCGTCCCCCAACTCGCGCCTGTCTCGGAGGAGAGGAGGGTCGACGTTCCTGTGTCCTCCTTCCAGCCGTCGGAGGTCGCGGCCCAGAGCTTCCCGTCCCACTCCGCGAGCTCGGTGACGTAGTGCTTGCCGATCGCCTGGACGAGCTCGGCCTCGCCCTCCTCGCCGCCGTTGTAGCGCCAGATCCCGGCGACTCCGCTCGAGGTCCGGTCGCTGCTGCCGATCCACAGCGCGTCGCCCCAGGAGCGCCCGCGGAAGAAGCGGGAGGGCGTCTCGTGGGCGCTCCACTCGGCGCCGTTGGTCGAGCTCAGGCGCCAGCCCTGCTTGTTCGACTCGTCGACGGCGAAGGCGTGGAGGACCCCGTCGTGGGCGACCAGCTCGCGGACGTACCAGGGCTCGGGGCCGCTGCTCCAGACGACCTCCCAGTCGACGCCGTTCGCGGTCCGGAGGATCTGCCCCTCCTCTTGATCAGCGTTGTCGTAGTGGACGGCGTAGAGGTGCTCGCCGAAGACCTCGAGGCCGCAGCCGATCGTGTGCTCGGGGCCGTCGTAGACCGTCTCCCAGTGGCTCCCGTCCGCGGAGCGGGCGATGTCGGCGCTCGACTCGGTGTTGGCGTAGAGCCAGCCCTTCCACTCGATCAAGGCGCAGACCGACTCGCTGACCCCGAGCAGACCTGGCCCTGCCAGCTCCCACGGCGCGTAGCGGTAGAGCATCGACGTGTTCTCGTGGCCGTAGCCGAAGAGGCCGGCGTGGAGGCGGCCCTTGAACTCGCGGAGGGAGAAGAAGCCGTCGCTGTAGGAGGCGCCGATAGGCGCGCAGGCGTAGGTGTGCGGGGGAGCGTCGCCGGTCGACGAGGAGCCGCTCTCGCTCGTCGAGGTCGAGCCCCCGGAGCTGCCCGTGCTGGCCTCGCCATCGGTCGCGCTGGTCGCCTCGGTCGAGCTGCCCGCGCTGGTCGTCTGCGTCGTCGTCCCGGCCGAGGCCGAGCCCGCCGAGACCGCGCTCGCTCCGGTCGCGGTCGGGCCTGAGTTGACGCTCGCCCCGCTGAGACCCAGGGTCTCGCCCCCGCTCGCGTCAGGATCGGAGCCGTTGCAGGCGAAGCAGAGCGCGCCCAGGAGGAGAGGGAGGCGCGAACCGGGCGGCGCCCGACGTGGCGGCGCCTCGCCCTTGCGGCCGGTGCGAATGGACGCGCGAGCGCGACGGGAGGGGGCGGGGGATCGACGGGGCGGCACCACGAGCTACCCTCATGCGCGAGACCGCGCACGTCAAGCGCCCTGGCGACGCAGCGTCGCTCTCCGCTCTCCGCTCCCCGCTCCCCGCTCCCCGCTCCCAAGGGGCTCGAACCTGCGGGTCGTGCACGTCAAGCGCCCTGGGGACGCCGAGAGACCAAGCTGCGCGCGGGAGGGTCCGGTGAGAGACGATCGTTGCGGGGTCTGGGTCGAGCCCGAGGGGCGTCGACCTGCGGCCTCGACGGAGGCTGCGCCCCTTCAGCCCCAACAGGAATGGAGCATCGAGAACGGAGAATGGAGAGGAGAGGAGAAAATGAAAAAGGCTCCGCGGGGAGCCCTTCTCGCGGACCCGGTGATGGGTCCGTCGTCGTTCTCTTGGCGCCCTAGCCGAAGAGCGGCAGGTCCTCGGCGATGATCGGGAACTCCTTCGAGAAGGGGTGCTCCTCGCCGATGCCGACGAAGTTGCGGATCGCCTTGTGGACCTCGCCCCACTTGATCTGGACGCCCTCGTTCGGATCGTCCAAGAGATCGAGGGTCGAGGGGTCGACCGTCATCGGCAGCTGGCCGTCGACCGTGGTCCCGCCGACGAGGCGGTTGCCGCCGATGATCCCGGGGTCGCCGCTCAGCACCATCATGCTGGTGACGGGCCAGTGATCCTTGCCGTCGGCGGCGCCCGGACCGTTGTAGCCCTTGCCGCGGCCGAAGTCGGAGCCCACGAAGATGACGAGCTCGTTGATGATCCCGGCGTTCTTGGCCTCCTCGATCAGGTAGTCGATGCCGTGGAAGAGCTTGGCGAGCTGGCGGACCTGGCTGATGTCGTGGTTGGAGTGGGTGTCGAAGCCGCCGAGCTCGATGTTGGCGCTGACCGCCAGACCCGCCTTGAACGCCGAGAGGGCGAGCTGGGTCTGCTGCATCATCCGCTCGAGGTCCCCCATGTTATTGGGGAGGTCGACGAGGGTCGGCAGCTCGACGGTCGAGAGCTGCTCCATGCTGCCGCGGGCGATGTAGAGCTCGTTCGCCGAGCGCTTGCCGCGGGGCAGCTCCTGCTTGTTGATCAGCTCCATCGTCCGCGACGCCTGGGCGTCGCTGATCCGCTGGAAGGTGTCCGGGTGGTGGTAGGTCGGCCCCTCGGGGTCGTTGACGTTGACCAGGTTCGGCGAGGCGATCTTCTGGAACGAGGTGACGCTGTTGAGGCGGGTCACCGGCAGGAGGTTGCCGCTGTTGGCGTAGCCGCCGCTGCTGATGAACGCGAGCGGGTGCTCCGGCGCTCGGTCGGCGGCGATCATCGCCGCCAGGGCGGGGTAGTCCCGGTCACCGCGGCCGCTGAAGGTGGTCTTGACCCCGCGGCTGTGGTTGTTGGTCTCGGTGTTGATCCCGTTGATCAGGAGGGTCTGCTCACCGTGGGCGGTGAAGAAGTCCTTCGCCGACATGAGGTAGGGATCCGCCTCGACGCCGAGGCCGAGCGCCGCCCCGGAGACCGGGATGTTGGCGTAGGGGATGTTGCCGACCTTGTGGGCGTCCGCGTTGTAGTCGTAGATCCGGTTGTACTTCGCCGGGTCCTTCGGCTTTGGATCGCAGAAGTAGGTCGGGTCCCAGCCGCCGCGGGCGGAGACGAAGATGAAGTAGGGGCCTCCGTAGGGCTGAACGGCTGCGCGTGCCTGACGAATCGGGGCGGCGACGGCCAGACCGGTCATGGCGGCAAACTGCAGGAAATCTCGGCGATGCATGGGTGGACTCCTAGGTTGCGTCGGTCGGATCGTCCCTACTCAAAGAGGAACTTGTAGTCGGAGAGGAGGTAGGTGACGACGGCCATCCAGGCGCGGACGACGTAGGTCTCGTCGGTGGTGATCTGCTCCTCTGCCGGCAGGGCAGCGCCGGTGAGCAGGTTCTTGGTCGCGCGGCAGTTGCTGAGGAGCGAGGTCGACTCCTCCTCCGACGCGATGTTCTCGAGGCCAGCGGCGAGCGTGTCCGAGAAGATGAGGAAGGTCCGTGAGATCTCCGCGTCGCTGAGCTCCAGGTCCTCGCCCAGCAGCTGCTTGTGGAGGTAGCGGATGTTCTCCTTGATCTGCTGCGACGAGCCGTTGTCCGGGGTGTCGGTGAGCTCGACCATCGGGAAGAGCGTCCGCTCCTCGGTGGGGCGGGTGAAGTCGAACGCCGTGGTCGCGCAGGCGTGCTCGTTGGCCATGCGGGCGCCGACGCTGGCCATCACCGAGTTGGTGGTGGTCAGGCGCTCGGTGATCTGGTCGGAGTCATGACCGCCGTAGAGGATCTTGTAGTCGGTGCTCAGGTAGTCCCGCTTGTCGGAGCGGACCCAGCGGTAGCCGGTGACGGCCCCGAGCTTGTTGGCGAGCAGCTCCGGCGTCGACAGGCGGCCGACGCCGACCCCGTCGAGCTCCGCCGCGCGGGCGGGGGAGGGGGACTTGCTCATCCCCTTGCCCCGGAAGTAGGGGGTCAGGATGATCTCGCGGATGACCGTCTTGATGTTGTGATCGTCGGCGACAAATTTGTCGGCGATCGCCCGGAGGAGCAGGTCCTGGGTCTCCCAGGCCGTCAGCTCGCTCTCGTAGAACTCAGAGTCCGGGTTGGTCGGGTAGTGCACGGGCTTGAGGCCGGTGAGCGCCTCGAACATCGTGTAGGTCGTCGAGATGGAGAAGCGCGGGTCGGCGGCGACGCGCTCGGCGAGCCACTGGATGCCGTACTCGAACTGGTCGGGCGGCATCACCTCGTTGAGGTAGCCGGGGCTGAAGACCTCGGGGTACCACTGCGGCGGATCGAGCAGCTTCTCCTGGTCGCTCTTGTCGAACATCTGGAAGGCCCCGGCGATCGGGTCCATCATCTTGTGGCACTTCGAGCAGTCGGGGTTGTTGCGGGTCGGGTTGAAGACCGCCGAGCCCGCCTCCGGGTCGATCGCCTGGCTCGCGAGGGCGAGGATGTCGGTCGCCAAGAACTGGTCGAGGACCATCCGCGCGCGGTGACGCATGATGTTGGTCGGCGTCGTCGGGAAGCGGTTGAGCCACATCGGCGAGGTCAGGATGCCGGCGTGGGGGAAGGCCTTATCGGCGCCGCCGCGGGGGACCGTGATCACGCCCTGCTGGAACTCTGTGGTGTCGTTCGGGTCCTCGAACTCGACCCCCTTGACGCTGTAGATGAACGCCGAGTCGGGGTTGAAGACCGTGTAGTTGGCGGTGATGATCTCGGTGAAGGGCCGGTCGTTGCGGATGATGAAGTTGATCAGGTCGAGCGGCTCGCGGGCGACCGCCTGATTGATCCGCACCCGCTCGGCGGTCGTCAGCATGTTCGCGTTGGTGACGAAGTCGTTGCGGTTCGGGAAGTCGTTGTTGCTCAGCGTCGCCGCGGCGGCGTTGGCCGAGCCGTTGGCGAACTTGTCGGTGAGGAACTTGTCGTTGAAGATGTCGATCGTGCGCTCGAAGAACGCGTCCTCGGTCATCATCAGGTCGAGGATGTCGGCGACCGCCTCCAGGCCGCCCTGCTCGACCTCTGCGTACTCCTCGGGGGTCGGCAGGCGACCGACGAGGTGGAGGCTCGCCTTGCGGAGGGTCTCGGCGGGGGTCATGAGCTCGACGTCGTCGAAGCTCTTCGCCCCCGAGGTGTCGACCGGGCACTCGATCGGATCCTCGAGCTGGACGAGGAGCTCCTCCAGGGCGATGTAGATGTCATCGTCCTCGGTGAAGAGCTTGCCGCCCTCGTGATCGGTGAGGAAGAGCGGCTTGGCCAGGAGGATCGGGACGTCGTCGTAGGAGTAGCCGGCGATGCTCGCGATGTTGGCGAGGTTGGCCTCCATAAAGCCCGGGTAGACCGGCGGCAGGAGGAGGAACTTGGCGTTCTTCTCCGCGGCGATGCCGGTCGGATCGTGGCATTGGATGCAGGACTTGGAGAAGGTCGGGGCCCAGATCTCGTCGGCGAAGAACTGCTGGGTCGAGTAGCAGTCGCCGACGTCGCCGGTCGTGTCTCCGGAGTCGGAGTCGGTCTCGCCGGTGTCGCCGGTCGTGCCGGTCGTCTCCGCGTCCGTCGTCCCCTCGCTGGTCATCGAGCCAGTGGTCCCGTCGGTCTCGGTCGCGCTGTTGCTCCCGTCCTGGCCGCCTGCATAACAAGCGCCGAGGGTCAGGGCAGTGACAGCGGCGAGTGCCGGTGTGTGGAACAGGCCAGTCGTTCTACGCAGGCGTCGCGTTCGGGTCATGTACAGCCTCCACCAATCTGCGACGAGAGTATCTCGGCCGTCTTCGCGGCGACAAGGGCGATCAGACGCCGATTTTTGGGCTCGAGAGAGTGGGGCCTGGGAGCCCTACTCGCTGTGATCATCGGATCGCGCTCGTTCACCCCGCGAGGGTGGATCCGTCGTAGGCGGTCGTGAGCGGGCCTCTGTCACTACGGGCTCTCGTCCGTGCCCGCGCTCCCGGCCTGTCGCGGTTGGGGGAGCGATGCGACACGGGCGGCGATGAACTACGGCGTCCCGCGGATGAAGTCGTGGAGCGCCTCGAATGCGAGCACGTCGCTGCTCGGAGGCGCACCTGAGGGAGTCTGCATCGTCTCGGCCGCGAAGCGCTCACGATCACGGGGAGGAGCCTGGTTGAGCTCTAGGGCGATGGCGCCAGCGATCGCCAGGAGCCCCGGGGAGAGGAGTGGATCGTCGTCGGCGAGGGAGCGCTCGACCGCCGCCTGGAGGCGGACACCGTCGCGGCGGATCATCGCGTCGAGGAGCTCGATCGCCTCGCGGAGGGCCGCAGGAGCGTCACTGCGGGCCTCGACGGTCGCGCAGACCTCCTCCCACCAGGGGCTCTGCGCGAGGTCCAGGTAGGCCGCTGTCTGATTGTAGACAGCGTAGGTCCGCCGGGCCCAGATGTCCCAGTCCTCCTCGTCGGTGCCGAGCTTCTCGTTCTGCTCGTGCCAGAGGTCCATCACCGCGAGGACGATGCTCTCTGAGGCGACAGCGTCACGATCTCCGTAGGCGCGGAGGAGGCCCGCCGCGCGCTCGGCCTCGAGGAAGACGTGGGGGTCCCGGCGGTCGCCGATCCCCGCGAGGGGGTAGGGGCGCCGCGGGACCTGGCCGAAGACCTCCAGGAGCGGCGCCGGGGTCCAGCGCACAGAGTGGAGGAAGCCCGACGATTGCTGGAGAAAGCGGGCCCGCTCGGCGCCGACGTCGAGGAGCGGGTGGGCGTCGGAGTTGGCCGGTCTCCCGTGGAGATAGCTGTGGAGCATCCGCCTGTTGGCGACGATCAGCGCGTCGATCTGGGCGACGTCGTGGAGGCCGAGCACCTCGAGCTCGGCGGCGAGCTGCGGCCAGCCGAGGGGTCCCGCGTCGGGCAGGCCGAGCGGCGCGGCGCTGGCGAGGATGACCCAATCGCTGTCGCCGACCCGGAGGATCATGTAGTCGGCGAACTCGCGGTCGAGGGCGGCGAGCACTGTCAGGAGGAGCTCGTCGCTCAGCTCGTAGCCCTGGATCCACTGGGCGAGGATCCCCTCCGGCTTCAGGTAGCGCTTGATCTCGCGGTAGAACTCGAGCGTGAAGAGGCTGGAGACGCCGCTCACCCAGGGGTTGGTCGGCTCGGAGATGATGATGTCGTAGCGCCGCGCCGCGCCGGCGAAGAAGGCCTTGGCGTCGTCGAAGTGGAAGCTGTTGCGGGGGTCTTCGTAGGCGCGGTGGTTGACCGGCATCAGCTCGCGCGCGGCCTCTACCATCTCCGGCTCGATCTCGATCGTGTCGAGGCGCTTCAGGATCGGCGAGCCGAGGAGGACGTGGCAGGTGACGCCGGAGCCGAAGCCGATAAGGGCGATGTCCTCGGCGGCGGGGCGGGCGAGCATCGGGATCAGGCCGACCAGGATCTGGTTGGGCTCGTCGCCGGCGAGGTCGGGGCCGAGCGCCGGGTCGCGACCGTCGGGGAAGCGGTTTAGGACCACCGACGCGTCAGGCTTGCCGTTGGTGTAGAGGACGCGGTAGCCGGGGCGGCTGCGCTGGGCGACGACCGTGATCGACGCGGTCCGGCCGTCGACGTAGCTCAGGAGCTCGAAGTCGTCGCTGAGCCGGGTCCGTCCGTGGCGGAAGACGGTCGAGGTGAGGACCATCGGATCGAGGCGGACAGCGAAGAGGCCGAAGAGCACCGCGAAGGCGCCGCCGAGCGCCGCCCGCTTGCTGACCCCCCGCAGGCCGGGGATCAGGCCGGGGATCTTGCCGCGCTCGAGGGCGGGTCCGCGGCTGAGCTCGCGGAGGAGGAGGAGGCCGAGCACCACGTCGATCGCGGCGCCGGCGATGATCACGTTCTTGAGGCCGATGAGCGGCATCAGCAGCAGCCCAGCGGCGATCGCCCCGGCGATCGAGCCGAGGGTGTTGAGCCCGTAGACCCGGCCGATCACCCCCTCGGCGAGGCCGCGGCGGAGGAGCACGTGGGTGACGAGCGGCAGGGTCATCCCCGCGCAGAAGGTCGCCGGGAGCATGATCAGGAGGCAGATCACGTAGCGGACGACGTTGAAGCCGTACCACATCGCCACCGTGTGGGTCTCCGGCTGGAGGAGCCAGCCGAGGGAGCCGACGGCGAAGCGGTAGAGGGGCAGCGTCGCGATCGCGGCGATCCCCATCAGCACCTGGACCATGCCGAGGACCATCTCCGGCTGGGTGAAGGTGTCCATCCGCTTGCGCACCCAGAGCCCCCCCGCGGCGAGGCCGAAGACGAAGGCCGAGAGCATCACCTCGAAGGAGTGGGTCGCCGAGCCGATGATCAGCGAGAGGAGGCGGATCCAGCCGATCTCGTACATGAAGGACGAGAGCCCGGTGCCGAAGGCGACGGCCAAGAGGAGGAGCGCCATCGTCCGCGCCGAGCGGGCCTCCACCGGCGCAGGGCGTCCATCGTCGCGGGCCTCGCCGGCCGCCTGGGCGGTGATCGGCGGGGCCTCGCCGCGGTGGCGCAGCGCGAGGAGCATGATGCCGATGTTGAGCGCGCCGGCGATCGCCAGGGTCCCCGGGAGGCCGGCGTAGGCGACCAGGACGAAGCCGGAGAGGAGGGCGCCGATCGCCGCGCCGAGGCTGTTGGTGAAGTAGAGGAAGCTGAGGATGGAGCCTGTGTGCTCGCGATTCTCGCGGATGATCCCGGCGCTCATCAGCGGGAAGGTCATCCCCAGGAGCACGCAGGGGACCAGGATCAGGAGGCCGGCGAAGCCCCACTTGACCGCCGCGACCCCGGCACCGCCGCCCACCGCCGGGAAGATCGTGTCGTAGGAGACGCGCATCACCAGCTCGGCGAGGAAGGGGAAGGCGAGGGCGTAGAGGCCGATGAGCCCCTCGATGAACGCGTAGACGCGGATCGGGCGGCGGATCCCGGTGAGCTTGCGGGCCGCGATCAGGGCGCCGATCGACATCCCGCCCATAAAGAGGCTGAGGACCAGCACCTGGGCCGTCGCCGCCGAGCCGACGAAGAGCCGGACGTAGCGCGACCAGATCGACTCGTAGACGAGGCCGCTGAGGCCGCTCAGGAAGAAGAGCGCGAAGAGGCCGCGATGCCGCATCGCCCGGGACCATACCCCGGGGGCTCGGCCGCGCGTAGCTCAGAGCGCGAGAGATCGAGCGCTCTGAGCCTCTCGGCTGGGACCCCTAGGGTCCGGGACTCCTGGGGCTCCCAGGCCAGCGGAGGGCCAGCGGAGGGCCAGCGGAGGGCCAGCGGAGGGCCAGCGGAGGGCCCTCGGGGCTCCCTCGGGGCCGGCCGGCCCCGCTACACGCAGCTCGCCTGGTACTCGCTCCAGCCCTTGTCCCAGTCCCCGTCGTCGTAGCTCTGGTCGCCGTTGGGGTCGCAGTAGCCGCCCGCCGAGGTCATCGGGCAGTTCGCGGTGTTCGGCGGCCAGTGGCAGAAGTTGCTGAAGTTGGGGTCGTTCGGCTTGCAGGGGCAGAGGTTGGGACACTCGCCGCAGTCGCCCTCGCAGCTCTTGCAGTCCTCGTCGCCGGTGCACTTCCCGTCGCCGCAGAAGGGGGCACAGCTGCCGCAGTCGTTCTCGCAGCTCATGCAGGTCTCGCCGCCGGTGCACTTTGCGTCGCCGCAGATCGGCGGACATTCGCCGCAATCCTGCTTGCAGTTGACGCAGGTCTCGTCGGCGTCGCAGGTGTTGTCGCCGCAGGCCGCGGGGCACTCGCCGCAGTCCTGGGCGCAGGAGGAGCAGTCCTCATCGGCGCCGCAGGCGTTGTCGCCACAGACCCCCTCGCAGCCGACGTTGCAGTCGGCGGGGCAGCTAAAGCAGGTCTCATCGCCGTTGCACGCCCCGTCGCCGCAGTAGGGATCGCAGGCGCCACAGTCGTCGGCGCAGGAGGAGCAGTCTTCGCCGCTGCAGATCGCGTCGCCGCAGACCGGCGTGCAGGGACCGCAGTCGGCGGGGCAGTTGACGCAGTACTCCTGGCCGTCGCAGATCCCGTTGCCGCACTGCTCATCGCCGGTCTCGCCGGTCCCTCCCTGCGTCCCGCTGGTCCCGTCGCTCCCGCCGGTCGTGTCGGTCTCGGTCGCGTCGGTCCCGGCGCTGGCGCCCGCCGAGTTGGTGATCGTCGGCGCGCTCGCGCTGAAGCCACTCGAGCTGCTGTCATCACCGCCACATCCGCCCGCGATCACGGCCGGGAGAGTCGAGAGCAGGAGCCCGAGGAGCGATCGCGCCGCGCTTTTTTGACCGGATCGGGCCATGGGATCACCTTAGGCGATCGCCGAGAGGCCGAGCAACGGCGCACTCCGCCCGAGCGCTGTCGGTCTCCGGATAGCTGAGACAGTGTAGTCGCCTGTCTTACAGCTCGGTCATTTCGTCTCCCTGAGGGTCGTTGCGGGGCTGCTGCGGGGGTCAAAGCTGCCAGTCCTGCTCGTGTTCTCGCGCGGGTGGTCGAGGCGGTCCGCATCGTTCTTTGGTGATGCCCTGCTAGATCGCGACCCGTGAAACCGCTACGCTCGGGTCTCCTGCGAATGCGGCTGCGACTCTGGGATCGGGCGAACCTCGCCGTGGAGCGCTGTTACTGAGGCGGGAGCGGACCTGACGCCCATGGCAGATGAGCACGACCCCGCGAGCGACGAAGAGACCGGCGATGGTGAGTCGATCCTCTACGTCTATCAGTTCCTCTTTACGGACGGCTCCAAGAAGGAATTCAAGGTTCACCTCGACTACGACACCTTGAACATCGTCACCGAGCCGCGCCCGAGCTACCCGTCGTGGACGGCGCTCGACTTCTGTCAGTGCCCGAACTGCCCGCTCAGCGTGGCTGAGAACCAGCACTGTCCGGTGGCCACGGCGATGGTCCACCTCATCGACTTCTTCAAGGACATCCCGGCCCAGGACAACGTCCTCGTCCAGGTCCGCTCGAAGCGGCGGATGATCGCCAAGGAGTCGACGCTGCAGGCCGGCCTGAGCGCGCTGATGGGCCTCGTGATGGCCTCCTCCGGCTGTCCGATCCTCGGCCGGATGAAGCCGATGGTCGAGACTCACCTGCCCTTTGCGACAGCCGACGAGACGATCTACCGCTTCTTGGCGATGTACCTGGTGGCCCAGTACTTCGCCTACCGCCGCGGTGAGCTCGCGGACTGGGACCTCGAGGAGCTGATCAACTACTTCGAGGAGGTCCGGACGGTGAACGTCTCCTTCTGTCGTCGGCTGAAGGCGATCGACAACGAGGGGGCGACGATCCGCGCGGTCGCCCTGCTCGAGGACATGGCCGACTTCACCGGCTTCCTGATCCAGTCGGACGAGCTCGGCCGCCTAGAGAACATCTTCAACACGTCGATGGAGCCTCCCCGGCGCTGAGTCGGAGGGCGCGCGGCCGCTAGGGGCCGCGGCCGAACCAGGTCTCTCCGTCGGTCGCGACCTCGCGCTTCCAGATCGGCACGTCGCGCTTGAGGGCCTCGATCGCGGCTCGGCAGGCGTCAAACGCCTCCGCGCGGTGAGGCGCCGAGGCGGCGATGATCACCGCCGCCTCGCCGATCTCGAGGTGACCTATGCGGTGGTGGATCGCCACCCGGACCCCGGCGGTCGCCCCCTCGATGCGGTCGATGATCGCCTCGATCACGCGCAGGGCCATCGGCGCGTAGGCCTCGTACTCGAGGTGACCTATCTGCTTGCCCATGCTCTGCTCGCGGACGTTGCCGATGAAGGAGTTGATCCCGCCCGCGCCGCGGTGGGCGACCGCGGCGATCACCTCCGCGAGATCCAGGGGTTGGTCGGAGATCCGCGAGCGATCCTGGGGACCGTCATGACCTCCGCTGACCGGGGGGATCACGGCGATCTCCACCCCCTCGCGCAGGCGCTCATGGGGCTCGGCGAAGCTCTGGTCGATCGCGACCCGGCAGGAGGGGAGGAGATCCGCGACCGCCGGCCAGCGCATGCCGATGATCTGGAGGAGATCATCGGCGCAGGCGTCATCCGGGACCTCGACGTCGATGAGGTCGGACCCGAGCTTGGTGCGGATCGCCGCGAAGAGGAGGATCTGAAGCTTCATCGGGTCAATTCGCCGGTTTCAGGGGGCCCCTCGCAGATCCCAGAGGCCAAATCAAATTCATGCATGACGAGGGCGGGGGGGCTTCGACAGCCAGACAATTTCGAGGGCGTCGCGTGGGCAGATATCCTACCTGCCCAACGGTCGGTGGTCACCTGCGTGGCCGCACACTCCGACCGTCTCGCCCGAAGACCCACGATGATGCAGACTTCACTGCACGAAGTTGCGGTAGCCCGCCTGGAGCTTATGCCGACCAAAGCCCCAAAAGCCGTGTCCGCGGCCAGCGCTGCGCTCAAGCTGGCGCATGAGGAGGAGAGCCGAAAGCCTCGGACTCCCAGCTCGACGACGCGGCAAGGCAAGGGCCGCGGCCAGCCGACGCTCGAAGGCTGGACCCGCGACGAGGTGGAGGATCGCCGCGTCGACCTGCAAAACCGCCTCGCCGCCTATCTCGTCTCCGGGCGACCGCGGGTGATCCTCACCGACAACCTGCGGACGATGCTCTCGATCAAGAAGGGGCAGGGCGTCTACACCTTCCGGATCCATCGGATGTTCGCCGCGGCTCCGCCGGTGATCCTGCGGGCGCTGGCCCACTACGCGGAGCGCCACGACAGCGACGCGGCGGCGATGCTGCGGGCCTTCGTCGACGGCCATGAGCACCTGATCCGAGCGCCGCGCTCCCCTCGCACGGTCGACCTCGACGTCGAGGGTGCCCACCACAACCTCCAAGAGATCTTCGACTCGCTCAACGAGCGCTACTTCGACGGTCGGATCGAGGCCCGGATCACCTGGAGCCCCCGGACCAAGCGCAAGCGCGGGCGAATGTCGATCAAGCTCGGCTCCTACGCGGTCGAGGACAAGCTCATCCGCATCCATCCCGTGCTCGACGCCGCCGACGTGCCGGAGTTCTTCGTCGAGTGGATCGTCTATCACGAGATGCTGCACGAAGTGCACGACATGCCGATCGTCGACGGCCGTCGCGTCTACCACACCCGCGAATTTCGCCGCGCCGAGGCGGCCTACGAGAACTACGTCGAGGCCGTCCTGTGGGAGCGGACCAACCTGGCCAAGCTCCTCGATCGTTGATCGCGGATCGCGGATCGTTGAGCGTTGAGCGTTGAGCGCCGCAGGACGGGGCGCCCTCTGAGACCTCCGCCTCCGCCCCTCGGCCGAGCTCCGGGTCCGGCGTAGCCGCCGAAGAGCGAGCGAGCTCTTCACTGGCGAGCACCCATTGGGGCTGAAGACATGTCCCAGCACAACGTCGGCCCAGGAGCATCCAAGGAGGGCCTGACAAGCACCCACCACCGCGCTGACCTGGATCCCCGAGGAACGCCCACCGCTGCGTTGGATCAGGATCTCCTTGGAAGGCCTCCTACGCCGGACAAGCAGCTCAGCCTCCGTCCTCAGCTCACCGTTCTCAGGAGGACGAGCCGCGGGGGACGGGCGAGGGGGGACACCGCGAACGAGTCTAGGACGCGCATCGGCCCCTTGGGACAAGGGGCCGACGCGCGCTCCGACCTGTCTGAGAGAGTGGTGTCCCCCCTTGACCGGCCTTCGCCTCAGCCTCCGCCCCTCCCCAAGACCTGCGCCTCCGAGCTAGCCGCCGAAGAGCGAGCGAGAGACCGACCGGCGAACGCCGACCGCTGCGTCTCTCCGGGGTGCTCTCGCGGGCGGCCAGACGACGCGGGTCAGGCCGATATCCGCCGATCGCCCTCCTGCGTTCTTCGGGGGACGGCGCGGGCAGAGCAGCGCAGCGCGGCAGCGCGGCAGCACAGAGCTCGCGGCGGCGAGCGCAGAGCCGACGAGGGCGGGGTCGACAATGCCCAAAGAGCCGAACTGTGAACGATACTGCGCAGCGCTCGAGGGCTGACGTCGACCCGCTTGCTGAGTACAGTCGGGGCCCATGACGAAACCGAAGCCCCGCGGCAAAGAGGCCCTCGACTACCACTCTACGGGGCGACCCGGAAAGATTCAGGTCGTCGCCACCAAGCCGTTGACGAGCCAGCGGGATCTCGCCCTCGCCTACTCCCCTGGCGTCGCGGACCCGTGCATGGAGATCTACCGGGATCCCACCGCAGTCTACAAATACACCGCTCGCGGCAACCTCGTCGCCGTGATCACCGACGGCTCCGCGGTCCTGGGCCTCGGCGACATCGGCCCCCTCGCGAGCAAGCCGGTGATGGAGGGCAAGGGCGTCCTCTTCAAGAAGTTCGCCGACATCGACGTCTTTGACATCGAGATCGACGCCCGCGATCCCGAGCACTTCATCGAGACCGTCGCCGCCCTGGAGCCGACCTTCGGCGGGATCAACCTCGAGGACATCAAGGCGCCGGAGTGCTTCCACATCGAGGAGGCGCTGAAGAAGCGGATGAAGATCCCGGTCTTCCACGACGATCAGCACGGGACGGCGATCATCAGCGGCGCGGCCCTGCTCAACGCGGCCCACCTCCAGGGCAAGGAGCTCGCCTCGCTCAAGGTGGTCGTCAGCGGCGCGGGCGCGTCGGCGATCTCCTGCACGCGCTTCTACATCAGCCTCGGCGTCTCCCCGGAGAACGTCCTGATGTGCGACTCGAAGGGGGTCCTTCAGACCGAGCGGAGCTTCAAGGAGGGCGACCCCAAGCTCGAGTTTGTCCGCGAGAGCGAGGCGCGCACCCTCGCCGACGCGCTCCGCGGCGCGGACCTCTTCCTCGGCCTCTCGCGCGGCGGTCTCGTCACCGCCGACATGGTGAAGGAGATGGCCGACAAGCCGATCATCTTGGCCCTCGCCAACCCCGACCCCGAGATCGGCTACGCCGAGGCCAAGGAGGCCCGCCCGGACTCGATCGTCGCCACCGGGCGCAGCGACTTCAACAACCAGGTCAACAACGTCCTCGGCTTCCCCTTCATCTTCCGCGGCGCCCTCGACGTCCGCGCGACCCAGATCAACGAGCCGATGAAGATCGCCGCCGCGCGGGCGATCGCCGAGCTGACCCGGCGAGACGTCCCCCAGGTGGTGATGAACGCCTACGGCGAGGACTTCAACTTCGGGCCGGAGTACATCATCCCCAAGCCCTTCGATCCGCGGGTGCTCCACTGGGTCGCGCCTGCGGTCGCCGAGGCGGCGATGGAGTCCGGCGTCGCCCAGACCCCGGTCGACCTCGACGTCTACCGTGAGCGCCTGCGCGGGCTCCTCGGCGGGGCGACGGCGGTGATGCGCAAGTTCATCCGTCGCGCCGCCAAGTCGCCGCGTCGGGTCGTCTTCCCGGAGGGGCAAGACCCGCGGATCCTCCGCGCCTGCGCGATCGTCATCGACGAGGGGATCGCCGAGCCGATCCTCCTCGGCCGTCGCGACCGGCTGGAGGCGACCCTCCGCGAGCAAGAGATCGATCTCGACCTCGACAAGGTCGAGATCATCAACCCCCGCGAGGACGCCGAGTTCGAGCGCTACGCGTCGCTCTTCCACGACCGGCGCAAGCGCAAGGGGGTCACCCGCGAGCTCGCCCGCCTGCACATGGGCGAGCGCAACTACTTTGGGATGATGATGGTCGCCGAGCGTCGCGCGGACGGGATCGTCAGCGGAGTCTCGCTCTCGTACCCGGAGGTCGTCCGCCCAGCGCTGCACATCGTCGGCATGCGTGAGGGCACTCGGCGGGTCGCGGGGATGTACCTGATGCTCCACCGGACGGGGATCATCTTCTTCGGCGACACGACCGTGAACGTCGACGTCGACGCCGCGGGCCTCGCGGACATCGCCGAGATGATCGCCGACGAGGCGAAGAACTTCGGCGTGACGCCGCGGGTGGCGATGCTCTCGTTTAGCAACTTCGGCTCGGTCCGCGGCCCACGCTCGTCGATGGTCGCCAAGGCGACGGAGCTCCTCAGCGCTCGTCGCCCCGACCTCGAGGTCGAGGGCGAGATGCAGGCGAGCATCGCCGTCAACTACGAGCTGCAGAAGGCCAGCTTCCCGTCGACGCGCCTGACGGGGCCGGCGAACGTGCTGATCTTCCCGAACCTCGAGGCGGGCAACGTCGCCTACAAGCTCATGCGTGAGCTCGGCGGGGTGCCAGCGGTCGGCCCGGTGCTCCTCGGGACGCGCCACCCGGTGACCGTCCTCGAGCGCGACTGCTCGGTCGACGGGATCGTCCACATGACCGCGCTGACCGTCGTCAACGCGCAGAACTCGGACTGAGCCGAGCTCCCCGGAGCGAGGTCCAAGGCCGCCCCTGGGGGCGGCCTCTTCGCGGTCTTGGTCGCGCTGACGCGGGCGCGTCGGTGCGGGCGCCGCGTCGGGCAGGAGCGTCTCGACGACGACGGCGGCGGCTCCTCTACGGGCGGCCTCGTCTTCCAACGTTGGGCGTGGCGGTGCTCGTCGCCTTGGCCCGCGCTGTGGCCCGCGCTGTGGCCCGTGTGGTTTGTCGCGGGTCCGCTAGCAGCCCGTGGTGAAGGCCCCATGTGCTCTCGCGCCGCAATCGTCGCTCCCCTTGGCTCGGACAATACGCCGCCGTACCGGGTCGTACTGCAAGATTGGCCGAGTCGAGCGGGACGACGAGGGCAAGCGAGCGCGCGCGGGACTCTTGCTACGGGCTGCTAGACCAGCTCGGCGGCGCTCGGCGTCACGTGAGCGGCGTCGGCCTCATCGTGCTCAGCGTGCCAGCGCTTCATCTTCTTCTTGATGACGTTCTTCTTGATCATGCCGACGAGGTCGATCATGAGGCGGCCGGTGAGGTGATCGTGCTCGTGCTGGAGCGCCCGTCCGAGGAGCTCGTCGCCCTCGCACTCGAAGCTCTCGCCCTCGACGTCGAGCGCCCGGAGCTTCGCCCAGCGCGGCCTACGAACGTCGACGAAGACGTCGGGGAAGCTAAGGCAGCCCTCCTCGGCGACGATCATCCCCTTGCCGGTCTCGACGACCTCGGGGTTGATAAAGACCAGCGGCGGAGAGTCGTCGTCGCCGCCGGCGACCTTGCCGTCGATGAGGAAGATCCGCTCCATGCGGCCGATCTGGATCGCGGCGATACCCGCGGCGTTGAGCGAGTACATCGTGTCGCGAAGATCCGTGACGAGCTCACGGATATCGTCGGTGATCTCTTTGACGTCAAAGGTCTCTTCGCGCAGGCGAGGATCGGGGTAGGTGACGATGTCGCGGACAGCCATGATCGTGTGGAAGCTCCGCGCGTACTATATGACGCGGAGGTAGCTTTTCAAGCCCTCCGGTGCTACCTAGCTCGGCTAGGTCGATGGAGCAGCCCAAGCACCTCATCTTTGTCTGCCAAAACCTCCGCGGTGAAGCAGACCCACGTGGGAGTTGTATGGCGCGTGGAGGCTCTGATCTGCTCGCGCAGCTCAAGCGCAGGCGCGCAGAGCTCGGGCTCAAGAAGCGTCTTCGGGTGATGGGCTCGTCCTGCCTCGGGGCCTGTGAGTCGGGGATCACGGCGCTCGTCGTCGGCGCCGACGGTCCGGCCTTCTACGGCCGGCTGGACCCGTCGAGCGCCGACGCCCTCATCGACGAGTGCGTCCTCCTGGGGGCGCCAGGACCGGAGCTGCGCCGCCATCGTCTTCCGCCCGAGAACCTCCTCGACCTCTCCGCGCTTGAGGGTGGGGCAGACGCAGACAGCCAAGAAGGACAGTCGACATGACGATCGAACGCGACGCGATCCAGCAGGCGCTCAGCAAGGTCCCGGATCCCGCGACGGGGCGGGGTCTGGGCGCCGGTCAGCTCACCAACGTGGAGCTCGATGGGGGCCGGGTCACCCTCGCGGTCGACCTTATCTCGCCGGGATACCCCCGCCGCGACGAGCTCGACGCGGCGATCCGCGGCGCCCTCGCGGACATCGCAGGGGTCGATGAGGTGACGATCGACTACGGCCTCAAGGTCCCGACCAAGCCTGCGCGGCAGGACCTCAACCGCCTGCCGACGGTCAAGAACATCATCGCCGTCGCGGCCGGCAAGGGCGGCGTCGGCAAGAGCACCATCAGCGTCAACACGGCGATGGCCCTGCACCGTCTCGGCGCCAAGGTCGGGATCCTCGACGCCGACATCTACGGCCCCTCGGTGCCGAAGATGCTCGGCAAGGCGGAGCGCGAGACCTCGACCACCGCCGACGGCAAGCGGATAGCTCCCGCGCTCTACCGCGGCCTCACGGTGATGAGCGTCGCCTACTTCGTCGAGCCGGGGCAGGCTGTGGTCTGGCGCGGGCCGATGATCCACAAGCTGCTCAAGCAGTTCCTCGAGGACGTCGCCTGGGGCGAGCTTGACTACTTGATCGTCGATCTTCCCCCGGGGACAGGTGATGCTCAGCTCTCGCTGGCGCAGCTGATCCCGATCACAGGCGCGGTGATCGTGACGACGCCGCAGGAGGTCGCGCTGATCGACGTCCGCAGGGCTGTGAGCATGTTCAACAAGCTCGAAGTCCCCCTCCTCGGGGTCGTCGAGAACATGAGCTACTACACCTGCCCCGCCTGCGGCCACCACGACAACATCTTCTCCAGCGGCGGCGGCAAGTCCCTCGCCAAGGAGCTGGACGCCGAGCTCCTCGGGCAGGTGCCGATCGACAACCGGATCTCCTATGGGGCTGAGGTCGGCGTGCCTGTGGTCGAGGGGGCGCCGGACTCGGAGTACGCCCGTGCGTTGTCGTCGATCGCGGCGAACGCGGCGATGGCCGTCAGCACCCTGAGCGCGACGGGGCCGAAGCGGAGCAGCATGCTCCGGACCCTGAGCTGAGGTCGGCGTCGTCCCGGAGCAGTCGGCTCTCGGGGATGGATGAGCAGTCGGGGCCGGCAGCGGCCGATGGGCGCTGGGCTGGCCTCTCGCGGAGGCGGCCGGTGAGCGTCCCGATCGCACGGGAGTAGGGCCTCGGGAGGGCCGTTCATTCGCCGGAAAAGAGCCTCCGCGGAGCGCCGGTGGTAGTCTCCGCGGCCGGTGTCACGACCCCTCTCGAGGAACGCAGCGCTGCTCGCCGCGCTGGCCCGCGTCGCTCGACCGCTGCCGCGCTTTCTCCCGGCCTTCGGCGTGGTCGCGCTGCTCGCCTGCATGCTGGTGCCGCTGCCGACGGTCGCGGTCGATCTGCTGCTCTCCATGAGCTTGGCCCTGGCTCTGCTCCTCTTGGTCGCTTGCCTCGGGATCCGGCGCAGCGCAGACTTCCTGGCCTTTCCGGCGCTCCTCCTCTTCGCGACCCTGACCCGCCTCGCGCTCAACGTCCAGACGACGCGGCTGATCCTGAGCGACGCCTCCGCGGGCGAGGTGATCGACGCCTTCGCGACGCTCGTCGTCCGCGGCGAGATGCTCGTCGGCGTCGTCATCTTCGCGATCATCACCGCGGTTCAGTTTCTCGTGATCGCCCGCGGCGCAGAGCGGGTCGCCGAGGTCGCGGCCCGCTTCGCCCTCGACGGTCTCCCGGGGCAGCAGGCGGCGATCGACGCCGACCTTCGCGGGGGGACGATCTCAGCCCGCGAGGCCGGTCGACGCCGGGCTGAGCTGGACGAACGCTCGCGCTTCTACGGGGCGATGGACGGCGCGATCCGCTTCGTCAAAGGGGACGCGATCGCGGGTCTTGTGATCACGGCGATCAACCTCTGCGGAGGCGTCGCCATCGGCGTCCTGCGCGACGAGAGAAGCTGGATCCAGAGCCTGGAGATCTACGGCCGCTTGACCATCGGTGATGGCCTCGTCGCCCAGATCCCGGCGCTGCTGGTCTCGCTCGCCGCCGGCGTCTTGGTCGCCCGCGTTGACCGGGATCCCAGCAGCAAGGTGCGCGCCTTGGCTTGGCTCGACCCGGCGATGATGCTGGTCCCGGCGACGCTCCTCGCCGGCTTGGCGCTGGTCCCGGGGATGCCGCGGGCCGCCTTCGGGGCGACGGCGCTCGGCCTGGTCGTCGGCGGTCTTTGGCTCGCAGCCCGCGACAAGGGCACGCCAGAGGCGGAGCCCCGGCGCTTCGTGGTCTCCCTCGGCGATCCGAGCTTTGCGCGCTCGGGGACCCTGCGACGGGCGCTGGCGGAGCTGCGCAGCCGCTGTGCGGGAGATCTCAACGTCGAGGTCCCGGAGATCGTCGCCGATACCCTCGAGGGTCGCGATCCCTCGGCGGTCGAGCTGCACCTCGGCGCACGATCGCTCGGCCTGCGACGCTTGAGCTCCAACGGCGACGAAAACGCGGTCGTGTTCGAGGTCTACAGCGCCCTCATGAGCCGCGCCGACGTGCTCTACGATCTCGACGATCTCGAGCTCGCGCTCGAGGGACTGCGCAGCGAGCGGCCGGCGATCGTCCGCGAGGCGCTGCGTGTCCGCCGGGCGCCAGAGATCCTCGCGCTGCTCCGCGGTCTCCTCCGTGAGCGGGTGCCGCTACCGCCCTTGGACGTCCTGCTCGGGGCGATCGCGGCCGATCGCCGCTTCGCCGAGGAGAGCGAGCGCGGTCGCTGGCTCGAGCTCGCGCGTGAGAGCACAGCGGGCTTTTGGCTGCGGGATCGGGTCATCAGCCAGGAGAGCCTCGGGCCGCTCTCGTGGGTTCGTCCCACGCCGGAGGCGGAGGAGGAGCTGCGCGAGCGCTTGGTCGTCGGTCTCGGCGGGCATCGACTCAGCCTCCGCAGCGCCGAGCTCGACCTCTGGCGCGCGGCCTTTGTCGGGGCGATGGGGAGCCCCGTGGTCGTGCTCACGACCGCAGCAGGGCGTCCAGCCTTCGCCGCCCTCCTCCGCGGGGTCGCCCCCTTCACGCCGGTGTTCAGCGTCGCGGAGGTGAGCGCCGCCGGTCTGCCGCAGCCCGAGGGCGACGCGCTCCGCTGGCAGAGCCCGCCCTGAGGCGGTCCCTGTCGGCGATAGTGGTCGTGCTCACGACCGCGGCCGAGCGCTGAGATGCGCTCGATCGGCTCTTCGAGGCTTGTCCCCCTCGGCGCCGGTCCTTGGCGTTGTGGAGGATGTTCGCCGCGGAGCGACGACGGCTCGCGGGGCCTCCATCGGCGGCAAAGCCCGGCTCGAGGGTTGCGGAAGCCCCGGCCCCGATGGCAGCGTGCCTGGCGATGGCCAAGAAGCCGAGCACCTATTGGGACTACATCAAGACCGAGGAGCTCCTCGCGCTCCAAGGTGGCCTGGTCGCCGATGATCGTTCGCTTTCGAGCGACGAGGTGGTCTTCATCGTCGTCCACCAGATCGACGAGCTGTGGTTCAAGCTGGCTCTGCGCGAGCTCGAGGAGGTCCGTGATCTCTTCGCCTCGGTCAAGGTCCCCGAGCAGACCCTATCGAGCGTGACCCGCGGGATCCGCCGGGCGGTGCTCCTCTTCGATCAGATCGCCTCGCACTTCGTGCTGATGGAGACCCTGACCACCCGCGACTATCTCGGCTTTCGCGACAAGCTCAGCCCCGCCAGCGGCTTCCAATCGGCGCAGATGCGCGAGCTCGAGATCGTTCTCGGGCTCCGCCCTGACGAGCGGATCCCCCTGGGCCACGAGAACAGCTACATGGACGCGCTGCGCAACGACGACGGGACCCCCTCGCCGGCGTTCCACCGGGTCGAGCGTCGTCTCGCGGACACCCCGAGCCTCAAGCAGGCGCTCGACGACTGGCTCTTCCGGACGCCGATCCAGGGGTCGCGGCCGGAGGACGAGGGGGATGAGGCTCAGGTCGAGAAGTTCATCGCGGCCTATCTGGCGGCGAAGAGCCGGGAGAACGACAAGGTTAAGGCGACGGCGATCGGCGAGGCCCGGACCGACGCGGATCGGAAGCGCCTGGAGGCGCGCTACCAGGGCGAGCTCGACGCGGCGAAGCGCTTCCTCTTCGCCGAGGATATCGTCGAGGTCGAGGAGCGCGCGCGGCGGGTTCGGATCCGGGCCGCGCTCCTCTTCATCGAGAGCTACCGCGAGCTGCCGCTCCTCGCCTGGCCGCGCGAGGTGATCGACAGCATCGTCGCCCTGGAGCAGGGCTTTGTGATCTGGCGTCAGCGGCACGCGCGGATGGTCGAGCGCGTGATCGGGCGACGTACCGGCACGGGCGGCTCGGCGGGGGTCGACTACCTCGATCGGACCGCCCTGCGCTACCGCATCTTCCACGACCTCTGGGCGGTCCGCACCCTCTTGATCCGCCGAACCGCGCTGCCGGAGCTGCTCAACCCCGAGGTCTACGGCTTCGTCCAGGAGTAGGAGCGTGGGGGGACGGATCATCGTCGTCGGCGGCGGTGCAGTCGGGCTCGCCTGCGCCGAGTCCCTCGCCGCGCGGGGGGCCGAGGTGCAGGTGCTCGAGCGCTTCTCCCATGTCCACGAGCTCGGCTCCCATGGCGGCCACACCCGGGTGACCCGGCGCGCCTATCACGAGGGATCAGCCTACGTCCCGCTGGTGGTCGAGTCCGAGGAGGTGTGGGAGCGCCTCGAAGCGGAGCAGGGGGCAGGCGGCCCCGGCTCGATCCTTGTCCGAGCGGGCCTCGTCGAGGCAGGGTCGGCGCAGGATCCGGACCTGCGCGAGGCGATCGCCGCCTGTGAGGCCCACGGGATCGAGCACTCGCTCCTGGACGCCGCAGCGCTCCGTGAGCGCTACGGCCTGCGGGTGCCCCCGTCGTGGATCGGCTGCGTCACCCCAGACGGCGGCTATGTTCGGGTCGAGCCCGCGCTTGACGGGCTCCGGCGGGCGGCGCAGCGGGCTGGCGCGACCTTTCGCTACGACGCGCGGGTCAACGAGCTCGTCTCCGGCCAGCCGGAGCTGCGGGTGCTCCTCGAGAGCGGGGAGCTCCTCACCTGCGATCAGATCGTCATCGCTGCGGGGGCCTATCTCCAGCCGTTGCTGCCGACGCGTCTGCGAGCGCTCTTCGCGGTTCGTCGCCGCGTGCTCGCCTGGTCCTCACCTGCGCCCGAGGCTCAGGCACAGCTCCGCGATTTTCCGGTATGGGCGGTCTTTACCGACGCCGGGATGTTCTACGGCTTTCCCTACGGCGACGACGGGACCCGCGGGCTCAAGCTCGCCTGTCACCGCTACACCGAGCCCGGTGAGGACCGTCGTCTCTCGGCGGAGAGCGTCGACAGGAGGGTGTATCCCGGCGATCTCGGGCCCTTGCGCGCCTTCCTCGAGGACCACCTGCCGGCCGCGGTCGGGCCCTGGGCGGGCTCAAAGGTCTGCCTCTACAACTGCACGCCGACCGGCGATTTTCTGATCGATCGTCACCCGGACGACCCCCGCATCGTTCTCGCGGGAGGGCTCTCCGGGCACGGGTTCAAGTTCGCCCCGGCGATCGGCCGACTCGTCGGGGAGCTCCTCGACAAGGGCGCGTCCGCCGAGGTGCCGGCGATCTTTCGTTGGCCGCACCACCTCGCCGGCCCCAGCTGGTGAGGGCCGGGGGGACGCGCCCCGACGGAGAACGATGCGGTGATCCCTGTGTCGAGAGAGCCCGGGAGGCTCCGCGCCCGAGAACACAAAGAGGGCGATCCCCTGGGGGATCGCCCTCTGTACTCACGGTGGCGATGGTCTTCTACGACGAGAAGCGATCGCCCCAGCCGTTGCTCATCGGCTTCGTAGGCGCCGCAGGCTGGGTCGCGCCGTGCTGGCCGAGGGTGCCGGGACCGCGGGTCGTGGGGGCCGCCTGCGGCTGGCTGGGCGCGCGGCTGAGCGGCTCCGTCGTCCCCGGCGCGGCGGGCTGCTGGACCTGCGGCGCTGGGGGGGTGTAGGGGGCGCGTACCTTGCGGGCCATCCGACGGATCATCCGGCGCAGCGACTTGGCGATCGCGTGACCGGTGGGGATGACCACGGCGACGGTCTCCTTGAGCTCGTGTTGGACGACCATTGTGTGCTCGCCGATGACGAGGCGGATGGAGGTCTCGCCGGTCATCTGGAGGAGCTTGAGGGCCCCGTCGAGGACAGGTCGCCAGGGCTCAAGGCCCCGGAAGAGCCGCTCCTTCTCGGGGCTGTCGACCGTGAGGGCGACGACACCGGAGGCGGCGGCGAGGTGATCGATGTTGGCGTAGAGACTCATGATGTTGCTCCTGGGGTGAAGGGCTTTGCGGGCTCGGGGCCCGAGTGTGGGGCGGCGACGGGATCTGCGGGAGGTTCGTGCCAGCGAAGTGGAGGGGCAGCATCGGAGTCGGGGGTTATGGATCGTCGCTGGCGAGATCCGATGTGGTGGTTGGGTGTGAATATGGAGGTGAACTCAGCGGTGGCAAGTGCGGCGGTGAAGGTTGTCCGCCGTCGCGGCCGTCGGCGGCGGCGGGGTACTCAGCATGGATCGCCTTGGCCGGCGAACAACCCCGCGGGTCCTGTGCCTGGGGGCGCGGTTCTTCTGTCTGAAAGAGCAGGTCTCGTGGGTCCCCGCGGTCGAGAATGAAGGACCGCGCGATGGAGAGCAGACGGCGCTTGTCAAGGGGTAACCCACGGCGATAAGCATGGGCCGGCGAGGTCGCCGGTGCCAGCAGCGCCCGTGCGTCATGGGCGCATTGCATCATTCACGCCCTGAAGGCGCCATCTTGCCAAGCTCGCCCTAGCGGCGGGGTATTGGATGGGGTGACCGCGCGCCAAACGCGCCAAACGCTCTAGCTCTTTGAGCTGCGAATTTCAGCGCGTTTCAGCGCGCAGGCCGAGGTGGGCAGGGCAGGGACGAGCCTCCGCCGCGGGCTAGGAGACGAGGGTGCGGACGATCGTCAGCGCTTCGACGATGTGTTTGCGCGCCCGCAGCTGCGACGAGAACGTGTGACGGACGATCCCCTCGCGGTCGATCACGAAGGTGACGCGTCCGTCGAGGAGGCCGAGGGTCTTCGGCACGCCGAAGGCGCCGCGGACCTTGCCCTTGGTGTCCGCGAGGATGCGGAAGGGCAGGCGGTGGCGGGCGGCGAAGGCCCGGTGCGAGTCGACGCTGTCGGACGAGATCCCGACCACCTGCGCGCCCGCCTCTTGGAAGTCCGCGAAGTGGTCGCGGAAGGAGCAAGCCTGGGCTGTGCAGCCGGGCGTGTCGTCCTTGGGGTAGAAGTAGACGACGACGCATCCCTGCTCCCGGAGCTCGGCGATCGAGACGTCAGCGCCGTCCTGATCCGCGAGGGTGAACTCCGGCGCTCGCTCGCCGACGGAGAGGAGCTTCTTTCGGGGGGTCAGGGGCGCGTCCACGGGACGCAGCATACCTGAGGCGGGAGGTCTCGCCACCTGGGCAGGCGGCGCTCTGGGGCGGGCTTTCCTGCCCCGGGGACTTCCACTATCGTGGGCCGCCATGACTCCAGAGCCCAGGGCGGCGCGACGTTGGACCCGCCTCGGCGTCGTCTACTTCGCCCTCGCGACCGCGCTCTTGATCTGGCCGCTCTACCCGGCGCTCGGCAATCGGATCGAACCGCGAGTGCTCGGGCTTCCGTTCTCGCTCGTCTACGTCCTGGGGGTGATCGTCCTCAATACGCTGGTCTTCGCGGGTCTCTATTGGGCTCGGGTGATCGACGCCGATGAGGGGGAGGCGCGAAGCGAAGGCCAAGACGAGCGGGCGGGTACCCGCGAGGGCGGGCCCCGGAGCGGCGAGCATGACTGAGCATCTCGCCCCGATCGTGGTCTTCGGCTATCTCGCGATAGCCTCGCTGATCGGCGTCCTCGCGGCCCGTCGCGGCAGGGGCGGGGCGACCGACTTCGTCGCCGGTGAGCGCTCCTTTGGCCCCCTGGTCATGTACTTCGTGATGGGGGCGACGGTCTTCAGCGCCTATGCGCTCCTCGGGACGCCGCAGCGGGTGATCACCAAGGGCTCGGACGCGTTCTACATCCTCGCCTACGGCGCCGTCGGCTTCGCGCCGATCTTCTTCTTTGGCGCCCGCGTCCGCCGGATCGGCGCCCGCGAGGGCTTTGTCACCCAGGCCGAGCTGGTCGGGGCGCGCTACGACAGCCGCCTCGTCACGGCCGTGATGGGGATCGCCAGCATCGTCGCCTTCCTCCCCTACATGGTGATCCAGCTCAAGGGCGCGGGGATCGTCATGGAGGCGGTGATGGGGTGGTCGCGGCTCGTCGGCGCCATGGTGGTCTACGCGGTCGTGACCGGCTACGTCATCGTCGGTGGGATGCGCGGGGTCGGCTGGACCAACGTCGTCCAGGGGGCGGTGATGCTGGTGGTGGTCTGGATCCTCGGGATCACGGTGCCCGAGGCGCTCCACGGCGGGGTCGGGCCGATGCTCGACCGGGTCGCGGCGGAGTACCCGGAGTGGATGGTCCTCCCGGGCCCCTCGGGCGCGCCGACGACACACTTTCAGTACAGCTCGGAGGTGTTGCTGTCGATCCTCGGCTTCTCGATGTGGCCGCAGGTCTTCATGAAGTGTTTCACGGCCCGTTCGTCGCGCCTGGTCCAGCTGACGGCGGTGCTCTACCCGACCTTCCTCCTCTTCCTGGTGCCGCTCGTGCTCCTCGGCTACGCGGCGCTGCTCTTGCCCGGGGCGCCGACGGACGAGAACGTGCTCCTCTGGTTGGTGTCTCGGCCGGAGCTCGGCGGGGTGACCAGCCTCTCCTTCGCCTTCGTCGCCTTCGCGATCCTGGCGGCGTCGATGTCGACCGGCGACGCCCTCCTCCACGGTGGCGGCTCGGTGCTGGTCCGCGACGTGCTTGTCGGAGGCCTCGGCTGGAAGCTCGACGAGCGGGCCCAGGCTCGGTGGATGCGGGGGACGATCGTCGGCCTCCTCGCGGTCGCGCTCGGCCTCTTCGCGGTCGCCGACCGGGTCTCGGTGGTCGACCTCCTCCTCCTCGCCTACGCGATCCCGATCCAGTTCCTGCCGCTGGTGCTGGCGGGGCTCTACTGGCGGCGGGCGAATCGGCGCGCGGGCGAGTGGGGCCTCGGCCTCGGGATCTCCGCGGTCGCCCTCCTCTTTGTCGCCTCTCTCGCCGCCCCTGAGCTCTACGCCACGCTGAACCCGCTCGGGATCCAGATCGGCGTGATCGGGGTGACGCTCAACGTCCTCGCGCTGGTGTTCCTTTCCCTCCTGACCCCGCCCATGGCAAGGTCCCACCTCGAGCGCTTTGAATTGCGATGAGACGCGAGAGAGCGCGGGGCACTGTGATGAGCCGGCGAGACCAACGATCCAGCGAGCTGTTGAGGAACCTGCCCCGGGGCATCTCCCCGGTCCACGCCTGCGCCTGCGTCTGCACGCTGGTCGCGGTCCTCGGCTGCGAGCGGGCGAGCGGTCGCTACGACCACGCCGATCGTCCTGAGCCGGCGCCGCAGATCGTCGGCGAGGTCCCGAAGATCGACGACGACGGAGCGTCACGGTCGGTGACGATGAGCGCTGACGCAGCGGCGGAGTGCGGGCGCGGGACGGGGCGCAACCCGGACGGGGAGTGCGTCGGCCTCGGCCTCCTCGAGCTGGCCGGCGTGCAGCAGGTCCAGATCCCCGCCGGCGAGTTCGTGATGGGCGATATCCCGAGCACCTACGACGCCCGCCTGACCCGTGAGACGCCGGCGGTCCGCAAGTCGGGGCAGCCGCCCCACTACGCCCGCGTCGAGAGCTTCTGGATCGACCTGCACGAGGTCTCGCGGGGCGCCTACGCGGAGTGCGTGAGCGCCGGCGAGTGCAGCCCTGCGGTCTGCCCCGAGGGCGCCCCGGACCCGGTCGCCGAGCTCTCGCAGGAGATCGCGGCGATGTACCCCCAGACCTGCGTCACCCACGAACAGGCGGCGAACTACTGCTCCGTCCACGGCGGTCGCCTGCCGACCGAGGCCGAGTGGGAGTACGCCTCGCGGGGGCCCGACGCCCGCTTCTACCCCTGGGGCAACGAGATCATGGACGAGCTCCCGCGCGGGCTCTATCCGGTCGGGCGGATGCGCGACGACATGAGCTACTTCGGCATCCTCGGGATGGGCACCAACGCGGTCGAGTGGGTCGCCGACCGCTACGATCCCGACGCCGGGCTCCGCTCCTTCTTGACCGGGGAGTTTCGTGAGCCCGCGGGGCCTGTCGCGACCACGCGCGCCGCGTGGGAGAAGGCGCTGGCCTGCGGCGATCCGGCCGCGAAGGGCTGCGAGGCCGACGAGGCCGCCCGCGAGCGCTTCGTCGTTAAGGTCTCCCGCGCGGGCGCTCGCCGGGCCTCGCGGGCGCGTCTACCGGAGCATCCGCCCGAGGCGAGCCTCGAGGGCTGGGCCGAGATCGCGGAGCACCCAAACCTCGGCTTTCGCTGCGCCGCCGATCTCACCCCGGGACGTGACACGCCCCTGCGGGTCCCGGCCGCCACGGCGGTGATCCCCCTCACCCGCAGCGAGGGCACGCTGGAGCTCTTCGGGGGGGTCGCCGAGGCGGTGACGATGTCGGAGGCCCAGCGCTTTTGCGAGCTGCTCAGCGTCGGGCCTGAGGAGACGGCGCTGACCGACTGGCGCCTGCCGACCCAGGCCGAGGTCGAGCGCATCGCCGACGTCTTCCGCGGGCCTGGCCCCTTCTGGACGCAAGACGGGCCGATCGTCCAAGACGACGGGACGGCCTACCCTACGGCCGATGCGCCCTGGGTCGCGCTTGACGTCGACGACGCCGAGTCGGCCGCGCTCCTGGCCCGCTGTGTCCGCGGGTCCGCAGGCGCGGCCGAGTAGCTCGGCTTTGCAGCCCGCGCGGGGAGAACGATCGCGGCGCGGCGATGAGAGGAAACTCGCCGCGAAACGCTTCGCACGCCCCGTGAACGGGCCGAGGCGCAGAAAAGAGGCCATTTCGCGGTCGGCGTCGCCGAAGTGGCATCATCTGCGCCGTCGAAGTGGACGTCTCCGCGCTCCTGGGGCTCGAAAACCCCTTGATGGACCGTCCGAGGCCAGCGTACGGATGGGGGGTGGATCTCGATGGATTGACAGAGCTTCGGGCTGAGTTCAACGAGCGCGGTTGGAACCGCAAGGCGACGGGCTGGATGCTCGCGCAGATGTTCGTCGGCCTCGTGATCGCGCTCTCCGGCTACACGGTGTTCCTCCTGGCGGAGCCCCTGTGGATCAGGATTATCGCGATGGTCGTGTCGACCTACGGCAGCCTCGCGGTCGCGACCAACACCCACACCTGGACCCACAACGGCGGCAGCAGCAAGCGCTGGGTGAACGACCTGGTCGGCTTCTTCGGCTACCCGGTCTTCCTCAACCTCTCGCTGACCTACTGGCGCTACTCCCACATCGTCGTCCACCACACGGCGCCGAACGTGATGGGGGTCGACGGCGACTGCGACTTCCCGCCCTTCTTTGTCTCCACCGACAAGGAGCTCGAGAAGAGCTCGGGCGCCGCGCGCTTCTACTACGAGCACATCCAGCACTTCCTGTTCCCGGTGATCCTCTGGGTCCACACCTTCCTCCGCCAGCGCAAGAGCTGGCTCCACATCATCAGCCACCTGCGCAACCCGGCGAAGCGCAAGCGTCACCACTGGATCGACCTCGGCTGCATGATGCTCTACTGGGTCCTCTGGGTCGGGGTTCCGGCGATGTTCCTGCCGCTCGAGCACGTCTTCGTCGCCCAGGTGATCCGGATCGCGGCCCTCGGCTACCCGCTCTTCGCGGTGCTCGCCCCGGCCCACTACCCGCACGAGGCGGGCTGTGTGACCAAGGGGAATTGGCCCAAGGACTTCCTCGCGCTCCAGACCGCGACGACGGTCAACTTCCGCACTGGATTCCTCGGCAGCTACGCCTGCTCGGGCCTGCAGTACCAGATCGAGCACCACCTCTTCCCGAGCTACTCCCACGTCTACTACCCGAAGATGGCGCCCTACGTGCAGCGCTTCTGCGAGGAGCGCGGCTTCCCGTACCGCACCGTCGGCTGGGCCGAGGGGATGTGGAAGGTGCTCATGATCTTCAAGACGCCGAAGGTCGAGGCGCCCGACCTCGAGACCCTTCGGGCGCGGATCGACCGGCAGGGCCTCTAGCTCCTCCACGCCAGGCGACAAGGGCCCGGGGGTCAGCCTCGGGCCCTTGCTCAATTCTGGGGTGAGCGGAGATCGGCCGCGGTCTCCGAAGGTTCACCGCGCGGGGCGCTGAGCTGGGCAGGGGTCCGCTCGGGCCGACCTAGCCTGAGGGTCGCTCGTCGGCCGCGGGGCCCTCGCTCGGGTCCTCCACAGCCTCTGCCAAGCGCAGCACAGGCCCCGAGAACGAAGAGAGCTCCCGAAGGGGAGCTCTCTTGACGCATCTGGAAGGATTCGAACCTCCGGCTTTCGGTTCCGTAGACCGACGCTCTATCCAGCTGAGCTACAGATGCAGGTTGGACGTGTTCCCCAGCAGGGCCAGGGGCTGCGGAACCTAACAGGGCTGGGACGGGAGCGCAAGCCCTCTGTCGCCAGAGCCTCGAAAAAGTCTCCAGCGACCCCAGGACGTCCCCTAGGGCGCGTTGTGCCCGCCGGCCAGGACGAGGATCGCGAGGGTGACCGCGTTGTTGCCAAAATGGGCGGCGACGGCACACCACAGCCGGCCCGTGCGGGCGTAGGCCCGGGCGAAGACGAGGCCTAGCCAGAGGTAGACGAGAACGCCCTGGGGGTTGCCGTGGATCGCGGCGAAGGCGATCGCGGAGGCGAGGTAGGCGATCTCCGGGGTGGCCTGCTGCCACAGACGGCGGAAGAAGAGCCCGCGGAGGAGCAGCTCCTCCGCGATCGGGGCCGCGAGGAGCGCGGTGACGCCGAGGAGCACGAGCGCAGGGCGGAGGCTCAGCCCGCCGCTGGTGATCTCCAGGATCGACGCCTGCTCGACGACGGGGAAGCCGGCGAGGCTCATCAGGAGGCCGATCGCGTAGGAGCCGAGGATCGCCAGGGCGATGTGGCTGAGGGTGGTCCCCCAAGCGCGCAGGACCGGGGGGCGTTCGCCGGGTTTGACCAGCGGAGGCGTCCGCTCGCCCTCGAGGAGGCGAGCGAAGCCGGCGTAGAGGCCAGCGCCGAGGAGCAGGCTGAGGGGCGAGTAGAGGAAGCCGAGGGCCGCTCCTGGGCCGTCTTCGCCGCGTGGATCGGGGAGGGCTCCCGCGCCGACCATCAGCCCGAGGCCGAGCACCGCCACGGACACGCAGATCGCGCCGATCAGCACCTCACGGGCGAGGACGCCAGAGGGCGCCTCGGGGGCATTGTGCGTCGCCACCGAGGGAGTGTGCACCTCGCGCTGAGGCAGCGGCAAGCCCTGCGCCGGGCCGCCTGTGCGGTCGCGTGAAAACGACTTGCGATCGCCGCGGCCCCCGGGTAGCTTGTCGGCCCCAAGACTTGGGAGCTGTGGGACGGTGGCCGAGAGGCTGAAGGCACAGGTTTGCTAAATCTGCGTAGGGGAGACTCTACCGAGGGTTCGAATCCCTCCCGTTCCGCATCGCCGGCGCTGACCCTCTGAGGACAGCGCCGGCGTGTTTTTTGGCCGGCTCGCCGCTCCGCTCCGGGTTTGATCTCCTGTTTCGCGATGGATGCGCGCTCTTGGGCTTCTCGCTTCCTCGCCGATCGGAGATGATCGGCCGATGGAGCGCGCATCTTCTCGGTGGTCACGTCCCTGGACGCTGCTCTTCGGCCTCAGCGTGGGGCTCCTCCTCCCGGCCACAGCCGCGGCCGACAAGGTCTCGGACGCGATGGCGGAGTGCCGGGGAAAGGCGGAGGGGGACGCGTGCGCGGTCGCTGGCCGCAAGGGCGCCTGTGTCGCCCGCTCCTTTGAGCGGCCGAGCGGGATGTCGAAGCGCTGGATCGAGTGTTCGCCCGGGGCCAAGCCCGATCGGAAGAAGAAGGCGCGGAAGATCGACGCTGCGGGTCCCGTCGGGGTGCTGCCCTCCGTGGGCTCGGTCGAGACCTCGGTCGAGGACGATTCCGCCGCGGCTCCGGCCGCTGGCGCGGAGGCGGTCGAGCCGGCTGTGTCGCCGGCGGACCAGGGACAGGACAGCCAGCTCCGAGCAGAGGCGGCGGAGGCGGCCGTGACCGAGTCGAGCGAGCTCAAGGCGCCTGCCGTCGGAGCGCCTCCGGCGGAGGGTCCACCGGCGGAGCTCGCCCCCAAGGACGATGCGCTGGCGGCAGGCTCCGCGGAGAGCGAGCGAGGCGGATGCCGCATGGTCCAGGGCGCCTCCAACCTCGAGCCCACGCTCCTGGGCCTGCTGCTCTTCGCCTGGCGCCGGCGCGAGCGAGATTGAAGCAGATAGGCCGCGCAGGACGATCCGCGCGGCCTATCGCTGCAACTTCGACGGGACCCTCTTTCGACGGGACCCTCTACTGCGGGTTGATCACCTTGAGCCGCATGCCGCCCGGGTAGGCGTAGGAGGTCGCCCCGGAGTAGCCGAGGCCGACGATGCCGAAGGGATCGTCGCCGGTCGCCAGGTGGGCGCCCTCGCTGATCTTGACGTCCGCGACCTCGAAGTCGCCGACCGTGTAGTAGCCGTCGACGACCACGTCATCGATGCTCACGTCGGCGGCGCCGAGCGGGCGGATGATCTGGGCGTAGTGGAGCGGGTAGCTGGTGCCGGTGACGAAGGCGTAGCGGCTCAGGAACTGCTCGACCGGGACCATCTGGTACATCGACGGGTCGCCCGTGCCGGCGCCGGAGTTTTGGCTCTCCAGGTACTGGACCGGCAGGAAGGGCCCGTCACCCTCGAAGATGAAGGCCGTGCCGGTGCTGACGACCATGTCCTTGAACTCGCCCTTGTTCAGGGTGAAGGGGGTTCCGGGCTGGACCGGGTCGGTGGTGACGGTGACGTTGTCGTCGCCGGCGAAGATCCGCCAGTGATGATCCTCAGAGCCCCGCTTCGGCGACGGCGCGCCGACGTACTTCTTGCCCCAGTAGTCGAGGGGGAGCATCTGCTCCTCGATGTGATCGCAGAAGGTGACGCCCGCCGGGACGTTGACGCACTCGACGGCGGAGACGACCCAGATCGGCTTGTCGGCGTCGACTAGGGTCCCCGAGAGGTCGGCCATCGTGACGCCGCGGACCTGGAGGGTGTCGTGGCGGTTCATCGTCACCGAGCCGGTCTGGCCGGCGTTGACCGCCGACACGCCGGTGCCGGCGATCGTGTTGGCGGTCGGCGTCCACTCGACCGTGGTCCCGTCCTCGACGGCGATGATGTTGAAGTAGTCGGAGTAGCTGCTCAGGCTCGCCTTGTAGGCCGCGACCACGTAGTTCTGCTTGAGCGCGTGCTCCGGCAGGAGCATCGACGCGTCGTTGGTGAAGTCCTGGCCGATCGGCGAGTGCTGGTAGGCGATGATCGGCAGGTCGCTCTCGATCCGGTAGGAGCCGCCCTTGCGCAGGCGCGAGACCTTGTCCATCGCCGCGTTGGTCATGGTGAAGACGTGGGTCTTGCCGGGGGCGATGTTGATGACGCCGCCCTGGGTCTGCTCGTCGTTCGAGTCGTTCGGGGTGAAGTAGAGCTGGACCTTGGCGGTCTTGCTCTCCGAGGTGTTGCCGACGACGACGGAGTCCCCGGCGTTGTTGTCGAAGTTGTCCATCCGGTTGGCGAGAAACGAGCAGCCGATCGAGCTCGGCGTGTCCTTGACCAGATCGCAGAGCGGCACGCACTCGCCGGCGAAGCAGCCCTCGATGTCCCCGCAGGGCATGGGCTCGCTGTAGTCCATGCCGTCGTCGTTGCAGACGACGTAGTTCTCGTCGTCCGAGCAGCTCTTCTTGCCGGGCGTGCAGAAGAGGTCTGCGCAGAGGCCGTCGAGGCAGAGCTGGCCGTTCTCGCAGGGTTCTACGTCGTAGGTGACGCAGTCGTCCGCGCAGATGACGCTGCCCTCCTCGTCGCACTCGCCGATAGGCTCCCCCGGCGTGCATATGCAGGCGTCGGTGGTGGCGTCTGTCGTGGTGGAGGTCGTCGAGGTCGTCGCCGTCACCCCGGTCGTGGTGGTGGTACCGGTGGTACCGGTGGTACCGGTGGTACCGGTGGTACCGGTCGTCTCGCCCATCGTCGCGGTCCCCGACGGGTCGGTGGCCCCGGTCGACGATGTCGGAGAGGTCGAAGCGGTGGTCCCGGTCGTCGCCGAGCTGGTCGTCGAGCTCGAGCTCGCGGTGTCGGTGCCGGCGGTGACGTCGTCGCCGCTGCAGGCTGTGAGAGCTGCGACGAGCGAGCAAGAGACGAGGAGAGAGGAGGTCTTCATGCGGCGCAGGGTAGGGCGAAATCGCCCGTCGCGACAGTCGTATCGCCCCCCTTCGCGGGGCCGACGTCGGCGCCTTCTCACGTCGTGAGGCGACCGTGTCGCCAGCGAGAAGACCCCGAAACCAAGTGGAAAGGCCGACCCCGAGGGGCCGACCTTCGCACGTCACGTCCGCCGAGGCGGTCGCCAGTGCGTCCGCCGAGGCGGTCGCTAGTGCGGTCGCCAGTGCGTCCGCTAGTGCGGCCGCTAGTGCGGTCGCTAGTGCGGCCGCTACTGCGGGTTGATCACCTTGAGGCGGAGACCGCCGGGGTAGGCGTAGGAGGTGGCGTTGGAGTAGCCGACCGAGACGATGCCGAAGGGATCGGCGCTCTCCGTGTAGTGCGAGCCGACGTTGATCTTCCAGTCCGCGACCTCGTACTCGCCGACGGTGTAGTAGCCGGTGACCGTCTGGCCGTCGACCGTGACGTCCGCACCGCCGGCCTGGCGGATGATCTGGACGTAGTTGAGCGGGTAGTTGCCGGTGCCGGTCGCGAACGCGTAGCTGTTCAGGAACTGCTCGACCGGGATCATCTGGTACATCGCCGGGTCGCCGGTGCCGGCGCCGCAGGTCTGGCTCTCGAGGTACTGGACCGGGAGGAAGGGCTTGTCGCTCTTGAAGACGAACGAGGTGCCGTTTGACACCTGGATGTCCTTGTACTGGCCCTTGTTGGCCAGGACGATCGGCGTGCCCGGCTGCGCCGGCTCGGTGGTGACGGTCGTGTTGTCCTCACCGGCGTAGACGCGCCAGTGGTGCTTCTCGTTGCCGCGGTCGGGGGAGTGGGCGCCGACGTACTCCTTGCCCCAGTAGTCGAGGGGCAGGATCTGCTCCTCGACGTGGTCGCAGTAGAGGCAGCTGCTGTTCGGGACGTTGGTGCACTCGGTGGCGCCGACGACCCAGACCGGCTTGTCTGCGTCGACGATGGTGCCCGAGACGTCCTGGCCGTTGGCGACGCGGACCTGGAGCGTGTCAAAGCGGTTGAGCATGACCGACCCGGTCTGACCGGCGCCGACCGCAGCGACGCCGCTGCCGGCGAGGGTGCCGACCGGCGGGGTCCAGTCGACCTTGGTGCCGTCCTCGACGGCGACGACGTTGAAGTAGCTCGGGTAGGAGCCGAGGGCGTCGACCCACGACGAGACCACGTAGTTCGACTTGAGCGCATACTCCGGGAGGAGCATCGACGCGTCGTTGGTGAAGATCTGACCGATCGGCGAGTGCTGGTAGGCGATGACCGGGACGTCGCTCTCGACCCGGTAGACGCCGCCGACGCGGAGCTGCGAGACCTTGTTCGGGGGAACGTTGGTCATCGTGAAGGTGTGCGTGCCGCCCGGCGGGATGTTGACCGCCGCGCCCTGGGGCGCCTCGTTGTTCTGATTGTTGGCGACGAAGTAGAGCTGGACGCTCGCGGTCTTGTCGGCGGAGGTGTTGCCGACGACGAGCGCGTCGTTCTGGTTGGCGTAGTAGTTGTCCATCCGGTTGGCGATGAACGAGCAGCCGATCGAGCTCGGCGAGTTCTTGACGAGCTCGCAAAGCGGCTGGCACTCGCCGTCGAAGCACCCCTCCTTGTCGCCGCAGGGCACGGGGTCGCCGTAGTCCATGCCGTCGTCGTTGCAGGTCTGGGTGTTGTTGTCGTCGAGACAGTAGGTCTGACCGGGGTTGCAGAGGAGGTCGATGCACTCGCCGTCGACGCAGGTCGAGCCCTGGCCGCATGACTTGGGGACCCACTCGAGGCAGTCCTCGGCGCACTCCAGCTGGTCGCCGTCCTGGCACTCCATGCTGATCTCACCGGGGACGCAGAGGCAGTTGTCGCCGGTGGTCGTGGTGTCGTCGGTGGTCGTGACCGGCTCGGTCGTCGAGGTGGTCGGATCGGTGGTGGTCGGATCGGTGGTGGTGGTCGTCGTCGACGTCGACTCGGAGGTGGTCGAGGTCGTTTCGCCCATCGTCGCAGTGCCGGAGACATCCGTCGTCGCGGTGGTCGTCGCGGTCGTGTTCGTCGTGTTCGTCGTCGTCGCGGTGGTCGTCGGGTTGGTGTCGTCCCCCGTGGTCGCGCTGTCTGTCGCAGTGGACACTGCGTCATCACCGCTACATCCTGCGAGGAGGAGCGCGAGGGCGGTGGTCAAGGTAAGCGGCGAGGAAAGAAATCGTCTGTGGGCAAGGTCCATACAGGGATGGCAGCAGATAGCGTCGAAATGCTCAAGCACCAGTTCGCGTGAGTCTCTCGACGAAAGACCCCCTGAGCGGCCTGGGAACCCGCCTTCTGGGCACAATCGAGGTGTAGAGGTCCGCCGCGATGCGAGGACAAGCGGCGCCGGAGAACGACCGAGCGCTACGGCTTAGGGGCTGTTCTCGTGCTCTTTGCGGAGTCGCGCTTGGGCTGCGGCGCCGCGGCGAGCGAGGCGCCCGCTGAGGAGCGTCGCGCTGCCCGGGAAGAGGCCCGCGAGCCGGGCGAGCCATGCCCGTCCGCGGGGCAGCGCGATCTCGAGTGGCCTTCGCTGGATCGCGCGCTTGAGGATCGCCGAGACGACGTCATGCGTCGACAGCGTGCGGCTCCCGGAGAAGGTCAGCGCCGCCTCGTCGTGTCCGACTTGGAGGTCGAGCATCGGCGTCTGGACGGCGTCTGGGGAGATCAGCGTGACCGCGACGCCGCGTCCTCGGAGCTCCTCGGCGGCGGCGAGCGAGAGCCCGCGGACGGCGTGCTTGGTCGCCGAGTAGATCGCGATGCCGGGGATCGGGGCGATGCCCGCGAGGGACGCGACGTTGATGATCTGGCCGCTTCCGCGGGCGCTCATGTGGCGGGCGGCGAGGGCTGTTCCGTAGGCGACGCCGCGGATGTTGACGTCGATGTGCCGGTCGATCTCGGCGAGCGAGACCATGTTGATCCAGCCGGGCCGAAGGTAGCCGGCGACGTTGACCTGGACGTCGATCGCGCCAAAATGATCCAGCGCCTCTGCGTACACCCGCTCCCACGCGCCCGCGTCGGTCACGTCGAGCTCTGCGCAGACGCTGCGCTCGCTCGGCCAGGCTCGCTCTTCGGCGTGCGCGCGGAGCTGATCGATCGCGAGGTCGGTCGCCCAGACCCTGTGTCCAGCGTCGACCAGCGTGTCGGCGAGGTGACGGCCGATCCCGCTTGCGCAGCCGGTGAGGAAGAACGTCTGAGGTGCGTCGTCGGGGCTCACGGGCCTACTTTACTCGCCCTGGGGAGCGTGACACCATCGACTCTATGAAGCGGATCCTCGGCTACGTGCTGCTCATCGTCAGCGGATTGATCGCCTACCAGAGCTATCTCAACGCGCAGCCGAGCCCCGAGGTGGAGGCGATGGCCAAGGGCACGGCCTGCGCCAGCGCAGAGGGGTGTGAGGTCAAGGGGGACCGACCCAACGTGATCCAGACCTCGGTCGTCGCCCGCCGCTACCAGTTTCTGACGAGCGGAGGACCGGTCGTGGTCTCCTGCGATCGCGAGTACCTGTGGTTTGGCGAGTGGTCCTGCGCAGGCGCTCCGGGCGAGCTTGCGTACTGACCCTTCGGACAGATCATAAGAACCCGTGATCCTGCGAGCCGCGAGGCTGAGCTGCGAGGCTGAGCCGCGAGGCTGAGCCGCGAGGCTGAGTCGCGAGGCTGAGTCGCGAGGCTGAGTCGCGAGGCTGAGTCGCGATTTTGGGCTCGCCTCCGATCGCCGCTGGCGACGGGGCCATGGTGACCCCTGAGCTAGGCCCAGACAGTCGAGTGGGGGTTCTCGTCGGGTCGTCGTCGTCCTGATGGGCGGCGCGGGTCTCGGCGGAGCTGACGGGGCGGACGTAGATCGACCTACCCGGGCGAGGCGATCTCCCGCTGCTCTCGGCCCGTGAGCCCGACAGTCGGCGCCGCCGACGGAGGCGAGCGCGGCGGGGCCGTCTTCTAGAGATGCTCGTCCAGGTACACCGCGAGCTCCTTGGGCGTGAGGCGCTTGTCGTCGATCAGGTAGAGCGGGGTCTCGCGGATCTTCTTCTTGCCGGCGGCCTTGACCTCGGCGTCGATCCGCTCGTAGCTGCTCGCGTCCGCCATGCAGGCGTCGAAGGTGGCGAGGTCGAGGCCGACCTCCTCGGCGCCGGCCTTGACGTCGACCTGGGCAGCGCCGGGGGCGTAGCGGAAGAGCCAGTCGTCCATCTCCCAGAACCGGCCCTGGTCTTGGGCGCAGACCGCAGCTCGCGCGGCCAGGCAGCGGTCGGCGACGAAGATCCGACCGACGCAGCGCATGCGCGGCTGATGGTGGCGGACGAGGCGGATCTTCGACGCGTTGGAGCCGACCGTGAGGCGCATCCGCGAGGTCGCGACGGCGCAGTGGGGGCAGCCGTAGTCGACGTACTCGTGGATCGTCATCGTCGGGTTCTCGGCGCCGATCCAGGGTCGACCCTCATCGTCGACGCCGGTCGCGAGGCGAGGCCCGCTCTTCCACGAGACCATCATCCAATAGGGCGGGGCGAAGATCGCGACCAAGGCGACGAACCCCGCCGGGAGCATGAAGGCCGAGAGGAGCCGCTTGGGCGCCGCGAGGGCCGCCTTCGTCGCCTCCCAGTCCCGCCGACGCCAGGCGCTGACGAGGAGCCCGAGGCTGAGCAGGTGGACGCCCTCGCAGAAGATGCAGATCGCCCCGAGCTCTACGAGTTCGTAGACGAGGAGGGCGCTGGTCGAGAGCGCAGCGATCGCGGCGAGAGGGAGGAAGAGCCCCGGCATGCCGAGGATCGCGACCAAGATGGCCCAAAAGACAGCGATGCCCCAGACCGCGGTCGGCACCCCGAGGAGCACCGAGGCGCGCGAGAGGGCGACGGCGTCACAGTCGAAGCGGGCATCGACGGCGCAGAAGCTCGCGACTGTCGGGTCGAGATAGGCCCGGACGTGGATCGCCTCGAGACCGATCGAGAGAACGAGAGCGGCGACCGCCAGGAGCACTGGTAGTCGCCGCGATGGCTTGGTCTCCGCACTCACAGTGGTGCGGAGTCTAGCCTAGTCGGGCCCTGTTGGGCCCCGTCGGGTTTAGCCGCCGATGTTGAAGACCGAGGCGAACTTGACCTGGGCCTCGATGGTGCCGCTGAACTCGCTGGCTGCGCCACCCATGATCTGGGCGGCCTCCTTGAGCGCCGGGATGACGCAGGGGAGACGACCGGCGGGGATGTCCAGCTCACCGCTGACACCACCGTCGATGACCGCGTTGAGCTCGCCGAGGATCTGCACGGCGGGGGCCGGCTCAAAGACGACCTCGCCGTCGACCTTGCCGGTGATGAGCGCGCTGAGCTTGGCCATACCCTGGAGGATGGCGACGCCGCGGACGCGGAGCTCGGTCAGCTTGGCGTTGAACTCCGCCTTCGCGCCGGCGCCGAGGCCCGCGTTGAAGGTGAAGTTGATGTCGAGCTGCGGCGGGGAGCAGTTGAGCTCGGCGCTGGCCTGGGCGCTGGCCTGGGCCTGGCACTCGCCGGACGCTTCGCAGTTGGCGGAGGCCGAGGGGGGCTCGAAGGAGCCCTCGCAGGAGCCGGAGCACTCGGCGTCGCAGGAGCCGTTGCACTCAGCCTCGGCGGTGCACTGGGCGCTGCCCTGGTCGACGTAGCAGGTGCCGTGACAGGTGCCGGAGCACTCGGCCTTACCGGTCAGCTCACAGGAGCCGGTGCAGGTGCCGTTGCACTCGCCGGCGCACTCGCCCTCGGCGTTGGTGAGCGAGCACTCGCCGTCGCACTCGCCGTTGCAGGTGCCCTCACAGGAGCCGCCAGCCTCGAGCTCGCAGGCGCCCTCGCAGGAGCCCTCGCAGGCGACGGTCGGGGTCTTGACTGCGCAGGAGGCCTCGCCGGAGCAGGAGCCCTCACAGCTGCCGCTGCACGTGCCCTCGCACATGACCGAGACCTGGCCCGGGTCGACCTGGACGTCGCACTCGGCCTGGGCCTCGCAGCTGGCCTGGGCCTCGACCGCGACGTTGACGTTGGCGACGCACTGCGCGGGGACGTAGTTGACCTGCAGCTCACCGGCGGCGCTGATGTCAGTCTTGATCTTCGCGACGAGGCCGTCGACGAAGGCGGCGTCGATCACCGCGTCTGCCTCGCCGTAGCCCCAGACTTGGGCGAGGGCGCGGATGTCGGCGTCGAACTCGGCCTTGATCGAGCCGGTCGCGCCGTTGAAGCTGTGGACGGCGGTGAAGAAGCCGTCGAGCTGGGCGTTGCCGGCGATCGAGAGCTGGCCGGTGGCGATGGAACCGCAGGGGCCGCAGACGTCGTCGGCATCACAGGCGGTGAGGGCGGTGGTACCGAAGCCGAGGGCGAGCCCAGCGGCCATCAGTCCAAGAAACTTTCGCTTTATCGTGTTCATTTCGTTTCGCTGCTCCTAGTGGTCAAGCACCGTTGCAATGTGTCGGGGGGATCTCCACATGGGCCGATGGCCACGTTGATGGGGTGGAGCTGCCGGATGTTCCCACGGCCCCCCGAACTTGGCAAAGGTTTTGGGGTTGCACAAGCAGCCCTGGTGATGGTGACCACGACTAGATGCAAAGCGTCGCCCTAGGCGGGGGTTAGCTTTGCAAGGTTCAGAGGTGAGCATCATCGGCGGCTCGCGGGGGTCTTGGACTAGCCCCGCCGAAGGATCTTCATTGTCGCTGGCGCGTCGTCGCTCAGCGGTCCTCAGCTGCGCCAAACAAGCTCAGGGATCGTCGTCGGCGAAGGCGAGATCGACGATCACCGGGCAGTGATCGCTGACCGTCTCAAAGTCGAGATCGGGGTACGCGTCGGTCGAGCGGAAGGCCTCGCAGCGGTGTCGAGCGCAGTGTCCGAGGGCGGCGGCCTGAGCGTCTCCGCCCATCGCCTCGGCGAGATCGCCCACCCAGACGAGGTCGAGCAGTGAGGGCTCCTGCCACGCGTCCCGCCGGGGTCCGTCCCAATAGGTCGAGCACCCGCGCGCGGAGGGTAGACGTCGCAGTCCCGCGGAGCCGAAGAGATCCTCGAGCGCGCGCAGCTCCTCGGCTGTGTCACCTCCGGGCGGTCCGGTCGTGTTGAAGTCGCCGACGACGAGCACATCCTGGTCGCCGCCGCCGCGATCGTTCTCCTGGAGGGAGCCGACGATGCTCGCGAGCATCGGCCACTGCTGGGCGCGCTGCGAGTAGCCCTCGGTCATCGCCTTGAGGTGGACGACGACCAGGTGAAAGTCGGGGCCGCCGCCGCGGGCGCGGAGGTAGGCGGAGAACGCCGGGCGCACCCGTCCGCCGAGGCTGAGCTCATCGTGCTCGGCGGGCTCACCGACCAGCTCGACCCGCGCGGGGTTGTAGAGGACCCCGAGCTTTTGCCGGCCGCGGCCGCCTCGCCCCGAGATCGCGAGCTTCCACTGGGGGAGCAGCGCTCGCAGGGCCGCGGGCTCCTTGATCTCTTGGACGGCGATGACGTCGGCGTCGAGCGACTCCAGCCGAGCCCGCAGCAGCTCGAGATCCTGGTGTTCGTCTGGGAAGTTGCGCAGGTTCCAGGTGACCACGCGGAGAGCTGCGCCCTTGTCCGGCGGACGATCCCCGCGGAGACCGAGGCGCTCGCGGAGCTGCTCGCCCCAGAGGGCGTACGCGGCGATCAGGAGGACGAGGAGCGCGCTCAGGAGGCTGCGGCCGCGGAGGAGCCGAGAGCGACGGCGACGAGCTCGACGACGGCGGGCCACCTCGTAGCCTCGCTCAGGACTCGAACTCAAACTCGCTCAGGCCGATCTCGACGGTGAGGAGCGGGCTCTCGACCCCGACCACGCCGGAGGCCCGGGGATCGACGTCGCGGAAGAGGAGACGGTAGGCGCCGGCGAGTCGGAGCACGCCGTCGGGGCTGTCCGCCAGGGAGGTCGTGATCGTCAGCGTTCGACCGCCGCCAGGGTTGGGCGTCCCGCCCCCCTGGAGCATCATCGGCACCTGCGGCGGCGCCTCGACGTAGAGCTCCGCGGAGGTCGCGGAGGCCTGGGTCTGGACGATGTCCAGCTCGAGGCGCATCGCCCAGCGTCGCTGCTTCGCGCGCGCCTGGAGGGTCGACAACATCATCGCCCCGTCGAACTCGTACACGTCATCGTGGTCGAGTCCGCCGAGGCGAGCGACAGGGATCGAGATCGAGTAGACGGGGCGAAAGCAGGAGCCCGCCGGGATCTCGGTGGGCTCATCGCCGACGCCGAAGACGCAGCGGATCGCCTGGACGGCGGGCGCATCGACGATGCGCGTCGCCTCCCCTGAGGAAGGCGGGACGGTGCCGACCGCGAGGCGCTGAACCACCAGACAGGGGTTCAAGCGGGCCGGGGTCAACGCTTCCACGTCCTCAGGGGCCACGTCCTTGGGGGGCCTAGTCGCGGGTGCGCTTGCGCTGGCGACGCTTGCGGCGACGCTCAGCCTCGCGAAGCTTGCGCTTCGTCTTGACGCTCGGCTTCTCGTGATGCCGGCGGCGCTTGATCTCGCGAAGGACGCCCTCGCTGGCCATCAAGCGGCGGAGCTTCCGGATCGCCCGCTCAACGCCACGCTCATCGACCTTAACCTCGAGGGGGCGACCGAGCACGGGCCGGTGATCATTGACGGGGGGGGTCACGGGCTCGCGGCCCTTGCCCATGGTGTCGGCGTATTCCTCAGGTGCAGCCATGATGAAGGCCGCAAGGTATAGGGGTCGAGGCTGCGCGGGTCAAGCACCTGACGCCGAGATCGTCACCTCCGAGCGCCGCTTTGGAGAGAAGGGCGTCGGATGTCCCTCCAAACACGCCGTAGTCGGTCGTCGCTGTCGTTCTTGGCGGAGAGGAGGTCCCAGGAGGTCAGGCGCGGGCTCCCCTACGGGCCGGCGCCGCGAGAGACCGACCGGCCGCCATCGACGACGATCGTGTGGCCGGTGATGAAGGGTTCTCCTGCGAGATAGACCACCGCGCGGGCCACATCCTCGGCGCTGCCGACCCGTCCGAGCGGGATCCCCGCGACGATCCTGGCGCGGGCCTCCTCGCCGGAGAATCGCTCATCGTCGGGCCAGAGGACGGTTCCGGGGGAGATCCCGTTGACCCGGATCGCCGGCGCGAGCTCGCCGGCGAGGGCTCGGGTCGCCATCGCCAGGCCCGCCTTTGCGGTGCAGTGGTCGACATACCCGCGCCAGGGTTGGGTCGCCGCGAGGTCGAGGATGTTGACCACCGACCCTCCGCCGGTGGCGAGGGTGGGGGTGAGGTCACGGATCAGGGAGAGGGGCGCGACGAGGTTTAAGGTGAGAACGCGCAGGAGATCCTCATCGCTTCGCGCGAGAAACGCGCCGTGCTCGAATCCGGCCGCGCTGTTGACCAAGAGGTCGAGTCGCCCCGAGGCGGGCCCCGCCGGATCGACGATCCTGTGCACGAGCGCCCGGCGGTCGTCGGCTCGGGAGAGATCCGCGGAGGTGATGCCGACGATCGCTGGGGCCAGCGCTTCGGCGAGCGCCAGGGCGGGAGCTTCGGAGCGATTGTAGTGGATCCAGACCCGGTAGCCGGCGTCTGCGAGCGCCCGGACGATCGCCGCGCCGACCCGGATCGCACCTCCTGTGACCAAGGCGATCGGGGGCGAGGGAGCGTCGTTTCGCTGGGTTTGCATGGGGTTCTCCTGCGCGGCCGGGGAAGACGGAGGATTGACACTAACCTGCGCTTACGTCAGCGTTTCCTCCTATGGCGAAGCGGGCGGGCAACTTTCTGACCTTGAAGGACATGATTCAAGGGAGCGGCTGTACACCCCGGACTGTGCGCTATTACGAGCGGGAGGGGCTGCTCAACGCGACCCGAAGCAGCGGCGGTCATCGCCTCTTCGATCCCTCCGAGCTCGAGCGCCTGAACTTTATTATCAGCCTCCGCGAGGCGGGCTGGTCGCTCGAGGAGATCACCTCGCTCCTCAGCATCCGCGCCCGGGCCGACGGAGGTCGCGAGGCCTGCCGTGAGCTGACCGCGGAGATCGACAGCCACATCGATCGGCTCCAACAGAAGATCGAGGTGCTGCGGCGGCTCCACGGAGACCTGCAGGAGACCCGCCGTCTCTTGGCGATCTGTGGCGACTGTACGGTCGACGGTCAACCGCTCGAGTGCGCAGGCTGCGAACGGCTCCCGGTCGAGCAGCCCGCCGGATTTCGCCTCACCTGGCTCGCCGAGGGGAGGCGCGGCAGGGCGTTTGACGAGCCGTCGGCCCCTCTCGCCGACGACGCTGACGCGTCGGCGCTACCCTCTCCCTCCCGCGAGGAGCGCTGAGCCGAGATGAAGGACGATCCGCAGACGTTGGAGGAGGCGAAGCACCGCCCGGAGCCGCAGAGCGCGGCGATCGAGCTCGCGGTCCGCGAGCTGCTCGCAGCCTGCGATCTCAACCTCGAGCACAAGGACCTGCGTCGGACGCCGCAGCGGGTCGCGAAGGTCTGGCAGGAGCACTTCCTCGCCGGCTTCGCGATGGACCCCGCGGCGATCCTCGGCGACCCCGTCGAGGGCGAGGCCGAGACCGCGCTGGTGGTCGTCCGGCGGATCCCCTATCACGGGCTCTGCCCCCACCATTTGCTCCCCTACGTCGGCGAGGCGACGGTCGCGTACCTGCCGGACAGGAAGCTCCTCGGCTTCGGTCGCCTCGGCGATCTCGTCACCTGCTTCACGCGCCGGCTCACCCTCCAAGAGCGGGCCTGCAACGACGTCGTCGACGCCTTGATGGAGCACCTCGGGGCGCGCGGTGCCGGCTGCGTGATGCGGGCGCGACACACCTGCCTGGCGATCCCAGACAACAAGCATCCCACCGAGGTGACGACATCGTCGGTCCGCGGTGAGCTCCTGCATCGGCAGGATCTCCAAGCTGAACTCTACCGCTGATCGGGCTCGTCCGCTGTCGACTCGTCCGCTGTCGGGTCGTTTCGGTCTGGTCTTTCGTGCGTCGTACGTCGTGCGTCATTCGTCGTTCGTCGCTCCTGGCTCTGCGCCCGCTCTTTTTGCCGGCGCTCGTCGGGGCGCTGCGGCGCGGCGCTGCGGCGCGGCTATGCGGTCGCTGGGACGGCGGTGGCCCCTTCGCTCGCCGTGGGGTCGGCGTCCTCGCTCCGGTGGCAAGTGGACGAAGAGGAGAACCCGCGCCACACTTCTCAGCGTCCACCGACTCGGCATGCTCCTACCCGAAACCACGCCCCCGCCAGAAGTCCTCTCGGCGTTGCCGATCTTCCCCCTGCCCAACGTTGTCTTGCTGCCGGGGATGATGCTCCCGCTCAACGTCTTTGAGCCGCGCTACCTCGAGCTGGTCGACCACGTGCTCAGCGGCGGTCAGCACATCGGCGTTCCCCTGCTCCGACCCGGCTACGAGGAGAACTACGAGGGGCGCCCGCCGGTCGAGCAGATCTTCGGAGTCGGCCGTCTCCTCGCGCACCACCGCTTTCCCGACGGTCGTCGCTTTATCCGCCTCGAGGGGCTGGGCCGCGTCCGCCTCTCCCGCGAGCTCGAGCCGCGCCGCTCCTTTCGTGAGGTCGAGGCGATCGCGCTCCCCGAGCAAGAGCTCAGGGATCTGCAGTCGCTCGAGATCCTCCGGGCCCAGCTCGAGCGGGTCGCCTGCCTCTGCCCCGACGACGGCGAGATGATCGAGGGCCTCCTCGCGCTCAGCGACGCGCGCGTGCTCTCCTACGCCGTCAGCGCCCTGCTGCCGAGCATCGAGCTGATGGTCGGCGCGCCGATCGTGACCAAGAGCCGCTGCGCCCAGGTCGAGACGCTGCAGGAGAGCCTCGCGGCGGAGAGCACTGACGCGCGGATTCGTTTCCTCGTCGCCCGGACCGGCGAGGTGATCGCCGGCCTCTCGCAGAGCAACCTGCGGACCTGCCAGCTCCTCAATTAGAGGAATTAGAGGTGGCGCCCACACCCGCGCCTGTTGGAAGGATCTCCTCCGGCCGCTCTATCCTCGCTTGGCGCGCGGACGTCGTCACGGTATGGCAGCAGTAGGTGATCTCCCTCGTCGCCACAGCCTTCATCGTCGCGCTCGGAGGAGCTGAGGCGGCGCCCGTCAGCGACGGGGTCGTCGATCGGGCGGCGACCCTGCAGGGGCTGCGAGCTCGCATCGGTGATGACGTCGATCGGTGGTCGATCGAGATCGAGGAGCGCTCTGGGACGGCGGTCTTCGTCCGCGTGGCCGGTGAGGAGGGGGCGAGGAGCGAGCGCTCGCTCGAGCTTCGCGGCGAGACCAGCGAGGAGCGGAGCCGGGAATTGGCGACGGCGCTGGCCTTCCTGATCGACGAGCTCGACGCCGAAGCCCCGGCGTCGACGGGCCCCGAGCCTGAGCCCGAGCCTGAGCCTGAGCCTGAGCCTGAGCCTGAGCCCGCTGAGCGAGGGCCGACACCGAAGGTCCGCGCTTGGCTCTCGGCGGGACCGAGGGCCGGCGTGGGTCGACCTGCGCGTTCGGACTTCGACGTCGGCGCCGATCTGCTCGGGGGCATCGAGCTGCTGCGAGGACATCTTCAGCCGCTCATCCTCGTCGCTGTGACCGGCGCGTCGCGGGCCGAGCTCGAGGTCACCTATGTGCACCTCGGGGCCGGTCTCGCCGGTGGCGCGGGGCTCCTCAAGGAGCGGCTCTGGGTCGGGGGTGGTGTCATCCCGAGGGCGATGTGGCTGCGTTTGCAGGAGGGCGAGCGTCGAGCGCAGGTCTGGAACGGAGCGGCGAGTGTCCTCGCCCTTGGGCACTACAGAATACCGCTCAAGGGGCGCCTCGAGCTGCAGGTGAGCCTCCGGGTCGGTGTCGACATAACCCAACCGGAGCTTGTCTTGACCGGCTCCTCAGCTCAGCTCGCCCGCGGGGACGTCCGCGCGCTGATGGCTGGCTCCCTCGGTTTGCGCTGGTGATCACCGTTCTCTAGTCCTTTCTGGTCCGGTACACTTACGGGGCGATGGTGGTAGGTGTACGCGCTGGATTGGCTTCGACGCAGGGTCGCCTGGCGGCGGCTCAGGTCGGCGACCGAGACGCGCAGGCTGAGATCTTCGCCGAACACCGGGATCGGGTCGCGCGGCAGATCCTGCGGATGACGGGGGAGCCGGCGATCGTCGACGATCTGCTGCAAGAGGTCTTCCTCGCGGCGTTCCTCGCCCTCCCTGGGTTTCGCGGGGACGCTCAGCTCAGCACCTGGTTGCACACGATCACCAGCAACAAGGTCCGTAACTGGTGGGAGTCGAGCCGCCGCCGTCGAGCCCGTGAGGTCGCCCATTCGACCAGCACCCCCCCGCGGGAGGGGACCCCCGAGGACGATCTGATGGCGGCGCAGCAGCGGGAGAGCTTCTTCGCGGCGTTGGGCCGACTTCCCGCCAAGCTGCGCGAAGCCTTCGTCGCTCGCGCGATCGAGGGCATGAGCCTCACCGAGGCGGCGTCGGTCCTCGGCGCTCCGATCAGCACGATCTCGTACCGGGCCCGACGGGCCGAGCAGCTCCTCTGTGAGGCGCTGGATTTGCCGTGGAGAGGGGAGGCGTCGTGAAGTCGATCGAACAGGATGATGGCCTGACCTCCTCGTCGTTGCGCCGCTTGATCCGGGGCGCTCGCGGGCATGAGCGCCTGCCGAAGAGCAACGTCACCGCGGACTCGATCTTCGAGGCGTACCAGGTCCGCCGCGGACGACGACGCGATCGGATCTGGCAGGGGGGGATCGCCGTCGCGGTCTGTCTCTCGTTCGGCTACCTCGGGATCTCGGTGGATCGGGCGGTCGAGAGCCGGGGCCGGCAAGGGATGGATCTGATGGCCTATGCGACGGCTGCGGAGGCGGTCTCGCCGACCCTCGCCTCGGCCTCGGCCCTCGCCTCGGCCCCCGCCGAGCTCGAGAGCTTCGCTCGCGCACTCGAGGTCGAGCCGTCGATCGAGCGCCTCGAGCCCTACGCTCGCCCCCCCGAGGTCACCGGCGCTCGCTCGATCCGCCTCTCCCAGGGGACCTACCGGATCGGCCTCCCGGAGGGCCAGAGCGGGCTTACCGTCCAGACTAGCGAAGGCGAGCTCGAGCTCGTCGCGGGCGTGATGACGGTCGCCATCGCCGGGGATCGGGTCGACGTCGTCGTCGAGAGCGGCTCTGCCTATTGGCTCCGCGGCGATGAGCGGGTGTCTGTGGGGACAGAGCCGACGACCGCCGGGGGTGGCGCGGACGGTGAGGCTGGCGAGGCGCTGAGCGCAGCCAAGCTCGCGGCGCTCGCCGAGGCGAGCCTCGGGCGGGGACGACGGTCGGTCGCGATCCGCCACCTGCGGCAGCTCATCTCACAGCATCCCCGCTCGACCGAAGCGGGCCGCGGCCTGCTCGACCTCGGCCGTCTCCTGAGGGCGGAGGGGGACACCGACGGGGCGCGCTGCGCCTACCAGCTCTACCTCGATCGCTACCCGCGTGGGGGCATGGTCGCAGAGGTCGAGCGTGCCCGCGATCGCCTCGGCAGCGGCCCGCAGTGCCGCGGCCTCCGACCGCGCAAGTGAGCGGACCGGACGTCCGAGGCCCTCTTGCCCGCTCGGTGCGGCGACCTCTCGCCGCACCTCCGCCGGGGGATGCTGGCGCCGGCTTGGGCCTCGCTGGCGATGAACGCTCGCCCGACCCCTCGGCTCGCCCGCCAAGGTGCGGCGACCCGAGGTCCGCACTGCGGGCCCATGCCATGCATGCGGTCCGGCTGCACGCGTGAGCTTCGGCCTAGAGGACCTGGATCGGCCCCTCGGTGGAGCGGGCGAAGAACTGTCGCAGGGCCGGGTGGTTGGAGCGGAGCACCTCGTCGGTCGGACCGTAGGTGACCAGCTTGCCCCGGGAGAGGAGTCCGATCGTGTCGGCGATCGTCCGCGCCTCGGCGGTGTCGTGGGTGATGACGACGAAGGTCATCCCGAGGGTCTTGTGGAGCTCGAGGATCAGCTCATCGAGCGTCGCGGCCATCACCGGGTCGAGGCCCGAAGAGGGCTCGTCGCAGAGGACGATGTCGGGCTCCAGGGCGATCGCCCGGGCGAAGGCGACGCGCTTGCGCATGCCGCCGGAGAGCTCGGAGGGGAACTTGCTCGTCGCCTTGGGCAGGCCGACCCGGCGCAGCTTGTCGTCGACGCTCGCGCGGATCTCCGCGGCGCTCATCGAGGTGTGCATCCGCATCGGGAAGGCGACGTTCTCGCCGACGGTCATGTCGTCGAAGAGGGCGCCGTCCTGGAAGAGCATCCCGAAGCGCCTGCGGATCCGGAAGAGCTGCCGGCGATCCTTGGCGACGCCGGCGTCGAGGCTGGCGACGTCTTCGCCGAAGACCATCACCCGGCCCTTGTCCGGGCGCAGGAGACCGACGAGACAGCGCAGGAGCACCGACTTGCCGGTCCCCGAGGGCCCGAGCATCACCATGATCGAGCGCTGGCGGACCGTCAGCGAGACCTCGTCCAAGACCACGTTGGCGCCGAAGGCCTTGCTGACGCCGTCGAGGACGATCGCCGGTGTTGTCGAGCTGTCAGCCTCAGGCATGGAGGGTCGCAGAGGTGTGCACGGTGCGGACGATGCGGACGATGCGGACGATGCGGACGATGCAGGGGGGGGGCGGCGTCGTGGGGAGCGTCTGCCGGGCGGCGAGCGGACCCTCAGCGCCGTCCCGTGACCGCGCTTCGGCGGATGATAGCAGGGGACGATCCTCCGCCGCGAATCCGATCCAGGCGACGGAGTGTCGTCTTCGCCGAGGTCGATCCGGGAGCGGCGCGCGCCCAGGTTGATCCGGGCACGTCGCGGCGAGGCGAGGCGAGGTGCTCTTCGCACTCTTCGCGGCCCCGTCATCGTTCTCCTGAGGGGGGTCGCGCGCACAATCGCGCACCGTCAAGAGAGGTCTTCATGGGTGTTCGCTGAGCTCCGCGGCCCGGAGCCGATCGTCGGACGAGCCCCAGCGCGGCTGGCCTCCGAGCGCCCAGGCTGGGGACGCAAGGCTGGGCGTCTGCGTCCTCGGAGGGTCGCGACGAGGGCGAAGAGCCGCGAATTTGACGACCTTGATCGCCGGCGTCAAAGTCAGCCTGTCGTGCGGCGGATCGACCCAAGAGGCCCCGTTCGGCCGTGGCTCGCAGCTCTGATCGGCATCACGATCGCAGGCTGTGGACCCCTCGGGGGCTGCGGATCGGGGAACGTGGCCGCTGGATCGGAGAGCCCCGAGGCGGGCCATCCGCTCCTCGTCGAGGGCCCGATGGGGTCGGAGGCTGTCGCCGAGCCTGACGCCGAGGAGAACGAAGGTGCGGGGAAGCTCGACCTCCCCCCTGAGGCCTCCCGCGCGCGCGAGGCGGCCCTCGGCGCGCTCGGGGAGGACCCGGGCTTCGGCGCCTACGAGGACGCGAAGCAGGCCCCCTCGGCGCTCCAGGGGCCGGAGAGCTCGGACCTCGCCAACCTCGACGCCCTCCCGGGCTCGCAGGGGGGCGGCGGAGCGGTCACGGGCTCGGGCAGCGGCGGGGCCATCATCGATGGCAACGCCCTCGGCCGCTTTGTCCCGCTCGAGGGGGCCGACGCCCTGGAGCACTTCTATGCGGCGCTGCGCCGGCTCAAGGCGGGCAAGGACGAGGACGGCAAGGTCCGGGTGCTCCTCTACGGAGCCTCCCACACCGCCGCCGACATCTACCCGACCTACCTTCGCGCCTATCTCAACGAGCGCTTCGGCGACGGCGGTCCCGGCTACGTCAGCCTGGTCCAGACCAACCGCTGGTACCGCCTCCTCGCCTGGACCGTGTCGAGCTCGAAGCACTGGCTCATCGAGCACGCGCAGCGCAAGGGCTCCCGCGAAGACGGACACTTTGGCCTCCTGGGGGCGAGCGCGACGAGCAAGCGCAAGAGCGCCAAGTCGCAGCTGACCCCGCGGGTGTCGGGGCCGAAGGGGGAGCACAGCACCACGTACGAGCTCTACTTCCTCGCCCAGCCGGGGGGCGGCAAGCTCGACCTCAAGATCGACGGCAAGGCGAAGAAGGCGGTGAAGACGGCGGCCAAGGAGCCCAGGGCGGGCTACGCCTCGTTCACCGTGCCGGGCGGGCCGCATGAGGTCGAGATCAGCCCCGACGGTAGCGGTGAGGTCCGCCTCTTCGGGATGACGGCGGAGTACGATCGCCGCGGCGTCGTCGTCGACACCCTCGGGATCAACGGCACCCGGGCGTCGAACAACCTCAAGTGGGACGAGACGAGCTGGTCCGACAACGTCCGTCGGCGGTCGCCCGACCTCTATGTTCTCGCCTACGGGACCAACGAGGCGACCGACGCGGGCCAGCCGATCTCCGCCTACAAGCGGTCCCTCGCCGAGGTGCTCGATCGACTGCGCGCGGCCTCCCCCCAGGCGAGCTGCGTCCTCCTAGGGCCCGGCGACTTCCCGGAGAAGCACGCGGACGGCAGCTACGGACCGCGCGAGCGTCTGACCGAGATCGTCGCCGCGCAGGCGGAGATCGCCGCCGACAAGGGCTGCGCCTTCTGGGACGCCTACGCGTTTATGGGGGGTGAGGGGTCGATGGAGCTGTGGTCCAAGGCGACCCCGCAGATGGGCCGCGACGACCACATTCACCTCACGCGCCGCGGCTACGTGCGGCTGGGCATGGCCTTCACCGACGCGCTGATGCAGGGGTTTGATCGCGGCTCGGAGGGCTCGGAGTCGGCCGCTGAGGTCGCCGCCAAGTAGAGCCGAGGCGCGCTGGGGTGGTGGACCCGTCCTCCGCTCGCGGGCGCCGCTCGCAGCTCGGGCCGAAGGACCCGTACACTCTCGCGGTGCGCTCGTCGGTCCCCTTGGCTTCGACCAAACACCGCCAAACCGGGGAGACCTTCGAGTCGTGGCGGCGCCGAGATGGGCGGCGAGGGCACGGGAGCGCGCCGGGCTCCTAGAACCGAAAGCGGAGGCCGAGCCCGCCGCCTTGCCGTGTCGACCAGGGGGCGACCCGAAGGCTCGAGAGCTCGGGGTTCGCGGCCCGCCACTCCCTAGCGTCCTCCCGGACCCGGAGGCCGCGGCGGAGGAGGAAGCCGCTGGCGACCCCGATCGGCACGGCGAAGAAGAACGAGAGGCCGGCGGAGACCTTGGCGGCGACGAAGGGATCACCGGTGAGCGTGGTGCACTCGGGCGCCTGGATCGCCATCGGGATCGCGCAGAAGTCACGGATCTCGTAGCCGCGCTTGAGCTCAAAGCCGCCGAGGACCAGCAGCGACGCGGAGAGGGCTCCGGTCACCCCGGCGAGGGCGAACTCGGTGATCCCCCGCTCCTTGCCCTCCCGCGACAGATCCTTGTCGCGCAGGTCTGCGGTCGGCGTCGGTGAGTTCGCCGAGGTGATCACCGGCCGCGAGGGCGCACGGTGAGCGCAGGAGGCCGCCAAGAGGGCGGCGAGGAGCGGGCGACGCATCGCCGAGAGCCTACCTCATGGCGAGGGCTGTGGGTCCTGCGGCGTCGGCGGGCGGGCGCGCGAAGGAGCGTCTCGGCCCGCGCTCGCCGACTCGCCGCCGGCGGTCGGGCTGCGATCGGTGCGCTCATCGGCGCTTCGATCGGCGCCCTCGCTGGCGGGGTCGGCCTCGTCGGCGGGGTCGGCCTGGTCGGGGTCGACGGGGTCGACGGGGTCGACGGCGGGGTCGGCCTCGTCGGCCACAGCGGGTGCGACCGCTCGCGGACCGAGGAGCGCGTCGAGATCGATCTCATCCACCGCCTCGACCTTGATCCCGCGGTCTGCGATCGCCTCGAGCGCGCGGATCGGCTTGCCGACGACGCGCCCGCGGAAGTCGCGATAGCCCTGGAGCAGCGCCCCGTAGACCATCGCGCCGATGACCTTGTGGCCGTGGTAGGAGAGGTGGGAGAGGTCGCCGCTGCCGAGCTTCGGCTCGGCCCGCGCCCAGCGGCCCATCGACCCCTCGCCGCCCATCGCCGCGTAGGTGTCGAAGAAGGCGCAGCCCTCGTCGGCCGCGACCTCGCGCTGAGCCTCGACGAGCAGGGGGACGATCTCGCGGGTGACGATCTGCTGGCCGCGGCGCTCGCCGTGGTCGAGCGGGGCCATGATCAGGCATGCGGGCGGGTGCTCCACACCCTCGCCGTTGAAGAGCTGGATGAGCTCGCGCAGCTCCTCTTTGTACTTGTCCATCGTCCCGCGCATGTTCATGTCGTTGCCGCCGAACATCAGGACGACGAGGTCGGTGTCGCGGTGGCGGACCTGGGCGCGGATATGCTCCTGGTCCCAGTGGAGCATCCGCCGGGTGAGGGCGCCGATCTGGCTAAGGCCGTCCCAGACCACCCCGGGACCGTCGCGCTCGAGGGTGACGCCGAAGGCTCGGACCTTGCCGCCGCCGGCGGCGCGGATAGACAGGCTGTGCTCGCCGTCCACCGCCTCGACCGCGGTCCAGCGGTCCTCGAGCTCGTCGGCGGCGGTCGGGACCTTGATCGGATCTTCGTCGTCGAGCTGGAGGCGGAGGTTGCCGCCCCGGGGGATGCCCGCGTAGTAGACCTCGAAGCGGCGGACCCGGCGGCCCATCGACCCCTTGCTCGCGGTCCCGACGCGGATCTCGGCGCCGGCGGTCGACTCGAAGGAGGTGCCGCCGAAGCCGTAGAAGCCGTCGTCGCGGCAGCCCTGGATGATGAAGCAGTGGTGCCAGGGGCTCTTCTCGCTGACCTTGACGCCGACGTGGCGGTAGCTCGAGTTGGGCTGCCCCAAGAGGTGAAAGCCGTGGCCGGCGTCGCCGAAGCGGGCCTGCATCTTCGCGCGGATGGCCCCGGTGATCCCGTCGTTGCCGATCGCCGAGTCGCCCCAGTGGCTCGCCCGGGTGATCGCCCCCGCGAGGCCGAGGTCGGTCTGGGTGAGGGCGGCGTAGAAACGATCGAGGCGCTGCGGGTTCTCGAGGGGGACGGCGACCGGATCGCCGTCGTCGCCCTCGGGCGTGTAGGCGGGGATCGGCTCGTCGTCCTCGCCCTGCGGGCGGACGTCGGGCTCGACGAAGGGTCGCTCGCCGGCGCTCTCCTGGCCGTCGGCGTCGGCCTCCGCGAGGGCGAGGGCGGCGAGATCGCGGATGGCAGCGTCGTCGGCGTCGGCCTTCTCGCCCTCGCCCAAGAGCTCGCGGCCGATCAGGTTCCAGAAGGGCACCGGATCCTCAGCGGTCCACGGCCTCGCCCACTCGAGCCCGGGGAGGACGTAGGTCGCGCCGATCATCATCAGCATCGTCAGCATCCCGCTGATCGTCGTCCGAAAGGTCCCGCGCGGGTAGTTGCCCGGATCGGGCCGGTCGTCGCCGAGAACGATCTCCGAGTCGTCCTCGCGGACCTCGTCGCTCAGGAGGCCGACGCTGTGGTCGTCGATCGGCGGGGTGTCGCTCATGGGGATCGGGCTCAGAACTGGAAGTAGATGAACGCCTTCGGCGCGCCCGACATCAGCTTCATGATGGCGAGGCAGAGGAGGGCGAAGGCGATCCCGAGGATCACGCCGGGGATCCGGCGCCAGACCGCGAGGGCGTACTCGTCGACCCAGCGGCGGGGGGTGAAGTGGTAGGCGAGACCGCCGATGAGGGCGAGCCAGAGCCACGGCGTCAGCAGCCCCTCGCGGAGGCCGCGGCCGTCGAAGGCGAGGAGGCCGGCGATCATCTCGCGGCTGCTGCCGAGATCACCGGCGCGGAAGAAGACCCGCGAGAGGACGGTGAAGTGGAAGGTCAGGACGACGTGGGCCGCCACGTTCAGCGGCGAGCCGGTGTCCGGCAGCCACGAGACCAACGCGAAGAGGAGGACGCCGGAGCCGGCGAGGATCTGCGCCGAGCCGGGGTCGAGGCCGAGGATCTCGAGGCTCAGCAGGTAGACCAGGGCGCCGAAGAGGGCGAGGCCGACGCAGGCGAGGAGGGCCTTGGTCATGGTCATGGGGCCCCGCTTGCGCAGGCGGTTCCAGCGGTTGAAGACCATCGCCAGGGCGTGGATGTTGGAATAGATGACGAAGTTCCAGCTCGCGCCGTGCCACATGCCGACGAGGAACATCGTCAGCCAGAGGTTGAAGTAGGTCCGCGTCGCCGACCCCCGGCTGCCGCCGAGGGGGAAGAAGAGGTAGTCGCGCAGCCAGGTCGACAGCGTCATGTGCCAACGCCGCCAGAACTCGCCGAGATCCTTGGCCTGGTAGGGCCGGTCGAAGTTCTCGGGGATCCGGTAGCCGAGCATCCGGGCGATGCCGATGGCGATGTCGGAGTAGCCGGCGAAGTCGGCGTAGAGCTGGAGCGTGAAGGCGTAGAGCGCGAGCAGGAGCTCCGCCGAGGTGTAGGTGCCGGGCGCGGCGAAGACCGCGTCGGTGAAGGAGGCGGCGATCCAGTCCCCCAGGATCACCTTCTTGGCCAGGCCCTTGAAGATCCGGAAGAGCCCGAACTTGAGGGCGTCGGCGCTGAGCTGCGGCCGCCGGTGGAGCTGGGGGAGGAGCTCGCTGGCGCGGACGATCGGCCCGGCGACGAGCTGGGGGAAGAAGACGACGAAGAGCGCGAACTTCTTAAAGGATGGCTCGGGGGTCAGGCGGCGGCGCCAGACGTCGATCGTGTAGCTCAGGGTCTGGAACGTGTAGAACGAGATCCCGACCGGGAGGATGAGCTGGAGGTGGGGGACGACCACCTCGAGGCCCGCGGCGCCGAGGACATCGGCGAACGCGGAGAGCAGGAAGTTGGTGTACTTGAAGTAGCCGAGCAGGCCGAGGTTGCCGACGAGGCTCAGGCCGAGCCAGAAGTTGCGGCTCCTGCGGGCGCTCTCGGCGATCTCCGGGTCGTCGCTGTCCAGCTCGCCGTTGCGGCTGTGGATCTGCTTCGAGGCCGTGAAGTCGAGGATGGTCGAGAAGACCAGGAGGCCGGCGAAGTACCAGGGCGCCGGCAGCGGGTCCGTCAGCGGCCCCGCCATGTAGAAGAAATAGCTCGCCCCAATTAAGAGAGGGATCCGGATCGCCGACGCGTGGGAGAAGGCCCACGAGAGCAGCAGCACCGGGATCACGAAGAGGAGGAAGTCGAAGGTCGGGAAGAGCACGGCCTAGGGGCGCTCAGGCTAACCGCGGCGCTCGCGGGAGGCGAATCTTCGGCAGACTTTGGCGGCTCTCAGCCGTCCTGGGTCGTGGGCGGGGTCGTCTGCGCCTGGTCGCGGAACGCGGCCAGCGAGTCCGCCCGGTACGGGGACGCGGCCGCGAGCTCGTCCATTCCCGCGGCGACGGCCACCGTCTCCTCGCGGAGGAAGCCCTCGATCGCCCGGTGGAACCCCTCGTGGCGCATCCAGTGGGCGCTGTAGGTGGGCGAGGGGAGGAAGCCGCGCAGGAGCTTGTGCTGGCCCTGGGCCCCGGCCTCGTAGAGGGGGATCTTCTTGGCGATGCAGCGCTCGATCCCGGCGTAGCAGGTGGTCTCGAAGTGGAGCAGGTCGATCTCCTGCGAGCAGCCCCAGTAGCGGCCGTAGAGCGCCTGCGGCGTCTCCAGGAGGAGGGCGCCGGCGATCATCTCGCCGTCCTTGCGGACCCGCGCGACCTGGACCCGGTCGCCCTGGAGCTTGAACAGGTGCTGAAAGAAGCCGGGCTGGAGGTACTCGCAGCCGCCGTGCTCCATCGTGGTCCGGCGGTAGAAGCCGTCGAGGGTGGCGATCTCCTCCGGCGTGAGCTCGTGGCCGGGGACGTAGACGAGCTCGTCGATCGCCCGCTGGGCCCGGGCGCGCTCTTTGCGGATCTGCTTGCGCTTGCGCGAGGTCAGGGTCCCCAGGAAGTCGTCAAACGTGGTGTAGCCGTGATCTCTCCAGTGGTACTGGAACGACGCTCGGGGCGCGAAGCCGTGGGCCGCGAGCTCGCGCTGCTCCTCGGCGGAGCAGAAGAGCCAGTGGATCGAGTGGCACTCGGCGACCTTGGCGATCTCCCGGACGCCGGCGATGAGGGCGGGGACGACGGTCTCGCGGGGGGCGTCGGGGGCGACGAGGAGGCGGCGGCCGGTCGCCGGGGTCATCGGCGCGGCGATCACCATCTTCGGGTAGTAGGGGAGCCCCGCCTGTCGGCTCGCCCGGGCCCAGGACCAGTCGAAGATGTACTCGCCGTAGGAGTGGCTCTTGATGTAGGCGGCGACGGCACCGAGGAGGCGGCCGGGCGGGGGAGCGGGGTCCTCGGACGAGGTCGACCCCTTCGCGCTCTTCGAGGAGGTCTCTGTTTGCTCGTCGCCGCCTGGAACGGACTGGGCTCTGCGCGCGGAGTCCGCGTTGTGCGCGATTTCATCCTGCTCCTCGAGGAGGATGTACACCGGCTGCCAGCCGGCTTCGTGCCCGACCGAGCCGGAGAGCTCGAGGGCGCGGAGGAAGCCGTACTCGGTGAAGGGCGACGGGCCGTGATCGAGGGCGTCCCACGATGCGGCGTCCACGCTTCCTAGATCATCGAGCACTCGCAACGTCAGATGGGCCACCGCCTACGTTTACGCTCTGTCGTCAGCCTTGGCCAGCCGCTCGCGTGCGGTGGCTTCCACCCCGGTCGGGGCTACACTAGCGGTCGGACTATGGCGAGCAGGAGCAAGAAGGACCCTGAGAGCGGCGTCGTTCTCAAGGAGAAGACCGAGCGCAAGATCAAGCGACCGCGGATGTACCGGGTCCTGATCCACAACGACGACTACACCACCATGGAGTTCGTCATCCACCTCCTCCAGGTGGTCTTCCGCCGGAGCGAGAGCGACTCGATCCAGATCATGCTCCACATCCACAACACCGGGGTTGGCGTCGCTGGGGTCTATACCTTTGAGGTCGCCGAGACCAAGGTCGCCCAGGTCCACGAGCTCGCCCGTCAGGTCGATTGCCCTCTTGTCGCGTCGATGGAACCCGAGGAAGACCCCGATGCTGAGCACTGATCTGCGCAACACACTCAATTCGGCGATCGCTGACACCCAGCGTCGCCGCCACGAATTCGTCACCCTAGAGCATCTCCTCCTCGCGCTGCTCGACGATCCGAGCGCCCGCAAGGTGCTCCTCGCCTGTCGCGCCGACATCGAGGGGATCCGCGGGGCGCTCGAGGGCTTTATGACCGAGGAGATGGAGGCGCTCCCCGAGGACGCCGACACCTCGTCGGTCCACCAGACCCTCGGGGTCAGCCGCGTCCTCCAGCGGGCGCTGCTCCACGTCCAGGGCGCGGGCAAGGCCGAGGTCACCGGGGCGAACCTGCTGATCGCGATCTTCTCCGAGCCGGAGTCCTTCGCGGTCCACGCCCTCGGCGAGAGCGGCGTCACCCGCCGCGACGCGACCCTCTACATCTCCCACGGCGTCGCCAAGGGCGAGGAGCCGCGGCCGCTGATCCGCCGCAGCGAGGGCGCCGGTGGCCCCTTTGAGGACGACGAGGGCGACGTCGAGGACGATCCCCTCGAGGCCTACGCGGTCGACCTCAGCGCCAAGGCGGAGGCCGGCAGGATCGAGCCGCTTATCGGCCGCGATCAGGAGGTGACCCGGCTCATCCAGGTGCTCTGCCGCAGGCGCAAGAACAACCCGGTGCTGGTCGGTGAGCCAGGCGTCGGCAAGACCGCCGTGGTCGAGGGCCTGGCCCTCCGGATCCACAACGGCGAGATCCCTCCAGCGCTCGCCGAGGGCCGGATCTACGCCCTCGACATGGGCTCGCTGCTGGCCGGCACCAAATTCCGCGGCCAGTTCGAAGAGCGGCTCAAGGCGGTCGTCTCGGCGATCCAAGAGGATGAGAACAACATCCTCTTCATCGACGAGATCCACACGATCGTCGGCGCCGGCGCGACCTCGGGCGGGACGATGGACGCGAGCAACATGCTCAAGCCGGCGCTCGCGTCGGGCGACCTTCGCTGCATCGGCGCGACGACCTACAAGGACTTCAAGTCCTCCTTCGAGCGCGACGCGGCGCTCGCCCGTCGCTTCCAGAAGATCGAGATCGTCGAGCCCTCGGTCGCCGAGACCATCCTGATCCTCCAGGGGCTCTCGTCGGTCTACGAGGACCATCACAACGTCACCTACTCGCCCGAGGCGATCGAGGCCGCCGCTCGCCTGGCCCACAAGCACCTCCGCGATCGTCACCTCCCGGACTCGGCGATCGACGTGATCGACGAGACCGGCGCGGCGATGCGCCTCTCGGCCGATCCCGACGAGGACGAGGCGAAGGCGATCGAGGTCGAGGACGTCGAGGCTGTGATCGCGAGGATGGCCCGGATCCCGCCGAAGTCGGTCTCGACCAACGACCGCGGGATCCTGAAGAAGCTCGCCGAGGGGCTCGGCGAGGTGCTCTACGGCCAGGAGGAGGCGGTCGCCGCGGTCGCCGCGTCGATCAAGCGGGCCCGCGCCGGGCTCGGCCGCGCCGACAAGCCGATCGGCTCCTTCCTCTTCGCCGGACCGACCGGCGTCGGCAAGACCGAGCTCGCCAAGCAGCTCGCGCGGCTCCTGTCGATGCCGCTCCTCCGCTTCGACATGAGCGAGTACATGGAGAAGCACAGCGTCAGCCGGCTCATCGGCGCGCCTCCCGGCTACGTCGGCTTCGACCAGGGCGGTCTGCTCACCGACGCGGTGACCAAGCAGCCGCACGCGGTGGTGATCCTCGACGAGATCGAGAAGGCCCACCCGGACCTCTTCTCGATCCTCCTGCAGGTGATGGACAACGCGACCCTCACCGACAGCACCGGGCGCAAGACCGACTTCCGCAACGTCATCCTGATCATGACGAGCAACGCGGGGGCCAAGGAGATGACCAGGCGTCAGGTCGGCTTCGCCGATGTCGACGGTAAGGTCGGCGATCCGAAGTCGGCGCTCGAGCGGACCTTCTCGCCGGAGTTCCGCAACCGGCTCGACAAGATCATCACCTTCAAGGCGCTCGAGCCGGAGGTCATCCTCATGGTCGCGGACAAGATGCTCCGCGAGCTCGAGCTCCAGCTCGCCGATCGGGACGTCCGCTTCGCCTTCAGCGAGGCGGCGCGGGACTGGGTCGCGCGCAAGGGCTACGACAAGCTCTTCGGCGCCCGGCCGATGGGGCGTCTGCTCGACGACAAGATCAAGGGGCGGCTGGTCGACGAGCTGCTCTTCGGGGCCCTCGAGAACGGCGGCACCGTGAGCGTCGACGTCGGCGACGACGGCGAGCTCTCCTTCGCCTTCACCGCGAAGGACTCGGCTGAAGAGTCCGAGGACGAGACGGCGAACTAGACCGCTCGCGCCTGACCGTGCGGCGGAACCGACGATGAAGGCGCGGGCCCTCAGGGCACGCGCCTTTGTCGTGGAGCTAGGCTGTGCCGTCGCGATCGTGCGGGGGTAAAACCAAGTTGGGGGCGCGGGCCCTGAGTGGACGGTAGGTGGCCGAGCTGCGGCGGCGGCTGCCGAAAAAGACGAAGGCGCGAACCCGAAGAGGGCCGCGCCAAGGTCGTGATGTGGGTGAGCTCCGTGAACTCCGTGAACTCCGTGAACTCCGTGAGCTCCGTGAGCTCCGTGAGCTCCGTGAACTCCGTGAACTCCGTGAACTTTGGGGTGTGGTCTAGGCTAGGCTAGGTTTAGCTGGGTTTGGCTAGGTTAGGAGAGGTGAGCGGAGGGCTTCGGCGAGGGGCTCAACGCGAGGTTGAGCAGGTGAGGTGAGCTGGAGCTCCGGAGCGCTGACACCGTGGCGATGAGTGTGAGGTGTTCGACCGTAGGCGAGCGCTGTGGATCTTCGGCTCGGGGTTGGTCGCTCTCAGGAGAGCCTGAACCGCGAGCCCCGCTCAGTCGGCCCGGATACCGCCCTGGCTCGGCGTCACGTTCAGGGGCGTGGCCATCCGACCCGGCTCGGGCGTGGGATCCGCGATGACAGCGCGGGGGCGCGGGGGCCAGGCGATCTCATGCTTGATGATCCGACGCTTGAGCGCGTGCCGTGTGATCCCCAGGAGCGAGGCGGCGTCGACGATGGTGCCGGCGGTGTTGAGAGCTTCGACGCAGAGCATCCGCTCGACGGTCGTGAGGTTGAAGGTGTCGATGACGAGGCGCATGCTGTAGAGACTACGGCCGGCCCGTTATCTGGATCAGACCAAGTCGCGCTTTGTGGTCAGAGCCGAAGAGCGAGGCCAGATTGGCGCTGACGGCAGAGGAGCCAGGGCTGAGGCGGAACGCCGGCCCCGCAGCGGGCGCGAGGTGCTCCCGGCGAGAGCGACGCGCGCTCGCCTGCGTATGGATCCGCGGAGACGTGGGCCGGGGCGGGATCACCCACGAGAAAGCCGCGGGGCCGGCGAACGAGAGACGGGCGCGGAGGGTTGACGGCCGCGCAGCCGGCGTTGGCGGTTGCCCTCGATCCTCTCTGGTCGACTCGGAGAGGATCGGGTCCGGACGGATCGTGTTGGATCGTGTTGGATCGCGTTGGATCGCGTCGGATCGGTGGTCCCGGCCGGATCGACTCGAGTCGCCTCGGGATTGTGTCGGATCGGAGCGGAGCGGGTCGGAGTGCGTCGGAGTGCGTCGGAGTGCGTCGGATCGTGTCGCGGCGGACCTGGTGGGAGCGGGCTGGATCGCGTTAGGTCGGATCGCATCGCCGCGGATCGTGTCGCGGCGGACCTGGTGGGAGCGGGCTGGATCGCGTTAGGTCGGATCGCATCGCCGCGGCTCGTGTCGCGGCGGACCTGGTGGGAGCGGGCTGGATCGCGTTAGGTCGGATCGCACCGCCGCGGATCGTGTCGCCTCGGACAGCGTGGGAGCGGGCGGGCGGATGCGTCGCGTGGGTAGCTACGTGTTGCCAGCGCGGGGCGGCGAACCGGTCAGGCGGCGGCGCCGGAGGAGGCGAGGATCGACGACGATGAGCAGCCACGCCAGCCCGTAGAGGCCAGTGACCCAGGGGAGGGAGCGCGGTCGGTACGAGAGCTCGATCCGGTGAGCGCCGGGCCCGACGACGACGCCGCGGAGGAGGTGGTTTGTCCGGTGTACAGAGGCCGGGACGCCGTCGACCTCGGCGCGCCAGCCGGGGTGCCAGACCTCGGCGAGGGTGACGATACCGGCCGCGGGGGCGTCGATCGTGACGGTGAGTCGGTTGCGCCGACGGTCGACGACGTCGCCGACGACGGCCGCAGGGGCCGGCTCTGCGGAGCGGCGGAGGAGGTCCCGCTCAGCCTCGGCAAGCTCGCCTTCGTCGACGATCACCGCGGTCCCGACCGCCCGTGTGCGCAGCTCGCGGAGGCCCTCGCCCGCCGCCGTCTCGACGATCTCGCCGCTCCAATAGACCTCGGGGCCGGGGGCTCGGAAGCGGAGGTGATAGGGGCCCTCGAGGGTGGTCCCGCGGATCGCCGCCGGTCGGCGCAGGCGAGGGCGGCCGGCGACCTCCCGCCTGCCGCCGACGAGGAGGTGCTCGACCGCGAAGTGACGGAGGAGATCGGGGCGCCGTGAGACCTCGCGCTCGACCTCTTGGTAGCGGGCGAAGGACATCGGATCCTTGCTCCGGCCGCGCCAGTCGCGGACGCTGAAGACAGCCCCGCCGCGGGGTCCGAGGGTCCACTCGTTGTAGGCCCTGGCGTCGCCGATCTCGGCGGCGAGCGCCTCACCTGCGGCGGTCTCCTGCACCGCGGCGAAGCGGCCCCGCACCTCGATCCGCCGGAGGTCCATGACCTGTACGAAGAGACAGGCGATGGCGAGCGCCGTGAGGACCCGGCGACGGCGGAGCGTGAGCGCGGCGGTGGGCGACGGTCTCCGAGCGGCGGAGCGCAGCGCCAGATCGAGGCCGTAGGCGGCGAGAAGAGCCAGCCCGGTGTGGGTCAGGATCATGTAGCGCGAGGCGATCCGGAAGAGATCAAAGCCTGGGAGGTAGGTCGCGCAGAGGGCGAGCAGGGGGGTCTCTTGCGCGGCGGCGAGGAGCGTGCCGAAGAGGGTGATCGCCAGCCAGAAGAGCACCTCGGCCCGCCGTCGCCGGTCGCCGATCTCGAGGAGCGCGAGGGCGGCCATCGCCAGCCCGAGGAGGCCGATGAAGAGCTCCTTCCCGCGGATGAGCGGATCGACGAGGGTCCACAGATCGGCGAAGCTCGCGGGGTTCGAGAGGATGTAGTCGAGGCCCCGCTCCGCGCGCCAGGAGAGGGCGGTCTGTTCCAGGAGCGGGACGATGACGACGAGGGCGCCGAGGGACGCGACGACGGCGGCACCGGTCATCGCCAGGAGGGCCTGGGCTCTGGCCTTGGTCGTGGCCTGCGTCGTGCCCTCGGCGGGCTTGCGCCCTGCGGCGCCGGAGAGCCTGAGGAGCGCGTAGGGGACGGCGATGAGGAGCGCGTAGAAGATCGAGGGTGGAAATCCAGAGGTGACCAGGAGGAGGAGCGTGAGGGCGAGCCAACGCCCGTTCGCCCAGCTCGGGCGCAGGGCCGTGGCGTCGATCGCCGCGAGGATGAAGCCGAGGTAGGCCCAGGGCCAGTAGGTCGCCATCGTGATCGTCCGCTGGGCGAAGGCGCCGGCGACGAGGATCGTCCCGGCGAGCCCGGCCGCGGGGTGGCTGAGGCCGCGGCGGCGGAGGAAGAGGTGGACGCCGCATGCGGCGAGGACCGGCGCGGCGAGCTGACGGATCTCCTGCAGCCAGTGGCCGTGTCCGCCGGAGGCGAGGCCGAGGAGGTAGACGAGCCAGGAGAGGGGCGACCAGATCGCCGGCTGCGGGTCGGCCGAGAACGGGTAGCCGCCGCGCTCAAAGGGGTTCCACAGCGGCGCCTCGCCGGCCCGCAACGACTCGGTCGCGAAGACCACGTCCTGCCAATAGGAGGTCCGTGCGTCGCCGCCGAGGGTCACGCCGTCGGTGAGGAGCGCCCCGTGGGTCGTGAGAACGAGGAGGGCGTAGACGACGACGACCGCGGTGGCGATCCCGAAGGATCGCCAGCGGTCGTGTCGGAGCGCGCCACTTGTCGTGCTCTTCGTGGCGCCGGTCGTCGGTGGCTCAGCCGAGGAGACCACGGCCGTCGCCGGTCAGCCGACCCCGTGAGTCTTGGCCGCGCGCCGGATGTCGGCCTCGCTCTTGAGCTGACGCTCGGCGGCGTCAAAGGCGTCGCGGATCACCACGTACACGTCCTCGTAGGCGTGGTTCTTCTCGGGCTGACGATTGATCGCGATCTCCTTGCCGGGGATCGTGATGTCGAGGCGGACGTTGTATGCGTTTCCGTGGTTGCTTGATCGATGCGGCGCCGCGACGACTACCCGAACGGAGACGATTCGATCGTAGTAGCGCTCGAGCTTGGCTACTTTTTCGCGGATTCTCGTCTCGATGAACTCAGAGGGTTCGATGTCCTGGAAGCTGATCTGAAGCGGTGTCTGCATACGTGACCTTTTCAGTGACTGTGATGACATGCGCGCGAGAACTCCCGCGCACAACTAGGGTAAGGCGAAGAGCTCCGCGAGTCGAGCAAGAACGCGCGTTGGATCGAGAACACGCTCCTACGGGCGATCGCATCGAGCTCGGCGAAGGTCCGCGCGCAGCTCAACACGGGCACATTTCGCATTGTTACGAAGTGTGCTGATCGCGTCAACATGTCCAGGGTTGACCGGAAAGTGTTCGCGGTCAAGTGGAGGTGTCGATCGTGAGCTCTGTTTTGGTGAGGGCTCCTCGCGGAGCGGAGAGTCGACCTCGAGCGCGACCCTTCGTCGCTGCGCAGCTCATTCGCCCGCGAGGCCGACCGCCGGGCGGAGCTCGACGAGACGCCGACGGACCTGCTCTCGCTCCGGCGCCTCGACGCCGTCGCGCTCGAGGTACGCCTGCCACAGCGCATAGGCCCCGGCGTTGTGGCCCCTCGCCTCCTGATCGAGGGCCAAGAGGTAGAGCCGCTCACGGACCGGCAGGAGCGTGTCGAGCCCGCCGAGGGTCCGAGCGTCGCGGAGCTTGAGCTGCTCGAGGAGTCCGCGCGCCGCTGTGATCGAGCCTGCACGGTCGAGCACCAGCGCGAGCACGTAGGTCGAGGCGGGCTTGCCCGCGGTCGTCGCGTGGATCTGAGCCCGCAGGGCGAGGCGCAGCGCTGTCTGAAGATCTCCCTCGCCGAGGGCGAGGAGGGCCGAGAGTCGATCGATCCGCCACGACTCGACCTCGGCGGCTTCGCGGGCGGCGTCGATGAGGGGCCGAGCGAGCTCCCTATCGTCGAGGCCGGTCGCCGCATAGGCCGCGAGGTAGCGGCTGGGGGAGGGAGGGCTCTCGCCTCGTCGATCGGCCTCGAGCTCGGCGGCGGCGAGCAGACGTAGGATCTCCTCACGTTGCTCGCGGTAGGCGACGTCGAGCGCCGCGAGGCTGGCGATGAAGTCCTCCGCGGGGTCTGCTCTCGGCGGGTTGGCGACCTCCAGCAGGGCCATCAGGACGAGCGCGTCGGGCAGGTTCGGGCAGGCGCTCAGGCGGGCGCGCCACACAGCGTGGAGCTTGCGCTCTTCGCCCCGTGGGAGCCCGGCGCGGAGGCGGCGGATCGCCTCTCCCTCGTACTCCTGACAGGTCGTCCATGGCCGGGCTCCGCTCGCGCTCCAGACGTTGGGCGCAGGCGGAGCGCTCTCCGTCGGCGCGCCGACGAGGAGGCTGAGCAGGAGAGCGGCCGCGGGCAGGGGCACTGGGGGAGTATCGCATGGGGACGGTGGGGGGCTGGGACCCCGATCATCCCCGATCATCCCCGATGGTCCGCGGTGATCCTCCGTCCTCCCCGGTTGGCCGATTTCTTGTCGGGATCTGGCGGTCGTGGAACAAGGGGGCGATGCCCCAGAGCGGACGCAAGCGCGCTCGCGCGCGCCGTCGAAATAGACCGGCCTCCTCCGCCGAGCAGGCGGCGATCCGTCACGTCCGGTGGCTGGTCGGTCGTGTGCTCGGACGCCGCAGGCGGGCGGCAAAGCCGAGCGCCGCAGGCGAAGGGCCCGCGGTCGCCGGTCCGCCAGGCGCTCGCCGGGCGGCGATCGAGTCGAGCCTCCGGCGCGGCGCGGTCCTCAGCAAGCGGCTCCTCCGGCGACTCGCGGCGGTGGTCGGGACCTTCGCGCGCTTCGTCGCTGGCGCGCTCGGGCGGGGCGTGAAGAGCTTCGGCCGTCTCCTGGTCGCCCGTCGCGTGTTCGTCATCGGCACGTTTCAGCGGCTGCTGTGGTGGTCCGCGCTCGCGCTCTTCGTCATCGGCGGGCGCGATCTCCTGAGCCCCTACGACGGCACGCTCGTCGAGGCGCTCCCCTACTTCATCGTCGGCTTCTCCCTGTGCGCCCTGGCGATCTTGATGGCGAGCAGCCGGCGGGTCCGCTGGGCCGCGCTGGCGCTTGGCTTCGGCCACGGCGCCCTCTGCCTCCTCCTCTGGACCGTGATCCAGGGCTAGCCTGGTCGGGGCTCGCTGAGGCTCGTCCTCTCTCGGCTCCGCCAAGCCTGCCGTGGAGTCCGTCGCGTCGGCGTCCTGCTAGACCTCAGCGGTCTACGAGCGCGGCGCCAGGGCCCAGGGCGTTGACCGCGGAGAGCTCGGCTGCCTCCGCCCTGGAGGCCCGGCCGCGGAGGACCGCGGAGGACCGCGGAGGACCGCGGAGGACCGCGGAGGACCGCGGAGGACCGCGGAGGACCGCGGCGGAAGTCAGCTTGCCGCCGCGCCTGCGCTGGCGTACCCCTAGTAGCGATGCGACGACGAGGGCACGGGGCGGGTCAGAGCGACGAGCGGCAGCTCGCCCCGCGGCCGCCGTCGCGAGGCGGGCTCTTCTCCGTCGTGGGGTCGGTCCTGGTCACGGGCTCCGTGGGGCTCGGCTGTCCGCCTGGCGCTTCGGACACAGAGGATCCGACCTCCGCGACCCAGGGCAGTGACGAGGAATTCCCGCTGCCGCGGATCATCGATCCGGCCAACGACAACGTCGTCATCCCGGTGAACCGGGTGGGGGCGCTCGAGCTCCAGGTCGTCGGGATCCTCCCGGGCGTCACGGAGGTGGTGATCGACAACCGCGTCGTCGGCACCTTGAGCCCGGCGACGGCGATCGGCGAGCTCCGCGAGGACACCCTGCGCGTTGAGCTTCGGGGGGCGATGATCGTCGGCAGCCATACGATCTCCCTGACAAACCCCAGCTCTGCGGAGCCGGGCGGGCTCCAGCGCTCGCGGACCCTGACCCTGTCGATGGTCCCGGCGCCGCGGGCAAACCCCTCTGCGACGCTCGGCGGGGCGCTCGCGCCTGGGGGGGCGGTGACGGTCGACGGGGCCTTCGACGACGCGCTCTTGACCGTCGTCGAGGAGACGCCCGGTGAGGTCGCCATCGGTCACGTCTTCGCCCTCGACGGGGGCACGTGGGCCGCGACGCCGCGCTCGGTGCCGCTGCCCGGATACTCCCGCGCCGACGATGAGCGGAGCCCGCCCGTGACCGCGCAGTGGGCGAGCAGAGCCAGCGACGAGGGCGGCGAAGACAGGCTCCGGGTCGCCTGGCGGGTAGGACAGGACGGCTCCGCGATCGCCGGCGTCGAGGTCAGCGCCTCGGGAGAGGGCTCGGGCGAGCCGCAGACCCTGATGACCGCCCCGGAGCCCTTCGCTGCGGGCGTGGAGTGGGCGGGCTACGGGCGGCCGCGCTTCCTCGGCGGCGATCTCCTGGTCGAGGTCCAGGCGCTCGTCGACACCGAGCTCGAGCACTCTGGGGATCACCGCCTCCTCCAGCTCCGCTGGCCGCCGCCGCCCGGGACCCCCGAGGCGCCCTTCGAGGTCTCCGTCGCGGAGGTGATGGACCTCGACGCGCTCAGCCCGGCGGTGGACCTCGGCGATCGAGCGCGACCGCTGCGGGTGGTGCGGGCCGGCGGGAGCGTCGCGGCGCTCGTCGATCGCGACCCCGCGGGCGGCGCTCGGATCGTCAAGGGCAAGGGGCAGCCCCTCAGCTCCTACGCGGACGCGGAGCTCGAGCTCCTCGCGATCGTCACGACCCTAGGCGGCTGGACGACCTTCGCGATCGACCCAGAGGGCGCCTACGGCCTCACGCTCGACGATACCTACAGCGTGATGCAGATCGAGCCGGTGGTGTCCTCGGCGCTACCGGAGGCGCCACCGACCGCCGCCCCCTCCCTGGCGATCCTCGGCGGAGTGCCCCTCGTCGCGGTGCCCTACGGAGCGCAGGAGGACGTGCACATCGTCTCGCTCGACGGATCCGTGGCCAAGCTCGAGGCGCAGAGCGGCGTCCGCTGTGACGCGCTCGCGCTGCTGGTCGACGACCCGGTGCGCGTCGAGGTGCCGCTGGTCTGCGTCCTCGACGGAGAGGCTCGTATCGGGCTCTTGAGCGCCGCCTTCGAGTAGGCAGGAGGCGCCGCGGCGAAGGTCTGCGGGCTCGCTCGCGCCGGGGCGTTCTCCTCAGGTCGCTGAGGTCGCTGAGGTCGCTGAGGTCGCTGAGGTCGCTGAGGTCGCTGAGGTCGCTGAGGTCGCTCAGGCCTGTCGCCGTCCCGCTCAGGCCTGTCGCCGTCCCGCCGGGCCGGCGAGCGTGGCCGCCTCGCCGGTCGGCGAGCAAGGGTCGCGCGGTCGCAGAGCTGATGAGCGGAGGGGCCGGCCACGAGCGCACGCGCGTGGCCTCGAAGTGCCTCCATTGTCCCGATGATCTCGCGATGTAGAATGATCATAAGCAGGCTGGCGGGCGCGGCCTATGTGTATAGTTAGTCCTGCTCGCCTGGGCCGCGCGTCTACGCCGGCGGAGCGGCGAGCTCAAGCTCAATACCTTGCTCCCCGAGCCAGACGTCGAGCGAGCGGCGCTCCTCGGCGGGGGCCTCCGCGCTCCGGTAGCCGTCGTGGCCGGCCTGGATGAGCGGGAGCGCCTCTTCGCGGTCCTCGCCGCTGAGCCAGAGCGCCTGGCCGAGCCTGAGCCTCGCCTCGGCGAGGTCGAGGGGGCTGCGACCCGGCGCTGCGCGGATCTCGACCGCGCGGCGGGCGGGCTCGATCGCCGCCTCGGGGGCGCCTCGGAGGATCTCCGCGGTCGCCACCTCGATCAGGGCGAAGGCGACATCGGGATGATCGTCACCGTTGACCTCGGTGAAGATCGCCAGCGCCTGACGGGCCTCGTCGATCGCGGCCGCGTAGTCCTCGCGGCGACGGGCGAGGCTCGCCTGGCTGAGGTGGCTGTGACCGACCGACGGGTGCTTCGGGCCGTAGGCGGCGAGGAAGCTCCTGTGGGCGCGATCCATCGCCGCCGCGGCCTCCTCAAGACGGCCCTGCTTCGCCAGCGTGTAGGCGAGGTTGTCGAGGGTGGCGGCGACGTCCGGGTGGTCCTCGCCGAGTGCTTCGCTGCGGATCCTGAGCGCGCGCTCGTAGGCTGCGACCGCCTCGTCGAGGCGGAGGAGCTCGTCGTAGGTGGCCCCCAGATTGTTGAGCGTGTCGGCGACGTCCGGGTGGTCCTCGCCGTAGGCCGCCTCCTGGATCCCGAGCGCCTCGGCGAAGACCGCGAGCGCATCGTCGTAGCGGCTGACCGTGTAGTAGGCGGTGCCGAGGAGGTGGAGGGCGATGGCGATCCTCGGGTGGTCGTCGCCGAGGGCGCCGCGGCTCCGCCCGAGGGCGCGATCGAGGAACGCGATCGCCTCATCGGGTCGACCCTGCTCGATGGCGACTCCGCCGAGATCCCGGAGGATCCCGGCGATCTGCAGATCGTCCTCCGGGGCGACCTCGAGCTGGCGCCCCAGGGCCTCGTCTAGACGCTCGCGGGCCTGGTTCGGGTCGCCGCTGACCCGGAGGATCCGCGCCTTGACCCGCTCGAGCGTGATCGCAGGGGTGAGGGGGAGGTCGCCGCGTCGGAGCAGCGCCTCGGCCTGCCGAGCCCAGCCGAGGCCGAGCTCGAGCGCCGCTTTGCGGCCGCCGGTGACCGACGCGAGGCTGGTCGCGGCGGCGGCGGACACCTCGTCATGACGGGCGTCGACACCCCGCCAAAACGCCTCCTCGAGGGTCTTCTGGGCGGCTTCGTAGCGGGCGTTGTGGAACTCGAGCTGGCCCTTGAGGAGCCCGAGCTCGGCGCTGAGCGGCGGGAAGTCGATGTCTTGGGCGTCGAGCACGAGCGCTTCGATGTCGGCGAGGGCCTGCGGGTAGAGGCCGAGGCGGCGACGGGCCCGGACCTCGCTCGCGCGGGCGCGGGCGCGCTCGGTCGCGCCGCGGACCGCCGGATCGGAGGGCGGAGGGACCGTCGCGAGCAGGGCCTCGCTATCGCCGCAGCGGTCGATCGGCGGCAGGTCGGCGATCGCCTGGATACCGTTGAAGACGATCGTCTGCTCGGCGCTCGCCATCGCTGCGAGGGTCGCGTCGAGCTCTCGCCGCGCGTCGGCGAGGCAGGCCGCGCGGAGCTCGATGAGCCGCTGGGCTTGAGGGTTGGCGATCGACGCGGCCGCGCATGCCTCGTTGTGGCCGCGGATCCACGCCTCCGCGTAGAGGTCGACGCGCTCCTGGATCCGCCCCCAGATCGCGCTCGCTTGGGGCACGCCGCTGGCGGCGAAGCTCGTCGCCAGCGCCTCTTGGCGGGTCGGTGACCAGACCTCTTCGGTCATCGCCGCGACCCCAGCGGCGCAGGCGTCGGTCGGCTGGGGGGCGCCCGCGCCGAGATAGCCGACGAAGAGGGCGACGCTGGCGAGGGCGCCGGTGGTCAGCCGTCGACGTAGGCGTGGCCCGGAGGACAGGGCCTCATCAAGGTCGGCGAGGAGCGCCTGCATCGACGGGTAGCGGTCCTCGGGGTCGAGGGCCAGGCCGCGGAGCACCAGCGCCCGGATCTTGGCGGGGACCTTGCTCTCGCTCGGGATCGGTCGGATCTTGCCGGTGGTGAGCTCGGCGATCAGCTCCTGGAGGTCGTCGCCGGCGAAGGGGCGGATCCCGAAGAGCGCCTCGTAGAGCGCGACGCAGAAGCTGAAGAGGTCGCTGCGCGGGCTCGCGTCGCCGCCGAGGAACTGCTCTGGGGCCATATAGGCCGGGGTCCCCATCAGCGAGCCGGTGTTGGTGAGGGTCCGGCCGACCAGGTCGCCGCCGCCGCGGGGGGCGGTGTCCGGGCTGACATTGTGGGTGTCGGCGTAGGCGGGATCGGTCTCCGCCCGGAGATGGTCGGCCTCGACGACGCGCGCGCCTGCGCGGAGCAGCGGCACCGTCGTCGCCGAGCTCTCGACCCTCTCCACCGACGCTACGCCGCCGCTGCGGGCGAGGCCGAAGTCGAGCACCCGGACCCGCCCGTCGACGCCGACCATCACGTTCTCGGGCTTGAAGTCGCGGTGGACGAGGCCGGCCTCATGGGCGGCCGCGAGGCCGCGGCCGGCGTCCGCGAAGAGGCCGATGACCTCGCGGTGCGTCTCCGCCGCGGCCCAGGCCCGGCGCAGGTCGACCCCGTCGACCAGCTCCATCGCGATGTAGACCAGGTCGTCGTGGGTGCCGCTCTCGAAGACGGTGATCACGTTGGGGTGTGAGAGGCGGGCGATCGCCTGGGCCTCGCGGAGGAGACGAGCGCGAGCGGCGGACTCCTCGCTGTGGTCCGGGCGGAGGAGCTTGATCGCGACCTTCCGGTCGAGCTCGGGGTCGAGGGCTACGTAGACGACGCCCATGCCCCCACGCCCGAGCCGCTCGAGCAGGGTGAAGCGTCCGATCCGCTCGATACCAGCGCTGACCGGCGATGAGGAGGGACCGCCGAAGAGGGCGGCCTGGACCCGACGACGGGCCTCGGCGAGCTCCGGAGCGTCGTCGTGGGAGATACCCAGCAGGCGCTCGCCGATGGTGTCCTGGCCGCCGATTCTCTCGCCCTCCTGAGGGGTAGACCCGTCGTTCTCCGCGTCGATCACCGGAGGGTGAGGATATTCGATCGGGCCTGCGCCCCGTACGCGCATCTTCGCCCCCGGTCGCCCGTGAGGTCCTCGAGACTGTACGACGCCGAGTGCACTAGGATGCTGCGGTGGACACGGACATTCAGCTCCTCGAGGCGTGGCGAGCCGGCGATCGTGGGTCTGGGACGGACCTCTTTAACCGCCACTTCAACAGTCTTTACCGCTTCTTTCGCAACAAGGTCGGCGAGGACGCGGACGATCTGGTCCAACAGACCTTCCTCGCCGTGGTCCAGGCCCGCGACAAGTTCCGCGGCGACGCGAGCTTTCGCACCTATCTCTTCACGGCGGCGCGGAGCAAGCTCTACAACTACTTCTCACGGCGCCGACCAGACCAGAAGGACAGGCTCGGCGTGACCTCTGTGCTCGACCTCGGGGCGTCGATGCACGGGATGATGGTGAAGAGCGAGGAGCATCAGACGCTCCTCCACGCGCTCAGGCGCCTGCCTCTGGAGCTCCAGATCGTGCTGGAGCTCCACTACTTCGAAGGGATGCGCGGGCCGGTGCTCGCCATGGTGCTGGAGATCCCCGAGGGGACGGTCCGCAGTCGACTGCGACGGGGACGGGAGCGGCTCCGTGAGGAGCTGGAGCGGCTGACGACGTCGCCGGAGCGGGCGGCGTCGACGATGACCAACCTCGACGGTTGGGCCGCCCAGATCCGCGGCCAGCTCCGCGGGCAGCTCCGCGAGCAGCTCCGCGGTGGATCTCAGGATGGGGCGAGCTGAGGCGCACTCTATAGACATAGGTCGGGCCCGAAGAGGTCGACCGCCGCATAATTGAAGAAGGGACCAGCCTGATCGCTCAGGCTGGCCCCCTCTGTCGTTGCGTTTGGTCAGCGCGGTGTGGTGCTAGTAGCGACCACGGCCGCCGCCGCCACCACGACCACCACGGCCGCCGCCACCACCGCCGCCGCCGCCGTAGCCGCCGCCGCCGCCGCCGTAGCCACCACCGCCGCCACCACCGTAGCCGCCGCCGCCACCACCACGACCGCCGCCGCCGCCGCCGAAGCCGCCGCCGCCGCCGCCACCGCGACCACCGCGGGGCTTGTTCTCGGCCTCGTTCACCCGGATGCTCCGGCCGTCGAGCTCTTTGCCGTCCAGGCCTTCGATGGCCTTATCGCCGTTCGCGGGATCGTCGAACGTCACAAAACCAAAGCCACGGGAGCGTCCCGTGTCGCGATCGAGAACGACCTTCGCCTCGCTTACCGGGCCGAACTCCTCAAAGGCGGCACGGAGGGAGTCGTCGCTCGTTGCCCACGCAAGGCCACCAACAAACAGTTTCTTTGACATCTCTTCTCTTCTCTTCTCTTCTCTTGCAACCCTCAAGAAGAGGGCCACCAGCACGGTGCGCGACCACGCCTTCGCTGTCAATGGAAGGTTGACGTGAGGAGGTGGGGGGTCTGCGGGGGGTCTGGCCGACGTGGGGCCGACGGAGATCGGAGCCTGGGTGTGACCTGTCTCGGGCTGATCCGCGGCCCGTGCGAGAGCCGTGATCGCGGGCCCGGCTCTCGGCGTCGGGGGGACCGACCGTCGCCCCGTCGAGGGGGGACCACGGAACGCGCGTGAGGCCTACTTTCGGGCGCTTGCAGCTCGACCCGGGATGAGCGCGATGACCGCGTAAGTGACCCTAGGGGAGCTTGGAGGCAGCTGTGGCCGTGATGTGCGCTATCGACGCTTTGGGCAGAGCGGAGGATGAAGTAGCAAGCGTTGGCGCTGTCCAGAATCCTGGTGTTGGGATCTTCACGGGTCGTCCGTCGACCTTTGCGGCGGTGATCCACCCCGGTCACCACCCCACGCCAGAGCTCGGGTGACGGTCATCGGCGGGTTCGGGGCTCGACGGCTCCGCCCTCGGGCCCCGAGGGTTGCTAGGATCGGCGCCGGGCCCTGGTCGACACCGTATTGATTTGCGAACCTCGTCGTCGATGTCGAGCCCGCAGGAAGTTCTCGAGTTCTGGTTCTCCGATGAAGTCCGCAGCCATTGGTGGGTGAAGGACCCGGCCTTTGATGAGCAGGTCCGGTCCCGCCTAGGGGCGCTCCACGGGGCCGCGGCGAGGGGAGAGCTCGACGGCTGGGCGGCGACCGCCGACGGCGCGCTCGCCCTCGTTCTCCTGCTCGATCAGGTCCCGCGCAACATCCATCGCGGTAGCCCGGACTCCTTCTCCTGCGACGCCAAGGCCCGCGCGGTCACCAAGGCCGCGCTCGCGGCCGGTCACGACGGGGAGCTCGCGGACGACAGCCGCCGTCTCTTCCTCTACCTGCCGCTGGAGCACTCGGAGGAGCTCGCGGACCAGGAGCGCTGCCTCGAGCTGATGCGGCCGCTGGAGCCGGCGCAGTGGTACGACTTCGCCGTTCTCCACCACCGGATCATCGCCCGCTTCGGCCGCTTCCCCCACCGCAACCAGGTCCTCGGGCGGGAGAGCACACCCGAGGAGATCGCCTTCCTCGACGGGCCGAACTCGTCCTTCTAGGCTAGGCGGAGGCCGGGGGGCGCCCAGGTGCGAGGTCTTCGCCGCGCTGAGATGCTCCCCGACCGAGCAGCGGCGAAGATCTCGTGTTCTCTCGCGGGCTGCCAAGGCTGAGGCTGTCGCCCTCCGTGCGGCTGGAAGGGTGGGCTTGCCGAGCCCAGGGGCGGCAAGCCGGGTGGACTCTCCACGAGCTGCGCGCGCGCACGCTTGCCTGCCTGCGACCTTCATCGTTCCGCGCGCAGAGCCGCGCCGATTGACCGTCTCGGGGTGGAGTTGTTCTTTGTCGGCGATCCGAGGAGACTGGATCACCGTGCTCCACCTCTCTCGTCCGCTCGCTCGCTCGGGCCTCGCCATCCTCGCCGGCGGAGCCCTCCTCGTCGGCTGTTTCAGCGATCCGGGCGCCGGCGGCGGTGAAGGTGGAGGGCAGAGTACGAGCGGGACGAGCGGGACGAGCGGGGCGTCGACGACGACGGCCGGGGAGGAGACCTCGACGTCCGCTGGGTCGACGGGGAGCGGCACAGACGACACGGGGGACCAGGAGAGCTGCGGCGATGGCGTGCTCGATCCGGGCGAAGAGTGCGACCTGGGGCTCAACAACAGCGATCTCGGCGGCTGCACCAACAGCTGCACCCTCGCCTACTGCGGGGACGGCTTTGTCCAGGGCGGGGTCGAGGCCTGCGACGACGGCAACAACAACAACGACGACGAGTGCACCAACAGCTGCAGCCTCGCGAGCTGCGGGGACGGCTTGGTCGACGTCGGCGAGGACTGCGACGACGGCAACAGCGACAACACGGACGCTTGTCTCAGCGTCTGCGTCGCCGCGAGCTGCGGTGATGGCTATGTCTACGCGGGCGTCGAGGAGTGTGACGACGCCAACGCCTCGAACGCCGACTCGTGCCTGAACACCTGCACGGCGGCGAGCTGCGGGGACGGTCTTGTCCACGTCGGCGTCGAGGCCTGCGATGACGGCAACATGGTCGATGACGACGAATGCGCGAACAATTGCGCCTCGGCCTCCTGCGGCGACGGGGTCGTCCAGGAGGGGGAGGAGTGCGATGACGGCAACAGCGACAACACGGACGCCTGTCTCAGCACCTGCAAGAGCGCTACGTGCGGTGACGGCAAGGTCCACGCGGGCGTCGAGGAGTGTGACGACGGCAACAGCTCCAACACCGACAGCTGCGTGAACTCCTGCGAGAGCGCGGTCTGTGGCGATGGCTTTGTCGAGGGCGGCACCGAAGAGTGCGACGACGGCAACAGCAACGACAATGACGACTGCACCAACAGCTGCAAGAAGTCAGAGTGCGGTGATGGTGTCGTCCAGGAGAATGAGGCGTGCGACGACGGCAACGCCAACAACAATGACGACTGCACCAACGCCTGCAAGGAGGCGTTTTGCGGGGACTCGATCGTCCACGAGGACAAGGAGGCCTGCGACGGCGAGGCGGGGCTCAAGCCGCACACGCAGTGCGTCCTCGGCTGTCAGAAGCTCGGCTGCGTCGCCCAAGAGCAGGGCGACGCCTGGGGGAATTGCAACGCGAACATGCAGCTCGACGGCTGCGAGACCTCGCTGTCGACGGCCGCCAACTGCGGGCAGTGCGGGAATGTCTGTCCAAAGGAGATGTCCTGCGTTTGGCAGGCGCAGGTCGAGTCGTATGGCTGCTCTGGCTAGGGGCTGTGGAGAGGGCTGCGGGCGCTCTCGCGCTTGATGTAGGTGCTGGGCTGCGACGCTTTGAGCTGTGTGCACGAGGGGGGAGGATTGCGGGTTGCGGGTCGCGGGTTGCGGGTCGCGGAACGTGGATCGTGGATCGTGGATCGTGGGTCGCGGGTCGCGGGTCGCGGATCGCGGGCTGACGCGATCTTCGGGCCTTTGCTCGGGATGAAGAGCTTTGGGGTTGAGCGGCGGAGGCTGTGGCGTCGGCCGGGAGAGGAGGGCCCCACTCTTTCAGACAGGTCGGAGCGTGCACAGGCCTCCCCTCTCGGGGCGGCCCGTGCACGTCCTAGACTCATTCGCGGGGCCCTCCTCCCCCGACCCATCGGCGCGTCCTCCAGGCCGGGGTGAGGTAGCCGGCGTAGGTGGGCAGAGGCGTCTTCGAGGGGAGGGGCGTCTGTGAGGGGGTTGGGGAGTCTTCGAGGGGGAGGGGCGTCTGCGAGGGGGTTGGGGGCGTCTTCGAGGGTAGGGCGTCTGCGGAGATCTGTTCTTTGAGACAGGATGTGAGGGAAGCCCGGGAGGAGGGGGGATCGTGTTCCTGGAGGGATCTGGGTGGCCTGCGCTGGGGGAGAGTGTGCTGGGGGGCTCCTGGCGGCCTTTTGGCGGCTTGTTCAGGGGGGGGCTAGGAGCCGAAGCGCTCGGTCTGCAGGTCGATCGAGTCGCCGTCTAGGGTGATGATGTAGAGATCGCCGTAGCGGGCCTCGTCGATCGGCTCGATGGCGCCTCCGAGGGCGTGGATGAGGTCGGGGATCGTGTTGCTGTGGCCGGCGACGAGGAGGTGGTCCGCGGGCGAGGCGCGGAGGGTGGCGGCGAGGTTTGTGGCGGGGGCGGCGGGGTCGTAGAGGGTGATGTCGAGGCCGCTGATGTCGACGAGGGGGGCGACGGTCTGCACGGTGCGGCGATAGTCAGAGCTGAAGATCGCGCCGAGCTTGACGGCGGCGAGGCGCTCGCGCAGGGCGACGGCGCGGCGATGTCCGGCGTCGGTCAGCTCGGGGTCTCGCTCGCCCTCGATGTGCTGCTTCTCGGCGTGGCGGACGATGTAGATGGTCTTCGCCTGGGGTGTCCGGGGCTCCGCGCGGGGACCGGCGCTTCGCTTGCAAGCGAGCGGTGAGGCGAGGAGGAGCGCGGTGAAGCGGCGGCGTCGCACGGCCCCAGAGTAGCGGTTCATGGTCGTCCTGTCGGTGTCTGGCGCCGGCTGCGAGTCGACGGATCGCGGCTCGCGCTGAGCGGCCTGCGTCGGTCGGTCCTGGCCCCTCTGCGCAGGCGCTAGCCCAGCTGAGGCCGTGCCATAGTCACCCCCATGCGCTCGCCAGAGGAACCGAAGCCGCCCTCCGAGACCGAGCTGGTCGGGGCTGGCGACGACGACGTCCTGCGCCTCCCGGACAGCGGAGACCTCCTGAAGAACCTCCGCTTCTCGATGCGCGACGGGCGGATAAGCTTGGCGGGCGAACGGATGGTCCTCCTCCATGTCCACGCGCTGGGTGAGCTGCGGCGGCACTTGATCGACACCGTCGGCACCGCCCGCGCTCGCTCGATCCTGGTCCGCATCGGCTACGCGTCGGGTCACCGCGACATCGTCCAGGCGCGGCGTATCCGCAAGGACGCCTCGCTCTTCGAGCTCCTCTCGGCCGGACCCCAGCTCCACGCGCTCGAAGGGATGGTCGCGGCGGCGCCCGCCGAGCTCCGGATCGACCGGGCTCGCGGTCGCTACTACGGGGAGTTCACCTGGCGAAACTCGGCCGAGGCCGAGGCCTCCCTGAAGAGCGCTGGCGTCAGCTCCGAGCCGGTCTGCTGGCTCATGCTCGGCTATGCGAGCGGCTTCACGTCGGGGTTTATGGGCCAGCCGATCGTCTATCGAGAGGTCGCCTGCCGCGGCTGCGGAGCCCGGATCTGCCGCATCGTCGGCCGCCCGCTCCCGGCCTGGGACACGCTCCCCGAGGAGTTCCGCTTTCTCCTGGGCGACAGCCCGACAGCGCCGGCCGAGACGGTCGAGCTCCCGCCCAACGCCCCGGATCGGCCGCTCCTCGGCGACTCATCGACGATCGCGGCGGTCCGCTCGCTGGTCGAGCGCGTCGCCCCGACGACGACCCCCGTGCTGATCCGCGGAGAGTACGGGACAGGGCGCTCTCACCTCGCCGCGACGATCCACAGCGCCGGAGCGCGCCGCTCTGGGCCCCTCATCGTCGTAGGATCGGGGCTGAGCTCGGCCTCGGCGATCACCCGCGCGCTCGCCGAGGCCGCGGGCGGGACCCTGGTCCTGGACGACATCGGCGAGTGGAGCCCCGACGCGCAACGATCCTTGCTCGAGCTGGGGGACGGGCGCCATCATCCGTCCCGGGCGCGGCTGATCATCACCGCCGCAGACTGTCCCGGCGGTCAGGCCCAGACACCGCTCCTTGCCCGCCTCCTCCACCGCGTCGGCGCCTTTCCGGTCTTCCTCCCGCCGCTGCGCGAGCGCCGGGAGGATATCCCCGCCCTCGCCCGACACTACCTCGAGCGGATCGCTGCGCGCCTGGAGAAGCCCCCCAGGCCGCTGACAGCCCGCGCCTACGCCTACCTCCACGAGCACGACTACCCCGGGAACCTCCACGAGCTCGCCAACATCCTCGAGCGGGCGATGATCCTGGTCGACGGGTCGAAGGCGATCGACATCGGCGACCTCATCTCCGGTGAGGCTGAGCCGAGCCGGCTCCTCCGGGTCCACGACGACGGCACGCTCGCGGCCGCTCCGACGCCCAAGGTGCCCCACGAGCCCGTCGACCTCGAGGCAGTGATCGAGGAGCTGCTCGTCCAGGGCCTCGCCTTTGAAGATGTCGAGAGCGCGCTGATCTGCGGGGCCGTCGACCGACACAAGGGCAACCTCGCCGCCGCCGCCCGCAGCCTCGGGCTCACCCGCCCTCAGCTCGCCTACCGCTACCGGAAGGCCTGCGGCGAGGGCTAACGAGACCGCGGCGAAGACCCGATGGGCCCGCTCCGCGGCCGGTTCAGCATTTGATCACAGGTCGCGCGGAAGTGGGCGAGGCTGCTCTTCACGGGGGAAAAACCGCCGGTCGTCGACCTCGAATCGCTGAGCAAATCGTCCATCGACAGCCCGCGAGGTGCTGGCAATTCTCCGGCCATGTCCAAACAGGAAGTCCATGTCGTCACCCGTCTCCAGACCCACAGCGGCAGCATTGAGGCCATGGCCGGGGTCATGACCCGGCTCCACGCGAGCGGTCACAAGGCCGCCGGGAACAGCCGCTTTGAGGTGCTCCAGGCCGCCCAGGATCCGAGCGTCTTTGTCGTCCTCGAGATCTGGCGCGACGTCGAGGCCGCCGATGCGCACATGAGCTCGGACTACGTCGCCGCCGCCCTCGAGGCGCTCGGACCTCTCCTCATCGCTCCGCCCTCCATCGAGCGCTTCGCGACGACCGTGTAGAGCTCAGGATCCAACGGCGCTCCGCCGCCGAGGAGCGGCGGGGCGCCCGAGCGACGGTCGGCCCGTCGCGCGCGCAGAGACGACGGCGGAGGAGCAAGCAACGGCCGAACCACGGGATGAGCTCCGCGTCGAGGCCGAAGCGCCCAGCGTGCGGCGCGGAGCCGGTCGCGTCGGCGATGAGGGCCCCGCAGAGGCCCGAGAACGCCTGGCTGAGGAGAACCCCGAGCTGGTCGAGCGCGGCGACCTGGGCGACGGGCGGACGGTCTTCGCCTGGGGAGTCTGCGGCTTGGCCCGGGGACCAGCGCTGGGCTTGCGGGCGCGCGGTGAGGCGAGGAGGAGCGCCGTGAAGCGGCGGCGTCGCGCGGCCCCAGAGTCGCGCTTCGCCGCCGTCCTGTCGGTGTCTGGCGCTGGCGCTCGCAGCCGCGGGCCTCTTCATCGATCGCTTAGGCCGCCCTCCCCCGGGCTCCTGTGCGACAATTCGCCGGTGTCAGGGGTGGATGTGCCGGCGGTCGTCGATCACAGCGGGTTCTATCGCGGGCTCCTCGTCTTCGGGTCCCTGGCGCTCCCGGTCTTCGGCCTCGTCGAGTGGGGGGTCGGCTACAACCCCTTCGGCGTGCGCCTGGGGCTGGGGGCCGCGGGGCTGCTCCTCTACGCCGGGTCCTATCGCTCCGAGGCGCTGCGCCGCAACCTCCGGGTCGTGGTGCTCCTCTTCTGCCACGTTCTCCTCCTGTGGTTCTCGTACATCGGCTATCGCCACAACATGACCGAAAACGACGTGATCGGGCTCCTGCCGATCGTGATCGGCATCGCTGTGGTGATCCGGCGGCCGGCGGAGCTGGTCGCGTCGATCACCTTCATGGTCATCGTCCTGACGATCAGCTACCGGCAGCTCGAAGCGCCGGGGCTCGATCTCAGCGCGACGGTGGCGGTTCTCTCGACCTTCACGGCGGTGCTCGGGTCGATGAGCATCTGGCGGACGCGGCTGGAGGAGGAGCTCCAGGTCGCGAACATGACCCTCGAAGAGCGGGTCCGCGAGCGGACAGCTCGGCTCGAGCGCGAGGTCGAGGAGCGGGCGCGGGCGGAGGGGCGGGCGAACGCCGCCAACGAGGCCAAATCGCGCTTCTTGGCCAACATGAGCCATGAGCTGCGGACCCCGCTCAACGCCGTGATCGGCTACACGGATCTGGTCGAGGAGGAGCTCCAGTCGACGGGCGAGGCCCACCTCTGCGAGGACCTGGGGCGGGTCGGCAGCGCCGCGACACACCTGCTCTCGATCATCGACGACATCCTCGACCTCTCGCAGATCGAGTCCGGACGGCTCGAGATCCGCCGCGAGCCGGTGAAGCTGAGGGCCGCGGTCGACGACGCGCTGCTCCTCGTCAAGCCTGCGCTCGCGCTCCACCAAAACCGCCTCCTCGTCGACGTCTCCGAGGAACACGTGGTCGCCGGGGAGCACGGGCCGATCGTCCGGGTGTTGGTCCACCTCCTGGACAACGCCGCGAAGTTTACGCGGGAGGGGGAGGTCGAGGTGAGGGCCGAGCGCAGCGGCGAGTGGGTCGACCTCGCGGTGCGCGACAGCGGGATCGGGATCCCCGAGGAGGCGCGGGCGGAGCTCTTTGATCGCTTCACCCAGGCGGACACGAGCGCGGCGCGGGTCCACGACGGGCTGGGGCTCGGCCTCGCGATCTGCCGCGAGCTGGTGGAGCGTCTCGGGGGGTCGATCACGGTCGCGAGCACTGTCGGTGCGGGGAGCGTCTTCACCGTCCGCCTCGGGGTCGGCGGGGAGGAGGGCGCGGGAGAGGGCGCGCACAGGCCCCTGCCCACGGCGGTCCTGTGACCCCGCCCTCGCTCGCGCTGGGGCCCAGCGCCGCGGCGTTGGGTCTCAGCCGCGAAGGCCGACGAAGGCTGCGCGAGCGCACACAGGAGCTTCGCTGGGGGTCTTTGGCCGGCGGGCGCGGGCGAGGTGGAGCGGGCGGCGAGGCGAGAGCGCGCGGCGGCTCGCCTCGGGCAGCCCCGGCCCCGCGAATTATGTCGAAGAGGTGGCGCGACTTGGACTAGGGTTACGGGCGATGCCCGCCATAGTCTCGCCGATCGACGGTCAACCAGCCTTTGAGTTCGCACAGCTCGACGCCGAGGGGGCGCTGGCCAAGCTCGCCGCCGCCGAGGAGGCCCAGCGGGCCTGGCGGACGACCTCCCTCGCCGAGCGCAAGGCGCTGCTGCTGCGGATGCTCGACCGCTACGGGGCGCGCCTCGACGCCCACGCCGAGGCGATCACGCGGATGATGGGCAAGCCGGTCGGGCAGGCCGCCGGGGAGTTCAAGGGCGGGTTTACCCAGCGGGTCCGCCACCTCTGCGAGATCGCGGAGCAGAGCCTGCGCGACCTCGAGGTCGGCGGCGACGCCGGGATCCGCAAGTTCATCCGCCGTGATCCGGTGGGGGTCGTCCTCAACATCGCCGCCTGGAACTACCCGCTCCTGGTCCCGAGCAACGTCGTCGCCGCGGCGATCCTCGCCGGTGACGCGGTGATCCTCAAGCACGCCGAGCAGACCGCCCTGGTCGCCGATCAGCTCGCGCAGGCCTTCGCCGAGGCGGGCGCGCCGGAGGGGCTCTTCACCGCGCTCCACGTCGACCACCCGACGGCGGCCAAGGTGATCGACAGCGGTCGCCTCGGCTTCGTCGCCTTCACCGGCTCGGTCCGCGGCGGTCGCGAGGTCTACCGCCAGGTCGCCCAGCACAATTTCATCGGCGTAGGGCTCGAGCTCGGCGGCAAGGACCCGGCGCTGGTGCTGGAGGGGGCGCCCGCGGCCAAGGTCGCGGCCCATCTGGTCGACGGCGCCTTCTACAACGCCGGACAGTCCTGCTGCGCGGTCGAGCGGATCTACGTCCATCGCTCGCTCTACGCCGAGTTCGTCGAGGCCTATGTCGCCGAGGTGCACCGCTACAAGGTCGGGGACCCGCTCGATCCTGAGACCAACCTCGGGCCTGTGGTCAACGCGGCGGCGGCGGCGAGGATCCGCGAGCAGGCGGCGGAGGCCCTGGGCAAGGGGGCGCGCAAGCTCAGCGATGATGCTCGCTTCACCGTCCCGGACACCTCGACCTGCTACCTCGCGCCGCAGGTCTTCGACCGGGTCGATCACTCGATGGCGATCATGTCCGAGGAGAGCTTTGGGCCGATCATCGGCATCATGCCCTTCGACAGCGACGACGAGGCGGTGGCGATGGCGAACGACTCGCGCTTCGGCCTGAGCGCCTCGGTCTGGACCGAGGACGGTGAGCGGGGGGCGGCGATCGCCGAGCGCCTCGAGGCCGGGACGGTCTTTCAAAACCGCTGCGACTACCTCGACCCGGGGCTCGCCTGGACCGGGATCAAGGACTCGGGCCACGGCGCCTCGCTCTCGGAGCTGGGCTTTCACGCGGTCACCCGGCCGAAGAGCTACCACCTGCGGGCGCTGATCCCCTGAGCCCGCGCGCCGCGGACGAGCGCCGCGATCCCTGTTCTCTGTTCTCTGTCTCAAGGAAGAGCTGACCATGAGCGCCTCCGACCCCGACAACCTCTCCCTCGCCGAAATCCAGGAGCTCATGGCCGGAGGGGCTCTTGGGCAATTTCTGGACCGCGAGGGGATCCGCTTCCACAAGGTCGCCGTCACCGACATCGACGGGATCATGCGCGGCAAGTACATGTGCCGCGACAAGTTCCTGTCGGCGGCCAAGGGCGGCTTCGGCTTTTGCGACGTGGTCCTCGGCTGGGACTCCAACGACGAGCTCTACGACGACGGGCAGGTCTCGGGCTGGCACACCGGCTACCGCGACGCGCCGGTGCAGATCGATCTCGAGAGCCGGCGGACGCTGCCGACGGAGCCGGCGACCGGGCTCTGGCTCGGCTCGTTCGCCGGGGCATACGCGGACGCCTGTCCGCGCTCGCTGCTCTCGAGGCTCGCCGCCCGCGCCCGCGACCTCGGCTTTGAGGCCCAGGGCTCGGCCGAGTACGAGTTCTTCATCTTCGACGAGACCCCGGAGAGCGCCCGCGCCAAGGGCTACCGCGACCTCAAGCCCTTTACCCCGGGGCGCTTCGGCTACTCGATGATCCGCGCGGGCGTCCACGTCGAGCTCTATCAGGAGATCCTCGACACCTTCGCGGCGATGGGGATCGAGATCGAGGGCCTGCACACAGAGACAGGTCCGGGGGTGCTCGAGGCGGCGCTGCGCTACGGGCCGATCGAGGCGGCCGCCGACAACGCGACGATCTTCAAGACCTACATGAAGATCCTCGCCCAGCGGCGGGGGCTGATGGCGACCTTCATGGCCAAGTGGAGCGCCGACTACCCCGGGCAGAGCGGGCACATCCACGTCTCTCTCCTCCGGGACGGGGAGAACGCCTTCTACGATCCGTCCGCGCCGGCGTCGATGAGCGAGACCATGCGCCACTTCGTCGCCGGTCAGGTCGCGCTCCTGCCCGAGCTCCTGCCGATGGTCTGCCCGACGATCAACTCCTACCGCCGCCTGGTCCCGGGGATGTGGGCGCCGCTGGCCGCGAACTGGGGGGTCGAGAACCGGACGACGTCGATCCGGGTGATCGAGGGGGAGCACAGCCAGCGCACGGAGTTCCGGATCGGACCGGCGGACGCGAACCCCTACCTGGCCCTGGGGGCGGCCCTCGGCGCCGGTCTCTACGGGATCGAGCATAAGCTGGAGCTCCCCGATCCGGTCGAGGGCAACGCCTACGAGCTCCAGGCCGCGGGGAAGGCCGGGGTGCCGCTGGCCTCCAGCTTGGGCGAGGCGACGGCCGCCTTTCGCGGCTCGGCGGCGGCCCGCGAGATCTTCGGCGACACCTTCGTCGACCACTTCGCGACGACGCGCGAGTGGGAGATCCGGCAAAACCGGCGCCACGTCAGCGACTGGGAGCTGGCCCGGTACTTTGAGATCATCTGACAAGGCGGGGCGGGAGAGACCGCAGCCCGCCGAGCGTCCTTTTTTTGGAAGAGAGCGAGCCTGACGATGCACAGCGCCAACGAGAGTCCGCGAGCCAACTTCAACTACCCGACCGCCTACCGCCTCGGCTGTGGCCGTCGCGCCGAGCTCGCCTCGGCCTGCGCGGAGCTCGGGATCTCGAGGCCCTTGGTGATCACCGATCGGGGGATGATCGCGCTGCCCTGGCTGAGCGAGATGATGGCCAGCCTCCGCAGCGGCGGTCTCGAGCCGGCGCTCTTCTCCGACGTCCAGGGCAACCCGGTCGAGGCCAACGTCACGGCGGGCGTCGAGTCCTACAGGCAGCACAGGGCCGACGGCTGCGTGCTGGTCGGCGGCGGTTCGGCGCTCGACGCCGGCAAGTGCGTCGCGCTGATGGTCGGCCACGGCGGCTCGGTCTTCGACTACGAGGATGTCGGCGACAACTGGCTCCGGGTCGACCCGTCGAAGATCGCGCCGATGATCGCCGTGCCGACCACCTCGGGGACGGGCTCCGAGGTCGGGCGAGCCTCGGTGATCACCGACCTGAGCGACCACACCAAGAAGATCATCTTCCACCCGCGGATGCTGCCGCCGCTGGTGATCGCCGATCCGGAGCTGACCTTCGGCCTGCCGGCGAAGATCACCGCGGCGACCGGGATCGACGCCTTCGTCCACTCGTTCGAGGCCCTCTGCGCCCCGGGCTACCACCCGATGGCGGTGGGGATCGCCCTCGAGGGCATGCGCCTGGTCAAGGAGAACCTGGTCGCCTGTTTCCGCGAGCCTGACAACGCGGCGGCCCGGACCCACATGATGATGGCGTCGACGATGGGGGCGACCGCCTTCCAGCGCGGCCTCGGCCTGGTCCACGCGATCGCCCACCCGCTGGGCGCCGTCGTCGGCATCCACCACGGCCTCGCCAACGCGATCCTCCTGCCCTACGTGATGGAGCACAACCGGCCGGTGATCGGCGAGGCGATGAGGACCCTGAGCCGCCACCTCGGCCTGGCGAAGGAGGGCTTTGACGGGGTGCTGGAGTGGGTGCTGGAGCTCCGCGAGACCCTCGAGATCCCGCACACGCTCGCGGCGGTCGGGATCGAGGCGCTGAAGGTCGAGCTCGCCGGCGAGCTCGCGCAGATGGCCCTCAAGGACGCGTCGCTCGGGACCAACCCGAAGACCTGCACCGCCGAGGAGATCGAAGGGGTGATCCGCGCCGCCTTCGGCGCAGATTGATCGCCTCGGCTGCGGCGACCTCGCCCCGCTCGCGCGCCCCCTCCGCTCGGAGCTCGGCCGGCGAATTCTTCGTCGGCCGCCTCAGCGCGGTGGGGGACCTGCATGTGGTGCGGGGGCTGAGGATCGGGCGCTCGCCGAGGTGCGCGTGGCGGACCCCTGGGCATAGGCATAGGCATAGGCATAGGCGCAGACGCAGACGTCCAACCTCGAGCGGGCGGCCGCGGGGGTCGCTGTGTGCGGCTGGCAACGGTCGCGGAGGTGCGCCCGCCGAGCCGCTGTGTTACGAGGCAGTTTGATGGCCGCAGTCGACGACCTCTTCTCCGCCGTCCGGCAGGCCTGTGCGCCGCGGGTATGGTCGCGAGGGGTCGAGCTCGCCCGGGCCGGCGCGGTGGTGGGGGAGCACCGCGACGAGGACGAGGTCGTCCTCCGCGTGGCGGTGACGGGATCCCCGATCGCCCCCGCGGTCACGCTCTGGCTCGACGACTCGGAGTGGGAGTGTGAGTGTGAGAGCCGGCGCGAGGCCTGCTTTCACGTCGCCGCGGCCGTGATCGCCTTCAAGCAGGCGACCAACGCAGGCGAGGAGCTGCCGGGCCCCGGCGCCGAGATGGCGAGGGTGGCCTACCGCATCCACCGGACCGCCGAGGGGTTGGCCTTCGATCGGGTGCTGATCCGCGGCGAGGGCGACGAGGCCCGCGAGTACCCGCTCGACGATCGCCTCACGGCCTACAGCCGCGGCCGGATCAAGGGGTCGAGCGCGCTCCTGACGACGGCGGCGGACATGACGATCGAGGTGGTCCTGGGCGGGCTTCAGCGCGGCGTCTTGCCGACCAAGGTGATGCGGGTGATCCTCCCGCACCTCGCCCCGGAGGGCGAGCGCCCGTCGGACGTCCAGCTCGACGGAGTGCCGGTCAAGATCAGCAGCACGCCGGTGCGACCGCACGTCAAGGTCGCCAACGATCGCAACAGCGACGGCGTTCGGATCTCTCTGATCCGCGACCCTGAGATCACCGAGTTCTTCAGGAACGGCGCGGTCCTCTGCGGCGACACGCTGCGGCCGACCGGCGTCGTCGGCCTCAAGCGCGACGAGGTGCTCCGCCTCAAGAAGGGGATCATCTACCCGCGCGAGCAGGTCGTCGGCCTCGTCAGCGACGTCATCCCCCACCTCGAGAAGCACACGACGGTCCACATCCGCAGCAAGCGGCTGCCCCACAAGAAGGCTTCGCTGAGGCCGCGGCTGACCTTTGATACACGTCGGCAGGGGGACGGCTTGGCGGTCCTGCCGACGATCGTCTACGGCGAGCCCGCGGTCGCCCGGGTCGACGGGCAGCGCCTGGTCACCTTCGGCGAGATCCTCCCGGAGCGCGATCGTATCGCCGAGGAGCGCCTGCGGACGCGGCTCAGCTTTGAGCTCGAGATGTCGGCGGGGCGGCCGAAGGTCTTCGCCGGCGAGGAGGCGATGACGATCGGGGAGCGGCTCGCGGCGCTCGGCGAGGTCCGCGGCGGCGGTCATGAGGAGTTCTTCCGCGTCGGCCCCCTGCTCCCGCGGATCGTCGGCGACGGCGCGCGGCCGAGGATCACCTTCTTCACCGTCGGCGAGGGGGAGGGCGAGGGCGGCGAGGGCGAGGCAGGCCCCGGCGGACGGCGCGGAGAGGTCGACGCCGGGCGGGTCGTCGAGGCCTGGCAGCGCGGTGAGTCGCTCGTCCCCCTCGGGACAGGCGGGTTCGCGCCGCTGCCGGTGGACTGGCTCGAGCGCTACGGCCCCCACCTGACCTTTCTCCTCTCGGCCCGCGGCGCCGACGGGACGCTGCAGCCCTGGGCCCGGCCGGCGCTCGCCGAGCTCGCGGTGGATCTCGACGATCGCGCGGTCGACCCGGACCTCAGCGCTCTGCGGGCGCTGACGGAGGACTTCACCGGGCTGCCGCCGACCAAGCTCCCGAAGGACCTGCGGGCGACGCTGCGCGACTATCAGGAGGCGGGCGTCCGCTGGCTCGCGTTCCTCCGCCGGGCCGGGCTCGGGGCGCTCCTCGCCGACGACATGGGCCTCGGCAAGACGCTCCAGACCCTCTGCACCCTGGAGCGGGGGGCGTCGGCGCTGGTCGTCGTCCCGACGAGCGTTCTCCACGCCTGGGCCGACGAGCTCGGCCGATTCCGCCCGGAGCTTAAGGTCCACCGCTACTACGGGCCGGGGCGCGAGCTCTCTCCGGGGGCCGACGTGACCCTCACGACCTACGCGCTCCTCCGGCGCGAGCGCGAGGGCCTGCGCCGCGCCCCTGCGCTGGAGGGCGAGGAGCAGGAGCCCTGGGACACCGTCGTCCTCGACGAGGCGCAGACGATCAAGAACCCCGAGAGCCAGGTCGCCCAGGCGGCCTTCGAGCTCGAGGCCAAGCATCGGATCGCCCTCTCGGGGACCCCGGTCGAGAACCGCCTCGACGAGCTGTGGAGCATCCTCTTCTTCCTCAACCGCGGCCTCCTCGGCAGCCGCAGCGACTTCCGCAGGAACTTCGCCGATCCGATCGCCGCGGGCTCGCCCAAGGTCGCGGCCGAGCTCCGGCGTCGGATCCGTCCCTTCGTTCTCCGCCGCCGCAAGTCTGAGGTCGCCCGCGAGCTGCCGCCGCGGACCGAGGTGGTCCTGCGCTGCCAGCTCGACACCCGCGAGCGCGAGGTCTACAATGCGCTGAGGGCCGCCACGCTCACCGAGGTCGCCGAGGAGCTGGCCAAGGGCAAGGGCGTGCTCAAGGCCCTGGAGGCGCTGCTGCGCCTGCGCCAGGCCTCCTGCCATCGCGGTCTCATCCCCGGTCAGGAGGCGGCGAGCTCCTCCAAGGTCCGGCTCCTCCGCAGCACCCTCGAGGAGATCGTCGACGAGGGTCACAAGGCGCTGGTCTTCTCGCAGTGGACGGGCCTCCTCGATCGGATCGAGCCCGAGCTCAAGGCCGCGGGTCTGGACTTCACCCGCCTCGACGGCTCGACCCGCGATCGCGAGTCGGTGGTCCGCCACTTCCAGGATCCGAAGGGTCCGCCGGTGATGTTGATCTCGCTCAAGGCGGGCGGCACCGGTCTCACGCTGACCGCCGCCGATCACGTGTTCTTGGTCGATCCCTGGTGGAACCCGGCGGTCGAGGATCAGGCGGCGGACCGGGCCCACCGGATAGGCCAAGACAAGCCCGTGCTGATCCACCGCCTCGTCGCCGAGGACACCGTCGAGGAGCGGATCCTCGCCCTCCAGGCGCGGAAGCGTGCGATCGCCGACGCAGCCCTCGGCGGCGCCGATCAGGCCGGCGGCCTGTCGAAGGCCGATCTGCTCGCGCTGCTCGACTAGACCTGGCAGGCCGGGCCGGGGCACGTAGGCGGCTGGTCTACGCCAACGTTCACGTAGGGCCGCGGTCCGCCGATCTCTGGCTGACCTTCGGCTCTTAGGGCACTCGGGTCAGGCGCACTTCGGGCTCCTAGGGCTTGGCGACCTCGTCGCGGTTCCAGGTGCACTCGGCGATCCCGAGCGCCTCCTGATAGGCGCAGTTCCAGCGGACGAGCTCGTCGCTGAGTCGGCGGATCTCCCCCGCGTCTTGGCCGCTGTCGACCTCTTCGAGGAGCGCGTCCCAGCTCCCCAGGTAGGCGTCGGCGGAGAAGCCGGCGTCGCCGAGGCGGGCGCTCATGTCCGGGAGGATGAGGCGGCTGTAGGTCATGCCCTCGGTGACGCTCGAGAGGCCGGCCGCCTCGCCGACGAGCTCCGGGCTGCTGACGACCTCCGAGCAGTACTTGCGGCTGCGCTTGGCGAAGGTGATCGCGAGGGCGTCGGTGAGCAAGTGCAGGTCGATCGCCGCCGGCGGCCCGGCGAGCATCGCCTCGATCGGGGCGATCGCCGGGCTGTTCTTGTCCTGCAGGCGGTCGCGGAGGAGGAGGAAGGCTGCGCTGGCTCGCGCTGCCGCGTCGCTCGAGTTGTCCGCCTTGGCGACGCTCGCCTCCCGCAGGAGCGTGCGCTGGGCGACGGTGAAGAGGCGCTTCTCGATCGCCTGGCGGGCGGGGAGGACGATCCGATCCCAGCCCTCGCGGGCTTCGCCCTCGGCCAGGAGGATGGCTCGACCGGCGAGGAGGCGCTCGGCGACGATCTCCCCCAGGCGCTCCTCCTCGAGGCCGGTCATCAGGTCGGGGTCCGCGGCGAGCAGGCCCCATGAGCACTCTGCGCGGGACCAGGCGAGGTTGCGCTCGGCCTCGACCTTGACCTCGACGGCGCGGCGGAGCTGGTCGCGAAACCACAGGGCGATCAGGGCGTCGAGTCGGGCGAGGGCGTCGACGCTGGGCGGCTTGGCGTCGCTCCCAGCGTCCGCCGCAGCCTTGGCCGCAGCGCTGAGCTCGGCGGCGAGGGCGTGGCCTCGCTCACCGCCGAGGTCGTCGTCGATCGCCCGGAGAAAGGCGGCGAGCTTGTCGATGTCGCCGGGCGCGGCGATCGTCCCGGCGGCGGCCTGGCGGAGGGCGTGGAGCGGCGCGCTAGCGGCGTCACAGGTCGGGGTAGGCAGCCGCTCGGGCGCTGGGCTCGGCTCGCTGGCGAGCGGCGGGGGCGGCTCAGGCTGGGTCGGCGCGGGCTCGACGTTGGCCTTGCCGGGAGCTCCGCTCGTCGCGGAGCTGGGGCCGCAGGCGAGGGTGCTGAGGGCGAGGGCTGCGGTGAAGGGGAGGCGGAGGCGATCGGCTCCGCGGGTCGGGCTTCGGTCCGGCATGGTGGTCGTACGTTTGGAGCTCGGGTCGGCGGATCAACCGTCGGTGAGCAGATCCGCGAGCGCCTTCCGGGGGGTCGGCGCGAGGTCGCCAGCGTAGCCCAGGCGGAGGATGACTTGGGGCCACTCCTGCAGATCGAGCGCCTCGCGGATCGCCGCGCGAGCGCTCGCGACCTCGATCCCCTGGCCGAGGAAGGAGGCCCAGAGGTGGTCGACGCGGCCGCGGAGGAGGATGCGGGCGAGGGTCTCCCCGGCCCGCAGCCAGCTCGCGCGATCGTCCCCAGGGGTGGTGAGCACGGCGAGCACCGGCGAGCCGCGGTCGAGCTCGTCGTCGTCGGCGGGGCGCTGCGGGGCGCTCCTCCGGGTCTCGCGGGGCTGGGGAGGATGGGGCGCGCCAGGGGCCACGCCTGTGCCCTTGGCGCGGGAGACCGCGAGGATCCGCAGTCGCTCGGCCCCCTCGTCGCTGAGGAGCGCGTCGAGGTCGTCGATCATCAGATCGATCGCGACCCCGGGCGGGCAGAGCTCGTCGGTCTCCTGCTCCTGCTCCGCTCCGCTCGCGCCGGACTCGTCAGCCCGGTCAGGCTGGCCCGACTCCGGAGCGGGCGCGACGGCGAAGCGGCGCAAGCGGGTGCGCTCGCCGGCCTCGATCGCGGCGCGCTCGACCCGGTGCGCCGGGATCCCCAGCCGCTCTCCGGTCCTGTCGGGGTCGACCCACGCGGCCAGCTCTGCGCGGAAGGCCGGGTCCCCTCGCTGTTCGCGATCGGCGGCGCGGACCTGCTCGATGAGGCGTCGACGGTGCTCACCCTCGACGATCCGCAGCGGCGCTCCGCGGGACTCCGCGAGCTGTCGCAGGCGGTCCAAGAGGCGAGGTGAGACCGCGTGTCCGGAGAAGATCCCGCGGTGGGTCCGGCGCTTGGGGATCGCCTGGAAGAGCCACGGATCCTCGGTCGCGGGCGGAGCCTCGCCGACGATCCGCAGGCGGGCGAGCAGCTCAGGCCGGGTCGCGTCCGGGAGGCGGTCGATCTCAACGGTGAGGGAGGACGCGCGGGCAGCGATCTCGAGGAAGGCCAGGGCCGCGCCGCAGGACTGGGTGAGGCCGCGGCCCTCGGGGTCGGCGACAGCCAGCGCCCGCGAGGGATCTGCCCACACCTCGACCGAGCTGTCGCCGAGGACGAAGCGCCAGGGCTGGCTGTTGCGGACCGACGGCGCGAGGCGGGCATAGTCGCAGAGCCGACGGAGCCGTTCTCGCAGCGGCTGGTCGACAGCGGGGATGGTTACATCAGCGGGCCAACGGTGATCCAAATCGACGCTCCTGGACCTCCATCCTAGGAGTTCATCGGCGCGGACGCCATCGCGGCGCGGCTGCGCGGCTGCTTCGGCCGGCGAGCCGCGACGCCCCGCAAGTCCCGGCAGGGCGGCTTGTTCGGGCACGCTGCGTCCGCGCTCGCGCGACGCCTGCCCGATCTCGCCATGAGCGCTCGCCGCATCGCGAGGAGGAGCGCGACGTGAGGCGAGCTTAGGGCCCGCGACGCGTCGTCCCGCTCGATTCGGCCCAAACCTGCGGTACGACCCGGCAAAGCCGCGTTTTGTCCAAGGCAGGAGGAGCAACGATCGCGGCGCGAGAGCACACGGGGCTCTTGCCACGGGCGGTCAGCGGATCGCGGAGGGCCGATCGCATTGATCGTCTCGACAAAAATGTGCGGCTCACTCGAGATTTCATGACGGACGCGCGGCTGTCCGGAGACTTGACCGAGTATGAAACACGCTCGCTCAGTCTCCCTAGTCGTAACAATTTCCATGCTCGCGCTCTCCGGGGCGGCCTGCGTTCTCGACCCGGAGTCCATCGGCATGACCCTCAGCGGTAGCGCGACAGGCGAGAGCCTAGGCTCGACCTCCGAAGGCGAGACCGTGACCGTCGGCGACACCTCGACCTCCGAAGGCGAGACCGTGACCGTCGGCGACACCTCGACCAGCGGCGCCGCCTCGGCCTACGGGGCGCCCTGCGAGCTGGAGGGCATCACCCCGGAGGTCCAGGTCACGGCGATGGGGCCGCAGGAGGCCTGTGAAGGAGGCATTTGTCTCTTCGCCTTCTCAGACGAAGTCGTGGCCTGCGACGACGACGCTGACTGCTCGGCGCAGCCGCCCTATCTCACCTGCGGTGAGAACGGGCTCTGCGTGCTCGACCCGGACTTCGTCGCGGCCGAGACCCGCTGCACCCAGACGTGTGAGGCGGACGACGAGTGTCCCGACATGCCGGGCTGCGGGTCTGCGGTCGCCTGCGTCCCGCATGCGACGCTCGGACCCCTCTGCTGCGAGAAGGTCTGCACTTGCCTCGACAACCTGTCCGTCTCCGACGCCGAGTTCAAGCTGCTGCAGTGTGAGAACGACTCCCCCTGTCCGTAGCAGCCGGGGCCTCTTGGCGTCGACAAAGCCCGCTGTACCGGGCCGTAGTGCGGGTCCTGGCCGGGTCGAGCGGGACGACGAGGGCTGGAGAGCGCGCGGACTTTCACCACGGGGGGGCTAGCCCTACGAGGGAAGTGTGGTGAAAGCCTCGCGCCGTCTCGCAGCCCTCGTCGGCCTCGACGAACCCAGGGGGGCCAGATCGTATCGCAAGCGCCGGCGGAGCCGAGAGGGACCGACGCGCGGCGGGAGAGCGCGCGAGGTGCCGATGAGCCTCACCTGCGAAGAGCCTGGTGCGAAGCGGGGGGCACCATGGAGCATGGTGAGGCCGCGCCGCAGCGCGGGCCATCACCGCCGGAGCGTCGGCGCTCTCCTCGTCGCAGGAGAACGCGACGCGCCGGGGCAGGACGCGCCGCCCTCGGCGCGGCCTGCTCAGACAAGCTCAACCCTTCTCGATCCGGGCGAGCTCGTGGGCGAAGATCTGGCGGCAGATCGCCAGCGCGCAGGCGTAGGTGCCCTCGACGCCGAAGTAGCTCAGGCTCTTGGAGAGCAGGCTCTGGCGCCGCGAGTAGGGGGTGTCCGACGCGTAGTGGAGGATGCCGACGTCGAAGGGGGTCATCGTCGTCAGGTGGACGAGCTCGTCGTTGGGGTGACGCCGTGGATCACACAGCTCGAAGATCGCCGAGAGATAGGGACCAGCCTCCATCTCGAGGATCGTGTAGCCCTCGCGGTAGAAGACGCCCATGTAGTCGCGGTTTTGCAGGAAGGCGCCGCGGACGGTCAGCGCCTTCTGCTGATCGAGCACCGTCGCGTAGTCGAGGAAGGGCTGGATGTCCGCCGCGGCGAAGGCGTTTTGGAAGAGGTAGGTGTTCTCCGAGTGCTCGTCGTGGACGACGTTCGGGATCATCACGTCGCCGATCCTGCCGTTCAAGGTCGCGGCCTTGCCCATGATGTAGATCCCGCGGATCTCGCCGATCCCCTGGCCGAGCCTGGAGAGGTGGTGGTAGGCGGCCATCCCCAGCGGGTAGTCGATGTTGATGATGACCGCGTCGCTCTGCTTGAGCGCCTCGATCCCCGGCAGCCGGACCCGCGGGTCGAGGCGATCGGGGCGGAGGTTCTTCAGGGTGATGATCTGGGCGTTGACGTCGACCCGCCCGGGGTTGTCGATCGTCTGCACCCCGGCCTCGGCCTCGAAGCTCTGGACGTCCTCCAGGCGCCGCGGATCGGACTCATCGCTCGACTCGTGGAGGAAGGCGCGGAGGAGGTAGTAGGAGAGGTTGTTGACGAGCGCCTCGTCGCCGTCCTGGATCGCCTTGTCGAGGAAGGGGGCGAGGTTCTCCCGGTTGGTCCGGCGGACGAAGTCGAAGATCGCGCCCTGGTGCGCCCGGGCGTAGCCGCCGAGGATGTTGACCAGGGAGTGGGTGTTCGACGAGACGAAGTAGACCGGCGGGCGCTTGGGCTTTTGCTGGCGGAGGTAGCCGCTCTCGATCCCCGACCACCAGCGCTGCGCGGTCCGCTGGTACTGCGAGTAGGAGCCGTTGAGCAGGCGGAGGCGGAGGTCGATCGGCGCCCGGGAGATCGCGCAGAGGCCCGCGACCCAGCTCTCGTCGAGGGCGCTGTGCAGGGTCTTGACGTCCTCTGGGGAGATCCCGAGGATCTTCGCGAGCTCGGCGTGGTCGATCACGTCGCTCTCGTCGACGCTCGCGGGATCGATCTCGCGCAGGCGCCGGCCGAGGTCCGAGCCGACCAGGCTCGAGTGCATCTTGTTCCACACCAGCTGATAGGCGGTGAGGATCGGGACGAGGTCGTCGATGTCGCTGGTGCTCGAGACGAAGGCCGCGAGGTTGCCCTCGCCGTCGAAGCGCAGCGGCCGTCGGCGACCGCGGGTGCGGACGGCCTTCCACTCGAGGATCGGGTAGCCGGCGGACTCAAAGTGCTCGTGCGACTGGCCGAGGATCACCCGCTGGATCCGGTGCATGCAGGCGGGGAGGCGGGCGGCCGAGTAGGCGAAGGCGGCGACGTCGGGGGCGGCCTCCTTGGCCCCGGAGTGGAGGCTCGACTTCGAGTGGATGTGCGCCTCTTCAAAGGAGCGGACCAGGACATCGCCCGACGATCGCAGCAGCGAGTAGTAGGTGCGGATGTAGAGATCGATCTCGTCGGTGGTCGTCGTGGGGATCTGGCGGTCCATCGTGGCCTCAGGAGTGTTCTTTAAGGGCGAGCCGAGGGCTCAGCAGGAGGGGAGGGCTTCGTCGACGGCCCCGAGGATGAGGTCGATCTCAGCCTGGTCGTTGGGCCAGTGCGGCGCGAAGCGGTTGTTGCCGTCGGGGAGCGAGGCGGCGATCCCCGCGGCGCCGAGGCGCGCCTGGAGCTCGACGCTATCGCGGCCCTCGGGGGGGCGGACGCTGAGGATCGCCGAGCGACCCTCGGCCCTCGGGGTCCGCAGGCTGGTGAAGCCGCGGGCGACGAGGCCGGCCTCCAGGCGATCGTTGTAGCGGTCGGCGTGGGCGTGGATCGCCTCGACGCCGAGGCCGAGGATGATCTTCACGCCGGCGCCCAGGGCTGCGTGGCCGAGGGCGTTGTACCCGCCCGCCTCGACGAGGTCTGCCCGCCTGCGGATCGGCCGGTCGTAGCGGAGGTGGCCGGGCCCGCGGACGAGGAAGTCGATCGGCTCCTCGTGGCTCAGCCAGCCGGCGACGTGGGGGCGCAGGGCGGCGGCTCGCCCCTGGCGGACGTAGAGGAAGCCGGCCCCCTCGACCGCCATGAGGTGCTTGTGGCCGCCGCAGGCGAGGTAGTCGACAGAGCTCGCCTCGACGTCGACCGGCGTCGTCCCGCAGGCCTGGATCGCGTCGACGAAGAGCTCCGCACCGTAGCGGCGGCACAGCGAGCCTATCGCCCCTAGGGGCATGCGCAGGCCGGTCTGGAACTGCACCGCCGAGACCGCGACGAGGCGGACGCCGCCGCGCTTGAGGGCCTCCTCCAGGCGCTGGAGCCCGCGGCCGTCGCCCCCGTGGAAGTCGCTGACGGAGAGCATCTCGGGCCGGAGATCGAAGAGCTCCGCCGCTCGCTGCCAGGGGGTGATGTTGGCCGGGAATTCGCCGTCGAAGAGGACGACCCGGTCGCCGGCGGACCAAGGGAAGCAGAGGGCGATCGACATCACCCCGGCCGAGGTGCCGGAGGTCAGCGCGATCTCGGCGCCTGAGGCCGCGCCGATCAGGGCGGCGATGTCGAGCCTTAGCTGCTCGCGCTGCTCCCCGTAGACGAAGAAGCCCTCGACGCCGCGGCGACCGTAGACGTCGACGCAGTCGACGAGGGTCTGACGGATGATCGCCGACGGGGGGGAGATCGCGGCGTGGTTCAGGTACGCGCGGGCCTCGAGATCGGGGAAGAGGCTGCGATCGCCGAAGCGGGGCGGCGGAAGCTCGGTGGGGGCGCTCGTCATGGCGGGGGCTGGAGGATAGCGCCTCCGCGCCCCGCCGTCTGGACAGGCCAGGACGGGTCGAGAGGGGGCTCCGGAGGCCGCTCTGGCGGGTTTTGAGGTCAGCCCTTGGCGGGACGGACGACGAGGTAGAGGGCGAGCCCCGCGATCAGGGTGCCGGCGGCGAAGAGGGCGGTCAGCGGTCGCTCACCGACGGTGAAGACGATCATCCAGGCCATCAGGCCCAGCGCGAGCAGGGTCGTGAAGGGGTGCCCCCAGGTCCGGTAGGGGCGGGATAGGGCCGGCTCGCGGCGGCGCAGGACAAAGACCCCGGCGACCGTCAGCCCCGACGAGAGGGCGAGGGTGATCCCCATGTAGGTGAGGAGATCGGAGAAGGTCGCCGTGAGCATCATCGTCGCGGCGATCACCGCCTGGAGGGCGATGGCGGTCGCGGGTCCCCGGCCGCCTGCCGCGGCGGCGCCGGTCGTCGCAGTCACGCCTGAGCTCGCGCCTGGGGCGCTTGGGCTGGGTCCAGCGACCAGCTCGTCAGCCTCGTCGTCTGTCCCCTGGGTCAGGCGTTGGGCGAGGTGACGGAGGCGGGGATAGTCGGCGCCGAGCGCCTCGTAGACCCGCGGCCCGGCCATCATCAGGGCGCTGACGGTGGTCAAGAGGCCGAGGGCGACGATCAGGGTCAGCCCCGCGGTCACCAAGGGCCGATGAAAGAGGTGCTCGGCGGCGATGTAGCCGACCTCGACCTGGCCCGCGAGCTCCTCCGCGGGCGCGCCGACGAGGAAGACCAGGTTGAGCCCGAGGTAGAGCGCGGTGACCAGGAGGGTCCCCTTGACCAGCGCCCGCGGGATGCTCCGGCTCGGCTCGGCGACCTCGCCGGCGATGTAGGCCGCCGCGTTCCAGCCGCTGTAGGCGAAGGAGACGTAGACCAGGCCGACGGCGAAGGCCGGGGAGGTGAGGGCGCTCAGGGTCTGGGGATCGGAGATCGCGGTCAGGCGGCTGTAGTCGCCGTAGGCGAGGCCGCCGAGGATGAAGGCGACGATCAGGAGGATCGTCGCCGCCGTCACGGCGTTTTGGACCATGCCGCCGAGGCGGACGCGGAGGCCGTGGAGGAGGGCGAGGGCGAGGATCGCCGTCAGCCCCGAGGCGGTCGGGTCCAGGCTCGGGACGAGGCGCCCGAGGTACTCGCCGAAGGCGATCGCGGCCGCGGCCATCGGCGCTGAGAAGCCGACGATGAGCGACACCCAGCCGGCGATGAAGCCGACGCCCGGGTGGTAGATCCTGCTCAGGAGGCTGTACTCGCCGCCGTTGTGCGGGAGGGCGGCGGCGAGCTCGGCGTAGGCGAGGGCGCCGCAGAGGGCCGTGAGCCCGCCGATCGCCCAGGCGATCAACACCGCGCTGGTGGAGCCGAGGTCGTGGACGAGGAAGCCGGTGGTGGTGAAGACGCCGGCGCCGATCATGCTCGCGACGATCAGCAGGATCGCCGTCGAGCCGCCGAGGGCGCGGGGCGGAGCTGTGGCGCCTGGGGGCTGCTCTAGCGCCGCTTGGCGAGGATCGTCGGCGGCGGACATCGGCCTACTCGAGGTCGTCGAGCTCGTCGAAGAGCTGATCGCAGGCCGGCAGCGGCGGGTCGCCAGCGCGCTTCCCGAGCTTGGCCCGGCCCGACTCCAGGATCCGACCGGGCTTCATCGTCTCCTCACCGCGACGCCGGAGGTCTCCTCCGAAACCTGTCTTCATGGTCAGGTCGTGGTAGTAGTCGGTCAGGGTGCCGTCGACGTAGTCACGGTTGAGCGCGGCGCAGAGGGTCTCTAGATCTGCGAACTGCTCGGTCCTCGGCTCATCCGCTGGGGCAGGCGCAGCGTCCCCTCGGGGTGCATCGGCGGCCCTGTCATCGGCGCTGCTCGCCGCGGGAGGGATTGGGTCGTGCTCGGCGACCCGGTCGGCGGCCCGGTCGGCGGCTGAGCTGGCGGCTGAGTCGGCGGCTGAGCTGGCGGCTGCGTTGGCGGCTGAGCTGGCGGCTGCGTTGGCGGCTGCGTTGGCGGCTGCGTTGGCGGCCGCGTTGCCAGAGGGGTCGGGCTTGGCCGCGGCGTTCGCGGAGCCGAGGGCCGCAGGCTTGGGCGAGGCCGCGGGGTCGGCAGGGCTCGCCGCTCCTCCATCGGCCGTTTCAGGGCTCGCGCCGCAGCCGAGGGGCTGGAGGGCGAAGAGGAGGAGCGAGGATGCGAGGTACCCCCGAAGATGCGCGGGCGCGGGCTGGGAGCTGGCGCTCGGGGTGCCACGGGCGATGGAGCTTCGACGCATCAAGCGCGGACGATAGGCGGCGGGGCCTCGCGCTGTCAAAGCGTCTCGCGGCCTGCGCCGACGGTTGCGGGCCGCAGCGCTCTGAACTGGGAGCTGAGCCCTGGGGCCTGGGCCCTGGGGCATGAGCCTTGCCGCCCGCCATCGTCGTACTCGCAGCCCATCTCGCTCACCGCCGCACCCAGCCGCCGCACTCGCAGCTCGTCTCGCTGACCGTCGGACCTGTGCCTCCGACAGCAGGCCGAGAACGCAGAGAGGCGCTGCCCGGGGATCCGGAGACAGCACCTCGAACGTCCCCCCCCGCGGGGGAGGGGTGGTGTATCGGGGGCCGGGGGCCAGGGGGGCTCAGTCGCCGCCGCCGAAGAGGCCGCCGAGGCTCTTGCCGAGGCCGCCGGGGAGCTTGTCCGCCATGCCTGACTTGGCGAGCATCGCCGGGAGGTCGTTGGCGTTCTCCTTGAGGAAGGCGATGACCTTCTCTGCGGTCGCCTTGTCGAGTCCAACCTTGCTCATGAGTCCTTGGATGAGATCGTCCATCGTGTCTGCCTTGTCTTTCCTGGGGGAGGGTCGCCGGATAGTAGATGATGTCTCCGGGGCTGTCACTGTGGGGCTGGCGCTATGGGGACCCGAGAACTAGGGCAAGCTTGTCGGCGTTCGCGGAGGTCTGTGCCCGTTTGCGCCGCTCACAGAGGCCGTGGAGGAGAGCCCCGTGTGCTCCCGCGCGGCGATCGTTGGCCCCCCTTGGCGTCAGGCTAGCCCGCGCCGCAGATGTCCGGGCCGTAGTGCAGGCACTCGCCGAAGGCCGAGCGGCTCTCGCAGTGTTGGACGCAGACGGCCCCCTCGCCGCAGACGTCCGGATCGTAGGCGATGCAGTTGCCGTTCATGCCGCGCAAGCGGCACTTCTTGGCGCAGGTGTAGGCCGGCCCGCAGAGGTCGCTGCCCCAATGCACACAGGAGCCGAGGTCGGAGCGCGAGGTGCAGGGCCGGGCGCAGGAGAAGGCGGGGCCGCAGGCGTCTGGGCCCCAGACCGTACAGCTGCCGCCGAGGCCGCGGGTGGTGCATTGACGGACGCACTTGGCCTGCGGCTCGCAGTGGTCGCTGCCGTAGCCGATGCAGGCGCCGTCGCTCCAGCGGTCGGTGCATCGCTGGACGCAGCTCATGTTGGTGCCGCAGTTGTCGGGGCCGTAGACCTGACAGGCGCCCTTGGCGTCGCGGACGTTGCAGGGCGGGACGCAGAGGGCATCGGCGGCGCAGAAGTCGGCGGCGAAGCTGATGCATCCGCCGGAGATCCCCCGTCGTCGGCAATGCTTGACACAGCGCATTTGCTCGGTGACGCAGCTGCCGTCGCTGCACGTATATCCGGGCGGGCAATCGGCGGCGTTGGTGCAGGCGTTGGCGCGGCTCTCCGCCTCTCCGAGGCCGAAGCCGCAGAGGAGTCCGCCGCACAGCGCGAGGAAGCGTAGCCAACCTTGCCTTTGGACCATCGGTTCAAGCTACCACGCGGTGTCGTCGATGGATATTGTCACTGTGTCACGAGGCGGGCGCTAGGCGGTGTCAGACTGTCAGAGAGGCCAGGTTGGCGGGGCGGCGCGGGGGCCCGTTTCAGGAGACCGCGGTCGAGCTCCGAGCACCCTCGAGCGCTCGGCCGTCCGGCGAAAGTTCCCCTAGACCTCCCTGGTGGGGTAGTTCCATCGGAGCCTCGATCGTCAGCGGCTCCCGCCGAGCGCCCTCAGACCTCCGCGGCGGCAGCGGCCTGCTCGTCGGCATGCGCTCGAGATCACAGCGCGTATCGCTGCTCGGCGCCTGCATCGGAGGCGCTGCGGACTGGCGCTTGGCCTTCGCTCATGGGCCCTTTGCCCTTGGCCCTTGGCCCTTGGCCCTTGGCACTTCGCGATCTCCGCCATTGCGCTCCCGACGTCCCGCAAAGGCCCGCAAGGCGGCCCCGCAGGCCCATCGTGTCCCTCGCTGGGAGGCTGGGCAGGGGAGGCTGGGCAGGGGCGCGGTGATGATGGATGATGCGGCCGCGATGAACGAGATCGACGCCCTTGCCACCGCGCTCGCTGACGCCTCTCCGCGGGAGATCCTCCGCGACGCCCTCGGACGATTTGGCGACGAGCTCGTGATCGCCTTCTCGGGGGCCGAAGACGTGCTCCTGATCGAGCACGCCCACCAGACGGGGCTGCCCTACCGGGTTCTCTGCGTCGACACGGGCCGCCTCCATCCGGAGACGCTGCGCTTCTTCGCCGCCGTCGAGGAGCGCTACGGGATACGGATTGAGGTCGCCTTCCCGCGGGCGGAGGCGGTCGAGCAGCTCGTCCGCGCCAAGGGCCTCTTCTCCTTCCTGGTCGACGGGCACCGCGAGTGCTGCTCTATCCGCAAGGTCGAGCCGCTGCGCCGGAGCCTGGCGCGGGTGCGGGCCTGGGTCACCGGCCAGCGCCGCGATCAGAGCCTCGACACCCGCCAGGCCGTGGCCAAGGTCGAGCGTGATCCGGTCTTTGTCGGGGTCGACGGTGCGCCGCTGACCAAGTACAACCCGCTCGCCGAGATGACGAGCGACGAGGTCTGGGGGCTTATCCGCGCGCTCGAGCTCCCGTACAACCCGCTCCACGATCGGGGCATGGTGAGCATCGGCTGCGAGCCCTGCACCCGCTCGATCCTCCCGGGGCAGCACGAGCGCGAGGGTCGCTGGTGGTGGGAGCTGGCCGAGGGCAAGGAGTGCGGGCTCCATGCCGGGAACCTCGCGAGCTCGACGGTGGACCCTGGCGAGGGCGCCTAGGCCTGAAATAGGCGCTGCTATGAGGCGTCCTAGACAACCCGCGTAGAATCGTCAGTGACACGGGGTTTGCGCTTCGCGCTGTATCCGTGTGGGTGAGCGCTCACCTCGTGCTTGGCGAGGGGCGGAGCTTGGGGGCTGTCGGCGGGCGGGCGAGGGGCGACGAGGCGGGTCCCTCGCGGACGCGGGTCCTCCCATGCCACGTGCTCGCCACGGGATAGGCTGGTCTGCTTGAAGAGACAGGGTACGCGTGTCTCCGCGCGAGGCACGGGTCCTCCCGCTGCGTCCCATCCGTCGCCCCTCGCTCGCCCGAGCAAGTCGTCCTGGGCTCCGCTTGCGGGTACGTGGATCGCTTGCTACCGAATGTCTTCGCTCGACACATGCTCGTCGAGTCTCTCGACGATGATGAGCGACAACGCGCATCGCCGGGCGAGCTTCGGTCCGTGCCGAAGTCCGAGCGATCGAGCGCCTCCGAAACGCCTGTGAGAACACCGAGCGGGACGGATGTCCCGAAGGACTGCTCGTCCGAAGGGCGGCGCGCCGTCAAGCGTGAGCACGGACTCGCCTCCGTCGCGGAGCTCCACGGCGGCGTCGTCACGGTCGTCCAGCGCTTCCGCTCTGACCTGGGCCTCTACGTCCACCTCCATCTGCTTGTGACCGACGGCGCCTTCGAGGAGTGCACAGGCGAGCTCCCCTTCAGGGCCGCGCCGCCGCCGACCCCCGAGCGGATGACCGCCATCCTCGGCCGCGTCCACGAGGTCCTCGCCGCCGCGGGTCACGACGCCGACGACCTCGACCTCGACCCCGCGCTCGCAGCTTGCGTCCAGCATTCGCTGCGAGGCCCGCACCTCGCCGCCGTCGCGCCCGACACCGAGCCGCCGCCGCACACGGTCTCCGCCTACGATATGCACCTGCACGCGGCCACGACCGTCGACGGCCGCGACCGCCGGCGACTCGAGCGGGTCTGTCGCTACCTGCTCCGCCCGCCCTTCGCCCACGACGCGATCGAGGCCCTGGCGGACGGCCGCGTGAGGGTTCACTTCAAGGCGCCCTCGCGCCGAGGCGCCGCGTTCGCGGACATGTCCGTGGACACCTTCCTCAGCCGCCTCTGCGCCCTGGTCCCGCCGCCGCGCTTCCACATGACGCGTTACTACGGGGTGTTCGCGAGCCGTCATCGCCTCCGCGCTCGGGTCATCCCGTCCTCGCCGCAGCCGCCGGCCCCGATCCAGCTCTCGCTTTGCCTCGTCCCAGCTCTTCCCGATGAGCTCCGCGAGGCGACGATGACACCGCGCCGCATCGGCTGGGCTTCTCTCCTCGCGCGGGTATTCGCCGTCGACGTGACGGTCTGCTCGAAGTGCGGCGGGCGGATGAAGATCGTGGAGGTCGTCACCGATCCCGCCGCGATCGCCAAGCTCCTGCACGGCGCCCGGGCGCCGCCGCGAGCCTGTCCTCCTGGGCAGTTGAGGATGTTCGCGTAAGCGCGCGCCGAGGCGTCGCGGTCGACTTCGCGTGCCCAACCGTCGACGCCGCGTCGGGAGGCCCTGCCACGACGGTGAACTGGCCTACGAATGCATCGAGCGGGCCTGTTGAAGCGGTTGGCGCACCTCGTGGAGCGTCCATGCGCCGTCAGCGCTTCAGCCTCCATGAGCCTCCGAGTACCCGGCGCCTTGCCCAAATTCCCGGCTTGAACTTCTTAACCGCGCCCTTCGACGCGATCGCTCGTATCGGTGCCGCGCTAGAGGAACTTAGTGACCACCAGGCGGTGCTCGGCAGCTCCCCGGTCGAGCTCACCGGTGAGCGCTTCGCCGATCTGCTCGTGATCGAAGATCGCGGTCGCCGACGCCCCGCAGCCCGGCAGAGGCCGTGACGCCGGCGGATCGACCATCCAACGCCCTCACCCGGGCTACAGGAGGGATATGTTGAGCGCTTCGTACTTGCTCGCTCTCCGGCCCAAGGACGTCGGCCGCGTGTTCATGACGCAACAGGTGCTCGCGGCGCGGACAAGTGGCCTCCAGCGGCTAAGGGGCGATCGCGTCGGCGCCGTCGCTCGCGAGACCGCGGGGCTGGGCGCCTTCGCACCGTCGACCGGGGCATGTGGGAGGTCTTCGAGCCATCCTTGCGCTGCCTCGCCGAACGATTCTGGTTCTCGGTTGAACCCCCTAACCGCAACCGCCTCGCAGCGCATGAAACGATCTTCCGGAAGACGACGCCGTCCTGGTGTCTTAGAGCTGTGTCCTTGGCGTCGCGTGTCTATTGAACCGGACATGCGGAGAAGAGAAACTGCAGAGGGCAGACGTCGCTCCTGACAACATCCTGACGCACCAAGAGCCACCTCGGAGGCAATGAATGAAGGCAGTCGCACTACCATGGATCTTCTTATACAGCCTTAATGCCCCGCCGACGATTGAGGCGTGCAGGGAGCAGCTCCAGCTCCCGACGCCCGATCAGCTCACGGTCAACGAGTGCAAGAAGGAGCATCCCGAGCTCAAGGAGGAGGATCGACCGACGAAGGCCGAGGAGGCGGAGAAACAGGCGAACGAGGTGTTCGCCTGTGTCATGCGCGGCTGCGGGGCAGGGGGAGGGGCAGTGCACACTTGGCAGGCCGGCTCGTCGCGGGGTTCTGTCCACAAGTCGACGGGCACCGAGGTCCCCGATGAGGTGGTCGAGCTCCTCTCTATCGTCGCAGAAGTCGCCGTCAAGCGGGCGAAACGAAACGGGCTCATCTTCCTACAAGAGCGCCTGGAGAGCGCGGTTTGTGGGATCCAGGTGCGCTCCGAAGACTCAAAGATCGTTCTCCAGACGGGGGGCCCGTCGAAGAACAAGAAGCTTCAAGCGAGCGGCGCCTGGGCGGTCACGACAGCCGCCCGACAGCATGGAAGTCGGCTCCTCCCGGGGACCTGTGCGCTGCTCGGCAGCACGACCCTCGATCGCCTCGCCAGCGAGCCCAAAGTCCTCGCGACCGCGGTGCTCCACGACCTCGCCGAGGTCCTGACGGCAGCGATGATCCGACAGCTCTTCGGCCCCTCAGAGTCTAAGCCTGAAGGAGCGACGGCGACCCCAGGAGCGGCGACAGCGGGTGACGGGTCAGGTGAAGCGAAGGAGCCCCGAAACCATGCTCTGAGCCGACTGCTCGGACTTAGCCGTACGATCGCCGCCAGGTCGCTCTTGAGCGGCGACGGCTCCGTCGACATCGGCGACGTGAAGTTGCTCATGGCCGCTCTAAGGGCCGAGCTCGTCGGCGCCCAGTCCGGCTGGGATGACAAGGTCATCGCGATCGCCGTCGCGGGCTTCGACGCCTGGGTTTCCCACTCAAACCTGGATCTCTATGTGGTGATCAACCAGCTCTGCACGAATCAGGGGTGTACACCGGAGGAGCGCCTCGAGGCTGCAACGCTCGCCTCGTTGGGGTACAAGGCCGCGACCGCGGTCAACAGCGCGGGGGAGGTCGACGCCGCCGCACGAGCAAGGGCGAGCATTCAGATGCTCTTCGCGATTGCTGCGCGCATCACGACGCAGGACACCCCCGACAGGCTCCCGAGCCTCAAGAGCGTCGAGTCGCTCGTGCTCGCCTCCTATGATCGCGACATCATCCGGGCCATCACGGCAGCGACTGAGCTTCTGGAGCAGCTGATCCACACGGCCAACGAGTGCGGCGGGGCTACTCGACCCGATGACCAGGCGAAGAAGGACAAGAAGCACAAGGCCTTCGCCGCGTGCCAGCGCAGCTTCACCCATAATTTTAAGGACCTCGCGCTGCTCCTCTCGTCTGTGACGACGTACGCGGCGACCTACAGCGAGTCGGCGAAGACACAGACCGCGCAAGAGCGCCACGCATCCCGGACGGTCGTCGTCGAGTCAATGATCGACGCCTTCACGAACCGCCAGCGCCGCCACGGCGACTGGATCGCGTCGCTCGGCCTCCCCGTGGGCTTTGTGATGGGCGGGCAGAGCGTCCGGACCCAGCGCCAGGCGGGTGTCCGGCTCGCGACCCCCGAGGCGATGCTCCCTCAGCTAGCCTTGCCGATGGGGCTCGCGGTGCAACGCCTCCCTGGGCACCACCACCGTCACCGAGGTATAAAGCCGGACGGGAAGTTCTTCATCGATGGTTTTCACGCGATGGTGACCGCGTTCGACCTCGGCCAGTTCGTCGCCTACGATCGGAGCGGCGATCTCGCCCAGCCGACGTGGAGCTCGTTTATGTCGCTCGGCGCCCAGCTCGGCTGGCTGATCGGCAGCCCGTCGAACTCGTTCGTCATCGCCGCCGACGTCCGCTATGCGCCCTCGCTCATCCCGAGCGCGAGCGAGAACCAGCCCGGTGGTGCGGTGCGCTTTGGCCTCTTCCTGGGCTACTCTATCTCGCTCTTCGACCTGAACTAGCGGATCAGACGGACTATGAAATGGACCCTGAAGGACCTCCTGCTCGGATCCTCATTGGCGGCCATGGTGACCGTCATGAGCTGCGGTGGAGTGACGCCCAAAACGCGTTACGGCCTCGAGGACGATCGGATCGATCCTGGTAAGATCACGGACCCGCGAAGATCTGTATGCATGACCAAGACGGGGGCCGAGGCCGAGGCCAAGCTCATCGCGTCTCGGGCCGCGGTCATGCTCGTCTACGCAGAGCCTGACGACGAGGGTCGGCTTCGGCTGCCTCAGTCGGAGACCCTAAAGGAGCGTCGCAACCTCTGTCCTGGAGTGCGGTACGCCGACGAACTCAGCGTCGCGGACTGCTCAGGCGTTCTGCTCACGGATCAGGTCGTCGCGACCGTCTACCACTGCATTAAGCCCTCGGAGAGGCGGCAGCTCTGGGCCGTCTTTGACTTCCTCGAGAGCAAGAAGCTCGAGCCGGGGAGCCTCATCGACGAGGCGGACGCATATCGCGTGACGCCCTGGAAGTCAAGTCAAAGAGAGGGCTGGGCGCTCCTCCGCCTCGAGAACCGCAGGGTGTGCGGGCATACACCGGCGAGCATTCGGCCGCCGCAATCCCCCTATGTCAGCGAGGGTGAGTCCGTCTTCGCGGCCGGGCACCCCGACGGGATCCCGCTCAAGATAACCTGCAGCGGCACGAGCAGCGAGGATCGCAGCGGTCAAATCGTCACCAACCTGGACCTCTTTAAGGGAAACTCAGGATCGCCGATCTTCGCCGACGACGGCGAGCGGCAGCTCATAGGCCTCGCTACGAGCGGACGCGATGACTACCGCAGCGACTACCACAGTGCACACGGGTACTGCGCGGTCATCGACACTTGCTTGCCCCCGGACTGCTCTGCCGGGGAGCGGGCCGTAAGCACAGCGATCGTCTATAAGCGCCTGGTCGAAGACGACCCGTTTTGGCATGAGCCGCCGCCGCCCGGCTGTCCTAGTGAATAATGCACCTTCGCGCCACAAGCCCGAGGAGTTCGACGGCTGCACCTCAGGCCATGTGCTCGACTCAGGCGTTCTCGACCAAATTCGAGAGGTGACCTGTCCCCATCCAGTGGACACCTCTCAAAACAGAACGAGCGAAGAATCCCTGATGGAAGAGAAGAATACGAACGCAGGGTGCGTAGGGGCCGAGCTGGTCCGGACGGCATGCCGCCGCTGCGGCGATGAGCTGCGTGTGCCCTTCCCGTGCAAGGGCCGGGGGTTCTGTCCGTCGTGCATGGGCCGGAGGATGGCCGAAGGAGCCGCTCTCCTGGTCGACCACGTCTTGCCGGCGGTCGGCTACCGCCAGTGGGTGCTCTCCTTCTCGGGGCCCTTGGCCGTCCGCCTCGGCTACGACCGCGAGCTCCTCGCGGCGCTCTCGGGTTGCCTCGGACGAGCAGTCCTTCGGGACATCCGGCGCGCCGTCAAGCGTGAGGACGGACTCGCCTCCGTCGCGGAGCTCCACGGCGGCGTCGTCACGGTCGTCCAGCGCTTCCGCTCTGACCTCGGCCTCTACGTCCACCTCCACCTGCTTGTGACCGACGGCGCCTTCGAGGAGTGCACAGGCGAGCTCCCCTTCAGGGCCGCGCCGCCGCCGACCCCCGAGCGGATGACCGCCATCCTCGGCCGAGTCCACGAGGTCCTCGCCGCCGCGGGTCACGACGCCGACGACCTCGACCTCGACCCTGCGCTCGTGGCTTGCGTCCAGCACTCGCTGCGAGGCCCGCACCTCGCCGCCGTCGCGCCCGACACCGAGCCGCCGCCGCACACGGTCTCCGCCTATGGCCTGCACTTGCACGCGGCCACGACCGTCGACGGCCGCGACCGCCGACGATTAGAGCGGGTCTGTCGCTACCTGCTCCGCCCGCCCTTCGCCCACGACGCCATTGAGGCCCTGGCGGACGGTCGGGTGAGGGTTCACTTCAAGGCGCCCTCGCGCCGAGGCGCCGCGTTCGCGGACATGTCCGTGGACACCTTCCTCAGCCGCCTCTGCGCCCTGGTCCCGCCGCCGCGCTTCCACATGACCCGCTATTACGGCGTGTTCGCGAGTCGTCATCGCCTCCGCGCTCGGGTCATCCCGTCCTCGCCGCAGCCGCTCGCGCCGATGCAGCTCTCGCTTTGCCTCGTCCCAGCTCTTCCCGAGGAGCTCCGCGAGGCGACGATGACACCGCGCCGCATCGGCTGGGCTTCTCTCCTCGCGCGGGTATTCGCCGTCGACGTGACGGTCTGCTCGAAGTGCGGCGGGCGGATGAAGATCGTGGAGGTCGTCACCGATCCCGCCGCGATCGCCAAGCTCCTGCACGGCGCCCGGGCGCCGCCGCGAGCCTGTCCTCCTGGGCAGTTGAGGATGTTCGCGTAAGCGCGCGCCGAGGCGTCGCGGTCGACTTCGCGTGCCCAACCGTCGACGCCGCGTGCCCAACCGTCGACGCCGCGTCGGGAAGCCCTGCCTCGACGGTGAACTGGCCTACGAACGCATCGAGCGGGCCTGTTGAAGCGGTTGGCGCACCTCGTGGAGCGTCCATGCGCCGTCAGCGCTTCAGCCTCCATGAGCCTCCGAGTGCCCGGCGCCTTGCCCAAATTCCCGGCTTGAACTTCTTAACCGCCTGCCGAGGCCCGAGCACCGCATCGTCTACCTCTGCGACACACGCCTGACGCCGGCGGCCGTCTACCGCAACCTCGCCGCCGCCCTCGGGCTCGACCCACCGCTGCGCCGCGACGCGCTGTGGCGTCAGCTCAAGGCGGCGCTCGTCGATCTCGTGGAGCGCGAGTCGATCGTCCCCGTCGTCGTCCTCGACGAGGCCCAGCACCTCCGCGACGACTTCTTCCACGACCTCGCCGGCTTCCTCAACCACGCCTTCGATCGCGCCGACCTCATGACCCTGTGGCTCGTCGGCCTGCCGTCGCTCCGGGCTCGCCTCGAGCTGCGTGTCCACGCCGCCCTCCGCACGAGGATCGTCGCGCCGACGACCCTCGGTCCGCGCTCGAAGGCCAACCTCCTGGCGATGATCGACCACAGCCTGAAGAGCGCCGGCGCCCGCCCGACGCTCCTCGCCGACGGCGTCCGCGAGATCGTCTACCGGCTCAGCCGCGGTCTCCCGCGCCTCGCCAGCCATCTGCTCCGGGCGGCGCTGATCATCGCCGACGAGCGCGAGCAGACCTGCCTCGATGAGCAAGCCGTCCTCGACGCGGCTGTGCATCTCGAGCTACCTGTCAGCCCGCCGCCCGCTCATGCGGCCTCGCGCCCCGCGAAAACCCGCTCCCTGCGTGGAACGAAGGTCCGCTCTCAACGCGAGCCGTAACACAAAGTCCCGGCTTGAACTTCTTAACCGCTGCTGTGACAGGGTCCCCAAATTGGAGGCATGCACGCGGTGGGCGCCTTGGAGGCTGCGGATGTCCGTCTCATTGCGTTCTCGGAGTGAGGCCGCTCTGTGCTGTGGTCCGATGTAATCGGGGGGGCTCTGACAAGAGTATCCTCATGGTGTGTGTAGACCATTGTTCACTGTGCTCGTTGGCTGAAGAACCTCGATTTTGACTTCCACTCGGCCATTATAGCCCGAACCAGATGAGGGAATGGAACCTCTGTGCCTCCATCATGAATGGCGATGCAAGGCGGCTCAATTCCTGCTTTCTTTAGGGACCCGGCGACTAGTCGCGCTCGCTCAATGCTCAACTCCTCAGGCTCCGATGTTCGCCGGAAGCCTGTGAGGACGATTGTATGTCCCAGATAGGTTGAGAAGTAGTCTGAACTGAGCCTACGAACGCTCTCTGTGCTTCTTTCGTCGAGTGTGTCCGATCCATGGGAAAACCCGATTCTGTATGGGATCCCGAAGGTGGACGTGATGACGAAACCGTCCGGAGGGGGAGGACAGGTTGTAGTCGTCGATGGCTCTTTCACTTCTGCATGGTGCGGACAAGACATGGGTAACAGATCCGATCAGGCTAAGGGTGACACCTGAGCAGCATGGTGGGGTTACAAAAATGGCAGAGAGGCCTCACCCTGCCCACTCCGATCTTCATGTGTAATCTGTCTATAGTTCAGTACGTGTAGTGATTCAAGCGGCAAGTGGAAAAAGACCGAGATCGAGTTCGTAGAATTGGATCTGGACGGAAGTATCGTCAATTGGGTAGACTCCGATCGGGTAGCCACTGAAGCCTTGGCCGACGTAGACTAGATGACCTCGATAGCGCACACGGCCCGACGAGCAGACCACACGGGTCGTCGCCGTCGCGGGGTAAAGCGGGGTCCGAGG